>CAWDOM010000010.1:0-403624 GCA_963803925.1 uncultured Actinomycetota bacterium | reverse complement strand
TGAGCTTGCAAGTGAACTTAAAATAGTAGTATCAGATATAGGCGAACAATGATCTCCCATTACCGAACCAGCTAAAACTGCAGAAACAACATTATGAAAAATCATTAATGATTCTTCATGATTTAATCCTGAATTTTGAGCAATTAACCATGATGCAGGTAAAATCAATGGATATAAAATAGCCATTGTACCCCATGAAGAACCAGTAGAAAAAGCTACTAAGGCTCCAAGAATAAATGTAAAAGCAGGTATAAATTGCGGCCCCATATTAATACTTACAAGACTATGCGATATGAAGTCGGCGGTATGTAAATGTTTTGTAACTAATGCAATTGACCAGGCTAAAACAAGAATTACAATAGCAGTTAACATGGTTCTGAAACCATTAATTAAACTGTCGACAGTATCTTTTAAATTTAAGATCTTCTGAATAAGTGTTAACGAAATTGCTACTAAAACTCCAGAAATTGACGCCCAAAGCAGAGCTGCATATGAATCACTATTCCCAATCACAGTCGATAATTTTGTCGAAAATGACATGGTAGTATCTTGCCATATTGTTTGGTCCCAACCGGTATAAAGTAAGCCAGCAAATGTGCCAAATATTACAATAAAAACAGGAATGGCTGCATTATACCAACGAGCTTTAATTCCTTCAGGAACTTCTAATTCGTTTAGTTTATTTGAGAAAGTATTACTGTCGTCTTCTATATTAGTAAATTCAGATTGTCGTGCACTTATCACTCTTGCGCGGCTAGCGTGAAGATCAGGGAGTAGAATCATGGTCGAAGTTCACTGGAGAGAGGCGATTCGCGTGGACGAGATCATCTTCGTGGTTGAGGAGGCACCGGAAGGCGGGTATGTCGCCCGGGCCCTCGGCGAGCCGATCTTCACTCAAGCGAACGACGTGGAGACATTGCAGCGTGAGTTGCGAGACGCCGTCATCTGCCACTTCGAAGACCCAGCCGAGCGGCCGCGCATGATGCGGCTGCACTTTGTTCGGGATGAACTGCTTGCCGTATGAGGCTTCCACGAGATGTTTCGGGAGACGGGCTGGCCGATCTTCTGAAGGCTCCGGGGGCCGGTGTCAGCTCGGTGGACCCCGACACCGCTCACACGCTTGCGTCGCCGCCGCCCAGATAGTACGCTCCCTTGAGCCCCACAACGTGTTGGCCGGCGCAGAGTAGCGGGTCTGTGCCGAGTAGGGGCGACGACCCGTGGGGGGAACAAGATCTTGTGGCGTGCGTCTTGACCCTTCCGCGCTCACGTAGAGATGTCCGAGAGGGCGAGGAATCGTGGTCAAGGCGAAGGCTGGAATCCTTGCGTGTGCCCTGCTGGCGCTCAGTCTGCTGATCTGGACGGGCGTGGCCTTTGCGGATGGGGTGCAGTTACACGGCAAGGTCACGAACCAGGATTCATCCCCGGTGGCGGGATGCACGGTCACCCTGACCGATTCCGCGACCCACGCCTTCGTCGCCGCCACGACCACCGGGTCCGATGGTACCTATTCGCTGTCGGTGGACCCGGGCACCTACGCGGTCAAGATCGAATGCCTGGGTAAGAAGAGCCCCCGCTCCAGCGGCGCCGAGATCGCGATCGATGCGTTCGACATCGTGGGAGTCCTCGATTGATGTCATCGGGAGTGTGGCGCAGTCGAACTCGCGCGCGGCGGTCGAGATCGATCGGCCATCGACACGTACGCTTCGAGCCAAGAGTCGGGAGCAGACCGAGTCCCTTCATGCTCCGTCGCTAGCGGCCTATGCGCCCGTAGCTGTCCTCCAGCCGAACGATGTCGTCCTCACCGAGATAGTCCCCTGACTGTACCTCGACGATCTCGAGCGGCTCCGGCCCCGGATTGAACAGCCGGTGCGGCGTGTCAACCGGCACGTAGGTCGACTCGTCCTCCCGCAGGCGGAAGACCCGGTCGCCGCAGGTCACTTCGGCCTCTCCGTGCACGACGACCCAGTGCTCGGCCCGGCGGTGGTGCATTTGCAGGCTGAGTTTGGCGCCCGGCAGCACCGTGATGCGCTTCACCTGAAAGCGGTCGCCCTCGTCGACGGAGTCGAACTTGCCCCACGGGCGAAAGACCTTGCGGTGAAAGACCGTGAGATTCTCGTCGAGCTCCCTCACCCGTGTGACGAGGGGCTTGAGGTCGTCCGTCTTGTCCTTGGGAGCGACGAGCACTGCGTCGGGAGTCTCGATCACCACCAGGCCGTCGCCGCCGAGCACCGTCACCAGGCGAGAATCGGCATGCACGAGCGAATCCCGCGTATCTTCAAGAATCACCCTGCCTTTGGCGACGTTGCCGTCACCATCTTTCTCACAGACCGCCCACAGGGCGCCCCAGGCGCCGACGTCAGACCAGCCGCAGTTGAGCGGCACGGCCACCGACTCGCCGGCCGGGAGCTTCTCCATGACGGCGTAGTCGATGGAGTCGGAGGGGCAGGCGAGAAAGGCCTCGCTGTCGACGCGGGCGAAGACGCCGTCGATCTCTGTCTGGGCGCAGGCGGAGCGGCAGGCCGTGGCTATCTCGGGCCGGCAGCGCTCGAGGGCTCTCAGCCACACCGAGCGCTTCATCATGAAGATGCCGCTGTTCCAGAGGTAACCGCCGTCGTCCAAGTAGGCTTGGGCGGCGGCGGCGTTGGGCTTCTCGACGAAGGCTGCGAGCGCTCGGGCGGTGCCGCGCCTGGCGCTGGGCCGCCCGGTCTTGAGGTAGCCGTAGCCGGTCTCGGGCCGGTCGGGAACGATGCCGAAGGTGACGAGCAGTCCCGCGTCGGCGAGCTGGGCGCCTTCAGCCACGGCCGCTTGGAAGGCCGGCAGGTCGGTGATGAAGTGGTCCGAAGCCATGACCATCAGCACCGGATCGCTCTCGGCGCACGCGCAGAGCAGCGCGGCCAGGGTGAGCGCCGGGGCCGTGTTGCGCCCCGCCGGCTCGAGGATGACGTGCGGTGCGCTCACGCCCACCTCGCGCAGTTGGTCGGCGATGACGAAGCGGTAGTCCTCGCCGGTGACGACGATGGGGTCGGGCGCCACCGCGCAGGCGGCGAAGTCGCAGAGACGAAGCGCCGTCTCCTGCAGAAGCGTAAGGTCGCCGGTGAGGGCGAGCAGCTGCTTGGGGTGGCTCTGGCGCGAGGCCGGCCACAGTCTGGTGCCGGACCCGCCGGCGAGGATGATGGGCTGTATGGTCACCCGGCCATGATAGGGCACCAGGGAGTTGGCGGGCAAACCGCGCCCGGCGGAGGCGGCGTGAGCGGCCGCGCCCTGTGCGAGGTCCGCTCCAGGGGGTGGCGACGCTCGGGCGGCAGCCGCTCAGTGGCCCAACGTGCCCCGACCCGGTCCACTCGACCACCTGGCCAGGCTCAAGAGCCAGGTAGGGTGAGGACGTCGAGCATCTCAAGACCGAGGAGACTCAGGGTGATCAAGGCGGCAGGACCGCGGTTGCGGGTGAGCGCGGGGCGCTGAAAGTTTGTCTGATGGTGCTCGTGACCTGCTCCGCGATGAGTACCGCCGCGGGCGAGTGGCGAGCAAGCGCTGGCGCGTTCGAGATCGTAGTCCGTTTGCAGACCCATCCAGAAGGCGGCGGTCGTTCCGAAATAGAGGGCGAGTCGCAGGGCCGTGTCGGCGGTGACCGCCCGCTTCTCCAGAACGATCTCGTTTATGCGCCGGACGGCGGACGCCGATCTCCCGAGCCAGGCGATTCTGGCTGATGCCAAGAGGCTCCAAGAACTCCTCACGGAGGATCTCGCCCGGGTGGATGTTGGCTATCAGGTCGTCCATTTGCCTCTCATGGTTCGAACGACTCGAGGACCCGCGAGCGCGCGTCCGGAGCCGGATGGTGTCGGGTGTCTCCGGCTCCCACCAGTGTTTTACATAAGGGTCATGCACGATGATTTCGCCGCCCATTTCGGTTATTTTCCGGACGATGATTTCCGATCCGCTGTAGCGGGTGTCTCCTACATCTTCCCGATAGGAGGCGCCCTACAACCGCAACGGTTGATGTGGCGACGATTTTTCCCATGTTGCGCAGCGCATCCCGGGTGATCTCGTGCGGCGCGCAGGGACCGGGTGTCGTTGATGTCGATGGCGGCCGGTCGTGATTCTTAAAAATGTCATCTTCAAAGCCCATCAGGTTTGATAGGCCCAGACAGCCGAGCCCCCGTCCTTGGGCAGGCAGTAACCGCCGATACCGGGTCCGGGAAAGATCATGTTCGAAGTGCGTTGGGCGGACCTTGATGGCGTCGACGACCTTTGTGAGATCCACGCCGTTTTTTTCCGCAAAAACGCTCCATTCGTCGAGAAAGGCCAGGATGGTGGCGCGATACGAGTTTTCAACGATCTTGCAGGTTTCGCTCTCCATCGGGCGATCCAGGACCGTCAGCGGAAATTTATCCGTGTTCAGCACCTCGGACAGAAACTTGACACGCGCTCCCGTGCGCTTTGGTTCATTCCGCTGCAAACGCGCCAGAAGTCCCTGATCGACGCGACATAGTTTGCCGGGCATGACCCATCCTTAGCTTGGCCAGATGGGGAAGGGATTCGAAGCCGCGGAGCTGAACGCCTTTCTCAGGATGGGGTAGGCGACGAACTCGGTGGTTCCCGGGGCCACGGTGGTCTCGATCACCACAGACAGTAGCAGCATCTTCCGATGAACCGCAGGGGCCTCGAAGACAGCCATCCGACCTCCCGGTTCTCATGTCGCCCAGGCTGTTCTTCGTGTAGTCGCATTGCACGTCGACCACGACGCAGTCGGCGAGCCCGAGGTCGTCGCTGTCGAAGGTCGCCGCGAGCGTCTGCTTGTCGCGCACGCAGCGGGAGATCATGGCGTCGACTTCGGGGTCCTCGGCTTTGACGAGCGAGACGCCGCGAATCGCAGCAGCGGGATCTTCCAGAAGCTGCGCGTGCTGGGGCGCTGGCAACCGATGACCGAACTTGGCCGGCCGGCCGGTGTCGTCGTGGCGTCGGCGACGATGGCCGCCATTACGGCGCCGACGAAACCGACGCCCATGACCACGACAATTTCCTTGCCCTCGCATACTGGCCGCGCGGGCGAGGGCCGCTACGCGGTCGAGCTCGGCGGCGGGCCTATTCCATCTAAAGTCCGATGCAAGGCCCGCGGGTTCACCCGTAGCCTGGCGTAGCGCTGACAGCGAGGTGAACGGCTCAACTGCTTCAGTACGGTGAGGTACTCTTGTGAACGTATACCGTATCCATTCTTCTGAGTCGCCGGGGATGCGAGTGGTCTTCCGAGTACACGCGGTGCGCCGGACGATGAGCTGATCGTCATCACGGTCTACGAGCCCGATCCAGCCCTGTGGGAGGAGTTGAGGAGGCGAAAGGAATGATTTGCTCGGTGCGCCGCAACGGAGAAACTCAACCTGGCACCAGTACGGTGACCCTCGAGCGTGGGGAGCTGACCTTCGTGGTCAAATGCGTACCTGCGCTGGTGTGCGCGAATTGCGGCGAAGAATACCTTGACTCCGCCATCACCGAGCGGGTGCTGTCTATGGCGGAGGAAGCTGCGGCCTCGGGGTCACTGGTCGATATCCGTACGTACCAAGCCGCTTGACGAGCCTACGGTTGCGAGTCTACCGTTTGCCTCCCCGCCTCACGATGATCTCCACCACCCTGTCCCCCACCTTCCTGTCCCACTAGGCGCAAAACGGTCAGTCTCCAAGAAGCGCTCCCACGAACTCGGGCACGACCAGATTCCAGCGTTTGGCGAGGAACCCACCTCGCCGGCCGCGCAGCCAGTACTGGCGACTTCTGGGCCGTTCCTTTTCCCACCGGGTGAGCACCTCGTCGGGCACAAAGAGGTGTGCCTGCCGTTTTTCGAGAAAGTAGCCGGTTACAGCCCAAGCCCGTCGCATCTCCAAGGCCCGTAGGTAGGATTCGACCTCGGCCAACTCGACCACGCCGAACCCTGTGACCGAGTTGAGAACCTCCTCCAGTCCACCGGCGCGGGCCGACTGCGTCAGGCAATCGACCAAGGTCCGTTCCCTGCCGGTTATCGCGAGCGTGGTAGCCCCGTAGGTGATCGACGTCACGCCGAGGTCGAGGTTCGCAGATCTGATGAGTGCCGCCGGCGGAGACACGAAGGCGACTTGGTACTCGCCAAAGACAAACGACGAGCTGCGGCGTCGGCTCACAACTTGTCTTGGTGCGAAACATCGAGTGAGCAACGCCAAGGAGTTCGAGAGCGGTGTGATACCCGAGCGGAGTGCCTTGGCCCGCGGCTGCGGCCACCAGGTAGGGATCGGGCGTGTACGCTTCGACAGCGACGCCCGGAGGAACCACGGCGTACAGCGCGTTGCGAACCCGCTTCACCCTGCCGGCCCCCGCGAAATAGGCGAGATGCCGGTAGCTTCACGTTCGTGGACACGTTTCTCCCTACGGTCGCCGCGAACTGCTCCAGTGTGAACACCGGATGCTCCGCGAAGAATTGCTCGGTCTCTCTCATTGGCGGTTTACCTTTGCGCGTTTTCTACATAAGAAACTTATGTACTTGGGTCCTACAGGACATCGGAACGTACGTAAGTTACAATACGTACAGAAGCGTAGGCTGGTAAGACGGAACGGGAGATCGACCCATGACCAGTATGCCAATCACCGCCGCGCGTGAGGATCTGCGGAAGTCGTCAATCGTGTTGCTTACACCAAGGAACGCATCTGCCTGACTCGTCACGGCAAGGATGTAGCGTGCGTGGTTTCGATGGAGGAGGCCAGACTCCTCGATCTCATCGAGGATCGCCTTGACCTTTCTGACGCGGTTGAGGCTCTGGAGGAACTACGGGAGCAAGGCCCCGTCTCTTGGGACGCTCTCAAAGCCAAGCTGGCGTCTAGCACGCCTCCTAGTGCGACCTGATGGCTCACCGCATCGAGGTTAGTCCGGCAGCTGCCCGGCCGAAAAGATCGATTCGCTGGCGACTGAGCCCAGACCGCCCGGCTGTGAGAAGCTCGGCGGACGCGGGCAACCTGTATCGAGTAGATGACATGACACCCAAAAAGAACAGCCAGACGGGCAAGAAGAAACCGGGTGGGGGCTCCGCTCCGCGCCGGGGCGGCACGACTGGGCCCCGGCTGGCCGCGGACCACCGTACGGCCTTCAGCGGACTTGGTCCGGCCGTCGCATTCCGCTCGCCCCTCCTGGGGCCCGGGCCCGGTCCCAGGCGAGGAGCTCATGTTCGACATGTCCCAGCTGGCGAGATCGCGCGAGTACTCATCCATGGAGGAGCTCAACCTCGAGATGCAACGGTTGACCGGAGCCGGTCCCATTCCCGCAGCGATCCGATCGGATCGCCCCTCGAAGGCCCAGCGTCTCGTCTACGATGCTTGGAATGCTCCCGACGGGTCCGGCAGCGTGGCGCTCGCCCGGAAGGCTCTTCTGCTCGACCCCGAT
The DNA here is from genome assembly GCA_963803925.1 of uncultured Actinomycetota bacterium. Taxonomy (GTDB): domain Bacteria; phylum Actinomycetota; class Thermoleophilia; order RBG-16-64-13; family RBG-16-64-13; genus RBG-16-64-13. Next base: position 396,228 of record CAWDOM010000010.1, on the reverse strand, counting down.
TGCGCCGACGCGCACCTCTTCCTCGCCCTCCACCCCGAGGATTCTGAAGGCATGCTGAAGCACGCTTTCGAAGCGGTGAACGCGGGCCGGCGAACGCTCGACAAGGTATCGGACAGGGCTCCCGATGACGGCCAACTTTGGGGGTTCCTGCCCGCGCGGCCCTACCTTCGAGCCCGCGTCTTCCTGGCGCGCTGCCTCTGGGTTCTCGGCGGCCGGCTCGCGGCAATCGATCTACTGCACGAGACTCTCGAACTGGACGAGGGCGACGCTCTCGGGGTTCGCTACCTGCTGCTTGGCCGGCTGCTGGGCATTGGCGAGTTGATGATCACGCGTGAGCTCCTCGACACGTACAAGAAGGAGCACTCGACCTTCTTGCTCTACGCGGACGCCTTGCTCTCGTACTTGGAGGGCGACGAACGTGCCGCAAAGACCAAGCTCAAGCGGGCCATCAAGGCCAATCCCCACGTCCCCGAACTACTGCTCTCGAGCTCCGTCTGTGGCGATGAGGTGGCAGAGATAGAAGTCTATGCGGCCGGCAGCGAGGAAGAGGCCGCGATATGCGCATTCTTGCTCGATACCGCGTGGCGGGCCGACGACGCGGCCATTGATTGGCTGGACGACACGGTCGCACCGCCCGGCAGGGGATAGTGCCGGCGAACCACGCCGAAACCGCACTGCGGCTTTTTGGACTTATGTACAGTATCAAATACGCTCTATTCTGGTACTATCGATAGGACCAGATTGACCAGCGCGGGCGGTGCTCCGATGTCCGATGATCTCCTATCGATGCTCATCTCCGACTTCCGGGAACGTCAGTTGCCCGATCTTGTGCCACGCGACGTGCGCGTGCCCATGCTCCCGGGCAAGGCGACGGCCGTCATAGGCATGCGCAGGGTCGGCAAGACCTACGTCATGTACGACGTCATGCGTCGCCTGCTGGCGGATGGAGTGCCGAAGGCGGCTCTTCTTTACTTGAATCTCGAAGACGAGCGGCTCGGCGCACCGACCACCGCCACGCTCGACCGGGCGCTCGAGCTGTTTTATCAAAGCGCTCCAGAGGTCAGAGGGCAACGCAGCTACGTGTTTCTAGACGAGATCCAGGCCGTGCCTGAATGGGAGCGCTTCGTGCGGAGGGTTCTCGCCACCGAAGATGTGCAGATAGTGCTGGGCGGATCGTCCGCCAAGCTTCTCAGCACGGAGATCGCCACCAGCCTGCGGGGCTACTCGCTCACGGTGGAGGTGCTGCCCTACGGGCTGCGAGAAGCGATGCGGGCCAAGAACGCGGAACCGGAGACAACTGCATGGCCCCTCGGAGGGCAGGCGAGGAGCCGCGCCGCCGCAGCCTTGCAGTCGTACCTGCAGATCGGCGGCTTTCCTGAAGTGCAAGACGTGCATCCCTTCGACCGTGTGCAGATTCTGCAGGGGTACGTCGAGACCGCGATGTTGCGAGACGTCATGGAGCGTCACGGCATCGCCAACGTCGGGGCGCTCCGCCACCTGGCGCATGCGTTGTTCGACGCTAACGCCTGTCCCTTCAGCGTAGGGCGCCTGCATGGCGCCCTCGTGTCTCAGGGCGTCAAGGTGTCGAAACACACGCTGCTCGACTACCTCGACCATCTCACCGACGCATACCTCGTCTTCCTACTCGGCCTGCGTAGCCGCTCGGAGAAGCAGAGGCTGGTCAACCCTCGCAAGGTGTACGCCATCGACCCGGGCTTGGCAGCCGTCATGTACGGTGGTGGCGCGACGAACACCGGGGCCCAGCTCGAATGCTTCGTCTATCTCGAGTTGCGGCGGCGTCTGGGCGTGCTTGGTCAAGCAGCCCTCGGCTACCACCGCACGAGGAGTGGGTACGAAGTGGACTTCGTGGTCGATGCGGTGGTGCCGGGCCAGGAGCTACAGCTCATCCAGGCCTGTGCCGGCTTCGATTCGCCGGGCACCCGTGATCGCGAGATGCGGGCCGCGGGCGATGCGATGGCGGAGACGGGCTGCCGGCAGGCGACGATAGTCACGCTGAACGATCGTGCGTCAGTTGACCTTCCTACTGGGACCGTCCGGGTCGTGCCCGCCTGGGAGTGGGCCCTCGAACCGGAAGGGCGTGGCTAGTTCATCGACACGGTCGACACCGCCGCGAGCAGGGGCTGAGAAAGCCGTCCCAGGCTGCGCTTCGGCTACTTGAGCTAGTCGATGAGGTCAACAAGTAGGACCACTCGGCCATGACATTCCGGCGGCGGGGTGGCGGCAAACGGCGTCTCGCGAAACATCTAACCGACATCACGTGTAAGTTACGTTACACGTAAGTTACAATGTGCGTCATGGAACCATTCGTCAACCGCATGCAGGAGTTCGCCGCTCTCGAGGAGTGGTGGAACTCGCCCAGCGGCGGCATGGCACTTCTTTGGGGCCGCCGTCGCGTCGGCAAGACCATGCTTCTTCAGCACTTCAGTGAAGACAAGCCGACGGTTTTCTTCACCGGAGCCGGACGGCCTCGCGCGCAAGAGCTGGCGCTGCTCTCGCTGGCGGCCCGGCCCCATCTCGCCGCCGGCGTGCGCGATCTCGAGGTCCGGCCGTTCAACGACTGGGATGATGCCCTGGAGACTCTGGCGGCGGCCGCGCTGAACCAGCGATTGCTGCTCGTTCTCGACGAGTTTCCTGAGCTTGTCGCCGGGGCCCCCGAGTTGCCCGGCGTCCTGCGGGCGTTTTTGGACCGCGTCGCGGGGCGGACTGAGCTGCGCATACTCGTGTGCGGGTCGGCGGTCAGGGTCATGGAATCCCTGCAGGTGGAGCGGGCTCCACTTTTCGGCCGATTCTCGCTGCGGCTTCAACTACACCCATTCCATCCTCACGAAGCGTCCCTGATGTTGCCTGACCTTGATGCCGAGACACGCGCGGTAGTGTGGGGGCTGCTGGGCGGCACCCCCCTGTATCTGTCGTGGTGGAACGCCGATGAGTCGATCGAGGAAAACCTGTTGCGCCTTTTCTGCCGCCCGGGAGCGCCGCTGCTCACGGAGGGCCAGCTGGTCCTCGCGACCGAAGCCGACCTCGGTGGTCTGCCGGAAAGGATTCTGCGGGCGATCGCCACGGGTCACACCAAGTACCACGAGATCGCCGGGCTGGCGGGGTCGGAGCCGGCGCGGAGCTTGGATCGCCTGATGGAGCTGCGCATGGTGGAGCGAGTCCTGCCTGTGACCGAGGACGCGGCTCATTCGCGAAAGCGAATCTACCGTTTGGTCGACAACTTCCTGGCGTTCTGGTTGGGGTCGATCGAGCGGTATCGTTCGGAGATCGAGAGGGGGCTGGGTATTCCGATCGCACGCGTGCTCGCCAAGGGACTGGACGACCTCATGGGCGCTCCCTGGGAGGAAGCCTTCAGGTTGCATCTGCGGCGCCTAGCGGCGGCCGGCGAGCTTGGTGACGATGTTGTGGCAGTCGGCCGGTGGTGGACCGAGGGGAGAGAGGCAGCCGAGATAGACGCGGTGGTTCTGACAGGACGCGCCCGCGAGGCAACGCTCGTTGGCGAGGCGAAGTGGGCCCGTTCGGTCGAGGGTCCCCGGATTGTCTATGAGCTCGAGCGTAAGGCCAGACTCATGCCCCGAGCGCGCGAACCGCTCGTGTATGCGGTCTGCGCACGCGCGGAAGTCCTCAATGCACCTACCGGCACCCGCGTCGTGACCGCACGCGACATATTTGGCGATGCCTAGGAGAACGGCCCTCTCCGCCTGCTGTCGCCTGGGCCGCGCGGTTGCCCCGGACCTTGTGGCCGAGCAGGCGAGGGGATCTTGCTCGTGGGGGACCTTGCCGCGCTAGGCGATGGTCTGCAAACCCTTGGCCTCAATGATCGTGAGCAGCCGCAGGGCAGGTCCTCCGGGCTTCTTGACCCCTCGCTCCCAGTCGGAGACAAGATTCTTCGACACATTCAGATAGCGGGCGAACACGGACTGGGACAGGTGCTCGCGTAGCCGCAGTTCTCTGATCTCCTCAGGGCTCAAGACCCGCACCGGGGTGAGACAGGCCTCGTCGAATTCGCGCATGGTCCGCTTGTCGATGGCGCCGACCTCGCGCAGAGCCTCCATGGTCTTGTGGATGGCGGCGAAGGCTTCGCTCCTGTACCTCTCAGTCATCGAAGGTCACCTCCTCAAACTGACCACGAGCGATCAGCGTCGTCATTTGCGTCTCGGTGACCACGAGAACGCGGTCTTGAAGATGAGCATCGAGCAACTCCCATAGTATCACACTAGGTATGATGCAAAAGCGAACGTCTGCCTCGTCTCGCATCTTGGGAGTTGCAGCACGAGTTGGCCCTCGGACTTCAGTTGCAGCCAGGCGCCTTGGCGATACGGTTCCAGCAACAGCTCCGTGCTTCTCGGCGGCGGGGCTCAGACTCAGCCCGGGCGCTGCGTGGCTGGTCGGTCCAGACAGCTCTAGATCTTGGCCCTATCTCCTAGCGCCTTGGCAATTCCCGCCAGGCTCCGTCTGTGGTTGCAGTGCTCGCGTCTGTCGCGCCTCGTACAGTGGTGACCGCGAAGCACAAACTTCATACCAAGGGTGTTATAGTCCATGGAGGACGAATGGCAGCTAGTACTGTACGCCACGGAGTCTGGACGGTCGCCGGTCGCGGAGTACCTCGATTCGCTGGCCGCTGAAGAGGCCGCACGGCTCAGACAGGATATCGATCTTCTGAGGCGTTTCGGTGTTAGGTTGGGCGCTCCCCATGTCCGCTGCGTGGGAAGCAGTCTCTGGGAATTGCGGATTAGGGGCAGACTGCAGCATCGAGTGCTGTATTTCGCGGCGACCGGTCGGGAACTTGTGCTGCTGCACGCGTTCGCGAAGAAGACGCAGAAGACTCCTCGTGTGGAGCTGCAGACAGCCAGGCGGCGTATGGCGGACTATCAGGAGAGAACGAGATGCTGACATGGGAAGAATACGTACGCGATCGGGAGGCACGCGATCCGGACTTCCGCGAGGAACGCGAAAGGCGGCGCCCGCAGTTCGAATTCCGACGTGCGCTGATCGAAGCGCGCCTTGATGCCGGGCTGACTCAGTGCGCCATGGCGCACCGACTTGGAGTGAAGCAGTCTGCCCTCGCACGCTGGGAAGCGGGGGACACCATGCCCACCCTCGAGACTTTGTATCGCCTCGCCAAGGCTCTGGATCTCGAATTCAGGGTCACGCCAGATTCGCCTCTGGTGGTGACCTCCCACCGCGCCGCGTAGCGCTCGGAACAGGCAAACCTGCGCGCGGCGGCGATCTCGGGCCCCCTGCCGCGCTAGGCGATGGTCTGCAAACCCTTGGCCTCAATGATCGCAAGCAGCCTCAGGGCAGACAGCCCCGTGCTTCTCGGCGGCGGGGCTCAGACTCAGCCCGGGCGCTGCGTCGCTGGTCGGTCCAGACAGCTCCAGATCTTGGCCCAGAGGTTTGAGGCGGGGCCGCTACCGTCCGTTCTGGCTATAGTTGCAAACCATGATCCCCGAGCCCACCAGCCCGCCCTCTCGCCGCCCGCGCCACAGTGTGTCGCGTGTTGCCTGGGCCTGCATTCCACTTGTCGTCTGGCTGGGAGCGATCGCCGTCGCCTCGACCGACCTTGCGTCGACCACGCACACCGATGCGGTGATTCCCGACGATCTCTCGGTGGCAGTCCGCAAATTGGCGCACCTGGTGGAATACGCGGTGCTGGGTCTCCTGGCGGCTCGCGGGCTGAGAATGTTGTTTCCCGGCTTCGTGCCTGGCGTCGGTGCCGAGGCGCTCCGGCGGACGGCTGTGGCGGTCATCCCCTTCGGGGCTCCGGTGGCGGTGGGGCTGGTGGTGATCTGGCTCGTCTGGCGGCGGCGGTAGCCCCAGTCTGAGCCGTCAGGACTCCAACAGCCGCCTCTCGAGCAGCGTCCTGGAGTCACGACGGCCGTCGGCAATCACGAGGACGAAAACATCCTCCTCTTCGACCCGGTAGATGATCCGGTAGGGCTTGAAGAACAGCTCGCCGTACTCTTTGACCCCGACGGCGAGTAGCTCCTTAGGGTCGGCGCCCCGTTGAGGCGACTCCGACAGACTCGAAAGAGCCTGCTCGATGTGATCGATGACGTAGCGAGCCTCAGTCGTGCCATGACGGCCGCTGATGTGATCGATGATCTCGGCCATGTCACCTGCAGCATCGTCGGTGAGCCGGACGGCGAAGGGCATCAGACGCCGTCCAGCCGTTTGCGCAGGTTCTCGGCTACCTCGCGAGCGGTGCGAACCCTACCCTCTTCGATCTGCCGGTTGCCAAGAGCCAGGATCTTGAGCAGGGCAAGAGTCTCCTGGCTCTGTTCGTAGCTGGCGATGTCTTGTATCACCGCCTTGGCCTCGCCGTTCTGCGTGATGATGAGCGGCTCTCCCCGCTCGCCCAGACTCCTTATGATCTCCGCGGCGTGGGCCTTCAGGTAGCTGATGGGTTTGATCTGGCTGGAGAGCCCCGTCGCACACCCCCTTTTCGCTGCGCCTAGTGTGGACTAAATATAGTCTGTAAACAGGTCGTAGTCAACGCCGCTGGACATGAAAGGAAATGCGCTGCTGCCTCGACTCAGAAGCGCAAGGCGCCCCACACTCAGCCTGCCGCCAATGTCCAACCTTGGTTGCAGAGACACGTGGCTGGATAGCCCCCAGACTGAGGTTTGGTTGTCCACCGCCAGCTTGTTAGCAAAGTGCTAGCATAATAGGAGCGGAATGGCGAGAAAGGCGAACATGTTCATGCCCACCCTGGTGATCAGAGACCTCTCTCCGGAGATTCACCGGCTCCTCAAGGAGCGGGCCGAGCAGCATCATCGTTCGGTGAACAAAGAGGTGATCACCATTCTCGAAGCCTCCGTGACTCAATCGGGGCAGACATTGCCTCCCCCCGTGAAGGGCGCCTTTGCGGTGACCCAGGACTGGCTCGACGAAGTCCGGCGCACCGGTCGCGAGTAGGGCAGCAAGTAGATGGAGGCCCCTCCGCTCGTCGTGGATGCGAACGTGCTCGTCTATATGCTCCTCGATGGCGAGAAGAGCTCCGCCGCACGCCGGTTGCACGAACTGCATCCAGACTGGGTGTGTCCCACCATTCTCCGTCACGAGTTCATGAACGTGTGCGCTACGTACCGGCGGGCGGGCGGTTTCTCTCGCGAAGAATGTCTTGCTTTGGTGAGAACGGGCACGGCCCTTCTCCGCGACCGCGAGGTGGACGTGGATGCGGAGACTGCCGTCGGAGTTGCGATGGATCTCGACCTCAGTGCCTACGACGCCCAGTACGTGGCGCTTGCACTTGCCTTGCGGAGCGTCCTGGTGACCGAGGATCGGACGGTGCTTGCTCGAGCGCGGGCGGTCGCGCGGTCGTTGGAGGGGTACGCGTAAGAAGATCCTGCCTTCCGGCATCCCTCAGCGGCGAGAGTCTCCCTCGACGCCGCCACTCGCTCTGCAGCCCGTTAGAAACGCCCCCGCGAACCCCAGCACGAACGGCCAGTAGTGCACGAGGTAGCGCTTCCAGAGCCGTCTCGGCTCCTTGTACAGCCTGTACATGAAACGGATGTTGAACCTGTCGACCCAGTCGGGGTAGTAAGCCCTGCCGGCCACGATCTGGTCGAAGAAACCCCCACATGTGGCTGTTATGCCGCTCCAACCGTTCTCTCGTAACGACATCGCGGTCTTCTCCTGCGCAGGTATGCCCATGCCAAGGACGACCGCGTCGACGTTGCGCTCGGCCAACTCGTTCACCAACGCGGGTGCCTGGACTTCGTACCCATCGGTAGCGAGCACGATCTGCAGGTGTGGATGGCCGATGAGGAAATGCTCCCCGGCCTTCTCGGCGACTCCCGCAGGTCCTCCCACCACAGCCCCGTGGTTCTCGGCGGCGGGGCTCAGACTCAGCTCATGCGCGTCGTCGCTGGTTGGTCCAGACAGGTCCAGATCTTGACCGCGAAGCCTTCCCGGCCCCCGCTGCGCTCGACACCCATCTCGGTCCGTTCCGGCCATAGTTGCGAACCATGATCCCCGAGCCCACCGGCCCGCCTCCTCGCCGCCCGCGCCACAGAGTGTCGCGTCTTGCCTGGGCCTGCATTCCGCTTGTCGTCTGGCTGAGGAGTTGGCGCGGCTGAGCTGAAGGCCGAGTTGGAGCGTGAAGGGAACGGCCGGACGATTTCGACCTGGCCATCGCTGCCTGCGCGCTCGGCCACGGCCTCACTCTCGTCACAAGCAACGAGGCGTATCTTGGCCGCGTGCGCGGTCTGCGGCTGGAGAACTGGGCGGCGGTTGCCCCGGTCTGAGCCGTCAGGACTCCCGAAAGAGCGGGCTACGAGATACAGACGTTTGATCTCCGCTCCGCGCCGGCCCGCCCGGGCCCTGTGACGCCGCCGACTCCCTCAGTGCGTGAGCGGCCGCGCCGCGGGCGCGGTCCGCTCCAGGGGGTGGCGACGCTCGGACGGCGGCCGCTCAGTGGTCCACCACGCCAGGGTGCAACCAAAGTCCCATAGTCGCCGCGAGCGGCCTGGCGGATGATGGTGCGCGGGCTGCGGAAACGGTGAGTCCCGTGCCGACGGCGCGATATAATGGCTATCTAGATAGCCATCGCAGCGAATCGTGCTTGGGAGGGTTGGGCATGACCCGAGAATTCACCATCGCAGAAGCTCGTAACCATCTCTCCGAAGTGGTGCGCTTGGCCGAAGACGAAGGCATTGTCGAACTCACCCGCAGGGGCAAGCCTGTCGCGCTCGTCGTGTCGACGGGCGAGTACGCGCGCTTGTGCTCCCGACCACGGCGGCCCTTCGACTTCGTGACTGAGATCCGCGCCTCCTACGACGCCGACACCAACGGGCTCGAGCCGGGCGACCTCGATGCAGTGCGCGACCGGGGTTCCGGACGGACGGTGCGCCTGTGAGCGCGCGCTATCTGCTCGACACCTGCGTGCTTTCGGAGCCCATTGCCCGCCGGCCCAACGCCGAGGTTGTCGCCCGCATCGTCGATCGTCAGGCGGAGATCGCCTCCGCGGCTCCGGTGATGCACGAGCTGTGGTTCGGTTGCCGCCGGCTACCGGCATCGCGCAAGCGCTCTCTTCTCGAAGCCTATCTCGAGGCATTGGCGGGCCTCCCGGTTCATCCGTACGACGACCGCGCCGCTCGCTGGCACGCCGAGCAGCGGGCTTGTCTCGAAGCGGCGGGTAGGCCAACCTGCTTCGTCGACGGGCAGATCGCGGCGATCGCGAAGGTCAACGACCTGGTGCTGGTCACTCGCAATGTCGGCGACTTCGCCTGCTTCGCCGGTCTGCGGATCGAGGACTGGTTCGCGTGAGATCGATGCGATACCTCGCGGTGGTCGAAAGAGGCGCCGTCAGAGCGTGAGCGGCCGCTGTCAGACGGGCGCCGGCCGGTGGCCCAACGCCCATCTTCGACCGTTTCAGAACGGCTGTTGCGCATGGCGGAGAAAGCGGTTGCCTCGGGGTCGTTCCGCGCCTACTCCGCCGCCTGCACCAGTGAACCCCTAACGTCGAAGGCGTCCACACCGATGTTGGTGTCGCTCGCGGCCCGATTCTTCTCCCCGGTCCAGGCGATGGTCACGGTGTGCACGCCGGGCTTGAGATTGCCGCTACCCCATACCTTCACCTGCCACTCAGGCGCCGCCGCATAGAGGTCGATGGCGCCGAGCTTCTTGCCGTCGAGCGTGACCTCGGCCTTGCCGTAGGCGGGGCTGCGCTTGGCGATCCAAGCTAGGTAGGTGCCTTCGAACGTGACGGTGATCGAGGCTCCCGAGGAGTTGGCGAACGAGAACCTGCCTTCGGAGGCGGCGCTGTCGTTGCCGGCGCTCCAGTCTCCGGCGTAGAGGATGTTGGCGTCGGTCTGCTCGACCCGCACCAGAGCGGCGACCGTGGTCGTCGTGGCGATGGTGGTAGAAGGCGTCATGGTGGTCGTGGTGGTGGGAGCCGCCGTGGTGGTCGTTGTCGGGGGGATTGTGGTCGTCGTGGGAGCTTCGGTGGTGGTCGTACCCTGGAAGAGCCCTGACAATCCGGACGCCGCCCCGCCCTCCGAGGTCACGGTGGTGGAGTCCGCGCCGGTGGATCTTTCCGCGTACACGAACAGCCACACCGCGAGCGCGGCGGCGCCGACGACGAGAAGAACGGCCACGGTGCCGATGAGCCACGTTCGCCGGGAGTGGGTGCCGGCGCGTTCGGGTATGTCGATGTCGTAGGGAGTGGGCACCACGGGCGCGGGCGCCGGTGGGGTCGTCGCCGAGCGGGCCGGGTGCCGGAAACGCGGTGTCTCGACCGGGATTGGCGGTTCGACGGGGGCCGCGGGTTCGACCGGGAGCGCGGTTGCGACCGGCGGCGGAGCTTCGATCGGGGCGTGCGGCACCGGGGGCGCCGGCACGAGGGGTGTCGGCAGGGGTGGCGCCGGAAGGGGAAGCGCCGGGCTCGGCGTGGCGACCGGGCGTGGTTCGGCGACCGGGCTTGGGGCGGCGTCCGGGCGTGGCGCCGCAGCTGCGGCTGGCGCGGCATCTGCAGCGGGCGCCGCAGCTGCGCTTGGTACCGCGGCCGCGCTCGGCGCGATGAGCGGGCGAGCGTTCTTCGCGGGGCCGGCATCTTCGGCCGTCTCGGCGCCCTTCAACGCGTCGAGAAAGTCCACGGCGTCGGCGAATCGAGCGGCAGGGTCTTTGGACAGCGCGACATCGAGCGCGACAAGCACGCGTCGCGGCAGGCCCGCGAGCGCCGGAGCCGGGATATCGAAGGGAGGGTCGCGCATGATCCGTTGGGCGACGGCTGCCGCCGGCAGACCTTCTGAGGCTCCGAACGGGTGCCTGCCCGTGAACATCTCGTACGCGACCACGGCCGTGGCGAAGATGTCGGTGCGTTCGTCGGCGGGGCCGCCGCCGACCTGCTCTGGGGCCCAATAGGCGGCGGCGTCATGGTACTCCGCCGTGAGACCGTGCGGCGCGCCGATGCCGGCCGGGGTTGTGGGGTCGTCATCCAGTCCGGCGGAATAGTCATCGAGGTCGCCGGTGAGTGTGCCTGTGAACGACGGCCGGCTCCCGACGAACGACGGCCTGCCGCCGGGGACAAGCACGATGGTGTCGGGCGCGATGTCGCCGTGCACCATGCCGCGCCACTGGTCGAATGCCAGGGTCTCGAGGAGCTGACGGAGAATCCCAACGACGGTCGAGGGCTCGATAGGGCCTCGGCTGACCAGGTGACGCAGAGTCTCGGGCACGATACCTCCTAGGCCGCGTGGCTACGGGCGGGCACCCGCGCGGGTCGCGGCCGGTCGCCCTGCGCCGTGCCCACACGGTTGGCGGAGCAGATTGCCCCTGCCGCCCGTTACAGGATAGTCGGCGCCGGGCGTCTCGGCTAGACGCGTACCGCGTTCTCGAATGACAAAAGACCCCGCTCGCCGGAGCGAGCGGGGTCTCACGTGACTTCTGAGGCCGCGCTTCTTGTGCGGCGGCGGCTAGCTGCGGGAGCGTCCCAAGCGGCGAAGGCCGAATCCGCCGGCGATGAGCGCCGCGACCACGATGGCCATGAGGGCGATCTGGAAGCCGGTGAACGGGAACTCATCGTGGCCGCCGGTGTCGCTCAGCATATCCTGAGCCAGGCCGTCGAGCGCCGTGAGCAAGGCGGGATCGCCATACTGGTCGAGAGTCGCGTCACCGAGATAGGCCCGTAGCTCGTCGTCGGTATAGGTGCCGTCGAGCTTGCCATCGGCCACGTAATCGTTGTAGATGTCTTGCGGACTGGCCGCGAGCGCGATGCCCGTGAACGCCGTCAGCACCACCACGACCGTGACTAGGAACAAGATTGCGCGTTTCACCAAAAGCCCCCCTTCTCCAAGGCTAGAGTCAAACGGCGCGACACCGCGCCGCCGGATGCATTGCTACGCTCTAGAGTATCAACCGGCTGTCGGGCTCTGTCAAGGAATGCTACGATGTTTTCCGAACGGCTGGGGGGGCGGTGTCTGGCCAGGTCTGATCCTACTACTCTTCAGAGGCTCGACGCATGGCTGAGTTCGAGATCGAGAACGAAGAACCGGTCGAATTGACAGAATACCTGCGCGTCGTTCGCGAGCGGTGGCTTGTCATCGTGGCCGCCGTGGTGATCGCCACCGCGATCGCCCTGTTTCTCTCGCTGCAGGCCACTCCCCAGTATCGCTCGTTCGCCAGGCTGCTCTACCAGAAAACCAATCTCGAGCAGGCATTGTTTGGCTCCCAGGTGTTCACCAACACCAACCCCGACCGGGAGGTGCAGACCGGGGCCGTGCTGGTGCAGTTGGAGCCTATCGCCCAAGCCGTCGCCGGCGACCTGGGTCTGAGCGAGAGCCCGGCCGCGCTGCTCGGCATGGTGAGCGTCAAGCCGAAGAGCAACGCGAACGTCATCGACATCGAGGCGCACGGGCCTGACCCGCAGCAGGCCGCCAAGGTGGCCAACTCCTTCGCAGACCAGTTTGTTCTGTTCAGGCAAGACACCGACCGGTTGACCGTGGCCGCGGCGCGCCAGTTGGTCAAAGAGAAGCTCGACACCCTCGGCCCCGACGACCTGGCCTCCGACTACGGCCTCATGCTGAGCGAGAAGTACGAGAGCCTGCAAATCATCGAATCGATGCAGAATGGGGGCTTCACCGTGGTCCAGCGGGCCTCGGTGCCCGTGGCGCCCTACTCGCCGCAGACGGTGCGCGACACGCTCATAGCCGTGTTCGTGGGGCTGGTGATCGGTCTCGGCCTAGCCTTCTTGCTCGACCGGCTCGACCGGCGCGTACGCGACGAAAAGGCGATCGAGCGCGAGCTCGGCGCGCCGGTGCTGGCGAGTGTGCCTATGGTCAAAGGGGGCTGGCGGGGCCCCAGGCGGCGTCTGCTTCGAGGCAGATCGCACGAACGCACCAAGGCGGCTATCGGTTTCGCCGACAGCCCGGCCATGCTCGAGGCCTTCCGCACCCTGCGCTCCAACCTCCAGTACTTCAGCCTCGATACGCAGCATCCCGTTTGGCTCATCACGAGTTGCGCGCCACGAGAAGGCAAGACCACGACCACCATCAATCTGGGTCTCAGCCTGGCCCTCTCGGGCAAACGGGTCATCCTCGTCGAGGGCGACCTACGACGGCCGATGGTGAACGAATACCTGGAGTTGCGGCGCAGCCCGGGGCTCTCCGATCTCTTGGCGGGTTCGAAACGCATCGAGGACGTGCTGCAGTTCGTCAAAGCCTCCGGGTTCACTCGGGGCGAGAAGGCCTCGTCTCAGCAGGGCTCGGAGCCCGAAGAGGCCTCCGAGCCCGAGCTGAACACCCCGGTGCAGAAGCGCACCATGGGCGAGTCGGGGCGCCGTGGCAGCCTGCACCGCAACCTGTACGCCATCTCCTCGGGCGCGCTGCCGCCCAATCCCGCCGAACTGCTCTCGTCGCAGCGCATGGCCGACCTCGTGGCCAACCTTGGTCCCATGACCGACTACCTGTTGATCGACACGCCTCCGGTGCTGGCGGTCTCCGACGCGCTCACGCTGGCCCAGCACGTCGACGGCGTTATCGTGGTGGTGCGTCTCGACGGCACAAGCCGCGAAGGCATCCGCGAAGTGCGCGAGATCTTCGAGCGGTCGGGCACACGCATCATCGGCGCCGTCGCGGCCGGAACGACCAAGCCCACCGGCTACTACAAGAAGCGCTACGGCTACGGATACGGGTACGACACGGCTACGGGACGACACGTCTACGGCAACGAGGCGGTCGAAGCCGAGGAGTAGCGAGGCGGGCGACGGGCGCGAGGGTCGCCGAGGCGCCAGAATCCAACCCTGGTTGCACCCACAGGGGGCCGCGGGTCTGTACCCTGGGGTCGCGGCAGCCTACTATCGATCTCTGGTGCCAGAATGAAGCCATTGTGGAACCACTGCAGGAGTCCAGCCATGGCTGTGAACCTGTCCATCAAGAACGTGCCCGACCACGTCGCACAACGTCTGCGTGAGCGCGCCGCCCGCAATCACCGCTCGCTTCAGAAGGAGTTGCTGACGATCGTCGAGGTCGCTGCCGGCGACGCTGAGTTCGCCACGGTCGATGGGCTTCTCGCCGGCGCCCGGGCGCGCGGCCTCACACCCAGCGACGAGGCTACAGACATACTGCGCGCGTCGCGCGACCGGCGGAGTGTCGATGGTTGACGCCGACGTGCTGGTCGTGGATGCGTCGGTGCTGGCGGCCGTGACCTTCGGCGAGGCTAGGGCAGATGAGGGCGCGGCCATGCTGCGGGGCAGGCGTCTCATCGCACCCGGGCTGCTCTGGTATGAGATGAGCGAAGTGGCGCGAGCGAAGTGCGCCGCCCGGCCGGTAGAGGCTCGGGCCATCTCAGAGCAGCTCGCGACGGCTCGTCGTTTGCCGATCATAATCCAGGCGCCCGACTGGGAGATCTTGCCTCGGCTAGCTCTCGACGCGGGTCTCACCGCGTACGACGCGGCCTACCTCGACCTCGCCCTGGCGCACGGAGCACCGCTTGCCACATTCGACCGGCGACTGCAGCAAGCGTCGACAAGGCGAAAACCCCCTGGGAGCTAGGCCAAGCGCAGTGGCCGAGGAGCGTATCCGGCCCGGCCGCGTCGCAAGGCTACCTCTCGGCTACGGCGTATAAGGCGGCCAGGAGTACGGCTTGTCGAAGAATCCCGCGAAGCAGTCGAGATCGTCGACCTTCTTGATGAGGCTTGCCGGGTTGCCCACTACCACCGCGCCCGGCGGCACGTCGTGGGTCACCACCGAGCCCGCGCCCACCAGGGCGTTCTCGCCAATCACCACGCCCGGCAAGATGGTCGAGTTCGCGCCTATGCGCGCCAGGCGCCGCACCACCGGGCCTCCCTTGCACTCCTTGTAGCGCGGGCAGTTCATGGGGTGGGGGTCGTCGGTGAAGACCACGTTCGGTCCCACGAAGACGTCGTCCTCTATGGTGACCATCTCGAGAAAACAGCCCGAATGGATGCGCACCCTGTTGCCTATGCGATTGCCGAACTCGAGCACGGCGTTGGTGCCCACCGACACGTCGTCGCCCAGCACGTTGTCCTCACGAATGGAGGCTCCCTGGCCGGTTTGCAGCCGGTCGCCTATGACGTTGCCGGCATAGATGGTGGTGAACGGCCGCACGATGGCCCGCTCGCCGATGCGTAGCGGCAGCTCACCCTCCATGGCTCCCCGGGGGGCCTTGCCGACTACGCACGGTGACTGCAAGTCGCAGCCGGTCCCCAGTTCGACTCCCGGCGCCACCTGCACACCCTCAGGGTAGCCGCCGCTCACGCGGCGGCTCCACTCACGGCGGCATCGGTCGAAGTGTCGATCGGCCGCATGACTCCTTCGTGGCGCAGAGAGTAGTCGGCCGCCTCGAGCGACGCCACTACCGACAAGCCGGCGGCTCCGTCGGTGATGGGCCGCTTGCCCGTCTCGAGGCAATCGAGAAAGTGCATGGCTTCGAGCGCGAGCGGCTCGCTGCCCGAGATCTTCGGCGAGAGGATGTCGCCCGTGCGGTACGAGAGCTGGTATTCACCAAAGGTCTCGGGATCTTTGAAATCCACTCCGTGATCGAAGATCTTGACCTTCTCCACGGTTTCGGTGTCGTCGTAGAGCAGCATCTTTCTGCTGCCCACCACGATGGTGCGGCGCAGCTTGACCGGCGACAGCCACGACACCTGCAGCTCGGCCACGATGCCCGATGGGAAGCCGAGGTTGATGAAGGCCACGTCGGGGATGCCCGGGTTGATGCAGGCCCGCCCTGCCACGGCAACCTTGTTGGGAGTCTCGCCCAGCCAATAGTGGAGTATGGAGAGGTCGTGGGGCGCGAGGTCCCAGACCACGCTGACGTCTCTCTGATGCAGTCCGAGATTCACGCGTGACGAGGTGACAAAGAAGATGTCGCCCAGCTCGCCCGAGTCGATGATCTGCTTGACCTTGTGCACCGGAGGGCTGAAGACGAAGGTATGGCCGACCATGAGGGTGAGGTCCGCGCTCGCCGGCCAGGGCGACGAGCTCCTGCGCCTCGGCCGTGCTGCCGGTCATGGGCTTCTCGACGAACACGTGCTTGCCGGCGAGCAGCGCGGCCTTCGCCAGCGGAAAGTGCGTCGATATCGGCGTGGCGATGACCACGCCGTCGACCTTGGGGTCGTTCAGCACCACGTTGTAGTCGGTGGTGCCGGCCACGGCCGGGTAGCGGGTCTTGGCCTTCTCGAGAGCCTCGGGACGGCGTGTCGCAGAGCCATTCGACCCAGGCCTGCGGCAACTCGATGTAGTTACGGAGAAGGTTGGGACCCCAGTAGCCATACCCTACGATCGCGACCGTCTTCATATCGTGACCGCCTTCGTTAGTTGTTCGCCCACGTAGTCGATCTGAGCTTCGGTGATCTCGGGGAACATCGGGAGAGAGAGAATGTGCTTCGCCAGCCGCTCGGCGACCGGGAAGCGTCCCTCCTCGTAGCCCAAGTAGGCCCAGGCGGGCTGCAGGTGGAGCGGCACCGGGTAGTGCACGCCGGCGCCGACGCCGGCCTCGTCGAGCTTGGCGCGGACGCCGTCACGGTCGGCGAGTTGCACCACGTAGAGGTGGTACACGGCCTCGATGCCCGGGAGCTCGACCATGGGCGTCACACCCTCGACGCCGGCCAGCAACTGGTCGTAGCGTTTGGCCGCGGCGCGGCGAGCCTCGCTCCAGTCGGCCAGGTGCTTCAGCTTGATACTGAGGAATGCCGCCTGCAGATTGTCGAGGCGGCAGCAGTGCCCCACTACCACGTGCTCCGACTTGCTCTTGTCGCCGTGATTACGCAAGATGCGCACCGCGTCGGCCATGGCGGCGTCGCTGGTGGTCACCGCTCCGCCGTCGCCGAGGGCGCCGAGGTTCTTGCCCGGATAGAAGCTGAAGGCGGCGATGTCGCCGAGCGATCCGGCGGGGCGGCCCTGGTAGGTGGCGCCGTGCGCCTGGCAGGCGTCTTCGATGACCACCAGGCCGTGCCTCTTGGCTATGGAGGCGATGGCGTCCATGTCGGCCGGCTGTCCGAACAGATGCACGGGCACGATGGCCTTGGTGCGCGGTGTGATGGCCGCCTCGACCGCGGCCGGGTCGATGTTGGCCGTGTCGGGCAGACAGTCGACGATGCACGGGGGTGCCGCCCGCGTGGACGACGGCTTCGGCGGTGGCCAAGAACGTGTTCGGCGGGACGATGACCTCGTCGCCGGGGCCGATGCCGGCGGCCTTGTAGGCGAGCAGGAGGGCGTCGGTGCCGTTGCTCACTCCCATCGCCTGCTCGCAGCCGCAGAAGCGGGCGAAGGCGCTTTCGAACTCGCGCATCTCGGGGCCCATGACGTAGGCGGCACGCCCAACGATATCGGTCAACACGGCCTGATACTCCGGAAGCAGCTTCTTTCCCTGAGTCTGCAAATCGACGAACGGCACCTGTATCACGCTGACCTCCGAAGAAAGAGTGTTGCCCTCCGAGGCGGATGCGCGCCGCGGCGCAGCCGCGCGACGACCTGCATTCGCGAGCCTCACGCTACACATTCGACGGCCTTGCGCGCTGGCCTGCAGACGCGCGGGTGGGGTGACCGCGGTTCGCGGTCTCGGGAAATGGCGCTACTGCGCCGAGACGGCCGGGGAGCCGCCGGGCGTCAGCCGGTTGTCTTCGAGGAAGGTCGCCACGGCGCGGGCGACGAGCCGGTTGGCGTAGGCGTTCCAGTGGGCGCCGTCGGCCGATTCGAAAGTCTGGTGGTTGGCCGCCCAGTCGAGCGAGAACGCCGGTCTGAGGTCGAGAAAGTAGCAGTCGGGCACACCGGCGCAGGCCTCTCGCACCATAGCCGCGTCTGAATCGAGCGGTGTCTGGGCCACGAGATCGACGGGCAGGTACCTGTCGCCGCGCGCCACGAACACGATGGGCGTGCCCGGGTTGTCTGACCGCAGCGTGCCGACCATGAATCGCGCGGCCTCGAGCAGCCCCGCGTCGGCGCCGCTCATGCCGGTCCCGCTCGCCCGCCCACCGGCGGCCTCCGTCCCGCCGCCGGCTGTGCCCGCGTCGGCGCCCGCTGGCGCCGGATCACCGGTCTCCTCAGGTTTCGCCTCAGCCTCGCCCGGCAGTCGTATCTTCGCGTTGTACAGCAGGTACGACGCCGTGGCCGAGAGTTTGAGGGCGCTCTTGAGCCTGCCGAGCGACGAGAGGTCGGAGGGTGGGATCTCCGAGAAGCCGCGGCAGGTGCTCATGATCTGCCACATGTCGGCGTAGGCCGGTCCACTGTCGCGCACGCTCTGGGCGACGTCGTCGTCGCCCAAGAAGACCACGAGCACATCGGGCTCGTAGACGGCCGAGACGTACCGGGCGGCGGCGACATACTGTTCGAGGTACCAGGCCGACATCGCGAAGGCGTATGCCTCCGCCCCTCCGCCAAGGCGTTCGGCCAGATATGTGTCGACGTGGTCGTTCGCGTCGGTGAGGAACGCCTCTATGTATGAGTCGCCGAGCAACGCCACCAAGAAGCGGTCGCGTCCCGCGCCGGGGGTGTAGTCGACGGCGCTGATCCAACCGTCGTTGTTCACCCGCCACTCGCCGCCGCGCGCCGCGAGGCGGCCGACGGTCCAGAGACCCTCGCGCGGACCGGCGGTGTCGTAACGCATGATCTTCCACTCGGCTTCGTTAACGTAGTTGGGCGTCTCGCACGCCGGCGTGACCACCCTGAACCAAACCTCCCCGACGCCGGCCAAGATGATGGCGAAGATCACGAGGCGTACGACAAAGGCGACCGGTCCGCGCCTCGCGCCGGGGGCGTCGGGGGCGCTGCCGGTCCGCGCGCCGCCGGCGCCGTCCTCGGCTCCACTACCTCCGTGGTCGCGAGCTCCGCTCCGCGGCGCTCCGGTCTTAGAACTGAACATAGATGCCCTCCCGGCCGCCCAGTTCTCCGAAGAGAACGATGGCGATCGCCAAGCCCACGTAGACGGCCCAGCGGATAGGCAGCGGGAGCCACCTCACGGCGAGGCCGTGCTCCCAGCGCCGGGTGACCCACTCGTAGATGAGGATGCCGGCCGAGAGCAGGAGCGGGACGACGTAGCGGAAGTGGTCGCCCGAGCCCAGCGGATGGGCGAACGCATGGCCGAAGAACTGGAGGGCGTCCGCCAGCGTCGGCGCCCGGAAGAACACCCAGGCGATGGTGACGAGTACGAAGACGGCGACGGCGGCGAGCACCGAGCGCCACGCGGGGCGGTGGGTCAACGGGGCCGGGGTCATCGCCGGCCCGTCGCCCGTGGACGCGGCGACCGCCCCCCGAGCGCGCCGTCGCCCGATCTCGTTCTCGACGGCGAGGTAGACTCCGTGCAGCAGACCCCAGACGACGAACGTCCAGGCGGCTCCGTGCCAGAGTCCCACCAAGAAGAAGGTGAGCAGCACGTTGGCGGCCAGGCGCACCCGCTTCACCCGGCTCCCGCCGACCGAGATGTAGACGTAGTCGCGCATCCAGCTCGCGAGAGTGATGTGCCACCGGCGCCAGAAGACACGCACCGAGGTCGCGAAGTAGGGGTAGTCGAAGTTCTTGGAAAGCCGCAGCCCAAGGATCTTGCCGCTGCCGATGGCGATGTCGGCGTAGCCGGAGAAGTCGCAGTAGATCTGTACCGAGTAGAGAATGGCGGCGAAGAGCAGGGCAAGACCGTCCACCGCCCCGAGATCCCCCCATACGTGGTCGACCTGCCTGCCGATCATGTCGGCCACGATCATCTTCTTGACCAGCCCCCAGAGAAGCTGGCGGACGCCGTCGCGGGCGAGGGCGTCGTCGAACATCCGCGGCGCCTCGAGCTGGGGCAGCAGATCCCGCGGCCGCGTTATGGGGCCGGCAAGAAGCTGCGGAAAGAAGCTGAGCGAGGCGGCGTAGCGCGCCAGGTCGCGGGTGGGGGCGAGGTCACCCCGGTAGGCATCGAGAACATAGGATAGATTTTGAAAGACGTAGTAGCTCAGACCCACCGGTAGGATCACGTTCAAGGTCACCCAGTCGGCCTGTGCGCCCGAACAGGCGGGCGAGCGAATCGGCGAAGAACTCGAAGTACTTGAAGAAGCCCAGGGCGACGAGGTCGGCCACGATTACCAGCGCGAGCACCAGCGTCTTGCGCGACCGGAACCGCGCCAGGAGGAGCGCGCCCCCGTAACCGGTCAGGGTGACGCCGGCCAGCAGGAACAGCCAGCGCCAATCCCAGAAGGCGTAGAAGCCGTAGCCGAGCCCGAGCAGGACGAGGTTCTGGGCGCGAGCGCCGCCCCGCCCGCGAAAGAGCCTCTCCGCCAGGTAGTAGAGGCAGAAGGCGGCGAGCAGAAAGGCTAGGTACCGATAGTCGGTGAAGAGCATCGGCTCCACTCCGCGATGACTTGCACGATGCGCTCACCGGCGTGCCCATCCCACAGCTCGGGACGGCGCAGGCCCGGCATCGGAGCGGCCAGGGTCTCGTCTACCGCCGCCATGATCGCGGCCGGGTCGTCCGGATCGACCAGCCGGTTGGTGCCCTCCCACACGGTGACCGGCCGCTCGGTGTTCTTGCGGAGCGTGAGGCAGGGTACGCCGAGCACGGTGGTCTCCTCTTGGATGCCCCCGGAATCGGTGAGAACCAGCCTGGCTTTGGCCATGAGACCCAGGAAGTCGAGGTAGCCCAAGGGATCGCACGTTATCAAGAATGCTCTCTCCTTGACACTGCTCTCGAGCCCGAACTGGGTCAGGCGTTCGTGGGTGCGGGCGTGCACCGGAAATACCACAGGCAGTCTGCCGGCGACCTCGTGCAGCATGTCAACCAGGAGCCGGAGCCCGGCCGGGTCGTCGACGTTCGAGGGCCGGTGGAGCGTCACCACCGCGTATCCGCCGGGTTCGAGGCCGAAACCCTCGAGCACGGCGCCCTCGAGGGCGCGGGGCAGGTGGGCCTCGAGCGTGTCGATCATGGTGTTGCCGACGAAGTGCACCTTGCCGGCGCCGATGCCCTCCGCGGCCAGATTCTCGTCGGCGTCGCGCGAAGTGGTGAAGAGCAGGTCGGAGAGCTGGTCGGTGACCAAGCGGTTGAGCTCCTCGGGCATCGCGCGGTCGCGGCTGCGCAGCCCGGCCTCGACGTGCGCGACGGCGATGTTGAGCTTCGCCGCGACCAGCGCCGCCGCCATGGTGGAGTTGACGTCGCCCACGGTGACCACCAGGTCGGGCGCTTCAGCGACGATCACCTGTTCGAGGGCCACCATGACCCCGGCGGTCTGAACGGCGTGGCTGCCCGAGCCGATGCCCAGGTAGTGGTCGGGGCGGGGCAGGGCCAGCTCGTCGAAGAAGATGTGGCTCATCTTGGCGTCGTAGTGCTGTCCGGTGTGCACAAGCACCTGGTCGAATCGTGGCGTCCGCGTGCCATCCGTGTTCCAACGTGCGGCGGCGCCGATGACGGCGGCCGCCTTCATGAAGTTGGGTCTGGTGCCCACCACGTGGAGCAACTTGACGCTGTCCAAGGCGTTCCCCCCATCGGCGCGTGTCTGAGTCATAAGCCTTCCGCTTGTGTCTGGTTGCCGGTCACGTGGAGACCGTCTGACGGGCCTCGTAGCGAGACTATCACCCGGTGCGGGTGCGTCGCTCTAGGGCGCCGCGAGCGCGAGCACCTTGTCGACGAACTGCAGCAACAGTTCGTTGCCGAGCTTTGGCGGCGCCGACCGCGGCTTCTTCGCGGCGCCGAGGGCGTCGACGTCGGCCTCTGTGCGAAGCAGGGTCAGCTTGCCTTCGGCGACCAGAGCCCGGTCGACCGCGGCCAGCTTGCCGGCGTAGATCGAGTAGGCCGGGGTGCCGAGCACCGCGGCTTCGCGGTTCATGCTGCCGCCGGCGCTGACGACCGCGTCGGCTCCGGCTATCAACTGGCGGCCGTCGAGAGGCTTGTCGTTCCAGAGCAGGTCGCCGAAGCCCTCCTTCGTCAACGATTGCGCTTGGCCGGGCGTGCGGGCCAGCACGATGACCGTCGCGGAGCCTCCGCTCCGAAGCTGCCCCAGCCGTTCGAGCAGCCGGCCGAAAAGGGGATTCTCGAAGCGATGGTAGAGGGCCATGTCTGCCGGGGGCCGCACCACGATGACCGCCTTGGAGTCGTCGATGCAGACCGTGCGTAGGTAGCCGGGGTCGGGCTCGAACCCGGCCAGCGCGATCTCCTCCTTGAGGCCGGGGTAGCGCCAGACCTTGCTCGGGCGCCCGCCCTGCCGGCGCAGGATGTCGACGGGAAAGACGTCGGGCACGGCGACCAGATTCGCCGCCCTGAAGGCGACGTTGTTGGCCGGCTGGAACTCGTAGTCCATGGCCGTCACCACGGGGATGCCCATGGTGCGGCCCGCCACCGCCTGCGCGTAGGAGTTGTGGCCTACGGCCACCGACGGGCGTTTCGACCTCGCGAAACGACGCAAGGCCCGCACCCGACCGGCGAGGTTGCCTGCCTTGCGCGCCAAGCCGCTGCCACCGTGCTCGCCGATGACGTCGGCGTCGATACACATCAGATCGCATAAGGCCACGGTCTGGGCGAAGTCGCGGGCCGAGACCACCGTCTCGACGCCACGGCGGTGCAGTTCGGCGATGACGGGCTGAAAGAACAGCACGTGCGGCGAGTTGGCCAGGTCTATCCAGACCGGATGGTTCGTGGTCATGAGGCGTCACCGGGCGCCGCGTTCGCCCGCGCGGCGCCGCCGGCCGCCTGCTCCGTGGCGGCGGTGGGGCTCCGCGACTCCCGCCAGCGCCGACATCATGGCCGCGCCCGCCCAGCGCGGGAACTCGCGCCTGTCGGTCCAGCGCTTGTGCACCTGGTAGGCCACCCTGCCCTCGCGGTCGACGAGATGACGGCGGATCAAGGTCAGCTGCCCCGGGACCGCCCGGGCGGCCTGTCCGCCGATAGCCGCGTGGAGCGTCTCGACACCCTGGGCGGCCGACAGCGCGTCGAAAGGATAGGCGTGGCCGCGGGTAGTACTTCGGTTCGCCGCTCCGGGCCGAAGAGTTGGGCCACGTAGTAGCGAAGCCCGCGTTCGAGCGACGCCTCGACTCAGCGCGGGCGTCGCGGCCCGCGCTCCGAAGACCGGGTCGCGCAGAGACCGCACTAGGCGGGCCAAGCCCTTCGAGCACGAAGCCGGTGTGAAATCCGTCGACCCAGCGGCCGTACGACTCCTCGGAGTAGGGCCAGGAACCGTCGGCGGACTGGCGCGCGGCGGTGAACCGCGCGCACGCGAGCGCCTCGTCGAGCCAGCGCACCCGCGGCGGCGGCTTCGGGCAGGAGCTCGGCGGCCTCACAGAGCACCAGCGCCGCCAGCATGTTGGCGTTGTGCACCACGGCCTTCTCGCCGGGCACGTAGCCGATGCACTGCCCGGTGTCGTCGGTCACGCTGGGTAGGCCTTCGAGAATGAAGGCCACCGCGCCACGGAGCTCGGCCGAGCAATCGGCCAGCCCGGCGCGGGTCACGGCCGCCAGGCCCTTGCTGACGAAGGCCGTCACGATGAGGTTGGGGGTCGGCGGCACGTAGGAGAAGAAACGCGTGTGCACCGCGAAGTGGTAGCCCCAGGCGATCCGCGAGCCGCTCTCGATGGGCGATGGAGCGCAGGTGCGCGACGATGGGCTCGACATCGCCCGCCCGGCGTTCGATCGCGGCGGGGTTGGCCGCCTGCGGGGTGCGGAGGCCCGAGCGGCAGTCTGGGCGGCGCCCGCCGCCGGCGCGCCGCTCAGTCTCGCCGCCGCCACCAGCGCGTGCCCCAGCGTGTACGCGTCGGTCTCCTTCTTCACCCCGATGACGGGCTGCAGAGGCACCGGCGACCGCTTGACCGCCTGGGTGAGGGCCCGGCGAAAGAAACGCGAATTCTTGAGCACTCCCGGCAAGAAGCACCGCGTTGAGCGCGTCGTAGGGGTCCCAGCCGGCGAAGTCGCGCTGGGCGAGCCGGTTCCAGATGGCGAGCGCGGTCTCGTGTGCCCACGCCTCGTCCGGCAGCCGCGACTCGACCTCCATAGCGTCTCTACCCTTCCACGATGCGCGGAATATCCACCGGCCTACCGGTGGTGAGCGCCTCGACGACCTTGAACGTGGCCGCCATGGAGGTCACGCACTCGCCGAAGGTCAAAGGAACGGCTAGACCTTGGACGAGATCGAGAAAGCCCCGCATCTCGGCCCCGTGGCCCTTGTCGCCGCGGGAGAGCTTCTTCGTGGTCGAGCGGCCTCCGTGCGTGATGGTCAGCCGTCTGAAGTCGTCGTTGACGAGCACGGCGCCCTGGCAGAAGACTTCCACCCGCTCCTTGGGGTAGGAGGTGTCGCCGGTAGCGGCATAGACGATGGTGGCGAGAGAGCCGTCGGCGAACGAGAGCGTGGCGCTCAGAGTGTCGCTGAGAACAGCGGGCTTGCCGGGATCGGCGGAGAGAGCCGAGACCGAGAGCGGCGCCGTGCCGAGCAGGCAGCAGGCCAGGTCGACGAAGTGGCAGACCTCGCCTACGATGCGGCCCCCGCCTTCTTCGAGTCTCTGGATCCAGTGGTCGGGCGCGATGGGGCCCGCGTTCACACGGATGAGGACGACCGCGGGCGATGAGCGTTGGGCGAGGTGGGCGACCATGGCGCGAGTGTGGGGAGCGAAGCGGCGGTTGAATCCTACCAGCAGGCGTCCCTGAGTCTCGGTCTGGGCCTGGACTACCGACCACCAACTCGTCCTCGCTGAGGGCGAGCGGCTTCTCGACGAAGACCGTCTTGCCGGCGCGCAGGGCCTTCTGCGGCGAGTTCGGCGTGCGAGGCATGACGGGTGGCGATGGCCACCGCGACCGTCTCGGGGTCGGCAGAGGATCTCATCGGGCGAGCCGGCGGCGTAGGCGAAGTGGTTGCGCTCGGCGACATCGCGGGCGCTCAGCCCGAGGTAGTGTAGACGCCGCGGGGCAAGAAGCGGTGGTCGGCCGCGAGGGCGGGCAGCAGGGTCGCGGTAGCGAAGTTACCCGCGCCCAGCAGGCTGACGCCGACTGCCGCGGGCCTTGACGGTGGCGTCGCCGGGGCGGCGGGGACCACGATCCGGCGGCCGGTTCGGGACGCACCGACGCCGTTTCGGGATACTCGAGCAGCACGCCCAGGCGCCCGCTCGCCCTGCTCGGAGAGCGCGCGTAGGCCTGCGGCGCGCCCGGTCGATCGGCGAACGCGGTGGGTGATGAGCGCCTTGACGTCGAGGCGGTGCTCGGCCAGCAGGCCGCACGAATTCGGCCATGTTGCGCTGCTCGGTCCAGCGGACGTAGCCGGGCGGATAGTCGAGGGCCAGTTCTTCGTAGAATGGGGTCGTAGCGTCCGGGGCCGTACGAGCGCGAGAGCTTGACGGTCAGTTCCTTCTCATAGAAGGGGGATCGGGGCACGTTCATGCCCACGTCGCCGACGACGACCACCGTTCCGCGGTCGCGGGCGATGTGGCCGGCGAGCCGGATGGGCCCGTCGTCCTTGGTGGCGGCGGTGAGAATCACCGCGTCGTATCCCAGGCCGCCCGTCGCCGCGACGAGCGCGCGGACGGCGGCCTCTCCCGACTCGGAGGTGACGGTGGCGGCGCCGAAACGGGTAGCGAGGGCGCAGCGGGGTTCCGATCGGGTCGACGCCGGCCACCTCGCAGCCGGCGGCGCGGAGCAGCTGCACGGTGATCTGTCCGAGCAGCCCCAGGCCTATCACCGCGACTCGGTCGCCGAGTATGGCTCCGCTCTGCCGGACCCCCTGCATGGCGACGGCGCCGACGGTCGCGAACGCCGCCTCGTCGAGGCCGACGTCTGCCGGGCACCGGCACGCACAGGGTGCCGGGGACGTACGCGTACCTCGGCGTGGTTGGCGTAGTCGCCGCCGCCGCAGGCCACCCGGTCGCCCGGTTTGAAGCCTCCCGCGAGCTCGCCCACGGCGATGACCACGCCCGCGGAGCTGTAGCCGAGGGGTTCTGCTCTTCGAGCCGCGCCATGACCGTGCGGTAGGTCTGAGAGCAGTCCGTCGCGCCGCACCTTGGCGACCACCTGCGCCACCTGGTCGGGCCGGCTGCGCGCCTTGCCGACGAGGCTCTTCTGGCCGAGATCGACCTTGGCTCGCTCGGTGCCCGCGCTGAGCAGCGACCAGGCGGTGCGCACCAGCACACCGTGCGGGCGCAACGTGGGCGGCGGCACGTCGAGGACCTGTATGCGACCGTCCTTCATGGACTGTGAGACCTGCTTCAACGGCTATCCTCCTCGAGTGAGGTCGTGCCGGTTCAGTTCGCCGCGGCGACCGGTTCTCCCTGCCACGACCGGGCGGTCTCTCGCCCCATCTATTACCGCACCCGGCGTATCGTTGGCGTCTGGCCGGCGATCAGACGCTCGAAGACGGCCGCAAGGGGAGGCGCCACCCAGCGCCGGCTCACCTGGTCGAAGATCCAGGCGACGGCGACGCTGACGACGAGCGCCACCAGCAGCGCGACCAGGGTCACGTCGAGGCCGGCCGAGGCGAGCACGCGCCCCACGTACTTGCTGACGGGGGCGTGGGTCAGGTAGAAGGGGTACGAGAGCGCCGCGGCCCATGCCAGGACTCGGCACCGCGGAGTCAGGCCGCTCGCGAGGAACGACCCTAGGAAGAACAGCACCGTGAGGACCATGAGGGCCTGCCAGCCCGTCCAGGCGCCGAGACGCGCGAGGTACGGCGACACTCCCATGGTGAGGAGCATCGCGACCAGTGCCGGCCGCGCGCTCGCCAGGTCGGCGCGGCCGCGCCGCCTGCCCAAGGCCAGCTCCGCGGCCGCCAGCCCGATCGTCAATTCCGCCAGCCGGCAGACCACGAGTCCCTGAGCCAGATACTCCCAGCGTGCTCCGGCCTGCTCGACCAGCGCGAGAGCCGCGGCGTTCAGGGCGAGCGCCGCGACGGTCAGCGGAACGAGCCCGAACCTGCGCCGCGCCGCGATCAGGAGCGGCATGACGAGACTGATGCGCAAGGCCAGCGAAACGTACCACCAGGCTTCGGAGATGGGCTGGTAGACGTCGGGGTGCACGAAGTTGAACCCCAGCAGCCAGACCGGCAGCTTCCAGATGTCGTGCCAGGCGGCCTCACCCACGACGAATCCCACGAGCGCGAAGGGAATGGCGACGGTCCAGAACGGGGCAACGATTCTGACGAGGCGGCGGGGCAGATAGTCCCGGTAGGGCTTCGGGGCGCCCAAGAGACCGAGGGAGAGCGAGAACGCCGACAGCATGACGAACGCCGCGATGGCCCAGACGGCGAAATGGTCTCGGATGAAGGTGTGGGCGTCGCCCGCCCGGGTCCCGGTGCTGCTCAGCCAATCGGGAGAGAAGTGGTAGAGAAAGATCATGACCACGGCGGCCACGCGAACCACGTCGGCCCACGCCTGCCGGCCCTCGCCGGCGTTCTCGGCCGTCGCGTGTCGAATCCCGTGGACCACTTGGACGTCTCCTCACACTCTGTCTGGTTCGGGGCGGGCCCATGCTATCACGGCCTACTTCGCCCGGGGTGTCAACTCGGGGCCACATTCTGCCGATAGAAGGTGCAAGCGCATAACGCGGCACCTCGTGCGCCAACCAATGAGAGGGAGCGCTGAGGACGTAGATGGATGGCATCGCCTTCAACTGGAACGCGAGCGACCTGGGCGGCGCGGCACTGGGATGGGTCAGACCCCGCCGAATCCTTGCCCGCCTCGATGTGCTCGCCACGCTGGTGGGACTTCTGGGATCGTTCCTCATTCTTGGCGTCTACTCCGAGGACTTTCGGACCCTTCGTCTTTCCCATCTTCTGTTCCAGGTACTCATAAGCGGCGCTGTGCTCGTGCTGCTCTACCGCGACGGCCAGTATTCGCCGAACCGGCGAATGGCCCGCGTGGCCGATATCGGATTCGCCGTCAAGAACGTATCCATAGCCTTCTTCCTCGTCGCCGGCGTCTGGCTCACTACCGACGGCTTCTTCACCGGTAGCAGGCAAGAATCGCGTCTCATAGTCTTCAGTGGGTGCCTCATCCTGGCCGGCGTGCTGATGCTCAACCGTATGGTGCTGGGCTGGTACCAGCGCCGGCTCTTCGCTCACGGTCGAGGCATGCGCGGAGTGGTTCTCGTCGGGCAAGGCCGGGTGGCGTCGGACCTCGCTACTGGTCTCGAATCCCGGCCGTGGCTGGGAGTGAAGATCGTTGGCACCGTTCCCGCCCGTGGCAGCGCCTTCTCGGTGGAACGTATCCGGAAGATGCTCCAGAGCGGCACCGCCTGCGACGTTGTACTGGCGCTCGATCCGGAGCAGCGCGGCGATTTCGATCGCGTCACCCAGAAGCTCAATGTCGCCGGGCTCACCTTCAGTGTCGTACCCTCCCTCTTCGAGGAGAGCTTGAGGGCCGCGAGGATTTACGGCTGCCGCGAAAGGCCGGTCGTCAACGTGAACGTCGATCAACTCGATCAAGTTGAGCGCGCTCTCAAGCGCAGCCTCGACCTGGCGGTCTCCGCCCTCGCGGTGCTCTTCCTGTCGCCGATGCTGCTGCTGATCTCGCTCGCCATCAAGATCGATTCCGGTGGCCCGGTGGTGTTTCGCCAGACCCGGTTCGGCTATGCCGGCCAGCCGTTCGAGATCCTGAAGTTCCGGACGATGGTGACCGACGCCGAACGGCAACTGGAGTACCTACAGTCGCAGGACGAGAGCAACGGGGGACCGCACTTCAAGATGTCGAAAGACCCGCGAATCACGCGGGTGGGAGCCTTCCTTCGCAAGTGGAGCCTTGACGAACTGCTGCAGTTCATCAACGTTGTGCGTGGCGACATGAGCCTCGTCGGCCCCCGTCCGCCGCTGCCGCGCGAAGTGCAGCAGTACGAGACTTCGGCGCTCGTTCGTCTCAGAGGCAAACCGGGTATCACAGGGCTATGGCAGGTTTCCGGTCGCAAAGACCTGTGCTTCGAGGACATGGTCAACCTCGACCGGCAGTACCTCGACAACTGGTCGCTCGGCATGGACCTGAGCATCCTGCGCCGCACTGTCTCAGTGGTACTGGCGCGGAAGGGCGCGTACTAGAGCGGGTCCACCCGGGCCCCGCGCCGGCATCTGACGGTGGGCGCTTATCGGACGCGAGCGGCGGGGACGTCTTCTTACTCGCCCTGTGCCACGCGGCACAGCTCCCCGGCAAGCAGAGTGTGGCTCCTCTCGACGGTGAAGTGCTCTTCGTAGCGACGCAGAGCTTCGTCAGACATGCGGTTCCGCAGCGCTTGGTCGCGCAGCAGTTGAGAGATGCGCTCCGCCAGTCGCTCGCTGTCGCCCACCGGCACCACGAACCCGGCGACGCCATCCTCGATGGTCTCGCCGATCGCACCGGTGTCGCTTGCCACTACGGGGACTCCCGCGCTCATAGCCTCGAGGATCACCCATGGCTGGCCCTCGGAATGCGATGGGACTATCAGGACCCACGCTCGGGCGAGGAGGCCGGCTTTCTCAGCCTCGCCGACCGGGCCTGGGAAGTGGACCACGCCCGTTAGACCGCCCTCGACGACACGAGCCCTCACCCACGACTCGTATGCGGGGGAATCCCAGCCGCCGGCCAGAACCACCTCGAGTCCGGGGAACGACGCGGCGAGGATGCACGCGGCGTCGATCGCTTCCTCGGTTCCTTTGGATCGTCCCAGACGACCGATGTAGGTCACTACCGGATTGCCGTTCTTCCTCGCCCCCGCACTTTCGGCTGACACTGCGCGCGGCGACCCGTTCGGCACCACCACCACTTTCGCCCGCGGATCCACCGACTTGGCCATTGCCACGAGGTTCTCGCTCAACACCATCACCAGAGCGCTACGGGTCACCACGTAGCGCAGGATGCGCGCGGCCAGCCATCCTCGGGTGGCACGGAGGTCGGCATAGCCGCTCCCGCGCATATATATGACCGTTCTCGAATGGAAGAGGTGGCTGAGGCTCGCGAGCAGACAGTCGCGCAGAAGGCCGAGCGTGCCCTGCGAAGCGGTGAGCAGCGTGACGCCGGGTCTCTCTCTCAAGAGCAGAGCGGCATGCCGGGCCACATGCCTGATCGCCAACCAGGCGTTCCAGTAGTCGAACTTCCCGATATTGCCGACCCCTCGCGGATCGCTGGTGTCCATATGGACGATGCGCAGACGCTCGGCCAATACGGGCGAATCGATCATCAGACGGGTAGCTTTGGCCACGCCGAATGCCGGTGGCGGCACCGGACCCACGATGAGCACGGTAGGACGTCGATCTCTATCAGTCACGCGCGGCACCCCCGACGCTGCTCCCCAGAGCGCATACTATTGCCCCCACGAAACCCTCAGCCGAACGCTCGAGTGAGGCCTTGGCCCGCACGGACTCGGCTCCGGCTCGACCGATTTCCTTGCAGGAGGGGTCGTCGACCAGCCGGGCGAGAATCGCCCCAAGGCCGACGGTATCCGCCGGGTCGACGACGAAGCCGGTCACTCCATGCTCCACCAGGTCGCGAGTCGCTCCGGCCTGCGGCGAGACCACGACCGGCACTCCGCAGGCCATGGCCTCGTTGATGACCAGGCCCCAAGCCTCGTGCTTGGTGGGTAGTACGAAACCGTCGACCAGTCCCAACAACTCCCACACGTCGTTCTGGGGTCTTAGGCCGTGAAAGCGGAAGTTCTGCCCGGCGCCTGCTGTTGCCACGGTCTGCCGCAACTCCTCCCCGAGCGGACCGCTACCCAGCAGATGGAGCACCCAGTCGCTCGACCGCGGCCGGGCGGCCCATGCCGCCGCGACCAGTTCACGCAGTCCCTTGCTCTCGACCAGTGTGCCCACGTATACGAGGTTGCGCTCCGCAAGACCCCACTTGGAGCTGAGCTCCGGGCGTCTTTCCGCCGCCTCACGCGCCACCGCGGCTGCACTCTCGAGGTCGACCGTGTTCCAGGCGTGGAACACGTGGTCTGCCGGCGCTCCCAGGTCGACAAGGTAGTCGGCGGCGGCCGTGCCGTACGCGGCGAACGCCTGGGAGTGTCGAACCAGATATCGTCGTGTCTGCAGCGACAGGGCGCCGACCTTTCCCTCGCGTCCCGGCCAGGCTCCCGACCAGATCACGCGGGGCACGCGCGCCCGGGCGCACCAGCGGGCGGCGACCAACGCGTCCATGCCGAATCCGCCGGCGATCACGCATGCCGGCGCGCATTCGGCGAGCTGACGGCTGAGACCCCGCGGGAACGAGATCACCCGCTCATAGCTCGTTCGCAACGTGAGCCCGGGCACGTACGACTCAAACCGCGGGTCGATCTCGACGGATGAACCCCGGCGCACGTGCTTCGCGGGGTCCGAGGTGTAGAAGACGCGAAGCTGCAGACCCCGGTCGGCGAGGTGCTCCCGGACTGTGTGGAAGAGCGCCTGCCTGTAGGGCCGGGGGATGTTGGTCACAACGGCGACCGATCGCTCGGCGGCGGATACGTGCCGGCTCACCAGCCCGCCACCCCGTGGTGCGCGGTCGCCGCTTCGTAGAGACGCCTATATGAGGCGTGCATGTTCTCCAGCGTGTAAGTCGACCGCACGTAGTCCGCGCCCGCAGCGCCTATCTCGGTTCTGCGACCGGTATCGCGTGCGAGCTCTCCGACTATCTGGGCGAGCGCGGCCTGGTCTTCGACCACGAAGCCGGTCACGCCATCGCGAATGTGCTCACCCAAGGCCGGGCTGTCGGCGAAGACTATCGACGGGAGGCCCGACGCCATCGCCTCGACGACTGAGTTGCCGAAGGATTCATCGGCGGTGGAAGGCAGCGAGAAGAGGTCCATAGCCCCCAGGTAGTCGCCCACCTTGGGCACCACCCCGGTGATGTGCAGCCTTGCCTCGGCCCCCAGGCCTCGGGCTCGCGATTCGAAAGCCGCTCGCAGGCGGCCATCGCCCACAAGGAGCACGTGCAAAGCCGGCAACTCTCCCAAGAGCTCGACGAGCCTGTCGAACCGCTTCAGCGAATTGAAGTTGCCCGAGGAACCGATGACGATCTCGCCGGCGCCCACGCCCAAGTCCCGGCGGACGTCGTCTCGAGTCCTCTCCGGAACGAGAAGCGAGAAATCGATGCCGTTGTAAGTCACGAGGCTGGGGACGCCTTCGAGCCGGTACCGCTCGATCGCGTAGCGGGTAGCGTGCGCCGTGTTGCCCGATACAGCGTGTATGTGTCGGCGCAACAACGTGCCGGCCACCGCTCGCCTGGTCCGCTTGCGGAGAGGCTCACCGGCCTGGTGGCGGCCGTGTCTCTGCGTGAACACCCTGGTCGAACCGGCGCAGCGGGCGCTGGCGGCGAGTTGAGCTACCTCGAGCACGTGGAAGTGGTGGATATCGTAGCCGGCGAGTTCCCTCGTCTTTCGTAGGGCTCGCCCCAGGTCCAGCGTGCTTCGCATGCCGAGATCCACGAGGGGGCAGCCGAGGGACTCGAGGGCCTCGACCCAGGGACCCTCCGCACGCCCGAATGCGACACCCACCTCGAATTCCTCGCGGCGCAGTTCCTCCCGCACCACCTGGTAGACGGCCCTTTCTGCGCCCCCCATGTGGCCGCTCCAGAGAAGATGGAGCACGCGGTGGTTTGTCACCGTTTGGTTCCCACGATGAACATCGTCTGGGCCAGCACACCCGCCGGCGGGCGTGGCACGCTTAGGTGCATGCGGTGCCTACGCCCGAGCAGTTTGCGGGCGAACCAGTTGATTCCAAATGCCGGGCTGCTGAACTCCATGCGTACAACCTGGAAACCCGCCTGCTCGCACAGCCGGCGCACGGTCTTCGCGGTGAAGAAGCGGTAGTGATAGCCTTCGGCTTCAGGCGCCCGGCCGCAGACGGCCCGAAGGCGGTCGCGCCACCACACAGCGTTCGGCGTGCTGAGGAGCAGAGTGCCTCCAGGTTTGAGGAGGCGATTCAGCTCGTTCATGAGTCGTTCGGCGTGCGTGATGTGCTCGATCACCTCTATGATCGAGGCCCCGTCGAACGAAGCGTCGACCAGGCTGTCGAGAGGCTGGTTGAGATCGGCCAGGACGGCGTTGATGCCGCTTGCCGTCAGATTGGCGATGTTGCGAGGGTCGCCGTCGACGACCGTGACCGCATAGCCGAGGCCGGCCACGATCTGCGCGAACTCACCTGCTCCACCGCCCACGTCGACCCAGGTCGCCGAGGCAACGGCGGGAGGGATCTGCCGGGCAAGCACCCTGTGGCGGTGCAGTCCGGGTCGCGGCTTTCGCTCGGGCAGATTGTCGGGCAGGCTTTCGAGGCTCGCGGTCACCGGGCGGCTCCTTGCATCGGGGTCGGTTGCGTCGTTCCGGTCGAGGTGGTCTCGGTCGTGTCCGCATACTTCAACGCGTACAGAAGCCCGACGAGTATCCACATGGGGATTGCGACTCGGGTGGTCTCGAGCCAGTTGTCGAAGGTCGCTTGGATGAGGAGCAGAATCAACCCTCCGAAACAGGCGAATCCCAGTTTCACGCCCATGGCGTCGCCCGCCTTGGCGCTGGCGCCCAGGCGCCGGAACGCGAAGACCAAAGCGGCCATATACGCCGCGAGATAGACAATCGATCCGAGGAGACCGACCTCCGCGGCCAGCGATGTGTAGCTCGACAAGGGACTCGACAGGGTGGTGCCACCCTGTATTGGTCGGTCGGAGATAGTGGCGACGTATCTTCGCGCCACGTCGGTGGCGTAGCCCCTGCCCCCCATGAGCGAGGCGGCGAGGGGCCCGGCGGTATCCTTGTTCGGGTCGGCGGCATCGGCGAACGTGGTGTACGCCCGGCTGCTGAAGGTGGCGGGGCCCGAGCCAAGGAACGCGGTGTGGGTCATCTCCGAGTACATGGAGCCGACGTTCTTCACCACCTGAACCTTGCCCGACTGCACCACCGGCGTGGTGTCCTTGAACAGGTCGAACATCTTCAGCAGCTTGAGGTTGGGGAACATCGTACCGAGGACTATCAGGCTCACCACTGAGACCGTACCGAGAAAGATCGTCAGAACCACCCGGCTCGAGAGGCGGGCCGGTGAGGCCCACAACGTGACGATGATCACCAGGGTGAAGAAGATGAGCATGGCCCGGTATTGAGCGGCGTAGAAGAGCACGAAGACGATGATCGCCGCGCCCGCGACCGCCAGTCCGGAGCCCGGCCGGCGATTGTCGGATTTCACGGCCACGCCGCCAAGAATGAAGAGGAACCACACCCCGATGAAGTAGGTGAACTGGTACGCGTTACGTCCGAACGTGCCCGACACGAAGTCGGGGTTGTTGGTCGCGAGGAACGCCGGAAGACCATACAGGAGGCCCACACCCAGCTCCAACACCCCCAGCCAGAAGAACGTCCGGAGCACCAGCGCGATGTCGTCACGCGTCAAGCGGGCGTTCATGGCGCCGAGTGCATAGAGGAACGGGGCGGCGAACCCGAAGAAGAACATCAGCGCCGGCAACCACTCGATGCGCCAAGCGTTCGCCAAGAGCGACATGAGCGATATGAGCACGAAGAGGAACAGGAGCAACCCAAGTCGCAGGGAGTCCTTGTAGAGGCCGCGACGGGCGAAGACCAGAAACAGGGCGAGCGTCAGCAGGGCGGTAAGCGGCACATCGATGAACTGGACCACTCCCGGCACGAGGCGAAGATTCTCGCTGAAGAACCTGATGCAGACGACGAGGATCAGACTCGCCGATAGAAAGAGAGCCCAGGCTCTGCCGCCAGATTGGCTGCCCGTCCACTGATCCGGGTGAGGTCTATCTAGCGCCAGGTTGGCTCTCACGTATCAGTCACTCCACAGACGTCCTACCAGGGAGAGTGTCGCGGCGGCAGTATGTCCCCAGGTGTACAGCATCACGTCGGCCTTGGCCTGCTCCGAGATCATAGTGGCTAGTTCTCTATTCGTCAGGATTCTCCTTATGGCCTCGGCGAGCAGATCCGGGCGATCGGGGGGCACGATGAGTCCATTCTGCCCGTCCTGAATCACCTCCCGGATGGAGGGATAGTCTGCCACCACCGCGGGTGTGCCTGCGGCCATGTACTCGAACAGCTTGCCGGGTGATCTGTAGTCATTCAGGGGAATGCCTGACTCGTAGTACAGCAAGAGCACGTTCGCGGCAATCTGGTAGGGCATAACGTCGGCAGGCGCGACGAACCCGGTGAACTCGATGTTGTCCAGACCTCGGCGGGCCGCCTCCTCTCGCCATAGAAGCACCTGGTCCTGACGGCCTCCCACAATGACCACCCGCACTCGATCCTTGGCCAGCAGTTCGGCAGCGCGGGCGATCAGTTCGATTTCGCCCAGTCCCATGAAGACCTTGCCTGTGTAGCAGGCCACCAGGTCGGACTCGCTCCAGCCGAGGTTCTGACGCGCCTGCTCCCGTGTCAGGCCGTTGCGCTCCAGGAGCCGCATGCTTACCCCCGCGTGGCGGCCGATAGAGCGGGCATCGGTCACAATCCCCTCGTCCAGCAGTCTCCTATGGAGGGAGAGGCCGTTGCACGCGACCCCGTCGACCATCTTGATGACCATGCGCTGCAGTCTCGTCTTTGGAGGCACGTGCACTTCGATGATGGTTCTCGCCCGTTTGCCAAGTAGCTTGCGCAAAGGGATGATTCCGGCCATGCAGCCGTAATTGCGGCTGTAGAAGACGACTCGTCGAGGACGGGCGGCATCGGGCCGCTTTCGGCAGCAGGCGGCCAGCGCGTATGCGGGGTATACCACCACGCGGTAGAAGAGGATCGTTGTCGCGGCCAGGCGGCCGCCCATGGTCTTCTGCTTGAGCAAGGTGGGCACCATGGTCAGTCGGAACCGGCTATCGATGCCGTACACATCCCATACCGAGCGCGTGCGCGTGGGCTCAGTATCTACCGTGCGTATCTTCATACTGATCAGCTCAAGGTCGACGCCATCGACCGTGAGCGCTTCGCAGAGTTGCATCATGCACTTGCGCGCCACCCGTGGCACAAGCACGTCCTTCGGGGCGAGGTAGACTACACGCAGGTCTGGGTCGATCCTCCGCTCGCTGGGCTTCGCGTCGCTCATGCCAGCTGACCCTCCTCTTTCAGTCTCGATCGCCACGACGCGGTCAGTCTGATCTCCAGCGTTGCGTAGAGCCAGTGCATCACGAGTAGACCGGCGGCCGCCCCCAGTGTGCCGATGAACGGCACGAGCGCGATGGTGAGAGCAAGTTGGACGCCAGAGGCGACGGCCCGGTACCTGACCAGGCGTCCCGCCTCACTCAGACTGAGCAGTAGCGGCCTGAGCCAGAAGAAACAGACGTTGGGTAGCACGCCCCACAAGATGATGATGCCCGGTATGACGGCGGGCTTGAATCCCGAACCGAAGACGAGAGGGGTCAGGGGGATCATGAGCCCGCTCGCCACAGCCGCCGCCGGTATGGAGAACGACAGGGTGATGCGCCGCAGTCTCTTGATGCCCGAGAACACCGCCTGCCACTCGCGCCGGGCCACGAGCCGGCTGAGCGACGGGTAGATCACCTGATAGAAGGGATCGCTGAAGAGCATGATGGATGACCCCGTCTGCGACGCCACCTTGTACTGGGCCGCGATGTCGGCGCCTCCGAGCGCGCCCACGAGAACGAGCACGAGCTTCTCCGAGCTCATCTTGAGCGTGCCCGCGATGTTGGTGTGCAGCAGGAACTTGACGATCTCTCTGCGGCGGT
Source organism: uncultured Actinomycetota bacterium (assembly GCA_963803925.1). Classification (GTDB taxonomy): domain Bacteria; phylum Actinomycetota; class Thermoleophilia; order RBG-16-64-13; family RBG-16-64-13; genus RBG-16-64-13. Next base: position 359,704 of record CAWDOM010000010.1, on the reverse strand, counting down.
CTCGTATGGCCGCGATCGAACCCCAGAGGCGGAAGCCTACGTAGCGACGCAGTAGTGAGACCGTGATCCAGGTGCTCGAAGCGGTGTAGGCCATCTCGACCCCGACGATCACGAACACGAGCGTGGCGACTCTGCCCCCGAGGAGCAAAGCCACCAGCACCGCCGTGAACCGCGCGATCGACTTGAAGACCCCCATGGCCGACGCCAGCCCGAAGCGGTCGAACACGCGCACGACCGACCCCGAGGCCGAGTCGAGCGTGCCCACGAATTGTGAGGTTGCGTAGATGGCGACAAGCCACGTGGAACCTGGGTCGTGCACCACGTACTTGGCGGCCAGCGAGGCGGTGGCGAAGACGATCGCCATGGCGATGAGCCCGGTGGCCGCGTCTACCATCCAGACCAGGCGCACCACGGCGTGAGCCTCCGCCCGCTTCTCGAGAGCGACGAACTCACCCAGGTACTTGACCGTCGTTTCACGGGTGCGGCAGTCGAGCACCTGCTGTACCGCCTCCGGAAAGGCGCGAATGAGCACGAAGAACCCAAGGAGGGTCACCCCGAGGAACCGTGCGAGGAGTATCGTTTCCGCGAACGCGAGCACCGTGGAGACCCCGAGCGACACAGTGGTCCAAGAGGCGTTCTTCCACAGGCTTCGCAGCTCAAGTTTGCCTTGTCGTTCGGACGGCCGGTCGTTCAAAGAGGGATCACTCGTTCCTGGAGGCGGGGAGGGCTCGTTCCGGCCTCAGTCTAGCAAAAAGGGGATGCCGGTCCTGTCGTGGTACTTACTAGGCATCATCCAACGCAAGGAGCGACCGAATGCGCATCCTCCTACAGGTGTGGCCGGCTTCATAGGCAGTCGCGTGGCCGAGATGCTCCTGGAGCAGGGGCACGAGGTCTGCGGCGTCGACAACATGTGCCCGGCCTACGATCTCCGGCTCAAGGACTATCGCCTGGAGCCGTCTCAAGGCGAACGGCGCCTCGACTTCCACCTGGCCGACATCGCCGACCGCGAATCCATCTCCGCGATCTGGAAGCGAGCGCGGTCCCTTCGACGCCGTCGTCAACCTCGCCGCCCGCGCCGGCGTGCGCCAGAGCGTCGAGAACCCCTGGGTCTACGTCGACACCAACATGACCGGCACCCTCAACCTGCTCGAGCTCTGTCGCCGGCGACGGGGTCGGCAAGTTCGTCCTCGCCTCCACCTCCAGCCTCTACGGCGCCAACAACCCGGTGCCCTTCTCCGAAGACGCCAACACCGACCGGCCCCTCTCTCCGTACGCCGCCTCCAAGAAGGGCGCCGAGGCCACTGTGCTTCACCTACCATCACCTCTACGGCATCGACGTGACCGTCTTCCGGTACTTCACCGTCTACGGTCCCGCCGGCCGCCCCGACATGAGCCTCTTCCGCTTCGTCCAGTGGATATCCGAAGAACGCCCGCTCCGCCTCTACGGCGACGGCACGCAGTCGCGCGACTTCACCTACGTGGACGACATCGCCCGCGGCACCATCCTGGGGCTGCGGCCGCTGGGCTACGAGGTCATCAACCTGGGCGGCGACAGCCCGCACGATCTGCTCGAGCTGATCGGCCTGGTCGAGGCGCAGACCGGCAAGAAGGCCCGCATCGAGCAGCACCCCATGCACGCCGCCGACGTCATGGCCACCTGGGCCGACGTCGAGCAAGGCCAAGCGGCTGCTCGGCTGGCAGCCGCAGGTGCACGCTCGAGGAGGGCGTCGCCCGGCTCTGCGAGTGGTACCGGGAGAACCGGCGCCTGGGCCAAGGACGTGGATACGCGAGGACTGAGCGGGCGATCAGGTGCGGCTGGGCGCCTGCCGGCGAAGCCCCAGCGACGCGATGAACGCAGGCGCGTCAGCCGGTCGATGACGCAATCGCGCCCGCCAAGACCAGGAAGAAGAGCAACCAACTGACGAGAATCGCGACGCCGCAAACGATGGCGCCTACCAGCAATCGCAGGACGAACTTCACCGGCTTCAGGTGGTCCCACCCAGCCGGAGGACCATGTGTTCGCCAGGCCTGTCCCAGCCGCGACGATGCCGGCGAGGAGCGCCCACGGCGCCAGAAGCGGAAGAAAGGGGAACTCCGCCGCCAGCCGAGGCGCATCGGCAACAGAAGGCAAGCACCTCCAACGAACCAACCAAGGAGGTACGCCGCAGCAATCCTCCACCCTCGGGGCGCGGTAGCTTGCGGGACCTCTTCTCCCTGAGCCGCTTGCTGGTGTCTCGCGGTGGCTCGAAGTGTATTGCTTCTTCAGTGTCTCCCGTGCCCTCAAGCACTCGGACGGCACGTTCCCTACCATCGGCGGCGGGTCGGGCGACCAAGACCACGGCTTGGTTTACTTCGGGCCCGCCCTCCCTGCTTAGCTGCCAGGGAGACGACATGGAAGACGGCGGTGAAACCGGTTCGCATGCCTTCCTTTCGCTGGTAGATCTCGCAGAAAGAACCCTGGGCTGTACGTCGGAGAGCGTCTTGGGTCTCCCGATGATCCGAATGGCCCGTCGCTGCATCAGGACGGAGTCTGCATCAAATGGGACGGAACGGTCTCCAGGCGCTCCGGAAGGCTGGGTCCGATCCTGGCGGACCAGCCCGCGTGGGCAATCTTCACGAACGATGACCTGACTAGTGACGGGGCGGCATCTCGAATCTCGCCTGGGCCAAGCTGGCTCCCTACGTGGCTTCGCTTCGGCCCCGATCCAACCAAATACTACGAAGGGGACTACGAAGTTTGCAGGAGGAACGTAGTTCACAAGTATCTGCCAGAGATGGGCACTTCGATGGATGCACCTTGGATCCGCGACGAGTGGGACAACCCACCTCCGTGGCCGCTCCCCATTCCGTAAGGGGAGTCAGCCTGTCCTCAGAGCAAGGACACCAATCGAATAGCCGCCTCTGCGGGTGGAAGGTGGCCCAGAAGGACGTCTGCAACATCATGCCCGCCTCCAACTTTCTGCTGATGCGTGGTCCATCTGGACCTGGACGGGAATGTGATAGAGAACCCCGTCGGAGGGTCAATTGACTGCACCATCAAAGGAGACTGGAAAGGGAAGCTCACACGCACCATGGGCACGCTAGTGCACCCTCGACTGGCTGCCGCGAGGCCGCATGTTGTTGGGCGCCTGAGATGGGATACGCGTCCGACCGCCACGGTCTGGCAGACACTATTGCGAGGCTTGTCAGGTCGGCAGAGCGATGCTCATGGCGAACACCAAGAAGGTCAACGCCCATGTAGAGTACATGGCCGCGCCGCAAGCGACGCCGATCGCTAGCAGCCGTGTGGCCAAAGCCCCACGGGTGAGTCTGCGCCACCCCCAGAATGACCAGGCAAAGGCCAGACCGACGCCGGCTGCCAACAGGCCGAGTAGGAACGCCCAAAGTGCGAGAAGGGGACAGAACAGGCCAATGCAGTAGTTACCCGCGCCGCCGTGAATGAACAGCTCCCACAGACAAGCGGTCCCAACCATCCAGCCGAGGACGTACGCAACCACCGGCTTCCACCTACCAGACTTGATGCCTTGTGGCGCTGCCTGCCCAAGCGAAGCCAGTCTCTCGCGAGACAACTTGGCGGTCTCTTCCTCGGTCATCTCCTCTAGCATTGACACAATGGAGTCTGGGATCGTGCCGGCCGTCCAAACGGGCTCGTGGACCCCGTCATGAACCGACCAATACCCGGGCGCCTGAACGTAGATGGGCAACGAATCTGGAGCGTGATCTCGAAGTCTGTAGTACTTGGTCATCTTGACTAGAACCCCCCAGGACAAGCGAAACGTCTGCACTGGCGCCGAAAGCCAGCGCGGGCAGCATGAACAACCCAAAGGACCAATCGACCGATAGCTTCTGGGACTTTGGCGTTTGGCAGTACGGCGTGATGCAGACGGACCCTAACACGCCCTCCGGGTCGGTGTCAGGGCCCTACGCCCTCAAATACGCGCCCCCTCCGGCGGCACCACGCAATTCCGCGTGTCGCACAGAAGTCGCGCGCGCCTGTAGAGCGCCGGGTCCCCAGCCACGAATTCCGAGACGGTCAGATCTGCTGCCCGGATGAGCGACCGCAGTGTGCCCTTGGCGACCGGTCGATGCTCGGGCACCGACAGTGTAGCCAGGGAGCCATCTTTCACCAACACGATGTGACTGCCTCGCTGGCGGGCGACCTCCCAGCCAAATGACTCGAAGATCCGAACAACCTCGCGCCCGCTCAGCGAAGGCAAGGGAGGCATCTAGAGAGCCACCTCGACCTGTTTGGTCTCAATGGTGAGCGGTAGCCCACGTTCAGCTCGCACTTCCAGGCAGAGGGAGATCGCTTCCCGCACGTTGGACAGCGCTACCTCGCGTGTGTCCCCCTGGCTGACGCAGCCCGGGATAGCCGGACACTCGGCGATCCAGACTCCATCCTCGTCCCTGTCCACCGTAACGAAGAACTTCATGGCAGCCATTCCCTTCAACTGCTTGCCGCTGCGGAACATGTTACCCCAGCTATTTGACCTCATGCCGCCGCCTCATGCGTCGCCGTTCCCCCTACGCCCTCAAATACCGCACCCCCTCCGGCGGCACCACGCAATTCCGCGTGTCGCACAGCAGCCGCACGCCCCTATAGAGCGCCGGGTCCTTGAAGGCCTGGTGCGCGGTCGAGATGACCACCGCGTCGTACTTGGCGAACTCCTCGGCGGTCGCCGGTACCGACTTCAACGGTAGGTCGTGCTTGCGCCCCGGGTGCGGCACCGGGATGTGCGGGTCGCAGTAGGCCACCTCGGCTCCCCGCTCCTCGAGCAGTTCGATGATCTCGTAGCTCGGCGATTCGCGGTCGTCGTCGATGTCGGCCTTGTACGACAGGCCGAGCACCAGCACCGAAGCGCCGTTGAGGGTCTTGCGCTCGTCGGCCAGGGCCTCCGACAGCCGGTGGATCACGTAGGCCGGCATGCGGGTGTTGATCTCGCCGGCCAGCTCGATGAAGCGGGTCCACATGCCGTACTCGGCCACCTTCCAGGTGAGGTAGAAGGGGTCGAGCGGGATGCAGTGGCCGCCCAGCCCCGGCCCCGGGTAGAACGCCTGGAACCCGAACGGCTTGGTCTTGGCCGCCTCGATGACCTCCCAGATGTTGATGTCCATGCGGTCGAAGGTCATCTTCAACTCGTTGACGAGGGCGATATTGACTGCCCGGTAGATGTTCTCGAGCAGCTTCGCCGATTCGGCGACCCGCGACGACGACACCGGCACCACCCGGGCGATGGGTCCGGAATACAGGCTCACCGCTGCCTCAGTGGACTCCGGATTGACCCCGCCCACCAATTTGGGGATGGTCTTGGTCGAGAATGATTCGTTGCCGGGATCTTCCCGTTCGGGAGAGAAAGCCAGGAAGAAGTCAGCCGGAGTCGTGAGCCCCGTCGTCTCGAGCACCGGCAGGAGCTCCTCGTCGGTGGTGCCCGGGTAGGTGGTCGATTCGAGGATGACCAACTGGCCCGGCCGCAGGTATTCGGCGATGGTCTTGGCAGTGCCGTGCACGTAGCTCATGTCGGGCTCACGGTGCTTGCCCAGGGGGGTCGGCACGCACACGACTATCGCGTCGCATTCGGCGAGTCTCGCAAAATCACCAGTTGCCTCGAACCTGCCTCCGCCCACAGCCGCCGCTACGCGCTCGGCGCCGACGTGCTTGATGTGCGACTTGCCCGCGTTCAGACCGTCCACCTTCTTCGGGTCGAGGTCGAAGCCCACGACGCGGAACCCAGACTCGACGAAGGCGAGCGCCAGGGGCAGGCCAACGTACCCCTGCCCGATGATGCCCACGACCGCGGCGCGCGTGGCGATGGAGTCGAGCAGTTGCTGGAGGCGGGCATTGCCGGGCGCACCGAGACGGGTAGTAGCGTCCGCTGTCATTGTGCTGGAACCTCCGGAGGCGGGTTGTGGACCATACCGGCCATCATAGGGCACGCAGCGGACAGGAACCAGCGACCCGGGCCGCGTCGACGACCGTGTCCGCGGCCGCGGACACGTGCCGTCCGCGCCGCGAATAGGCGGCGGGCCGGCGCGCGGGCTACAATCCCTGTGCAGGCTCAGATCCCGAGACCGGAGAGGAGCGACCCGAATGCCTGTCAACCTCTCTATCAAGAACGTGCCCGACGAGGTCGTCGCCGGCCTCCGGAACCGGGCGGCCAACAACCAGCGCTCGTTCCAGGCCGAGCTTCTCGAGATTCTGAAGCACGCGGCGCGAGACCAGGCCGAGGTGACCATCGACGGCCTTCTCGAACGCGCCCAGCGCACGAAGCCGGCTTTCGACGAAGCCGCCTCCAAGGTGCGCGCGGTCCAGGAGGCCGAGCACGAGAAGGTCGCCCGGCGCTTCGAAGACCTTCTGGGAGGGCCCGGCGACGCGGCGCCGGGCGACCGCTAGCCTGCCGCCGGCCCCTGTGCTCGTGCGGCGAATCATGCACTGTTACCGTCTGTCGATATACTCTGTGTGGAAATGACTGGTCAAGAAGATCCCTGGGCCAAGGAGCCCGTCGTGCCGAATCTACCGGGAGCACGCGCCGGCGCGAACGGTGACGCCCTGAACTCCGCCGGCGCGAACTCCAACGGAACGCCTGACCCCGCCGACCGCGCCGGCGGCAAGCGCCGTAAGCGCCATCCGTGGTACTGGTGGCTCGCCAATCTTATGATCCTTTGCGGCGTCATCGTGCTACCCGGTTACTACCTGGGAACCTGCGCCTGCACCGCTCTACACCAGAACCAGCTCGAGGAGCAGCTCGCGGCGAGCAATCCGCAGTTGATGACGGCGGTCACCATGGACGAGGAGAGCTTCTACTCGTACGAGACCACGACGACGACTGCGCTCGCGCCCGGCGCGCCCCCCGATGAGGTCAGCGCCGCTGAGGCCGCGATCGCCGCCGCGAAGGCCGAGCGCGACGCCAAGCTGGCCGCCTTCAAGTCGGCGGCCGACGCCTACTACGAGACCGTTCACGGCAAGATCGCCGAACCCCTGGGCAAACTCATCATCCCGGCGATCGGAGTGGACGTCGTCATCGTCGAAGGCACCGGAGTGCGAGACCTCAAAGAAGGGCCCGGTCACTGGGAGGAGACACCGTTTCCGGGCCAGGTGGGCAACTTCGTCGTGTCGGGCCATAGGACCACCTACGGGGCCCCCTTCTTCAAACTCAACGAGCTGAAGCCCGGCGACGAGATCCAACTCGTGCTGCCGTATGCCGTCGTGCCGCTACACTGTCTCCGAGGTGTTCATCGTCTATCCCGACGAGGTCGAGACGGTCGCGCAGGCGGGTAGGGAACAGATTTCGCTCGCGGCCTGCCATCCCATCTACAGCGCGAAGCAGCGCATCGTGGCCAAGGGCGAGCTGACCAGTTTCAGCCTGATCGGACCCGTAGCTCCGTGACGCCGGCGCAGTCACCACGCGCGGACGTACCTTCCGGCGCCCCCGACGCGCGCATAGCCGCGCGCCGCTGGGGCGTGCTCGCCATCCTGTGCGTCGGGCGTCTTCATGCTGCTGCTCGACGGCACCATCGTCAACATCGCCATCCCCGACATGCTCACGTCGTTCGGCACCGAGCTTCTCCGCGGTCGAGTGGGTGATGAACGCCTACCTCCTCGTGTTCGCGGTGCTGCTCATCACCACCGGGCGGTTCGGCGACCTCTACGGGCGCAAGCTGCTCTTCATGTCGGGCGACGGCGCTCTTCACCCTGGCTTCGCTGGCCTGCGGTCTCGCTCCGGGTATCGGCTGGCTGATCGGTTTCCGGGCGCTGCAGGGGCTGGGCGGGGCCATGATGATGCCCAACACGCTCTCCATCATCTCCAACGTCTTCCCGCCCGAAGAGCGTGGCAAGGCCATGGGGTTCTGGGGCGGCGTCAGCGGCGTCTCGCTGGCGCTCGGCCCGAGCCTCGGCGGCGTGCTGGTCGAGGCGGCGTCCTGGCGCTGGATCTTCTTCATCAACGTGCCCATCGGAGTGATCTTGCTCGCCGCCGCGCTGAAGCTACGTTCCCGAATCCACCGATCCGACCTCGGTGAAGCAGATCGACTACCCGGGCGTGGTCGTACTGACCGCCTCACTGTTCTGCTCTGACCTTCGCCCTCATCGAGGGACAGAACTACGGGTGGACCTCGGGTCTCATCGTGGGGTTGTTCGGGGCCGCGCGTGGTGAGCTTCTTGGTCTTCATCCTCGTCCAACGGCGCCAGGTGCAGCCACTCATGGAACTGGGCCTCTTCAGGAACCGCACCTTCACCGTGACCAACCTGGTCGCCCTCATGCTGTCGTTCGGCATGATGGGGGTGTTCTTCCTTCTGCCGGTCTTCTCTGCAGGCGATCCTCGGCTACAGCGCCATCAAGGCCGGCCTGGTGATGACGCCGCTCGCCGCCATAGTCATCGTGGCCGCTCCGACCTCGGGCACGCTCTCCGACCGTATCGGCCAGAAGTGGCTCATGTTGGCGGGCATGTTCGTCACAGCGCTGGGCTTCTTCCTGACGCGCCGGGTCATGGTCATCGACGGTTCGTGGCCGAGCATGGTGCTGCCGTTCATTGTGACGGGGTTCGGCATCGGCATGGTGATGCCGCCTATGCACCTCAGCCGTCATGGGCTCGGTCACTCCAGAAAAGGCGGGACAGGCCTCGGGTGTGCTCTCGAGCTTTCGCCAGATCGGCTCCGTGCTCGGCATAGCCGTCATGGGCGCCGTGCTGCAGAACCGGGCCGGTGTGTACATCCAGAACGGCGTTGCCGCCCGGCTCGATGCGGCGCCGTTTCCGATACCCTCAGCGGCGAAACAGGCCATCGTCGACGCGGTGGGGGCCGTCTCGGCCACCATGGGCGACCTGCGAGGCGGCGAATTCGGCGTCGGCATTCAGCTGCCCTCGGGCGTCACCGACCTGCTCGACGCCATGCCCGACTCCATGGCCGAGAAGGTCGTCGCCTTCTTCAGGGAGCTGCTCGGCATCGACTACATCTTGGGCGAGTTCGCCCGCGGCATGCGCACGGCCTACTTCTTCTCGATCGTGCTCATGGTGGCGGGCGGGCTGCTGGCCCTGGCGGTGAGCGGGCGGGTCAAGAAGACGCGGGCCACCCGGCCCGAGTGAGGCCCGTGAGGCGCGCCGGCGCCGGGCGGTAGCCGCCGGGCATGCTATCGTTCAGAGCATGGGCGCGGATCTTTTTGTCGACTACATCGTCTCGGTGAGCGCCGAGATCGACGCCGCCATGCATCGCTATCTGAGCGGCGTTCCCCGGGACTCTCCGCGCTACCGGTATCTCTACGGCATCCTCGACCAGTTCATCGCGCGCGGGGGCAAACGCACCCGTCCGGCCATGGCGATGCTCGCGTGTGAGGCGGTGGGCGGCGATCCGCGACGGGCTCTGTCGAGCGGGTGCGCGATCGAGTTCTTTCACGCCGCCGCGCTGATCCACGACGACATCATGGATTCCAGCCTCCTTCGCCGGGGAGAGCCCTGCGCGCACATCGTGCACGGTGAGCCGCTCGCCATCAACGCGGGCGACTACGCTCTGGGCCTGGTCTGCACCATCGTGGTACGCGACCCCATACTCGAAGACGCCACCAAGATCGCGGTGCTCGACGTCATCGGCGAGATGAGCGAACGTACGGTCGAAGGCCAGGCGCTCGACGTCGGCTGGGTACGCGACGATCTCTACGACCTCACCCCCGACGACTACCTCGACATGGCTCTCGGCAAGACCGGCTACTACAGCGGCATCGCGCCGCTCAAGGTGGGCGCTATCGCCGGTGGCGCCACTCCGGAGGAGATCGGGGCCCTCGAAGCCTTTGGCAAGAATGTCGCTATCGCTTTCCAAATCCAGGACGACCTGCTGAACCTTGTCGGCGACGAGAAGACCATGGGCAAGGATTACCTGAGCGACGTGCTCGAGAGCAAGCGGACCCTCATGGTGATCCACTGTCTCGCGAACGCAGAACCCGCCGACCGCGAGCGGATGGTGGCACTGCTCCGCCTCAAGCAGGACAAGTCGAGACCGCAGGCCGAAGAGGCGGTCGCGCTCATGGAGCGATATGGGTCGATCGACTACGCCCGCTCGCTCGCTCGCGATCTCGTCGCCGGGAGCGGCGCCTACCTCGACGTGCTGCCCGCCTCTCGGGCGCGCGACATCCTGGCGGGCATGGCCCTGTACTTTCTCGAGCGGGAGTTGTGACCGATGGACCGGGCGACGCAGAGCAGGTTGCGGGCGCTTCCTTCGGTGGAAGAAGTGGTCAGCCATGCCGGCGCGGCCGATCTGCTGGCCCGGCATCCGCGCACCCAAGTGGTGGAGGCTGTGCGGGGGGCCGTGGACGCCGCGCGCCGGGAGATCATCGCCGGCCCGGCCGGTGAACCGGCGGCCGCCGAGTCGCCGCGGCCCGATGAGCCGTCGCCCCTAAGCGAGGTCGCGAGCGGCGCACCTGCCGCGAGCGGCGCTGCGGCCCGCGCCCAGGCCGCGAACAGCGCGGCGGGGGGAGCGGCTCCTGAACCGGCGCCGGCCGCCACGCAGGCGCCCGCGGTCACCGCCGTCTCACTGCTGAGGGACGCCGCCGCCCTGCTGGCCGCTTGGGCCGAGCCGGGGCTGCGGCGCGTCATGAACCTCACCGGGGTGGTTGTGCACACCAATCTGGGGCGTTCGGCTCTGGCCGACGTGGCCGTCGAGCGGGTCGCCCAGGTCGCCCGGGGCTACTCCAACCTTGAGTACGACCTGGAGAGCGGCGGCCGCGGCAGCCGTGAGACCTACGTGGAGCGGCTGCTCACCCGGGTCACCGGCGCCGAGGCGGCCTTCGCCGTCAACAACAACGCCGGTGCGGTGCTCCTGCTGCTCATGGCTCTGGCCGGCGGGCGCGAGGTGATCGTGTCGCGGGGGCAGCTCGTCGAGATCGGAGGCTCCTTCCGCATCCCCGACATCATCCGGGCGGGCGGTGTCCGCTTGGTCGAGGTGGGCACGACCAACCGCACGCGCATCGAGGACTACGAAGCGGCCATCGGGCCCGACACGGCCATGTTGCTGCGGGTGCACACCTCGAACTATCGCATCCTGGGCTTCACGCAAGAGACTGAGTTGGAGGAGCTCGTCGGGCTGGGCCGGCGCAACGGCTTGGTGGTGGCCGACGACCTGGGGAGCGGGGCGCTCCTCGATCTGACCGCCTTCCGCGGCGAGCCCAACGTGGCCGATTCGCTCAACACGGGGGCCGACGTGGTCTGTTTCAGCGGCGACAAGCTGCTGGGCGGACCGCAGGCGGGCATCCTGGTGGGCCGGGCCGAGGTCGTCGACCGGCTGCGCAAGCACCCGGTGGCGCGCGCCCTCCGTCTCGACAAGATGACGCTCGCCGCCCTCGAAGCGACTCTCGAACTGTATCGCGATCCCGAGAGGGCCCGCGCCGGCGTTCCGACGCTTCGCTATCTGAGTCGCGCGCCGCACGAGACCGAGGTTCTGGCGGCGGCGCTGCAGACGGCCATCGAGTGCCGGTTGGCCGACGGGTTCATTCTCGAGGTAGAGGAGTCGAGCGCCCGGGCTGGCGGCGGGTCGATGCCCCTGGTCGAGCTGCCCTCTCACGCCGTGCGCATCAGGTTTCCCGATGCCCCGGCGGCCAACGGTCTGGTCATCACGGCGTCGGTGCTCGACGCCGAACTGCGGCGAGCGCCCCTGCCCGTCGTGGCCCGTGTGGCGCAGGACTGCCTGCACCTCGACGTGATCGCTCTCGACGAGCGCGACATCGACGCGGTGGCTGAAAGCCTGGCTTGGGCGATCGACAGGGTCGTCAGTAGAACCGAAGAGGGAGTGAAGTGAAGGCCATGCCTCTATGGGAATACAAAGTCGTCTCGGTTATCGACCATCTCATCGGTGAACCCGCCGAACAAGTGCTCAACCAACTGGGCGCCGAGGGTTGGGAACTGACCGGCATCGACACCACCTTTCCGGCTTTTCCGCGCTTCGTGTTCAAGCGCCCGCTCGAGGGCAAGAGTCCCTTCGAGCCCGAACCCGAGCTCGATTTCGAGCAGGAGCGCTTTCTGCGCAACAGCTCCGCCGCCGAAGCACTGCTCGTTCTCCCCGAGGAGAAGCGTGCCGAGCTCCTGAACGAGATCCTCTCCGATGAAGAGAAGCAGTGCTCGACGCCGCCCGACGACTTCTACGAGCGGGTCGAACGCTACTTCGCCGAGCGCCGCGCCAGGGATGACTGAGCGACCCCTCACCCTTGGCACCGCCGGGCATATCGACCACGGCAAGACCACCCTCATCAAGGCTCTCACCGGCCGCGACACCGACCGTCTGAAAGAGGAGAAGGAGCGGGGTATCAGCATCGAGCTGGGCTTTGCCGAACTGACTCTTCCCAGCGGCCGCCATCTCAGCGTCGTCGACGTTCCCGGCCACGAGCGCTTCGTCAAGACGATGGTCTCGGGCGCCACCGGCATCGACCTCTTCATGTTGGTCGTGGCCGCCGACGACGGGGTCATGCCGCAGACCCGCGAACACATGCGCATCATCGAACTGCTCGGGATCCCCCTGGGAGTGGTCGCCCTTACCAAGATCGACATGGTCGACGGCGAGATGGTCGAGCTGGTCGCCGCCGACATCGAGGACTTCCTCGCCGGCACGCCGTACCCGGCGGCTCCCGTGGTCCCCGTGAGCGGGGTCACCGGCGAGGGCCTGCCCGGCCTGCTCGCCGCCCTCGACCGTCAGGGCGCCGAGGTGCCTCCGCGGCCTTCCTACCCGGCCACCCGCATGCCCGTCGACCGGGTGTTCTCGCTCAAAGGCATCGGCACGGTGGTCACCGGCACGCTCTGGTCGGGCACCCTCTCGGCTGAGGATAGCGTCGTCATCCTCCCCCCACGGTCCGGCCGGGGCGGAGCGGGAGGCGGGCACGGCGGCGCCTCCATGCGCGAGGTACGGGTCCGGAGCGTGCAGGTGCACGACCGCGACACCAGCGCGGCCGAGAGCGGGCAGCGGGTGGCACTCAGCTTGACCGGTGTCGAGCGCGACGAGGTCGACCGCGGCCAGTGGATCGTCAAAGACCCGGCCATCGAGCCCACCTTTCTCGCCGACGTGCGGCTGTCGCTGCTATCCGATGCCGGGGAACCCTTGCCGAGGGTGTCGCGCGCTCGCATCGATCACGGCACCTCCGAGTTGCTGGCCAAAGTCGTGCTGGCCGACCAAGAAGCGCTGCTCCCGGGGGAATCCTGCTACGCGCAGATACGGTTCGACGAACGCGCGCTGGTCTATCCGGGCGACCGTTTCATCGTCAGGTCGGTGACTCCCGTGACGACCATCGGGGGCGGCCGCGTGATCGATCCCGCTCCGCGCAAGCACAGCACGGGAGCCCGGTGGCACGAACGTCTGTCCCTCCTGGAGCAGGGCACGCCCGATGCCATCGTCACCGTCTTGCTCGAAGAACGTTTTCCGCTGGCCCTGACCCGAGCGAGACTCGAAACGAGTCCTTACCTGTGGCGGTTTGCCACGCCCCAGGTCGGCGCGGCGGTCGCCGGCCTGCTGGCCGACGGCCGCGCCCTGCCCGGGCGCACCGGGCCTGCCGCGCCGCCTCCGGCGGCGCCGGCCGGCGCGCAGAAGCCGGCCCTTCAGGGAGCGGCCCCGCCGGCTGCGACAGCCGGCGCGGCCAAGCCCGCCGGCGTGGGCTCGAACACTCCGCTCTTCCACGGCCCGTCGCTGCTGGCCTTGGCCGGCAAGACCCTGGCGGCCTTGCGCGGCCGAGCCGAGCGCGATCCGCTCAACCCCTACCTGACCCTCGGCGACCTGCGCCGCGACCTCACGGCCGCGAAAGAAGCGCCGGCTCTCGACGCCGCTCTCGAGAGGCTGCAGGCGGCCGGTGAGGTCGACCGCACCGAGCACGGCTATCGCTGGGCTCGGGCGGCCTCGGTGAGCGGGGGCGCCGACGACCGAATGGCTGACCGATTACTCGAACAGTTCGCGGCTCCGTCCGGTGTCGCCGAGAGCCCGCTCGTCGCGACCGCGGCCGAAGCGGTGGGCCTCGCGCCGCGTGAGGCGCAGAAGATAGTCGACGCGCTGGTACGGCAGGACAAGCTGGTCAAGGTCGGGGAGGACCTCTACTACCCGCCAGACCGGCTCGCCGGTCTCATGGACCAGGTGGCCGCGGCCATGGAGGCCGCTGGGCAGGTCACCCTAGCCGAAGTGAGAGACCTGCTCGGTACTTCCCGCCGTTTCAGCCAGGCGTTGCTTGAACACATGGATTCCGAGGGACTCACACTCAGAGTAGGGGAGGCGCGGCGCCTGCGGCGCCGCCGCCGGTGAGGGGGCCGCCGCGGCGCAGCTCCGCGGCGCCGCCGACCGGCCGCCGGTCGCTCGCCGGAGCCCATCTGTGCCGTGGTGGATGGCCTCGCCCATTCGGGGTAAAGTGGTGTCGCTTTGTCGCGGAGCGGCGTTCGGTCTGGTGGCCGGCCCGGTCTTCAAAACCGGTGTTGGGGGGTAGGCCCCTCCAGGGTGGGTTCGATTCCCATGCCGCTCCGCCACTGCCTATTGTCGGCGTGGCCTCCCAGCGGCACGCGATGACTTGACATGCGCCGCAAACGGCACCGGGGTTCAGATTGGATTGCAGCGGTTGCTGCAAGGAGGTAGCCAAAGCGGTAGTCTACCAACGGGTGGATGAGCCAGCAAGCTTGCAGAGGTTGATACCGGATGAAACCAAGACTTGCGCTACGTCGAGGCGCACTCATTGTTCTCCTGTCCCTAAGCCTCCTCCTTCTGTGGCAGTCGCCTTCGGCCGCGGCGAGCAGGACGGTTCGGGTAGGCGTATTCCCAGCCGCCCCCTTGGTGCAGAACACGCCGAACAAGCCCGAAGGCTTGTTCATCGATTTGATCGAGTACTTTGCCAGTTCCCTGGATTGGAACGTCGAATACGTTGACAAACCGTGGGGCGAACTACTCGTCGATCTTGAGAATGGCGACATCGACCTCCTACCTGCCGTCGCGGTCAGGGACGAGCGGCGCGAGATCTATGATTACAGCCAGAATCCCCCCTTTGTCGACTCAGGAGTCTTGTTCACCGGGCCGAGCTTCAACCTGGTCACCATTCTCGACCTGCAAGGGGCACGGGTCGCCGGGGTGGAGGGAAGCATCTTCACGCGCGCTTTTGAATCCTATGCGGCCTCGTTCGGCGTCGTGTGCGACATCGTGCTGGAGCAAGACAATCCGTCCGTCATGCAAGCCATTGCCGACGGCACGGCCGACGCCGGCATCTGCATCTACTCCCTCGGGATCGAACTCGCGAAGGAATACCCTGTCAGCATCACGGCTATCAGTTTTGCCCCGACAGCCCTGAGCTTCGCGGTGCCGAAAGGCAAGAACTCGGACCTCATCGCGGGGATCGACCAGCTCATGGCCCCCATGATGACGGATCCCAACTCGCTGTACAGCCGCTCGTTCGAGAAGTGGATCATGCCGAATCCGCCGGCCTCCATTCCAGTCTGGATCTGGTGGGGCATCGGCGGTCTCCTTCTCCTAGGCCTTTTCTCTGCTTTCTGGGCCATCCTGCTAAGGAGACAGGTCTCAGCGAAGACGAAGCATCTCGTGGCGGAGATCTCGGAGCGCAACCGGGCCGAAGGCGCGTTACTGGCAGTATCGCGGCGCCTTGAGTTGGCGCTGCATTCCGCTAGGGCGGGCACGTGGGACTGGGATGTCCTCACGGGTCAGATCGAATGGTCGCCAGCGATGTTCGATCTCTTCGGACTCGACCCGGCGACGACCGTCGCCTCTTTTGAGTCATGGCGTGGCGCGCTTCATCCCGAGGATAGTGAGGTGGCTGAAGGCCGCATCGGCGAGGCGCTCGCTCTACGAACGACTCTGAACAGCGACTATCGAGTAGTGCTGCCGGGGGGGCAGACACGCTGGATAAACGCGGTAGGGGAAGGTGTTTACGACCCGCAGGGACACCCCGTCCAGATGATCGGTATCTGCTGGGATATCACCGAGCGCAAACAGGCAGAAGAGGCTCTGCGGACGAGCGAAGCAAACATGCGTTTCATCATCAAGCACGACCCCAGCGCCATCGCGGTCTATGATCGAGACCTCCGCTACATCGCTGTCAGCGATCGCTTCCTGAAGGACTACGAGATCCTCGACGAGGACATTGTCGGAAAGCACCACTACGAGGTCTTTCCCGAGATACCGCAGAAGTGGAGAGACGTGCACCAGCGCGTCATGTGCGGCGCGATCGAGAGCGAGAAGGACGACACCTTCGTGCGTCTCGATGGCTCCCTGACCTACAACAGTTGGGAATGCCGTCCCTGGTACGATTCGGACGGGTCAATCGGCGGCATAATCACCTACACCGAAGTGACAACAGATCGCAAGCTGGCCGAAGATGCCCTTCGCGAGAGGGACGAGCAACTCCGTCAGTCCCAGAAGATGGAAGCCGTGGGACAACTTGCGGGGGGCATCGCTCATGACTTCAACAACCTCCTAACCGTCATCATCGGCTATGGTGACCTTCTGCTGGCGCGTGAGGGTATCTCTGATTCTCCGGCAGCCGAGGACGTCAAGCAGATCGAGCGCGCCGCCGAGCGAGCGAGTGCGCTCACCAGACAGATCTTGGCCTTCTCCCGCCGCCAGGCCTTGCGTCCAAGTGTCGTATCGCTCAACGAGATTCTCGTTGGGATTGAGCCTCTCCTGCGCCGCACCCTGGGGGAGAACATCAAACTCGCCAGTCTGCAGCACCCCGGGCTGGGCCATGCCGAGGTTGACGTACACCAGTTCGAGCAGGTGCTCATGAACCTGGCTCTGAACGCCCGCGATGCGATGCCCGCTGGTGGACGGCTGACTTTCGAGACGGCCAACGTGGAGCTGGACGAGGACTACTGTCGTACCCATCCGGAGGTCGCACCCGGCAGCTATGTGATGCTCTCCGTCTCAGATACCGGGATTGGCATGGACGAGGCTATCCTTCAGCACGTGTTCGAGCCCTTCTTCACCACCAAGGCCCCGGGCCAGGGCACGGGGTTGGGTCTGGCCATGGTATACGGGACCGTCAAGCAGAGCAAGGGGAACATCTTCGTCTACAGTGAACCCGGCAAGGGCACGACCTTCAGGATCTACTTGCCCTTGATCGCGGAACGCGAAGGCGCCAAAGTGGTCGTCGTTCCCGATGAGACTCCCCATTTTGGCAACGAGAGAGTCATGGTGGTGGAGGACGAGTCTTCTCTGCGCAGTCTGATCGAGCGGGTGTTGGGCGAGGCGGGCTATGAGGTGAGGTGCTTCGGATCGGCCGATGAGGCGATGGTCATACTCGAACAGGACCACGTGGATGTGGATCTCCTTCTCACCGACGTCGTGCTTCCCGGGGCGATGCAGGGTAACGATTTGGCTAGGCGCGTGCGGATTTCCAGGCCCGATCTGCCGGTTCTTTACATGTCGGGCTACACCCGCGACGCCATTGTTCATGCCGGTCGCCTGGACGAGGGAGTCAACCTCCTGGAGAAGCCATTCACCACCGAAGCTCTGGCCCGGAAGGTGCGCTCGGTGCTGGATGAGCGTCGAGGCTCGGGGCAGGGGTAGGAGGACCGGATTGACCTATCCGAGCCGGACGTAGCCGGACCACCGTGGCCGCAGTCTCCGACTATCAGCCGGTCTTGTGGGTAGGCCCCTCCAGGGTGGGTTCGATTCCCATGCCGCTCCGCCACTGCCTACCGCAGGCCCTCAGGCGGACTGCCTCCGCCGAGAGTCCCCCAAGCCACCACAGCGGCGATGATCGCGCACACCACGACCGTAACGAGCGCGATCCAGGCCCAACGAGGTAGAGGCGTCAGTGTGCGGTCGCTCTTTGGGCGCGTCGGAGGCGCCGGTTCGGCGTGGCCGCGAGGGGTCACGACCGGCACCGAGGTGGGGGCAAGCCGGCGGTCCGGCGGATCGGCCGTCTGCGCGCAATACCTGCAGATTCTTCCTCTCTGGACGAGCCTGCCGCACTTCGGGCAGTCTTCGTAGGAATCCATGTCGCTGTCCCCCCCGGGTATGAAAGAGTGAAGTGTCGGCACTATATCATGCGACAGTCTCATCAAGAACAAGTCTCAGAGCGGGGCCCGTGGAGCATACGCGAATCGCTCCCACGAGCGCTCCGTGATTCGCAACATGCTCTTCGCACGATGTATCCTGCTGTATGTACCTACGCGCAACCGGCCTCTCAGGGCTGGTCTTGCGGTGTTTCAAAGGGATCTGTTACGACTGGGGGACAGTATGCCGCCCGACGCCGAAGCGCCCGATCGCGATGAGTACTTCTTGCTGTGGGTGCTGATCGCCCAGACCAAAGACGCGATCCTCAAGGCCCGCGAGAGAGACTACGCGCGCTACGGTATCAGCAACGAAAGACGGGCCGTTCTGTGGGATATCCAGAACAACGGCGGAAGCGCCACACCCGTGGAGATCGCGCGCAACCTCTTTCGCGAACTGCACTCGATGACCGAGCTCCTCAAGCGCATGGAGAAGGATGGGCTCATTACCCGAGAGGAGTCTCAAGGCAGGTCGCGAGTCGAGGCACGGCTCACGAAAAAGGGTCTCGACGTCTTCAGCCAGTCGCTTCACAGCGACACCGACAAGCGCATCTTCGGGGTCTTGACCAAGGAAGAACGCGAGACACTCGCCTCGGCCCTCTGGAAGGTCAGGAGCAAAGCCCTGCAAGACCTCGGTGTACCAGAGTGGCGGCTCAAGTTCCCGCTCAATCCAGGCGGTCCGGAGGAGCCCGAAGCCACTGAGTGAAGGCTCAGCCGCGTAGCCATGGCGCCGGTGCGACCGGCGCGGGCCGTCAGACCCAGCCGTCCTTTCGCCACACGTTGCGGGCCCGCTCCCGCGGGGTAATCACGCCGTCTTGCGTCAGGTCTTCCACCGGCACGTGCGCCGGCCCGTGTGTCGCCGGTCCCGATTCTTCCTTCTCGTGCTCCTTGAGCGCCGTGATTCTCTCGGCGATGAGCTGCAGGGCTCTGTCGGCGTCGACCTCCAGCCGCGCGCGCATGCCCCCCTCGCCCAGATGCTGGTGTCCCTGTGGCGATATACACCAGTAGGAGCCGTCGTCGTACACCTCGTAGATGGTGCTCGCTTCGAGCGCGAGGTGCATGGAAACGTAGTACTTCGGCATTCCCCCTCCCCCCCTTGAAGGCCGCTAGGCGCAGCGATCGTGACCCGTCGGCGAGGAGCCGTCGCTCAGTAGCCTGTCGGGCTACCTTTTAGTCTACCTCGCTCTCAGGGTCTTGTAGGAAGGAAATCGGTGCCGCGGTCTTGTCCGCTCAGGCCGTAGGTGACGATCATGCGGTCGGTTATCCACTCCACGGGGCAGCGGTCGTCGGTCCAGTAGCCGGCCATGGGGGCGATGGGCGTCCACTTTGCCGTCATCGCCTGGGTGAGCGAGACGATCTCGCCCGGCGCCGTCTTGCCACGTTCCGTCAGCATCCCCAGATCACCGGGGTCGGCGAACCCGAGCACCAGCTCGTTGAAGCGGAGGGCCGGCCACTTCATGACCAGGGGGAATTGGGTCGCGAGCGTGCCGGCGATGGAGCTCGAGAGCCGGTCGTCGCCCGGAACTGTGGACACGTTCAACGCCACGATGCCGTCTGGGGCCAGGCGCTCCCGACAGAGCTTGAAGAACTCGGCGGTGGCCAGATAGAAGGGCACATAGGGCTGCCGGTAGGCGTCGATGAAGATCAGGTCGTACTTCTTGTCCGAAGCCAGAAGGAAGGGGCGCGCGTCGGCCGTGACGACGTTCAGGCGGGGATTGTCTTCGAGTCCGAGGTATTGGCGGGAGGCTTCGCTCACCTCGGGGTCGATCTCGACTCCGTCGATGTCGATGTCGGGGTAGTACACGCCGAAAGCCCGCGCCGTGGTGCCGCCGGCATTGCCCAGCATGGCGATACTCTCGACCCGTCTGCCCACCAGCGGTGGGACGGCAAGGAACATATCCCATTCGCCACCGGTGAGCACCTCGTTGGGACGCCACTCGGAGTGAACGGCGAATCCCTCGTTGAGGTAGAGCAGGCGCAATTGGTCGTTGCGCTCGACCACCTGTATGAACTGGTAGCGCGACTCTTTTTCGAGCAGAAGCCCGGTCGCCTGCTTGACCGCCCCCGGCGGGATCGCGATGAGCGCGGCGAGGACCACCGCCACGAGGAGCCAGCGCAGCCCGAGTAGGAGCGCGGCGGCGGCCGCGATGAGCGCCGCGGCGCCGAGCAGCGTCCGCTGGGTGCCTATGAGCGGGATGGTCACCAGAGCGGGCAAGAACGTCCCCAGCAGGCTACCGGCCGTGGAGAGCGCGAAGATCCTGCCAGCCGTGGAGCCGGCCTTGTCCATGTCCTGTAACCCAAGGCGGATGGCGAACGGGCTCACCATGCCGAGCAATACCACCGACGGTACGAACAAGACGACGCTCGCGGCGAGCGAGCCGATGACGGCGCCGGTCGACGCCGAATCGATGCCGTTGATGGTGACGTTCAAGAAGGGCCGGGCGGCGAAGGGCACCACGGCGGTGAGCACCGCCCCGGCCAGCACGACGATGCCCAGGACTCGCGGACTCGGATAGCGGTCGGCCAGCTTGCCGCCGAGCACGTAGCCGAGCGACAACGCGATGAGAATGAGGCCGATGATGTTGGCCCAGATCATGGTCGAGGAACCGTAGTAGGGAGCGAGGAGGCGCGACGCGCACATCTCGGTGGACATAGTGCCGATGCCGGCGAGAAACACCAGCCCGTACAACGCGCCTCCGCGCCGGCTTCGGGGCGAAGGTGCGGCGGAAGCGTGAGTCTGAGGCTGTTGGGTGGATGATTCAGACATGGGCTCGGCCATTATAGTCGACGGCCTCGCCATCGGTGGTCTGCTAGGAAACACCGCTCCGCCAGTGGCAGACCGCGTGCTGGCGAAGCGAGTCGACGTTGAGCACGAGGGAGCCCGGTTCTCCCCAGGAATCCGCCTCGATGACGTGAAGCACACGACTCCACTTGCCGGTGTCGGGTAACAGGCCCTCCAGCCGGTTCAGACCCCCCAGGATCATCTCCTCGTTGAGGCTGTGGCCTTCGCGGCCGGGGTTCACCGCGAGGTAGAGCATGTCGAGCTCGACGATGTCGTTGAAGAAATGGGTGCCGAGCGACACGTCGGGCACGAGGCCCTCGTGCATGAGGGCCAGCTCGCACATGACCGAGGCGCGGCGGATCTCGTTGAAGGTCACCGGTAGTCCCAGCGCGGGCATCGAGGTGCCCCATCGCCCCGGACCGACGAGCATGATGCGGGGAGTCCGGCCGGCAGGGCCGATGGTATGCACGACCCTCCCGATGAGGCGGGCGAGCGAATAGCGGTCGCTCATGGAGAGCTCGCTGTAGGCCGCCGGCGCCACGTAGATCAGCGCATCGATGGCCATGTCGCGGCTGTGCCCGATGATGGGGCCGTGGCTCTCGAGCACCACCTTCTCGGGGGGCAGTCGCTCGGGCAGGCCCACCTGCGCCGCCTCGCCTTCGATCTTGACCGGGAACGGCCGGCACTGTAGCAGGTTGAGTCTGAAGTCCTGCTCCGACGAGAAGTTGGCGGTGAACTCAACATCGACCGGGTACTCGTAGGCGTCCTCGATCGTGCGGCACAGCTCGCGCATGGCCTCGACGAACCCCGTCTTCGAGAGCATCCTCTGGAAGGTCAGCACGTCGAACGCCGGCCGGCCCTCGTCGCCGAACAGTGACTCGCCATCGGCTCCGCCCGGGGTGGTGGAGGTGACGAACATGCTGCGCAGCCACGGCGGCAGGCAGGTCGTGACGCCGTGGAAGTCGCGGGTGCTCATCTGATTGGCCGCGAGGTCGAGCAGGTCGACCCTGCGCTGGGAGAATTCACGCTCGCCGTCGGAGGCCCCCTGGGGTTGCCTGAGGGGAGCGTTGAGGGCCACCAGCCGCGCGTAGTCGTCGTCGGCCCGTTCGACCGCGCGGGTGCCGAGGCCGAAGACGAGGCGGAGAACCCCGGCGGTCGGGTCGATGTCCTCGCGCCACACAAAGGGATTGAACGAGAAGCCCACCCCGGCCGCGTGCGGAAAGAACAGGTTGTCGTGCATCTCGCCCGATACCCGCTGCACGAGGAGACCCATCTGCTCGTCGCGGTCGAGCACGTTGCGATACTGGCGATAGGTGAGGCTGGCCTCGCTCATGGTGCTGGCGTAGACCGCGCGCACCGCGTCGAGGAAGGCGCCCAGGCGCTCATCGGGGGAACCCTGGTTGGCCAGGAACACGCTCTCGTACTTACCCGAGAAGCTGTTGCCGTAGCTGTCCTCGAGCAGGCTGCTCGAGCGGACGATGAGCGGCGACTGCCCGAAGTAGCTCAGCAGTTCGGTGAACTGCTCTTCGATGTACTTCGGAAAGGCGCCTCGCAGGATGCGCTGCCTCACCTCGGCGGCGCGTTGCAGGTAGGCGTCGAAATCCCTGTCGAGGCGGCGGAGCCACCAACAGTCGTTCTGCACGAGGTAGGTGTAGAAGACATCGGAGCCTATGTAGAAGGAGTCGTGGCTCTCGAGCAACTCTTTCCAGCGCGGTCCCGAGGCGGTGAGGATAGCCCGAGCCAGAAGCATCCCCAAGGCCTTGCCTCCCACCATGCCGGTGCCGATCATGCGCCCCATGATGCCCACCAGTGCCGGTAGCTCGAAGTACCTGACCACCAATTCCCGAAAGCGCGGATCGCGGGTCAGCATCATGCGTATCAGATCATCGGTCATCTGTCTCTCGGCAGCCTCGTCGATATGCTCGCCCGCGAGCATGCCTTCGACCATGTCCTGCGCCTGCTGGAATCTCCTCGCCCAGGGACCCATCCTGCGATGCGTGAATTCCAGCCAGCGTTTGGGCGTCGCGCCGAGCACCTCGGCGATGACCGAACTGCTGGTGACGGGGGCGAACGAGTCGCCGTCCCAGCAGTGGAGCATGAACATGGTGGGGGAGCGCCGCTTCCAGACGCGCACGGGCCGCACGTAGAAGCTCTCGTCTTTGCGGAATACCTCGAGTATCACCTGCGCCGTCTGAAAGATGGGCTGGGTGGCATGCACCGAGTGATGGTGCTTGAGCATGGCGAAGTAGCCGACCGAGTCGAGCTTGTACAGATACGGGCACACGATCATGAAGAAGTTGCCGAGCATCCTGTCGCTGAACCAGTCCGCGGCGAGATCCGACAAGCAGTCGAACACGAAGAGCCCGCCACGGCCGGTCTCCTCGATCAGGTCGAGGATGCGGGTCACGAAGTGCTCGAAGCCACCTCCGGAATCGATCGTGAAGATCCTCGCCCCGCTTTCGGCCGTGAGCAGCGCCTCGTGCCGCGCGAAGCGGAGGTAGACGAGCGGGTTGCCCGAACGGCAGGCTTCGTCGCAGAAGGGGCCGAGAACGGGGGCGTAGTCGCGGAGGTCCTCGACCATCCACACGACGTTGTCACCCGGCCGCAGACCCTGCAGCACCTCGTCGAGACCGGGCAGTCCCGTACTGGGCATCGTCCCTTTCCTCCCCTAGAGGCCTAGCCTGTCCTCGTACACCGGTATGGGGTCGGAGGTGAGCACCGTCGCCCGCACGACGTAGGCTGTCGGAAAGGCGCGGCGCCCGAACTCCACGTTCTCGGCCGATGGGTTGGAGTCGTATGCCTCGATGATCACGTACTTGCCTGGGGCCATGCCATCGAAGTTGTCGGACTTCTGCACGATGAAGTAGGCGACCATGTCGCCGAAGAACGGGGTGCCCTCCTGGAGCAAGGCCACTGCCTCCGCTTCGGTGTCGGTTTCGGCCCCGACCACGAAGAACAGGGTGTCTCCCTGACGGGAGACGCCGCCGAGGCTCTGGGCGTACGCGATGCTGTCGCTCATGAGGTCCACGCCGGGCGCCGTTGCCGGGGTCTCGGGAGGGGGCGTCTCGGTGGAGGGCACGGCAGCCGTCGATGCCGTGGAGGCGACGGGGCCGGCCTCTGAGGACGGCGGAGCGTCCGGACCGGTGTCGCCGGTTCCGCACGCCGCCGCGACGAACGCGAGGGCGAGTATCACTACGAAGATGCCGGGGATACGTCTCATGCCCGTTACCCGAGAAACTCCTCGTCGCCGGTGAGGAAGTACTGAATGCGTTCGGCCAGATTCACCGCGTGGTCGCCGATGCGCTCCAGATAGCGGCTGATCATGGCCACCCTTATAGCCGGAGCCAGGTTGTCCTCACCTTTGAGGTGGATCAGTTCCTCTATCAGCCGCGAATGGATGTCGTCGAGCACGTCGTCTTGCAGGGTGATGTCGACGGCCATTCTCTCGTCCTTGGCGGCCCACGCGTCGATAGCCGCGCCCACGAGCTTCGCCGCCGCCTGCCCGAGGTCGCTCAGAAGAGCGCGGATGGTCTTCAGTTGCGGCTGGCAGAAGTCTTCCAGTTGAGCCAGCTTGGCGATGTTGTGGCACAGGTCGCCCGACCGTTCGAGGTCGGTCAACACACTGAGGATGGCGATGATGAGGCGCAGGTCTCCGGCCACCGGAGCTTGCTGAGCCAGGAGGACGAGCGACCGTCTCTCGATATCGAGAAAGATCGCGTCGATCTCGTCGTCGCCGTCGTACACCTTTCGGGCCAACTCGTGATCGCATTCGATCAGAGCTGTGGTGACCATTTGGGTGGCGTTTTCGACCAGGGCGCCCATGCGCACGATTTCCCGATCGAGGGCATCGAGTTCCTTGTGGAATGAATCCCGCATTCTTCTGCTCCGTCCTTCTCCGCCGCGTCTATCCGAAGCGGCCCGACACGTAGTCTTCGGTGCGTTTGTCTCGCGGCCGCGTGAAGATCTGACCGGTATCGCCAAACTCTACCAGCTTGCCCCAGCGGGCCGAAGTGCCTTCGTCCACCTCGGTATAGAGAAATGCCGTCTCGTCGGAGACGCGTGCCGCCTGCTGCATGTTGTGCGTCACTATGATGATCGTGTAGTCCTCTTTCAATTCCTGCATAAGGTCTTCGATGCGGGTAGTGGCGATAGGGTCGAGCGCGGAGGCGGGCTCGTCCATGAGGATCACGTCAGGCTCGACGGCGATCGCGCGCGCGATGCAGAGCCGCTGTTGTTGCCCGCCCGACAGGTCGAGGGCGCTCTTCTTCAGCTTGCCGCTCACCTCGTCCCACAGAGCCGCGCGGCGCAGCGATCGTTCCACGAGTTCGTCCATATCCCCCTTGTAGCCGTTGATCTTGGCTCCGAAGGCGATGTTGTCGTAGATCGACTTGGGGAAGGGGTTGGGTCGCTGAAAGACCATGCCCACATGGCGCCGCACCATGACCGGGTCGACGCCGGGAGCGTAGATGTCCTCGCCGTGATAGCGCACCTCGCCGCTGATGCGGGCGCCCGGGATCAGCTCGTTCATGCGGTTGAAACAGCGGATGAGGGTGCTCTTGCCGCAGCCCGATGGCCCGATGATGGCGGTGATTCGCCGGGGCCGGATCTCGAGGTCGACATCCTTGAGCGCCAGACTGCTGCCGTAGTGCACGCTGAGGTCTTTGGCAGTGAAGACCGGGGTCGCGTCGGCCGGGCTGGTCGCGTCGGCCGGGTAGGTGGTGTCGGTGGTGTCGGTCGAGCCGGTGTCGTTCATCGGGTGAGTCTGCTCCTTGAAGAGAATACGCGCGCCAGGATCGTAAACACGAGGACGATCACGAGCAACTCCAGCGCCCCGGCCCAAGCTCTGGCCTGGGCGGCGTCGAAGGGCTGGCCCGCGCCGTTGTAGATGAGGAGTGTCAGCGACGAGATAGGAGAGCCGGCTAGTTTGCTGACGAGCTGCAGCGATCCCAGGGCCGTCATGATGAGGGGGGCCGTTTCTCCGGCGGCCCGGGCGACCGCCAGCATGGCTCCGGTCGTGAGTCCGGGCGCGGCCGACGGCAGCACCACTCTCATCACCGTCTGCCACTTGGCCGCGCCGAGGGCGTAGCTGGCGTCCTTGAGCTCCGGCGGCACCAGTTTCAGCATCTCCTCGCTCGAGCGGACTATGATCGGCATCATGATCAGGGCGAGCGACGCGGCTCCCATGATCGCTCCGTACTTGAACTTCACCACCAGCGCGGTATAGACGAAGACGCCCACGAAGATCGACGGCACTCCGGTCATCACGTCTGAGAAGAAGCGGATGAGCTTGGCGAGCCAGTTGCCCTTGCCGTACTCCACCAAGTAGACGGCGGCGAGGATGCCGAGCGGTATCGAGACCACGCCGGCGAGCACCACCATGATGGCGGTGCCGATGAGGCCGTTGAGGAAGCCGCCACCCTGCTTCATCATGCTGAAGGGAGTGGATTCAGTGAGGAAGGTCCAGCTCATGGCCGACCCGCCGTTGACGACTATCTGGACGAGTATCCAAACGACGGGGATCAGCGTGAGCACGATCGAGGCGCCGACGAGGAAGGTCATAGAGCGGTCGCGCCACAACCGCCGCCTCGCGGGGCGTGCCCCGGCGAGGCCGGCGTTGAGCGCCCCAGCCCCAGCCCAGTTGGTGCGATCTGCCCGCTTCGAGTGGTCTGGCATATGAAGTCCGCCGCTCATGCCCTGTTGAAGCGGTACACGAGCCCGCGCGCGATGACATTGACGATGATGGTGATGACAAAGAGCACCACGCCTGCGCCCACGAGGGCGCTGATCTGGATACCGGTGGCCTCGCCCCAACCGTTGGCGATGGCCCCGGCGATGGAACCGCCGGGCTTGAAGATAGACAGGTTGACGACGGGGCTGTTGCCGATGAGCATGGCGACGACTATGGTCTCGCCCAGGGCGCGGCCGAGCCCCAGCATCGTGGCGCCGACCACTCCGCCCCGGCTGCGAGGCAGCACCGCCTCCTTGATCATCTCCCACCGCGTGGCGCCCAAAGCGTAGGCCGCGTGCCGGTCCGCCGACGGCACCGAGCGGAACACCTCCCGGCAAAGTGAGGTGATGATAGGTGTGATCATGATCGACAGGATGATGCCGGCGGCGAAGTACGAGAGGCCGGTCGACGGCCCGGCGAAGATCGGAATGAAGCCGAGGTACCTCGCCATGAAATCCGCGACCGGACGCAGGACGTAGGGCAGTACCACCCACAGGCCCCACAGTCCGAAGACGACACTGGGCACCGCGGCTAGCAGATCGACGGCATACTCGATCGGAGCACGCAACCAGCGGGGCGCGTATTCGGTCAGAAACAGCGCTACTCCCATACTGAGCGGCACCGCGATGACCAGCGCGATCACCGAGGTGACCACCGTGCCGTAGATGAAGGGGAGAATCTCGAACGAGCCGTTGCTGGGGTCCCAGTTGGTGCCGGTCACGAACGAGATGCCCTCGGCGCGGAACGCCGGCAGGGCGGTGCCGGTGGTCGAGATGACCATGTAGGCGAGAGAGAGCAGAACCAGGACGCCGCAACCCCCCGCTAGTATGGCGAAAAGGGAGTCGGCCTTGCGGCCGGCTCCCTTCCGCTTCCACGTACCCGCGGACAGGGTACTGGGCGAGTCGCTGCTAGGACCCAATGAGGGCCACCACTTCAAGGACCGCGCTCTTGAGGTCGGCCGGCAGGGGCGCGTAGCCGAGTTCGGTCGCGATCGCTGTGCCCTCGTCACCGAGCGCCCACACCAGGAAGGCTCTGAGGGCCGCGGCCTTGTCGGGGTCGGGCATCGTGTCGTAGGCGAGTATGTAGGTGCTGGTCACGATGGGGTAGGCCTGCGGGTTGGCGCTGTTGCTCACGAGCGGCAGCAGGTCCATGTCGGCCGGGATCTGGAGGCCTTCGGCCGAGGCCGAGGTGCTCTCGAGACTCGGAGCCACGAAGTTACCCGCTTGGTTCTTGAGTTGGGCCATGCTCATGCCGATCTGAGTGGCGTAGGCGAGTTCCACGTAGCCGATCGCGCCTTCGCTCTGCTTGACGACCGCGGCCACGCCGTCGTTGCCCTTGCCACCGACACCGCCGGCCCACTTGATCTCCTTGCCCTTGCCCGGGCCTGCCGCCCAATCGGTGTTCACGGCCGCGAGGTAGCTGGTGAAGCCATTGGTGGTGCCGGAGGAATCCGACCGGTGAACGGTCTGGATGGGCGTGCTGGGCAGCTCGACACCGGGGTTGAGAGCCTTGATCGCCGGATCGTCCCAGGTGGTGATCTTCTCGAGGAATATGTTTGCGAGCGTGTCGGAATCGAGCTTCAGCTCGTCGACGCCGGGCAGGTTGTATGCCAGCACGATCGCCCCGAACACGGTGGGGATGTGGAGGACCTTGGCTCCGGCACGAGCGGCCTCGGCGGCCTGGAGCTCTTCATCCTTCATGAAGGCATCGGAGGCTCCGAAATCGACCGTTTGCTCGGTGAACTGCTGGATGCCGGCTCCCGAACCAACGCCCTGGTAGTTGATCTTGACGTCGGGATTGCCCGCCTGGAAGCCGCCGATCCACTCGACGTACACCGGCTGTGGGAACGTGGCGCCGGCTCCGTTGAGGTCCGCGGCGAGAGGACCGGTCGTGGAGCCGGTTGCCGGCGCCGTGGTGGGCGAGGTGTCGTCTCCTCCGCCGCAGGCTGCCAACGCCGCTCCGAGAAACACGGCGAGCGCGAGCGCCAAGGCCCAGACGGCGACTGAGCTTCTGCGCTTCATACCTGTGATCATCCCTGTCATCCTTCCACTATTCTAGTCCTGTTCTCTCGTCTGCTAGGCTAGCCTTGACACAGTCAAATGGTGTTAACGTTGCGTTAGCGGTCGGTTAATCGTTAGGAACGCCCGTTCGAGGCCCAGAGGAGCGGCATTATCGAGGTCGATAGCCGGCGCATACTCCTGGTGGAGGACGACCCCACCATCTCCGATCTACTCGCCTACAATCTCAAACGGTCGGGTTACGAGGTGGTGCAGGAGTACAACGGCCGCGCTGGGCTCGAGATGGCTCTGGCGATCGACGTCGATCTGGTGCTCATGGACCTGATGCTCCCCGGCCTCGACGGCATCAGCGCGAGTCGGGAGATCGCGCGGCGCAAACCGGACCTTCCAATAATCATCTTGACGGCCCGCGGCGAGCGGGACGTCATGCTCGAAGGCTTCGAGTCCGGCGCCGACGACTACATAACCAAGCCCTTCGATCTCGATCTCCTGCTGGCGCGGATCCAGGCCCGGTTGCGGCGCGCGCGGCCGGCTTCAGCCGCCGCCCGCGCAGTTTCGCACGAGGCGCCCGTCGATATCGGCGACTTGGCGCTCGACGCCGACGAGCACGTGATCCGCACCGGCCGCGGCCGGGCGGCGCTCAGCCCCAAGGAGTACGATCTGCTCGAACTGCTCCTATCGAAACCCGGCCACCTATTTCCACGCGAAGAGATCGTCGAGCGAGTCTGGCACCATCGCTACTCGGGCACTGCCCGCTATCTCGACGTGCACGTTCGCCACCTGCGCTCCAAGCTCGACGAGGTGCAGGCGGGGCTATCCATACGCACGGTGCGGGGCGTGGGCTACCGCGTGGGGGCCCGCTGATGTCGCGGCTGGTTGTGCGGCTGCGCTGGCGGCTTCCGCTGGTTCTCGCGATCGCCAGCTTGGTGTTTGCCGGCATCGTCGCGCTGGCAGTAGCGCTGATCGTGCGAGGCGTGTTTCTCGACCGGCTCGAAGACGACATGTCTCGTCAGGTGCGCCAATTCGCCGCCGCGCTGGAGGGAACCGATCCCGCCCCTCTCGATATTCAGCGACTGACCGAGAACATCGGCGGCGCGGTAGGCGCCCGCTTCACCCTGATAGACAGGCGGGGCACGGTTCTCGCCGACTCCGAAGCCGATCCTGTCACCCTCGACAACCACAAGAACCGGCCCGAGGTCGCGCAGGCCCTGGCGGGGCACGAGGGCAGAGAGCGGCGCTACTCCACCACCCTGCGCCGGGAGGAGGTCTACGTCGCCATTCCGCTCGCCGAGAGCGACGCCCCCTGGTCGGGCGGGGTGCTGCGGATAGCCGAGCCGGCCGGCCGGGTGGACTCCTCGGTCGCCGCTTCGTGGCGGATCCCTTTGATCGTGTGGGCGGTTCTTCTGCTGCCGGTGCTGGTGGCCGCCTATCTCATGAGCCGCTCTCTCACGATTCCCCTCGAGCGTCTCCGCCACATGACCTCGAGTGTGGCGGCGGGTGACTTGAGCCACCGAAACAGCGTCCGCCGAAACGATGAGCTGGGGGGATTGGCCGATTCACTGAACACCATGGCTGCTCAGCTCGAGTCGCGCGACGCGGAGCTCACCGCGGAGGTGGAGAGTTCGGGTCAGGTGCTCGCGGCCATGAGCGAGGGCGTGCTGCTCGTCGGGGCCGACGGCACTCTCTTGCGCGGCAATCCGGCCGCCGAACGCATTCTCGGCGCTCGGCTCAGCTCGATGGTGGGCAGGCCGGCGGTGCTCGCGGCTCGGTCGTTCCCGGCCCAGTCGCTGATGGACCGGGGCGCCAGAAGCGGGCGGGCCTTCACCGACTTCCTGGAATTGCCTCACGGCAGGTTCCTCGCGGTGGAGGTAGTTCCACTACGTGCCGGAGGCCACGCTCCGGCGGGTCCAACGCTGTTCGTGATCCGCGACGAGACCGCGCGGCGGGCCACCGAGCGTATGCGCAGGGACTTCGTCACCAACGTGTCGCACGAGCTCAAGACGCCGCTTGCGGGCCTGTCGCTGCTGGCCCAGACTTTGGGAGGGGCTATCCAGCACGATCCGGAGCAGGCTCAGAGGTTCGTGACACAGCTATCCTCGGAGATAGGGCGCCTCACCCAGTTGACCAACGACCTCCTCACTCTCTCGCGACTCGAAGAGACAGGAGGAGCGCCCGACCCGGCGCTCATCGGGCTCGATCTCGGACGTCTCGTCGCGGAGGTGGCGGGTGAGGCGCAGCCGATGGTCGACGCGAAGCAGCACCAGCTCGTGGTCGACGCTCCGCCCGGCGTCGCGGTGCGAGGCGACGAGGTGGCACTGCGGACGCTCGTGCGAAACCTACTCGACAACGCCATCCGCTACACCGATCCTGGAGGCCACCTGGCGCTGCGTGTCGGCAGTCAAGAGGGCGAGGAGGGCGGGCGGTGGGCACTGCTGAGCGTCCAAGACGACGGCGCCGGCATTCCCCAGGCCGACCAGCGGCGCATCTTCGAGCGGTTCTACCGGGTGGACAAGGCCAGGTCGCGCGAGACAGGCGGAACCGGTCTAGGTCTTAGCATCGTCCGCCACGTCGCCCAGCGGCATGGCGGCCGTGTGGACGTTCAGAGCACGCTCGGTGTCGGTTCGACCTTCACCGTGCGACTGCCGCTCGAGTAAGACGGCCTCGTATCCTCGTAGCCGCCGCTCCGGTACGGTGGCGCGCCGTCGCGGGGGCCGGTGGAGGCCCGGCTTACGCGGCCGCGAGCGATGTCTGGCGCGGCCTCACGAAGGGAGCGATCGCCGGCGCGCCCACCGGGGAGACCCCGGCGTTACACCGCGAGCAGGTGAGAGCGCGAGTGCCGGTGTGCCCCGTCTCAGTAGCGACAGACGAGTCACAAAGCGGGGCGCCGCAGCAGAAGCACGGCGATCCGGGACCGAGGGCCTCCAGCCACGACGCGAACGTCGTCGCCTGCCTCTCTAGCGGAGTCCGAACCGTCGGTCTCATGAAGACCTCCTCAACGTCGATTCTCAGTCGCTCGACTCTACTCTTCTGGTCGGACAGACGAAGTGAGGGCGGCGTCGAGTTCCGGGGGCAGGCGTTCGGGGCCAGGCGAACGATCGCGCGGTGAGCGGCCGGCCAGGTGGACGCGGTCGCCTCCGGTCGAAGTCGAGCCCCGTCGGTCAGAGATCGCGGGAGTCGTATGCCCAGTGCAGCAAGGCCTGTCGCTGACGCGGGCGGCACGTGAAGTCGCCCCGCATGCAGTTCTTTCGTACCTGCGCGACATGCCGCCTGATAGCCTTCCAGCGACCGATCTGCCACGCGTCTTCCCCCGCGACACGGCGGCCCATGTAGTAGCGGCAGTACCACTGGAACCAGCCTCGCGGGTCTTCCGAATGGATCCAGCCGCGGCGTTGCCACTCGGCCAGCGGGAGCGAGGCGTCGACTCCGAAGAAGTTGAGACTGGGATCCTTACGTTCGGGCGACAGCTTGGCATTCTCATACCAGCCGGGGAACTCCTCGCGGCAGTCGGTCATGTACTTGCCGCCGAACACGCCCAGTTCGAGCATCTCGCGGGGGGTCAACTCGGGTCGGAAGTCGTCGGCGAAATCGCGGCCTTCGGGAGCGGTCAGAATGTAGCGGTAGCCGTGTTGCATGGTGTCGTCGACTACCACCTCTTCTGGGCGGGGTGAGTAGGAGTCGGTGCGATCGTGCATGTCGGGCACCCCGAGCGTTCAGTCCCCGGTGGTGCGCTTCGGCGGCATGGGGATGAAGGAGCTGGTGCGGGCTATGTACTCGGCATAGCCGGGCCTGGATTCCTTGAGGCCCTTTTCGAGCATGGTGACTCCTGAGACCCGCAGCAGGAGAAAGGTGATCACAACAGGCCCGTAGGCGGACCAGTAGGCGTGTCCGGCGGCGGCCACCAGCCAGACTCCCCACCAGAGCACGGCCTCGCCGAAGTAGTTCGGGTGGCGTGTGTAGCGCCAGGCGCCGGTCTGCATCACCCGGCCCTTGTTACCAGGGTCGCGCTTGAACAGCGCGAGCTGGGCATCGCCGGTCACCTCCCAGGCTAGGCCGAAGAGCCACACGGCGAGGCCCGCGTAGTCGAGCGCGGCGAGACCATCGCCGGGCCGCCCGGCCATCGCACCCGCGATGGGGGCGGCCACCAGCCACAGCAGCAGCGCTTGTAGCAGGAACACCTGGAAGTAGCTGTACCACCAGAAGCTGTGGGGCCGCTTGTCGCGCATGGCGGTGTAGCGCGGGTCTTCGCCTTTGCCGCGGTTTCTCCACAGAAGGTAGACCGTCAAGCGCAGGCCCCACGCGGCGACCATCACCAGTACGAGCACCTCGCGTCCCCGGTTGCCCTCGAGCAAGAGCAGGTAGCTCACCGCCGCCACGACGAAGCCTGCGCCCCACATGGGATCCACTACGCTCGCGTCCTTGCGTGCCAGGCTCAGCATCCAGCCGGCGGCCATGTAGACGACGAGCACTCCGAACGTGATGCCCAGCGCGGCCCAGATGCTCACGGACTCCTCCTTGTCATCGCACTACTGGTAGCGGGCCCATCGGTTCGCTGCACGGCCACCGCCACCGCCCCCAGTCCCACGTGGGTCGTGATCACGGGCCCCGCCTGCAGGATAGGGATCTCGGTCGTGCCCAGGAGCCGGCACTGGCGTTCCCACACATAGTAGGCCGCGTCCCGGCCGTCGGCATGGGCGATGGCCGCCTTCGTCGAGTGGCCTGCCCCGAAACGGGCCGCCCTGTGTGTCATGGCCCGCAGGGTGCGGTAGAAGCCGAGGCGCGCTCCCTCCACGTAGGCTCCTCCCTCCTCGTCGAAGGCGATGATCGGCTTCAAGTCGATCGAGTTGGCCAGTTGCGCCACGCGGGGACTCACCCGGCCGCCCTTCACGGCGACCTCGAGCGACGGGGTCACGCCCCACACCCGAGTGGCGCGGCCGGCGGCCTCGGTCACTCCGGCCACCGAATCGAGGTCGAGTCCGGCCGCGATGGCTTCACCCGCCGCCTGCACCACGAGCCCGAGTCCGACCGACACTTGTCGCGAGTCGACACAACGGATGCGCGCGGGCTCGAGATTCGCCGCGGCGAGGGTCGCGCTCTGGACGGTGCCCGACAGCCGGCCCGCGATGTGCACCGACACGATGCCGTCGTATTCCATGAGCAATTTTTCGAAGACCGCGACGAACTCACCGACGCTTGGCTGTGAGGTGATGGCCGATTGTCCCGCTTCCGCGAAAGCGTGGTAGAAACCGGACGGTTCCATGTCGACGCCGTCGAGGTAGTCGCCGCCTCCGACAGACACGTGCAGCGGTACGACCACGGCCTCGCATTTCGTGCGTTCTTGCGACCCCAGCTCGCAGGTCGAGTCTGTAACGAGAGCAATGCGGCTCATATCGTTGTGCTCCTTATTCTTCGAGAGAGTCGATCAGACGCAGGATCTCCTCCGTTGTGGGGATGTCGGCCATGTCGTGCCCGTAGTGCACGAAGCGGACCACGCCCGCCTTGTCGATGAGCGCCTGCGCAGGCATGCGGCCGAACTTGAAGAGTTTCACCCGCTGCCCGTAGCGCTTCAGCACCCGGTGCTCCGGATCTGGCAGACCAACGAACGGCAGCTCATGCTCCTTCCAGAAGTCGGCGAACGCCTGTGCCGAGTCTGGTCCGACGACCACCACGGCGGTCGCGCGCGTTTCGAACTCCATGTAGTCGCGGCGCAACTGCGCCATGTGCGCGCGGCAGAACGGTCACATGAAGCCTCTGTTGAAGACTAGCAACACGTTGGAGTCGCCCCGGAGCCGCGACAGCCTGAACGGCGTGCCGGCGAAGTCGTTGATTTCGAAGTCGGGGGCCGGGGTTTCGAGGGCGACCGCCGAAGATTGCCGGCCAACGGGTCCCCGGCCGCCGGAACGCGCCGGGCGTCTCACGACGTCGTCCTCAGTCCGGCCGGCGACGCTACTATCCACGCTTTCCGCGTCGTCGTCGCGTGCGCGCTCTTCGCATCCGGTTGGCGAGACAGCCTTTCTCGGTGGCCTGTTCGGCATCACACCTACCTTGGCACTTTGCTCGTGGGAATCCCAATGGTACCGCTACGCCTTCATCGATAGGTAGAGTAGATGCGGTGCTCGATCTGGGCGACGGCCCGGGCTGAAAGGCCGCCGAATAGTGGAGACGCGGCCGCCAAGACGCACTGTCCGGCGCGACACCTCGTACTTGTCGCGCAAGGAGCGCTATCTCACATCATGAAGTTCGCTTCGGACTCAGACTGCGAGCGCTCACGTTTCCATTCTTCGAGCGCGGCCTGGTTCGGTAGAGCAACCGGCTTGATGCCGACTATCTGGCAGCAGCGTTCGTATGCGCAGTCGATCTCGTGGGTGCACTCACCGGCGGAGACTTCGAAGGGCGCGTGGCAGTACGAGCAACAGAGAGTGTGGAGGTCCCACCACGGCATGCGGGCAATGCGGTCGATGACCGAACGCATGCGCCGCCAGTCGTAGCACAGCGTCTCTACGTCGGCGGAGAGCTTGTCCACCTCTCGGGGTCTTGGTACTCCGTCCTCAAACACGCCATTCTCCTTCGGCCGCCGGGCGTTCAAAGCGTCTGCATAGTGCTATCGGCAGAAAGAGGCTCAAAGCTGAGACCCGATGGACGGCGGGACGGACGCGTCGATGCCCGTCAGCGCAAGGCGGCGCGCTGCGCTGGGCGCGTCAATCGGCCGCGGCAACCTGCTCTTCGACCGGGTAGAGGCGTCCGCCGTTGTAGAGCCTGAGCAGTACGTCGACCACGTCGGGGTCGAACTGGTGTGCTCGCGCCCGCTCGATCTCGGCGAGGGCATCGGGCACTTCCCAGGCCTCCTTGTAGGGCCGGGCGTGGATCAGGGCGTCGAACGTGTCGGCCACCGCCACGATGCGGGCCGTGAGCGGTATCTCGTCGCCCTGGAGGCCGCAGGGGTAACCCATTCCGTCCCACCGCTCGTGGTGGAAGAGCGCTATCTCCTCCGCCATCTGTACGAGTTCCGAGGTTCCGCCACTCAGTAGGGCGGCGCCACGGGCCGAGTGCTTGCGCATGATCTCGCGCTCGTCTTCGTCGAAGGGCCCCTTCTTCAGCAGGACCGAGTCGGGAATCGCCACTTTCCCCAGATCGTGTAGCGGGGCGGTGCGGGTGAGGAGGGTAGCTCTCTCCTGCGTGAACCCCATCTCTCGAGCAAGCAGGCCGCAGAGTTGGCCGACCCGCTCGGTATGCTGGCCCGTGGTGTCGTCGCGATATTCCGCCACTCGCGCCAAACGATCGAGGATCTCATGGTGAGCCTGCTGAAGCTGGCTGGTGCGCCGCCTCACCATCTCCTCGAGAACACCGCGGTCTTGGTTGAGTCTCAGGCTCATGAAGCGAGTCTCGAGGAGCGACCGCACGTGGGCGAGGAAGACCTTGATGTCGATCGGTTTGGCCAGGAAGTTGTTGGCCCCCGCCTGCAGAGCCATCAGCCTCGCTTCAGCCTCCGACATGCCGCTCACCATGAGCACGGGCAAGAAGGTGTCTTCGGTCAGGCGCCGGCTGAGATCGTTCAGGAAGTCGTATCCCGACATGCCCGGCATGTTGATGTCGAGCACGATCAGATCGGCGGTGCTGGTGTGGAGGTAAGTCAGTGCCTCGAGTGGGTCGGTGAACCCGGCGACCGATGTGTAGCCGACACTGCCAAGAGCGCGCGTCAGAAGCCGCACGATGCTCGGCTCGTCGTCGACTATGAGGATGTTCGCCTTAGTGTTCGGCGCTTCTGTCATGCAGCATCTCCGGCATGCGACTCACCAGGTGGTCCGCGGTGGACGGCTTTTCCAGGTATTCCTCATCTTCGCCCAATCGGCCGACCTTGACAAGGCTATCGCGAAGAGGCCGATACATAGATTATCGGCCGCCGTGGTCGAATGTTTACGGCTTGCTGGGTCACGTGGATTCATGAAGCGCTCCCGGCGGCCTTCGTGCCGGCGTCAGTCCATCCTCGTTTGGCGCAGACCGTTGGGTCGTCAGGGCCGTGCTGGTGTACCTTCAGCAGGTGCGATCGCGTTTCCACACCTCGTCTTCAGCGTCCGACAGCCCGCCGACCCAGGGGCGAGGCGCCGTGCCCAAGAGCATGGCCGCCTCCGCGCGCCGCGACTCGACGTCGGCGGTGCTTCTCGTGGTGGTCGTCGGCATGCTGATGCAGGCGGGATCGGCTCTAGCCGTGAAGGTCATCGAGTCGGTCGGTGTTGTCGAGGCCGCGTGGCTGCGGACTGCTCTGGCGGCGGTCATGCTCGCTGCTCTGAGGCCCCGCTGGTTGCGTCTACCCAAGACGGGCGAGCGTTTGCCGCTTCTCGCCCTCACGATCAGCCTGGTCGCGATGAACGTGTGCTTCTACGAGGCGATCAGCCGGGTTCCCGTGGGCATCGTCGTGGCCGTCGAGTTCTTGGGCCCGCTTGGCGTCGCGATAGCCGGATCACGGCGACTGCTCGATGTCGTCTGGGTGGTGTGCGCGGCGGCGGGGGTGTGGCTACTTGCCCGGCCGGGCGGGTCCGCCGGCCTGGCCGGACTGCTCTTCGCGCTCTGCGGCCGCGGCCTGCTGGGCGGGCTTCATCATGGCCGCCAAGCGTACCGTGGCCCGCGTGGAGCCGCTGCGCGCGAGCACGCTGATGCTCGTCGGCGCCGCCGTCATTCTGACGCCGTTCTGGCTGGTGAGTGGGGTCAAGCTGGCCGGTCACGGCCACGCGGTTCTGCTGGGAATCGCTGTGGTCGCGGTTCTCTCGTCGGCCCTGCCGTACTTCCTGGAGTTGGCGGCCATCAAGCGGGTGAGGGCTTCGACCTACGGTATTCTTCTCAGCATCGAGCCGGCGATCGCGGCGCTCATGGGATTTCTCATACTCTCCCAGACTCTGGATAATCGAGAGATCGTGGGCATCTTCGCAATAGTGGTCGCGGCCGGTGGGGCCAGTTGGCTGGGCGAGGCGCGCAGGCGCTCTCGCGGCGGTGGCGCGGGTTCGGGAAGCGCATCGTGATCAGGGGCGCCGGCGTCTCCGGCGGCAACGAGATCGTCCCGGCGCCGTCTCCACCTCCGGCGCCGGTGCGCGTGGTGGGCGGCCTGGCCGTAGTCGCGCTCGCCGTTCAGTCGGTCTTTCTGGGATACAACTGGGTCGTCATGAAGATCGGCCTCGGCTACTCCGATGTGTGGCCGTTCACGGCCCTTCGCACCGGTTTGGGCGCGCGTCGCTCTCTTCGCCGCTGTTGGTCGCTCTACGCCGGCCCCTCCGGCCCACTCAGGTTCCGCGCACCGTGTTGTCTGGGGCTTCTCCAGACCACCGGGATGATCGGCCTGCTCATGTGGGCGCTCGAGACCGGGGCCGCCGGCCGGGTGTCGGCTCTGGTGTACACCATGCCGGTGTGGGCGCTGATCTTCGGTCGTCTGTTCATCGGCGAACGCATCGCCGGTCTGCAGTGGGTGGCCGCCGTGTTCGCCTTGGCCGGCTCTGTTGCTCGTTCTCGATCCCCTGGACCTCGCCGGCACGTGGCAGAGCAAGGTACTCGCCATCGCTTCAGGAGTATGCTGGGCGGCCAGTGCCGTCGTAGCCAAGTGGATCAACAGGCGCGGCTCCGTCGACGTCATCAATCTCACGGCCTGGCAGATGCTCTACGGCACCATCCCACTGGCGATCATCGCCATCGCGGTGCCGTCCAGGGCCATCGAGTGGTCGGGCGCCTTCGTCGGCGCTCTAGCGTACAACGTCATCCCGGCCACCGCGATCAGCTGGGTGCTCTGGCTGTTCGTGCTCAGGGCGCTGCCGACCGGTGTGGCCGGCATCAGCACTCTGGCGACCCCGGTGATCGGTATCTCGGCGGCCGCGTTGCAGCTTGGGGAGCGTGTCTCGGGCATGGAGGCCGGAGGAATCACCTGCATCGTGGCCGCGCTACTGATCCTAGCCCTGCGGAGCGCTCCCGGTGGCGCAGGAAGCGCGGGGCGGCTGCCCCTGACAGCTCCCTAGCGTCTGCCCTTCTCGACCAACCGGACGAAATGCTCGAAGGTGCGGTCGTAGGTGCGCTCTGCGTCGGCCGGAAAGACAGCAAGCGGGCAGCTCCCTGCTCCTCAGGTGGTAGGCGAGGCAGTCGCAGCACACGCCCTTGCGTGAACAGGGCTCGTAGCTGCAGTTGCAGCGGGCTAGGTTCGTGTCTTTCTTGCAGTCCATGCGGCTCCTCGTCGAATATCGCCTTCACGCCGTCCGGGCCCGGCTTGCGGGCGGGTCGGCCCGGTGGCATCATCCTCCATGATGCAGACTTTGACCATCAGGCGAACTCGAGAAGGCAAGCGGCGTACCCCGCAGCACCATCTACTTCTACGTGCGAGAGGGACTGCTCCCCATAGCCCAGAAGGCGGCGGCCAGCCGCGCAGTGTACACCGATTGACCCATCTCGAGCTGCTCGAACAGATATCGCGGCTGAAACGCCAGGGTCAGGCGCTTGGAGAAATCAAGGCAGCGAGCTGGCTTCGCCGGTCGAGCCTCAGCCGGCGTCTCACGGACGTCGATCTGGTGGCCGAGCAGGCCGAGCAGATCCGGCAGTCGATCCTGACTGTCGCTGCCGGCTCTTCGCCCGCAAAGGCTACAAAGCGCACCCGCGTCGTCGACATCATGGCCGAGGTCGGGGTCACCCCGCCGGTCTTCTACAGTCACTTCCCCTCCAAACAGCAGCTCTTTCATCGAGTCATTCGAGCGTGTTCGTCGGGTTGGATGCGCGGTTTTCTGGAACCGCGCTGGTCGACCGAGCCCGACCCCGCCGCTGCGCAACCTCGCGCGGGTGCAAGGCTACTATCGGTGTACAGGCGCTCAGCCCCGACCTGATGGCGCTGGTGCGTTCCGAGGTCTGCACGAAGACGCCGACATGCGCAAGGCCGTCGAGCGCTCATACAAGGACATGTGCCGGGACACCCTCGAAGACCTGAGCAGCCTGCGCCAGGCCGGAAACGCCGATCTTCCGGCACTCGACGAACTGATGGCCTTCTCGCTGCTCGGGGGAGTGGAGAACATGGTCATGCGGGCCTCTTGGGACGGCATGTACTCGACCAGGGACGTCCTCCTGACGGCGTTGTGCGTCTTCTTGGCGGTGAAGGCCGTCTACACGGGCAAGCTTGACCTGAGCGAGGAGTTGTCGAAGTACTCAGAGGCGGTGGAGCGTCTAGCCGCCTCGCCGCCCCTCGTGCCCCCCGCGGCGATCTCATGACACCCCGAAACGAGAGAGGGCTCTAGATGCGTGTAACGGTGAAGCTTATCGGCGTGCTCCGCGATCAGGTGGGCGCGCCGTCGTTCGCTGTCGAGCTGTCCCCCGGAGGCACCTATCGGGACGTTCTCGACGCCGTACAGGAGACCATGCGGACCAAACTCGAGGCCTCATCGTGGGATCTGGATAGGCGGATGTTCTCACGTCGGATGATGGTGTTGCTCAACGGCACGCGCGAACTCCGCGATGAGACCGAGGCGCTCGCGGAGGGCGACGAGATAGTGGTAGTGTTGCCCCTCGCCGGGGGTTGACCAGCGAGGCCACTGACGAAAGAAGACCTGCACTCAAAGCGCGCGACGCGCCCGGCACAGCGTCGCACTCGGACCAACTCAAGACGAAAGGAGTGGGAATGGGTAAGATGTCAACCGCTGCCGTCGTGCGTGAGGTCGGCGGTCCGTACACCCTCGAGGAGGTCGAACTCGACGACCTGCGTGCGAACGAGGTATACGTGCGCATTGAGGCGGCCGGGGTCTGCCACACCGACGCGAACATGCAGGTCATGGTGCCCATGCCGGCCGTGGTCGGGCACGAGGGCGTCGGCGTCGTCGAGCAGATCGGCTCGGCGGTCGACTACGTCAAGCCGGGCGACAGGGTGATCGTCTCGTGGCCGGCCTGCGGCGTGTGTCCCAAGTGCCTCACTGGCGACCGCTACATCTGCGACAACGCCTTTCCGCTGCTCTTCGGCGGCAAGCGGCTCGACGGCTCGCCGACGATCAAGCTGAACGGCCAGTGGATCTCGGGCTCCTGGTTCCAGCAGTCCTCGTTCGCCACCTACGCTCTCGCTCAGCAGAAGCTCGCTCGTCAAGGTGGACAACGAGCTGCCGGCGGAGATCCTTGCCGCGCTGCCGTGCGGCGTCATGACCGGCGCCGGTGGCATCATCGCTGCGCTGCAGGTCGGCCCGGCCGACGGCGTGCTCATCCTCGGCGCGGGTGGAGTCGGCCTGTCGGCCGTCATGGCTGCGAAGATGGCCGGTGCCTATCCGATCATCGTGGTCGACGTAACCCCGAGCGTCTGGAGCTCGCCCTGGAACTCGGCGCGACCACATGTCTCAACGCCAAGACCGGTCGACGTTCTGGCCCGCGTCATGCGAGATCAGCCGGGGGGAGTGCGCTACGCCCTCGACAGCTCGGGCGCGAGCGCCATGTGGGAAGTGGCGGCGGCGAGCTCCTCTGCCCGGCGGTGACCTTCGGGGTCTGCGCCGCGGTCGACCAGGAGACTCTGGGCGGCAGTCCGCACATCATGCTGTCGAAGGGCAACGGCATCCAGTTCATCATGGGTGGCTACGTGGTCCCGCGGGTCTTCCTGCCCAAGATCATCGAAGTGGTACGAGCAGGGTCGACTTCCCGTCGACAAGATGGTCGAGACCTTCCCGTTCGCCGAGATCAACGAGGCCTTCGCACGCCGCGCACACGGGAGGCGTGGTGAAGCCGATCGTGCTGATGTAGACCAGCACGCGTCGGCGGCGCGTCGACCGCGGCGCGTACTCGCGGCGCCTCCGAGCCGGCGCTGAGGGTCAGCCCTTGGCGCGGGCCACCAGTTTCTGGCAGATGCGCACGCCCTCCATGGCATCGGTGCTCCACGAGTCGGCTCCGCAGAACTCGCAGACCCGGCCGTCGATGATGCCGCCGCCCATGACGATGGGCTGTGGTAGCCCGAGTCGGCCTCGTGGGCTCGCACGAGCGACCGTGTCTCCTCATGCTGTCGAACGCCACCAGGATGAGCCCCGACAGGCACACAACGTCGGGGTGGAGCGCAGGGTCTCGCGCCAGGAACCTCTCGGGAGGCACGTCGACGCCGAGGTCGACCACCTCGAAGCCGTGGCCTCTGAGCGACATGCCGAACAGGTTCTTGCCGATATCGTGGATATCCTTGGCGACGGTCCCGAGGACGATGCGTGCCCGACGACGTCTCGTCCGGTACGCTGTCCTCGACCGGCTGGACGATGTCGAGCACCTCCTTGAACAGCTCGCCGGCCATGATGAGGCCTGAGATGAAGTACTCCTCGCGCTCGTAGCGCTCGCCGACGACCTTGAGCGCCTGCTGGCAGATGCTGACGGATCGACTCGGGCTGTCGTCTGGCCGTCGAGGCGAGTTCCTTGGTGAGCTTCAAGCGTCAGCGCCGCTCGTCCAGGTCGATCATGGCCTCCGCAGCCGTCCAGTGTTGCCAACGTCCGTACCTTCGTCTCTCCCACTGCTACTCCGGTCCCAACCGCGCCCGCAGCCGGAACAGCTCCGCGCGCAGAAGAAACCAGCCCCAGCTCACCGGAGTGCGGTCGCTGTCCTGAAAGACGTGCTCCAGGCACAACGCCAGGGCACCCTCAGGCTGCTCCAGGGCCTGCGCGCTCTCGGCGTCGAGGTTCACGGCGGTCAGGGTCAGCTCCCCGCGCGGGAACCGGCTGCGCCCTGTCCGGAATCGAGAAAAGCGTGCAGAGACGTGAGCTGCAGCTGCGACTCGACGAGCGGACGACGAGGATCGTAGCGTGATGTACTCCCTGTGGTGCATGACCGGGCTGCCCCCGTAGCAGCACCAGCCGGCGCAGGTAGATCACGCGATCGCCCTGGGTCGACCGGAGCATTGCCGCAACTCCTGTCGTCGGCCCTGGTCATCGAGGCCGACAGAAGCCGTATCTCGGCGGACTCGTCGAGCCAGTCGCCTACCGCGAATCGAGTCTGAACATCGAATCGGCTGAGGTTGGGTGAACGGGCGAACATCCCCCGGCCCTTCTCGCCGGAGATGAGTCCCTGGTTGTCGAGTATGGTGAGGGCCCTCCGCACGGTCATGGGGCTCACGCCGAACTCGCGGCACAGCTGCGATCCAGAGGGCAGACGACCACCCGGCGCGTAGACGCCCGAGGTGATGCGGTCGGCCAGAGCGCGTGGCGATACGCAGGTTATGCCGGGGAGTCTGCCGTTGGCCGGGCTGCACCTGTGAGGAACGCCAGTCGACGCTCATCGGTTTCGAGCTTGCCGCATGTTCAACTCTCCCCCCGATCAGAACCGATTCCAGTACCGCGGTCAGTATCATGGCACAGCCTCTGATACCGATGATTCCTCGCTCCTCGGCCGCGATGGCATTGCTATACAGGTTCGGCGCACACACAATAGCAGTCTTTATAGATAAGTTGCTTGCGTCCTCATGCCATCGGCAGGTACTATTCGCACCAGCGTAGGCCATAGGTGGTCTAGGGGGGCCATCCCTCGACGGTGCTTCGGTCCGTTTGGCGACATACAGGGAAGGGAGCCGCGATGCACACAACTCGTCGAAGCCATGGCCGATATGAAAGAGAAGGAAGCTCTCCAGATAGTCGACGAGCTTCTCGCCCAGGGCGAAGACCCCAACAAGATCCTCGACCTCTCGAGCGAAGCCATGCAGGTGGTAGGCACCGCTACCAGGAAGGCACCTACTTCCTACCCGAACTCATCATGAGCGGTGAGATGCTGCGTAAGATCGGCGACATCTTGAAACCGCTCCTCGCCGCCAAGACCGACCAGACCAAGAAGCTGGGCATCGTGGTCTTGGGCACCGTGCGCGGCGACATCCACGACATCGGCAAAGACATCGTGGGCTTCATGCTCGAGGTGAACGGCTTCGAGGTGCACGACCTCGGCATCGACCAGCCCGAAGACGTGTTCGTGAAAGCCGTGGCCGACTACAAGCCCCAGGTGCTCGCCCTCTCCGGATTCCTCTCGGTGGCCTTTGACTCCATGAAGTCGACCATCGAAGAGGTGGAGAAGGCCGGACTGCGTGACGGACTCAAGATCATCATCGGCGGCGGCCAGATGGACGACACCGTGCGCAAGTACACCATGGCCGACGCCTACGGCGACGACGCCATGGCGGCTGTGGCTTTTGCCAAGCAGACGGTGGGAGTAGCGTGATGGCAGACAAAGCTTGGGCCGATATGACCCCTGAAGAGAAGCGCGCCTGGCGTGTCGATAGGTGGCTGAACCCGGGTCTGCCTTGGGCCAGCCCCGAGGCTGAGGCGAACTACAAGGCGCGTATCGGCCGTATCCTCGCGGCGATCAACATGCAGCAAGCCGACCGGGTGCCCGTGGTGATCAATACGGGTGGTGGCCGGCGTTCCATGCGGGCATGACTCCGTACGAAGCCATGCAAGACGCCGCGAAGGCAGCGCAGGCCTGGGTCGACTTCAACCAGGAGTTCCAGCTCGACGTCATGGTGAGCCCGGTGCTCTACACCACACCGTCCTCGGTCTTCGAAGCCATAGACTACAGACTCTACTCGTGGCCGGGCCACGGTGTGGCCAAAGACGCGAGCTACCAGTACAACGAGAAGGAATGGATGCTCGCCGAGGAGTACGACCACCTCATCTCCGACCCGACCGACTACATGCTTCGCCGGTATCTTCCCCGCACGGTGGGAGCGTTCGAGGGTTTCGGCAAGTTGCCCTCGCTGTTCGAGTTCGTCGAGTTGCCCTTCGTGTCGGGTTTCGTCGGCGCCTGGGGTAGCCCGGAGATGACCGCCGGACTCGAGGGACTCGCCAAGGCCTCGCGGGCGGCGGGTGAGTGGGCGCAGGCGACCTTCGCCCGCGTCGGCGAACTCATCACGCTCGGCTTCCCGGCCTACTGGGGCGGCGCCACGA
Organism: uncultured Actinomycetota bacterium; assembly: GCA_963803925.1. Lineage (GTDB taxonomy): Bacteria > Actinomycetota > Thermoleophilia > RBG-16-64-13 > RBG-16-64-13 > RBG-16-64-13. The sequence goes on along the minus strand of CAWDOM010000010.1, from coordinate 315,294 downwards.
AGGCTCCGTTCGACTATCTGGGCGACTCGCTCCGCGGCACTCGCGAAGTAGTCATCGATCTGTATCGCCGCCCGGACAAGGTGCTGGCCGCGTGCGAGCGCCTGACCCCGGTCGCGATCGACTTCGTCACCGGGCCCAGAATCCGCCGCCTACGCCCGTGATCTTCATACCGCTTCACAAGGGCGCCGATGGATTCATGAGCGACGCCCAGTTCAAGACCTTCTACTGGCCGAGCCTGAAGGCCGTGATTCTCGGTCTCATCGACGAGGGCTTCATCCCCTTCTTGTTCGCTGAGGGCAGGTATACCTCGCGGCTCGAGGCCATCACCGACCTGCCGAAGGCGCAGCACCGTCTGGCTCTTCGATCAGACCGACATGAAGCGCGCCAAGGAGACCATCGGCACAGGTGGCCTGCATCCAGGGCAACGTGCCGCTGTCTCTTCTGTACGCCGGCACGGCCGAAGAGACCGAGACCTACTGCCGCAACCTCATCGATATGTGCGGCAAGGATGGCGGTTTCGTGCTCGACGTGGGCGCGGTCGCCGACAAGGGTCAGCCGGAGAATCTCCGGGCGATGATCAAAGCTGCACCGAGTATGGGCGCTACTGAGCGGCAGTATGACCGCCAGTAAGACAGGAATACGACGGCGGGGCCAGTGGGGTTCCGAGGGAGGTGGTCGGATACGGCTAGCACGTCGCGTAGGGTGGCGCAAAGTGATGGACTATCGGACGAAATGTCAGGTAATGGTCAGTGACACGGAGGGAGGCCCAGTACAATGCAAGACGATGAATCCCGTGAGATGAAGAACGAAGGTCTGCTCGGCGACAAAGCGGTGAGCCGCCGCGATTTCCTGAAGTATGCCGGCATCACCGGCGCTGCTGTCGGTCTGAGCGGCGGCATCGGCGGTCTGCTCGCGGCCTGCGGCGGCGAGACAACCACCACGACTACTGCCGCGGCGGGTCCCACGACCACAGCGGCCGGCCCCACGACTACTGCCGCGGGTCCCACTACCACCGTAGTGTCGGGTCCGGAGCCCCCGGCCCAGGACAAGATCCGCATCGGCGCCGCTCGCCCGATCTCGGGCGTCAACGCCATCTTTGAGCAGGCCCACTTCGGCCCGGCCTACAAGATCTGGGTCGAAGACATCAACAAGGCCGGCGGCATCGACGTAGCCGGCAAGAAGCTCCCCATCGAGATGATCGTCTACGACGATCAGAGCGACATGGACCAGAGCATGCGTCTTCTCACCAAGCTCATCAAAGAGGACAAGGTCGACTTTGTCTTCGCGCCGTGCAGCACCGCGTTCCTCTTCGCCGCCGCGGGCGTGACGAACTCCCTGGGATTCCTTCTCATGAGTTCTGAGGGTGGCGCCAGCACACTCGAGCAGGAGATGAAGAAGGGCTCTCTGCCCCTGTTCTTCCAGGTGCTCAACTACTCCAACCACGCTCAGATGCCGGCTTTGGCCGACCTGGCCGAGGAACTTGGCATCACGAGCGCCTCGCTCGCCTACATCGACGACCTGCACGGCATCGAGTACCAGGCCCAGGCCCAGGTCTTCCTCGCCGCCAAGGGCGTGAAGGTACTCAGCAACACCCCGATTCCTCCGGGCATCAAAGACGTGTCGAGCATCGTCAAGCAGTGGCAGAGCGAAGCTGCGGATCTGATCTGCTCGTTCCAGTATCCGCCGGAGAACATCCTCACGATCTCGACCCTGATGCAGCTCAACTACAACCCCAAGGCCTTCCTTGGCGGTCCCGGTTGCTCCACTCAGGCCATCTACGACATCTGGGCCGGCGCGGCCGACCAGATCTTCTTCGAAGGCGCCTGGACGTACGAGCAGAACGCCGAAGTCAAGGCCTACTACGACAAGCTCAGCGCTTTCGTGGGTGGCCCGGCCAACGTCGACTTCTGGGGCGCTCTGATCTACCGGGCGCAGCTCGAGTACTTCCAGCAGGCCATCGAGCAGGCCGCGACTCTGAAGCACGAGGGCGTCGCCGAGGTCATGCGCACCGCGCACTTCAAGACCACGATGAGCGACGACACGTTCTTCACCAACCAGATTCTGGACGCCTCCTCGTACGCGGGCCAGATCGGCCAGTGGCAGAACGGTGTGCCGCAGGTCATCGACGTCGGTGGCAAGCGCACCAAGCCCCCGATCTATCCGAAGCAGCCCTGGCCGGCTCCGGCAGCTTCATAGGAGCAGGTACAGTCAACAACTGAATCGTGTGCTGAACTGAGTGAGCCCCCGGGGGGCGCGCGACAGGCGCGCCCCCCGGGGGCGACCTCCCTCACAGGGCATGTTCAGGAGTCAGCACACACAAAGGATATTGGATGGTTGCACTCAGGGACATCATCATCACGGGTCTGCTACTCGGGGGCATCTTCGCGCTGGTCTCCGTGGGACTGACCCTGCAATACGGCGTGGGGCGTGTGCTCAACGTCGCGCACGGCGAATTCATCATGGTGGGTGGGTTCGTCACCTTCTGGCTTTGGGGCAGCACTATCAAGCTGAACCCGCTGATCTCGCTCGTGATAACGGCCCCCATGATCTTCGCGATCGGTTGGCTACTTCATGCCACGCTGTTCCGGCGCATCATGCACAAGGCTCCGAATCTCGACGTCTTCGAGGGGCAGTCGATGCTGGCGTCGTTCGGCCTGCTGTATGTGGCGCAGAACATAGCGCGCATCATCTGGAGTTCGCAGACCTATCAGGTCAACTACCTGAACACGTCTGTCACCGGCGCCCAGATTCCGCTGAACCGGCTTGTGGCGCTCGGGGTCGTCGTCGTCGTGGGCGTGGCCTTCTACCTGTTCCTGGCTCGCACACGCATGGGCAAGGCCATCCGGTCCTCGGCGCAGGACCCGACGACGGCCGGGCTCATGGGCGTGAACATCAACAACGTGCTGGCCATCTGCTTCGGTCTGGGTCTCGGCATGGCCGGCATCGCGGGCAGCCTGCTCAGTTTCGTATATCCGATTCAGACGAGCATGGGACTCCAGTACACGGTCATCGCCATGATCGTGGTGGTCCTCGGCGGCCTCGGCAGTATCACCGGGGCCATGATCGGCGGCGTCGTCCTGGGAATCGTCTCGCAGGTCGTCACGTACTTCCAGCCGACCCTGACGATGATCGCGTACTACGTGGTCTTTATCGTCCTGCTCCTGGCAAGGCCTAAAGGGATCATGGGTAAGTAGATGAAAATCAATCAACTCACACCAATGAAATGGGCGTCCGGAGGGATTCTGCTCGTCGTGTTTCTTGCTCTCTCGCTGCTGCCGACGATGGCCGGCGAGAACTACATAGTCACACTGATGACCGATATCCTCAGGTACGCCATCCTGACCGTGGCCTGGATGATCTTCTCAGGGCCCACCAACTACATGTCCTTGGCTACCGCTGCCTTCTACGGCGTGGGCTTCTACGTCGCGGCGGTCTTCAATGGACCTCTCCCGTTCGTGTTGGTGATCATCATCGCCGGCATGATCTCCTTCGTCGTCGCCCTCCTTGTCGGTGCGCTGACTCTCAGACTCAAGGGCGTGTACTTCTGCATCTTCACATTCGCGCTGACCCTACTTGTCAACAACGTGGTACTCGAGGTCGAGCGCTTGGTAACCGGCACTCGCGGCCGGTTCGTCGAGACTGAGACAGCCAACACCGCCTACTACGCCATGTTCATCGTGGCCATAGCCACGATCGTGGTTGCCGCTATGATCCGGCGCTCTCGGTATGGTCTCGCGCTGCAGGGCATCGGCGAATACGAAGAAGCCGCCGCCCACAGCGGTATCAACGTGGTGCTGGACCAAGGTCCTGGTGTTTGCGGCCAGCGCCATCTTCATGGGCATGGCCGGCGCCATCATTGCCACCCAGCGCGCGTACATCGACCCCGGCATCGCCTTCAGCCTCAACTCGTCGTTCCTGCCGGTGCTCATGGCGCTGTTCGGAGGCATGGGCAACCTGGTCGGGCCGGTGATCGGAGCCGCGGTCTTCACCTATATAGGAGAGCTTCTGCTCACCCGCTTCCCAGATCTGTACATGCTCATCTTCGGAGCGGTGCTGATCCTAGCCATCGTGTTCATGCCAAACGGCATTGTCGGCGTGGCGCAACAGGCGTGGGGCAAGTTGAAGGGAGGTCGCCGTGCACCTGCTTGAAGGTGAAAACGTGTCCCAGCATTTCGGCGGCCTGGCCGCGGTGTCGGACGTCGACTTCTACGTAGACGAAGGTGAGATCCTTGGTCTCATCGGCCCGAACGGAGCCGGTAAGACGACGCTCTTCAACCTCATCTCCGGCGCGCTCAAGCCGAAGCCGGGCAAGATCACGTTCGCGGGCACCGACATCACGCCTTTGCCGGTGCTACAAGATCTGCCGGCTTGGGAATCGCTCGGACGTTCCAGACGGTCAAGATCTTCCCGAACGTTCCCGTCGCTGAGGAACGTCATGGTAGGCTCGCTGTTCGGCACGGGCGGGCGCGTCACGAATTCCCGAGGCCCGCAAGAAGGCCGAGGAAGCGCTCGAGTTCGTCGACATGCTGCCGTTCCGGAACTCTCCCGCCGGCGACCTGACCCTCGCTCAGCAGAAACGGCTCGAAATGGCGCGGGCGCTTGCCAGCGACCCGAAGCTGCTTCTGCTCGACGAGCTTATGGCAGGACTCACCGCCACCGAGGTGGCCGAGGCCATGAGCGACATCTCTCAGATCAGGGCGAAGGGTGTCACCGTGCTCATGATCGAGCACGTGATGCAGGCCGTCATGAAGATCAGCGATCGCATCGTCGTTCTCGACTACGGCCAGCAAGATCGCCGAAGGCACGCCCGCCGAAGTCGCCGCCAACCCGAAAGTGATCGAAGTCTATCTTGGGGAAGAATGCGATGTTGCAGATTGAGGGACTAAGCGCCGGATACGGGAGGACCCAGGTGCTCTGGGACCTCTCGCTCAACGTCCAACAGGGTGAGTTCGTGGCCCTGGTCGGCGCGAACGGCGCAGGTAAGACGACCCTGCTCAGAGCGATCTCCGGAATCCTGAAGCCGACCGCCGGCACCATTTCGTTCGAGGACAAGCGCATCGACCAGATGTCGGCCAACCACATCGTGAATCTCGGTCTGTCTCACATTCCTGAGAGCCGCAAGCTCTTCACGGAGATGTCGATTCGCGAGAACCTCGAGATGGGAGCCTACCCCAGTCGTTCGTGGAAGAGCCGGAACGAGACCATGAAGTAGGTCTTCAAGCTGTTCCCGCGTCTCGAAGAGCGCAAGAACCAGCTGGCCCGGACTCTGAGCGGTGGCGAGCAGCAGATGCTCGCCATGGGCCGCGGCATCATGTCTCAGCCGAAGATGTGCATCATCGACGAGCCGTCCAACGGCCTGGCTCCGCGTATCGTGACCGAGGTCTTCGAGATCCTCAAGTCGCTCCACGCGGAAGGCATCACGATCCTGCTGGTCGAGCAGAACGTCCGCCAGACCCTCTCGGTCGCCGACCGGGCGTACGTCTTGGAGAACGGTCGCATGACGTTGGAAGGCGCATGCAGTATGCTGCGTGAAAGCGACCACGTACGAAAGGCCTATCTCGCGCTCTAGCGCGCTCGTCTGCGCTTGGGCGACATGTGGATTGGTGCTCCCACACTCTACGGATATGCTGAACGGGGAGGCTGCGCCGTCAGGACACGATCAACTGGTCTGTCCTGACGGCCTCGCCTCGTTCTTCGGCGGCCTGACAGCGTGACCGCGTGAAGTACGACGCGCTCATCTTCGATCTCGACGGCACGCTTTGGGATGCGGCTCCGGCCTCCACCGAAGGCTGGAATCGAGCGCTCGCGCAGCTCCGTCTGCCTGTCAAGCTGACCCCGCCCGAGATACGCTCGGTCGCGGGTAACCCGACTCCGCGGTGCTTCGAGATCCTTCTGCCCGCGCTCTGTCCCATGGATGAAGCGGTGTTCGGGCTGTTCGAACGGCGCGAGCGCGAAGCGGTAGAGGCGCTCGGCGGGACGCTCTACGAGGGCGTGGCCGCCGGCGTGCAGAGATTGGCCTCGCGCTACCCGCTGTTCCTAGTGAGCAACTGCCTCGAATGGTATCTCGACTTCTTCCTGCGTTTCAGCGGTCTGCAGCTTCATTTCACCGGCTGGGACTGTCACGGGTGTTCCGGCCAGGGCAAAGCCGGCATGTTCAGGGGCCTGGTCGACAAGCACGGCCTGCGGAGCCCGCTCTACGTTGGCGACACCCAGGGCGACGGCGATGCCTCCGCCGCCGCCGGTCTTGACTTCGCATTCGCACGCTACGGGTTCGGTCAGGCGACTGGTTGGACGATGGCCTTCGACAGCTTCGCCGAACTAGTCGACCACTTCCTGCGCTAGTCAGCGGGCTGCCGGCCCGTCTCCGGCGGCCCACCCTTCCCGGCATGTGTGCGCGTCGCTCATTTGTGTGCGCCACTATGGATTCGCGCCCCGCTCAGGTACGATTGTGGTATAGTGATTTCACTTTGTGGTAAACCCAGTAGGCTGCTAAGCAACGAGCGACGGCCGCTGGGAACCCGCCGGCCGGTGCGGCATCACGTTCACGGTCGCGGCGATCGAGTCGTCTCGCCGCAGCGTTATGGTCCGGCAGCCTGCGGGCGCTCCTTCGTGTCGTCAACCCCGAAAGAGGTGGAACTTCATGGCTATGAGCAAGGTAACCACCGATCCCTGGAACGGACTCCAGATGGTGGAGTTCAGTCACGAATGGGATCAGAGGGCGCCGTCATACCCGGGCCAGGCCGACGTCAAGATGACGAGCGGCGTCAAGCACGCTCAGCACGGGGTCCTGGCCTGGCGCGCCATAACTTCGATGCACACCGGCACGCACATGAACGCGCCCCTTCATCTGATCCAGAAGGGTGCTGACCTCGCGGCCATCTCGCCCGAGCGGTACTTCGGCAACGGCGCCGTTCTCGACGTTCCGAAGAAGAACTGGGAAGTGATCACCGCGGCCGATCTGCAGAACGCGAAGCCCGAGGTCAAAGAGGGCGACATCATCATCATCGTGACCGGGTGGCACCACAAGTACTCCGACGGGATCGAGTACTACGGTGAGGCTCCGGGCCTCTCCAAGGACGCTGCCGAATGGCTCGTCTCCAAGAACCCGAAGATGGTCGGCTGTCGACACACCACACATCGACCATCCGCTAGCCACCTCGATGGCTCCGCACCGCGGCGGCCCGCAGATGAAACGCCTCGTCGACTCATACAAGAAGGCGACGGGTCTCGACTGGAAAGTCGAGCATCCGGAGTGGAACATCGCGCACAGGACTCTTCTCGGCGCGGGCATCCCCACCCTTGAGCAGATCGGCGGAGACGTAGACGAAGTCAAGGGCAAGCGCATGACTCTGGCTGCTGCCCCCTGGAGATTCGAGCACGGCGACGCCTGCCAGGTACGCGTCGTCGCCATGTTCGATCCGAGCGGCAAGCTGCGCATCGACGCGGGCAAGTAGACGACCAGAGGCGAAAGGACCAGGATATGAGTCTGAAGGTATACGACCTCAGCCATGTGTTCACTCAGTTCATGCCCGAATGGCCGTCCAGCCCGAGTGTGAACATCGATATCATCAAGTTCCATGCCCGCGATGGTGTCTACGAGACGCAGTGGGAAGGCATCATGCACCGCTGCACGCATATGGACGCGCCGCTCCACGTAACGGAGTGCACGCCCACCATCGCCGACTACCCGCTCTATCGCCTGTTCGGCACCGGTGTTTGTCTCTCGATCCCCAAGGGGAAGTGGGGAGTCATCACGCCCGAGGATCTCGAGAACGCTACCCCGAAGATCCAGGAGGGCGACGTCGTCGTCATCAACACCGGCTTCCATCAGCTGTGGGCCGACACCGACGAATACTTCGGCCATGGGCCGGGCATCTACAAAGAGGGCGCGCAGTGGCTCGTCGACAAGAAGGTGCGCATGGTGGCCTACGGCTGCCAGGCCAACGACCACCCGATGGCCACCAAGCTCATCAACCATGGGCTTGGCCCGACACACCCGCACCTGATCGAGGAGTACAAGGCCGAGATGGGGCACGATCCACATCTGGACTTCCCCGAATGGGAACCAGCCCACAAGACCCTCATGGTCAAGGGTGGCATCCCGGGCATCGAGAACGCCGGCGGCGAACTCGACGCGATCAGTGGCAAGCGCTGCACCTTCATGGCCCTGCCGTGGCGGTGGCCGGGTGGCGACGGCTGCATCGTGAGACTGCTGGCGATCACCGATCCCGACCAGACCTTCCGCTTCGAGACCGGGGCCTAGGTTCGCATAGAAGTACCGCCGGGAGGCGGAGGGCCTCCGCTGCGCATCGCCACCCTCCCACGTACAAGAAGAGGCCGGGGACCCTTGGGGGTTCCCGGCCTCTTGGCTTCAGCGAATAAGTTGGACTACGGCTTGGCCGTGGTATCGGTGCCGATGGTCTCGCCGGCAGCGGTCGTCGCGGTGGTGTCGGATGGGGCTACGGTCGTCTCGGTCGGGGCGGCTACGGTCGTGGTGGTGACCGGCTCCATGCCGGTCTGGTACTCCACACCGAGTTCGGCCTTGGTGTCTTCGACCCACTTCTGCCAGGCTTTGGTCTTCATCTCGGAGAGCAGGTTGCTCGAGATCTCTTCCTTGACCTCGTCGAGCGTGTACTGCTTTGCCGCGTTGACGGCCGTGACCTGGATGATGTGGTAGCCGTATGTGGTCTTGATGGGCGCCGAGATATCCTCGACCTTGAGGCTGAAGACCGAGTCCTCGAACTCCTGGACCATCTGGCCCTTGTAGACATCGCCCAGCTCTCCGCCGGCGTCCTTGGTGCTTGGGTCGTCCGAGTACTCGGCGGCTACGTCGGCCCACTCCCCGCCGGCCTGGAGGGCGGCGCGGACTTCCTCAGCGGTCGCCAGCGCGGAGGCCCAATCGGCGTCTGTGGGTTCGCCGACCACGGTCGTCGTGGTCGACTCTGTAGTAGTCGTGGCGCCGAGGGTCGTGGTCGTCGCTCCCCAGGGCTCGGTCGTCGACGTGGTCGTCGGGTTGGTCGCCGGGCCGCCCGGAGCTATGAGGATGTGACGCACAACGCGGGTCTCATCCTGGAAGTAAGTCGCCTTGTTCTCGTCGTAGGAGGCTTGAAGGTCGGCGTCGGGCACGGTAGTGATTCCCTCGGTGACCTTCTCGTAGACCTTCTGCATCAACATGGATTCCTTGTAATTCAGCTTGAGCTGGTCAAGGGTCATGTTGTTGGTTTGAAGGTCGGTGTTGAACGCCTCTTGATCGCCGGCGTAGTAGGTCGTGATGATGGTGTCGACCTCGGTCTGCACGTCTTCATCAGTCACGGCGAGCTCGTACTCGACCGCCTTCTGCGCCGCCAGCTGATAGGTGACGAGATACTCCAGCACGTCGAGCTCGAACTTGGCCCAACCCTCCGGATCCTCTGCCTTGGGGGTGACGGTGTACTGCTTCGCGAACTCCTGAACCCTCGTGTCGAAGTCGGACTTGAGAATAAGGGTATCGCCGACTTTGGCCACGGCGTCACTGGATAGACCGCCGCCACAGCCCGCCAGCGCGCCGGCAGAGACGGCCAAGGCGAGCAGGAGGATGGCGACTACGATTCTCTTTGCCACAAGCACCTCACTTGATGTTGTTCGCGGGACGGCGCGATTGAGGAGTATAGCCCCAATACCGTAAGAATGCTGTAAAGTCCCCTGTTATAGCCCTGTTTTGGCGATAGGGAGCGAGTCTGGAGAGGCTTCGACAATGATAGACGAGCCCGTCAGCCGCCGCAGATTCCTTGAACTGCTGGCAGGCGCCTGCGCCGTCGCCGGCGGAGCGGGTCTGGGCGGTATCCTCGCGGCGTGTGGAGACGATCGGGTCGGCACCAACACCACCGCGACCATGGGCCCGGGAGAGACGACGACTTCGACCGCGCCACCGAGGACGACGACGGTCAGTACCTCGCCCGAGATGGGCCGGCCGCTCCGTATCGGGGTGCTTACAGCGAAGACCGGACGTCTCGCCATGTTCGGCAAAGCCGACGAATGGTGGATGAACTACGCGCTCGAAGCGCTGCCCGACGGCATCCTCGGTGGCGACCGCAAGCTCCGCCGGATCCGCTTTCTGACCGAGGACCATCGGTCGGCCGGGGACGCCGCCGGCGAAGCGGCCGCTGCGCTCATCGCCGAGGGGCGCGTCGACATCCTGTTATGCTCCGGCGCCGCGAGCGTGGTGAACGCTGCCGCGGCGCAGGCCGAGGAGCGCGAGTGCCCCTGCATCTGCGACTTCGTGCCGTGGCGCCCGTTCATCCTCGACCGGGGCGGCTCCCTCGACACGCCCTTCAAGTGGACCTACGCCCACGCCTATGGATTTGAAGACGTTTCCGCGGCTTTCGTGAGGACGTGGCAGCAGCTTGCCACCAACAAGAAGGTGGCCCTTCTGTTTCCCGACGACAATCACGCCCCTCTCTGGACCGAGGGCTCCGGGGGACTTCCTCACCTCGCGGACCAAGCCGGCTACGAAACGGTCATGCCGGCTCTGTACGATGTTCCTTCTGGCGATTTCGCGCCCCTCATCGAGGAGTTCAAGAAGAACGGCTGCGAGATCTGCGCGGGACACTTCGCCACCGTCGATCTCGTGAGGTTCTTGAAGCAGGCCCGCACGCTGGAGTTCACCCCCAAGATCGTGAGCACCGCCGGAGCCCTTCTCTTTCCACAAGCCGTCGAGGCCGTGGGCTCGGCGGCAGTCAACGTCACGGCAGAGTGTTTCTGGCAGCCGAGTTGGCCTTACTCCGACTCGATCACTCGCGCGACCGCGAAGACACTTGCCGAGGACTACGCCGCGAGGACCGGCGAGCAGTGGACCATCGGCATCGCCCAATACGCCAAGTTCGAGTGGACGGTCGATGTCTTCAGGCGGGTCGTGGACATTCTCGACAAGGAGGACACCATCGCTCGAGTGCGGTCGACGAGACTCAATACGTGCCTGGGACTTCTCGACTTCACCACCCCGGTGGGCTCGCACGACCCCGATCGGAGCCGGCGCCCGAGCGAAAACGTGTACAAAGCACCCGTGGTGGCCTGCCAGTGGTCGAAGGGGAGCACCTACCCGTTCGAGTCGAGGGCTGTCACCGGCGACGTCACGCTCGATCTTCTCAGCGGAGGCGTTGTACAGCCGATGACATACGAGCCGGCCTCGTGATCGGAGTCGCCGGCGAGATGGCCCTCGGGGCCACGGCGGTTGCTCGTCGCGGCCCGGGCACCGCCCTTCGCGGGGCCGTGGCGCTCGTCGTGCTGACCGCGCTACTCATCGGTCTGGGCGCGTTCTCTCCGCCGGTCTGCAACGCCGGGCAGATCGCCGTCAAGCTCAGCCCGGGCACGCGTCTTGTCACTACAGCGAGCGGCGAACTCACGGTGGTGCGCACGTGGCGATCGCTGGCCGCTTGGCCCTCGACTGCCACCGGCCTGCCGCTCGAGGAGGCGGGCCACATCGACGGTCTCGGTGTCGATCTGCTCGAGGTGTCGTCCGGAACCCAGGGAACCGCGACCGATGCCGATGTCGCCGCCCTCGTTCGGAGACTGCGCCTACTGCCAGGCGTGCTGTGGGCGGAGGCCGGAATCCCAATGCGGGCTTGCCTCGTGCCGAACGATCCATACTATCCGTCGACCCAGGGATCGCCGGGGCAGTGGGGGCTCGTGCGGTCGAACTTCCCGGCAGCGTGGGACGTAACTCCGGGATCGGCGTCGGTAACGGTCGCCTTTCTCGATACAGGTCTCAACCGTGACATCAAAGACTTCGATGGACGTATCGTGTCTCCGTACAACGCGATCACCCGGCGCTCGAGCTGGCCCGACTGGCAGGACGACGAGGGCCATGGATCGGCCGTTGCCGCGGTCGGTGTCGCCCAGGGCGACGATGCCTGGGGCATCGCCGGCGCGGCCTGGAACGTTCGCATCATGCCGGTGAAGATCTCCGACGACGGCGGTTCCGACACCATCATCCTATCGACGGCCATCGAGCACGCGGTCGATAACGGCGCCGATGTCATCAACATCAGCTTCGCCACCCCGCCCGGCTCGGGCCCCGGCGGGATACTGGTGGAGGCGATAGCCTACGCCCTCGACAGGGGAGTCACGGTCGTCGCCTCCGCGGGAAACGACGACGCCTCGGTGAGCTACCCCGCGGCTATTGACGGGGTGATCGCCGTGGGAGCCACCACCTCCGACGATCTCCGTTGGACCGCCGGCGATGGAGGGTCGAACACCGGCCCACCCCTGGATGTCGTTGCGGCTGGAGCGGGGATCCTCAGCTACTTCCCGAAGTCGACCGGCCTGCTGAGCGACGGATGGTCGGGGACTTCGCTTTCGTGCCCCCTCGTGGCCGGTCTCGCCGCCCTCATGCTGTCGGTGGACGTCTCGCTGACTCCGGCCGACATCAGCAGCATTCTTGCCACCTCGGCCGAAGACCTGGGCGGCGCCGGCTGGGACGCGGAGTTCGGGCACGGCTTGATCGATGCGCGGGCCGCCATCTCCTTGGCCGCAACGTGGAATCCATCGGCGGCCACGACCACGACCAGCACAACGACCACCACAACGTCGACCACTACAACGTCGACCACATCCACGACGTCGACCACATCCACGACCCTGCCCGGCACCACGACCACCACGACGGCCGGCCATCGGTTCGCCGACGTCAACGTGGAAACCACTCCCTATTCGAGACAGATAGAGTTCCTGGCCACCCGTGGCATCGTGAGCGGCACGGGCGACGGTCTCTTCCACCCTGAGCAGCCGCTCACGCGTCAGCAGTTCGCCAAGACGATCGTCCTTACGCTCGGCTACCCGGTAGGCGCCGACGACACTTGTCCCTTCGTCGATGTATCCCGGTCGCCCGGGCAGCTCTACCCCTACAACTACGTGGCCGTGGCGTACGCGAGGGGCATCACGTCAGGCACTACTTCCGACCACTTCTCGCCGTACCGCATCCTGACGAGGGCTCAGCTGATCACAATGGTGGCGAGAGCGGCCAAGTTGCCCGAACCGCCCACAGCCTACTCTCCAGCCTTCTCGGACTTCTCACCGGTACATTTCCCCTATGCGCGGAGGGCCGACTACGCCGGGCTACTCTCCGGCCTGGTGGGCATGGGTCGCTACTTCGACTTCAGCGCCGCCGCGTCGAGGGGAGAGGTCTGCGCGCTTCTCTACGCCTTGCTGCAATAGCGAGATCGGAATTCACACTCGAGCATGTCGAGAATGATCTCGTCCTGGAAATGGCCCTCCTGGAAGACATACTCCCGCTCCCGACCCGTCTCGACGAAGCCGAGGCGCTTGTAGAGGACCGCGGCCCGGGTGTGTTCCTCGTGGACCCTGATCGAGACGCGGTGAAGTCCCAGGGTCTGAAAGGCGAAGACGAGGCAGGCGACGACGGCGTCACTGCCGAAGCCCTGGCCCCAAGCGGTCTTGTCGCCTATGGCGATGCCGATCTCACCGTGGCGGTGGACGAGGTCCACGCCGTTCAGCCCACAGTTGCCGATGTAGCGGCCGTCGGCCGCTACATGGATCTCGAAGACGTAGCCGCTCTGGCCTGCCTCAGAATGCATGTCGTAGTAGCGCTCTTCCTGCTCCCTCGTGATGGGGATGTGACCCACCAGCAAGAAGCGGTGGATCTCGGGGTCGTTGAGCCAGCCGCGGATCGTCTCGGCGTTGCTCCGGTCGAGTTCGGTCAGGTAGACCTTGCCGTAGGGAATCACCGCGGGCCTACTTGGAAGCGCTCGCCGTGGGGTTGAAGCTCGACAAGAAGGCCTGGAACACGGCCTGGTCGGCCTCCCAACTCGAGGCGGCCGCCTGGACGAGCAACTGGTATTCGAGGCTACCGCCAAACAGCAGATAGAGGCTCGACTGGGCCGGCACCCCATCTTTGTCGAAGCTGTAAGTGATCTTCCAGCCCTTGACGCCCGCCATCGACACCGCCGTCATCCCTTCGACTACCTTCAGATCAGATCCCTGGCTCTCGAGGCCGGCGAAAACGGTCTGAACCTCAGCTTCGAGTTCCGGCATGACCGAGTCGTCGATGACCCCGGTGAGCTCGTAGATAGAGACCTCGACAAGGTCGACGTAGGAGGTATCGGTCTTGGCCCCGTCGGGGTCGAATGCCGCGACGACAAGCGCGGGCGAGGCTCCGCTCGTCACGTCGGCTCCGTCGGAGATCTGCTGGAGCTTCCAATCGTCGGGATACTGGAAGCTGAACCCGTAGGTCTCGTCGGTATATGTCTCCACACCGCCCTGCGCGTTCCCTCCCTCATCGCCGCCGCAGGCGGCGAGGGCGAAGGCCAACAAGAGGACAACGACGGCAACGGCTGCGAGGTGGGCCGGCCGGACTCGAGTGCGCGATCTCATGGTTGCTCCTTCGGCAAAGGGCGGTATGGCGTTCATACCCACCATTGTTACATGCCTGGGTTACACTGAACTCGAAGCCGGCAGGAGCCGGTCACGATTCGCGAGCGCACGAGTGAGGGCAATGGAAGCGCGTATCATCGGACTCAAGGGGTGCGGCAAGAGCACGCTGGTGGCCGCTCTCGCCGAAGGACGCGGCGAAGGCCATATCGCGACCGTCCACGTCGGCGACAGCCGGGTGCGCGCTCTCTCGGAGATCTTCCAGCCCAAGAAGACAACCTTCGCCGAGTTCAAGGTGCAAGAAGTCGCGTGGCCGGAAGCCAGCGCCCGCAAAGGCGAGATGGAACGATACCTCGACGCTCTCGCGGGCGGGCAACTCTACCTGCACGTGCTCAGGGGATTCGACTCGGTCATGCTGGGCGAGCCGGCCCACCCCGCCGAGGATCTCGACGAACTCGACAGGGAATTCATTCTCTTCGATCTGATCCGCATCGAGCGGGCCTTCGAGCGCGCCAAGAAGGCGCCCATGCCCGATGCCGGCAAGAAGGCGCTGGCTCGCTGCCAGGAAGCTCTCGAGGCCGAGACCCCACTTCGCGAGGTCGACTTCGACGAGAGCCAGCTCACCTTCGTACGCGGCTACCAGTTCCTGACGCTCACGCCGCAGATGCTGGTCGTCAACACCGAGTCCGATTCCGCTTGGGACGCGGCCGCTCTCGGAGAGCGGGCTCGCGGCCGCAAGGCGCTGGCATTCCCCTTTCCCGACGCCCTCGAGGTGGCGAGGCTTTCCTCTGAGGAGCAGGAGGAATACGCCGCCGCTCTCGGGCTGCCCGGCCCCGCCGCCGAGGTGGTGGCTCAGGCGGCCTTCAGGTCTCTTGGTCTCATCAGCTTTCTCACCGCCGGCACCGACGAGGTGCGCGCCTGGCCTATACGCTCCGGCGAGACGGCCCGTGAAGCCGCCGGCGCGATCCACTCCGACATCCAACGTGGTTTCATTCGCGCCGAGGTGGTCTCCTACGACGACTTCATGGCTCATGGAGCCAACAACAAGTCGTGCCGCGACGCCGGCGTGCTGCGCGTCGAGGGCAAGGACTATGTGGTGGCTGATGGGGATATCGTGAACTTCCGCTTCAACGTGTGACGCTTCGCGGCCTGGCTGCGCGGGGGGGCGGCTGGTGGGCCGCTCGGCGCGGCGCCCGTCCGTTCGCCACTGCCCGCGCTTCGCGGCTCGCCGGCTCCCCTCTGGCGCTTCGCTCGCGGCGCCGCTCACTCACGGCGCCGCGGGTATCATGGTGCCCCGAATGTCAGGGCGGAGGATGATCGACGATGACGCTGGTTCTCGACGTGGGCAACGTGACCGTGTATCGCGGCCTCAAGAAGGTGCTCGATGGGCTCACCCTGCAGATCGAGCAGGGATGCTGCACGGCCATACTCGGTCCCAACGGAGCGGGCAAGTCCACACTTCTCAAGCTGGTCTCCGGCGAATTACGTCCCCGGTTCGACCAGGCTACGCACTTCAGGCTGCTTGGTAACGAGCGCTGGAACATCTGGGACGTGCGTTCGCACCTCGGGGTCGTGTCGCCCGATCTTCAGCAGGAGTATCTCGCGAGCGTCCCCGGCATCGGCGTCGTACTCTCCGGGTTCCACTCGAGCATCGACGTCTGGAGACACCAGACCTTCACCGACGAGCAGCTTCTGCGGGCTGACGAGACGATCGCCATGCTCCGGGTCGACGCGCTCAGGGATAGGCCCTTCGGTCTGATGTCTACAGGAGAGCAGAGGCGCTTTCTGCTCGCCCGCACCCTTGTCCACGGCCCGGACACTCTGCTGCTCGACGAACCTACCTCCGGACTCGATCTGAGGTCGTCGTTCGAGTATCGCGACCTGCTTCGGGAGTTGATGCAAAGGGGTACCACAGTGCTCCTCACGACGCACCACGTCCACGAGATCCCGCGCGAGATCCGGCGGGTGGTCATGCTCAAGGAGGGTAAGGTCTTCGCGGACGGCAGCAGGGAAGCGATGCTTACCTCGCCGGGACTATCGGCGCTGTTCGACTACCCGCTGCACGTGGCGTGGCACAACGGTATGTGCCAGGTGTTTCCCGAGTGCGAGGAGTCGAGTACGCCGATCGCGCAAGGCCGGGGCGCGCGGCTGCCCTCTGGGCCGACGCCCGCGGGTTCGCCGTAGGCGGCCGCTCCGGTGGTTCCCGCTTACTCCGACTCCGCGAAGCCTCGCATCAAGTGGTACGAGGCCTTGTCGAAGAACACCGCGAAGCGGCTCTGAAGCTCCATCACGCGGTACGCGTCGACGGGGCGCTCCCAGACTCCCTGCGAACGGGCGAAGGTCCAGATGTGCTTCTTGAGAAGAAGTACGGCCGACAGCATCTCGAAAGACTCGATTCCCTGGGAGCGACGGCGGACACCGAGCTCCCGGTAGAACGTTCGTATCTCGTCCTCAGTGCTCTCGCCCTCGAGCCAGCGGCCGAGCAATTGAAGCCCGGTCGTGCACTCTTCGAGCAACGAGTCGGCATCGAGGAGCATGTAGCGGATAGTGGAGTGGCTCGAGCGCACGTCGGCGAGCCACAGACGGGCCACGAAGGCCGCATTGCCGCCTACGAAGCCTACGAGGGTGTCGGAGAGCATCTTCTTGCCCGTGCCCTCCTCGAACCGGTTGAACGAGTCCTGGATGGCCCAGTCGTCCTCGTGCAGGTCGCCGCACAACCGTATCGCCTTCTCGTTGGAGGGGAACGCGAGCGGGGGCAGGCTATCGACCGCGAAGTAGCGCACGTCGTCGGCGTCGTCGCCGGCGGTCTCTTCGCCCGATACTTTCTCGGCTTCGAACGTGACGACCAGCAGGTCGCCGTAGAAATCGCTCATCCACGAATCGGCATCGATCAAGCGGGTCACGCGGCCGGCCACGCCGGTTTCTTCGTGGAGTTCCCGCATGGCCGCCTCGGCGATCGTCTCACCCATCTCCGCGAACCCGATGGGTAGGCACCACATGCCTTCGTTCGGCGGGAATCTGCGTCTGACCAAGAGCACGCGGCGCTCATCGTCGAGCACCAGAGCCGCGGCCGCCGGCAGGGGATTCTGGTAGAAGACCATGCCGCAGACCGAGCACACCTCGCGAGGGCGGTCCCCCACGGGTTGCATCTCGATGGAGCCACCACACTGTGAGCAGAAGCGGGCTTTCAGTTGACAGGCACCTCCGTCACCTGCATGTATACGTGAGCGCCGGCCTCGTGAGTGTAGACGGCAAGGTTCTTGCCCAGCTCCTGAGGACACTCGCGCACTTTGCCCAACTGGGTCCTACCCGCGGTCACAATGTCGCCTATGGAGACCACGGGATCGTCGATGAAGAGCATGCTTACGGTGATGCCGCTCATCTGCTCCGGGCGGATCTCTATCTGCACGTCGGGGTACTTGCCGTAGAGCATGTACTCCTTGACGGCGACGACCGCGCCCGAGATGGGAGCTGTGATCGGCGAACCCGCCGACGCTCCAACCAAGACCGAGGTGGGCCGGTTGCCGTATGGGCCGTCCAGGAGGTAGTAGCGAACCAGCGGGTCCGAAGAGAATACCCCTCGAAAGAACCTGATCAACGCGTTCGCATTGGCGCGCTCGCCGATAGGGGTGACGGCTACCGCTCGTTCGTCGCTCACGCCCTGGTAGGCGATGATTGTGGCGTCGGCAGCCTCCACCGGAAGCAACAGATTGCGGTCGCCCAGGCGCGCGAACGTGGGGTGTTTCTCGCCGGCGATGGCGACCGGGGCGGAGGGCGAGCGCTCACCGTTCACCAGCAGGTTGTGCGTGCCGGCCTGCTCGGTGCGTCCGCTCGCGATGACGGCGATGACGATAACGGCTACGACGAGGCCCAGCACGCCGAAGGCGGCCGCCAGACGCATCCGTCGCCTACGCTGCACACGAGCCAAGCGTCGCTTGCGCCTGCGCAACTCATCCTGGTGCCGTGTTTGGGCTGCATGTGCGCGGTCCTGCATTCTACGTAAGTTAGCACTTCCTTCCGATCGGTAACCATGCGCGCGCAGCGCGGGTCGGTGCGGGCTGGTAAGCTGTGAGGCAAGGGCAGCGCCGGCTGAGGAGACCGGCGGCAAGGAGGATATGTGCGTATCACCATACCCCGTTGGGTCCAGTTGATACTGATACCGATCGCCATCTTCCTCGCCCTGTACTTTGCCCGCGCGGCCAGTCACGCCGTGTTCGTCTTCCTCATCTCGGCGATCGTGGCGCTCTTTCTCAACCCCGTGGTACTCGCCATGGGGCGCCTCAAGTTCCCGCGCTGGCTCGCGGTCCCTGTCGTCTACCTCGTATTCATAGGCGTCATCGTCGTCATCGTCGTCTTTCTCGGCCCCCCGTTGGTGCGGCAGTTCCAGCGTCTTTTCAACGCCATCCCGGCGTGGCTCACCTCGCTGAACGGACTGCTGGCCGATCTGCAGGCGTGGCTCGCGACGAACAACATCGAAGTCAACCTGAAGATCAACACCAGCGACATCGTCAACTGGTTGCAGACCCACGGCTCACAGTCACTAGGAGCGCTCGTGACCGTGGGGTGGAGCGTGGTGGGTTTCGTGGCGAATCTGTTCCTCACTATTGTCATCAGCTTCTACATGCTGATCGACGGTAGGAGGCTCTTCCGCTTCTTCTGCCGGGTGTCGCCCGGTGAGCCCGCCGTCAAGGAGGGATACGTGGTCGGGCTGCAGAGTGCGTTCAGCAAGTTCGTGCGAGGCCAGGCCCTCCTCGGGGCGACCATAGGACTTGCCTGCGGGCTCGCCATCTGGATCCTCAGCTGGGATGTGGTGGGCGTGTGGCCGGAGGGTGGGCAGTACGCCCTCCTATTTGGCGTCTGGGCCGGTGTCACCGAGGTCATTCCCTATATCGGCCCCTTCCTGGGAGCGGTACCGCCTGTCATCGCGGCCTTCTTCCATTCACCCATAGCGGCCCTCACGATCATCATCATCTTCTTCGTGATCCAGCAACTCGAGAGCCATATCCTAGCGCCGAACATCGTGGGCAGCTCGGTCGGCGTCCACCCGCTCCTGGTCATCTTCGCCCTGCTCGCTGGCGCCCAGATCGGCGGCATTCTGGGCATGATCGCCTCGCTGCCGATTCTCGCGATGCTCAAGCACACGATGACCTACTACGACTTCAAGATGTCGCGGGCGCCGTGGGCTGGGGACGACGGCATCGTGCTGATACCGGCCAGGTCGGGAGCTCCCCCGCCCCGCAGAGTGAGACCGCCGGGCGTTTCCGGCGAAGCCGATGCCGACGAGACGCTGTGGTCGGACGCGGCTCCACCAGTGGGCGCTCCGCGCCGGCGGCGCCCCGCGGAGCCACCGACGGAGCTTCCGGGCCAAGACGACCAAGTCACAATAGAACGGCAGGCGAGCGACGAAAGAGAAGAATGAACACCCACGTCGGTTTGTGGTGCCCTGGCGATACTGTTACAATCGCCATCTGCCGGGATCGAACCCCGGGGAAACCTAACAGTAGCAGGTAATGGAGAGCATTCGCGAGTTCTTCGGCATCCAGTTGCGCAGGAGCTTCACGCCGATGGTGTCGGCACTGCGGTGGCTAAGGATCACGCCGAATCAAGTGACCATCACAGGGTCCGTTCTCAATCTGGCGGCGGCCGCGCTTGTGGTTGCCGACCACTTGATCTACGCCGGCATCGTGTTTCTCGTTGCCGGCTGCTTCGACATGCTCGACGGGGCGCTTGCCCGCCTGTCGCAGAAGGTCACTCCCTTCGGGGCGTTTCTCGATTCGACTCTCGACCGGGTGTCGGAAGGCATAATCTTCGCCGGCATCGGTTACCTATTGGCCAACCAGGAAAGGCCCATCGATGCGGGCTTAGTGGTCCTGGCACTACTTGGCAGCCTACTTGTGAGCTACACTCGGGCTCGGGCGGAGGCCCTGAATGTGGAATGCAAGGTAGGACTGATGAGCAGGCCCGAGCGCGTGATCCTCATCGCGATCGGCCTTTTCTTCGATGTGCTGCCGTACGTGATCTACATTATGCTGGCTCTTACGGTGTTCACGGTGATCCAGCGCGTGGTCCACACATACCGCCAACTGCGCAAGCAAAAGGAGCAGGGAGGATTCGTTGAGCGATAAAGTACGGGTTGCCATAATCGGAGTGGGGAACTGCGCGTCGTCCTTCGTCCAGGGCGTGCATTTCTACCGCAACGCCAAGGCGAATGAGTTCGTTCCCGGCCTCATGCACGTGAACCTCGGCGGGTATCACATCTCCGACATCGAGTTCACCTGTGCCATCGATATCGACAAGACCAAGGTGGGCAAGGACCTGTCGCAGGCCATTTGGGGCGGTCGCAACTGCACCACCAAGTTCACCGACGTCCCTGAGTTGGGAGTCAAGGTCTACCGGGGCATGACGCATGATGGTCTGGGCAAGTACCTGTCGGAGGTCATCGAGAAGGCGCCCGGCCCGACCGCCGATATCGTGGGCATTCTCAAAGACACCAAGACCGACGTCGTGGTGAACTACCTGCCTGTCGGCAGCGAGATGGCCACCAAGTGGTATGTGGAGCAGATCCTCGAGGCCGGTTGCGGTCTCGTCAACTGTATCCCGGTCTTCATCGCCCGCGAGAAGTACTGGCAGCAGCGGTTCGAGGAGAGAGGCCTTCCGGTCATCGGCGACGACATCAAGTCGCAGGTCGGGGCCACCATCGTCCATCGCGTTCTCACCCGGCTCATGCGTGACCGCGGAGTCAGGCTCGAGCGCACCTCGCAGCTCAACGTGGGCGGCAACACCGACTTTCTCAACATGCTCGAGCGCTCGCGCCTCGAGAGCAAGAAGATCTCCAAGACCAACTCGGTCACCTCCCAGCTCGACTACGATCTGGGCACGCAAGAACATCCACATCGGTCCGTCCGACTACGTGGAGTGGCTCGACGACCGCAAGTGGGCGTACATCCGCATGGAAGGCCGCACGTTCGGCGACGTGCCGCTCAACATCGAGCTGAAGCTCGAGGTGGTCGACTCCCCGAACTGCGCGGGCATCGTCATCGACGCCGTCCGTTGCGCCAAACTGGCCCTCGACAGAGGCGTCTCGGGCGCCCTGTACGATCCTGCCTCGTACTTCATGAAGAGCCCGCCCATCCAGACCAGCGACGACGAAGCCCGCCGCAAGACCGAGGCCTTCATCGCCGGCGAAGGCACTTCCAAAGCCGCCGCCAAGTCCGCCCCGAAGCCGGCGGAGAAGTGAGCTAGAAGAAGAACATGAGATCGGGGCCCGGGTTCGCGGCTGAATCGCCGTGGACCCGGGCCCTGTCATCTTCGAGGACCTTGTGTGACGACAGACCTACACATAGCACTGGTCACGCCTTTCTCCTGGAGCATCCCCAGCGCCGTGAACCGGCACATCGCCGACCTGGCGCTCGAGCTGAAGGCCCGCGGGCACCTGCCCGTGGTCGTCGTGTCGTCCGACGACCTGGACGACGAACCCCGCACGAAAGCTCTGTTCCATCGCGTCCGCGGACAGGTTATCAACGTGCTCGAGGAGTATCGCGCCGGACGGGAACCCGATCGCCTGCTGCTCCCGCTCGCTGGTATCGGACCGCTCGACCCCGAGGACGCCATCCCCGTGATCCCCTTGGGGCGGAGCCTTCCTATCCGCTTGAACGGTGGCGTCGCCAACCTCGGACTGCCGGTGGACGTGACGTCGCGGCTCGAGAAACTGATGCTTGGGGCCGGCTTCGATCTGGTGCACGTGCACGAACCTCTGGCTCCCTCCCTCAGCTTCACCGCTGTGCGCGAGGCCCGCAGCCCGGTAGTGGCCACCTTCCATCTCACCCCGGCGGGTGTCGCGGCCTACGAGCTGGGGCAGGCGGTTCTCGACCGCTTCTTCCTCCGGCTCGACGCGCGTATCGTCACGTTTCCCTCGGCACTGGAGATAATGGACGACCTCTATCCGGGCGACTATCACGTAGTGCCGTGCGGCACGCGGCTGACTTCGACCGGAACCACCGCGACAGGCGCCCTTCCCGCTTCGGCACCGTTCGGTCTCTACGTATATCGCGGTGACGGAAGGCGCTCGTTCAGAGCTCTGGTGAGGGCTTTGGCAGCCTCCTTTCCAGCGGAGCTCAATCACATCCTTGTGGCGTTCGACCGAGAGTCGGCGGCCAGGTGGGTGCCCCGCGGAATTCCCAGGAAGGTGCGGACACAGGTCGCGCTGTGCGACTTCGACGATCCACAGGAGCTGGCGCCGCTTTACGAAGCGGCCGCGTTGACTGTTCTGCCGTTCCTCGGCGGTGAATGGCTCCCGGCCACGGCGGCCGAAGCGGCGGTGTGCGGCTGCCCGGTCGCGGGCCCCGATCTGCCCCTCGTGCACGATTTCATCGAGAGCGGCGCCGGAGGCTCCGTGTTCCATCCCACCGAATCCGGGTCGGTCGGCCGGGCGGTCACCCAAGCGCTCACAGGGCGGATTCCGGCAGGCCATGGGGTGGAACCATCCCGGGTCGCCGCGCCGGCGCACTCCATGCAGGCCGCAGCCGCCCGGCTCGAGGAGATCTACCTCAGCACCATCGCGGTCACCACGGGTATCAGGGGCGCCGCGGCCAAATCCCCGGTGGCCGGGCATTCGCTGCACGTGCGCGGCATCGGTGAGCAGCCCGCCCGGCGGCGCATGCGCCACGCCGGCGCCGGACCCTCCAGGCCCGACTGGATCAATGCCGACCTCCACATCCATTCCAACTACTCCAAGGACTGCGTGAGTCCCGTCGAGGCGATACTCGCCACGGCGCGTGAGATCGGGCTCGGGGCCATAGCCATCGCCGACCACAACGAGATCGCAGGGAGCCTTCCTGGCGCGGGAGCTATCCAAGGGCGATCCGTTCGTGATCGTCGCCGAAGAGGTCAAGACCGCGGAGGGCGAGGTCATCGGCCTGTTTCTCGAGGAGAAGATCCCGCCGGCGCTCAGTTTCGACGAGACGCTGTCGCTCATCAAGGAGCAGGGCGGCCTCGTGTATGTGCCGCACCCCTTCGACGGCCTTCGCACCACCCCGTCGTACCGCGCCATGGTCGACAACCTGCACCGCATCGACGTCATCGAGATCTACAACGCCAAGGTGGCGCTGTCGTCGTTCAACCTCAGCGCCGAGCGGTTCGCGGCCAAGTACAACCTCGTGGCCGGCGCCGGCAGCGACGCCCACGTGCTCCAGGCCCTCGGCACGGCCATGATCCGCATGCCCCGCTTCGACGACCCGCGGAGTTTCATGGCCGCCCTGTGGGAGGCCGACATCATCGCCCGGCGCAAGAAGCCTGCTCTATCTGCAGTCTCTCAAACTGCTGCAGACAACGCTCGACCGGGTGTTGCCCGAGGACTAGCCAAACCGGAGGAATTCTCCGGTCCACCGGCCAATATATGCTCTACCCCCTAGGGCGATTCTTGGTAAACAAACATACGGAAGCTGATCCGAGCGAAATCGTGAAAGACTCCATACCTCTTGCCGAAGCCAACGAGATCTATCGGAAGCTCGAAGAGCGGGCGATCGCTGAGAGCAACGATCTCAACTATCGCATCGCGCACTGCCGCAAATGCGAGCGGGGAGAATTCTTACCCACCGTGGGTTCGGGCATCCCCTGGCCGACATCTTGCTCCTCAAGTACCAGCCCCGCTACCTCGAGGTCACCGAGGGGGTCTCGTTCTATGGGCGGTCGGGTGCCGCGGTGCTGAAGAGCATGGAGCGCCTGGGCGTGAACCCGCTCATCGTCTACGGCACCAATCTGGTCAAGTGCCACGACGTGGACCTCGACGAGGGCGTGGGCAACTGCCCGTCCTACTGGCTCGAGGAGTTCCACATCACTCAGCCGCGTCTCGTAGTGGTCATGGGCCGCGAGACCCTGGACGGTCGTCAACGCCGAGCGCATCGCCGGCATGAAGGAGCTCGTCTGGGAACCGGGCGCGCTGCAGGATCTCACCACCTTCTGCAAAGCGATCGTCACGCCCGACATCGACGAGTCGCTCGACGACGAGCAGGCGAAGAGCCGAGTTCTGGAAGGCGTTCCGCAACCTGGGCGAATGGTTCCGGGACGAACCGCCGTACTAGCGCGGGCGTGGCCACTATCATCAGCCAGTGACGCTACGCGGCGCGGCCGTTCCGCTCGCACCGGCCGTCTGCCCTCGCTCCCCGGCCATCGCCCGGCGAGCACACGGTGCGACGGCTCTCGTTCGGGCGGCCTGAAGCCCGCTCGATGAACGCACCGTCGTAGCGCCCCGTCAGGTCAGGCACGGCCACACCCGCGCTCGCGCGGTGCTCCCGTCCGACGCCTGCGCTAGCATGATGAGTGCTAGCAGGCTGCTGAAAAAGGACGTTTCGCCGCCGGGGCGCGATGGGCACGCGCAAGGCAAGGACGCAAAGAGCGTGAATAGCAGCGCTATTTGCGCGACTGAGGACGAAGCATCGCGCCGCCAAGTGCGTTCTGGCGGCCGGGACTTCGTTTTTCAGCAGCCTCCTGGAGCGAGACGCGGCTCGAGAGAGGGACGATGCGCTTCATTCACACGGCAGACTGGCATCTCGGCCGTCTTTTCCACGGCCTTCATCTCACCGACGATCAGCGTTTCTCTCTCGACGGGCTCCTTCGGCTCGCCGAGAGCTCGCGGGCAGACGCTGTGGTCATAGCCGGCGACGTGTTCGACCGGGCGGTGCCGCCGCCCGATGCGGTGAGGTTGCTCGACAGCATCGTGGCCTCGCTCGCCCTCGACCTGGGGGTTGCCGTCGTCATGATCGCGGGCAACCATGACAGTGCGCCCCGGCTCGAATACCTTAGCGAGCTTGCGAGGAGAACCGGGGTGCATGTGGTCGGACGCGTAGGGAGAGAGGCGCGGGCGGCTGAGGTGGTGGGGCGCGATGGCGTCGATGTGCGCTTCTGGCCGCTTGCCTACACCGATCCCGAGAGTGCCCGTGAGGATATGGAGCGCGACGACATCCATGACCACGAGCAGGCGATCGCCGCGCAATTGCAGACCATCGCCCGGAGCGCCGGTCGCGGGGCGCGCGACGTGGTCGTCGGCCATGCCTTCGTCGTCGGCTGCCGGCAGTGCGAGTCTGAGCGCGAGCTGACCGTGGGCGGGTCGGCCGCGGTCAGCGCGTCCCTGTTCGACGGTTTCGACTACGTCGCCCTCGGCCACCTGCACGAGCGGCAACGTGCGGGGTCGGAACGCGTCCGCTACTCGGGGTCGCTGCTGAAGTACTCATTCAGCGAGACCGACCAGTGCAAGTCGGTCTCCGTGGTCGAGTTGGGCCTCAACGGCGAGATCTCCGTAGACGAAGTGGCACTCCCCATCAGGCGAGACGTGCGGCGCGTTCGGGGTGAATTCGCCGAACTTCTCGACCGCGACGTCGACGAGCAGCTCTCCGAGGCGTACGTAGAGGTGATCCTCACCGACGCCGGGCCGATCTTGAACCCGGTGGACACGTTGCGCAAGAAGTATCCATTTCTTCTCTCCTTGCGGCGCGAGGACACCGAGCGGGCGATTCTCGGCCCGTCCGCCGGTAGCTCGGGTATCAAGACCAAGAGCACAGCGGGGTTGTTCGACGATTTCTTCCGCGATGTCAGCGGTCGCCCGGTCAACGAAGCCCAGGCCGCGGAACTCGCCGCTACGCTCAACGCTCTTGAACGCGGCGAGCGGGAGGCGGGGCCGCGATGAGACCGCTCACACTCACCATGCAGGCATTCGGCCCCTACCGTGAGCAGGAGACGGTCGATTTCACCGAACTTGGCCCGAACCGGGTGTTCCTCATCCATGGCGACACCGGCGCAGGCAAGACGACCATTCTCGACGCCATGGTATTCGCGCTGTACGACGACACGAGCGGAGGTGAGCGGCGGGCCGCGCAGATGCGCTGCGAGTCGGCCGCCGATACGCTTCCCACCGAGGTGACGTTCGACTTCGCGCTTGGCGCGAAGCGGTTTCGGGTACGGCGCCGTCCCGCTCAAGAGCTGACCGGGGCGAGGGGTGCAACGGTGGCCAAGCCGGCGGAGGCCGCGGTGTGGGATCGAACGGGCTGCGGCAGCGAGCGCGAGGGCAAGCTCCTCACCACCAAGATCACCGAGGCCAACACGCTGTTGAAAGAACAGCTGGGTTTCTCGTGCGAGCAGTTCCGGCAGGTGGTCGTCCTGCCGCAGGGCAGGTTCCGCGAGCTGCTATCCGCGGGGTCCGACAAACGAGAAGACATCCTCCGGCAGCTGTTCAAGACCTCACGCTTCCGTCAACTCGAAGACGCGCTCGCCGAGCGGGCCAGAACGGTGCGCCGGCAGATGGACGAACTGAGGGTCCAGCGTGACGCCCAGCTTGGTCTCGTCGATGCCGTCGACGACGCCGGACTGGCGGCCTTGGCTCAGGTCGCCGCCTCAGAACTTGCAGTGACCAGCGCGTGCGTGTGCGAGGCGGCCGCGGCATCTCTGGCCGCGGACGAAGCCCTGGCAGGCGCTGAGACCGCCGACGAAGCTCGAAGGGCCGTGCTGGTGGCTCGGACCGAGCTGGAAGCGCTGGACGCCCGCGGGGCCGAGGTCGACGGCATGCGCCTGACACTCGACACCGCCGTTCGAGCCGACAGGGTCCAACCGGTGGCCGATCGTCTCGACGACGCACGAGAGCGGTCGGCGGCCGCGGCTCTCACCAGGCGCGAGATCGAAGGCGCGCTCACCGACGCGCAGGCGGCCGAAACGGCGGCGGGAGAGTCCCTGGCGGCTGAGAACCAACGCGCGCTCGAGCGAGAAGAGGCAGCCGACGCGGTGCGCCGGCTCGCAAGGCCTCGTGGGGGCGATCGGCGCGTGGAGAACGGCTGCGGTCGAGCGCGACGAGGCCCGCACGCGCTCGACCTCCGCGCGGCTCGCGGCCGAGGGGTCCGCGGAGGCGCTGACCTTTGCCGAGCAGCGGTGCGTCTCGCTCAGGCAACAATTCGCCGCGGCGAAGGACGCCGCCTCGCAGATAGAGGGGGCGCGCGCGCGTTTCGCCACCGCGAAGCTGCACGAGGAGCGCTGCAGACGTCTGCTGACGGCCCGAGACCTCCTGGAAGGCGCCGAGGAGCGGTATGCACGTCTGCTCGCCGCCGAGATGGACGCGCTCGACGCTGTGAGGCAGACCGAATCGACACTGGGCGTCCTTGAGGAGCGATGGAGAGCCGGGAGGGCGGTCGCGCTCGCCGGTCGCCTCGTGCCTGGCCAGCCGTGTCCGGTCTGTGGCGCTACCGACCATCCAGCGCCGGCAAGAGCCGACCAGGTGGAAGTGCCCGACGATGAACTGGCTGCCTCACGGTCGGTCGTGGAGCGGGCTCGTCGCGCGCACTCCGAGGCTCGTGATGCGACGGCCGGGGCGAAGAACGATCTCACCGCCGCCGAGACCGCCGAGCGGTCGATCCGCCAGGAACCGGGGGCCCGGAACGATCTGGAGCCCTCCGAGGCCGCGGCCGCCGTCGCGGCGTGTCTGGCAGAGGTCGAGACGCTGAGCGTTCTGACCGAAGCCGGAGACCTCGAAGCCGAGCAGACGGCCGCCGATGCGGCGGCCGAGGCCGCTCGAGCGGCCGCGCAGGCGACCGCGGGGTCGTCGGCCCGAGAGGAGTGGGCGCTCGCTGCCGCCGAAGCGCGGCTCGCCGAGCGGGCCGCGGCAGTTCCCGAAGAACTCCGCGATCAGAGCGCGCTTGAGCGCGCTATCGGGGAGGCCCATAACGCGAAGAACACCCTCGACGACGCGCTTGCCGAGGCCCAGCGGAACTCCGCCCAGGCGAGGGAGAAGCGTATCGCGCTTCAGAGCGGGGCGATCGCCGCCGCCAAGGCCGAAGCCGAAGCGGCTACATACGAGAAGTCGTGTCTCGACGGCCTGGCCGCGGCCATCGCGCGATACGGCTTTGCCGGCGAGGACGACTGGCGGCAAGGGCTGCGACCGGAGCAAGAGCGGCTGCGTCTCGAGACCGAAGTCCATGCCCATGGCAACGCGGTGCAACAGGCGAAGGGCAGACTGCATCAGGCTGAGCTCGCCGTCGCCCACCTGCCCGAACCCGGCGATCTCACGGCAGTTCGCGACTGGGCCGGCGCAGCGCGGGCAGCGCACGCAGCCTCCATGTCGCGCCAGGCCGACGCGCGGAACGCCGTCGAGAGACTTGCCAAAATCCAACGGAGCCTGGCTGAGATCGACATCCGCTCCGACGACGTCCGGCGCATGTACGAGACCGTCGGAGTTCTCGCGGAGGTTGCCAACGGCAACAACTCCAATCGGGTGTCGTTTCAGCGCTGGGTGCTCGGCGTCTATCTGGACGAAGTGCTGGTGGCCGCGAGTCGCAAGCTGTTTGCGATGAGCGACGGCCGCTATCGGCTGGAACGCCAGCGCGAGGTAGCGAGCCGCGGGCGCGCATCGGGACTCGATCTTGCGGTGTTCGACGAGTTTTCGGGCACGTCCCGACCCGCGATCACGCTTTCGGGGGCGAGAGCTTCCTCGCGGCGCTCGCGTTGGCGCTCGGCCTGGCCGAGACGGTGCAGGAACACGCGGCAGGCGTTCCGCTCGAAACGATCTTCGTCGACGAGGGGTTCGGCGCCCTTGACAGCGATTCGCTCGAACTGGCCATCGATGCGCTCATGGAGCTCCAGCAGGGTGGGCGGCTGGTCGGAGTGATCTCGCACGTGCCCGAACTCCGCCAGGTCATTCCCGCCCGGCTCGAGGTGCGAGGTGGCTCGAGCGGCAGTTCGACCAGGTTCGTAGTGCCGTAGGTTCCGGCTCGCCTTACCGTCGCCTTACCCCGCTTCGGCTACCGTGCGGACATGATCGACGACAATTTCGCGCGCGCCGTTCACCGCGGCGTTGTTCGGTGAGGTGAATGACATGAAGAAGGGCACTGTTCTCTACCTGCTCTTGGCGATCGTTCTCGTCGCTGTGACCAGCGTCGGGGCCTACGTGGTGATCGACCGTGTCGCCGGCGCCTCTGTCGGTGTCGCGGCGGCGACGACCACCCAGCCATCGTCACCTTCGACCGTCGACACCACGCAGACGGCGATCTCGTCTCCCACAACCTCCTACGCGAGCGGCGGCGACCCGACCACGGAGTACACCGCTACCGACAGCACCTACAGCAGCGACACCGCGTCCGTCACGATCTCGAAGGTCAGCACCGGCTCGGGCATGGACACCGTGACCTACTACGTCGCCGATGTCCGGCTGGCCGCCGGGACGCTTCTGCAGGCGGGCCTGGCCAAGGGATTCGAGCGGGGCGCCGTCGACTACACCTCGAGCATCGCCGAGGCAAATGGTGCGGTCGTCGCGATCAACGGCGACTATTGCACCGCCCGCAATACGGGAGTCATCATCCGCAACGGGGTGCTCTACCTCGACACTCCCACTCGTATGGGCCTGGCTCTCTATAAAGACGGCAGCGTGAAGGTATACGACGAGACCCAGATTCCTGCCGACGAACTCCTGGCCGGCGGCGTCTACAACACGTACTCATTCGGGCCGGTGCTCGTGGACGGCGGCGCGATCCCCGACGGTCTCGATCAGACCGAGGTGGAGGACATCGGTGAGGAGCACACGATTCTTGGCAACCAACCTCGCACAGGCGTCGGCATCGTCGACTCCAACCACTTCGTGTTCGTCGTGGTCGACGGACGCAGCACGGGGTATAGCCGGGGCATGTCGCTCACCGAACTGGCGCAGGTCTTCAAGGACCTCGGCTGCACCACCGCCTACAACCTTGACGGCGGGGGCTCATCGGCCATGTACTTCGGGGGCGAGTTGGTGAACGACCCGCTGGGCAAGGGGAGAGAGCGGGGCATCAGCGACATTCTATACGTCGGCTCTTAGAAGGGCTTGGAGGCTGCTGAAAAGCGAAGCCACGGTCGCCAGAGAGTGCAAGGTGGCGCGATACTTCGTCCTCGGTCGCGCCGGGTCCTCGTGGCTTGCGCAGATAGCGCTGCTATGCGCGCTCTTTGCGTCCTCGTCTTGCGTGCCCTGCCCTCTCTGGCGGCGCAGCGTCGCTCTTCAGCAGCCTGTCAGGTCCCGGCCGCCAGGACGCGCCGCGCGGCGAGACGCCACTTCTTCAGCAGACTGCACGCCTCGTCTCATCCAGTGGCTCAGCGCCTCATCACACGCATCGGATGATAAGGTCGTTGGTAGAAACACTTACCCAATCACCCCGTTTTTGTTAGGCTGTCTTCTCGGAAGGATCGTACGAGAAGAAGGGTGTCATGAGCCACTACAGCCATCTGCTTTCGCCGCTACGAGTGGGTAACGTCTTTCTCAAGAACCGGATGGTTTCGGCCAACGCCCTGCCTCACTTTCTACAAGGTCCCGAGAGTTTCCCCGCCGACGCGGTCATCGACCACATCGCGGGTCTGGCGAGAAACGGCGCCGCCATCGTGACGTTCGGCGACTGGTTCGACCAGCGGCAGCGCACGTTCTTCAATCCCGACGGCAAGCGCTTCCCCATGTACGATCCGAAGGATCCGAGCGTCGAGAACTACCTGTCGCATATGGCCGACACCGTGCACTTCTACGGCTCGAAGATCGCGCTCGCCGTCATGCACTTCGGCCCCGCCGGGTACGAGATCGTCGACACTCCGGCGCTGAGCCCCGATTTCGAGATCGACATGACCGACATCGCCGGCATGTCGAAGAGACTGTCGCAGCTCTGGAAGGGCGACTTCGGGCCGGCCAAGCAGATCCCCGAAGACAAGATGGCCGAGACGGCCGACGAGATAGCCCAGCGCTGCAAGTGGTACCAGAACCTCGGTTGGGATATGGCTTCGTTGCACATGTCGTACCGCATGACCATGCCGGGCAAGTTCCTGTCGGCGATCACCAACACTCGCACCGACGGGTACGGCGGCGGCATGGAGAACCGCGCGCGCTTTCCGCTGGCCATATGCAGGCGCATCAAGGAGGTGTGTGGTCAGGATTTCCTCGTCGAGGTGCAGATCAGCGGCGAGGAAGAGGGCGGAACGACCCTCGACGAGACCATCCAGTTCGCGAAGATGTGTGAGGGTCTCGTCGACATCCTGCAAGTGAGGGCGGGCGACGCCGACCTCGGTCACCCCACCGGCTGGAACTCGTCGCCGGGGGAGCCGCTCACGCTGCGCTACTCGGCGGCCATCAAAGCGAGCGGCGCCATGGTGTTGGTCGAGCCCATCGGCGGCTTCCAAGATCCGGGCGCCAACAATGAGTACATCGCCTCGGGCAGGGCCGACCTCATCGGCATGGCCAGGGCCTTCATATGCGACTTCGACTACTACCAGAAGATCGTCGAAGGCCGGGGCGAGGACGTAGTGCCGTGCATCCGCTGTAACAAGTGCCACGTGCCGTCGCTCACCGGTCCCTGGGTGAGCGTGTGCTCTGTCAACCCCGAGATGGGGTTGGCCAACCGTCTTGCGCGGCTGGCGCCGGCGCCAGCCGCTCCGCTGAAGGTGGCCGTGGTGGGAGGCGGCCCGGCGGGCATGGAGGCGGCCGTGCTGGCCCGCCGGCGAGGGCACGACGTCACCCTCTACGAGAAGACCGGCTACCTGGGCGGGCAGTTGCGTGTCGCCGACGCTTCGCGGGCCAAGTGGCCGCTCAAGAGCTTCAAGGACTATCTCGTGCGTCAACTCAACGAGTCGGGTGCAAGGGTGCTGCTCGATACACCGGCGACTCCCGAGCTCATCGCCCAGGAGGGTTTCGACGCGGTGCTCGTGAGTGTGGGCGCGAAACCGCGAATCTCCGCGATACCGGGTGCCGGGGGCGACTTCGTGCACACGCCCGTGAGCGTCTACGTCGCTCACGACTCGCTGGGCAAGCGGGTCGTCGTTGTCGGCGGCTCCGAGACGGGCACCGAGACCGGCATGTACCTGGCCGGCCACGGGCACGAGGTCACCGTTCTCACCCGCAACGATCGCCTAGCCTACGATGCGACTCCCATACACTACGTGGAGATGGTCAGGCACGTCTGGGAAAGCATGGAAGGGTTCCACTACCTCACCAACGTGACGACCACCGCCGTCGCGCGGGGCAGCGTCACCTATGCCGGCTCCGACGGCGTCGAAAGAGTGCTCGAAGCCGACGACGTGGTACTATCGGGCGGCATGGAGCCGTGCTACGAGGAAGCCATGGCGTTCTACGGCTCGGCCGACCGTTTCTTCCTCATCGGCGATTGTGCCGGAGTCGGCAGCGTGCAGACCTGTATGCGCACCGCTCTGGGAGCCGTGGCTCAGCTCTGAGCGCGCGGCGGCGCAGCGAGCCCGGCTATGGCACCTCGGTCAAGATCTATCTCCCGCGTGTGACGGATCCCGTCCCAGAATCCCAGCCGGCCGGCGAATTCGTGCCGACCTTCGGCGAACTCGAGAGCCTCGGAGCGAACTCAGAGACCGTGCTCGTGGTGGAGGACGAGCAGGGCATCCGAGAATTGGTTCAGAGGGTCCTCGAGGAGCGCGGATACGATGTGATCGCGACCGAGACGGCCGACCAAGCGCTTGCCCTCGTCGAGCACGAGTCGTTCAGTCTCGATCTGCTCCTGGCTGCCCATTCTCTACATGTCGGGTTACACGCGCGATATCGTCCTGCAGGCGGGGCGCCTGGCCGACGGCATGCACTACCTGGAGAAGCCCTTCTCTCCGGGAGTCTTGATACAGCGGGTACGCGAAGTGCTCGACCAGGGCAGCCAGGTCGGCGTGACCTGACGCCGCCGCGCGAGCCTGTCGTCAGCGCCGGAGCACCCCCACGCACTCCACGTGCGGCGTGTGCGGGAACATGTCGACCGGCGTGACCCGTTCGAGCCTGTAGCCGTACTCCTGCATCTGGGCCACGTTGGGCGCCATGGTCGACGGGTTGCACGACACGTAGACGACCAGGGGCGCGCCCACCTCGCCGATGCGCGCCATAGCCTTCTTGCTCAACCCAGCTCGGGGCGGGTCGACCACGATCACGTCGGGAAGTTCGAAGCCCTCAGGGAGCCTGCGCTGCCCTTCAGCCACCTCGCGAAGCACCTTGGCCACATCGCCCTCGATGAAGAGAGCGTTGTCGATGCTGTTCATGCGAGCGTTCTCGGTGGCGTCCTCGACCGCCGCCGCCACCGTCTCGATGCCGAGCACCGTCCGCGCGCCCCGGGCCAGATAGAGTCCGATAGAGCCCACACCAGAGTAGAGGTCCCAGATGACCGGCAGCTCGGCGCCGCCCGTCGTTCCGCCGCTATCGGCGGCCCCACCGTGCGCTCCGCCCGTCTCGCGTCCCCTCACTCCGGCCTCGCGCGCGGCGACAGCGTAGAGCTCGTTCGCCATCGTCGTGTTCGTCTGGAAGAAGGCGTCGATCGAAACCTTCAGGGTGACGTCCCCGAGCTTCTCCACGAGATACGGCCGTCCCCAGAGCAGCGTCGACTCGAGGCCGGCGCTGATCTCGGCCCCGCCGCCGTTGACGGCGTGCAGAACGCCGACCAACTCCGGGTGAGCCTCCCGCAGTCTCCGCACGAATCCCGCGGCGTTGGGGAGTTCGCCGGGGATAGTGACCAGGCTCACGATCACCTCACCGCCATGCTGAGCCGAGCGCACGAGCACGTGCCGGGCGTACCCTTCGGAGGTGCGGGGGCTCCAACCAGGCAGGCCCTCCTCGCGCAGCCACGCCTCCACCGTCGTCCGCACCCGTTCGATCACGGGGTCGAGCAGGTAGCACTCCGATAGGGGGAGCACAGAGTCCCACCTGCCCGGGGGGCGGAAGCCCACGACCGCGCCTTCCTCGCTGATGCCCGCGGAAAAATCGGCACGATTGCGGTAGCGCCACGGGTCTTTCATACCCACGATGGGCATGAGCGCGAAATCGCGGATCCCGCCGAGATGCTGCAGCGACTCCGCCACTTGGTTGGCCTTGTATTCGAGCTGCACCGCGTAGTCGAGACTCTGCCAGACGCAGCCTCCGCAGCCCCCGAAATGCCGGCAACGCGCGGGAAGCCTGTCGGGGGAGGGGGTCAGCAGCTCGTCGACCCGGGCCTCGGCGTAGCGCTTCTTGTTCTTGGTCACCCGGGCGCGTACCACGTCGCCCGGCACCGCGCCGGTGACGAACACCACGAACTCGTCGAGCTTCGCGATGCCCATGCCGCCGAAGGCGAGGCCGGTCACCGTTAGATCGATGAGTTGGTCGCGTTGGAGTCGAAGCCCGGGAGACGTCATGAGGGCAGTATACGCAGTGACCGAGAGGGCATGGCGTGACTCGCGTCGCCGCCGGCCGCGAAGTGGAAGTCGCCTACGACTCCTGGTCGCCCTCCTGGCCGGGATCCTCTGATCGCCGCCGCCGCGGCCGCTTGAGGACGACGCCGGAGCTGAGCGCGTCCGACAGGAACTGGGTGCTCTCGAAGCTCTCGAAGAAGAGCCGCTTCACCAGGAGGGTCAGAGGTACCGAGATCAGGGCGCCCACGGGTCCGAAGACCCAGGTCCACAGGATCAGAGAAATCAGCACCGCGAGCGGCGTGAGTCCCAGGCCACGTCCCATGACCCGGGGCGAGATGATGCTGTCCACGACGAAGTTGATCGCCACCATGATCGCAGCCAGGATGACCGCCCGGGTGAAACTCTGTTCGAGCAGGGTGACGGCGAAGGGTGGGACGATCGACAGGATGAAGCCGAAATTGGGGATGTAGCTGAGTAGGAAGAACAGCATGCCCCACAGAAGGGGGAAGTCGACGCCCAGAGCGTAGAAGACCCCGGTGTTGATCACCGCGGCGATGGCCGCCAACCAGGTCTTCATGAAGAGGTACGAGCGGGTCTCCTGGGTGAACACGTCCACGGCCTTGCGGAACTTGGTCTCGGCGCCGTAGCGGGCTTCGAGCTTGGCGGGGAACTGGAAGATCTCGGCGATCATGAAGACCATGACGAGGAACATCAACAGGATGTTGCTGAAGGAGCTGAGCAATGCCGACGCCAGGTCCTTGGCTATGCCCGCCAGCTTCTCCGGCGAGAGGAGGCTACCCAGCAAGTCACCGGTGTCGATGCCGCGCGAGACGGCCCACTGGTCGATCTGGGTGTACATGGTCTGCAGACGCTCTTGGTACACCGGGATCTTGTCCTGGAAGTGCCAGAGCGAGACCGCCAGCACCGAGATGAACAACAACCCGATGACGATCATGAGTACGAGCATGATCACCAAGGTCGCCCAACTCGGTAGTCCCCGAGCCCGAAGCCAGCGGATCATGGGACTGATGCCCATCACGACGAAGAGGGCCAAGAGGACGGGGTTGAGCACTCCCGAGGCGTAGTGCAGACCGTATATGACGATGATGACGCAGGCGAGGCCCGCGAGGAGCTTCACCGGCCCGTCGAGCGGTCCGCGACTAGGTTGCGTGGGCGCCTGCTCAGTCGATGAGGCGCCGGCATCGCCGGTAGCTTGGCCTTTCGCCTCCGTCATCTTCTCCTGCGCGCGCTGCGCCACCGCACCCCTCCTCCTGTCGTGCTTGCCTATGTGGGCCACCTGTCGAATCCGCGGTGCCGGCGGTCTTCATCATGTCACTTCGCGGGCGGTCTCATGGAGCGTCAAACCTCCGCGGTCGTCTCCGGCTCCTCGCGTCTCACGAATGTGAGCTCCAAGTTCTCCTCGTCCACGACAACCGTATCCCCGTCGCGGAAATTCCCCCGGAGGATCCCGAGGGCCACGTGGTCCTGGATCTCCTTCTGGATGAGCCGCTTCAGAGGCCGCGCGCCGTAGGCCGGATCGTATCCCTGGTGAGCCAGGTAGCTCTTGGCGGCGCCGGTTATCTCCAACGCGATGTCTCGCGCGGCCAGGCGCTTGCGCAGCAGGCCCAACTGGATATCGACGATGCCCTTGATGTGTTCGAGGCTGAGCCGGTGGAAGATGATGACCTCGTCGAGCCTGTTGAGGAACTCCGGCTTGAAGGTCGACTGCATGAGCGCGCTCACGCGCGATTCCATCTCGAACTCGGTGATGTCGGCGTCGAGGATGAACTCGCTGCCGATGTTCGACGTCATGATGACGACCGCGTTCTTGAAGTCTACGGTGCGGCCGTGGCCGTCGGTCAACCGGCCCTCGTCGAGGATCTGCAGTAGCAGGTTGAAGACGTCGGCGTGAGCCTTCTCGATCTCGTCGAGCAGCACGACGGCATAGGGACGGCGCCGCACGGCCTCGGTGAGGTAGCCGCCCTCCTCGTAGCCTACGTAGCCGGGCGGCGCCCCGATGAGCCGGGCCACGGAGTGCCGCTCCTGGAATTCGCTCATGTCGACCCTGACGAGGGCCTTCTCGTCGTCGAACATGAACTCGGCGAGCGCCCGCGCCAGCTCGGTCTTGCCGACGCCGGTGGGTCCGAGAAACATGAAACTGCCGATGGGCCGGTCAGGGTCCTGCAGGCCGGCGCGGGCGCGCCTGATCGCCGAGGCGATGGCGGCCAGAGCGTCGTCCTGGCCGACCACCCGCACGTGCAGTCGCTCCTCCATGTGGATGAGCTTTTCGACTTCACCCTCCATGAGCCGCGCCACCGGGATGCCCGTCCAGCGGGCCACGACCTCGGCGATGTCCTCTTCCTCGACCTCTTCCTTCAGCATCCTCTTGTCGCGCTGCAGCTCATTCAGCCGCTCGTTCTCCGCCGCCAGCCTTCTCTCCGCGTCGGGGATGCGCCCGTAACGTAGTTCCGCGGCCTTCTGTAGATCGCCCACCCGCTCGGCCTTCTCGGCCTCGGTCTTGGCAGCGTCGATCTCCTCCTTGACCGCCTGGATCTTGCCGATGGCGTCCTTCTCGGCCTGCCAATGCGCCTTCATGCCCGAGGATTCCTCGCGCAGCCCGGCCAGTTCGGCTTCTATGACCTTGCGTCGCTCCTTGGAGGCGGCGTCCTTCTCCTTGCTGAGAGCGTGGAGCTCGATGTCGAGCTGTTTGATGCGCCGCTCCACCTGGTCGATCTCGAGCGGCATGGAGTCGATCTCGATGCGCAGCTTGCTGGCCGACTCGTCGACCAGGTCGATCGCTTTGTCGGGCAGGAACCTGTCGGAGATGTAGCGATGCGACAAGACCGCCGCCGCCACCAACGCCGAGTCCTGGATGCGCACGCCGTGGTGCACCTCGTAGCGCTCCTTGAGCCCCCGCAGGATGGCGATGGTGTCTTCCACGGTGGGCTCCGACACCAGGACGGGCTGGAAGCGCCGTTCGAGAGCGGCATCCTTTTCCACGTGCTTGCGGTATTCGTCGAGCGTCGTGGCTCCCACGACCCGCAACTCGCCTCTCGCAAGCATGGGTTTGAGCATGTTCGAAGCGTCGACCGCGCCCTCAGCGCCGCCGGCCCCGACGATGGTATGCAGTTCGTCGATGAACGTGACGATCTCGCCCTCGCTGTCGACGATCTCCTTGAGCACCGCTTTCAAGCGCTCCTCGAACTCGCCCCGGTACTTCGCTCCCGCCACCATGGCTCCGATGTCGAGCGCCACAACACGTTTGTTCTTGAGTCCTTCGGGTACGTCGCCCGATACGATGCGCTGAGCCAGCCCTTCGGCGATGGCGGTCTTGCCCACACCGGGCTCGCCGATGAGCACGGGATTGTTCTTGGTACGCCTGCTGAGGACCTGTATGACGCGGCGGATCTCGTTGTCGCGCCCGATCACCGGGTCGAGCTTGGCCCGCCGGGCGAGGGCGGTGAGGTCGCGCCCGAAGCGCTCGAGCGCCTGGTACTTCTCCTCGGCGTTCGGGTCCTGGGCGCGCTGGGAGCCGCGGATCTCCTTCAGCACATGCAGTACGGCGTCCCGGGTCACACCCGACCGCTTGAGCGTGCCGCCGAGCCAACCCTTGTTCGCGGCGAGCCCCATGAGCAGGTGCTCCGTAGAGACGTAGGCGTCCTTCATGGAGTCGGCCTCGGCTTGGGCCGCTTCGAGCGCCCGCTGCGTCTCGCGGGCGAGCCCGACCTGGGCCTGACCGTGCACTGTCGAGAAGTAGTCGAGTCGCTTCTGGAGTTCGCCCTCGACGGCGCTGGGGCTCGCGCCTATGCGCTCGAGGATCGATGCCGCGAGGCCCGCCTCCTGTTCGAGCAGGGCCACCATGAGGTGTTCGGGTTCCACCTGGGCGTGGCCGCGCTCCTGCGCGAGCTTCTGCGAAGCCGCCAAGCCCTCCTGCGCCTTGAGCGTGAATCGTTCCAGTTGCATCTATCTCAGTGCTCCTCGTGCCCGAGGCCCTCGTCCTCCGGAGAGGCCGCGAGCCCCTGGGCTCATGGCTGCGTCACATAATGAAGAAAATCTTATACGCAGAGACTCAGATATGTCAAGCTGGAGTGCGTGTGCCGGCGCGGAACGGCGCGCTAGAAGCTCGTCTGGATCGGACTGGTTGGCGGAGCTGTGATGTCGGGAGGCAGGTCGTCGCTGGGGGGAGTGGTCTCGGGCGGAACCGTGGTAGTCGTTATCGAGATCGTGCTGCTCGAGGTGGGCGGCACCGAGTAGGTGCTCTGGAAGAACGGGTCGAACCGCACCGGGGCACTGGGCTCGAAGAAGGGTTCCTCCTCGTAGTCGCGGTCGGAGTCGAACATGAAGTCATGCCAGATCATCGCCGGAAAACTGCCGCCCGTCACGCGGATGCCGTGAACATCGTCCATAGACACCTGGGCGTCGGCGTTGCCCATCCAGACCGCTGTGGAG
The DNA here is from genome assembly GCA_963803925.1 of uncultured Actinomycetota bacterium. GTDB lineage: Bacteria > Actinomycetota > Thermoleophilia > RBG-16-64-13 > RBG-16-64-13 > RBG-16-64-13. Next base: position 276,339 of record CAWDOM010000010.1, on the reverse strand, counting down.
AGGTGGGGGGTGTAGCCGCAGAACCAGGCGTCGTACCAGTTGGTGGTGGTGCCGGTCTTGCCGGCGTTCGGCCGTTCTATGTCGGCTCGGGTGCCCGTTCCGCTTGCGACGTTCGCCTCTAGAATCCGGGTCACCTCGTAGGCCACTCCTTCAGATATGGCCTGGGTCTTCTTGGGGTTCGCCTCCCAGATGATCTTGCCCGTTGAATCCTTGACCCTGCGGATGATCACCGGCTGCACGTGGATGCCGCCGTTGGAGAGGGTGGCGTAGGCCGCGGCCATCTCGAGCGCCGAGACTCCGTACTTGAGTCCGCCGAGCGCGATAGCCGGATCGGCGTTCAGCTCGGAGGTGATCCCCATGCGGCGGGCCACGTCGACGATGCGCTCCGCGCCCACGTCCATGGCCATTTGGGCGTACACGGTGTTGTCGCTCCGCAGCGTCGCCTGGGCAACGCTCGACGAGCCGTAGTAGCTGCCGCCGTAGGTGCTGACGTCCCACGGTTCCGGAGCGCCGGGGATGTCGATGACGATAGGCATGGATTCGTAGTAGGTGTTGTAAGGATCCATGCCCATCTCGATCGCGGCCACGAGGCAGAAGGTCTTGAAGGCCGAACCTGGCTGGCGCCGGCCTTGAGCGGCAAGGTTGAACTTCGAGCTGTCGTAGTCACTGCCGCCCACCATAGCTCTGATGAAGCCGGTCTTGACCTCGATGCTGACCAGGGCGGCCGAAGGATCTCCCTCTTCGTCGAGGTTGCTGGTGATGGCGTCCATGGCTACGTCCTGATAGGCGGGATTGATCGTGGTCTCGACTCGCAGGCCTCCCTTGAACACCTTGTCTTCGCCGAACATGTCGATGAGCTGCTTGCGCACGAAAGCGACCACATATGGTTCTTGAGTCTTGGTGTACGGCGAATAAGGGGCCAGTTCGACCGGAGTCTCGAGGGCGGTCTTGGCCTCGATGTTGGTGATGAAGCCCAGCTCGTTCATCTTGAGAAGCACCTGGTTGCGGCGCTCGAGCGCGACCTGCGGGTGCCTGCGCGGCGAGTACGCGGTCGGAGCCTGGGGCAGACCCGCCAGCAGCGCGGCCTCGGTCAGGTTGAGATCGACGGGCTCTTTGTCGAAGTACGTGCGGGCCGCGGCTTCGATGCCGTAGGCATTGGCGCCGAAGTAGATGGTGTTGAGGTACATGTCGATGATCTCGCGCTTGGAGTACTTGCGCTCCATCTGGTACGCGAGCGCCATCTCGTTGAACTTGCGCGAGAGCGAGATATCCCGGCGGTCGAGATAGAGGTTGCCGACCAACTGCATGGTGATGGTCGAGAAGCCTTCCTCGGTCGATTGGGCTTGGACATTGGTGACGAGCGCGCGCATGACCGCTTCGAAGTCCACACCGCTGTGGCTGAAGAACCGCTCGTCCTCGATCGCGACCGTCGCGAGCCGCATTATCTCGGGGATCTTGTCGCTGCTGATGACGGTGCGGTTCTCTTCACCGTGTAGATACGCGAGGAGGGTGCCGTCGCTCGCGTATATCTCGCTGGTCTGAGCGAGAGTCACGTCTCGCTGCGCCTCGAGCGAGGGGATATCGGGTTCGACGGCGGCCACCGTGCGGAGACCCACCATGAGCAGACCGGCGATCACCCATAGCGTCACCAAGGGCACCGCCACGATCACCGCGATGAGGACGACCGCGCGCCTGCGCCGCGGCGCCTGGGCGCGCCGTTCTCTCGCGCTTCGCCGTTCTCGACCCATCCTCATGCTCATATTGTAGCCCGCCTTCGCCATTCGAATCCCTCTAGCGCCTTTGCGGTTCGGGGAGGTATAGTTCTACATGGATAACCGTACCGGCGTCGGGCCGGAACGGTGCATACGGTGGGGGGAGCCGTCGCTAAGCGCCGGTTGGGTATGGAACCTTGAACTACAGCGATAGACACTCACATCCCAGGCACCCCACCGGATTCGATAGCGCAAGCCGGGAACCAATCGCTCGCGAATTCGTCTGAAACCAGATGTCAGTCGGCAGTATGCGGAGGAGGATGTCATGAGAGGCACGGCCACGAGGGGCAAGCGAATCGCGAAGACCGGTCTGGTACTGACGGTCGTAGCGGTAACACTACTGTTGCTGATTTCGGCGTCGGCGCTCGCGGCTCCACCGTGGTCCGACGCCCCGAACGGCTGGTGGGTTTCCACCTATGGCATCACAGAGTCGCAGGCAGCCACCGTGGCCGACGGGTGGCCCGACGGCACGTTCAGGCCGATGCTCAACGTGACCCGCGCGCAGTTCGCCAAGATGGCCGGCGCCGGCTTGGGTGTGCCAACGGCCTATCCTTCGAACCCCACCTTCTCCGACGTGCCTACCAGCCACTACTTCTTTCCGTGGATCGAGGGCGGGGCCTACGCCGGCCTGATCGCCGGCCAGGCCGGCGGCACGTTCGGCCCCGACACGACGATCATTCGCCAGCAAGCCAACTCGATCTTGGGCAACTACCTGGCCCAGAGGGAACTCACGCTTAGAGGCCACATCGCCGGCAAGACGGCCAACTATCCGAGTCTCAACACCTGGTACGTGGCCGAAGGCATGAGCATACTGGCCCAATTCGCCGACGCCAGCCGTGTCGCCAGCGTCCATGCGCCGGCTACCGCCTACCTCGTGTACCGCGGCGTTGTGCAGGGCAGCCACAGCAGCGGCTGGATGTACCTCGGCCCGAACCTCGATCTGACCCGCGGCCAAGCTGTCGCGCTGATACTCCGCGTCAAAGCGGTGACGTTCTCCACCGCCCTGCCGACCGTATCGGGCCTCAATCCCACGTCGGGCCTACCTTCGGGTGGCAACAGCGTGGTCATCACCGGCACCAACTTCACTGAGGTCTTCGCCGTGAGGTTCGGTACGGCCAACGCGACCTTCACCGTCAACTCCACAACGCAGATAACTGCGGTCGCGCCCGCCGGCACCCTTGGCACCACCGTCGACGTGACAGTGGAGACCGCGGCCGGCATCAGCGTGAAGACGAGCGCCGGCAAGTACGCCTACGGTCTGCCCACGCTGACGGCTCTGAGCCCCGCGAGCGGTCCGGTCGCCGGTGGCAACACTGTGGTCATCACCGGCACGAGCCTCTCCGGCGCCACCGCTGTCAAGTTCGGCACCAAGCCGGCTACGAGCGTCAACGTGGTTTCCAGCACGCAGATCACCGCCGTCGCGCCCTCCGGTACGGGTACGGTCGACGTGACCGTGACCACTCCGGGCGGCACCACCGCCACCAGCGCGGCGAGCAAGTACAGCTACGGCGCTCCGACCGTGACCCTGCTCAGCCCGACGACCGGTCCGGCTGTCGGCGGTAACTCGGTCGTCATCACGGGCACCGGCTTCACCGGCGTCAGCGCCGTCAAGTTCGGCACCAAGAACGCCACGAGCTTCGTCGTCAATTCGCCCACGCAGATCACAGCGATCGTTCCCTCGAGCACCGGCGGCACCATGGTCGACGTGACGGTGACCACCGCGGCCGGCACGAGCGCGGTCAGCAGCGCCACCAAGTACTACTACGGGGGCCCGGTGGTTACGTCGCTCAGCCCGGCCGTGGGCCCGGCGACCGGCGGCAACACCGTCGTCATCTACGGCACCGGCTTCACGAGCGTGAGCGCGGTGATGTTCGGAAGCAAGCCGGCCCTCAGCTTCATCGTCAACTCGTCGACCATGATCACCGCCATGGCGCCCTCGGGCACTACCGGCAGCACGGTCTATGTCACCGTGACGACTCCGTCGGGCACCAGCTCGTCGAACGACGCCAGCAAGTACACCTACGGCACCCCTGTCGTCACCGATCTGGACCCGAACGTCGGCAGCACTCTGGGCGGCACTGAGGTCACCATAACCGGGACGGGCTTCGCCGCGGGCGCGACCGTCACGTTCAGCCCCGGCTATCCGGCGACCAGCGTGGTTGTCGTGAACTCGACCGAGATCACCTGTGTGGCTCCCGCGCACCCCGCGGGAGTAGTCGATGTCGTCGTTACCACTCTGGCTGGATCGAGCTCTCCGTCGGGCGCCGCCAACGATTTCACCTATAGACTTCCCGCCACCACTCCGAGCGACATCTACCTGACGCCAGGCAGCATCCTCCCGGTCGGCGCGGTGGTCGACGTCGCCATCCCCGCCGCGGGGGGCACCGACATCACGGGCAAGGTCCTGGGCTGGGTCGCCAACACCGCCTGCAACATCAGGTTCACGGTCGTTGACGCTGGCAGCGCCCATTCGACTATCACGATCAGGGGATCGTCGTACGCGAGCGGCAACAACTATAAGATTACTTCGACCGCCACTCTCACCATTGTCGTGACCACTACCGAGACGGGTCGTGCTCCCGCCGTGCGCACGTTCCTCGTCTCGGTCGCCGGGCCGGTCGCCACCGCGCCCAGCGCCATCGATCTCCTCGCGGGCGCCACTAATCCGGTCGGCGGGGTCACCGACGTGAGCGATCCCGGCCCGGGGGGCACCGACTCCACCGGGGCGGTGCTCGACTGGATCGCCAACACCGACTGCAACATCAGGTTCACGGTCACCGACGCCGGGGCCGCCGATTCCACCATCAGGATCAACGGAGCGTCATACACCAGCGGCAACGACTACAAGGTCACGTCGACGGCGCCGCAGACTATCGTGGTCACGACCACCGAAACGGGCAAGGCCACCGTCTCCAGGACGTTCATCGTGTCGGTGACCCAGGTCAAGGCGAGCGCGCCCAGCGCGGTGGATCTCCTGCCCGGCGCGACCAACCCGGTCGGCTCTGTGGTCGATGTGGCAATCCCCGCCGCGGGCGCCACCGACTCCACGGGCAAGGTGTTGGGCTGGGTGGACGACACGGACTGCAACATAAGGTTCACGGTCACCGATACGGCTCCCGCGGTCTCGACCATCAGGATCAAGGGCGTCTCGTACACCAGCGGCAACGACTACAAGATAACGTCGACCGCCACCCTGAACATCGTGGTCACGACCACCGAGACTGGCAAGGCCACGGTAACGAGGACCTTCCTGGTGACCGTGACCGCGGCCCCGCCGGCGCCGGCCTCAGCGCCGAGTTCCATCACTCTCGCGGCCGGTGACATCAACCCCGTGGGCGGTGTGGTCAACGTGGCCGATCCGGGCCCGGACGCCAGTGATTCCACCGGGCAGATAACCGGTTGGGTCACCGGCACGCACGACACCATCAAATTCACGGTGGTCGACTCCGGCGCGGCCCACTCGACCATCACGATCCAGGGACTTCCCTACGCGAGCGGCGCTAACGTCATCATCGGGGCGGTGAGCTCGATCACCATCGTGGTAACGACCACCGAGACGGGCAAGGCCACGGTGACGAGAACGTTCATCATCTCGGTATCGCCCTAGAACAGGGGTTGAGGGCTACAACGGTCGTTTGAAGGAGTCTTTCGAGGGGGCCCGCCATAAGGCGGGCCCCCTCGCTACGAAGGACCCGGGGGGCGCGGCTTGAATATTGGAGAGGCCCGCAATATCGAGTATAGTGTCTCGCTCAACGGTCACCCCGTGCCCGCTCGGTAAGACACGTGGCTCGCGAAGGAGTTCTATGCGCCACGATCACGAGTGTCTCAGATGGGTGAGCCCCACCGTCGGCGACGGAGGGATGTCGACACGCCTGCCCAACTCCCACCTGCCAAGGAGGGAGCGGACCTGTTGAGAATCCACCACGATCAAGCGGTTGCCAATCGTTTGTTGCTTCATCCTGCCACAGAGAAGCTTGCCTAGAGAGTATGAGGAGGAACGTGATGAGTGGTTTGCGAAGGGGGGTCAAAGGGCGCGTAGCATGGGCGGTCTTGCTGTCCCTGCTGGTCGTGACCATAACCCTGGTGAGCGCGGGTGTCGCGCTTGCCGACAGATGGAACGACATCAGCGACGCCCAATGGCAGAGCCGGTACGGGGTAACCGCCTCGCAGGCGGCGACTGTGGCCGGAGGCTTCCAGGATGGCTCCTTCCATCCCAACGAAGCGGTCAAGCGGGGCCAATTCGCGAAGATGGTGGTCGATGGCTTCGGCATCGCCTACTACACACCGAGCGTCGCGACCTTCTCCGATGTGATCAAGAGCAATACCTTCTTCAAATACATCGAGGGCGGTGTCAAGGTAGGGGTCATCTCGGGGTACACCGACGGCACCTACAAGCCCAACAACACCGTCAGCAGGCAGCAGGCCAACAAGATCCTCGGCACGTACCTGTCTGACAAAGAGATCGCGCAGACCGGCAAGATCACCGGCACCAGGAGCACCTACACGACGCTCAGCGGGTGGTACGCGGCTGAGGGGGCGCTCATTCTCGCGGTCTTCAGGGATGCGACCAACGTGGCGGCCGTGCATGCGCCGGCTACCGCGTATCTGGTCTATCGCGAAGTGGTCAAGGGCAGCAATGGCTACCTGACACCGGGCACCACACTTACGCGTGCCCAGGCAGTGGCACTGATCATCCGCGTGAGAGAGGCCACCTTCGGCGGCGGCAGCGGCGCGCTGCCGGCCATCACCAAGCTCGAGCCGGGCGCGGGGGCCGCCACCGGCGGCAACGCGGTGGTCATCACCGGTACGAACTTCACCGGCGCAACCGCCGTCAAGTTCGGCGACGCCAACGCTGTCTACACGGTCAACAGCGCCACGCAGATCACCGCCACGGCTCCGGCAGGCATCGCGGGCACATCGGTCGACGTCACCGTGACCACCGCGGGCGGCACGAGCGTCACCACGATGCTCACCACGAAGTACAGCTACGGACCTCCCGTCATCACCGAGTTGGAGCCAAACGGCGGTTCCGCCTTGGGCGGCACTTCTGTCACCATCACGGGCACCGGCTTCACCGGAGTGACGTACGTGAAGTTCGGCAACACGGCCGCCAAGAGCTACGTGGTGCTTTCGCCCACTCAGATCACGGCGATCTCTCCGGCCGGCACCACCGCCACCACGGTCGACGTCGCGGTGAACACTCCCGCCGGCACGAGCGCCTTCGGACCGGCCACCAAGTTCACCTACGGCGTGCCGACAATCACCGCCATCAACCCGGCCGCGGGCTCCGCGGCGGGCGGTAACACGGTGGTCATCACCGGTACCGGTTTCAGCGAGATCACCGGGCCCACCGGCGTCAAGTTCGGCACTGTGAACGCGACCAGTTACACGGTCAACTCAACCACTCAGATCACCGCGGTAGCTCCCGCGGGAGCCTCGGGTTCCACTGTCGACATCACGGTGACCAATAGCGTGGGCACAAGCGGCACGGCACTCGCTACCAAGTACAGCTACGGATCGCCGACGGTGACGCTTCTCACGCCTAACGCCGGTCCGCAGACGGGTGGAAACAGCGTGAGCATCACGGGAACCGGTTTCACCGGGGCCACGGCTGTGAAGTTCGGCGGGGTCAACGCGACGAGCTTCTCGGTGACCACCGCATCGGCGACGTCCCCATATATCTCAACTATCACGGCCGTCGCACCGGCCGGTACCGCGGGCACCACGGTCGATGTCACCGTGACGACCCCCGCCGGCACCAGCGCGACGAGCACGGCGAGCAAGTACAGCTATGGCATTCCGACCGTGACGGCCCTCAACCCGGCTGCAGGCCCCAACTCGGGTGGTACCTCGGTGGTCATCACCGGCACCAACTTCGTGGGCATCATCGGGGCGAACGGCGTCGTCTTCGGCAACAAGCCGGCGTCGAGCTACACGGTCAACTCCGCGACTCAGATCACGGCCATCGCGCCTCTGCCAGCCGCCGGCGGCAGCACCGTCGACGTGGTGGTATCGAACGCCGCGGGCCCGAGCACCACGAGCCTGGCGAGCAAATACAGCTACGGGCCTCCGACAGTCACCGACCTCGAGGCCGCGGCTGGGCCCGCCGGCGGGGCCAACTCGGTTGTGATCAAGGGCACCGGCTTCACCGGGGTCACCTCGGTCAAGTTCGGCGAAGCCACTGTCGGTTTCGTGGTGAATACCGAGAAGCAGATCACGGCGACAGCGCCTGCCGGAGCACTCGACACGACTGTCGAGGTCACGGTGATCACGCCGGCCGGGACGAGTGCGCTCAATGCCAGCACGAAGTACCGGTACATCACTCTGCCGACGGTGACCGGCCTCGATCCGCTCACTGGTCCGGCGGAGGGTGGCAACCAGGTGACGATCACCGGCACCTACTTTGTCGAGATCACCTCGGTGAAGTTCGGTACGAAGACCGTCTCGGCGAGTGACATCACCATCGTGAGCGACACCGAGATGAAGGTGAAGGTGCCATCAGGCACCTCGGGCAGCGTGGTGAACGTCATCGTGACCAACCCCGTTGGGCAGAGTCTCAACACGTCGGCCGACGACTACAGCTACGGCATACCGACTGTCGCCGGCCTGAGCCCGGCCGCCGGTTCGAACGCCGGTGGCAACACGGTCATCATCACCGGGTCGGCGTTCGTGAACGTGACCAAGGTCGGATTCTACTATCTGGACGACCAGGGCACTCCTAGACACGGCCGACGACACGATTGCGAGTACCTGGCGGCCAGCTACACGGTCAACAGCCAGACTCAGATCACGGCCATCGCGCCCGACGGCCCGAACTACAAGACCGTGGACATCAGGGTCACCAACACGACCGGCGTCAGCGCGACGAGTGACGCCAGCAAGTACAGCTTTGGTGCGCCTACCATCACCGACCTCAATCCTTCGGGTGGTCCGCTCGCCGGTGGTTCAGCCAACAAGGTGGTAATCACCGGGTCGGGCTTCACGGGCCTCGAGGGAGCAGTCGCGGTCAAGTTCGGCTCCGACAGTGCTCTGGCATATGTCGTGGACAGCCCGACTCAGATCACGGCGACCCCTCCGGCGCATGCCACGTCTGAGGTCGTACGTGTCTCGGTCACCAACCCCGTCGGCACGAGCGGCGACAGCGCGGCCGATGACTACACCTATGGCGGCCCGTCGGTCACGAGCGTGAGCCCGGCCGCGGGTCCGGCGACCGGCTTGAACTCGGTGATCATCACCGGCAGCGGCTTCAGCGGTGTTGGTACCCATCCGGGAGACGCGGTGAAGTTCGGGGGGGCCAACGCCTCCAGCTACATCGTGGACTCGAACACCCGGATCACGGCGATCGCGCCCGTCGGCACCGACGGAAGCACCGTTCAGGTCAAGGTGACCAACAACGGTCTCACAAGTCCGGATACTCCGGCCGACGACTACAGCTTCGGCGCCCCGTCGGTGACCGTTCTGAACCCGACCGGGGGTCCGCTAGGCGGTGGCAACCAGGTCGTGCTGAAGGGTTCCGGCTTCTCGGGTGTGACCGCCGTCAAGTTCGGCGCGGCGACCGTCTCAAGCTCCAAGTACACCATCGACAGCCCGGAACAGATCACTGTGAGCCAGGCTCCAACGGCCACAAGCGCGGGCGTGGCCGCGGGCGGAGCGGTCTATGTGACCGTGACGACACCGGCCGGAACCAGTGCCACGGGAGCCGGCAATCAGTACATCTACGGTGTGCCGACTATCACGTTGCTCAACCCGGTGGCTGGGTCGACCTCGGGGGGCAACAACGTCGTGATCACGGGCACGAACTTCGTGAGTGTGACCGAGGTGAAATTCGGTTCCACCGACGCGACGAGCTACACCGTCAATTCCGCCACCCAGATCACGGCCAAAGCCCCGGCCCACGTGGCCGGCACCGTTCGAGTCAAGGTCACCACGACCTCTGGTGTGACCCCGGATTCGGTCGCTGACGACTACACGTTCGGAGTGCCGACCATCACCGGTCTGAATCCGTCGGGGGGCTCGCCTTCGGGTGGCAACCTGGTGGTCATCCAGGGCGATGGCTTCACCGGCGTGACGGGCGTCAAGTTCGGCACGACCGTCGTGACGATCGGCAACTACACCGTCGATAGCCCGACGCAGATCACGGCCAAGGCTCCGGCGGGCACAGGCACGGTCGATGTCACGGTGACCAACATCATTGGCACCAGTCTGGCCAATGCCGACAGCAAGTACAGCTACGGCTTGCCGACCGTGACAAGCGTCTCGCCGGTCGCCGGTGCGCTTGGCGGTGGCAATCTGGTCACCATCGTCGGCACCAACTTCAACGGCGTCAGCGACGTCAAGTTCGGCACCGTGAGCTGCGGCACCATCGACGTCCATTTCCACGTGCTCAGCTCCACGCAGATCTCCGCGATCGCCCCGGTACCCCTGGTCCAAGGCACGATCGACGTGACCGTCACTAACGGAGCCGGTACCAGCGTCGTCAGCGATCTCACAGCCAGCACCACCGACAGCAGCAAGTACAGCTACGGTGTACCTGTCGTCAGCGGCCTGTCTCCGAACAATGGAACTCCCGCCGGCGGCAACACCGTGGTCATCAGCGGCACAGGGTTCACCGGCGTGAGCGGCGCCAGCGCCGTCAAGTTCGGCGGCAACAACGCAACCAGCTACACCGTCAACTCCCCCACCCAGATCACCGCGGTCGCCCCCGCGGCCGCTTCGCCGGGAACGACCGTCAATGTGACGGTGACGAACCTGGTCGGCACGAGCGACACGTCGGGGGCGGGTGACGACTACGGCTACGGTGTGCCGACGGTCACCCTGCTCAGCCCGGCAGCCGGTGTCGACACGGGAGGCAACCAAGTAGTCATCACAGGCACCAACTTCCCGACCACAGGGGCGGTGCCCGATGTGACCTTTGGCGGAGTGCCGGGCGGCGGAGTGGTTGTCGACGCTTCGACGCAAATCAGAGTCACCGCGCCCGGCGGCACGCTCAACACCACGGTCGACGTGGTCGTTCAGACCTCGGTCGGCTCGAGCGCGACCAGTGCCGCCAGCAAGTACAGCTACGGTGCTCCGACCGTGACCAACATCAACCCGGCGGCTGGACTGGTCGGCGGCGGCAATACCGTGGTCATCACCGGAACGGGCTTCACCGGCGTGACTTCGATCAAGTTCGGGTCGGAGGCCTTGACCGCCGGAGAGTACACGATCAACGGTCCCACGCAGATCACGGTGACCGACGTGCCTTCGCAGTCACAGGCCGGCACGACGCTCGGCAACGACGTCGAGGTCACGGTCACCAACCCAGTGGGCGCCAGCTCAGCCACGGGCACCTACAATAACTACACGTACGGCGTACCCGTGGTAAGCACCGTGTCTCCGGCCGCGGGTGGGGCTGGGGGCGGCAACGTAGTCACCATCACGGGCAAAGGCTTCCTGCCGGTGACCTCCAGCGGCGTGAGGTTCGGGAGTGCATATGCCACGGGTGTCACGGTCAACTCGGCCACCCAGATCACCGCGACGGTACCAGCCGGGACTCTGTACAGCACGGTCGATGTCTACGTGACCAATCCCGCGGGCACCAGCCTGTCGAGCGATCTCACCCCAGATACCAGCGACACCAGCAAGTACAGCTATGGCAAACCCCGGGTGCTCGGCCTCAGTCCGGCTGCCGGCATATCTTCCGGCGGCAACACGGTGACGATCACCGGCAGTGGCTTCACCGGCGTAACCGCCGTGCAATTCGGCAGCGTGAACGCGACCGGGTACGTCGTCAATAGCCCGACCCAGATCACCGCGACGGTTCCCGGTGGAACCATCTATACGAGTGTCGACGTTACCGTGACAACGTCGGCCGGTACGAACGACATCTCGTATGAGGGCAAGTACAGTTACGGTGTACCTCAGGTGACCAGCCTCAATCCGACCAGTGGATCCCACTCGGGCGGCACTATCGTGCACATCTATGGGACGGGCTTCACCGGCGTGACCGCGGTGAAGTTCGGCAGCACCAGCGCGCTCGACTTCACCGTTGTCAGTGAAACCGAGATCGTCGCGACCGCTCCTCCCGGAACGACGGGGCACACTGTCTACGTCAGGGTGACCAACCCCGTCGGCGACAGCTCCGCTGCGCCCGCCAACCAGTACGAATACATGGAGTACTAGCGAGATACGTCGACTGAGACGAGGGCGCTACTCCTTGAAGGGCGCCACCGACAAACAGAAGCCGAGGGCCCCAAACGGGGCCCTCGGCCTATCTGGGGGGAGCGAGGCCTTGGCGACCTTCAACGGCGCGGGCGCCTCGCGGCGCCGCACCGGTCTACGCCATCAGGGGCGTGTCTTTCGTGAACACATACACCAGGGGGTGAAAGCCGATCTGCAGGTAGAGCAGCGTGAGCAGGCGGGTGCGCAGGTCTTTGTTCTTCTCGCGCGGGTGCGTCGAGACAAGGGTGAACCCGTTGCTGCCGGCAAGCTTGACCAAGTTCTCCTTGGCCGCGCCCGGGCACGAAATGGCGAGGATGCCGCCATCGACCAGGAACCGGCCCGAGTCGCGGAACAGGCTGGGGATGAGCGTCGCCGACGTCGCCCACTGCCTGTTCGGATCGTCTGACTCGAAGTCGACCCACGGGGGGTTCGAGATCACCACGTCGAACTGCCCGGAGACCGCCTCGAGGCCGTCGCTACACAGCACCGTCACGTTCTGGAGGCCCTGGGCGGCGATGTTGATCTTGGTGTTGTCGACCGCGTCGGGGCTGATGTCGACCGCTGTGACGTGCCCGCTCTTGAGCGCCGCGTAGACCGTGATGATGCCGGAGCCACAGCCTACCTCGAGGACGTTCTTACCCTCGGGGATGTGGTCCACAACAACGTGTTCATTGCCGAGCGGCTTGCATACAGATGGCAACACCTCGAATGGCCGGCCGTTGACCTGGACGTTTGGCACCAGTCGGTTGAGGAGCGCGGTGTAGCGGTAGTAGCAGCGAAAAAAGCCTGACTGCAAGGCATGCGACACAGACGACATCTCGGACCCCCCCGGCGTGGCGATGGCGGCTTCCTAGCCCGCGAGAATGTCACAGGCGGGTTAGCCTGTCAACAGGATTTCTCGCTATTCCTGCGTATAATGAAGTAAGTGCGAACGTCTGACGGCCTTCTACCGCGCGGGTCGAGCGAGGCCCGAGAGCCACGGGGTGGGAATAGATGGGGGGGGGTGCGCTCATGACTTGGCAGTTCAGTCCCTACGTGCCGCTCATGATGGCGGCGGCGGCCATCTCCCTCGCGGTGGCAAGTTTCACACTACGCCGGCGGTCGGCTCCCGGATGCATCCCCCTGGCTATCGTCAACTTCGGGGGCATGCTATGGGCCTTGGCTATCGGTCTGCAGCTCGCCTCGGGTTCCTTCGAGTATGCCGTGGCGTTTCACAAGGTGGCCTTCGTGGGCATGGACGTTATCGGCGTAGCCATGATCGCCTTCGCCGCCGCATACTCAGGCCACCGCAGGTGGGTGACCGCCGGCACGCTCCTGGCTCTCTCGCTTCTGCCCATCATGACTCAGGTGCTGGTGTGGACGAGCGACTATCACACGCTCATCTGGATCGATCTCACCTTCGAATACCACGGTTCGCAGGCGCTTCTGCGCGAGCAGCCCGGAATATGGTGGTGGCTCGACACCGCATACACGTACTTGCTCATGGCGGGGTCGGTCGCCATGCTCGCGCGCATGTTCTTCAGAGAACCGGGACTCTACAGGCGCCAGGCCGCTGCCCTGCTCGCCGCCGTGATGGTGCCCGTGGTGGCGGATGTGGCATTCGTCTACGGCGCGCCTTCGTCAGAGACGGTGAACCTTACCCCAGCGTTCTTTACGTGGGTGGGCCTGGTGCTCTACTGGGGCTTCACGAGATACCGGCTTCTCGACATCGCTCCGGCCGCGCGAGAGTTCGTCGTGGCGCACATGAGCGACAGCGTCATCGCAACCGACACCAAGGACCGGGTGGTGTACCTGAATCCTGCCGCGGAGGCGCTGACCGGTAAGAAGCTGACCTTTGCTGGAGGAAAGGAAGTCTCGGAGGTGTTGTCGAACTGCCCCGATCTGCTCGTCGATCATCAGGGCTCCAACGGCGGGCGGGGCGAAATCTCGGCGGAGTGCAGGTTCGACGAGCGTCTCTACGAAGGCCGGCGTTCGGTGTTCCGCGACGGTCGCGGCCGGTTTCGCGGGAGCATCTTCGTTCTGCGCGACATCAGCGACCGCAAGGCGGCCGAACTGGCGCTCGAGGAGGCCCACCGGGAGCTTGAGGAGCGTGTTCGCCGGGCGACAGCCGATCTGCGAGCCGCCAATACTGAACTCTCCGAGCGTCGTACCCGTTTGGCCCACCTCCTGTCGTCGAGTCCGGCGGTCATCTACTGCCGGGAGCCGCGGGCGCTCGGTCGAATCACGTTCGTGGGCTCCAACGTGCAGTCGCAGCTGGGATATACCGCCGACGAGGTGCTGGGCGCCCCAGGCTTCTGGACGGAACTGGTGCATCCCGAAGACCGCGATCTCCTCCCGCTGCTCACCGAGGCGTTGGAGACGCGGGAGGCCGCGTGTGAATACCGGCTGCGGTCGCCGGACGGCAGCTATCGGTGGATACACGACACCGTGAGGCTGGTCGACGACGCGTCGGGCAGGCCGGCGGAGCTCATCGGCTCGTGGCTCGAGGTCACCGACCGTAGGCATATGGAGGAGCAACTGCATCAGTCGTCCAAGATGGAGGCCATCGGGCTGCTGGCGGGGGGCATCGCGCACGACTTCAACAACCTTCTGACCGCCATCGGCGGCTACGCTGAGCTCATCGAAGACGTCCTCGCGGTCGACGATCTCACACACAGAGGTATCGTCGAGATACGGCGGGCGGTAGAGCGCGCGGCAGGTCTCACACGCCAGCTACTGGCCTTCTCGCGCAAGCAGGTGCTGAGACCGCGGATCATCAACCTCAACGCGATCGTCCAAGCGACCGAGGAGCTGTTCGGCCGCCTCATCGGCGAGCACATCGAGTTCTCGGTCGAACTCGACCAGGACCTGGGACTCGTGCGGGCGGACCCCGGACAGATGGAGCAGGTGTGCATGAACTTGGTGGTCAACGCCCGCGACGCGATGCCCGAAGGGGGATGCCTGATCGTTCGCACCGAGAACGTCGACCTGCCGCACGACGGAGCTGGGGCCCAGTCTGAGGTGCCCGCGGGGTCGTATGTGGTGCTGAGCGTGATCGACACCGGCAAGGGGATTCCCGATGAGGTGCTGCCCCATGTCTTCGAGCCATTCTTCACCACGAAGGAAGATGCGGGTACCGGTCTGGGTCTCGCCACCGTTTACGGCATAGCCGGGCAGAGCGGCGGACGGGTGACGGTGGAGTCTCAGGTTGGCAGAGGCACGGTGTTCCGGCTCTTCTTGCCGCGATTGGACGACGCGGTCGAGGAACAGACCGTGCCGGCGCCCGTGGCCGCCGGCCATGCGGACGATTCGGAGACTGTGCTGGTCGTTGAGGACGAGGCGGGTGTGCGCTCGTTGCTCGTCACGGCGCTCCGTCGCCGCGGCTTCGTGGTTCATGAGGCGGAGGGCGCCGGGGAGGCCATGGAGATCGTCGAACGGCACGGACCGCCAGACGCCCTGGTCACCGACGTGGTGATGCGCTTGGTCAGCGGCCCCGAACTGGTCTGCGAACTGCGCAAGACCTACCCGAAGATGCCGGTGCTCTACATGTCGGGCTACGCGCGGGACAAGCTTGACGACGCTCTCAACTCCTCCTCGGACGTGACCTTCTTGCAGAAGCCGTTCACCACCGACACCTTGGTCACCGCGGTGCGCGAGATGCTGCAGCGGACGTGAGGCCCAGTGCGCCGAGTTCGCGGCCGGTGCGGGCGCAGGCGTCTATCAGCGTGTCGATTTGGCTGAACTCATGCCGTGCCATCAAGCTGAGGCGCAGTCGTGACCGACCGACCGGCACCGCCGGCCACCGCATGATCGGGCAGAAGATCCCCTTGTGTCTCAACCGCTCCGCGAAGGCGATGCCCATGATCTCGTCGCCTATCAACAACGGCACGGAGGGCAGGTCGTTCGGTCCCAGAACGGTGAATCCCGCCTCGCGCAACCCTTGCTTCAGGTAGAGCGACTTCTCCAGAAGGCCGCTCCGCAAGTGACTCCCGTTTTCTATGAGGTCAATGGCGGCGATCATAGCGGCGGCCATCGAGCAGGGCAGGGCCGACGAGAGGACGCTCGAGTTCGCCGCGATGCGCAAGAAATCGACGAGTGTCTTGCTGCCGCACAGGTAGCCGCCGGTTCCGCCCATGGCCTTGTCCATGCAGCCCATGAGGATGTCGATGCCGTCGCCGCAGCCGTGATAATCGGGGGAACCCCCGCCGCGAGAGCCGATGACGCCGATGGCGTGGGCGTCATCGATCATCAGCTTCGCCCCGTTGGAGCGGGCGATATCAACATATGAGGGAACGTCGATTATCTCGCCCTCGAGACAGTAGACCCCCTCGGTGACTATCAGCTTGTTCGTGAACTGCGCGTGCTCGTTGAGCTTGCGCCTGAGGTCGTCCAGGTCGTTGTGTCTGAACTTGAACACCCGCGCGTTCGACAACGCGCACCCGTCCATGATCGATCCGTGGGCGTACGCGTCGACGAAGATGGCTCCGTCTGACTTCTGGTAGGGCAACCGGCCCACGAAGGCGTTCATGATCGCGTGGAACACGGTGACGTTGGCCATGTACCCCGTGGGAAAGGTCAGGCAGTCTTCCATGCCCGTGAGCCCGGCTAGGCGGCGTTCGACCTCTTCGATGACCGAGATGGTCCCGCTCATCAGCCTCGATCCGCCGGGTCCGACCCCGTAATCGGTAAGTGCCCGTATGGCCGCGGCCTTCACCCTGATGTGCTCAGACAGGCTCAGGTAGTTGTTGGCGCCGAACTGCAGAAATCGCGAACCGTCGGCCGCAAAGCACTCGGGTTCGTTGACCCCTCTCTCTATGGTGAGTATGTGAGGGTAGAGATCGTGCTCGCGAATGCGGTCGAGCAGGAGCTTGACGTTCGCGAAATTGGTGGGCTCTTGGCCGGGATCGACCGTGAGCAGTTCCCGCAGGAGTTCGAACATGTCCCCCCCATTCATGGACATGGATGCACTTGCTTCACTCTAGCGGGCGAGGCTGAGTCGGGCAAGTCCTCCACGCCATTGTTGTCTCGCGCGGCTCCAGTTGCTCGGAACAAAGCCGCCATTCTGACGCGACTCAGACTTGACACAAAGGCACTCAGATTTTATAATGCCAGTACATCAATATGGCTTCTAGACTCTGTGCATCGAGCTTTGGAGGATATGTAATGGGCAAGATCATCGGCATCGACCTAGGCACGACCAACTCCGCGATGGCCGTGCTCGAAGGCGGCGAGCCGACCATCATCCCAAACGCCGAGGGCGGCCGTACCACCCCATCGGTTGTGGCCTTTACCAAGACCGGGGAACAGTTGGTCGGCACCGTAGCCAAACGCCAGGCCGTCACCAACCCAGAGAACACCGTCTTCTCCATCAAACGCTTCATGGGGCGCAAGTACTCCAACGTGAGCGAAGAGATGAAGATAGTTCCTTACCAGGTGGAAGAGGGCCCGAACAGCGACGTACGGGTGAAGATCAAAGATGAGCAGTATTCTCCGCCGGAGATCTCGGCGAAGATCCTGCAGAAACTGAAGAGGGACGCCGAGGCTTTCTTGGGCACCGAGGTCACCGAGGCGGTCATCACCGTTCCGGCCTACTTCGACGACGCCCAGCGCCAGGCGACCAAGGACGCCGGCAAGATCGCCGGCCTCGAAGTCAAGCGTATCGTCAACGAGCCGACGGCCGCTTCGCTGGCCTACGGTCTCGACAAGGAGCATGAGCAGACCGTCCTGGTCTTCGACCTGGGCGGCGGCACCTTCGACGTCTCTATCCTCGAGATGGGCGACGGCGTCTTCGAGGTGAAGTCCACCAACGGTGACACTCACCTGGGCGGCGACAACTTCGACAAGGCCATCGTCGACTGGATCGTCAACGAGTTCCGCAAGGAGAAGGGCGTCGACCTGACCAAGGACCGTCAGGCTCTGCAGCGGCTCTACGAAGCGGCCGAGAAGGCCAAGGTGGAGCTCTCCTCGACCATGGAGACCACGATCAACCAGCCGTTCATCACCATGGACCAGAGTGGCCCGCTGCACCTCGAGATGACCCTCAGCCGGGCCAAGCTCGAGGACCTCACGCGTGAGCTGCTCGACCGGGTGGTCGGCCCGACCAAGCAGGCCATGTCCGACGCCGGCATGAAGAGCGGCGACATCGACCAGGTGATCTTGGTGGGCGGCATGACCCGCATGCCTTCGGTGGTCGAGAAGGTGCGCACGCTGACCGGCAAAGAGCCCCACAAGGGCATCAACCCCGACGAAGTCGTGGCGCTGGGTGCGGCCATCCAGGGTGGTGTGCTCGCAGGCGAGGTCAAGGACATAATCCTTCTTGACGTTACTCCGCTCTCCTTGGGCATCGAGACCAAGGGTGGCGTGTTCACGAGGCTCATCGACCGCAACACCACGATCCCCACTCGCAAGAGCGAGGTCTTCTCGACGGCCGACGACGGCCAGACTTCGGTAGAGATCCACGTGCTGCAGGGCGAGCGCGACCTGGCCGCATACAACAAGACGCTGGGCAAGTTCCAGCTCATGGGCATTCCGCCGGCGCCGCGGGGCATCCCGCAGATCGAAGTGACCTTCGACATCGACGCCAACGGCATCACCCACGTGTCGGCCAAGGACCGCGCCACCGGCAACGAGCAGAAGATCGTCATCAAGAGCTCGAGCGGTCTCTCCGACGACGAGATCAAGAACATGGTGCGCGACGCCGAGTCGAATGCTGAAGAAGACAAGAAGAAGAAGGAGCTCGTCGACGCCCGCAACCACGCGGAGCACCTCGTGTACGCCACTCGCAAGTCGCTGAAGGATTTCGGTGACAAGGTCGACGGCGCCGAGGTGGGCAACATCGAAAACGCCGCGCGTGACCTCGACGAAGCGGTCAAGGGCGACGACCTCAACCTGATCAAGAAGCGTACCGAGGCTCTGCAGGAGGCGGCCTACAAGCTCTCCGAGGCGGCCTACCAGGCCGCGCAGGGTCAGCAGGATGGCGCCGCAGGCGGCGCCGGCGGATATGCCGGCGGCCAGGGCGACGCACCGGAAGAAGAGGTCGTCGAAGAGGCCGACTACGAGGTCATCGACGACGACAAGAAGTGAGGCTTCCAGCCCCGCCCGTGACGAGCGGGGGTGTGTGGAGCGGCGCCGGTTTCGAGGCCGGTAGGGCAGCGCGGGCGCCGCGGAGATAGGCAGGTGCCACAAGCGACCTGGCGCCAACGCGGCGCCAGGGCCGGGCCCGCAATGCGCGGGCATGGAACGAGAAGAGACGAGCCTAAAGGAGGAACAGAAATGGCACTGGTCAGATGGGATCCCTTCCGCGAGTTGACGGCTCTCCAGACCGAGGTCAACCGCTTGTTCTCTCGCGCGGGCGGCGGTGACGTAGCCGAGCGGCAGTCGTGGACTCCTTCGATCGACGTGGTCGAGAAAGACGACGCGATAAGCTCTCAAAGCTGAACTGGCCGGCATGGACCCGAAGGACATCAGCATCGAGGTGCAGGACAACGTGTTGACCGTGAGCGGCGAGCGCCGCTTCGAGGAGGAAGTCAAGGAGGACAAGTACTACCGCATCGAGCGGAGGTACGGCTCCTTCAGCCGGTCGCTGGCGCTGCCGCAGACCGTGGACGAATCGAAGATAGAGGCCAAGTACGAGAACGGCGTTCTCGAGATCACGGTGCCGAAGGCGGAGGTCGCCAAGCCGAAGAAGATCTCGGTGGCGATCGGGCAGGGGCAGCCGCGGACGGTCGAGGCTAAGGCGACCGAGGGCTAGCAGGCTGCCGAAGAGAGACGCCGCGCCGCCAGAGAGCGGCGCCGTGACGATGTGAACGTTAGAATGGTCTGACAGACCTGAGTGCTGCGGGGCGGCGGCCTGGTTACCAGCCGCCGCCCGGCGCAAAGAAGGGCATATGGGCACAGACAGACGATATATTCCGATCACTCACCGAGAGAACATGGGCGCCGCCGGCCGGGCCGCGGCGCAACGACCCGCGGGTGCGGGCACCCCGGGCGCCGGTGGTGGCGGCATGCACGCTTCGGCGGCCGGAGGCCCGGCCGGCGGCGGTGGAGCAGGCGGTCACAGGCCGGCTGGGGCCGGGGCGGCCGGCAAGGGTTCGGGCTCGGCTCACGCCGGGCACGGCTCCGCCGGCGCTTCGCCGCCGGCCGAGGTCCAGGCGCTCGTGGCCGAGCGCGACACCTTGGTCGCCGAACGCGACGCTGCGCTTATCGAGCGCGACTCGCTTGCTACCGAGCGCGACTCGCTGGCCGACCAACTACTCCGCCTGAGAGCCGAGTTCGACAACTTCCGCCGCCGTACCTCGCGTGAGGTCATCGACGCGGGCACCCGGGCGCAGTGTGACCTGCTGGGAGACATGCTTCCGGTGCTCGACAATCTCGACCGCGCCCTCGACGCGGCCGAGCACCATGACGAAGGCAAGGTGCTCGACGGCGTGCGGCTCACCCGCAAGCTGTTCGTCGACCTGCTGAGCTGCACCGGTGTGCAGGAGATCGAGGGCCTGGGCGAAGCGTTCGATCCGACCCAGCACGAGGCGGTCATGGTGCAGCCGTCGGATAAGCCCGAAGGCACCGTGGCCACTGTTCTTCAGAAGGGCTATCGCCAGGGCGACCGGGTTCTCCGGCCCGCCCGCGTGGCCGTTTCGGCAGGCACCAGCGACCCGGCGATAGCCGGATAGTGAAGTAGCGATCATGGCTGCCACCGAGCGCGACTACTACGAGGTGCTCGGGGTCAAGAAGAGCGCGACCCCGGACGAGATCAAGAAGGCGTACCGCAAGCTCGCGCGCAAGTACCATCCCGACGCCAATCCCGACGATCCCAAGGCCGAGGAGAAGTTCAAGGAGGTCTCGAGCGCGTATGAGACCCTCTCCGATTCTAAGAAGAAAGAGATCTACGACCTTGGTCCGCAGATGCCCTTCGGCCAGGGGGCGCCCGGCGGCGGAGGCGCCGGCGGCGGATTCCGCGGCTTTCAGGGCGGCCAAGCCATGGGCGGCGACTTCGCCGACCTGTTCGGCAACCTGTTCGGTGGCGGCTTCGGCGGCGCGCAGGGAGGTTTCGGCGGCGGACGCAGGCGTGCGCGCGCCGAGCGCGGAGAGGACGTGAGCGTGTCGGTGCGCATCTCGTTCGACGACGCTCTCAGGGGCGTCACCACCAAGATCAGCGTTCCGGAGAACTCACGGTGCAAGACCTGCGGCGGCGGCGGGGCGGCGCCCGGCACCGCGCCCATCACCTGCCCGCAGTGCCAGGGCCGGGGCGTCATCAACCAGAGCCAGGGCTTCTTCTCGCTCAATCAACCGTGCTCCCGCTGTGGGGGCGCGGGCACGGTAGTCGAGAATCCCTGCCAGACCTGCGGCGGTTCGGGAACCACCCGGACACTCCGCAAGTTCACTGTGCCCATTCCCGCGGGGGCGAAAGACGGCACCAAGATCCGTCTGAAAGGCAAG
Source organism: uncultured Actinomycetota bacterium (assembly GCA_963803925.1). Taxonomy (GTDB): domain Bacteria; phylum Actinomycetota; class Thermoleophilia; order RBG-16-64-13; family RBG-16-64-13; genus RBG-16-64-13. The sequence continues at coordinate 254,953 of CAWDOM010000010.1, read as the reverse complement.
GGCGAGCCCGGACTGCGGGGTGGCCCGGCGGGCGACCTGTACGTCGTCACCCAGGTGGACGAGAGCCCATTGTTCGAGAGACGCGGAGCCGATCTGCTCATCCAGGTGCCGGTCACCATGGTGGAGGCCGCGCTCGGCGCGACCGTGCGGGTGCCCACTCCTGAAGGCAGCGTGAACCTGAAGGTTCCCTCGGGCACGCAAGATGGTAGGCTGCTGAAGATCAAGGGCAAAGGCGCCCCCAAGCTGGGAGAAGCGGGCAAGGGCGACCTCATCGCCCGCATCAACGTGCTCATGCCCAAGGAGTTGAACGGGGAGCAGAAAGACCTTCTCAAGAAATTCGCCGAATCGCGTGAGGAAGATCCGCGCGCGGGGCGGCCCGGCTGGACGGCCTAACCCGAGGCAGGTGCTGAAATGCCGTTTGAAGACAAGATGAGACCGGTGTTCATGATCTCGGTGGCCGCCGAGTTGGCCGAGATGCATCCACAGACTCTGAGAATGTACGAGCGACGCGGGCTTATCCGTCCTGGACGCTCCGCCAAGAGCACCCGGCTCTACTCGCTCGACGACGTCGAACGCCTGCGCCGCATCCAGCAGCTCGTAACCGATTGCGGCCTGAACCTCGCCGGCGTAGAGCGTGTACTCGAGATGGAGGAACAGATGGCCGCGATGCAGCGCCGGCTCGACGAGCTGCAAGCACGGATGGATCGCCTGACGGCGCAGGCTCGCGATGAACTCGAAGCCGTGCACCGCAGCTACCGGAAGGAACTCGTGCCGGTCTCTACCCCCGGACCGGTCTTGGTGGTGACCCGGCGTACTCGGAGCGGCCGGTGACCGATGAACAGACGGTGACTGGTCGGCCCTACGAGGACGACGAGCCTGAGACTTCGCCGGCGCCGGCGATCGAGCAACCATGCGCGAATCATCCCGGCCGCATGACCTACGTGACCTGCAGCGCGTGCGGCAAGCCCCTGTGTCCGGATTGCATGATCTACTCGGCCGTGGGCATCAAGTGCGGCGAGTGTGCCCGGATGCCCCGCTCGAGCCGGGTCACCCTCAAAGGCCACCGTCTCCTTGCCGCCACCGCGGCCGGGCTGGGCGCCGGCACGGCGGTCGGCTTCGTCTACTACTACATCCTGGGCGCGGGCGGTTTCTTCTTCCTGATCTTCTTCATCGCGGCCGGCATCGGCTGGCTGGTGGGCGAGGCGGTGATACGCGCTTCGGGGCACTACCGGGGCGTGAAGACGGCGACTATCGCCGCGGCTTCGACGGTCTGGGCCTTCGTCGTGCCGCCGCTGTTCTCGGTCTTTCTCAACATGGGCTTCAGTTGGAGCGCCGTGGTCTTCGGCTTCTCGCGCATGACCGGCATCATCAACTGGGTCATCATGGCGATCGCGGCCTACTTCGCCTGGCATCGGAACCGGTAGCGCTCTCCGGCAGGTCTGCCGGGAGATCGCGAGGGCCATCCACGCGTGGCTCTCGGGTGAGGTCTCGTTCTGTCCCGTCTAACTCAGCGCTACATCGAGGAGCATCATGACGGCGAAACCCACCATCGCGCCGCCCGTGGCCCAGTCGGTGTTCTTCTCGCTGCGCTGCGATTCGGGGATCACCTCTTCGACAACCACGTAGATCATGGCGCCCGCGGCGAACGCGAGCGTGTAAGGCAGGAGCGGACGCGCCAAAGTCACCAGCGCGGCTCCGATGACCGCGGCGACAGGTTCCACCACCGCCGACAGCTGTCCGTAGAAGAAGCTCTTGCTCCGCGACAGCCCGGCACCTCGCAGAGGGAGCGACACCGCCGTGCCCTCAGGCAAGTTCTGAATGCCGATGCCGAGGGCGAGGGCGAGCGCTGCCGCCAGAGTTGTCCCGCCCTCCATGGCGACCGCCCCGAAAGCGACGCCGACAGCCAAGCCCTCTGGGATGTTGTGGAGCGTGATGGCGGTGAGCAACAGCGTGGTGCGCTTCCAGGAAACCTCCAGCCCCTCGGCGACGTTGCTCGAGAGCCCGGGATGGATATGCGGCAGGATGCGGTCGACGGCGAAGAGGAAGACGCCGCCCAGCAAGAATCCACCGACCGCGGGGATCCAAGGAACCATGCCGTCGGCCTCCGCAAGATCCATGGCCGGTATGAGCAGCGACCAGACGCTGGCGGCGATCATGACTCCCGCGGCGAATCCGAGCATGAGGTCGAGCACGCGCCGGCTCATGCTCTTCATGAAGAAGACGAACGACGCGCCGACCGCGGTCAGCAGCCACGTGAAGATCGTGGCGAACAAGGCCTGCACGATCGGGTTGAGTTCGGTGAAGAAGTCCATGGCTTCCTATTCAAGAAGACGGGCGCGAGCCCTTCCCGCACGGGCGCGGGCAGGCGCGGCGGTCGACTTGGCAGCGACGCCTTTCACTGGACTTGGCACTCTCAAGGGTAGAGTGCCAACCCGTACTGGACGCCAACCGCGTTTCCGGTATAATTGCCGGAGTGTTGAAGCAGGAGGTCAGCAGCCTTGCCTACGTACGAATATCGTTGCGGTTCGTGTGAGCACCAGTTCGAGCGTTTTCAGCGCATGTCCGACGATCCTGTGAAGGAATGCGAGAAATGCGGCGAGCCGGTGAGGAGACTCCTGTTCCCTGTCGCCATTCAGTTCAAGGGCAGCGGTTTCTACACCACCGATTATGCGCGCAAGAGCACCATGTCGGCCGGGGGTTCCAGGTCGGAGAGCGGCAACTCCTCCTCGTCGGAGTCGAGCGGCGCGTCCGACAGCGGCAACGGCAATGGCAGCAAGGCCGAGACCGGCGCTTCGGCTCCGTCGGAGAGCAAGCCCGCGTCACCCCCGGTCACCAAGGTCGCGACATAGCCTCCCTGCCGGCCGCCCCCGCAGCCAGCAGGTCTTCATAGCATGGGCCTATCTTCTCGAGACTGCGCGCTCGTCGCCCTCGGCTCCTCGCGGCCCCTCATCGTCCTCACCAACGACGACGGCGTTTCGTCACCCGGCCTGGCCGCGCTCAAGACCGCGCTCGACCCGCTGGGCGAGGTACGCATCGTGGCGCCCGACCAGAATCGTTCGGGCGCGGCCCGCAGCATCACCATGCACTCACCGCTGTGCGTGGAAGAGGTGGAGTTGCCCGACGGCACCCTCGCCTTCGCCACCGACGGCACCCCGGTCGACTGCGTGCGCATGGCGGCGTTGGGGCTACTCGACCGCATGCCCGACCTGATCGTCTCGGGCATCAACCTGGGGGTCAATCTGGGCGACGACATCACCTATTCGGGCACTGTGGCCGCCGCTCTCGAGGGAATCATGCTCGGAATCCCCGCTATCGCGATGTCGTCGGAGCGGTACGCCGCTGGATACGATTTCATGGTTCCGGCCCGGGTGGCGCACCGGCTGGTCGCCACCGCTCTCGAGAAGGGTTTTCCGGCGAAGACACTCCTCAATGTCAACTGTCCCGACCGGCCGGCCGACCAGATCAAGGGTCTCAAGCTCACCACCCTGGGCAAGCGGGTGTACGGGGACAAGGTGGAGTATCGCGAGACCAAGGGTCTCCGCAAGGAGTACCACATCTACAACGACGATCTCAGCTACGTGCACGAGAGCGGTACAGATTTTGAAGCTATGGCCGAAGGCTGGGTGTCGATCACTCCGCTCCATTTCGACCTCATGTCGCATGAGGCGCTCGACGCGCTATGCGGCTGGGACGCGGCGCTGGGGGGCTTCTGAGCCTTGGTGCGCGGCGCCTGGAAGGAGAACTGATGGGAGATACGGGCAGCTCGCCTTACAAGGCTGTGGTCTTCGACCTCGACGGCACGGTGGTCGACTCGGTGGAGTTGATCATTCTGTCGTTTCAGCACGCCATCCGCACGGTGCTCGGCCGCGAGATCTCGCGCGAGGATTCGATCGCATGGGTGGGCCGGCCGCTGCGCGAGCAGATGGAGCGCTTCAGCCCCGAGCACGCCGAGGAGTTGGTGGCCGTCTACCGGGAATGGAACCACCGCGAGCACGATCGCATGCTGAAGCTGTACGACGGCATCCTGGGACTGCTCGACGCGCTCAATCACGCCGGCGTCAAGATTGGGCTGGTGACCTCGAAGTCGCGCTACACGACCCAGATGGCCTTCGACCTCACCGGCATCGAGGCCTACTTCGACTCGACGGTGTGCTCCGACGAAGCCACGGCCAACAAGCCGGCGGGTGACCCCATCATCCTCTGTCTGGCGCAGGTCGGGGTCGACCCGGCCGACGCTGCCTACGTGGGCGACAGCCCCACAGATATGCAGGCCGCGCACGCCGCGCACGTGGATGCCATAGCGGTCACCTGGGGGGTCTTCGATACCGCCGCCCTCGAGGCTGAAAACCCCGCCGTGCTGGTTCATACTATGCCTGAGTTGCACGAGGTTCTCGGCGTCTAGACAGCGGCCGTCACGCGGCCGCGTGGGAGGCTGGTGGCGATGGACGAGGCAGACGGGGCCCCAGCGGGGGCCGAGCCGGTCGAGCGGTGCCTGGCGCGACTTCGCGACGCGCTGCGTCATCACGAGTACCGCTACTACGTCCTCGACAGTCCCGAGATATCCGACGCCGACTACGACGCGCTCTACCGTGAACTCGAGCGGCTGGAGGCCGAGCATCCGGAGTTGATCACCCCCGATTCGCCGACCCAACGGGTAGGCGGCGAGCCCCTGTCGGTCTTCGGCGAGGTTCGGCACGGCGAGGTGATGCTCTCTCTGGCCAACGCCAAGAACGAGGACGAGTTGCGGGCGTGGCACGCGCGGGTGGTCAAGATGGCGATCGAGGCGGGGGCCACGGCCGAGCCCGACGGCCGGGGACTTCAGTTCGTGGTCGAGCCCAAGATCGACGGCCTGGCGGTGTCGCTGCGCTATGACGATGGGCTGCTCACGGTGGGGGCCACGCGCGGCAACGGCGAGACAGGCGAGGACGTCACCGCCAATCTACGCACTATCGGCACGGTGCCGCTCGCCATGCGGGCCGAAGCCGCACCGCTGCCCCGGTCGATCGAGGTGCGGGGAGAGGTCTACCTGCCGCTCGCGGCCTTCGCGCGGCTGAACGAGCAGAGAGTGGCGAGCGGCGAGCCGGCGTTCGCCAACCCGCGCAACGCGGCGGCGGGTTCGCTGCGCCAGCTCGATCCCCGAGTCACGGCCGGACGGCCGCTCTCCACCTGGTACTACGCCGTGGGGGCCGCTGAGGGCGCTGAATTCGCCTCGCACCACGAGATGCTCGACTGGCTGCGACGGGCCGGCTTCAGGGTGAATCCGGAAGTCCAAGTGGTCGGCGGACTAGACGACATAGTCGCCCGTTGCCGCTACTGGCACGACCGGCGTCATGAGCTCGACTACGATATCGACGGGGTCGTGGTCAAGGTCGACGACCGCGAATCGCAGGCGGCGCTGGGCGCCGTCGGCCGGGCGCCGCGCTGGGCTGTAGCCTACAAGTTCGCGCCCACCACGGCGCAGACCCGGCTGCGTGCCATCCATATCAACGTAGGGCGGACGGGGGTGCTGAACCCGTGGGCCGAGCTCGACCCGGTGGAGGTGGGCGGGGTGACCGTGGAGAGGGCCACCCTGCATAACGAGGACGACATCAGGCGCAAGGACCTACGTGAGGGCGACATGGTGATCGTGCAGCGGGCGGGCGACGTGATTCCACAGGTGGTGGCACCGCTCACCGATTTCCGCACCGGTGCGGAGCGGCCCTTCACGATGCCCGCGAACTGCCCGTCGTGCGACACGCCGGTGGAGCGGACGCCGGGCGAGGTGGCGGTGCGTTGCCCCAATCCCCGCTGTCCGGCCAAGCGGGTGGAGGCCATACGGCATTTCGTGAGCAAGGGCGCCATGGATATCGACGGCGTTGGTGACAAGCTGGCGGAGAGGCTGGTGGCTCTGGAGTTGATCGTCGACCCGGCGGGGCTCTACCGGCTGGAAGCTGGGGAGTTGGCTGCGCTGGAGCGTCTGGGGGACAAGTCGGCGGCCAACATCGTCGCCGCCATCGAGAGGTCGAAGACGCGTTCGGCGGCGCGCGTGCTGTTCGCGCTGGGAATCCCGCACGTGGGAGGCGAGAACGCCGATCTCCTGGTCAAACGCTTCGGCAGTTTGGAGGCCCTGCGGGAGGCCTCAGTCGAAGACATTGCCGAGACGCCCGGCATCGGTCCGATCATAGCCGACAGCGTGTGGCAGTGGTTCCGCGACCCGCAGAGCGAGGAACTGGTGCGGGACCTCGTCGCGGCCGGAGTGACCATGGCCGCGCCCGCGCCACGTGAGGCCGCGGGCGTCGAGGGCGCCGCCGGCGCCGCCGGGCCGCTCACCGGCAAGACGTTCGTCATCACCGGCACGCTGCCCACGCTATCGCGAGACGAGGCCGCCGGCCTCATAGTCGCGGCGGGAGGCAAGGTCACCAGCGCGGTGAGCGCCAAGACCGACTACCTGGTAGTCGGCGCCGAGGCGGGTTCGAAGTTGGTCAAAGCGCAGAAGCTCGGCACCATGCTGCTCGACGAGGAGGGGTTGAGGGCATTGGCCGGGTAGCGTCTGGGAGAGTCGAGCGGTTCGGCGCCTCGCTGAGCGCGGCCGGTCGCGCTGAAGGCGGCGGCTATCGCCAGAGCGTCTCGCGTTTCGCCTCGGCTTGGGCCAGCCCGCTACGCTGCCCACCCTGCACGCCTACCTGCTCGGTGTCCACCTGCTCGCGCGGAGTGATCACCAGGCAGCCTTTGTCGGTGGTCACTTCGATGACTCGTTCGACGTGGGGCAGGCCGTCATCGTGCTTCACCAAGTGGACCACCAAGGGGTTGAGCTTTCTGAGTTGCTCGGCCGCGGGCTTGTGTGTCGCCAGCCAATCGTTGAGGGTGCCTTCGGGGTCGGTCGTCTGCATCGTGGTGAGACCGCCCGACTGGCCGCCGATCAAGGTCTCCAGAAAGAGCGGACCGTCGCGCCGCACCAGCTCGCCTACCACCACCCACGTCGGTTTCATGTCGGTCGCCTTGCGAAAGACCTGGGCGCGCGCGGGAGTGCCGCCTTTGGCTTTGAGCTGGACGGTGAAGCTACGCTCGCTGAGAACCGGCAGCCCTTCGTCGGACTCGTCGATGGAGACGATGCGGTGGTCTTTGGGCAGCAGATCGATGAGCGCGTTGAGGAGGGTCGATTTGCCCACCGCCTCCGCCCCGCTGATGAGGATGGTGCGCTTGATCTGAAGGCTGCTGTTGATGAACCGCGCATACCAGGGAGTCATGAGAGCGTCGTCGACGAGTCTGCGGAGCGAGACGTTCAGCACCCGCCGAGGCACCGCATCGGCCCCGATGACCGAGCGCACGCCCTCGTGGGTGATCGCTTGGTCGAGCTCGTTCGACTCGTAGGTCTTGACCACGGCCTGAAGCACCCGGGTCATCAAAGCTAGTTGCTCTCGCTCGTGTTCGGAAGGGTCGTTCTGAGCCGCAAGCTCGTCGGCCATCTTCTTGAGGCCTTGTTCGTAGGCGGCCAGGATGCGGTTGAGAGCAGGCACGGGTCCCCTCCGGTGCAGACAGGCTTCTGCGATTCTACTCGGTGCTTGGCCGGGGCGCCAGACGGCGTATTGCGGAGACCGTCGAGGTCGGGTAATCTACCGCCGTTATCTACCATGAGGATATCGCCTACGGAGTGGGGTTCCTCGAATCGAGAAGGGAGATCGTGCGGTGGCTCAATCAGGGCAGAAACGGCAGCGGGCAGGCGCTTTCCGCGCGGCGGTATTGTGTCTGCTGCTCCTCTTCGGGCTAGGCGCGCTCGCCGCCGGCTGCGCTGGAGCGGACGAAACCACAACTTCGGCGCCGCAGACTACGGTCGCGCTCCAGACTACGACTTCGGCCGCGAGCGCGTCGACCACAGTCGCGAAGTCGGACCTCGTGCTCGCGACGACTACCTCGACCAAGGACTCGGGTCTTCTCGACATGCTGGTGCCTGAGTTCAGCAAGGTCTTTCCGCAGTACGCCGTGAAGATCGTCGCGGTGGGGAGTGGAGAGGCGCTCAAAATGGGCGAGACCGGTGACGCCGACGTGCTGCTGGTGCATTCGCCGGCGGCCGAGAAGACCTTCATGGAGAACGGGTTCGGTCTGGAGCGCACGGCTGTCATGTATAACGACTTCGTAGTAGTGGGACCCGCGGCCGATCCTGCCAAGATCAAGGGCATGGCCGTGGTCGCCGACGCCTTCAAGACGATCTCGCAGGCGAAGGCCAAGTTCTTCACCCGCGGAGACGAATCGGGCACATATACGAAAGAGATGTCTATCTGGAAGGCGGCTGCCATCACGCCCGCCGGTGACTGGTACCAGACGACCGGCCAAGGCATGGGCGACACCCTGACCATCGCCGACCAGGCCGGTGGCTACACGCTTTCCGACAGGGCCACCTACCTCAGCAAGAAGGCCTCGCTCGCGCTGGCGATCTTGGTGGAAGGCGACAAGGCTCTCTTCAACCAATACCATGTGATCACCGTGAAAGGCGCCGTCAACGCGCAGGGCGCGGCCGACTTCGCCATGTGGCTTACATCCGACTCCGTCCAGAGCGACCTCATCGCGAGCTACGGAGCCGAGAAGTACGGTCAGCCTCTGTTCGTGCCGAACGCCGGCAAGGTCGAGTAAGCTCTGTAGCAGTGCAGGGGGACCTCGCCGCGAAGCGGCGAGGTGCCCCCTTCGTCTCAGGAGGGTAAAACGGTGGGCATTTTCGGGGAAGCCATCAAGCAGGCATTCTCGCTGCTCGTCCATGGCGACAGCTACGTCTACGAGGTCATGCTCATGTCGTTGCGGGTGGCGGGTCTGGCCACGCTGCTGGGCATGATCGTGGGCATTCCCCTCGGAGCCTGGCTTGCGATGAAGAAGTTCTGGGGATGGAGCGCGGCCGCCACGGTGCTCAATGTGGGTCTGATGCTGCCTCCGGTCGTGGTAGGCCTCTTCGTCTTCCTGCTGCTCTCGCGCCAGGGACCGTTGGGCTCGCTCGGCCTGCTCTACTCGTCGACGGCCATGGTGATAGCGGAGTTCTTCATCGCGGCGCCGGTGATCGCCGCCATCACCATGGGCGGGGTCGCCTCGGTGCCCAAAGAGGTGCGGTTGCAGGCTCGGGGTCTGGGAGCGTCGCCCTGGCAGACTACCTGGCTCGTGTTGCGCGAAGCCAGGGTGACGCTGCTTTCGGCCATTGTCGCGGGCTTTGGGGCGGCCATCAGCGAAGTCGGCGCGGTCATGATGGTGGGCGGCAATCTGTCGATCGGCCAGCACAACATGACCGGCACCATGACCACGGCGACCATGGCCCTGGTGCGCCAGGGCAACTACGCGGCGGCTATGGCGTTCGGCATCATCCTGCTGGTTCTGGCCTTCGTCATCACGTTCGTGCTTACCCGGACGCAGCAAGGCATCAAACGGCGCTGGTTGCAGTCGTGACCACCCGGCGCGCGGCCATCGAGGCGGAAGGCCTCGTCAAGAGATACGGCGAGCGGACCGTCGTGTCCATCGATCAGTTCAGCGTCTTCGAGGGCGAGGTTCTCGCGATTCTCGGTCCTAACGGTGCGGGCAAGACCACGCTATTCAGACTGCTGGCCCTGCTCGAGAGGCCCGACGCCGGCTCAGTCGCCTACTTCGGTACCAATGTCGATACTCACGACCTGGCAGCGCGGCGACGAACGGCGGCAGTCTTTCAGAGGCCGCTTCTCTTTCAGGGCTCGGTGGAGGACAACGTGCGGTTCGGTCTCAAGTTCCGCCGGCTGGGGCGCAAGGAAGTCAAGTTCAAGATCCGCGAGGCCTTGCAGCTCATGGGGGTGGAGAGTCTCGCCGATTCGGATATCCGTACCCTGTCGGGCGGGGAACTGCAGAGAGTCGCGCTGGCCCGCGCCCTGGTTCTCGAGCCCGAGATCCTCTTTCTCGACGAGCCCACGAGCAATCTCGACGTACACGTACGCAGGCGGTTCAGGGAAGACCTTCGCCGGGTCGTGGAGCACCTGGCCGCGACCGTCGTCATCATCACTCACGAGCACGCCGAGGCGCTCTCGCTCGCGCAACGGGTCGCGGTCATCAACGAGGGCAAGCTGGTGCAGATCGGCACACCCGAAGAAGTCTTCACCCACCCTCGCAACGCCTTCGTCGCCGACTTCACCGGCGCCGAGACCATCTGGCGAGGAGAGGTGATCGCATGCGAGCAGGGCCTCTGCACCATGAAGACCCGAGCGGGGCTGCTCGTGCAGGCCCCGGCCGCCGCGGCGCCCGGCGCTGAGGTGACGATCGCGCTGAGGCCCGAGGACGTGGCCGTCGCAATCGACGGCGAGGCGGAGAGGGGGCCGGCGCCCGGTAGCAGCGTGCGCAACCGCTGGCCCGGCACGGTGGACGGACTCAGCCGCTCGGGACCACTGGTGCGCGTGGTGCTGAAGCTCGACTGCGACGCGGGGGCGGAGGTCTGCTATGGGGGCGAAGGTGAGGTAATCTCTCTCATCACCCGGGCGTCTGCCGACGAGTTGCAGCTTGCGCCAGGTGTTCGAGTGATCGCGAGCGTCAAGGCCACAGCGCTCAACGTGTTGGCCGCCTGACGGAGGCGCTACACTGTCATCTGCAGGCAGGACTACGGAGAACCGGGTAACGGTGAGTCGCGCTGCATTGCTGGCCGGCGGTCGCTCCTCACGCATGGGCGAGGACAAGGCCTTTGCGTCGTTCAACCAAGGAACGCTCCTCGAGTGGATGCGCGACCGCTTCACCGGGCTGCTTCCATGCACCTTTCTCGTGATCCGTGAGCCCGGCGCGTTTTCAGCACCTTGGCATGCCGGTGGTCAATGACGCCCTCACCGAGACGGGCTCCGCCGTCGGTCTCTACACGGCCGTGCTGGCGTCGCCCACCGATAGGGTCATCTGCCTCGCCTGCGACATGCCCTTCGTCACGCGCGGCTTCTCTGCGCACGCTCGCGGAGAAGTCGAAAGCATACGACGTGTTCGTGCCGCGGCACGGCGAATACATGCAGCCGCTCTGCGCCGTCTACAGCAAGGCGGTGCTCGACGGGTATCTGGAGTTCATCCGCTCGGGCAGGCGCCGGCGATCTTCGACATCTACCCCGACTTCAACACCGGGTATCTCGATATGGACGGGGGGGAGTACGGGGATCCCGAGGCCCTCTTCATGAACATCAACACCCCGGCCGAGTTGGAGGCCGCGCGGCAGCGGGCCGCGGGAGAAGCGGGGGGCTGGCGCGCGGCGCTCCAGCCCCGCATCCAGGCCTTCATGGACACGAGCCCGCTCCCAGTGGTGTCGTTCATAGGCAAGAAGAAGTCGGGCAAGACCACGGTGGTGCTCGGGGTCATCGAGGAACTGCGCAGCCGCGGCTACCGCGTAGCGGCTCTGAAGCACGACACGCACGGCTTCGAGGTCGACGTGCCCGGCACCGACTCCTACCGCATGCGCCAGGCGGGGGCCGAGGTGGTCGGCATCTCGTCGCCCGACAAGTATGTGTGGCAGTGCGGCACCGAAGAGGAGCTTCCGCTGGCCGACCTGGTCGGCCAGATCGCCGAACCGGTCGACCTCGTCATCACCGAGGGCTTCAAGAAGCAGGACGCTCCGAAGATCGAGGTCTCGCGCAGGGCTCGTAGCAGCGAGTTGGTGAGCACCGCCGACGAACTGATCGGCATTACGAGCGACCAGTCGTTCGCCGACTACCCTGTTCCGCAGTTCGCTCTCGACGACTTCGCCGGGTTGGCCGGTCTCATCGAAGAGCGTATACTTGGCCGCAGTATAACGCTCGATTCAGTTCGAGTGGTCCGTGAAAGGTGCGAACGTGAACCCGCCCGCAGGTCAGAACGTCGACTACCTCCGCCTGTCTGTCACCGACAGGTGCAATTTTCGGTGCGTCTACTGCATGCCCCCCGAGGGCGTGCCGTTCAAGCCGCACGATGACATCCTCGCCTACGAGGACATGGAGTTCTTCGTCCGCGCGGCCGCACAGCTGGGCATCACCAAGGTCCGCATAACCGGCGGCGAGCCGTTGGTCAGAAGAGGCCTGCCCGGTTTCGTGGGTCGACTCAGGGCTATTCCCGAGATCACCGACATCTCCCTCACCACCAACGGGGTGTTGCTGCCGCGGTTCGCCGCGCAACTCAAGGCCGAGGGCCTGAACCGGGTCAACATCAGCCTTGACTCGCTCGATCGCGGACGCTTCAGGACTCTCACGCGCGGCGGCTCCCTTGACGACGCTCTCGCGGGAGTCGACGCGGCGCTCGAGGCACGATCTCAAACCCGTCAAGCTGAACGTCGTCATGCTGCCGGAGGTTATGGCGGAACTGCCGGACTTCGTGGAGTTGACCAAAGAGAGGCCGCTCCACGTGCGCTTCATCGAGTGGATGGAAGTCGGGAGGCTGCGGCCCACGGAGCGTGCGCGAATCGGTCACCAAGGCCGATCTGCTGGAGGGTCTGAAGACCCTCGGCGAGCGGGGTTACGGACAGTTCGAGCCGGTGCTCTCGCCGGGAGGCTGGGGGCCGGCTCACTACTACCGGTTCCCCGGACACGCGGGTACGATCGGGTTCATCGGTTCGGTGTCAGACCATTTCTGCGGCGAGTGCAACCGGCTGCGCCTGACGGCCGACGGCAGGTTGAAGAACTGCCTCTTCTCGAGCCACGAGATCGATGCGAAGGCGGCCGTGCTCGCTCGCGATCGCGACATGGTGCTGGCGGTCATCAGCGAGTCGCTCGAAGCCAAGACGTTCGACAAGAACGTGCTGCCGGGCAAGACCGCCCGGGGCATGTCCCAGGTAGGCGGATAGATGGGCAGGCCCACGCCGGGAGAGCAGCATGAGGGCGCACCGCGTCTCAGTCACGTGGACTCCGCCGGCAACGCCCGCATGGTCGACGTCGGCGGCAAGGACTCGACCCGGCGTACGGCTCGAGTCGGCGCGCGGGTCTGGATGGCGCCCGAGACCCTGCGTCTCCTGAGGGAGCAAGCGCTGCCCAAGGGCGACGTGTTGGCTGTGGCGAAGGTAGCGGGCATCATGGCCGCCAAGCGCACCTCGGAGCTCGTACCCCTCTGCCATCCCATCGCGGTGACCCAGGTGGACCTCGCGTTCGCGATCGCCGATGACGAGCCCATTATCGACATCGAATGCACTACCCGCACCGACGACCGTACCGGTGTCGAGATGGAAGCTCTCGTCGGCGCCGCCGTTGCGGCTATCACCATCTACGACATGTGCAAGGCGGTCGACCGGGGGATGATCATCGGTGATCTCCGCCTGCTGGAAAAGACCGGCGGCAAAGAAGACTACCTGCGCGATGAGCGATCCGCCGCACAATCCCGCGTTGCTCCTGGCGACGCGATTCCGCGCGGGAAGGCGCTTGAGGGCAGAGTCCTCGCGGTCAACATCAGCGAGGCCAAGGGGGAGCGCAAGACCCCGGTGCCCGAGGTCGTCCTGCGGGCCGAGCACGGAATCGAGGGCGACGCGCACGCGGGGTCGTGGCACCGCCAAGTGAGTCTCCTCGCCGAGGAGTCTATCGACAAGATGCGCGCCGCCGGGTTGGATGTGACCGCGGGCGATTTCGCCGAGAACGTCACGACCAGTGGGCTCGACGTGGCTTCGCTGCCTCTGGGCACCACGCTCGAATTGGGCGACGCGCTGGTCGAAGTCACGCAGATCGGCAAAGAGTGTCACACGCGCTGCGCCATCTATCATCAGGCGGGCGATTGCGTCATGCCGCGCGAGGGCATCTTCGTGCGCGTACTCGTGGGCGGGCGCGTTGCTCCCGGCGACGCGGTGCGCGTAAGAGCCTGGGGACTCGGTCCGTGTGGAGTCGGGGCCAGCGTCATCGGAACCGCGGCCGATCCCACGAAACCGAGCCAGGGTGGCCCTGTCGGATGACCGGCAGGCCGGCTATCGGCCGCCCGATGCGAGCGGCGATCGTGACTCTGAGCGACAAGGCGAGCACCGGGCTACGTGCCGACACCTCGGGCCCCACGCTGAGAGATCTGCTCAGGGACCTAGGCGCCGAAGTCGGCGAGCCGCTGGTCATCGCCGATGATCGAGAACTGATCGAGCGCACTCTCGCCGATCTCGCCGACGGCGGCGAGATCGACCTTGTGCTGACCACCGGGGGCACCGGCCTTGCTCCTCGCGATGTTACGCCCGAGGCCACGCTTGCTGTGGCCGACCGCATGGCTCCCGGGTTCGCCGAGGCTATGCGCTCGGCTTCTCTGCGGGTCACTCCCCACGCGATGCTCAGCAGGGCGGTCTCGGCCGTTCGCAAGAAGACGCTTATCGTCAACATGCCCGGCAGCCCCAAGGCGTGTCGCGAACACTTCGCCATCATAGCTCCGGCCCTCGGCCACGCCGTCGAAACGTTGCGCGGTGAGGCCGTCGAGTGCGCTTCGCGGCAAGACGAGACCGGCCGTGAGGCCGGTCAACAGAAGCGCTGCGATTGAGCGGTCGCCGGCGCTCGCCGGCGTCGGGCTACTGAGCCGACGACCTCTCGGCCCGGAGCTTCTTGGTCTCCTTGGCCTTGTAGAGCGTCGCGTCGGCGCTCTGTAGCAAGACCTCGGCGTCGGCGCCGTCTTCAGGGCAAGCGGCCGAGCCGAAACTGACCTGGAGGCTCGCGAACGAACGGCCGAGCTTGAAGCGGGTCTTGTTGATCGACTCGGAGATTCGACGTCCGACCATCTGGATGGCGTTCTTGTCGGCTTCGGGCATAAGTATCAGGAACTCGTCGCCGCCGAACCTGCAGGGGATATCCACGTCGCGGATGTTCATACGCATGACGGTGCCCAGATGCTGTAGGGCCGTATCGCCGGCCGCATGGCCGAAGGTGTCGTTGACCCACTTGAGGTTGTCGAAGTCGATCATGAGGATCGCGAAGGGGTGGCGGTAGCGCTTGTAGAGCTCTACGTGGCGGTCGAGTTCGGGTTCCCAGTAGCGGCGGTTGTAGAGCCCGGTGAGGGCGTCGGTGTGCGCCAGCCGGTCGAGCTCGGCATTGGACTGCTTGTGGTAGGCCTCGGTGGCCGCGGTCATGATGCGGTGCAGGGCAAGCCGCATGACCCGCACCAGCCCGATGAGGTCTTGGTCTTCTCTGCGCAGCCCGGCGGCTAGGTATTCCCAGATGGCGCCTTCGAGGGCGCAGAGACTATCAGCCAGCGAGCCGATGGCTTCGGTGCCCTCGCGTTGGAGAGTGCCCAAAGTCGCAGCCTGCTGGTAGTACAAGCCACCGTTGTCGAACTGCGCCAGAGCCTTTTCGTCGACGAGGCAGTGGGTCAGGCCCTCGATGAGCTCTACCGAGGTGCGGATGCTTTCCTGGGTGGGGAACCGCTCGAGCGATTCCAGATCGTCGAGCCTGCCCACGAGGCTGCCCAGCCACGCTTTGGTGATGTCGAGCTTGTGCTCGTCCAGGATCAACTTGGCCTTGGCAAGCACCGATCCGGTCTCCGGCACATCGCTCACGCCGCCGGTATGAATCCCCGTTAGCACTGGCTAGTCCCTTCGCTCTGAATGAAAATATGCACTCATCATACAATCATCTGACATATGCGTGCAAGAGTGTCTGTATTGTCGTCTCTGGTACTATTTCGGGTGAAACCGCGGAACACTTGACCACAATTCTACCCGCAGAGGGTTTCGCGGGGAGGTTTCATGAGGATAGGATTTGATGCTCGAGCGATCAGCCATCGCAAGGGCATCGGCACGTACTCCCGCAACCTGCTGGAGCAGTTCGCCCTAGCGGGCGCCGAGGTCGTGGTCTTCTGCCAGGATGACGAGAAACATGCCGTCCCGCACGCGGAATCTTTCACTCTGGTCTCGGCGAACATGGATCCTGTGGCCCTTGCGGGGAAGGGCTCGCTGAGAGAGCTCGTCAAGTCGTCGAAGATCGACCTCCTGCACGTTCCCAGCCCGTGGGCGCCGACCCCCTTGCCTGTTCCGCTGGTGTCGACCATGCACGACGTCACCCCGTTCATATATCCACACAGCCTGCCTTTTGGCGTTCGGAGACTCTACAAGCGGCAACTCCAGGCTACGCTTCACGAATCGCGCCGGGTGATCACCGTGTCGCAGATACTGTTCTCGGCTCTCAGCGTCTACGCCCGGTTCGATCCGGCAAAAGTGAGGGTGATCCACAACGGTGTGTCCGAGCGCTTCTTCCCTCAGGTCGACGAGGCCGTTCTGAGCGCCGCCCGGGTCCGCTATTCCCTGCCTGAGCGATTCGCGCTGTGGGCTGGTGATTTTCGTCCGGAGAAGAATGTTCTGTTTCTCATCCAGGCGTGGGCGCGTATGCAGAGCCGCTTGAGCGATCCCCCCGCGCTCGTCCTCGCCGGCGCTCAGAAGATGGAGTATCGCCGGTTACGGGCGGAGGTGGAGAAGCGCGGTCTTCAGGACAAGGTACTGTTTCCGGGCTTCATCGGCGACGATGACCTGCCGGCGGTCTACTCCTTGGCCGACGTCTTCGTCTTTCCGTCGCTGGCCGAGGGTTTTGGCCTGCCGCCTCTCGAAGCCATGGCCTGCGGCACTCCCTGTGTGGTCTCGAACTCCTCATCGCTGCCCGAGGTCACCGGAGCGGCCGCGCTGCTTTTCGATCCGACCTCGCTCGATGCCTTCG
This sequence comes from uncultured Actinomycetota bacterium, assembly GCA_963803925.1. GTDB lineage: Bacteria > Actinomycetota > Thermoleophilia > RBG-16-64-13 > RBG-16-64-13 > RBG-16-64-13. The sequence continues at coordinate 238,391 of CAWDOM010000010.1, read as the reverse complement.
AGGACGCCGTGCTGCGCATTCTGACCGAGCCCGACCTGTGCGACGGCCTCCGCGCAGCCGGTCTGCAGCAGGCGAGTCGCTTCTCGTGGAAGCGGGCGGCCGAGGAGACTCTAGCGGTGTATCGCAGCGCGTTGGGCGGCTGACCTCCACCCGATGAAAGACCTGCGCGACTTCATCAAGCTGCTGCGAGATCGTGGCCGGCTGTCTGTCATCGACGCCCCGGTCGACCCGGTGCTCGAGATGACCGAGATAGCCGACCGGGTCGCGAAGGCCGGCGGTCCGGCCCTTCTCTTCACCAATCCCACGGGCTACTCCTACCCAGTATTGATGAACCAGTTCGGCGGTGACGAGCAGATGTGCTGGGCGCTGCGGGCCTCCTCGTACGACGACCTGGCAGACCGGGTGACCAAGCTCGTGTCCATGGACGTGCCGGGCAGCACCTGGGACAAACTCAAGGCGCTCTCCCGCCTCAAAGACCTGGCGGCGTTGCAGCCGAAGGCGGTGCGTTCGGGCGTCTGCCAGGAGGTGGTGCTGACCGGTGACCAGATCGACATCGAGGCGCTGCCGGTTCTCAAGTGCTGGCCGCTCGACGCCGGGCGTTACATCACACTCCCGCTGGTGTTCACCCGCCATCCGCTGACGGGCAAGCGCAACGTGGGCATGTACCGGCTCCAGGTCTTCGACAAGCGCACCACCGGCATGCACTGGCACATCCACAAGGACGCGGCCGAGCACTACCGGTCGGCCGAGCGACGCATGGAAGCCGCCGTGGCCATCGGCACCGACCCGGCGCTCACCTACGCGGCCACCGCGCCGTTGCCGGGGCCCCTCGACGAGATGCTGTTCGCCGGCTTTCTGCGTGGCGAGGCCGTAGAACTCGTGCAGTGCCGCACGGTCGATCTGCAGGTGCCTGCCCACGCCGAGTTCGTGCTCGAGGGCTACGTCGACGTCGACGAGACCCGGCTCGAAGGCCCTTTCGGCGATCACACCGGCTACTACTCGCTGGCCGACCACTACCCGGTCTTCCACGTCACGGCGCTGACCCACCGGCGCGACCCGGTGTATTCCACCACCATCGTCGGGCAGGCTCCCATGGAAGACGCCTACCTGGGCAAGGCCACCGAACGGCTGTTTCTGCCGCTACTGCGGTTGACCCTCCCCGAAGTGGTCGATTTCGACCTGCCCAAGGAGGGCGGATTCCATAACTGCGCCATCGTCGCGATGAAGAAGAGCTACCCGATGCACGCCCGCAAGGTCATGCACGCCATATGGGGCATGGGACAGATGCAGTTCAGCAAGTGCATCGTGGTGGTCGACGCGAGCGTGAACGTGCACGACTACGCGCAGGTGGCGTGGCGGGTGTTCAACAACGTCGACTGGAAGCGCGATGTGGTGGTGACCGAGGGCCCGCTCGATGTGCTCGACCACTCGTCGCCCCAGCCTCTCTGGGGCGGCAAGATCGGCATCGACGCCACCCGGAAGGAGCCCGGCGAGGGTCACCTCCGTGAATGGCCGCCCGACGTGGAGATGTCGTCCGAGGTCAGGGCGCGCATCGACCGACTCTGGCCACAACTGGGCCTCGACGCAGGTCCGGCCGCCGGGTCGGGCGCCGCCCTCGGGGGGGCCATTGCCCGCGACGGCTCGGCATCTCGTGCGGCAGGGCCCGCGACCGCCGTGGCCGGCTCTCCCCGGGAGGGATAGTCATTACCACAGCGATCGTCTACGTCCGTCGCTTCGCGGGCCTGATCAAGGTCGAGCACTCCATCTTCGCCCTGCCGTTCGCGTACGCCGCGGCCTTCTTGGCCGAGTTGCAGGTGCCCGGCTTCTGGCGCCTCTTCTGGATCACGGTTGCCATGGTCGCCGCCCGCAGCTTCGGCATGTCGGTGAACCGGCTCATCGATGCCGGTATCGATGCCCTCAACCCGCGCACCGCCGGCCGCGAGCTGCCGGCCGGGCGCCTGCGGCGCTACCAGGTGTGGCTCTTCGCCCTGGCCTCGCTGGCGGTGCTCATCGTCGCGACCTTCAACCTTCCGGTCATCACGCGCTACCTCTGGCCGGTGGTGGTGGCCCCCATGGTGCTCTACCCCTACCTCAAGCGCTGGACGTGGCTTACCCACATCGTCCTCGGCATCGCCGACGGACTCGGCCCGGTCGGCGCCTGGGTAGCCGTCACCGGCGTCGTCACCTGGGAGCCGTTTCTGCTGGGCTTCGGAGTCGCCTTCTGGATAGCCGGCTTCGATGTGATCTACGCCTTCATGGATATCGAGGTCGACCGCGCCCAGAGACTGCATTCCATTCCGGCCGATCTAGGGGAGAGAGCGGCTCTGTGGTCCACCCGCGCCTTCCATCTGCTGGCGATCGTCTTGCTCGTGCTCACCGGCTGGGCACAGGGCACCACCTTCGTCTACTACGTAGGAGTCGCCGCCTGTGCGGCGCTGCTCGCATATGAGAACTGGGTCATGCGGAGGGCCGACCTGGCCAAGGTGGGCGTGGCTTTCATGACCATGAACGGCATCATCAGCGTGGTCTTCTTGTTCTTTACTACCCTCTGCCTCTTCGTGCCGTGAGACGAGTAGACGCGACACCCGATCCGGGCAAGATCCGCACCATGTTCGACGGCATCGCCGGGTCGTACGACCGGTTGAACACGCTCATGACCGCCGGATTGCACCATCGTTGGCGCGACATGGGCGTCATGCTGGCCGGCGTCGGACCAGGAGATGCGGCGCTCGATGTCTGCTGCGGCACCGGCGATTTCGCCTTCGCGCTACGCAGGGCGGTGGGTGTGGAGGGTCGAGTGGTGGGGGTCGACATCTCGGGCGAGATGCTCAAGGTCGCCCGGGAGAAATCGGGACGAAACCAACTCCACGTGGAATTCCGCCACGGCGACGTGCTGGGACTGCCCTTCGGCGACGGGGAGTTCGACGCGTGTACCGTGGGCTTCGGTATCAGGAACGTGCCCGATGTCGGGCAGGCCTTCAGCGAGATGCGGCGCGTCTGCCGTCCCGACGGCCGCGTGGTGTGTCTCGAGATCACTCAGCCGCGGATCCCGGTGTTCAAGCAGTTCTACGGCATGTGGTTCAACCACGCCGTGCCGGTGCTCGGCCGGCTTGCCGCCGGTGACGAGTCGGCCTACAGCTATCTTCCGGCCTCTGTGAGGCGTTTTCCGGCCCCCGACGAGCTCGTGTCGCTCATGCGGGCCGCCGGCCTACGCAACGTGCGCTACCAACTACTCGCGGGCGGCATCATCGCGCTCCACTACGCCGTGGTGTAGGCTTCCGGCCACCCACGCCTCCGCTGGGCGTGGCCCGTGCGCGGCGCGAACTTGGCGCGAACTTGGTTTGGGCGCCAAAACGGTGGGATTTGGCCGTTGTGTTAGACTCCGGCCATGCCCCCAGTCACGCGCCTCGATCCGCTTCACGCCGTCGAACTGAAAGTGGCCCAAGGCGAGCGCCTCTCGTTCGATGACGGTCTCGCGCTGTTCGATTCTCCCGACCTGCCGCGTGTCGGACGGCTCGCCGACCACGCGCGGCGGCGCAAGATGGGCGACGACGTCTACTTCGTCGTCAACCGGCACATCAACTACACCAATGTCTGTCGCAACGGCTGCCGCTTCTGCGCGTTCTCCCGCTTGGAGGGCGAACCCGGAGCCTACACGCTCAGGGTCGACGAGGTCGTGGCCAAAGCCCGGGAGGCCATCGGGCAGGGTGCGACCGAGATCCACATCGTAGGCGGCGAGAATCCCGCGCTGCCCTACGGCACGATACGGGCCATGGTGAGCGGTGTGCGGGAGTTGTCGCCCGAGGTCCACATCAAGGCCTTCACCGCGTCGGAGATCGCGTGTTTCGCTCAAGCCGAGAACATGACCGCCGAGGCCCTGCTGGCCGATCTCAAAGCCGCGGGCATGAACAGCATGCCCGGGGGAGGCGCCGAGATCTTCAATGCGGCCGTCCGCGCCGAGGTGTGCCCGGCCAAGATCTCCGGCGATCGGTGGCTCGAGATCCACGCGATCGCCCATCGCCTCGGTCTCAAGACCAATGCCACCATGCTGTACGGGCATGTGGAGACGTACGCCGACCGGGTTGACCATCTGCTGCGGCTGCGCGCCACCCAGGACGATAGCGGCGGGTTCCAGGCGTTCATCCCGCTGGCGTTTCAACCCAAGAACAATGCGCTCTCGCACCTTCCGGCGACGACCGGGGTCGACGATCTGAAGACGCTGGCGATCGCCCGGTTGCTGCTCGACAACTTCGACCACATCAAGACGTACTGGGTCATGACCGGCCTCAAGATCGCCCAGGTCGCGCTGTTCTTCGGCGCCAATGACATGGACGGCACCGTGGTGGAGGAGGTCATCTCGCTGATGTCGCAGGCCGGTCACGGGCAGGAAGTGCCCAAGGGCGAACTGGTTCGGGTGATCCGCGACGCCGGGCGGAACCCCGTGGAGCGGGATGCGCTCTACCGGGTGGTGCGAAGGTATGACCAAGCGAGCATTCCTGCCACCGAGGCGGGGGCGCCTGCCTCCGCGCCCGAGACGGCCGCTCCGCGGATCACCGAGGGTGCGCCGTGACCGTGCGCATGGGCCACATCCGCTTTCTCAACTGCTTTCCGCTCTACCACGGATTGGAGCAGCGAGGCCATTTCTCCGAAGACGGGCCTGTCGACCGGCCGGGTGTGCCCGGAATCGAGTTGGTGCCGGGGGTGCCGACCGAGCTCAACCAGTGGTTGGTCGACGGTCGCATCGATCTCGGGCTAATCAGTTCTATCGCCTACGCTCGGAACCACCGGCGCCTCGTCATATCGCGGCGGGTCGGCATCTCGTCGTTTGGCGCTGTGGACAGCATCCAACTGGTGACGCGCAGGCCGCTCAAAGACATCCGCAGCGTTGCTCTCACAACCGAGAGCGCCACCTCGGTGGCGCTGCTCAAGACCATGTTCAAGCTGCGCTTTGAGCAGGACGTCTCGTACGGCGACTTGTTGGGCCCGGTCGCCCAAGCGCTGGAGGAATACGACGCGGCACTCGTGATAGGCGACCAGGGGCTCGAGGCTCTGTACTTCCCCGAGCCGGGCACGAGCTGCCACGACTTGGGGGCGATGTGGATGGACTGGACCCGTCTGCCCATGGTGTACGCGGTATGGGCCGCCCGGGATGAGTTCGCCCGCGCGAACGGCTCCGAATTGGTGGAAGTGGAGCAGGAACTCATCCAGTGCCGGGACTACGGCCGGGACCATCTGCCCGACGTGGTGGAGTCGGCGTTGGGGCAGTATCGCTTCGAACGCGAGAGCCTGATGCGGTACTTCGCGCTGCTGTACTACGGCTTCAGAGACGAGTATCAGAAGGGCCTGCGCCGCTTCTACGAACTGGCCTACCAGGCGGGCGAGCTGGAGGAGATGCCCGAGCTGCGGTTCATCGACGAGGTCGTGAGTGAGACGGCGAGGACCGGGCCGGGCGCCGGCGCGGAGGCGGCCTTCGGCGCCGCCGCGGGCGCGCCGGCACCCCCCGCCGCGCCGGCCGCCCCCCGCCGCGCCGCCGGCCACCCCCGCCGCTACCAAGGCGGAACCGGCATGACCCGGCTGACCGACAGAGAGGCCCTGGAACTCCTGCGCTCGCGCGACCTGCTCGGAGTGGGGGCGCGAGCGCATGAAGTGCGCGAGCGCCTCGGCCCGGTTGCCGACAGGCCGCTCACCACCTTCATCGTCGACCGCAACATCAACTACACCAACGTCTGCGTGTCGGGGTGCCGCTTCTGCGCCTTCCACCGCAGGCCGGGGTCGCCCGACGCGTGGGTGCTATCGCGGGAGGCCATCGACGACAAGATCCAGGAGACCCTCGACCTGGGCGGCACCGCCATCATGATGCAGGGCGGCCTTCATCCCGATCTGGGCATTACCTGGTTCGAAGACCTCTTCAGGCATATCAAAGGCCGGTTCCCCGATCTCACCGTCCACTCGCTCTCGGCGCCTGAGATTGTCCACATAGCCGCGGTGAGCGGACTGACCACGGCCGAGACGCTGAAACGGCTGAAGGCGGCGGGGCTCGACTCGCTGCCGGGGGGCGGGGCCGAGATCCTGGTCGACAGCGTGCGCCACAAGGTAGCTCCCGGCAAGGCGAACACAAAGCAGTGGCTGGACGTCATGCGTGAGGCGCACCTTCAGGGCATTTCAGGCACCGCGACCATGATGTTCGGCAGCGTAGAGACTCTCGAGGACCGTATCGAGCACATGCGCGTCATCCGCGAGCTGCAAGACGAGACCGGTGGGTTTCGCGCCTTCATTCCGTGGAGCTTCCAGTCGGGCAACACCGAACTGGCCGGCACGACCGAACAGGCTACCGGGGTGGACTACCTCATGACGCTGGCTGTGTCGCGCCTCTACTTAGACAACGTGCCGCACATCCAGGCGTCGTGGGTCACCCAGGGCCTGAAGATGGGCCAGGTCGCACTGCGGTTCGGCGCCGACGATCTGGGCAGCACCATGATCGAGGAGAACGTTGTAGCCGCGACGGGACTGACTGTCAAGGCCAACAGCGCCGACCTGGTGCACGCGATCCGCGCAGCCGGCTTCGTCCCGGCTCAGCGCAGAACCGACTACAGTCTGGTGCGGGTGTTCGAGTAGAATCCGCCGGTCCAACGTGAGTGCGGCTGAGCGAAGGATGTATCATATTCCGCGCCCATACGGACGGAGGGACCGGTAATGAGAGAAGAGGGAACACTTAGAGTCAAGACGGGCCTCGCTGAGATGCTCAAAGGCGGGGTCATCATGGACGTCACTACGGCTGAGCAAGCGCGCATCGCCGAGGAAGCTGGTGCGTGCGCGGTAATGGCGCTCGAGCGCGTACCGGCCGACATCCGCAAAGAGGGCGGCGTGGCTCGCATGGCCGACCCCGAGAAGATAATCGAGATCCAGGAGGCCGTCAGCATCCCGGTGATGGCCAAGGCCCGCATCGGCCATTTCGTCGAGGCCCAGATCTTGGAATCGCTCGACGTCGACTACATCGACGAGAGCGAAGTCCTTACTCCGGCAGATGAGGCGCACCACATAAACAAGTGGAAGTTCAAGGTGCCCTTTGTCTGCGGAGCAACGGGTCTGGGGGAGGCCCTGCGGCGCATCAACGAGGGCGCGGCCATGATACGCACCAAGGGCGAGGCCGGCACGGGCAACGTGGTCGAGGCGGTGCGCCACATGCGGGCGATCCTCGACCAGATCGCCGGGCTCACTCGCCTCGACGAAGACGAGCTCTTCCGGGCGGCCAAAGACCTGCAGGCTCCCTACGATCTCGTCGCCTGGGTGGCCGAACACGGCACGCTGCCGGTGGTCAACTTCTCCGCGGGTGGCCTCGCCACCCCGGCCGACGCGGCTCTCATGATGCAACTCGGGGCCGATGGCGTGTTCGTCGGCTCGGGCATCTTCAAGAGCGAAGACCCGGCGATTCGCGCCAAAGCGATCGTCGAGGCGACCACTCACTTTCGCGATTCGGAGGTGCTCGCTCGGGTCTCGAAAGGCCTGGGAGAGGCGATGCCCGGCCTCGAGATCGGCGCAATGCGACCAGAGGAGCTCATCCAGCATCGTGGCTGGTAGCACTCAGCCGGCCGAGCCGGCAGCCGGCTCGGCGAAGATAGGCGTCCTTGCCCTGCAGGGAGCTTTTCGCGAGCATATTCGTATGTTTCGCGGCCTTGGGGCGGCGGCCACCGAGATTCGTCTGCCCGGTCAGTTGGATGGACTCGACGGGCTCGTGATTCCCGGCGGCGAAAGCACCACTATGGGGCTTCTGATGGGGGCTTACGGTCTGACGCCGGCGTTGCGCGACTACGCGAAGCGCCACCCGGTCTTCGGCACGTGCGCCGGGCTCATCATGCTGGCCACCCGCACGACCGATACGACTCAGCCGCTGCTGCGGGTGATGGACGTGACAGTCCGCCGCAACGCTTTCGGCAGGCAGACGCGCAGTTTCGAGGCGGCGGTCGATCTGCGGCTCGACGGAGACGAGATCATGCCTTTTCCGGGCATATTCATTCGGGCGCCGTGGGTCGAAGAAGCCGGACCCGGGGTTGACGTCATCGCCCGCTGCGACGGTCACATCGTCGGCGTCAGGCAGGGCAACCTGATCGGTGTCGCCTTTCATCCTGAACTCGGCGGCGATACTCGCATCCACTCGTACTTTCTCGACCTCGTGGAGGCCGCTGTTCGGCCCATCTCACTAGCCGGGAGAGTCTAGGAGGCTTCCGAGCAGCGGAGCCACGGGATATACTTTGTAGCCGGCGAGTCGCGCCAGCCCGCCCGTTTCTCTCTCTTCCCGTGGCCGCTGGTTGGTTCGGCTTCCGCGTGTGTCTCGTTCGTGGCTCCGTGACGAGTTCGCGGGGCGTTCGCGTTAGATGCGATGAGGAGGCTTGGTTTGATCCAATACGACGCAGATCAGGCGGCTTTCTACCGGGAGAAGCTGGCCGAGCGGGTAGAGGCCGACGTTCGCGACTGCTACCAGTGCGGTAACTGCACCGCCGGATGTCCGGCAGCTTTCACCTTCGACTACACTCCGAACCAGCTCATGCGCATGCTGCAGATCGGGCTGGTCGAAAGGGTGCTCGATTCCAAGGCCATCCAGCTGTGCGTGCAGTGTCTCACCTGCACGGGGCGATGCCCGCGCAACATCGACATCGCCGGCATCTTCGAAGACTTGAAGACCGTCGCGACCGCGCAGGACCGCAAGGTGCCCGAGCACGTGAAGACCTTCAACGACGACCTTCATGAACGCCGTGGCCCGTTTCGGCCGGTTGCCGGAGTTCTACGACATGGCCATGTTCTACACGCGCACCATGGACCCGAAGATGGCCCTGGGCAACGTGGGTCTCATGGTGCCGGTCATGTCGAAGCGCAAGATGCCGCTGCTGCCGCACAAGGCCAAGGGCGCCGACGAGGTCGGTCGCATCTACAAGAAGGCCATGGAGAAGGCGGCGGCCCACCAGAAGGCCGAGCTCAAGGAGCTGGCGAAGGCCAAGGGCGCCGCTGAGGCCGCCCGGGTCGCGAAGCCGGGTGGGCACGAGGCCGACAAGCTGGCCGCGGCCCTCGACGCCGCCGGAAGCGAGGTGGACGGATGACCCTGGCCTACTATCCCGGGTGCTCTCTGCGCCACTCCTCTGAGGAGTTCGACCACTCCACCCGCAAGGTGCTCGACGCGCTGGGCGTGACCTACAACGAGGTGCCCGACTGGACCTGCTGCGGCTCCACTCCAGCGCACATGATGGACCACCTGCTCGCCCAGGCCCTTGCCGCGCGCAACCTGCGCCAGGCGGCCGAGGTGGGCGACGAGCTGCTGGCTCCCTGCCCGTCATGCTTCCAGCGTGAGAAGAACGCCGAGCTCGAGATCCACGAGAGCGAGGCCTTCCGCGCCGAGGTCAACGAGGTGCTCGACAAGCCCTACACGGGCCGGGTGAAGGTCTACGCGCTACCCGAATACCTCATGAAGTTCGTGGGAGAGGCCAAGATCGCGTCTCTCGTCAAGAATGATCTCTCTCAACTCCGGGTCGTGCCGTACTACGGGTGCCTACTGGGCCGCCCGGGCGAGATGGTCGGCGAAAAGGACATCGAGCAGCCCATGATGATGGACCTGCTGCTGCAGGCCGCGGGCGCCGACGTCAAGTGGTGGAACTACAAGACCGAGTGCTGCGGCGCCAGCGTGGGCCTGCCCAAAGAAGAGATCCAGCGAGTGCTGAGCGGCAAGATCATCGAGCAGGCCCTGCAGGCCGGGGCCGACGCCATCGTGGTGTGCTGCCCGCTCTGCCACGTCAACCTCGACTTGAAGCAGGCGCAGATCAATGGCTACCTGGGCACCAGCTACAAGATGCCCATCCTGTATCTGCCGCAGGTCTTGGGCCTCGCCTTCGGTCTGAGCGCCAAGGACGTCATGCTGCACAAGAACATCGTCGACCCCCAGCCGCTGGTGAAGAAGGCCATCGCCGACGCCGCGGTCATCCGGGCCGAAGAGGAGCGTAAGGCGGCTGAGAAGGCGGCCAAGGAGGCGGCGCGCGCGGCCAAGGCCGCTGAGGCCGCGGCCGCTTCGGGCGGCGAAGCCGCCGCGAAGCCGGCCCGGGCCGCGAAAGCGGCGGTGGCCGAATCCGCGCCCGACTCCGCCGCCGGCGCCTCAACCGGCGCGGACGCGGAGGTGACGCCATGAGAATCGGCGTCTTCGTCTGCCACTGCGGCAGCAACATCGCCGGTACGGTCGACGTGGCCGAGGTGGCCAAGAGGGCTCTCACCCTCAAGGACGTCGTTCATGCCGAGAACCTCATGTACACCTGCTCCGAGCCGGGGCAGCAGGCCATCCAGGACGCTATCACCGAGAAGAAACTCGACCGGGTGGTCGTGGCCGCCTGCTCGCCGCACATGCACGAGGTGACCTTCCGGCGCACCGTCGACAAGGCCGGCCTCAACCCCTACCTGTTCGAGATGGCCAACATCCGCGAGCACTGCTCGTGGATCCACACCGACATGCCGGTGGCCACCGACAAGGCCTGGGACATCGTGCGCATGGGCGTGGCCAAGGCCCGCCAACTCGAGCCGCTGTTCTCCAACGAGGTCGACATCAACAAAGACGTGCTCATCATCGGCGGCGGCGTGGCCGGCATCCAGGCGGCGCTCGACCTGGCCGACGCGGGCCTCAAGGTGACCATCGTCGAGAAAGAGACGACCATCGGCGGCGTCATGGCCAAGCTCGACAAGACGTTCCCGACCATCGACTGCTCGGCCTGCATCCTGACTCCCCGCATGGTCGACTGCGGCCAGCACGAGAACATCACGCTCATGACCTACAGCGAGATCGAGAAGGTCTCGGGCTACGTGGGCAACTTCACGGTCGACATCCGCAAGAAGGCCTCCATGGTCGACTGGACCAAGTGCATCGGCTGCGAGATCTGCGTGCAGAAGTGCCCGTCGAAGGCGCCCGATGTCTTCAACGTGGGGCTGGAGCCGACCAAGGCCATCTATATCCCGTTCCCGCAGGCGGTGCCGAAGCGGGCGGCCATCCAGGTGGATTACTGCCGCTACTTCCAAACCGGCAAGTGCAAGGTGTGCGAGCGGGTCTGCCCGGCGGGCGCCATCGACTACGAGCAGAAGGACGAGATCGTCCGCAAGGAGTTCGGCGCCATCGTGGTGGCGACCGGCCTCGACGTCTTCCCCTGGGAGGACTACTACGGCGAGTACGGCTCGGGCAAGATCAAAGATGTCATCAGCGGCCTGCAGTACGAGCGCATGCTCAACGCGTCAGGTCCCTATGGCGGACACGTGCACAGGCTCTCCAACGGTGAAGATCCGAAGACGGTGGTCTTCATCCAGTGCGTCGGTTCGCGCGACGAGTCGGTGAACCGGCCGTACTGCTCGGGCGTGTGCTGCATGTATACGGCGAAGCAGGCGCTGCTGACCAAAGACCACGTGGGCATGAACACCGAGGTCTACGTCTTCTACATAGACATCCGCGCTACCGGCAAGGGCTACGAGGAGTTCATCAAGCGCGTGCAGACCGAGTTCGGCGTGAAGTACGTGCGCGGCCGCGTCAGCAAGCTCTACGAGGACAACGGCAAGGTCATGGTGCGCGGCACCGACACGCTGCTCGGCGAGCAGGTGGAGATCGCCGCCGACCTGGTGGTGCTGGCGACCGGCATAACGGCCGCTCCCGGCGCCAAGGAACTCGCTCAGAAGCTCAACATCAGCTACGACGAGTTCGGGTTCCTCAAGGAAGGTCATCCGAAGTTGCGCCCGGTGGAGACCAACACCGCCGGCGTCTTCCTGGCCGGTGTGAGCCAGGGTCCGAAGGACATCCCGGCCACGGTGGCCCAAGCGAGCGGCACGGCGGCCAAGGTCATCGGCCTGCTGGCCAAGGACAAGCTCAAGACCAGCCCCATGATCGCGGTGGTCGACCAGAAGAACTGCGTGTCGTGCTTCAAGTGCATCGAGGTCTGCCCGTTCAGCGCTCCCGAGAAGCAGGAGCAACGCGACGGGACCTTCAAGAGCCACGTCATCGAGACGGTCTGCCAGGGCTGCGGCGTCTGCGTCGCCACCTGCCCGGTGAACTGCATCTCGCTCAAGGGATTCCCAACCGACGCCATCCTGGATCAGATCCAGGAAGCGCTACTAGTTTAAGGGGGGGTGAACAATGGCTGATACTTCTACCACAACTCAAGCCGGCGGCGCCGCCCCGACGGCCGCGCCCAGCTCGGGCGCCGCGGCGCCTGCGCAAGCCGGCGCCAACGGCCCCGGCCCGTCAAGGTCATCGGCATAGTCTGCAACTGGTGCAGCTACGCCGGCGCCGACACCGCGGGTGTGGGCCGCTTCAAGCAGCCGGCCAACCTGCGGCTGGTCCGCGTGCCCTGCACGGGCCGCATCGACCCGCTGTTCGCGCTCAAGGCCTTCCAGGCCGGCGCCGACGGCGTGCTCATCAGCGGCTGCCATCCCGGTGACTGCCACTATTCCGAAGGCAACTACTACGCCCGGCGCAAGTTCGAGCTGCTGGAGCGCATGATCCACCACTTGGGCATCCCCGAGGAGCGCTTCAAGTGGACCTGGGTCTCGGCCTCCGAGGGCCAGCGCTGGCAGAAGGTGGTCACCGAATTCGTGGCCGGCGTCGAAAAGCTCGGTCCTCGCGAAGGGAGGGCCCTGTGAGCCGGCAAGACCACATCCGCGAGTTCGCCGCCAAGGCGCTCGAAGAAGGCCGCGTGGACTACTTCATCGGCTGGAAACAGGGACACAATTCTTCTGAGGCGATCCCGGCGTTCGTCAAAGACCCGGCCGAGGTCGACCAGCTTATCTGGACGCCGCTCTGCGCCAACAACCTCGTGACCTTCATCAAGCGCAACATGCCCGAGCCGCCCGGCGCCAAAGTCGGCCTGTGCGTCAAGGGCTGCGACAGCCGCACCCTGGTCGCCCTGCTCCAGGAGGAGCTGGTCGATCCGGCGAAGCTCTACGTCGTCGGCGTGCCCTGCGACGGTATCGTCGACCGGCGCAAGCTGGAGAAGATGTTCTCGTCGGAGATCGTCGCCATCGAGTTCCCCGAGAAGGGCAAGGTGGCCGTCACCACCCGCGCCGGGGAAACGAAAGAATTTGCCCAAAAAGACGTCGAGCTAATGGCCTGCAGCCACTGCCGCTACCCCAACCCGCTCTATTCGAACGACACCGCTGGGCCGCTCGAGCCCGAGCCCGACCGCGAGATGGTCAAGCCCGACTGGAGCGCCCTGGAGCAGTACGAGAACCTGCCCGACGACGCCAAACAGGCGCTGCTGGAGCGTATATACGCCACGTGCGTGCGCTGCTTCGCCTGCATCAACGTCTGCCCGGTGTGTTTCTGCTGGGACAAGTGCGTGAACCGCAGCCGCCAGCCCGAACTGGTGAGCCAGAAGGTGGAGCCCAAGGAGAACCTGCTGTTCCAAATGGTGCACATGTTCCACGTGGCCGGCCGCTGTCCGTCGTGCGGAGCGTGTGACCGGGCCTGTCCGGTGGAGATACCGCTCGGTCTGTTGCACGCGAAGATGAACAAGGAGATCTACGACATGTTCGGATTCGAGCCGGGTGTGAAGCTCGACGAGAAACCGGTGTTCCAGGTGTTCGACCTCAAAGACCAATTCGGCGACTAGGGAGGGAGGGGAAATGGCAAGCAAGTACCTCAAAGCTGATGCCGTGCCGGCCCTCCTCGAGGCTCTGGCGAAAAATGCTCGCGTGGTCGCGCCGTTCAAGCGGGACGGCGTAGTTCAGTTTGAGCCCTGGCAGCCCGGCAAGGATGTCGAGCTCCAGGTGCTCCTGGCGAAACAGAGCCCCAAGGAATACGTGTTCCTGCAGACCGAGACCTACCTGAAGTTCGGCTACGAGATGGCGGCGGCGCCGGAAGGGGCTGAGGGCGAAGACGCCATTCCGCACGAGACGGTGAAGGTCGACGCTCTGAGCGAGGCGCCGGCCCAGGTGATCTTCGGCCTGCGTCCGTGTGACGCAAGGGGCTTCGTCCAGATGGACCGCGTCATGGGCGGCTACGGCGGCTTCTACTACGACCCGCTCTACAACGCCCGGCGCGAGGCGACGACCCTGGTGGCCGTGACCTGCGCTGAGCCTCGGTCGACCTGCTTCTGCACGGCTGTGGGCGGCTGCCCGGCCGGCCATGAAGGCGCCGACGTGCTCTGCACCAAGGCCGAGGGCGGCTGTGTGGTCGAGAGCTTCACCGAGAAGGGCGAGGCGCTGCTGGCGGCCGCGGTTGCGAACGGCGCGACGTTGGCCGACGCCACCGACGCCCAGAAGGCCCAGGCCGACGAGACCAAGATGGTCGCGACCGGCAAGGTCGACGTGCCCTTCGACCTCGACGGCGTGCGCGACAACCTGCACGACAACATCGAAGACAAGCGCTGGGTCGACCTCTCCATGCGCTGCATCAGCTGTGGCACCTGCACCTACGTCTGCCCGAGCTGCTACTGCTTCTCGGTGAACGACTCCATCATCGAGACCAAGGGCGAGCGCTACCGCTGCTGGGACAACTGCTTCAACCCCCAGTACACCGAAGAGACCTCGGGCCACAACGCCCGCGCGCAGAAGGCCAAGCGCTTCCGCAACCGCTTCAGCCACAAGTTCTGGTACTACCCCGACAAGTACGACAGCCTGCTCTGCTCGGGCTGCGGCCGCTGCATCGTGCACTGCCCGACGCGCATCGACATCCGCGAAGTGGTGCGGGTGATGGGCGGCAACGAGGGCGCGCCGAAGGCCGCGCCGGCACCGGAATGTGGTGCGGGCGCGACTGCCGGGGCGGCGACGACCGCCAGTGAGGCGGCGCCGATCGGTGCCGCGACCGGCGCGACCGGCGTGACAACCTCGACCGACGGCAAGGAGGCGTAGATGAGCGACAACGGCAAGCGCGTCTACGCCCCGGCCGACCTGGTCATGGGAGCGACGACCGCCAAAGCGGGCAAGCTGGGCGGCAACCCCTACCTGCCCGAGGTGGCGACTGTCATCGAGATCATCACCGAGACCCCGACCATCAAGACCTTCCGCATGCGCTTCGACGACCCCGAGGTTCAGAAGAACTTCAGTTTCATGCCCGGGCAGGTGGGCCAGTTCGGCATCTTCGGCATCGGCGAGTCGACCTTCGCCATCAGCTCGAAACCGAGCGAGAAGGACTTCATCCAGTTTTCGGTCATGAAGGCCGGCGAGGTTACGAAGGCTCTCCACAACCTCTCCGTCGGCGACAAGGTGGGCATCCGCGCCCCCATGGGCTGCGGCTTCCCGCTCGAAGCCTGGAAGGGCAAGAAGATCCTCTATGTCCTCGGCGGCATCGGCTCAGCCGCGCTCAAGGCGACCATCGAGTACACCCTGGAGCACCGCGAAGACTACGCCGGCGTCTGCATCCTCTACGGCGCGACGCACCCCACCAACTTCACCTACTGGTACGACGTCGAGGAGTGGCAGAAGCGCTCCGACATCGAGCTCGTGCTCACCATCGACCGCGAATGCGACGGCTGGCAGTGCGACATCGGCATGGTGCCGACGGTGCTCGAGCGCATGAACCCCGACCCGGCGAACACCATCGCCATCACCTGCGGCCCGCCCATCATGATCAAGTTCGCGCTTCTAGCCTTCGAGAAGCTGGGATTTACCCCGGAGCAGACCTACACCACCCTCGAGAAGCGCATGAAGTGCGGCATAGGCATCTGCGGGCGCTGCAACATCGGGCCCAAGTATGTCTGTGTGGATGGGCCGGTGTTTTCCCTGGCGGAGTTGAATGGGCTGCCGGACGAGATCTAGCCGGTGAGATACCCCGCCGTTCGGGCGGGCGGCCGGGGCCGACTTCGACCGTCGGGGCTCTGGACAGAACCTAGATCGATTCCTTTGGGGCGCCGAAAGGCGCCCCTTTGGAGTAGCCACGAAGAGGCCGTCTTCTGCACATTTCCGCGTCTTCTCGGGCGGACTGGGCGGCGGTTGACGTGCCCCAGCTTTCTTGTCAGAATGGACCCTGTGGTCGGCAAGGGGAGCCGAACCGATTCAACCGCCGGGGGGAGAGTGATGCAGTTGGACGTCGGGGCAGCTGCCAAGGTCAAGGCGGCCTTGATCACCTTGAAAGAGGCGGCCGGCGAGGCCGCAGACGACGCTTCTAGCGAAGTACTCATCGTTCTAACGAATCATCTGGAGCTTTGGCTCGCGAATCAAGAAGCCTAGCTTCAGCGACAACGAGCTCGTAGGCTGGCTGAACCAATTCTGGGTGGCGTCTCAACTCCTGGCATATGCGCCACTCCCGATACTCGAGGAAGTAGTCCGGGGGCACTCCAAGAGCCTCGGCCATGGCTTCGATGGCTTCTGGCTGCAGAGTGCGCTCCCCCATCACCATCTTCCGAAGGTACTCATACTGCCAACCCTGCAACTCCGAGAAGAACGCCCGCAGACTCACGCGGTGCAACGGTCCTACAGCCCGGCGTTGGCGTAGCATGTCACCGAGGGCTTCGGCGAATGGCCTGGTTGTGTATCTATCGGGCTGGATTGGCTCCAGAGTTATCACCGACTAAGACTATACAGCAGCAGGGCTTCGTAGTCTTGCCGTCCCACGGGCACTTCCGGCCTCTGACTGGCAGGACGCTAGCGACTGACAGAAGCACGAGCACACGGAGTTCTTGCTGGCTGTTGACCATGAGTGAGAAGAAAGCACGGCGCTCGAGCGCACCCAGAGCGGACCAAACCACGCTTGAGAAGCACACCGAATGAGGCAGAAGCATCGGCGGTCGCTGTAGTACCGGGTCGTGGCATGCCCGTGCGGATGGGCTGGTGTTCTCGTTGGCGGAGTCGAAATACCTTCCGGATGAGATGTAGCGCGCCGAGAGAGATGCCCCTTGATCTCATGTCCGGCGCTGGCCCTCGCCCTATCGTCGCTGACAACAGAGGAACTCATACCAACTATAGTGTCGGTTATGCAGACTTTTCGGGTTGACTAGAAGCATCATGTGTTGGTAGAGTTAACAAGCGGGACGGCCATCGGTCGCCACAAGCCCGATGATTGATCCAGGGAAAGTGGTCGATCTCAAGGAATGACACGCAGCCATCGGGGCTATTCGCATATGCTGCATGCTCGAAAGGGGGGAGCCTCTCGACCATTGCCTGAGCGTCCCTGGCGCGGGTCTGGTTCGACCTCACCAGATCGTCGATTCCGCGCCGCTACGGAATTGGCTGAGTCTGTTCCGAAAACCGGAGCGTTCGTGGTCCCATCGCTTCTGGCCGTCGTAGTCATGACGTGAGAGTCGGGGCGACTGAGGCGCGGGAGCCAGTCCCGGGGGTGGTCACAAGCCCGCGACATCGGAGTCAACAGAACGGAATTCTCGAAACGTGTTCCAGTCGAACAAAGGGGTTTCACATGCGAGTGAGTCGACGAAAGCTGGGATTCGCGATTGCCTGGTCCATCGCGCTCTGCATCTTGGGTGTTGGGACCGCCGTGGCCATCCCTTCGCCTGATGGCAGCGCGGCCAGCATCACCATCAGTGGTCCACCAATAGTCGAGCGTTCCCATGGCGCTACGGTCTTGACGGCCAAATGGGGGACCGAGCCTGGGCAGATCGGTCTCGGGCAGTGGGAAGACGGAAGTCCGAGCCAGAACCCGATCGAGATAGCCGCGTCGCCTGATGGCGCCACCATTGGAGTTCTCGACTCGGCGAATTCAAGGGTGCAACTCTTCTCGCGTGACGGTCAGTTGCAGGGTGTAGTACCTGTCCCGTCAAGTGAGGGTCTGGCCGACATCGCCATTGGTTCTGGCGGCCAGGTCTTCGTGCTTACCTACGCCGGCACGGTCTATCGGGTGGCGCCGCAAGAACCCGAGAAGCTGATGGAATACAAGGTGGCCCCAGGTGTGTGGCCCTACGAACTCACGGTGAATGGGTCGCTCGTCTGGGTGAAAGGTAAGGGAGAAATCTCCTACCAGGTGCTGAGCGACGAGACGCCCATAGACGTTGATCAGCAGACGACAAATGCGGCGGCGGGCGTGCCCTCCGGCCAAAGCACGTACTTGGTCGCCCTGAAGGGTCGTAGTGCTACGTGCCTGGTCAGCAACGAGGGCAAGAGCACGGTCGAAGCCCAAATAGAGTCATCAGAGCTGCCTATCAGCGCAATTCGGAGCCTCGGAGTCGACGGCAAAGGCAACTTCTATGCCATGGTTCTGATATACGAGGAAGGCTGGACGGGCACGCTCTCTTGGGACTTCATCGGCATCGCGTCAGATGGCAGTTGCCTTGGGCAATTGCGCCTGCCCTGGGACTCGTGGGCTGGCAGCGGCTGGACCGTGGCTCCTGACGGCAAGATCCTCGAACTCAGCTCGACTCAGGCCGGGATAGAGATCACCGAATACGACGTGGAGGGCAAGGAATGAGACGTTCTGCATTGCTGTGTTCCAGGCCCCGTTGTCCCCACTTGGGGCTTGCTGCCACAGCGGCGACCTGCCTGGTCTTCGTGTTGGTGCTACTGCTGAACGGATCGGCGCAGGCCTTGCCTCTTGCCTCGCGCGGGGAGATCATCTCAAGGGCCTACTCTGCCCTGTACACCCCGTACGCTCAGCAGGGCACTCACATCAAGTCCTATCAGCCGGACGAGGCGATAGACGAGGGTCCGGGCAACTGTGGAGAGGAGCCTTTCACAGACTGCTCAGGGCTTCTACAGAAATGCTGGCAGGTGCCGAGGCAACTCTACCCGGGTGAGCCGATCCCGTCTGGCGAGCAGATCAGCGCCGCTATGTTCAGGGCGGGTCGAGCAGGTTCATGGTACCTAATTGGCCAGAGCTCCTTGGTCAAAGGCGACGGGCTCGCGAGCACGGGCCACGCGGTCGTGTTCATAGAAAACGTTAACGGCTTCTGGTGGATCATCGAGGCGATCGGCCCAGTAGTATATAGGCAGTTTCCGTATCAACCGACCGCTTATCAGGCGATTCGACGGTCTGACATCGAGGGTGCGTACACATCCGAGGTGTATCTAGACAACAACACGGCACGCCAGCGGTACGGCCCGGCGAACACGTACGGCTGCGCATACTTCAGCGACTGGACCAAATCCACGGTTGTGACCGGCTTCAAAGGTACCGACTATCAGATCCACGCCGGGAGTGACAGTCCAGAGGCTACCGTCCGCTATACCCCGTGGCTTCCTGTAAGTGGCTACTACAATGTCTATATGTGGGTCCCGGTTTCGACAGGATTCAGCGACAACGCCAAGGTCACTGTGAGAGATGCCTACGGAAGCACCATCTACTATGTAAACGAACGCACGGGTGCTGGCGCATGGAAGCCTCTCGGTCAACACTACTTCTACAACAACTACAGCCCTTCATCAGGCTGCGTTATTATCTCCACGGCGGGGAGTACCGCCTACGAGACCGTGGTTGCGGACAAAGTATGGTTCAGCCTCGCACAATAGAAATGCGCTGACTCGTCGGGCCATGGCCGCGGTGGAGCCGCGCATCAACACGGCTCCACCGCGGCATCCTGCCAATGCAGGCCGGCGCGCTGGCTGTTCATGGCGCTAGGGGGGCACATATGTTTCGGACAAGGATGCTACTTACCACGGTCGCCTGGATCGGACTACTCGCGAGTGTCTGCCTTCTGGCCGCCAGCTGCGGGCACTCTGCGGTGACAGGACAGGAGCCGGAGACACCAGGCAGTACCGCCACGACAGGTGGTGTCTCGCCTTCGAATGTCAGTACCAGTTCCTCGGTGGCTTCCAGTACCACTTCTGCCGCCGTCCCGGGTACCAGCTCGTCCCCGACGACAAGCGACACGATGAACGCGCCAATCGTGCTGTCCGGACCGGCCGTCATCGAACGTCCTAGAGGCACGCTACTCTTCGAGCTCGAGTGGGGAACGGAGCCGGGGCAAGTTGGCCATGGAGTCTGGGAACAGGGGGAGCCCAGCCAGAATCCTCTCGAATTGTCAACCTCTCCCGACGAGCGCACGATTGCCATCCTCGACTACGCCAATTCCCGTGTCGAGCTTCTCGCACGCGACGGCCGGATCCAGGACGTCCTTCCCATCTCGTCGGACGGAGGCCTGGCGGATGTGTGTTATGGACCGGGTGGACGCGTCTTTGTCCTGAGTTACGGCGGTGCGGTTCTCCAACTGCCAGCGAAGGTTGGCGAAGCGACGCTGACGATTCCCATTGACTGGCAAGTCGCACCCTATGAGCTTGTGCCTGATGGAGCCAACTTGTGGGTGTCCGGCGCGGGTCCCACACTCTACAAGGTGTTCGGACCGTCAGGGCCGCTTAGCGCCAGTGAGCAATCGGCCACATCCCAACAAACGGTTCCCGTTGGTCTGATCTCGTTTCAAGTGGAATACGAGAATACGACCCAGGCCTGGGTCGTAGTAACCAACGACAAGACCGGGGCGGAACGGAGGGTGGGAATCTCTTCTGCGGGTCTTCCCCTCCAGTCAATTCGGACCCTAGGCTCCGACGGCAGAGGCAACGTCTATGTCATGGTCCAGGTATTTGGGGAGCGCTGGGACGGAACCCCTTCATGGTACTTTCTCCGACTATCACCGACCGGTATGTTTTTGGGGCAGCTACGTCTACCGCAAGACTCCTGGGCTGGGAGCGGCTACACCGTAGTGCCAAGCGGCAGGATTCTTGAACTTCGTTCGACGGAGGCCGGGATCATTGTAAGTGAGTATGAACTAGAGTGAGAAGCTAGAGCGAGAACCCACACCCGCCGAGTTTCAGAACGGACTTCTCGTTCATGCCCGGCCAGGTGGGCCAGTTCGGCATCTTCGGCATCGGCGAGTCCACCTTCGCCATCAGCTCGAAACCGAGCGAGAAGGACTTCATCCAGTTCTCGGTCATGAAGGCCGGCGAGGTCACCAAGGTGCATATTCCGCCCCAAACCGATCAGCGATTCCACGTGATGCCGATCAAGTAATCCACGCCATGCCGATCAGCTGATCCAGTCCATGGCGATCAGCCGCTCCACGCCATGCCGATCAACTTTCGGCCGGTCCGTGGAAGCGGTGATCGCCATGACGTGGAATCTGTCTGAAGCACAAGCGACGCTCCTTTGAAGTGCGACAGTTGCGGCCTTCTTCTAGAAACGAACGAAGGGGCCGTGACCAAGAGATGGCACAAAGGAGACTGTCCATGCGAAAGACCAAGGAGATCCTGCGGCTGAAAGCCGAGGCGGATCTTGGCAACCACAAGATCGGCCGCGCGCTCGGCATCTCGGCCTCGACCGTCTGGGAAGCGCTCATGCGCGCCCAAGCCGCCGGCGTCACCTGGCCACTTGCCGAGCAGATGACCGAAGGGGAACTCGAACGCCGCCTCTATCCGAGCGCGAACGCCGTCGTGCGGACGGGCGGAAGCGTCCCTGACTGGCAGAAGGTGCAGAACGAACTGCGCAAGAAGCATGTCACCCTTCGGCTCGTCTGGGAGGAATACAAGCTTCTTCACCCCGACGGCTACGAATACAGCTGGTTCTGTCAGCACTTCAGAAGCTGGCAGAAGGACATCGACGTCGTCATGCGCCAGGAGCACAAGCTCGGGGAGAAAGTCTTCATCGACTGGGCGGGAGACACCCTGCCGGTCATCGATCCTGAGACCGGCGAGATCCGCCCCTGCTATCTGTTCGTGGCGGTGCTCGGCGCTTCCAATTACACGTTTGCCGAGCCGACGTTATCCCAGGACTCAGCCACCTTCCTTTCTTGTCACGTGCACCTGTTCGAGTTCCTTCATGGGGTGCCCGCCCTCCTTGTGATCGACAATCTCAAGACCGGAGTGACGAGCCCCTCGCACTACGAACCGGATCTCAACCCCGCCTACAGCGCCTTGGCTGAGCACTACGGCTGCTGCGTACTGCCCGTTCGGCCCGGGCGCCCAAAAGACAAGGCCAAAGCGGAAGTCGGAGTGCTATTGGCCGAACCCTCCCTGCCAAGCTGACGTGAGACGATCTTCATCCAGGAATTAGTGAACATGAAGGGCGAGACCGGAGCACGTAGATGTCTGTGTTTGCAAGCAATGGCCACGGAGGTAATGGTGCCGGCGGCCCCGGAGCTGAGCGAGCCGTAGGCGAGCGAAGCCCAGGGGCCGGCGTTCGATCTCTGACGGAGGCGCCCGGCCCAGAACTCGTGGAGCGGGCCCAGCGTCGGCGGTTTACCTCCGCCTACAAACTCGCGATCGTGCGTGAGGCCGACCGCCTCGTCGATCATCCCGGGGGAATCGGCGCTCTTCTGCGTCGTGAGGGTCTCTACTCCTCCCATCTCACGAAGTGGCGCCGGCAGCGAGACGAAGGCGCCCTGGAAGCCCTCTCGCAGCCCCGGGGACGAAAGCCAGTACCCGCGTTGGTGGAGTTGAAGTTGCCCCGGTTCCGTGGACGGTTGGGGTCTTAGCTTCTAGGCCTTTCCCAAGTGCCTCCTTTCATAGTTGATCGGGGAGAGATAGTCAATGCCAGAGTGTCGCCGGGTGGGGTTGTACCAGCCCTCGATGTAGGAGAAGAGCGCCATCCGGGCCTCCGAGTGACTGTGGAACCTGTTGCGGTCGATGAGTTCGCATTCAAGGGTCGCGAAGAAGCTCTCGCACATGGCGTTATCGTATGCGTCGCCCACGGTCCCCATCGACGGACGCACCCCCGCCTCCCGGCAGCGTTTGCCGAAGGCGAGTGAGGTGTATTGACAGCCGTGGTCGCTATGGCAGATGGTGCCGGATGCACCCCGGCGCTTCGCAAGGGCCATCTCAAGCGCATCGAGGACCAGTTCGGTGCGCAGATGAAGGGCCATGGACCAGCCGATGATCCGCCGCGACCAGGCGTCCATGACCACAGCGAGAAACAGGAAACCGGCGTAGGTGGGAACGAAGGTGATGTCGCTCACCCAGAGCTCGTCCGGACCAGCGGCGGTGAAGTCTCGGTTCACGAGGTCATCGGCCGGCGTGGCCTTCGGGTTGCGCACCGTGGTCTTGTGGCCCTTGCGCCGGGAGACGCCCTGGATACGGGCTCTTCGCATGAGCCGGGCGATACGCTTCTTGCCCACGCGGATGTTCTCGTCTCTTAGATCGTGAAGGATGCGGGGCGAGCCGTAGGTCTCCCGGGAGGCCTGGTGGGCGTCCCTTATCTTGGTAAGCAGCCACTCGTCGGTGAGGTCCCGATCCGACGGCGGACGGTAAAGCCACGCGTAGTAGCCGCTCGGGGAGACACCGAGAACCCGGCAGGCGGTGGCGACTGGATATCGGCCTAGTTCGCGTCTCACGAACCCGAAGATCTCGGGGGCAGCTGCTCGGTCTCCCGGGCAAACCAGGCCGCGGCTTTTGAGAGGATCTCCCGCTCGATCCTTAGCTGGCGGTTCTCGCGACGCAGGCGCACGAGCTCTTCCTTCTCAGCGGTCGTGAGACCGTCTAAGCGCAGACCGTCGTCTCGGTCGGCCTGCTTGATCCAGTCGCGGATGCTCTCCTCGGTGGGCTCGAATTCTCTCGCGAGCTCGGCCGGAGAACGTCCGGCCCGGTGAAGAGCGACGATCTGCTCCTTGAACTCCTTCGGGTATGCTCCTCGGACTTTTCCCATCTTCTTGGACACCTCCTTGAAAGGTAAGGATTACAGTGTCCACGAAAGCGGGTCAACTCCAACTTCACTGGACCTTGAGACCGGCATTGTCGTTCGCGAGGAGGTATCGAGGGGGTCAGCAACTCTGATCATCACGAGAGAACTCATCGATCCGGCGGCCAGGGAGTACGCAGCCGTCGAGAGACGAACCCTAGGAGAAGTAGCAGACAGCCTGTTCAAATCGCGGCTAGCGGCGTTGACATCGTTCTTTGGTGATTCACCCGTCATAGCCGAGGCACAGCACGGACTGTCGCTCATGTGGATTATGCCATCGAGTGACTGGAGCTTCGTGAGGTTGGAGTACGAGCTGACCAATAATCCAGGCCAGCCGGCGGCCGCTATCAAGCTCTGGGATCTACGGACACGGGCTGACTACCCGACAAGGTACCTTGCACAACGAGCCAGCCCGCTTCTCGAAAGATGGGAAGGCGGAGAGCGCGCGAGTTTCAGTGGTGCCAGTACGGGGATACAGCTCCAAGTCGACACCGAGTTGCTTGGCGTTGGTGTCGTCGAGCTAGCCCAAGAACTGGTGCCACTCGACACCGCGTTCGTCGCAAGGTAGGGTGCCCCAGTCACCAAATCGATTGGTGCCCTCCTCGGCGTCGAGGAGGGCATCCTCGAATCTCATCGATCGCGAGGGCAGAGAATGACAAAGCGAGGTTATCGCTCAAAGCAGGCCAGCGTGGCGTCCGGAGACGAGGGTAGTCCCGCGACCCAGAAGGCATCGGTCTTGCACTGGGCTATCCTGGTGTGGCTGGTATTGGTCGCTGCCACGTTCGTGCCGGCGCTCTTATCTAGACAGAGCGTGCCGGGACCAGTCAACTACCTGACTCTGTTGTTGCTGCCAGGCGTGATTCCCGCGGCAGCAGGGGCCATGACCTACATGCTGCTTGTCAAGGGTAGGCTCGGATCAGCGGCGGTTCGCAAGCGGGGCATGACGCTGGCGTTCATCACAGCGCTCCTAGCGACGGCGGTGCTCCTCGCCGTGCAGAGTGCGATGGACAAGGACCGATCCACCGGAGCCGATCTCGTGATGTTCTACTTCATCGAGCTGATCATCTTCGGCCTTCCCAATGCAGTCCTGGCAACCCTCGTGACGTACGGGCTGGCGCGTCTTCGGGAGCGCGCAAGAGGCCGCCGTCAAGCAGAGGCATAGGACTCCCAGGCACCGGGCCGGCGGGAGCTTCCGGGCTGCGTGCCGGCTCACCCACGAATCTCGCCAGTTCGGCATCTTCGGCATCGGCGAGTCCACCTTCGCCATCAGCTCGAAACCGAGCGAGAAGGACTTCATCCAGTTCTCGGTCATGAAGGCCGGCGAGGTTACCAAGGCTCTCCACAACCTCTCCGTCGGCGACAAGGTGGGCATCCGCGCCCCCATGGGCTGCGGCTTCCCGCTCGAAGCCTGGAAGGGCAAGAAGATCCTCTACGTCCTCGGCGGCATCGGTAGCGCTGCGCTCAAGGCGACCATCGAGTACACCCTGGAGCACCGCGACGACTACGCCGGCGTCAGCATCCTCTACGGCGCGACGCACCCCACCAACTTCACCTACTGGTACGACGTCGCAGGAGTGGCAGAAGCGCTCCGACATCGAGCTCGTGCTCACCATCGACCGCGAATGCGACGGCTGGCAGTGCGACATCGGCATGGTGCCGACGGTCCTCGAGCGCATGCACCCCGACCCGGCGAACACCATCGCCATCACCTGCGGCCCGCCCATCATGATCAAGTTCGCCCTTCTAGCCTTCGAGAAGCTGGGATTTACCCCGGAGCAGACCTACACCACCCTCGAGAAGACGCATGAAGTGCGGCATAGGGATCTGCGGCCGCTGCAACATCGGGCCGAAGTATGTCTGTGTGGATGGGCCGGTGTTTTCGCTGGCGGAATTGAATGGGCTGCCGGATGAGATTTAGGGGTTCGCTTCAAGAATGATCTGTTGTCTTGGGGGCGCCGAAGGGCGCCCCTCCTGCATCTACTGCGAGCCGGTTCCTTCCTGTCCGACCAGGGTGCTATCTTTCTCTCAGAGGAGGGGATATGCGCGAATTCGGGGGAACGTGGAGCAAGTCAAAACTCGACTGCATTGAGGAATATGCTCGCAGCTACCTCCAGGTCATGCAGAAACAGACGTGGTGCACGCTCGACTACGTGGATGCTTTTGCTGGCCGAGGCAAACAACTGCTCAGGACCGGGGGCGCTGGCTCGGATGTGACGGGGGCCTTCTTCGAAGACGAATCAGAGGGCGCTGATGCGGATGCCTTTCTCGTTGGCTCCGCCATTTGAGCCTTGCGAGCTTCGAGCGGTTCTGTGCGGTCATTTGACCGGTTCCGCTTCATTGATACCAACGCTTCATCCTGCAAGGATCTGGGCGAGAGAGTGAGGACGGAGTTCCCGACCTTGGCAGCCTCGGTGAACGTCGTGTGCAAGGATGCGAACGAGGAACTCAGCGGGTACATCGACAGCGTTGACTGGAAGAAGACGAGAGCGCTTGTGTTTCTCGATCCATACGGACTGGAGGTCGACTGGAGCGTAATCGAACGTCTTGCCGCAACGCGGGCATGTGATGTCTGGTACCTCTTTCCGCTCAGCGGCGTCGTTCGCATGATGACCAAGAGCGGCAGGATACCCACAGCTTGGGAGGCCGGGCTGGATAGGGTCTTTGGAACGCACGACTGGCGAACCGAATTCTACAGACCGAATCCACAACAATCTCTGCTCCCGGCAGACGAGAATCTCGTCCGAGATGCTTCCACAGATCACGTGGTCACGTTTTTGCAGGGGCGACTGACAACCGCTTTCGCGGCCGTGTCAAAGACTGGGATACTGAAGAACAGCAAAGACTCTCCTTTGTTCGCGCTTGTGCTCGGGGTATCGAATCCGAGCGAGGCGGCCCGGAGAACAGCACTGCGAATTGCAGATCATTTGGTCAAGGAACTGAATCGACCGTGAGTGTTACCACCATTGAATGGACCGAGGCAACCTGGAACCCCGTGACCGGTTGCTCGAAGGTCTCGCCAGGATGCGCTAACTGCTACGCCGAGAGGATGGCCAAACGGCTCCAGGCCATGGGTCAGCCCAACTACCGTGACGGCTTCGCCGTGCGCACCCACGAGCGCATGCTGGCTCTGCCACTCACCTGGTCCAAGCCCCGGATGGTCTTCGTCAACTCCATGGGCGACCTTTTCCACGAGGACGTTTCGCTTGACTTCATCCGGCAGGTATTTCACGTAATGCTCGTCACCCCGCGCCATACGTATCAGTTACTGACGAAGCGTGCGGAGCGGCTTGCCGCCGTCGCGCCGGATCTCACCTGGCCGGGCAATGTCTGGATGGGCGTCACGGTCGAAGACAACGAGCGGCTCTTGCGTGTCGAGCGTTTGAGCGAGGTGCCGGCTGCCGTCAGATTCTTGTCTGTCGAACCGCTCCTCGGCCCTCTTCCGGATCTCAGTCTCGCGGAGATCGACTGGGTCATCGTGGGCGGCGAATCTGGACCTGGGGCTCGGCCAATGCGGGAGGAATGGGTCGTCGCTATACGCGACTCATGCGTGGCGCAGTCGGTCCCCTTCTTCTTCAAGCAGTGGGGGGGCGTTCGCAAGAAGGCGGCGGGGCGGGTACTCGGGGACCGTATTTGGAGCGAGATGCCGGCGGCCGCGCTTCGCGCAGGGTGAAACCAAAGTCCCATGGTATCTAGCGCAAATCCCGCGACAATCGTTTCACGATCCAATACGCATTCTGTTACCATAAAAAAGGTTCGTTCCTGCCAATAATGAGGTAAGTGTGCTGTCGTTGCTCGTGACATCCGCGGCACGGCGCAAGCTGCTGGTCAAGTTCCTCACCCACCCGGGAGAACGGTTCTACCTGTCTCAGCTCATCCGCGACCTGGGGATCACCTCTTCCGCAGCCCAGAAGGAACTCGCACGTCTAGCCGAGAGCGGGCTGCTCCTTACCGAGCGCGAGGGCAATCTTCGCTTCTACGAGGTGAACACGGCCCATCCGATTTATCGGGAACTCAAGGGCATCGTCTACAAAACCGAGGGGCTCGGCAGTGCGGTGGCGGACTGTCTGGCGCAGGTGGCCGGTGTCAAAGCCGCCCTCATCTATGGCTCGGTGGCACGTAACACAGAAGACGCCACTTCCGACGTCGATCTGCTCGTGATCGGCAAGGTCAGGCCCGTGGACCTCGATGCCGCCGTGACGAGGGCGGAGCGACTCTTGGAGCGCGACGTCAACGCAACCATCTTGACCGATTCGGAGTGGCGCGACCGCGTGAGCCGCCGTCAAGCATTCGCGGTCGATGTGCTGAACGGGCCGAAGATATTCCTTGTCGGAGACGAAGATGGACTTCGGTGACCTTGTAGAGAAGCGTGTAGTCGAACCGAGCGAGGTTCCGGTCGACGAGATCGCCGGACTGATGCGAGTGGCACAACGCGACATCGGCACTGCTTCGAGCCTGATGCTGACCGACCTTGATTGGGCGTTCGCCGTCGCCTACAACGCTATCTTGCAGAGCTCCGTGGCCTACATCGCGAGTCAAGGTTTGAGGCCGAATTCGCGCAACAAACACTTCAACACCTTCCGCTTCATGGCGGCGGCGCTGTCCGACGAGAGCGACACCATCTCCCGCTTGCAGCGATTCCGAAAGAAGCGTCACGCCGCGGTCTACGAACGGACGGGCCTAATCGGAGCTCAGGAGGCTTCGGACATCATCGAGTTCGCCAGTCGGTATGTCGCTCTGATCGAAGAACGCATGCCCGGCGAGGTGAAGGAGCGTCCGCGCGAGGGCTGAGTCCGGTTCCAGGTATTGGGGCACTCCAAGGGCAGCGGGCGAAGAAGAGGATCATGATTACCACCTCCTGCTTCTCCACCGACGCGCGCGACTATGTCGGCAAGATCGACACCAAGATCGCCCTCATCGACGGCCAGAAGCTTGCGGAACTGATGATCGACCACAACCTCGGCGTCAGTCCGATGGCGAGTTACAGCGTCAAGAAGATCGACGCCGACTCCTTCACTGAGTAGAGCCGCGGGGCCCGGTCCGATCGCTCGAGGGCGGCGCCTATGTCCGCGTCGGCCTCTTTCTCGATCGAGCTTGCCAGACTCAGCCTGAAGTCCTAGACCTCTTTCCTCACTTCTTCGGCACACTCTGCGGCAGCTAATCTCGCGCGCTTCGCAACAGGAGCGCTACTCGCTACCTCAGGTAGTGCATGCTTGCACGGTAACCGTGATAGCAGTATGATGACAGAGTGACTGGGGAGGGGCGGATGATCGTCTCGTTCGGCGACCGGGCGACAGAGGACCTCTACCACAACCGGCCAACCAGACGGGCGCGCCGGTTCCCGCCGGAGATCGTTGGCTCTGCCCTCGTCAAGTTGGACATGCTCGAAGCCGCCGGTGCCGTCATCGATCTTGCCGCGCCACCGGGCAACCGGCTGGAGGCCCTGCGGGGCGACCGGGCGGGCTTCTACTCGATACGAGTGAACGAACAGTGGCGCATCGTGTTTCGCTGGGACAAGAACAATGCCCGCGATGTCCGACTGACTGACTATCACAATTGAGGGAGACACTGTCATGATGCCGGAGAACCGCATCCCCACGCACCCGGGCGTGGTCCTAAGCGACGAATTCTTGAAGCCTCTCGGCGTGACGCAGGTGGCACTGGCTGCGCATCTGGGCGTCCCGGTGCAGCGCATCAACGAACTGGTGCGCGGCAAGCGTGGCATAACGCCCGAGACCGCCTGGTTGCTCGCGCAGGCTCTGAACACTACCCCGGAATTCTGGGTCAACCTCCAGGCGGCGCATGATCTAGCCCGCAGCCGGCCGGCCCGATCGGTGGAGCGGCTGGCCGCGGTGGGCTAGCAGCGGGGCATGAGGCATAGCTGGCTCCCCCGCACCTCGGTGCACAGACCCCGCGTCGCGACGCATTCCGGCTGCTGGGCGTCCCCAAGTTCGACCGGCGGAAACATGACCAGTATTTGTTAATATCATCATTTGGCCCGGTATTGATTATGTTAGTCCGGCGTTTCTTCCCGCTGAGTTCCGCCACAGCAATCTCGACGGACCTGCGGTGGGCGACTGGAATGATCACTATCATCGTGCTATTAATGTAATCACGAACACCAGTAATGATGATGTTTATGTCGGAGTCGGCCGTGAAGTCATTCAGACCCGGATTCATTGAGTCACAGCCCATATCGCAGGCACTGCTGCAGACTATCCGCATGATCGGTGAATACAAAGGCCAGGAGCGCCTGTACCAGCAGCAGTCGCCTCAACTGTTGGAGGCCCTCAGAGACGCAGCCGCCATAGAGAGCACGGAATCGTCGAATAGGCTGGAAGGAATAACCGCGCCGCGGGAGAGGCTGGTGCAACTGGCAGAGAACCGTGCGACACCGCGGAACAGGCCGGAGCAGGAGATAGCGGGCTACCGCGACGTTCTTGCCACCATCCACGCGAACCACGCGGGCATGAACTTCAACCAGGGTCTGGTTCGCCAGCTCCACCGGGACCTCTTCCAGTACACCACGGCTCCGGGCGGTGAATGGAAGATCACCGACAACCAGATCACCGAACGTCATTCCGACGGGACCATTGCGGTCAGGTTCGAACCAGTGTTGGCGTTTCGGACGGCTGAAGCCATGGAAGGCTTGCACGCTGGCTTCGCCACCGCCTGGGGCGGGGGGCAGATCGAACCATTGCTGGTTCTTGGCGCCTACGTGTTCGACTTTCTGTGTGCGCATCCGTTCCTGGACGGCAATGGCCGTCTCTCGCGCTTGGTGACACTGCTTCTGCTCTACCAGGCCGGCTACGGGGTTGGCCGGTTCATCAGTCTCGAGAAGGCAGTTGAGCAGACACGAGAGGGATACTACGAGGCTTTGGGCAAGTCCTCACAGGGCTGGCATGAGGGCAAGCACACGCTCGTCCCATGGTGGGAGTACTTGCTGGGGGTCGTCGTGCTGACAGCCTACAGGGAGTTCGAGGCGAGAGCCGGCACTATCACGACCGGCCGGGGTTCGCAGTCGAAGCTAGTGATTCAGGCCGTGAAGCGCCTCCCCGAGCCCTTCAAATTGAGAGACATCGAGAGGATGGCCCCCGGTGTGAGCCGGCCGACCATCAACCGCGTCTTGCAGTCTTTGCGGCATCAAGGGGAGATCCGGTTGCTTAGCAAGGGGCGGGATGCCTCCTGGGAGCGCATTGTGAGCCTAACGCCTACGTCAATATCGTCTGAGGCATCGAATGACGGGACCGAGGTCTTGGTGGAGTTGGTCTTCGAACTCGGGGGCGAGGACGCGCGGCAGGTCACGTTGGGCAGCCGTGGCCCGTCGGCAACTCACATGGGGACTCAGCTGTGGAAGCCCGGGCTTCCACTCGAGTTCACCCTGCCAATCGAAGTCTTTGCCCAGGGCCAGACGGTGGAGCTGGCTCTTGCCTTGCACGGGTACCGCCCAGAAGCGCCGGCGTGGGAGAAAGAGGACTGGGCGTGGCGACAGGTCTTCAGCGGGGCACTGGTGGACGGGAGGCCCGTTCTGAGCCCCGTGGGCTGAGCATGACCGCCTGCCAGACCGATAAGGGGTGGTCTACCCGACTGTTGTCATCATCATCTTCCTGGTCACCATCATCATCATTGACTACAACACTGTCAGCGATTGGCATGATGGTTATCATCATCACCACCACTTCCCCTGCCCTGTTGATGGTGTTGGTTGAGCCCCTGCCTCAGACTGAGCGCCCGGGCCCCCGCACCGCCCCGTCCAAACAACGCCAGACCTTGACAAAGGACTGAAGGTCCATCTTCGTCCCCCGCCTAGCGACCTAAGCTATCTCTACGGCGAGGCCACGAAGGCGCTCCACAACCTCTCCGTCGGCGACAAAGTGGGCATCCGTGCTCCCATGATGCGACCTCTTCCACGAGGATGTCCCTCTGGCGTTCATCCGGCAGGTGTTCGACGTCATGCTCGCGACCCCGCGCCACACCTATCAGCTGCTGACCAAGCGGGCGGAGCGGCTCGCCGAGGTCGCGCCGGATCTCCCGTGGCCAGACAACGTCTGGATGGGCGTCACGGTCGAAGACAACGAGCGGCTCGCGCGCGTCGAGCGCCTGCGCCAAGTGCCGGCGGCCGTCAGGTTCTTGTCTGTCGAGCCGCTCCTCGGTCCACTTCCGGATCTCGATCTCGCTGAGATCGACTGGGTCATCGTGGGAGGCGAATCCGGTCCCGGGGCTCGGCGGATGCGGGAGGAATGGGTCGTGGCCATACGCGACTCGTGTGTGGCGCAGGCGGCGCCGGCGCTGCGCGCAAGCTGAAACCAAAGTCCGATGGTATCCAGCTCAAATCCCGGGACGATCGTTCCACGATTCAATACGCATCATTTTTGGTACAATCGAAATGGACGATGTCAAAGGACGGGAGCCGCTTCTCTCGGTGCGGTTCTTTCGAACGGCACGTGGCCAGGAACCGGTCCGGGAATGGCTGTTGGAGCTCGGCGAGAACGACCGCAGGGCTGTTGGGCGCGACATCAAGACGGCTCAGTTCGGCTGGCCGCTGGGAATGCCACTGATACGGAAGCTCGAGCCGGGGCTGTGGGAAGTACGGTCGAACATCGTGCCTGGCGTTGCCCGAGTCATCTTCACCGTTGAGGGTCGGACCATGGTGTTACTCCACGCGTTCGCGAAGAAGTCGCGCAAGGCTCCGGCGGATGACCTGGCTATCGCGAGACGGCGGCTCAGAGAGCTGCGCGCGGGCGAGTGTGAGGAGTAGAGCTATGAACCAGGAACATGTGGGGTCCGACTTTGATGGTTTCTTGCGGGAGCAGGGCCTGCTCGACGACGCCGAGGCGGTAGCGGCGAAACGGGTCATCGCCTTTCAGATCGCCGAGGAGATGAAGCGGCACAATCTGAGCAAGTCGGAGATGGCGCAGCGCATGCGCACCAGTCGACCGGCGGTGGATCGGCTCCTCGATCCCGCTAACCCGTCCGTCACCCTCTCGACTCTCGAACGCGCGGCCGCTGCCGTTGGCAAGCGGCTCGTTGTCACGCTGTCGTAGGTCACGCTGGGCTGGGCGAGGATCCTGGACCGCAGCGGCGGATGTCGCGAGCAAGGACAGCGCACTTACCTCATTATCTCCGTTTGTGCCGTTTCTTCGGCCTGTCGGACGGATATTGGCTGAGGGCTCAGGTGGCCTATGATACGGAGGTCGCGCGCGAGAAGCTCGCCGGTGAGCTGGAGAAGATCCGGCCGTGGGGGAGCGCGGCGGCGTAACGGGTTGCAGCCTGGTCGCATCCAGCCTCGCTTCTCGCGACGGCTTACACCTTCATGACATCGGTCTGACAAGCTACCTACGACCCGCGCCTATCGTTGTTGAAAACCAAGACGCTTGGTGCGACACGCGCGGTGAAGGAGGTCGGCGGGATGGCACGAGAAGCTGTGGGGGTCCTTGCGAGTCCGCTTGATACCATGAGGCCGCAATGTCGGCTTCGTTTCTTGGGCGCCCAAGCAGCAGCGGGAAACCGAGTTGAAGGGGGGCGGGTGGGCGCAACCCTGCTCTTGGTCGAAGATGATCAAAGCATCGGCGGCCTCGTCCGCGACTACCTCGCGGGTGAGGGTCATGCTGTGGTCTGGGTGCGCTCGGGCGAGGAGGCCCTAGCCGAGTACCCCCGTCACCCCGTGAGACTTGTGGTCCTGGACATCGGCCTCCCGGGGATCGACGGCCTGGAAGTATGTCGCAGATTGCGCACGCAGGCCGACGTGCCGGTGCTGATGTTGACGGCGCGCGACGAGGAGGCCGATCGGCTCTGCGGCTTTGCGGTTGGCGGCGACGACTATGTCACCAAGCCCTTCAGCATGCGTGAGCTCGCAGCGCGGGTCAAGGCGATCCTGCGCCGCACCGATCCCCACACGCCCGAGGAGATGCTTGTCCTTGGCGATGTACTGGTGGGGCGCAAGGCCCGCGAAGTCAGTGTTGACGGCTCATCGGTCGACCTAACCCCGCGTGAGTTCGACCTGCTTGCCCATCTCATGGCCAACCCGGGCGTCGTCCTGCATCGGGAGCGGCTCCTAGAGCAGGTTTGGGGTCTAGAGTTTCCGGGCGGCACCCGCACCGTCGACCAGCACATCGCCCAGCTACGTGCGAAGCTTGGCCGTCCGGAACTCATCGCGACCGTGCACGGCGTCGGCTACAAGGCGGTGCGGCGATGAGAGCATCGGTATCCCCCGTGCGCAGTCGGCGTCGCATCGGCGGCCCGCTCTCGTCGTTGCGCTGCAGGGTCTTTCTCGGGGTGCTGCTCGTCGGCCTAGCACCTGTCATGGGGGCGCTGATCTGGGGCCTCCTGATCCAGTTTGGCAACAACACCAGCCCGTCTCCTCCAAGCGGTGCGGACCACGGTGCCGTCGCGAGCGCCTGGGACGGTTCTTGGGCGGCATTCGGGGTGTTCCCCGGCTCGGAAGTCGAGGCGGATGCGGACACCATGCGCCACCGCCTTTCTGCCGCCGACTACTCCGCGCTCGAGAGGCACGCGGCGGCGCTAATGGCCGCGACCTCGATGTTCGAGCATCAGACTGGTATCCCCGTGACCCAGTTCGCCTCCGAGTCCGATCGTCTGCCGGTCATGGAGGTTGGCGGGAGCCGCTACGTGTGTATGTTCTCGGCCGCCCAGCTGGACGAGTTGCGTACGCGAGGGTACTACTGGGGGGAGGCGACGTACACGTTCGCGGAGCCTGTCGACCCTGGCGACCCGAGTTCTGAAGTCGCCTTGATGGGCGTTCCCACGCCGATAGTCGCTTGGATGCCGACACCGGATACCATCAGCTTCGTGCAGGTGCAGGTCGATAGTAGCTTCTTTCCAGGCCCGCCCGTCCCGTGGTGGTGGCTTGAGACCGTTGTGCTCGTAGGGGTAGGGTGCGTGATCATCCTCGCCCTCGCAGCCGCCCTGCTGGCTACTCGTGGCATGGTCATTCCGCTTCGACAGATGGCGGCGGCAAGTGGCGTCGCGGAGGCCGGTGGGGAGCCGCAGCCTGTCCGCGAGAGCGGCCCGCGAGAGATCAGGCAGTTGGCCCGAGTCTTCAACGGTATGGCCGTGCGCACATCGAGGGCCCAAGAGGCTGAGCAGTCTTTCCTGCTCTCCGTGAGCCACGAGCTGAAGACCCCGCTGACGGCCATCAAGGGCTACGGTGAGACGCTGGCCCAGGGTCGCGCCGAGCCGCGCGCGGCCGGGGAGGTCATCGTCAAGGAGGCGAATCGTCTCCAACGACTGGTGCAGGACGTACTTGATCTGGCGCGTTCGCGCAAGAGCAGCTTCTCGGTACGGTCCGAGACCGTGGATCTCGCGATGGTGGCGCATGAGGTCTTCGAGCGATACGCGCCGCGAGCACAAGAATATGGCCTGGATCTGCAGGTCGACGCCGATGCTCCCGCGCTTGTCTCCGGCGACGCCGACCGGGTGCTGCAGGTCCTTTCCAACCTGGTTGAGAACGCACTGCGGTGTACGCCCGCAGAAGGGGCGGTCACGATCGCGGTGGCGCCTGGTGAACTCCGTGTTATGGATACCGGTCTCGGTCTGACACGCGATGATCTGGCCCACGCCTTCGACCGCTTCTACCTGTACGAACGCTATGGTCGCGAGCGCGCGGTAGGCACTGGGTTGGGACTGGCGATCGTCAAGAATCTGACAACCGCCATGGGGGGCTCGGTGCAGGTCGAGAGCACCCTAGGAGTTGGAACGATGTTCACTCTGATGTTGGCGCCGGCCTCGGGCTCGCCGGACTCCCCAGTGCGTGACAGCTGAGCGAGCAGGTGCGCAGTACTGCCCGCGGTGACCGACTGACTGACTATCACAAATGAGGGAGATGCCGTCATGATGCCGGAGAACCGTATCCCCACGCCCCGGGCGCGGTCCCGAGTGAGGAGTTTCTGAAGCCTCTCGGCGTGACGCAGGTGGCGCTGGCTGCGCATCTGGGCGTCCCGGTGCAGCGCATCAACGAACTGGTGCGCGGCAAGCGTGGCATAACGCCCGAGACCGCTTGGCTCCTCGCGCAGGCTCTGAACACTACGCCGGAGCTCTGGGCCAACCTCCAGGCGGCTCATGATCTAGCCCGCTGCCGGCCGGCCCGATCGGTGGAGCGGCTGGCCGCGGTGGGCTAGCAGCGGGGCATGAGGTGCAGCTGGCCCCCGGACCAAGAGTCACCCCCGGTCCCCCGCACCACCCCGTCCAAACAACGCCAGACTTTGACAAAGGACTGACGGCCTATCTTCGTCCTCCGTCTAGAGACTTCAGCTACCTTCGCGTATGGCGAACCATGATCTGCGGGTAGCCCAAGGCCTCTCCCGCTTGGCTTCACGTCCACATACAGTCCCTTGGTATTGCTGCTAGGCGACGCGCACGCGCCGTACGACCACCTGATGGGCGTCCACTGACTGGCCGTCTTCCTCCATGCCTCGAAGATGAAGGCTCAACGCGTCGCGCATGTTCGCCTCCGTCTCCCTTTCGGTGGAGCCGGTCGCAATGCAGCCGGGCAACTCTGGGGCATAGGCCGAGTAGTTGTCCCCCGCCCGTTCGATGACGATCACGATCGTTTTCATCGGTGTTCCACCTCGATGCCGGCCTGCTTCATGACGCTGCCCAGTGTTCCGGTCGCCAAGTCATGACCTGGCTTGCCGGCGACCGTCACCCGGCCAGGCTTTGTCGGGTGTTTGTACTGACGGTGACTTCCGGACTGAGCGGCCAACAACCATCCGTCGTCGAGAAGCAGTTTGATCACGTCTCGCACCTTCATGTCAAAGATACCCTAGACGGGCCGCCCCGCGTGGGTCATGAGCAGAAGGTTGGAGTTTGGCTGGTCACGGCCCAGTGGCTCAGCGCATACGCACTATCAGTGGGCGCTTGCCCCGGGGCTGTGAGGAGTGCGAATGACCACACCTCGACGCGGTGCTGCAAGACCATAAGCAGCAATATACTGCTCATAACGCGCTCATGACTGCTCTTAGCGGCAATACCATGCCAGTTAGCCTCTCTTGATGTCGTGTGGAATAAGCGGTAGTATATTGCTTGTATCTATCACATACAGAGGTTAAACAGCAACAAATGGCCTACAATATGGACTTCATGGCGGCGACCAGCAGCCAGATCGAGGCTGCTCTGTGCGAGCGTTTGGAGAGCATACGGCTTTCCCGCAACATGACACAGCGGCAGCTTGCGAAGGAGGCCGGTGTCTCACCCAGGACCATTGGAAGGCTCGCGAACGGTCAAGGGGTCTCGCTGGACACTTTTATCCGGGTGCTTACCGCGCTGAGAATCCAGCAGAGTCTTGAGAGCCTGCTGCCCGATCCCACAGTGAGGCCTATCGAGCGGGTCGGAGCGACCGCACGAGAACGCAAACGCGCGCGCCCGGTGCAGACGAGTGCTGAACCTCCAGCATGGTCGTGGGGGGACGAGGGGGACGAGGGTGAATAATGACGCTCGGGTCTTGCTCTGGGGGAGTTTAATCGGTGCCGTGACCTGGCTTGAAGACCGCGAGATAGGGGTCTTTCAGTACTCACCAGCATTCTTGAGAAGCGGCATCCAACCGGCGCCGCTCTCCATGCCGCTGGCTGAGTTTCCCTACGAATTCCCAGGTCTGGCAAGGAACACCTTCAAGGGGCTGCCGGGCTTGCTGGCCGACTCTCTGCCCGACAAGTTCGGCAACGCGATCATTGACGCTTGGCTCGCGTCGCAGGGGCGGACGGCGGCGAGCTACCATCCGGTCGAACGACTCTGCTACACAGGCAGACGGGGCATGGGAGCACTCGAATTCGAGCCGGCTACTCTCGCCGCGCCAGACAGTGGGCACTCAGTCGAAGTGGCGAGATCTGGTCGATCTGGCCGATCGGATCCTCAATCAGCGGGCCGGTCTCAAAGGTGTGCTTTCCAGCGACGACAGTCGGGAAGCAGTCAACGACATTCTGCGGGTCGGCACCTCAGCCGGTGGAGCGAGAGCGAAGGCGATCCTGGCTTGGAATCCGGAGACCGACGAGTTCCGGTCGGGCCAGGTCGAGGCGGGATCAGGCTTCGAGCACTGGATCATGAAGTTCGATGGCGTCTCCAGCGGCAGTGATTCCGAGATGACCGCACCCAAGGGCTACGGAAGGATCGAGTACGCCTATCACCTGATGGCCCTCGAGGCGGGCGTCCAGATGACGGCGTGTCGTCTTCATCACGAAGGCGGACGAAGCCATTTCATGACCAGACGGTTCGATAGACCCGCGCGAGGCGGCAAGCTTCATATGCAGTCGTTGGGAGCTCTGGCGCACTTCGACTACAGGCAGCCGGCGAGCTACTCCTACGAACAAGCCATCGGAGTCATGAGGCGTTTGGGTCTTTCGCAGACCGACGCGGAACAGCAAGTGCTGCGGGCTTTCTTCAACGCGGTGGGCCGCAACTGTGACGACCACGTCAAGAACATCGCCTTCCTCATGAATCGACGAGGCGAGTGGTCTCTCTCGCCGGCCTTCGACGTGTCGTACGCGCTGAATCCTTCAGGCGAGTGGACCAGCAGGCACCAGATGAGTATCAACGGCAAGCGTGAGGCATTCACGCGCGAGGACCTGGTGGCGCTCGCCGCTACCGCCGGCATCAAGATGGCCCGGGCGAACCGGATGCTGGATCGTGTGATCGCAGCCGTGCGACGCTGGCCTGAGTTCGCTGAAGTGGCGGGAGTGTCCGATCGACGCGCTATCGAGATACAGCGCAACCAGCTGGTCGACTTGTAGGACTTTGCGGAAACCAAGCTTGCCCGCGTTCCGGAGGAACCCAATGCCGCGAGTGTGCCGACATGCCCTTTGACATCGCCCACGTGGAGGCCTACCAGTGGGTGCTGGCCATCGTCAGCGGCATGGTGATCGGCATGGCCAAGGCCGGGCTGAGCGGTATGACGCTGATGTTCATCCCGCTCATGGCGCTTTCCTTCGGGGGCAAAGCCTCGACGGGCATCCTGCTGCCCATGCTGTGCGTGGGCGACGTCTTCGCGGTGGCGTGGTACCGCCGGCATGCGGAATGGCAGTACCTTCTCAAGCTCCTACCCAGCGCTCTGGTCGGCATCGGAGCGGGCGTCGCGGTGGGCGGGAGCCTTTCCGACAGCTCGTTCAGGTTCCTGCTGGGCAGCATCATCATGGCGCTCCTGGGACTCATGATCTGGCAGGACGTGCACAAGAAGGAGACCCACTACCCCCAAGCCTGGTGGTTCGCGGTGCTGGCGGGGCTGGCGGCGGGCTTCACCACCATGGTCGGCAACGCCGCGGGCGCGATAACGTCCATCTACCTTCTCTCGATGCGTCTGCCCAAGAATGCCTTCATCGGGACGGCAGCTTGGTTCTTCCTTATCGTGAACTTGCTGAAGGTGCCTCTCCAGGTGCTCTTCTGGAAGAACATCAGCCCGGCTTCACTGACCTTCGACGCGATCATGGTGCCCGCCATAGCGGTCGGGGCCGCGATCGGCATCCTGGCGGCCGGCAAGATCCCCGAACGGGGGTATCGCGTCTTCGTGATGGTCATGACCGGGGTGGCGGGACTGGTGCTGTTCATCGTGTAGATAGGCCTCCTCAAGGCCGGCGGGCGGGCTCGCTTGACGAGTGACCGGCCGGCATACAGAGGCGGCGGCCCGGTCTAGCGATGGGCTGCGCGTTTGTCGTCCGGCTCGCGTCCTTGCGCCGATTCCAGAACGCCCTCGATCTTCTCCAGCAGGCTGCGTCTGGTGAACGGTTTCTGGATGAAGGGCGTGGTGGCGTCCAGGACTCCTTGCTCGGCGACGGTGCTGTCGGTGTAACCAGACATGTAGAGCACTCGCAGGTGGGGCTGCTTGCTCCGCAGGCGTTCCGTTAGTTGCCGGCCGCTCAGGTTTGGCATGATCATGTCGGTGAGCACGAGATCGGGTCTTAGGCCCTCGTCCTCCACCAACAGCAGAGCCTCAGCGCCGTCGGCGGCGAGAGTGACCCGGAAACCCCGAGTCTCAAGAATCGTGCGTATCAATTCTCGAAGGCTCCTTTCGTCCTCTACCACCAAGATGTGTTCTCCGTCTCCTCCGTCTCCTCCGGCCGCGACCACTTCGATTTCACCCGCGGCCGGTTCTTCAGCATCCCGGGCCTGGGGCAGGTAGATCTTGAATGTGCTCCCATGTCCGGGTTCGGAGTGCACCCCGATGTGGCCTCCCGACTGCTTGACGATGCCGTAGACCATGGAAAGACCTAGGCCCGTACCTCCGCTATCACCCTTGGTCGTGAAGAAGGGTTCGAAGATCTGTTCGACCACGTCCGCGGTCATGCCAGCGCCGGTGTCGCTCACAGCCAGCAGCGCATATTCGCCGGGCGCAGCGCCCAGTCGGTCGTCGGCGCGACCCTCGCCGAGCTCTATGTCGGAGGTCTCGACGATGAGGCTGCCTCCTTGCGGCATGGCATCGCGCGCGTTGACCACGAGATTGACGATCACCTGCTCGAGCTGCCCTCGATCGGCCAGCACGGGGGAGATTCCCTCGGAGAGATCGAGTCGCAACTCGATGTTCTCTCCAATGAGCCGCCTTAGCATCTGCTCGAGATTGCTGATCACATCGTTAAGTCGCAGGACCTCAGGCCGAAGCGTCTGTTTTCGGCTGAAGGCCAGGAGTTGATGGGTCAGGGCCGCGGATCGCCTGCCCGCCTCCACGATCTGCTGGGCGCTCTCTCGCATTGGATCCTCGGGTTGCAGCGATTCGAGGAGGATCTCTCCATACCCGAGGATGACGCTCAACATGTTATTGAAGTCGTGAGCTACGCCACCGGCCAGCCGGCCGATGGACTCGACCTTCTGCGACTGACGCAACTGCTCCTCGAGACGAGACCGCTCCTCGGCTTCTCGCAATTGCTCGGTGACGTCTCGCTTGACCGCGACGTAGTTGACGATCCTTCCCGATCCGTCTCGAACCGGCGAAATGGTGGCTTCCTCCGTGTAGAGAGCCCCATCCTTCCTCTTGTTCGTCAGCCGGCCTTGCCAGACCCGTCCGGCGGTGATCGTTTCCCAGAGTTCCTTATAGAAGACAGAATCGTGCTCGCCGCTCTTGAGTAGACGCGGGTTCTGCCCGACGACCTCGCTACGGCTGTATCCGGTTACGGCAGTGAAGACTGGGTTCACGTACCGGATGGCTCCGTCGGGGTCGGTGATGATGATCGCTTCGCCCGTCTGCTCGATGGCCGTTCGCAGTCGTTCCCGCTCCTCCTCGGCCTGTTTGCGCTCGGTGATGTCGTGGACGATCGAGTGCAACAGGTCTCGCCCTTCGGTTTCGATCTTGGAACTGTAGACGGCGACGTCTTTGGTCGACCCGTCCGCGAGGCGATGCCTGAACTCGAAGTAGACTCGTCTTCGCCTTCTGACGCTCTCCATCTCGTTCTTCAACTCCGCCGGCGAAAGCGTGTTGATATCAGATATGTTCATCCGGCGCAGTTCTTCCAAAGGCCAACCGTAGAACTCCGCGGCGGCTTCGTTGGCGTCGACGATCTGGCCGTCTTCCGGATTGATAAGGAGTTTCACTGCCGCGTGCTTTTCGAATAGGTTTCGGAACAAGGCTTCGCTTCGTCGCAGTGTCTCTTGAGTCTGCACGTGCTGCGCCGCCAATCGCTCGAGTTCGGCGACGTGACGGCGGTTCTCCTCGACAAGGCGGACCCCTTCGATTTCCAGCGAGGCCTGAGCGGCCAGGGCGCGAAAGAGGCCGACCTCTTCATCGGAGTAGTCGTACGGCTCGTTGACGCTTCCGGCGACGAGGACGCCGAATGGACGGCCGGAATACGCGAGGGGTAGGTAGACCAGAGAGCGCAGCCCCCGGAGGTCGCTCACAGCTCTTTCAGCCTCAGTCAGGTCGGCCCGTTGCGCGTCAGGCAAGATGACCGGGGCGTCTTCGGATATCGCCCGACCGATATGGGGATGGTCGGAGAGCCGCGCGAGGCGGAGTGGCTCCGGAAGGTCCGGTGCAAGCTCAGGACATGTGGCCGCGAGGCGAAGGGTCTCTCCGTCCAGCATATAGATCGCCGCTGATCCGGCCGGCAGGAGCCCCGCGGCGCCACAGGCGAGGGCCTGCAGAAGCTCAGGCGTCTCGTGAAAGCCGGCCAGCGTGGCGCTGATCTCGATCAGCAGAGTCAGGCTCTCGTTCTGCCGGCGAACGTGCTCCGCCGCGAGTACGCGCTCGGTGATGTCGCTGACGATGTGCACGCCGCCGGCAAGACGCTGGTCCGCGTCCAGAATGGGGTCCACGGTCACCTCGAACCAGCGCTTTCCCACCTGCAGGTCCATGTGCTCGCGCCGCAGGCTTGCACGCATCCGCGAGAACGGACACTCGGGGATGGGCTCGGTGGAGCCGTGGATGATCTCGTAGCAGCGCATGCCGATCATCTCGTCCGCCCTGCGCTGGAAGAGTTGCGCGGACGCTCGGTTGGCCCTCACTACGCGTTGATCGGCATCCAGAACCCAGACCGCGTCGTTCAGAGCGTCGAACGTCGTCTGCCATTCGTCGGGAGAGGGCCTGGTCTCGCTCATGAGTGTTCCCTGTTTTCGGCAAAGCCTGGCGCCGCCGAGTCGCGCAAGAGCCGCCTTGGCCTCGAGAGAGGTGGGCTTGTTCCCGGCCGCGAAGAGGCGCGGGCTATGCAGTGGCGCCGTGCCGGCGATCTTCCCATGGTAGGGCTGCCTCTCAGATTTCAGCCTGGCCCGTCGATCCGCCTCGGGCCCTCCGAATACTCCTGAGACCGTGCGCCTCGAGACCCACGGTCAAGAAGACAGGACGAAGCTCAGCGTCGCTCACGCTACCAGCGCCTTCTTGGCCTGTCAACGTCTTCTAGATCGACCGCGCGGCGCGGCCGAAGTATAGTGTCGGCATGACCACGATCTACGTCGACGCAGATGCCTGTCCTGTGACCCGCGACGCGATGGCGGTGGCACGGGCGCGTTCGGTAGCGGTGGTCCTCGTGGCGAACGAATCGCAGAATCTCGCCCGCTACGCCGATCGGGCGAAGGTGGAGATCGTGCAGGTGGGCTCGGGAAGGGACTCAGCGGATTTTGCCATGGTGCCCCGGCTGGCCGCCGGCGATATCGTGGTGACGGCCGACATCGGGCTTGCGGCTATGGCGCTGGCCAAGGGAGCGCGCGCGGTGAGTCCCCGTGGCCGGGTCTACCTTACAGCGACCATTGACGCCGAACTGGCGGTTCGCCATGCCGAGCAGCGCCACAGGCGGGCAGGAGGACGAACCGGGGGACCTGCGCCATTCCAAGAAGAGGACCGCGTCCACTTCCGCGAGACACTCGAGCGCCTCGTGGGCGAGAGATGAATTCCGCGAGCCCTCCAGAACTCCGTGTCGACGCCATCGTGAGCCGCTATGGGCGTCTGGTCTCGTCGCTGTGCTGGCGCATGACCCGCGACGAGGACGCCGCCCGCGAGGCCGCCCAGGAGGTCTGGGTGGCCGTCTTCGAGGGGCTCGGCGGCTTTCGCGGCGACTCGAGCCTCTCCACCTGGATCTACTCCATAACCCGGCGGGTCGTCGGTCGGTACGCGCAGGCGCGGCGGACCTACAGTACGCGGTTTCTCAGCGCCTACTTCGAAGTCGACGAGGAGCCTCAGTTGCCTTCGGGCGCCGACGTCGAGCACGAGGTATGGGTGCGGTCGATGTGTGACCAGTGCTTGTGCGGCATCGCGCAGTGCCTTGAGCCAGATGCCCGCCTTGCCTATCTGCTCCGCGACGTCGCCGACTTGGACTACGCCGACGTGGCGCAGGTGCTCGAGATCGAGCCCGATGCCGCCCGCCAGATGGTGTCGCGCGCCCGCCGCAAACTCCAACGCTTTCTCAGCGGGCACTGCTCGCTTGCCGACCCGGCGGGACTGTGCCGGTGTCGCATGCGCCGCCACGTCGCGGCGATCGACCTGCCCTCCGAGTATCGCCGTCTCCGCCGCACGGCCGGCCGCGCGCGGGTGTTCAAGGAGTCGGAGCAGATCCTGCCCACACGCGACTACTGGCTCGAGTTGTCACAAACTCCGGCGTAGAGTCACACATGTCCATGAAGGCCTCGAAAGAAGAGGCCGCTACCGGCAAGGAGACCTCATGGACACTCAACAACACCTCCGCCTCCTGCAGCTAACGTACGCGGCGCAGCTCGCCGATGCCGTGAGACAGTATGGGCAGGCCGGCATCCTCGACAGGGTGACCGACGAGAAGCGGGCGCAACGTCGCGCGACCGGCGCCGCGCAGGCCGCTCAACTGGGCATAACGGCGCCCGAGGCCGCCTTCACGACCTCGGCCGAACTCTTCGGCTGCGCGGACTGGACCGTGACTGAGGCCGGCGCTGGGGGCTTCGACGCGGGCGCCACCCGCTGCCTCCTCCGCGCTATGGTCAAGAAGGCAGGCGGCCCCAGTCCCTGCCGCATCTTCTGTCTCGATCCGATAGAGGCCATGGTGACAGGGCTCCAGCCGGACGCCCGTCTCGAGGTCCTGGAGACGCTGTTCGACGGTGAACGCTGCCGGGTGCGGGTCGCGGCCTCGTAGCACTCCGGGCCACGTCGCATCCACGCGATGGCCCGTGGTCGCGGCGGCTCGCCCACGCGGCGGCTCGCCAATCTCGGTCCAAAGTTGGAGGAACCGGCGCCGGTAGACGCGGCATTCTTGCGTCTCTCGATGGCGTCAAGGGCCGCGAGAGGCTTGATTTGTATGTATGTGAAGGTCATACTTATACATACAATCTGATGCGGATGGGTGACAATGAGAACGACCTTGAACATCGACGACGAACTCCTCGAAAGAGCAGCCGAGATGACCGGAACGAGCGAAAAGACGAAACTAGTCCGCCTCGGACTCGAGGCACTGATCGCGCGCGAAAGCGCGAGGAGACTGGCCATCTTGGGCGGCACCGAGAAGCAGTTGAAACAGGTGCCGAGAAGGCGCGACGACTAGTGGTTTTGGTTGATACGTCAATCTGGGTCGGTCACCTGCGAGATGGCCACGCGGGGTTGCGAGCGCTTCTGGACGAGGGCCTGGTCCTGTGTCACCCGCTCGTCATCGGCGAACTGGCCTGCGGCAATCTATCCAACCGCACGGAAGCTCATCTCGCTGTTGCGCGCTCTCCCGCCGGCTCCCGTCGCCGGCCACGATGAAGTGCTAGCCTTCATCGAAGCGCGTGATCTTGCGGGCAAGGGCTTGGGCTACGTGGATGCACATCTTCTTGCCGCGGCGGTGGTGGGCGGAGTTTCACTGTGGACGGACGACAGGCGGCTGGACAAAGCGGCGCTCAGACTCCACTGCGGGTACACAGAAGGGTGGGCGTCGTAGTCGCGGCGCGTTTGCGAAGACCCACCAGGGTCCAAGATAGCGTTGATCGAGCATACCTAGATCCACAGCGAGTACTGGAGGCCCCGATGGAGAG
This sequence comes from uncultured Actinomycetota bacterium, assembly GCA_963803925.1. Taxonomy (GTDB): domain Bacteria; phylum Actinomycetota; class Thermoleophilia; order RBG-16-64-13; family RBG-16-64-13; genus RBG-16-64-13. The sequence goes on along the minus strand of CAWDOM010000010.1, from coordinate 193,450 downwards.
CACCGAGCACTACGACTGCCTACTACACCTGGTGACGAACAGGCGTAGTGTCCGCCAATTCAAGCCCGATGCCGTGCCCGATGACTACATCACCAAGATCATCGAGGTGGCGCGCTGGGCTCCGTCGGGCTTCCATACCCAGCCCTGGGAGTTCGTGGTCATCAAAGACCCCGAGGTCAAGGCGAAGGTCGTAGCGGCTCTCGATGAGCACGGGCCGGCGATCAAGGACCCGAGCAAGAAGGCAGTAGTGCGCAGCAGCTTCCGCGACGCGCCGGTCTTCATCCTCGCCCTGATCGACTGGCGGGCCAAGGTCGGCCTACCGTTCAATCCCCGCACCAACGCGGAGGCGGCGCCCCTCTACTTCTCCAGCATGGCCAATGCCTTCATGAGCATGCAGTTGGCGGCTACCGCTCTGGGGCTGGCCTCGCAGTGGTACACGGCGACTTCTCGTGCGGGAGCCGAGCGTGCCATCAAGGAGATCATCGGCATCCCCGAAGCTCTCACCATCTACGACATGATGGTGGTCGGATATGCGGCGGCTCTTCCGGGTCCGAAGATCGTGCGTGAACTCGCCGGCATGGTGCACTACGACGCCTGCGGCGAGCAGGACTTTCGCACCGACGAGCAAGTGGAGGAGTACGCTCGGGTCACCAAGGCTTGGTGTATGGGAGAGCACTGAGATAGGTCTGGCGAGCCGCTCCGTTCCGCGGGGTTCCGACAGGGCGCCGCTCGCAAGACCGGCCGTCTTACCCGGCGTCTCGATCGGCCTCCCTCCAGTCGGCTGCGTCCGACGGCAACCTGATCTTCGCGACGACGAGGTCGAGTATGCCGTCGAGGATGTCGTCCCTGTTGGCCACGTGGTTGTACAGCGACATCGCCTCGACCCCAAGCCTCTTTCGCACCGCCACTCTCCTTCGACTCCGCCTACTCCCAGCGGTGGGCCGCCGCCGATGCCACTTGACAAACTTACGTCGTAAGTGTAAAACTTACAGCGTAAGTTCAACGCGCGCGTCGCGGCATGGGAAGCGAAGCAACGATCCGATGGGAGGCTCAGAATGGGAAACGTAGTTGGTGCGAAAGAACGGCAACAGAAGGTGGGGGGCTGGGCGGCGCTGTACGTGGCCTTGGCCTATGTGGTGGCCATGCCGTACTTCCTGCTCTTCGTGAAGTATCCAAACGTGGTCGATCCGGCGGAGAAGGTCGCGCTGCTTGTGGGTCACCGCGGTAGCCTGCAGGCCGTCTACCTGATCACGTACGTCATTTTCGGAATCGTGCTCGCGGTCTTAGCGCTGAGCCTCTACCAGCGTCTGAAGGACGACAGTCCGATCTTGGCCCAGACAGCGGCTGCCGTCGGAGTCATCTGGGGGCTCGTGCTCGTCGCGAGCGGGATGGTCTTCAACGCCGGTATGGGCGCGGTCGTCGACCTGCACGGCACCGATCCGGCCCAGGCGGTCTCGGTGTGGCAGGCCGTCGAGCCCGTTGCCCAGGGTCTCGGTGGAGCGGGCGGCGAACTCCTGGGCGGTCTTTGGGTCATGCTGGTGAGCGTAGCGGCCCTGCGCGCCCGCAAGCTGCCCCGGTCGCTCAACTGGCTCGGTGTGGTCATCGGTGCGCTCGGCGTCGTCTCGGTCGTGCCGGCTCTCAGGGAAGTCGCCTACGGTTTCGGCGCCCTGCAGATCGTGTGGTTCGTGTGGCTCGGTGTCGTCATGTTGCGAGTGCGGCCCCGCGGTGCCACGTCGGCGGTGGCGCTATCCCCGACAAACGCCTGATGACCCGCGGCGCCCGCGCCGGAGCCCCTTCGTTTCGGCATATACACAAGCCGACCTAGCACCCGCGGGATAGACCGGCGCGCTACACAGTAGCCCTGAGGGCAGGCCCGTGACCCCACACACGCCCGGATGTTGGTGACCGACAACCAACGTATGCTAGTGTGGTACCGGCGGGATATTGACGGCGGGCTGGTGCGACTTGACACACACCTCAAACACAAGCGTGGTTCGCGGCCGGCTGCCGGGAGCGGCGCGAAAGCAGCAGATCGTGCAGGCGACACTCCGGTTGATAGCGCAGCATGGTCTCGCGGGGACCAGCATGTCGCGCATCGCGGATGAAGTGGGTATCTCGAACGCCGCGCTCTACCGGCACTTCTCCAGTCGCGACGACATCCTCATCGCGGCCCACGACTCGCTTGTGGAGCGGGTGTTCGGGTGGCTCAAGTCCTCGGAGGCGCCCGATATCGTCGATCGACTGAGAGAACTGGGACGCGCCCACGCCAAAGTCTTCTCCCGCGACATCGAGGGATTCAACGCTCCGATGTTCCAGTTCATCTCGTGGCTGCCGAAAGACCGCATTCGTGAGCATGTGATTCGCCGAAGGATCGAGATGCTCCGCTGGTATGCCGACCTGGTGGAGGAAGGCAAAGAGCAGGGAAGCATCCGCCCTGACATCGACACCGATATCATAGTGGCCGAACTCTTCGCGTGGATCTGGTGGGAAGACCTCAGTTACCTCGAAGGCGTCGATACCGACGTGACTCTGGTGGCGTCGGCCGAAATGCTGGCGCGGCTTCTCGACCGCATCGACAGCCGGGCACGCAAACAGCACTCGTAGGGAGGTCCACTGCATGGGCAAATCGCTCGTAGCCATAGCCAAGGGGGACGACCCGGAGAAGATGGTCGCTGAGGTGTTCGCCCTGCTGGGTGGAACCGAGAACCTCGTGAAACCGCGGAGCACCGTGGTTCTCAAGCCAAACGCCGGCCATCCCGCCGGCCCCGAGACCTCGGTCAACACCAGCCCGGAGTTCGTGGCCGCGGTCATCAACGAGGTCAAGAAGGCCAAGCCCAAAGAGATCATCGTGGCCGAGGCCGCCGCGATCGGCTGTGACTCGCTCCACGTACTGGACGTCAGTGGCATTGGCGCCGCGGCTGAGGCCGCCGGCGCCCGCCTGATCGACGTCAAGCGCGAGAAGGATCTCATCAGCATCCCCATCAGAGACGCTCACTCCGATCTCACGAAGATCAAGCTTCCGCGCTTCCTGCTCGAAGCCGAGCACCTGTTCAACCTGCCCATCTTCAAGAGTCACGCCAGCATGGTGTTCACCTGCGCTCTCAAGAACATGAAGGGCGTCGTGCAGGACATCACCCACCAGCAGATGCACATGACCGATCTGGCCGCGGCCATGATGGACCTGTGGTCGGTCGTCCGGGCCGATCTGTCGATCGCCGATCTCATCCGTCCGGCCGAAGGTTTCGGGCCGCATACCACGATACCCATCGACTTCGGCTGCGTAGTGGCGAGCAAAGATCCGGTGGCGCTCGACGCGACCGCCTGCCGTATGGTCGGACTGGACACGCACAAGGTCAAGTACTTCGAAGCGGCGGCCGAACGCAATCTGGGCAACTTCGCAGAGGCAGACATCGACGTAGTGGGCCACAGCGTAGACGAGGTGCACAAAGACCTGTGGTTTCCCTACATCGCGGGCTTCGACAGTTGGCCGGAGTACACGTTCTACACGAGCAACGCCTGTTCCAGCTGCGAATCGCTGGTCGCCTTCACAATGGAGAAGCTCAAGGCTCTGGGGGAGTACCACAAGAATGCCGGCTGCCACGTCGTTGTCGGGTCGAAGCGAGACGACGAGATGCCCCAAGGGGTGGATCCTCACGATGTGATCTTGATCGGTGATTGTCTCAAGCGCTTCAGGGGCAAGGGAGTAGGACACTGGTCGGCCGGCTGTCCCCTCTCGAACCACATCCGCTGTGGGTCTTCATCGACCGCGCCGATCACTTCGAGATGGAGCCGTACTTCAGGGCCCGCATGGCTCAAGACGAGAAACCATGGGTCGAGTTCATCGCGACCATGCGTCCGGATGCGGGCGTTGATCGCCGCGGCGGCGCCCGGCCGGACGGCGCCGCCGGCGGGAAGGCCGGTGACGACACATGAAGGCGGTAGTGTTCGAGGAATTCGGCGGACCGGAGGTCATCAAATACGTCGACCTGCCAGTACCTGAACCCGGCCCGGGGCAGGTGCTGGTCAAGATGGTGTCGGCGGGTGTCTGCAAGGCCGATTGGCGGGTGCGCACGGGGCGCTGTCAATGGCTGACGGTTCCCTTTCCGGTGACGCTCGGCTACGAGATGGCGGGGATCATCGTGGCCGTTGGCCGAGATGTCACGGGTTTCGAACCCGGCCGGCCGGTCCACGTCCTGCACATGGCCTGTTACGGCACGTACTCTGAGTACATCGCCGTGACCGCCGCCGACGTCGTCGAACTGCCCGCGGCCATGGACTTCGACGCGGCCGCCGGGGCCTTCAACTACTTCGTGGCCTGGGGGTTGCTGAACGAGATCGTCCAGGCCACCGCGGGACAGACCCTATACATAGGCGGAGCGGCGGGTGGCGTAGGAACGGCGGTCATCCAGTTCGCGCAGCTGAAAGGCCTGAACGTCATCGCCAGTGCGGGCAGCGCCGAGAAGTGCGCCTACCTGGCCCGCCTCGGCGTGACCGGAGTCTTCAACTATCGGGAGCGCGACGATGTCGAGATGGTGAGAGAACTCACCGGCGGCCGGGGGGTCGACTACGTGTACGATCAGGTGGCCGGCCCCAGCTTCTGCCGCCAGTTCGACATGCTCGCCACCTATGGACAGATCGTTCTCTATAACTTCTTGGGCGGATACCCCGAAGACAGGGATATCGTCCATATCTTGCAGAGTCGCTGCGAGGGCTGCTACGGCATCCGCTACTACTCGATACACGTGCACGACAGCGATCCGATCGCGTTCAAGACCATGAAGCGGCAGGTGCTCGAGTTGATGGCGAACGAACAGGTGAAGCCTCCCATACACGCGGTGCTGCCCCTTTCGCAGGCGCGCCGGGCACACGAGATGATCGAGTCGGGCGCGGTGCTCGGCAAGCTGCTCCTGCATCCGGAAGGGTAGGCGTCCGGGAAGGCGGCCGGCTTACGGCGGATGCGCTCTGGGTTACAATTGCACCTTCCCGCATCGCTGCCTGTAGGGATTTGAGATGGACTTGAAGGGTTTTCACCTACGCCGTTTGGCCCTGAGGCCGAGAATCGTAGGTCTCGTCGTCGCCATGCTCGTCGTCGTCATCGGCGCATCGTGGGCCGTTTTCAGGTGGGTGCAGAACGACGCAGTGACCAGCCTCGGGATCACCTATGTCGAGAAGCAGGCGCTCTACAGTCGCGAGCGTACTCTCCACCCCCTCATGCGCGAACTGGCTCTAGCCCAGAAGCTCGGCGACTCCTCGGTGGTCAAGGCGTGGGCCGAGGACGAGGACGATGCCGGCCTCCGTTATGCCGCCCTACGCGAACTGGACGACTACCGGCGCGCATTCGCCGACCAGAGCTTCTTCTTTGTAGTGGCGGCCTCCGGGCACTACTACTTCAACGACTACGCGATGACCTACACGGGCAACGAGCTCCGCTATACGCTCGATGCCGCGAATCCAAACGACGACTGGTATTTCGCCACGCTCGCGGCAGACGAACCCTACTCCCTCAACGTCAACTACGACGATGTGCTGCGTGTGACCAAGGTCTGGATCAACGTGACGGTCCGCGACGGTGAGCGTCTGGTTGGTCTGACCGGCACCGGCATCGACCTATCGGAGTTCCTCAACGAGGTGGTTGCCAGCGACCAGGCAGGTGTGGTCAACATGTTCGTCGACGAGGACGGGGCACTTCAGGCTCACAACGAGGTCGACCTGATCGATTTCCACAGCATCACCAAGGACCCCCTCGAGCAGAAGACCATCTTCCAGCTCGTCGATTCCGACGCCGATCGCGAAACGCTACTTCGGGCCATGACCAGGCTCGGCGACGGCGAGGACGGCATGGTGGAGACAGCTTTCGTCCACAGTCAAGGCGACGAGTACCTCGTGGGGATGAGCTACCTGAAGGAGATCGGCTGGTACAGCATCACGCTGCTCGATACAGGTACCGTTGTTGGGTCGAGCCGCTTTCTGCCGTTTGCCCTCATCATATTCGTCGCGCTCTTGGTCTTCACCCTTGCGCTGCTCTTCGTGCTCGACCGCGTGCTATTCAGGCGTGTGTTGCGTCTGGACAATTGGGTGAGGGAATTCACGCGGGGGACGCCGCTCGAGCCGCCCCCGACCCGGCGCGCCGACGAGATGGGCCGGCTCGAAGAGGGATTTCGATTGATGGCTCAGACGGTACGTCAGAACACCGCCAAGCTTGAATCGACCGTGGCTGTGACCACGCAAGAACTCAGCGAGAAGGAGCAAGGCCTTCTCGAGGCCATGGAAGAGATCAGGGCGCTGACCGGACTATTGCCGATCTGCATGTACTGCAAGAAGATCCGCGACGAGTCTTCGGGCACGTGGAACCCTCTCGAGGAGTACATATCCCAGCGGTCAGAAGCCCGCTTCAGTCACGGCCTCTGCCCGGAGTGTGAGTCGCACTACCATGGCGATATGGGCTCGCGCGACGGTGAGGCCACGAAGTAGTCGCAAGGGGGCCGGCGCCGGCGCAGTGGCCGGCGCTCACTCGCCGTAGAGGACCGCGCGTATCCTTGCCGCTACGTCGTTGACAGAGAACGGCTTCTGGATGAAGGGAGTCCCCGGCTCGAAGACTCCGCGATCAGCCAGGGTGTCGCCGGCGTAACCGGACATGTAGAGCACCTTGAGGTCTGGACGCGTCCGTCTGATGCGGTCTACGAGTTCTCTGCCGCTCATGCTGGGCATGACCACGTCGGTCATCAGTAGATCGGGCCGCAGTCCCTTCTCCTCGATGAGTAGCAGGGCCTCTCCGCCGTTGGCGGCGGCCGTCACCTTGTATCCGAGGCGTGGGAATACGGCCTTGATGAACGAACGAAGGCTCTCTTCGTCCTCGACTACGAGGATATGCTCGCCTTCTCCCCTGAGGTGCTCTTGCGGCGCCGGCCTGCCGGCCCGCGCCTCACTTGCTTCCGTTCGAGGCAAGAAGACTTCGAACGTAGACCCCCGGCCGGGCTCTGAACTCACCCAGATGTTGCCGCCCGACTGCTGGACGATGCCGTACACCATCGATAGTCCGAGTCCGGTGCCCTCTCCGGTCTCCTTCGTGGTGAAGAAAGGCTCGAACACGTTGGCCATGATCTCGTCGCTCATGCCGCACCCGCTGTCGGTGACAGCGAGACGCACGTAACTTCCCGGCACAGCCCCTCGATGCGTCGCCGCGAAGGCCTGATCGAGCTCGACCGCGGTGGTCTCGATGCGCAATTCGCCACCAGCGGTCATCGCGTCGCGGGCATTCACAACGAGGTTCATGATCACCTGCTCGATCTGCCCCGGGTCTGCCAGCACCAGGCCCGCATCGTCGGCAAGAGAGAGCTTCAGATCGATGTCCTCGCCGATGACACGGCCGAGCATTTGCTCGAGCTTGCGCAGCACGCTGTTCAGATCGAGCACCTCGGGCTGCAGGGGTTGCTTGCGGCTGAAGGCCAAGAGCTGGCGGGTCAAGCCTGCCGAACGGTTGGCGGCCTCGATGATCCTCGTGAGGTCCTCTCGCAATGGATCGCCCTGGTGGAGTCGATCGAGCGCGTTCTCGCCGTATCCGAGGATCACGCTGAGCATGTTGTTGAAGTCGTGGGCCACACCACCGGCCAAACGGCCCACCGATTCCATCTTCTGTGCTTGGAGCAGCTGTTTCTGCAATTCCTCCCGTGCTTTCCCAGTGGCGAGGCGCTCGGTGATGTCCCTAGCGACGGACAGCACGTGGATCTCGTCCTTGTACCGGAAGAGCCGGCTGGACATCTCGACCGGCAGCCGCTCTCCGTTCTTGGCAACCTGCACCATCTCGAAGAGGGCGTGTCCTTCGGCGAGGATCTGATCAATGGCTTTCTGTCGGCTCGCGCCCATCTCGGGCGCATCGATATGCTGAGGGGCCATCCGCAGCAACTCCTCGCGGCTATAGCCAAGCCGGAGGCACGCCACTTCGTTCACCTCGACAAATCTGCCCGGCCGCCCGTCCTCCAAGCCATGAACGAAGATGGCGTCGCTGCTGGTGTCGAAGAGAAGGGCATAGCGCTCCCGGCTCTCGCGGAGCTCGATCTCAGCCGCCCGGCGCCGGGCCTCCTGCCGGTCTCTCTGCAGCCGGGCCTTGAGAACCGGGGCGATGAATGCGGCGATGCCCTCAAGCCATTCCTCTTCGGGCCGTCCGTATTCAGCGGGTCGGTTCGCCACGTGTAGGAATCCGATCGCCTCGTCGTCGGAGAGTATCGGCGCAACGAGCGTGTTGGCGATCGGAAGGTGCCCCTCGGGCACGGGGCTCGGCTCGTTCTGCCACAAGCTGCGCTTGCCGAGGATCGCCCGGGCCCAGATAGTGTCGCCCCACGTCTCTCGTGGGAAGCGGACTGATTTGTCTTGAACGTTGCACGCGTCCCATAGCCCCTTGGTCATCGATGGTGCGATGACCGATCCGTGCTCGTCGAGGTAGGCGAACACTCCGTGCACAGATTCCAATTCCCGTAGAACGATCCGCAGCACCATGTCGTACATATCGTCGTCTGCGGCGGTCAGGAAGACCCTCGAGATCTCGTTGCGCACGGCCTCTTCGTGCGCCCGGCGCTGCAGAGCCGCCTCAGCCTGCTTCTCGGCGGAGATGTCGCGCAAGAGGCTCTGTACGTGCAGGGGCCGGTTCTGCTGGTCTCGGGCTACCTCGGAGCTGATCTCCGCGGGTATCAGAGTGCCGTCGCTCCTGCGTAGTACGATTTCGCGCACAGGGAGGGACTCGCCGCTCAGAAGGCGCCTCAGGGTGGCTTCGCTGACATCGCCCTGGGCGACGAAGCCGGGCATCGTCATTCCCATCAGCTCGTCGTGGGAATAGCCCAGCAGCTCGCACGCCCGCCTGTTCGCCATCAGATGGCGTCCCTCGAGATCGCATACGAGCACAGCCTCGCTCATCCGCTCGAAGAGGGTTCGGTATCGTCTCTCGCTTTCTTCGCGGGCTCTCTCCGAACGCCGGCGCTCGAGGACCATCTCGATGGCGTGGGGCAGCCGCCGGATCGCGTTCGGCGTCTTGATGACGTAGTCGGAGGCTCCGCTCCTTATGGCATGAGCGGCGATCTCTTCGCTGCCGGTGCCCGTGAGGATCATAACCGGGGTGTCAGGGGTATGCTTTCGAACGGCGTCAAGCACCTGCAGGCCTGTGAAACCGAGGATATTGAAGTCGCTCAGAACGAGATCGAAGGCGTCCTGGGCGAGGAGCGCCTCGGCCTCCTCGCGGTCGCTCGCCTCGACGAGTTCGAAACCCTGCGCCTCGACCGTAAGGGCGTCGCGCACCAGAGCACGGTCGAGCGGGTAGTCGTCGATGTAGAGAATGCGGACAGGCTGATCACCCATGGGCTCGGCCTTTCTACTTGGGCGGCGACACGTTGACCGACAACCAGTAGTGCTCGATGCTCCGGACGGTCTCCAAGAAGCCGTCGAAAGTTATCGGCTTCACCAGGTAGCTGTTCGCCCCGCAGTCGTAGCTCATCTCGAGGTCGCCCTCTTCGCTCGACGAGGTCAAGACGATCACCGGGATTCGTTTCAGTCGGGGCGTGGACTTGATGCGTGCGAGCACCTCGTGACCGCTGATGCCGGGCAGCTTGAGATCCAGAAGCACCAGGTCGGGCAAAGGATGGCGCTTGCGGTCGGAGTAGTCGTCTTCACCGAAAAGGTACCTGAGCGCGTCCTCGCCGGTGCGTGCGATCTCTATGGTGTTCATGAACCGGGCTTCGCGAAAGGCGTCGAGCGTCAGCACGACATCCATGTTGTTGTCTTCGACCATGAGAATGTGGGCGGCTTGCGGATTGGTCATGATCCGGAGTTCCTTTCCACGCCTTGCTGCGTGTCTCTCTGCGCCAGATTGGGGTTCGCCAAAGCAGGCAGACGTACCCAGAAATGGCTTCCGGCGCCGACCTGCGACTCCACCCCCATCTGTCCTTCCATGAGATCGACGGCCTTCTTGACCAGTGCCAGGCCTATCCCGGTGCCTGGGTAGGCGTCCTCGCTCTGCAGCCGCTGAAAGACGTTGAAGATCCGCTCATGGTGCTCCGCCGGAATGCCTATGCCGTTGTCCTTCACGTGCAGGATAATCCAATCCTCCTGCTCCTGCCAGGTCACCTCCACCCGCGGCTTCTGATCTCGCGGCTGGTACTTGAGCGCATTGTCGATCAGATTGAGGAAGACCTGGTTGAGCAGGGTCTCGTCGCCGTAGACAGCGGGCAGAACGCGCGGCACGCTGACTTCGGCCCCCGACTTCTCTATGGCCTCCGAGAAATGGTCGAGCACCAGCCGGAGGATCTCTTCGGAGTTCACCGAGCCACGTTGGACCGCCCGCCGTCCCAGACGTGAGTACTGCAGGAGATCCTCGATGAGTCGCCCCATCTGCTCGCTCGCGTTGACAACGTGCTCGAGGTACTCCCGGCCTTCCTGGTTGAGAACTTCGGAGTGTCGCCGGGTCAGTATCTGAGAGAAGCTGTGGATCGCCCGTAGGGGGGCGCGCAGGTCGTGTGAGACCGAGTACGCGAAGGCTTGGAGCTCGGCGTTGGCGGCGGAAAGCTGGGCGGTCCGCTGGGCCACCCGCAGGTCGAGGCTTACGTTGAGCCGGCGCAGCTCCGCTTCGGCCCGCTTGCGCTCGGTGATGTCGGCGGAGACCGTCGCGAACATTCCCGGCGACGTCGAGAAGGCGGATATCTCGAAGCTCTTACTCATCGGTGCGAAGGTGGTCTCGAAACTTGCCGGCTCGCCGGTCGCGGCTACTCTCGCGTAGATGTCCAAATATGGAGGTTCGCCGGCGCCGTAGAGTTGCGAGGCCAGTGCGCCGACCGCTTGCTCCCGCGCGATTCCCGTGACGCGCTCGAACGCGGGGTTGCAGTCGACTATGCGGTAGTCGACCGCCTTGTCTGTCGCATCGCTCACGATCTCGTGGATCGCGACGAGCTCGGTCATCGAGTCGTACAGCGAATGGTACTTCGACTCGCTCGCCCTGAGACCGGCCTCCGTCTGCTTGCGCTCTGTCACGTCGGTCACGATGCCCTCGATGGCTACGGGAGCCCCGTTCTCGTCCCGCACGAGGATGTTCCTCTGGTTGAGCCAGCGGACCTCTCCCGACTTGTGGACGATCTGGTACTCATACGTAGGCGGCATTGTGCCCTTGACCAGGTTTGCCCACTGTTTCTCGAAGTACGGCAGCCAGTCGGGGTGGATGGCGCCCTGCATGAGTTTGGGGGACTCATAGAGCTCTTGCGGCGAGTAGCCCAGGATCTGCTCAGCCGCGCGGCTGACGTATTCGTATCTTCCGTCGGGCAAGGACATGCGATAGATCAAGTCGCGCGCGTTCTCCGAAAGACGGCGGAAACGCTCTTCACTCTCTCTGAGGGTACGTTCCGCCCGCCTGCGCTCGGTGACGTCTTCAACGGACGCGACCATCCCTTGTGTTCGACCCGTGTCGTCACGCAGCGGAGCGGCGTTGACCGATAGGAGCACTCTCCTGCCGTCGGGCCATTCGATGCCGTGGATCACATTCCGAACAACCGTACCCCCGTCCAGCACACGCCTGAAGGGCAATTGCTCCTCAGGAAACACCCCGCCCTCGGCGCCGGTGATCTTCCAGGCGGGCGCGTTATATGCACGCTGGGTGATCTCGTCGCGCGAGAGTCCCATGATGCTCTCCGCCCGGCTGTTCGCGTATTTGATCTGTCCGTCGCCGTCGGTCGTGAGTATGCCCACCGGACTGGTCTCGGTGATGGCCTCGAACAGGTCGCGCTCCTCCTGCAACGATCGGCGCCAGGAGCGCAGATGCTCGCGTCTCGCGAGCAGGAGTCCCAGCAGGACTGTGCCGATCGGGTATATGAGCATCACCGGTACGGCGATCGTCCGAAGCACCTCAGCACGAACGTCGCCGGGAAGGGCGAACGTCCAGAGGAGCATGCAAACGTGGACGACCAGGCCGAACGCGTAGAGTTGGTACCAGACCTGGGTCTTCTTCTTGGAGGCGAGGTAGAACCTCCACAGCAGACCCAGGGCGGCCGACGTGACGATGACGCCCAGACCCATGTACACGCCGCCCCCGCCTTGGTAGATACGTAGCGCGCCGGTCATGAGCATCGCGATGGCGGTGGGTATCGGTCCGAAGTAGAGACCGCTCACGCTGAGCAGTATCGAGCGAGTGTCGAAGATCACTCCCTCGGAATAGCGCCACGGCGTCAGCATGACTACGAGACCGATCAGGCCGATGACGAGCCCGGCGACCACCTCGAGCAGACGGGTGCGGCGGCCGCTATCAAGCGGTAGCGCATCGTAGAGTACCGCGAGAGCCAACAGGAGCGCCGTGTTGGTCGCCACACCTACCAGCGTGTCTACGTTCATAGGCTCTCACTTGCTCGGGTCCGCTCGAACAACGGCCGAATGCCAGGGCGCCTGCGTAGCGAAACTCGGATCGGAGGCTCCGGCGGGCGCCGCCATTTCGCAATCAAGAGATTCAAGACATACTATACGTTCTATTCACCGCCCGGGCCGCCCTGTGCCTCAAGTTTGCTTAGGGCAACGACGGCATAGTGCGCTCTGGGGTCAATCGCTAGGGGGAACCGCTTCGTTGGAGATACGCGACGCCACATTTGAAGACCTGGGAGCGGAGCGCACCCAACTCGCGGCTCTTCGAGATGCCCTCCGCCGGCATGAATTGCCGATGGCCGAGCAGATCGACCGCGTGCTCGAGGGATTCGACGACGAGGTGCGGGAGTTTCTCGTGTCGGGCGCGCTGTGGGGCAGGGCGGGGTCGCTGGTGCATCGAGCAGGTCTCGCGCGATCGCAGGAGGCCCAACGTGATGCCGGCGACGCCTTTCGCGTGCTCGGCGAGTGGCTACTCGCTCATGGATACGCAGACTCGGACGTGACCTACTGGGTCTCGTTTCTCCGACAGCAGCGCGCGCTGGCGCCGGGGGCGGGCGCGAAGCGGGCCGGCGGTGAGGCCGGCCGGCCGAGTCGGGCGTCCGTGCCCTGGGGCGCGCACGACGTGTGGATGGGAGTGCTCGCCGCCGCGGCAACGTACGGCGTGGCGTTGGGGATCGTCTTCGCCGCTACCGCCGCGCTGCCGGACCCCGACCTGGATGTCTGGGTCGCCGTGGTTCCCACTCTGCTCGAACTGCTGTTCCTGGCGCCGGTGTGGTGGTTTGCCCTGCGCAAACCCGGTGGGTCGCTCAAGACGCTTGGGTTCGTTCGTTTCAAACCCCAGGTGCTGGCGGTGGGCGTCGGGTTGCTCATCTGCTTCTTTCTGTTCAACGGGGTGTACGCGGCCATACTCCGTTCGTTCGGCCTGCGGGTCCAGACCGATCTGACGCCTCTCGTGCGCGAACTCGCGAGTCCGTGGCCACTCATCGTGACGGTCGTGCTCGTCGCTCCCCTGGTGGAGGAGACGTTCTTTCGCGGCTTCGTCTTTGCCGGTTTGCGTTCGCGTTACGACTGGCGTTGGGCGGCGGTCATCAGTGGCTTTCTCTTCTCGGCCGCCCACATGGAACTCACCTTCTTCCTGCCAGGATTCCTCCTCGGCTTTCTCTTCGCGTATCTCTACCAGCGATCGAACTCCATCTGGCCCGGGGTGATCATCCACATGGGCATGAACGCCCTCGCGATGACGGCGGTGTACCTGCAGCTGTAAGCGGACCGCCCGCCGGAGCGCGAGCCTTGGAGCCCAGGGGTGCAGCGCCGGGCCTCGCACGGTAGACTCGCGAGCACAGAGGCGCGCGGGCCGGCCTGTCCGGCCGGCCGGACAGGCCGGCCCGGCGCGTCGGTCCACCACCCGACCGGGAGCGAGAGATGTCCGATAGTTTCGACAACGTAACCATCGTCAAGAAGGCGAACGTCTACTTCGATGGCAGAGTCACCAGCCGAACCGTTCTGTTCGCCGACGGCACGCGCAAGACGCTCGGTATCATGATGCCGGGTGAGTACGAGTTCGGCACCGACTCCCGCGAGGTCATGGAGTTGTTGGGCGGGCAGATGAGCGTGCTCCTGCCGGGCGCCGCCGATTGGCGGACCTACGGGGCCGGCGAATCGTTTGAAGTGCCGGCCGAGTCGTCGTTCAAACTCGACCTCGATTGCGTGGTCGACTACTGCTGCTCGTACGGTTGACACTCTTACCTGGGAGGCCCGCGAATGGAGCCGCGCTTTGAATTCATGATGACCCTCACCGCCGACGTCGGTGAGGTCGTCTCCATGGGCGTCGGACCGCTGGGCGAACGGCGTGTGGTGAGCATCCTGGGAGGCGCGTTCGAAGGGCCCTCGCTGCGAGGCGAGGTGCTCCCGGGAGCCGACTGGCAACTCGCTCGCGCAGACGGGGTCATCGACATCGACGCGCGCTACGCCCTGCGCGACAAGGAAGGCGGCTACGTCCGCGTGCTCAGCCAGGGCTACCGGCATGCCCCGCCCGAAGTGCTCGCCGCGCTTGCTCGCGGCGACGACGTAGACCCGTCGACCTACTTCTTCAGAGCCATCATGCGCTTCGACACCGGAGCGGCCCATCTGGAGTGGCTGAACCGCACGATCGCGATCGCCGTGGGCGAGAGGAAAGCTCGCCAGGTGACGTTGAGCGTCTACAAGCTCTTGTGAGTCGCGTGGTGCGCTGAGCAATCGGCGCTACTCCGCCGTCGCTCGAACACAGCCCCTACCGTGTCGAGGATAAGGCGGCATCCGTGCAGCGCGGCAAGCTCGGCCGGGTCGTAGAGGGGATTGACCTCGACGAGGTCCATGCCGATCACGTTGGCCCGGTCTGCGACCGCCAGGAGCAAGGTCTTGGCTTCGTAGTAGCTGAAGCCCCCGGGTTCGGGCGTCCCGGTGCCGGGCGCGATGGCCGGGTCGAGGCAGTCGATGTCGAAGGTGATCCAGACGTCGGCGCCCTGGTCGATACCGCCCAGGAGTTCGTCTAGGCCTCCAGTGGCCATCTGGCGTTTGACCTGCTCACACCAGTGGCTGACGACGCCCCTCTCGGCGGCTAGATCGGTGTTGTCGGCCGCGGTATGGAGACCGCGAATGCCGTACTGGGTGATCTTGCCGACCAGGCCGGCCTCGTGCGCCCGGATGATGGGGCTCGCGTGGGTGTAGGGCTGGCCTCCGAGGCCGTGCCAATAGTCCATGTGTGTGTCGAAGTGCACGAGGTGCACAGCCGAAGTCGCGGCGAGCCTCGAGGTTTCGTCCGCGCGGGCCCGGTGGACGCCCTGCAGCACCGGATAGGTAATGGAGTGGTCGCCTCCCAACACGACCGGAAAGAGGCCCTCGCGCGCGATGGCAGCCAGCCGGCCGGCCACGCTGGCGTGGGTGACTTCGGCCGGGGCCGTTGGTGCGAGGTTCACGTCGCCTGTGTCGACGAACTGCACGCCGCCCAAGAGGTGACGACGCGTCTCACCGTCCCAGAACGGCTCGGCGCCGTCGCGATAGGCCCAGTTGCCCGAGATCGTCCGCAGCGCGCGTGGGCCCTCGCGGGCGCCCGTACGCGAGGTGACCCCCTCATCGTATGGCACGCCGACCACGGCCACATGACCGTCGGACGACGTAGGCTGGGGGATGTGCGGCGCCCTCAGGAACGTAGCGATACCCGCGAACGGCATCGACTCAGCCATGGGAACCCCCTGGTCGCTGAACCTGCCCGGTCAGTCTATCGCACGGCGGCGGTCGGCCGTCAGAAGTCGCTTATCGAGAGCGTGCTCCGCTTGATCTCGATCGCGTCGCCGTCGTCGAGGGCTCTCAGAAAGGCGTCGACGCACGTCGGGTCGAACTGCCCGCCCTTGCCGTCGATGAGCTCCTGTCTCGCCCGCTCGTCGGTGAGCGCCTTGCGGTAGGGGCGATCGGTGATCATGGCCGAATACGAGTCACTGACCGCGAGTATCCGCGCGAGCAGGGGGATCTTCTCCCCGGCCAGACCGTAAGGATAACCCTTGCCGTCGTAGCGTTCGTGGTGGCCGGCGACCGCGGAGCGGATCTCGGCGAGGTCGGGTATGGCGGCGATGATGGCGTCGCCCAACAGGGAGTGCTGTTTGATGACCTCGTACTCCTCACCGGTCATCTTGCCGGGCTTTCGCAGGATGCGGTCGGGAACGCCGATCTTGCCGACGTCGTGCAATAGGCCGGCCACGCGCAACACCCTCTGACTCTCGTCGGAGAGGCCCAGGGTCTTGCCGAGTCTGATGGCGAACTCAGTGACCTCTTCGGAGTGGTGGCGTGTGTATCGGTCTTTGTTGTCGACGATCGTGACCAGCGAGCCGAGCATGCCGAAGGCGGAGATATCCTCGGGCGAAAGATTGTCGATCTGAGCTCCGGTAACGGTGCCGCCGCCCCGGCTCTTCGACAGGTATAGGTTGGCGTCGGCGAGCGCGATGAGAGTATTTGCGTCTTCCCCGTCCTCGGGGTAGCACGACACACCCACGCTCATCCTGATGGGCACCCGGCCGCCGTCAGGAGCCTCGAACGAGCCGGAGGCGATCGCGATCTGTAGTTTCTCGGCCGCGCCCCCGACTTCCAGGGGTCCGCACTCGGGCAGCACCAGCATGAACTCGTCACCGCCGCTGCGCCCTATGAGGTCCGACGCTCGGAACTCGTTGACGAGCAGGCTCGCGATGTGGCGAAGCGCCCTGTCTCCGACCGGGTGGCCGTACGTGTCGTTGAGCAGCTTGAAGTTGTCGAGGTCGATGATCATCAGACCGAAGCGGCCGCCATATCGGTGGGCGCGCGCCAGTTCGTTCCCCAGCCGCTCGACGATGGTCCGGTGGTTCAAGAGGCCGGTCAGGGCGTCGGTCTCGCTCAGGCGCTTGACCTCGTTGAAGCTCTCCGCCAGGCGCTCGTCGCGCATCTTGAGTTCTTCACCCATGGTGTTGAAGGCGTGTGCGAGCTGTCCGATCTCGTCTCCGCGCTCAAGTTCCATGCGGGCGTCGAAGTCGCCCTCTTTGAGCCGTCCGGCGACCGCGGTAAGTTCTCGCACCGGATGAACGACGTTGCGGGTGACGATCAGACCCGCGAGCATGAGCACAGCGGCCCCCACCGCGAATATGAGCCAAGTGCGGGTCCAATCGCTGCCGACCTCGGCCGCCAACGCGTCTACAGGCATCACGGTCGCCACCCGTACCGCGCTCGGGTGTCCGTCGACCTGCACCGGAGCCGTCGCCACGACGTACTGCTTGCCGCCCACCATATGCAATCCGCTGGGCGCCGACGCGAGCATCTGCCGCCACTCCTGAGTGCGGAACGCCAGATTGGTGCAGGCGGCTATGCCGTCGTCGGTGTAGGCGAAGAGCGTGCGCCGCGGAAGAGCCATCTGCTCGAGCAGGTCTTGATCGACCCTGGTCCCCATGAGGAGGGCTCCCCGGCCGGCCTCGCCTTCGGGAAGCGCGGCGGCGGCCACCAAGTACACCTGATCTCCATCGACCGAAGTAACGACCTCACCGGCGTGAACGCCGCCCAGGGCCCGGGCGATAAGACCGGCGTCGTCGAGCGACTGTCCGGCTAGGATATCGCTGTTCATCTCCACCAGGGTTCGGCCGTCGGTGTCGACGATCTTCAGGAAGTCGGCCCTTATGGGGCTGTCGCCCCCGATGCCCAGGAACCTCATGACGGTGACGGCGTCGACGTTGCTGAGTGCATCGGTGATGGTTCCCATGCCGTCGGTGAGCCACTTGCCCTCTTCCACCGCGAGGACGAGCTGCGACACGTTGAACGACCTCTCGCGCTCTATATACACAGCGGCCAGCGAGGCCTCGTGGCGTACCGCTTCGCCGGCCCGTTTGTAGACTTGGCCCTCCAGTGAACGTCCCAGCAGCCACGCACCAGTGAACGAGACCGCGAGCGACACGGTAAGAAACGGCACAAGGATCTTCCACCGGAGCGAAAGCCGCGAATAGCGTTTGGCGATGTCCATGCGAAACCTCGGGTGTTTCTCGGGCGCGAAGGGTTGCGACGCTACCATTGTTTCGGCTTATCGGCCCCAATACTTTAGCTGGAGCTACTTACTGGAGTACCTGAATACTATAGGATATTGCAATTTCCATTACTGATGGTATAGTGGACGTCAACGGTAGCGACCGAGGAGCACGCGACGGACGCCAACGTCCACATGACCACCACCATCACCGTAGACGGTCGGGGACTTACCGCCAGACCGGGCGAGACCATTCTGGAGGCCTGCCTCGGCGCGGGCATCTACATCCCGCATCTCTGCTTTCATCGCGACCTGCATGCCGCCGGAGTGTGCCGCCTCTGCGTGGTCGAGATCGACGGTCGCGAGGGACTGGCTACCTCGTGCTCCACGCCGGCGGAGCCGGGCATGGTGATATCCACGACGAGCGACCTGGTCACACGGGTGCGCCGTCTGTCCGCGGAGCTCATGCTGGCTAATCACCCCGCCGACTGCAGCTCGTGTCCGGTGTATCTCAACTGCGAACTCCAGTCGCTCATGCAGTATCTGGAGTTCACCGACGCGCGCATTCGCAAGCGTGTGAATCTCACCTCCCCGATGGAATCGAACCCGCTCGTGGTGCACGACATGGTGCGCTGCATCCTCTGCGGCCGCTGCGTGCGAGCCTGCTCGGAGTTGCGCGGTGTCAACGCACTCGCTTTCGTACACAAGGGCGATAACCAGATGGTCGGCACGCCGAACGGCGAATCGCTCGCCGAGGCGGGCTGCAAGTTCTGCGGCGCCTGCGTCGAGGTCTGTCCTACTGGGGCAATCCGCGACCAGGTGGGCATGTTCAAGAAGTATACGAACAGGCGGGCCGCTCTGGTGCCGTGCAGGGAGACCTGTCCGGCGGGCATCGACGTGCCCCGATACATCCGCATGGTCAAGAACGGTGACCCGGGCTCGGCGGCGGCGGTCGTGCGCGAGAAGGCGCCGTTTCCGGGAACGCTCGGTTGCGTGTGCGACCATCCCTGTGAGCATGACTGCCGCAGGGGCGACGTCAACGAGCCGGTCGCCATACGGAGCATCAAGCGATACGCGGCCGAGCACGACGACGGGCTCTGGAAGGCCAGGGGCTACCGAAAGCCCTCCACGGGCAAGAAGGTGGCTGTCGTCGGAGCCGGACCCGCCGGGCTCACGGCCGCCTACTACCTGGCTAAGTCGGGACACGCGGTCGGTGTGTTCGAGAGACTCCCGTTGCCCGGGGGCCAGTTGCGCGTGGGAATCCCGTCGTACCGGCTGCCCCGCGAGACGGTCGACGCGGAGATCGAGCACGTCGTGTCGATGGGGGTGCAGGTGGAGTGCGGAGTCGAGATAGCCTCGGCCGGCGAGCTTAGGAGCCGCGGTTACGACGCAGTGCTCGTGGCCGTGGGGACACACAAGGGTGTGAAGCTGCGCCTGCCGGGCGCCGACTTGGACGGAGTCCTCCTCGGCACCGAGTTCCTGAGTGCGGCCAACCTCGGCGCGCCGGTCAAGGTGGGCGGGCGCGTGGTGGTGTTGGGCGGTGGGTCCGTTGCCTTCGACTGCGCCGGCGTAGCCAAGCGACTAGGCGCTGAAGAAGTGACCCTGGCCTGCCTCGAGCCACGCGACGCGATGAGGGCCGGCGAGGACGAGGTCTGCGAGGCGCTCGAGTACGGAGCCTGCTTGCTCAACTCGCATACCTTCGACGAGATCGTCGGCAAAGACGGCGCGGTCGCGGGAGTCGCCTGCCGCACGGTGGCCACATGCGCATTCAGTGAGGAGGGCGTGCCCGACATCTGCGTCGAACAGGATTCGGAGATTATGATCGCAGCCGATACGGTGATCTTCGCCATCGGGCAGAGGCCTGATCTCAACGCTGAGTTCGGCCTCGAGTTGGACCGCGCCGGCCGGGTGGTTGTGGATCCGGCTGACGGATGTCGCGCCGGCGTGCCGGGAGTGTTCGCGGCGGGGGACGCTGTCACCGGCACTGCGTCGGTGGTCGCGGCGATCGCCGGCGGTCGCCGGGCGGCTCGCGAGATCGATCTGTATCTGGGGGGCGACGGCATCATCGACGAGGAATTGACGCCGTCGCTCGAGAAGAACGCTTGGCTCGGGCGCGAGGAGGGCTGGGCGGCGCAGGCGCGTTGCCCCGACGACGCTCTCGAGTCGGCGCGCTGCCTGCAGTGCGACCTCCGTCTCGACATCGCGCCCAGGAGGTTCTGGGGAGAGTACGTAGCGGCGAAGACCACTCCCGCCAAGACCGGCCACGCGGCCGCCGCGGCCCACGAGGGCGAGGCATAGATGGCGGGCGGGTGGACATCGGTCGGGGCGGCGGGCGGACCCGACGAGGTAGTCGAGGAACTCGTGCGCGCAGGTCTGAGAGACCGTGACTACGAGAACCGCTCCACCGGAGAGAGATTGCGCGCCTATGCGGCGGTTCCGGTCGCCGGCAAGCTGATCGTGGGCGACTGCGCCGACATAGAACCCGGCTTGGAGGTCAACCGCTTCTTGCTGAGCCACCATGCCCGCGAGATCGTCGACGGCGCGCTCGTCGCGGCCGTCGCCACCGGTACCCGGCGTGTGAGTCTGCACGTTGCCTCCGACGACGAGTCAGGTGTTGGGGCGCTTGCCACCGCGCTCGAACAGGCACGCTCGGAGGATGGCGCGCCCGGTGGGCCTGATCGGGCGGCTCCGGCGGTCGAGATCGTTCCCACTCCGTTCAGACAGAACATGAAGGGGTACGAAGAGCGGCCCACGCTCGTGCTCACGGCCGAGACCCTGCTGCAGATCAGCCGCATCGTCACTCGCGGAGCCGGCTGGTTTCGCGGCGCCGGCACACCCGATAGCCCGGGCAGCAAGTTCTTTCAGCTCACCGGAGCGGTCGAGCGGCCGGGCGTCTACGAGTTGCCGCTGGGAACCACCGTTCGGCGCCTGCTCGATGAAGGCGGCGGCCTCGCCGGCGGAGAGACACCACGCGCGGTCATCGTTGGCGGCGCGAAGGGGGCCTGCTACACGGCGGGCGACCTGGAGGCACCCCTCGATTTCGATTCTGTGAGGCGGGCCGGCGGGGCGTTGGGTTCGGGCGAAGTCGCGGCACTCACCGCCGCCGACTGCATAGTCGACCAGGTGCGACGGAGGCTGGCCAACACCTGCTTCGACACGTGCGGGAAGTGCTCCTTGGGCCGCGAGGGTTCGTATCAGTTGCGCGAGATCGTGAGCGACGCGACCCGGGGCAAGAGCAGGGCGTCCGATGTCGACATGTTGCTAGAGATCGGGCGGGCCATGCGGGCGGGTTGTGCTTGCTCGTCGGGCGCCAACGCACCCAACCCGGTGCTCTCGACGCTGGAGAAGTTCCCCGAAGAGTACGAGGCGCACATGCGGCGCAAGAAATGCGACGCTTTGGTGTGCGGCAGGTATGTGACCTTTCACATCCTGCCGGCTGTGTGCGACGGCTGCGGGGAGTGTGTCGACGCCTGCCCCGAGGACGCCATCGAGGGCGGGCGCAAGAAGATCCACGTCATCGACCAGGACTCCTGCGAGAAGTGCGGCAGGTGCCTCGAGGTGTGCGACCATCTACGCCAGGCGATAGTCAAGGCGGGAGCCATCAAGCCAAAGACCCCCAAGCGGCCGATCCCGGTAGGTACCTGGAACGGCTGATGGTCATACCACAACAAAGAACCCGCGTTCGACGGAGGAAGACATGAAGCAGGAGCAGACAGACGTCATCGTGGTCGCGGCCGGTCTGTCCGGTCTGGCGGCCGCCATCTCGGCCGCCGAGAACGGCGCCAAGGTCATCGCCTTCGAGAAGGCCGCCACCACCGGCGGCGCCGCCAACATGGGCATGGGCCCGCTGGGCGTGGGCTCCCGGTTCCAGCGGCACCACATGGTGAGCATCACGCCCGGCGAGGCGTTCCGCAAACATATGGCTTCACTCACTGGAGGGTCGACCCCCGGCTGGTGCGCGACTTCTACCACAAGTCGGGCGAGACCATCGACTGGCTCGAGGACATGGGAGTCGAGTTCCTGACGGTGACGCCTGTCTATCCCACCCCGGAGATCCTCCGGCCCTACGCCACCTCGGAGTACACCTGGCACGTGGTGAAGCCGGCCGATGGTAGCACCGAACTGGCTCCTCGCATGGCCGCGCCCATGATGAAGGCCATGGCCGAGCGCGCCGCCGATCTCGGTGTCGACATCCGCCTCAACACCCCGGTGAAGAGCCTCATCAAGGAGAACGGGCGCGTCGTGGGGGTCATCGCCGAAGACCAGAACGGAGAGACGATCGAAGCCCGGGCCAAGGCGCGTCATCATCGCGACCGGTGGCGCCGGCGACAATCCCACAGATGATCAAGGACTACACCGGCTACGAGTGGGGCAAGGACCTCTTCTCGTTCCGCGTGCCCGGCATGGACGGCGACGGCCTGACGCATGGCCTGGGACGCCGGCGCGTACAAAGACCGACATCATCATGGAGATCATGTACCTGGTGCCCGAGAACATGGCCACCCCGAGCAATTTCATAGTCGACGGAGCTTTCAGGCAACCATGCCTCTGGGTCAACAGCAAGGGTGAGCGCTTCATGAACGAAGACGCCATCGCCAACACCACCTTCGCCGGCAACGCCATCGCCGCGCAGCCCGGCAAGATCGCCTACTCCATCTTCGACTCGGCGCTGCTCAAGAAGTACAAGAAGAAGGGCTCCGACATTCAGTCGCACGTGCACCCGCTCGACATGTTCGACCACTTCGAAGAGGCGGTCGACACCGCCCTCGCGGCCGGCTACAAGCACGTCTTCAAAGCCGACAGCATCGAAGAGTTGGCAGAGAAGATGGGCGTCGACGCCGGCACGCTCGCGGCCACGGTCGATGAATACAACGACATGTGCGACGGTGGCTTCGACGACATCTTCGAGAAAGACCACCGCTACCTGCAGCCGATCGCCAAGGCCCCGTTCTACGCCTGCCGCTACTTCCCCAGCGCCTACGGCACCCTGGGCGGCATCAAGATCAACTACAAGGCTGAAGTGCTCGACGACAACAGCGACCCGATCTCCGGGCCTGTACGCGGCGGGCCTCGACGCCTGCACCATCTACGGCGACAGCTACCCGTTCATCCTGCCCGGCAACACCATGGGCTTCGCGCTGAACAGTGGGCGCATCGCCGGGGAGAACGCAGCGGCATTGTAGGAGCCAAAGGCGCGCGGTGCGCCGAGGCGAACTGAATCACCGTCGGGCGAGGACTCTGCCCAGCGGCGCTAGATCGCGGCCCGTGGCTGTGAGCGCGCACTCGTAGCGCCTAGGGTTATCTTGGTAGGGAGTCTTGGAGATGATGCCGTACCGCTCGAGTCCCTTGAGCCGTTCGGCCAGAACGCTGGTCGTGATCCCCTCGGTGGAGCTGACGGAACCGGACAGGGCGATCGTGGCGGTCGTTCCTTCTAGACTATCCCCTGGTCCTTGAACCACCCGACCGTGTCTTCGAGGGTCTGACGGAGGGGCCGCGGCGAGTAGCCGAGTTCCTCCGCGGCCTTCTGGTACGACATCTCGCAGTTCGACGAGATGACGTGCAGCGAGTAGGTCGTGAAGAGCGGCCGTTGCTTCGTGACCTTGTAGTAGAGCGGGATGAGCGGCGCGACCGCGCGTACGAGGCCGATCGGCAGTTTCAGGCGCGGTCTTGGCGTTCCCGACAGCTCCTCGAGCGTCTGGAACAGCTCGGGCACCGAGATCTCGTCCCCGGATAGCATGTAGCCCTCGCCGGTTCGTCCGCGCTCCAGGGCTCCGATCAGGCCGGCGGCCACGTCACGGCTGTCGACGAAGTTGTAGCGGCCGTCGACGGTCGCCGGGATCTTGCCGCGGCAGGCATCGACGATGAACTGCCCCGTCTCCGAAGGCCGTAGGTCGTAGGGCCCGATGATGCCCGACGGGTAGACGATCACGGCGTCGAGTCCATCGTGTGCGGCGGCCCGTACCAGTAGGGTCGCCTCGGCCTTGCTCTTGCCGTAGTTGCCGATGGTCCGTTCGGGGTCGATCGGCGTGTCCTCGTCGGTGCAGGTGCCGAACGGCGGTTCGACGAAGGCGTGGCAGGAGCTGCAGTGCACCAGCCGCCGCACGCCCGTTGCACGGCAGGCTGCGATGACGTTGCGCGTGCCCTCCACGTTGATCTCGCGCAGGCGCTCGAGCTTCTCCCTGGTGATCGTGATCAACCCCGCGAGATGGATGACCGCGTCGGCGCCGGCGAAGGCGGCCTTCAGCGAGTCGAGATCGCGCGTGTCGCCTCGCACCACCTCCACGTCGAACCCGGCGAGGCAGGAAAGGTCGCGTTCCGGGCGGACGAGAACCCTCACGGGACCCAGACCTCGTTCGGCGAGGGCGCGGAGCAAGGCGTCGCCAACCAGGCCGGTGGCCCCGGTCACGACGATCATGGTTTCCTCCCGCTGCGGGTGTCGAAC
Source organism: uncultured Actinomycetota bacterium (assembly GCA_963803925.1). GTDB lineage: Bacteria > Actinomycetota > Thermoleophilia > RBG-16-64-13 > RBG-16-64-13 > RBG-16-64-13. The sequence goes on along the minus strand of CAWDOM010000010.1, from coordinate 169,118 downwards.
GGTCGCGTCATCAAGCGCCCATCATACCTGGGCGGGGAGTATGGAGAAGAAACCATCGTTCGAGCGAACGCTCGAGGGCTCCCTCCGCTGAAAGGGGGTACTCAGCAATAAATAATGGCGATGTAAATACTTGACAAGACCGCCTTCCCTGCTTAGCATGATGTGGCCAAGCGCGCGGCCGCGCGCCGTTCACGGAACGAGACGGGAGAACCGAGTGAACAAGATCATCGTGAACAAGGAGCTCTGCAAAGGGTGTAAGGACTGCTTCAAGGCCTGCTTCATCGACGTCATCAAGTGGGACGCGCAGGCCAAGAAGCCCATCATCGCCTACCCTGAGGAGTGCGTGCAGTGCATGTACTGCGAGCTCAACTGCCCCGAACGCGCGATCAAGGTGATCCCCGACTACGCGTCGTATCTGTTCCCCCGCGAAAACATAGTCTGACAAGGAGCACCGATCATGACTGAACGTTTGGATACGGACGTCCTTGTCGTCGGAGGTAGCCTGGCCGGTCTGGCGTCGGCCATCACCGCCAAGGAGCAGAATCCCGCGCTGGATGTCACCGTAGTCGAGAAGTACACCAGCGGATACTCGGGCAAGGCCAACCGCGGAGCGGGAATCATGCTGCTGCTGGGCGACTACGCTCCCGAGGAATTCGCTCAGTTCTACCTGAAGCACATCGGCCTGTACCTCAACAACCAGGACACGCTGCTCAAGTACGCGAGCTACCTGAACGACAGTGTCGCCTGCATCGACAAGTGGTCGGGCGGCAAGGTCGACAAGGGTGACGACGGCACGTTCCGCACGCTCAAGTGGGCGGCAAAGGTGGTCGGTCGCAAAGAAGACGGCAAGCCGGTCTTCGACGAAGACAACCCTTACCCGTGGACTCTGGCCGCCATCGAGCTGGACTACATCCGCGAGGTGCGGCGCTACGCACGCAAGCTTGGCGTCAAGTTCGTCGACCGGGTGGGCATGGTCGACCTGCTGACCGACAACGGCAAGGCGGCCGGCATCGTCGGGTACAACATCGACGATGGCAAGCAGTACGTGCTTCGCAGCGAAGTCCGTCGTACTCGCCTGCGGCAACCAGTGCTGGCGCGTCATGCCCATGTGGTCCGCCGCCCGGGGCGAGGGCATCGCCGCCGCGTTCCGGGCCGGGGCCAAGTTCGCCAACTGCGAGTTCGCCCCCTTCTACAATTGGACCTCGCTCGAGCACTTCGAGTCGGACATGGGCGTCGAATACGCGCTCTACAACGACAAGGGCGAGAACTTCGGAGTCAAGACGGTCAAGCCGGTCCACTCCGACATCAACGCCGAGAGCCTGGCCGAGTACTACAAGCAGGCGAAGGCCGGCAACGGGCCCGATGCACTACCACGACGACGAGAACCCGCTCAATCCGTATACCCACTCCATGCTGGCGTCAGACGCGTTCTACAACAGGCCGTACTCCGACCGGTTCTGGGGATACTTGTTCTTCAACGCCTTCTCGCAGAAGACGAACGACGTCGTGGTGCCCGGTCTGGTGGGTGAATTCAACCCGCTCTGGGTCGACGAGAACATGGCGACGAGCATCCCAGGGCTGTTCGGGGCCGGCGACATCTGCGTTGGCGGTTCGCGGGCCTGGGGCGCCGTGGCACAGCCGGGACGCCATCGCGGCTCAGGCCTCGCGTTCGCCACGTTCTCCGGCCGGGTGGCCGGCCCGTCGGCCGCCGTTTACGCGGCCCAGACGGCGCCCGGCACTGTGTCTGCCGACCAAGTCACCGCGACCGACGCCCGCTTCATGGCTCCCACGAAGAGCACGGGTAGCATCAAGACCATGGACATGGTCGCCGAGATCCAGAAGGTCATGCAGCCGCTGGGCAACAGCCTCTACCGTGAGGAAGGCCGCATGAAGACCGCCCTCGCCAAGGTCGAGGAGCTCAAAGCCATGATGCCGCAGGTCAAGGCCGACGATCCGCACCACCTGTTCGGCGCAAACGAGTGCCATGCCGAGCTTCTCTGCTCGGAGATGTTCTTCAAGGCCTCGCTCGAGCGCAAGGAAACGTTGGGCTGGTTCATCCGCGAGGATTCTTCCCAGCCGAGTAACTCGCTGGAATGGGTGATCGTGGAGAACAAGAACGGGCACGTCGCGGTCAGCAAAGAACCCGTGCCGCTCGAAGCCTACCCGTACAAACCCTGACCGCGCCGCCGATCTCACGGAGGACACCATGACGCACGATGCACAGAGCAAACCCGAACCGCGGGCGCTGCGCCCCGACGAACAGGCTCTCTCCTACTCCAAGTACTACAACAGACCGGTCGCCCCGCCTAATCCGAAGCTCATGGGGATCCTCAGCCAGGGTCCTATGGATCCGGCGAAGGCTCTGCCTTTCGAGCGCATCAACGACCTCCTCGACCCCGGGTACCACGAGGTCGAGACCGGCTACTGTGTTCTCGAGAACGGCGCCGGCTACGTGGCCGTGAACAACGTGTTTCCGGGCTGCACCGTCGAGATGATGCAGTGGTGGTTCGCCTGGCATGCCGCGGGCCCCGGTCTGCGCTACGCCATATGGTTCCCTCCGGGTCACACCACCATAGCCGTCAACGACACCGACAGGGCGAAGCTGCTCGATCCGAACGTGCCCTTGGTCGAGAAGTCGCAGAACGTCGATCACTTCGTGGTCGAGGACGTGGGGGGCGGCCAAGAGGACATCGTCATCAGCTTTCTCGACCCCGCGACCATCGGGTTCGACATGAGCCGCTTCCACAAGCCGAACGTGGCGGCCGTGTTCGGTGGCTTCGGCGTCTCCGAGGCGCGGCAGGGCCGGGTTGGCAAGTCGCCGGCCATCATGGTGCACTTCTGCCGCGAAATCGAGGGCGGCGTCGAGTTCCGCACCCGCTTCTGGATGGGCTACCGCATCAACCAGGGCAAGGGCATGTGCGTGCTGCCGCCGTGGGTGCGCCTGCCGGTCGAGGCTCCCATGGGTCTCGCGTTCCACAACGTTCTCGAGTACTCCAACCTGGCCTCGCTTCTCCCGCAGATCTACGCTGAAGAGGGTCCTGGGATACGGTGAGCCGGCAGTTCGGCGCTATGCGGCCCATGACGATCTCTCAGCTCGAGCGCGAGAGCGGTGTGAGTCGCAGCACCGTCTACTACTACATCGCCGAGGGTCTTCTGCCACCCGCGCAGAAAGCCAGCGCCACGCGGGCGATCTACGACCGGCGCCATCTCGATCTGCTCGTGGAGATCACCGGGCTCAAGTCACAGGGCCTGGGGCTGCGTGAGATCCACGGCCGCTTGGCCAAGCGGATCAAGGCCGAAGCCGATAACGGGGTCGATCTCGTAGCACGCCAGACCGAGGGCACGCGCAACGCCATCGTGCAGGCGGCCGCTCAGCGCTTCGCCGAGCACGGGTACGACGGCACCAGGATCAACGACATCTGCAGGGACGTCGGCGTTACCGGGCAACTGCTCTACAGTCTCTTTCCCAGCAAGCGGCACCTGTTCATCGCCTGCTACCAGGTCTACTACGAGTGGATGCACGTCCAGGTGGCGGCTCCCATCGAAGAGACCGGAGACTCAGCGGCTCGTCTGGCGTGGCGGTCGTGGGCCGGCTATGGCATCCAGGGATTCAGTCCCGACATGCGGGCCATGGCGTATCTGGAGGCCAGCCACCCAGACAGCGAGCTGCGGCCCTTTGTGCGCGAGATCCACGAGAAGCTGTTGGCGGGAATGGCCGACGAGATGGCGGGCGATCGCCGGCCGGGCGCCAACGAAGGTCTGTTCGACGATGAACTGGTCGCCTACGCGCTTCTCGGCGCCTTGGAGATCATGCAGATGCGCGCCTCCTGGGACGACCGCTACTCCAAGAAAGACCTGCTTCGCACCGTGCTCGCCATCTTCATGGCCGTGCGGGCCGCCTATCAGGGGAGGGTCGATCTGACGCACGATTGGGACGCGGTTGCGGCCCTGGTTGACAGGCTGTCCAGCAGCAGCCCGCGAATCGGGGATCCGCGGTCCGGCACCTAACTTCCCGGCCGGGGGCAAGCATGGATGCCATCGAAACCGACGCGTCGATAGCGCGAACAATGAGTCGGTACTCACTTGTCTCGTGCGTAGTATAGAATGTTGCTGCAAGGAACGCGGAGTTTTCGCTGCAAAGAGCTTGGTTCCTGCATCTGCGGCCGTTCACGACGAGAGCAGAGGAGCGACATGTACCAGGGCGGCTATACCGGCAAGGTCCTCAGAGTCAACCTCACCGACAAAACCTACAGCGAAGAACCGTTGCCCGTCGAAGTCGCGCAGGATTTCCTCGGCGGGTCGGGATTCACCGTCAAGTATCTCTACGATGAAGTCGATCCCAACTGCGACCCGCTTGGTCCCGACAACAAGCTGGTCTTCGCGCCGGGCCCCTTCACGGGTACGACCATTCCGTGCGCCAGCCGCATGGCCGTCAATGCCAAGTCGCCACTTACGGGCGCAATGGGTGTCGCGACGACCGGCGGCCACTTCCCGGTCGAGATGAAACGCGCCGGCTACGACGTTCTCATCATCGAAGGCAAGGCCGAGTCGCCCACCTACATCTACATCAAGAACGGCGAGGTCAAGTTCCGCCCGGCCGACAAGATCTGGGGGCTGTGCAGCACAGACACCCAGCAGGCCATCAAGGACGAATTGCACGACCAGAACGTCCGCATCAGCTGCATAGGGCCGGCAGGCGAGAAGCTCTCGAAGATGGCGGCCATCGTCAACGAGCGCCGCGTCGCCGGGCGCAAGGGACTGGGCGCCGTCATGGGTTCCAAGAACCTCAAGGCCATCGCCCTTCGCGGCGACCTGCAGCTCGACATAGCCGACAAGGAGAAGTTCAATGAGGCCCGCAAGCGCATGCGGGCGGGCATGCAGGCGAGCCCCATCCTCTATCCCGAGTTCTCGCGTTACGGCACCTCGACTACTCTCGACCTGACGCAGGCCCTCGGCATCTACCCGGCAAAGAACTGGGCAGGCACAGGCGTGTTCATGCCGGCCGACAAGATCGGCGGCTTCGCTATCGAGGCGCTGAGCGCCGGCAAGACGGCGTGCGCGGGTTGTCCCGTAGGTTGCAGCCAGATGCGCCTGGCCAAGCAGCCGCCGTACACAGGCTGGTTCACCGAGGGGCCCGAGTACGAGACGCTCTATTCGTTCGGAGGCGTGACGGGGGTGGACAATCCCGATGCCATCATCGCCGCCGACCGCATCTCCGACGAACTCGGCCTCGACACCATATCGGCCGGAGTGACCATCGCCTTCGCTATGGAACTGTTCGAACGCGGCATACTCACGCTCGAAGATACCGGAGGCTTGGATCTCCACTTCGGCAACGACCAAGCCATGATCAAGCTGCTCCACATGATCGGCGAGCGTGACGGTTTCGGCGACATCCTAGCCGACGGATCCCGCGAGGCGGCCAAGCGCATCGGCAAGGGCAGCGAGAAATACGCCATGCACATCAAGGGCCTGGAGCTGCCTGGCTACGACGTGCGCGGCGCCAAGGCGCACGGCCTCAGCATGGCAACGGCCTTCACTGGGGCCGATCACAACAAGGGCTACGCCTTCCAGGAGATCTTCGGCATCCCCATTCCGTACCAGGTCGACCGGCTTGCTATCGAAGGCAAGGGCAAGCTGACCATGTGGAACCAGGACGCCCGTACGGCGGTGGCGGACTCGGCGACCATGTGCGTGTTCCTCATGGATATGGCCGTCGCCGACTTCATGTTCGAGAACACGGCCAACATCCAGGAGGGCCTCACCGGTCTCAAGCTCACGCCCGAAGAGGTGCACCAAGTCGGCGAGCGCATCAACAACCTTGCCCGCGTGTTCAACATCCAGGCCGGCTTCACCCGGGCCGACGACGACCTGCCCGAACGCCTCAAGACTGAGCCCCTTCCCGATGGAGCCTCCAAGGGCGAACTCATCTCGCAAGCCGACCTCGACACCATGCTCGACGAGTACTACGAAGCTCGTGGTTGGACCGAGCAGGGCGTGCCCACCCGCGCGAAGCTCGAGGAACTCCGAATGGGATACGCGGCCGACGCGTTGAGAGTCTGAAGGGTGAAGGTCAAAGTCCGCAGTATCGGGCTCGTCAGACAGGTGCTCGGCAGTGCCGAGCTCGAGATCGAGGTGCCTTTGGGCACCTCGATCCCTGGACTGATGAATCAGCTCGCCGAGCTGAAAGGCGAGAAGTTCGCCGCCCTGGCCGTCCAGCCGGAGAAGCCGACCGCCTACGCCCCGCTGCGCGTGGTGGTCAACGGCCGCGACGTCGGCGCGGCGCAACAAGGGGAGCGTTTGCTGGCCGACGGCGACGACGTGCTCATCTTCCTACCGATCGCCGGAGGATGAATCCCGCCCCTCAGGTCCAATGCCCCCGAAAGGCCGCACCGTGAAGACCATCGATCTCGAGACTCACTTCGTTACCCAGTCGTGGGTCGATGCCATGTATGCCACCGAGTCCTACCCGCGCCTGACCGACGATCCGATCACCGGCAAGCGCCGTCTGTACTACTGGCCCGACGTCTTCGAGCCCAACGGCGACACGCTCCTCGGTCGCCTGTTGGATCTCGGCGAGGGCCGCATTCGCGAGATGGACGCCGGCGGCATCGACACGGCAGTGGTCTCACTCACGTCTCCGGGCGTCGATCACTTCGAGCCCGCGGTGGGGACGCGACTTGCGAGAGACATCAACGACGAACTGGCCGCCGCTATCGACAAGCATCCCGATCGGCTCATGGGATTCGCCGCGCTCGCTCCCAAGGACCCCGATGCCGCGGCGCGCGAACTCGAGCGCGCCGTGAAGGAACTCGGCTTCAAAGGCTGGAAGACCCACTCCAACTTCGGCGACTCCTATCTGGACGAAAAACGCTACTGGCCCATCCTCGCCAAGGCAGAGGAGCTGGGCGTGCCCATCTACCTCCATCCCGCGGCACCCATGATGGACGAGCTCCGTACCTATGGGTTGGCGTTGGCCGGCGCGGCGTTCGGCTTCGGCCTCGAGACCGCCACCGCCATGATGCGGCTGGTATTGAGCGGCGCCTTTGACGCCTTTCCCAAGCTGAAGATCATCCTCGGCCACTACGGCGAGGGCCTGTCGTTTCTCATGCAGCGCATCGACCACCCATTTGTGCGCCCACACATCAAGGCGGCCGATCCCGGCGCGGTTCCGGCGCTCGAGCGGCTTCCAAGCGAGTACCTGCGCGACAACATGCTCGTGACCACGAGCGGCAACTACTTCTGCCGGCGGCATTCGTGTGCACGCGCGACGCGCTCGGCATGGACAAGATCCTGCTGGCGACCGACTACCCGTACGAAGAGATGGGCGAGTGCATGGCTTCCTCGAGGGGCTGGGTCTAAGCGACACCGACAAGCGTGAGCTGTTCCACGACAACGCCGCGGGGCTCGGAATGGGGTAGTATCGCCCGGCGGGGGCTGTCGGCCGCGGCTGTCGGCGATGGCCCCGGACTCAAGCGTTTCGTACCGGGAGACCTGACGATGGCTTCTAGGAAGTATCCCGCACCTCTTCAGCGCGCTGAAGATCGGCTCCCTCACGCTCAAGAACCGCATCGAGGCGGCGCCAGTCTCTCTCGCGGAGCTGTCGCCCGACGGTTATCTGACGCGCGAGAACATCGCGGCTACTATCGACTCGAAGGCCAGAGGCGGCGCCGCGGTTGTCACCATCGGTGAGAGCATCGTGCACACGCCCACGGGCAAGTCGCATCCCAAGCAGATCCCCTTGGACGACCCTGGCGTCATCGCGTCGCTCACCGAGTGCGCCGACGCCATCCACCAGTATGGGGCGCTCGCTTCGATCGAACTCTCGCACGGCGGCATGGAGTGCGACCCGGTGTTCCTGGGCGGCAGGAACCCCATAGGGCCTAGCGCGACCACGGTCGACATAGGCTTCCGCGAGGGCGGGGAACACCTCGTTCGTGTGGAGGAGATGTCCGAGGCCCTCATGATCGAGATCGCCGAGCGCCTACGGCGCCGCGGCCGCTACGGTGAAGCTCGCCGGCTTCGACATGCTCATGCTGCACGCGGCCCACGGCTGGCTTCTGGCTCAGTTCCTGTCGCCGCTCGTCAACAAGCGCACCGACTCATACGGGGGCAGCTTCGCGAACCGGGCCCGATTCCCGCTCATGGTCATCGACGAGCATCCGCGACCGGGTGGGCCGGGATTTTCCCATCGAGTTGCGCATGGGCGGGTCGGAGCTGGCGCCGGGCGGCTACACCATCGACGACGCTGTGGCGTTCGCCAAGCTCGCCGAGGACAAGGTCGACCTGCTACACGTGTCGTGCGGCGCCCACTACTTCATCGACACCATGACCACCATGCACCCGTCGATGTTCCTGCCGCATGGTGTGAACGTCTACCTGGCGGCAGCGGTGAAGAAGGCCGTGGCCATCCCGGTGGTCGCAGTGGGTGGGCTGTCTGACCCCGCTCAGATGGAAGAGATCATCGCCGGCGGTCAGGCCGACGTGGTGGCGATCGCGCGCGGGCTCATCGCCGACCCAGACCTGCCGAAGAAGGCCCTGCGGGGCGAGGACGACGACGATCGTCCGTTGCCTGCGCTGCTTCGAATGCCAGAGCGGCATGTTCACCAACGCGATGCAGAAGTGCACGGTGAACCCGGTCATCGGCCGGGAGTTCGAGGCGGCGTTCGCGGTGCCGCCGGCCGAGTCGAAGAAGGTGCTCGTCGTCGGGCGGCGGTCCGGCCGGCATGCAGGCGGCCATCACGGCCGCGGCGAGGGGCCACGACGTGACGCTGTGCGAGAAGAGTGACGCTCTGGGAGGGGCGCTTAGGCACGCGGCCGGGGTGGCGTTCAAAGAAGACCTCGCGCGGTTCGGGCGATACCTGGAGCAGACTGTGGAATCGGCGCCGATCGCCGTGATGCTGCGATACCGACGTGACGCCCGAGATCGTCGATGGACTCCAGCCAGAGGTGCTCGTGGTCTCGGTGGGTGCGGAACCTCTCGTGCCGTCTATTCCGGGCATCGACCGGTCCTCGGTTCTTCTGGCCGCGCGGGCGCACGCGCCCGGCGCGGCGGTCGGTGAGCGGGTCGTCGTCATCGGTGGTGGCCAGGTTGGTTGCGAGACGGCTCTGCATCTGGCCGCTCAGGGAAAACAGGTCACCATCGTCGAGATGCTCGACGAGGTCGCGCCGGACGCAAACATCATGCACCGGCGGGCGCTCCTGCCGGAGCTGCACAGAGCTGTGACCCTGAGGACCGGCAATCGGGCCGTGGAGATCACCGACGACGCGGTCGTCGTCGAAGACTCCGAAGGGGCGCCGGCGAAGGTGCCGTACGACACGGTGGTCGTCGCCGTGGGCTACCGGCCGCTGACCGAGGTGGTCGACGCGCTCAGGGATTGTGCGCCCGAGGTTATGACGGTCGGTGACTGCGTGAAGCCGCGCAAGGTGCTGCAGGCCATCCGCGGCGGCTACGACGCCGGAATGGCCGTGTAAGAGCGCCGGCGACGGGGGGAAGTGTGAGGTTCGACCCCGAACTGCTGATCTGGCTGGCGGGCACGGCCGTGTTGCTCGGCCCGGTGATGGTGCTGCTCGTGAGGCGCCGGCACAGCTGGCCCTACCTGGTGTGCTTCTTCGTCCTCGCGGTCTACCTTTCGATCGTGGCCCGCGAGACCCTCGTCTATCACTCACTGCCGGCATTCGAAGGCCGGTCTGCCGATTTCGACGCGTACGCCAATGTCGTGCCGGGCCGAGCCGGTCCGGGCACGTGGTCATCGTTCGACCTCGAGCAGGTGATCATCAACATCCTTCTCGGCGTGCCTCTTGGCTTCGGTCTCAACTTCGTAAGGCTCGTGCGCGCACGGACGCTGCCCTGGGTCGCCCTCGGTTTCGGATTCACCATCGAGGCCGTGCAGTTGGTGAGTTCCCTCATCGTGGGCCACCCACGGCATATCGCCGACGTCAACGATCTGCTACTGAACGCAGCGGGGGTCGCCGCGGGGTATGTGTTGTTTCGCGTCTTCGCCCGGGCGTACTCCGCCGCGTCGCGCCGCCGGCACGCTCTCGGCGGCACCCTGTTTACGTACGTGCGTAGTGCGACCCTCCGGGACGGTGGGGCGGGGCCGCGCTAGTCATAGTGAAACGGAGGCCGCCGCACAACGCGGCCGCGACCACCAGAGTGCGCCGGGCCGCACCGTTCTTCGGCATCTGACCTGCGTGGGCCGCGGGCCGCGTCTCGGGATTGGCTTGGGTCGAACCCCCGCTCTGTTGCCAGCGCAGACCGTCAAAGCGGTGGTCTCCCGCGGCGCCGCTCAGTGAGGTTCGGGCAGCTCGATGTCGCGAATGATGAGTTCGAGCAAGCGCAGGTGGGGCTCTCGGTTGAAGCTGCCCGTCGCCACAGCGTTCAGGTAGTGCAGGTCCTCGCCTTGCGCCCACGACATCCACAGCCATTGAAAGGCGTTGGAATCCACGTCTGGCCGGATGCTGCCCTGCGACTTGCCCTCCTCTATATAACTGAAGAGCAGCCTGCGGGGCTCAGTAAGGCGCGCCACCGTCTCATCGTCGTCGCGACTCTTCTCGAACACGGGAGCGATCCAGGACTGAGCGGGACGGTTGATCGCGAACTGCATCATGGGGGCGTTCCAGCCCTCGACATCCGACGTCACCGACTCTAGGTGGTTGCGCCCTATCTCGCGCAGCCGGGTCGGCACCCAAGGATGGCTCGACGAACGGTGCCACTCGGCCGAGCGGCCGACAACGTACTCGAGGGCTGCCGCCAGCATCTCGGCCTTGTTCTCGAAATGACGGTAGAGGGCCATCTCGGAGACGCCGACTTCAGCCGCGATGCGCGAGACCGTGGTGCCTTCCAGGCCGTACTTGCCCACGAGCCGGACGGTGACGTCGATGATCTGCGTCCGCCGTGCGGCTCTCTCCATGCGCTCGCGTCTCGGCTTCGCGGGTCGGTTCTTGTCTCGGTGTTCCACCTTCGTCACCCCTTGAGAAACCACATGGTCTCTTCTGCGAGTGTCCCTGTACGGCGGCGCGTGCTATTCGTTGGTCAACCCACGGAAGACCGGGTCCGGCGCCTTCGCATAACGGAGGATGAGCTCCTCGTGTCTGGCCAGTTCGCCGTTGACGTCGGCATCACCGCGCAAACCCGCGCAGACCGCGAGCCACAGCCAGAGGTGCGTCCGCATGAGCTCGGCGCGTGAGATGCTGCGGTCCCAGAGTGCTCTCGTGACGAGCCCCTGCAACGCCTCGTCGAGGCTGAACGCAAGCAGCTCTGTGGGGACCGCGGGTTCTGGGCCGCCGGGTTCGATCATCCCGGCGAGCTCACGGTCGACGACCCGGATCACGTGGCTCCATGCCTCGACCGTTGCCTCGTGCAGATCGTCGTCTCCTTGAAGCATCTCCGTACTCGAGAGTGCTTGAAGGTCGCGGCCGAGAGGGTAGACGGCAAGCCTGGCGAGAATGCGCAGAAGCAAGCGCTCGGCCAGGTTGTCCGCTTGTGCCGCTCTCGGCTCGACCTCGGCGATGCTGACATCGACGAACCGGCGAAAGCACTCGACCAGCAGATGGCGCTTGCTGGGGAAGTGCTGGTAGAAGACCGACGAACTGATTCCCAACTCGCGGATGATGTCGGCGATGTACGTCTGCCGGTACCCCTTGAGCATGAGCTCCTTGGTCGCGAAGCGGAGGATCGCCTGGTGCGTGCGATCGTGCTCGTGCGCCTCCAAGTCGACGCGGCTCTCGTCCAGCTCCTGGAGACGTAGCTGCAACTCAGCCCTGATCTGCGATAGCGACCGGCCCTCAGCCTTCGCCTTGCTGATCTCCTCGAGAAGGACCAGGTGGTTCTCGGAGTACAAGGAACGTGTGCCCGCCGTCTTCTGGGGCTGGGGAAGGAGGCGTTCCCGGATGTAGTAGTGAATGGTGCTGCGCGCGACCCCGCTAGCCCGTTCCAGTTCCGAGATCGTGAGTACCTGGATGATGTCTCTCCCCAGACTGTTCTGTCCCCGTGGCGACGAGTCCAGGGTAGCACCATCCGGCAAGCGTCTTGTGTCGATGCCCTTCATGCCGCGGAGTGGCTCGGCGAGGCAGGGTCAGGAGTCGGCGTTGCCCTGCTCGCGCACATAGGCCTTGGTAGTCATGCCGGTGGAGAGGTGAAACACCGGTCGATCCACCTTCAGGAAGTTCATGGGGCAGTGGTTCGTGCCCGCCGGGATGAAGACGATGCAGCTCTCGGTGATAACGTGCCGCTCGTCTTCGATGAAGAGTTCGAGTTCGGCGTTCAGTTCGAGTGGGTTCTCGGGGTCGCCGCCCATGAAGACGAGGCACTCGTCGAAGTCGTGGGCATGCTTCTTGGGCGAGTACTTCGTGGGCTTGTGGAACCAGTGGGTCTCACAGTACTGCCCGCCCTCGAGCACGCCACCATCGAGATAGGCCATGGCCGACATCACGTCTGGTCCGTCTTTCTCCTCGTAGCCGTGCTCCTCTTCGGCCGGCTTGGTGATGATGAATCTGGCGTACTTGGATTCCATCGTGATGCTTCCTCCCTGGTGAAAGAACCGTCAGCGTTCTAGGCGATGTCGAGGCCACCGTCGACCGAGATGATGTTGCCGTTGACGAACGAGGCTTCGTCCGAGCAGAGCCAGACCACCACGCCGGCCACCTGCTCGGTGGTGCCCATGAGGTGCACGGGCGGCCCTTGACCGGGCTCCATCGCGCTGAGCAGCCGGTCGGACATGCCCGTACCCTTGGTCGGACCGGGCGCCACCACGTTCGCCCTGATACCAACGTCCTTGTTTTCGACGGCGGCGAGTTTGGTGAGCACGTTGATGCCCGACTTGGCCGCGGGATAGGCGCCGAAACCCGGCATGACGTGGTTGGCAGAGGTGGACGAAGTGTTGATGATCACACCGCCGCCCTGCGTCCTCATGTGGCGAAGCTCGTGCTTCATGCAGAGGAACACGCCCTTGAGGTTGGTGTCGATCACGCAGTCGAAGTCGGCCTCGCTGAGCTCCGCGAGAGGCACGAAGGGCAGAGTGACCCCATCGGCGCCGACGCCCGCGTTGTTGAACGCGAAATCGATACGTCCGAAGGTCTCGACCGCGTTGGCGACCATGGCGGCCACCTGCCGCTCGTCGCTCACGTCACACTGGCAGAAGGCCGCTTCGCCGCCGAGCGCGCGGATCTCGGAGACCGTCGTCTCGGCGGCGGCGAGACTCCGCGCGGTGGCGACAAAGACCCTGGCGCCGGCCCGGGCGAAGGCAAGGGAGGTAGCCCGGCCAATGCCCGAGGCGCCGCCGGTGACGAGTATCGACTTGCCCTGAATGCCCTTGGCCATTGCTCACTTCCGATTGTCGTGTTTGCCGAACTGGAGAGACCTGCCTACGTTCCCCGCTCCGGAGAGAGACCGACAGCCACATACTAGTACTGCCCCCGAGGGGAAGTCAACTGTACGACTTCATAGTTTGAATTGCCAATTCATACTGCGGCGTCAGACTATTGACAGCGCCAGGTCGGATTCGTTAGTGTGATTGGTGAGTTCGCGAACCGTATGGCGCGTGAGCGCTTGACCTTGGCGCGTGTCGCGTAGTATACGTATGCATACTAACAAGGGCGCAGAGCCCAGGGAAGCCCGGGGCTGAAACGAAGGAAGGGGATCAAGAATGAAGAGATGGATGTTCCTTGGCCTGCTCGTTGTGGCGCTTCTCGCGCTTCCACTATTGGCAGCGTGCGGCGGCGATGACGAGACGACCACCACGGCGGCCCCCGGCAGTGACACCACGGTGGCCCCCACTGAGACCCTCAAGATAGGTGCGGTCGTCTGGACCGGCTGGCCGCTTGGGTACGACATGAAGCGCGGCGTGGAGATCATGGCCATGCTCGACAACGAGGCCGGCGGCATCGACATCGGCGGCAAGAAGTACAAGGTCGAGTTCGAGTTCATCGAATCCAACAACGACCAGACCACCACCATGTCGGCCGTCAACAAGCTCATCTACGAAGACAAGGTCCAGTACATCATCACCGACACGATGTACCCGGGCGCGGTGTTCGCCGAGACCGAGAAGAACAAGGTCATCTCGCTTACCGGTTGCCCCATCCCGACCATGTTCGACCCCACCTACATGTACACGTTCCAGGGTGGCACCATGATGCAGGCCACGCCTGAGGTGGCGGGCTGGATCGCCAAGAACACCCCGGAGCTTCAGAACGGCACAGTCGACTTGGCCTTTCCCGATGAAGCGGGCGGCATCGGCTACGCCATGGGCGTGAAGGCCACCCTCGAGGCCTACGGCATCAAGGTCACCGAGATCAAGTATCCGGTCACCTCCACCGACTTCAGCGCCATCGGCACGCAGGTGAAGAACGACAATCCGTCGGCCTTCATAGCTGTAGGCAACAGCGCTATGGATGCCACCATCTACCAGGCGGTCGTGCAGGCCGGCTACAAGGGCCTGCTCTTCAGCACCACCACCGTCACCTATGAGACCCTGAAGACCGCCGTCCCGGACGAAGCCCTCGAAGGCTTCATCGGCGGCGCCTGGCCGGTCGAGTTCGACCCGGCCGCCACCGACGATCGCCAAGGCGTTCAAGAGCCAAGTGGATCGAGAGTCAACGGCAAGTGGGACGGTCCCGAGATCCAGCTGACCGCCGCGTACGCGGCTCTGAGGGCGGCTCTCGTCAAGGCCGGCTCCCTCGATGTCGAAGCGGTCGCCGAAGTCTCTGGCCACCGGCTTGGCCTTCGAAGGCCCCACCGGCAAGGGTGAGATGATCCCGCGCAACGACATGGGCATCACCCGCACGGTCGACAACATCTCCGAGTTCTGCATCAAGAAGATCGAGGGCGGCAAGCCCACGTCTGCTGCACATGATCACTCTCGACGAGGGCAAGACCTATCTGGCGCCGGGTATCCTGGGCCAGTAGGCGGGTAAGAAGACACGTAGTGTAGAGCGGCGGGCCGGCCTCGTAAGGTCTCACGCCTTACGCGAGCCGACCCGCCGAACTCACGAGGGCAGGGAGCGCGACGGCATGTCCATCATCATGCAGCTGGCATTCGACGGGCTGACCATCGGACTCATCTACGTCATCCTGGCGGCCGGCCTGGTGTTGATTCTAAGCGTGACCGAGATATTCTTCGTCGCCTACGGGCAGTTCTATCATGTGGGGGGCCTACGTCGACCTGGTACGTTGTCGATAGGTTCGACCTCACTACTTCATCGGTCTCGTAGTAGCCATCGTTGCCACCATGGTCTTCGGTCTCGCTCAGCTACATGCTGGTGTTCCGGCGCATGCAGCGCATCGAAGGCCGCTTTCTGCCGACCGTCACCGGCGGCGCTCGGCATATCGCTCATCCTGGCGCAGGCGGTCCTGTTGATCTTCGGCACTCAGCCGAAGAGCATCCCCACGGTGTTCACGGGCGCCCTCGACGTGGGCGGAGTGCACATCGAGGTCAAGAAGCTCGCCTTGATCGGCATGGGCGTCGTGGTGACGCTCGTCCTGTTCTGGATCTACGAGAAGACCCGCGTCGGTCGCGCCATGCGAGCGGTAGCGCTGAATCCCGATGTCGCTGCGCTTCATGGCATCAATCCCACCCGAGTCTACCTGCTGACCATGGGCATCGGCTGCGCCCTCGCCGGTCTGGCGGGCGGCTTGTATGCTCCGGCCTACAACGTCTGGCCCGGACATGGGTGGCACCGTGATCGCCTCGGTGCTTCTCATGACCATGCTGGGGGGCATGGACAGCCTCTTGGGCGCGTTGGTGGGCGGCCTCATCGTCGGCCAGATCCTCAGTTTCGGCCAGTACTACGCCGGACAGATGTCGGTCGTGTATCTCTTCCTCTTCATAGGGCTCGTCATCTACTTCCGTCCGAACGGGCTGCTCGGGCGCCGCACGGACCTGGGTGTCTGACCGGTGAAGGCCTTTCTGCTGAATCACAAGCGCCTCGTCGGCTTCGTCATTCTGGGGTTGTTCTTCGCGCTGGTTCCGGCCTGGGTACAGTCGCCGTACTACATCGACCTGTTCATCGTGGTGATGATCAACGCGGCGCTCGCCATGACGTTCGTCATGCTGCTTCGCACCGGCCTCATCAGCTTGTGTATCGCCGCCTTCTGGGGCATCGGCGCCTATTCGTCGGCGCTGCTCTCGCTCAAGGGTGGGCTGTCCTTCTGGGCCTGCCTGCCGCTCGCGACCATCATCACCGCCATAGCGGCCCTGCTGATCGGCTACGTGATCATTAGAAACGCGGGGTTCACGTTCATCATCATGACCACGGTCATCGCCATGCTCTTCGTCACGGTGGTGGGCAACATTCAGTGGATGGGCGGCTACAACGGCATCTCGAACATCCCCGCTCCCGACTCTCTGAACTTCGGGGCGCTCGGCACCGCTGTCTTTGACTCCAAGGTCGACTTCTTCTACCTGGGTCTCGTGCTCTTCGTCATCGTCGTTCTTGTCATCAACGCCTTCTATTCCTCGTGGGCCGGCCGCGCCTGGAACGCGATCGGTCTCAATCCCAGGCTGGCCCAGTCCATGGGCGTGAACGTCTTTCGCTACCGGCTGCTCTCGTTCGTGGTGGGGTGCGCGGTGGCGGGTCTCGTAGGCAGCTTCTACGCGCACTATCAGTCGTTCATCATCCCGACGGCCTTCAACCTGTTCCCCAAGACGATCTACATCCAGGTGTTCGCGGTCTTGGGAGGCGTAGGCTTCGCCACCCTTGGGCCCATCGTGGGGTCGGGGCTGCTCAGCCTATTCAACGAGGCCTTCAGCGCGGTAGATAGGTACAGCATCATCATCGTCGGCGCGCTCGTGCTGGTGGTGGTCGTGTTCTTGCCTCGGGGCCTGCTGAGCCTCACCGAGTACTGGGACGGGCTCTGGGGCTGGTTCAGTAGGCTCATCGGGCGAAGCGATGCCCGACCGCTGGCTGTGCCCTCTGGAGACGGCGGCCAGGAGGGGGAAGAATGAGCGACCGGACCTCCGGCGATCGCGTCGCGGCCAAGTCGCCTCTGCTCCGCGTGGACGACGTCAGCAAGCACTTCGGCGGGCTCGTCGCGGTCGATCATCTGACCTTCGATATAGACCGCGGCGAGATTCTCGGCATCATAGGGCCGAATGGGGCCGGCAAGAGCACCGTGCTTGGGGTCGTCAGTGGCTTCTATCCGGCCACGAGCGGTAGCGTGTTCTTCGAAGAACGCGACATCACCAAGATGAAGACCCACGAGATCGTGCAGCTTGGCATAGGCCGGCAGTTTCAGACATCGACCTTGTTCATGAGCCTCTCGGTACTGGACAACGTCTTCTACGGCTACCATCTCGCCTACAAGTCGGCCATCTGGAAGAGGCTGGCGCGTTGGCCGTCGGCCCGTGCGGAGGAGCGCGGTTTCAGGCGCTATGGCGAAGAGATCCTCGAGCGCATGGGATCTGGGCCAGTGAAGCACGAGATCACCAAGAACCTGCCTCACGGCTACCAACGCGTTCTCGGCATCTGCATCGCTCTCGCCACCCGTCCGAAGCTCCTGCTTCTCGACGAGCCGATGACCGGGATGAACCAGACCGAGATGACCACCGTCCTCGACCTGGTGCGGGGCATCCGCGACAGCGGCGTGACCATCGCCATGATCGAGCACAACATGACGGCGGTGATGAGCTTGTGCGACCGGATCGTGGTGATCGACCACGGTCAGAAGATCGCGGAAGGCCTCCCGAAGGAGATCCAGAACGACGAGCAGGTGATCGAGGCCTACCTTGGGAAGGACGAGCTGTTGCTAGATGAGTGACACCGCCAAGATGCTTCTCGAGGTGAAAGACCTAACCGTCTACTACGGCAAGGCCCTAGCTCTCGACCACGTCTCGCTCCAGGTGTACGAGGGTGAGATCGTCGCTGTTGTGGGCGCCAATGGAGCCGGCAAGACGACCGCCATCCGCACGATCTCAGGCTTGAAGCAGCCTGCTTCCGGGGAGATCCGGTTCGCGGGCAAGCGCATCGACAGGATGCCGGCCTACGACGTGATGCGGTTGGGCATAGTGCAGGTGCCCGCCGGGCGGCAGATCTTTCAGACCATGTCGGTGCTCGACAACCTGAAGGTGGGAGCCCACCGGCGCAAAGACCGCGAGGGCGTCAAGCGCGATCTCGAGTCGGTGTACGAGCACTTCCCTATTCTGCGGGACAAGAAGAACCAGGCCGGCGGCGAGCTGAGCGGCGGGCAGCAGCAGATGCTGGCGGTCGGCCGGGCGTTGATGGCCGCTCCCAAGATGCTGCTCATGGATGAGCCGAGCATCGGTCTATCGCCGATTCTCGTGGCCGAGGTAGCGAAGATCGTTCGCGACATCAACAGACAGCGAGGCATCGGGATTCTCTTGGTTGAGCAGAACGCGCGAGTGGCGCTCAAGCTCGCCAGCCGCGGTTACATCTTGGAGACCGGCAGACTCGCCCTGCACGGCAACTGCGAGGATCTGATCGACAATGAAGAAGTGAAGCGCTGCTATCTCGGCGGCTGAGGGACTGCCCCGCGAGAAGCCACGGCCCTCAGGACGCGCTGGCCGGCTCGATACCGCGTTCTCAGTCGCGTCCGTAGCGCCGCTACGAACGCTCCCTGCGTCCTTGTCTCGTGCGCGGCGATCGCATCCTACCGGCGCGGCTTCGCGTGGGCCAGTCCCTCAGCCGCCGGGCGGTCGACTGCCCGGCGAGAAACCACGGCCCCCAGGACGCGCTGGCCGGCTCGATACCGCGTTCTCAGTCGCGTCCGTAGCGCCGCTACGAACGCTCCCTGCGTCCTTGTCTCGTGCGCGGCGATCGCATCCTACCGGCGCGGCTTCGCGTGGGCCAGTCCCTCAGCCGCCGGGCGGTCGACTGCCCGGCGAGAAACCACGGCCCCCAGGACGCGCTGGCCGGCTCGATACCGCGTCCTCAGTCGCACGAATAGCGTCGCAATCCGCCTGTGGCTAGCGCCCGAGGCCGACCTGTTTGAAGGGGATCTCGCTCTTGTCGAGGTGAATGCCCATCTCCGCCGCCGCGCGCTCGGGATCCTGGTCGCGCACCGCGTAGAGGATGGCGTCGTGCACACCTTCGATCTCGGCCACTCGTTTGTGGGTCATGGCCCAATCGGCGGGTACGAACAGCTCTCCGCGGATGCCGAGCATCGCCTGCTCGAGAAAGCGGTTGTGCGCCGCTTTGGCCAGAGCGTCATGGAATCCCACATGCCACTGCGATACCGATCGCTGGTCTTCAAGGGCCGGCGAGGCGAGCGATTCGAGAAGCTGCAACTCTTCGTCGGTGCGGCGTTCGGCTGCCAGATAGGCCATGCGGGTCTCCACCATTCGCCGGAACTCGAGCATCTCGTCGACTTCGTGGTGGTGGGACAGCATCCATTCTTCCCAACGCTTTCTGAGAGTGCCGGCATCGTTGATCCAGGCCCCTCCCTTGGAGCCGATCTTGATGACCAAGAAGCCCACGGTCTCGAGCGATCGCAGGGCGGCGCGAAGAGTGATGCGCGCGATGCCGAATTGAGCGGCGAGCTCGCGCTCAGAGGGCAGCTTGTCTCCGGGCACCAGGCGACCGGAAAAGATGAGCGAACGTAGGTAGCGCTCGGCGAGGTCACTGGCCCGCGCCTGCCCTATTGTGATGGCGAAATGGGCACCGGCGGACTCGGCGTCTTCAAGGACTTGCGAGGTGCTATCTATAGGTTCGTCAACCACCGTACAAGAGTACCATAGCGAGGTTTGTGCAAGCACAATAGAGAGGAACGGATTCGGCCAATTGCGGCTACTCTAGATAGGTGCCGCGACAGGTGACGGCGTTCTTCTTCTCGACGGGGTCACTCACCGCCGTCTCCTTTCCACAGCTCCACGTCGCCCACGTTCTGATCTGCCGCGGTCGTATCGATGGGCCCCAGCTTCTTGGTGAGGTAGCCCGGCTTCTCGATACGAAGGGTGTAGACGCCCTCGGGGAGATCGCGAAGCCAGAAGTCGCCGTAATTATCGGTGCTCGTCGTTATGGTTTCGGCGGTCGCGCGGTTGGCGGCCGTCACCGTCGCTGCTTGGAGGCACTCGTCGGCCTCGGGGTCGAACACGGCTCCGGCGATCCACCTCGTAGGCAGGTTGCGGTAGTAGACCCGGGGACGGGTAGTAAGCTCGGGTTTGAGGAGCTCGGCCCCTTCGAGCTTCTCTTTGATGGCGGGGTCGTTCTCATCGCCGAAGGTGAAGGCTCCGGTGGGGCAGGCATCCGAGCAGCGGGTCTCGGTCCAACCGGCATCGAGCAGGTGGGCGCAGAAGGTGCACTTCTGGGCGATGCCCAGGTCGTCGTTAAAGAAGATCACGTTCTCGTAGGGGCAGGCCGCGAGACACATCTGGTTGCCCCGGCACCTCAAGGGGTCGATGATGACGATACCGTCGGGCCGGCGGTAGATGGCGCCCGCGTTACAGGCTGCGATGCAGGGGGCCTCCTCGCAGTGCTGACACATGCTGTGGTGGTAGGTCACCTGCACCTTGGGCACCGAGCCCCGCTCCAGATCGATGACCTTGTTCCAGAACTGGCCGGTGTCGGGCTGGGGTTTGGCGATAGGCGACCAGTCGTTACCCACGTGCTCGTCTTTGCAGGCCACCTGGCAGTTGTGGCAGCCGTTGCAGATGGCGAGGTCGATGATCATGACTTTGGCCATCAGAGACCTCCTCCCGCTATCGGCTCCATGACTCCGGCGATGCAGGGGCCGGCGGTTACGTGGCACTCGCGGGCAAAGGCGTCGGGGTACTTCGCTCGCAGGCCGTCCAAGTCGGCCTTCTCCACCTCGGCCAAGAAGCCTGAGACCACCATGCCGCAGGCGTGCTTCGACGTGACGTTGCCGGGCACGATGGTGTTGATCACGCCGCCCCGGTCGATCTCGCCGGGCACGATCGGGTCGTACTTGGCCCCGTGGTCCATACTGACCGCACCGGGCATGACCCGCTCAGTGACATAGGCGCCCGCGAGAACCTTGCCGCGCTCGTTGTAGATGCAGACGATGTCCTTGTGCTTGATGCCCCGCGCTTCGGCGTCCACCGGGTGCATCCACAGCGGGTGGTACTGGTAGCCATCGGCGCCACGGATCTTGCAGGTGTCGATCTCGCGCAGCCAGGTGATGTCGTCGTGCTGGGCGTGGATGCCCCAGCGCGGATGATTGCTGATGACCAGCAACGGGTACTTCTGCGCCCGGTCGCAGTCGAGCGATTCCTGATGGCTCTCGCTCTTGGATATCCAGCGCGGCACCGGGGGGCGTTCGAGGTCGTCGGGGAAATTCTCCGCGAGTCCGACGGAGGAGAACTCCAGCTTGCCGGTGGGCGTGGTCAGCGGATTGCCCTCGGGGTCCTCGTAGAACCCGATCATCCCCGCGGGAACCTTCTCCCAATCGGGATTGGTGGGGATGACGTAGTAGCCCTTCTCCTGGAGTTGCTCCCAACTGACGAGGTGGGCGGCGTTGGACTTCTCGTACCCCATCTTGATGCGTTCGGGGATGCTCATGCCGTCGGTGTACTCGTCCAGCAGGCCCAGCCGGTCGGCGATCATGCAGACGATCTCGTAGTCGCTGAACGATTCGCCCAGCGGCTCGATACAACGCGGCTCTGGGAAGATGAGGTTCATCTGGCCGCCGAACAGGTCGGTGTTGATGTCGTCCTCTTCGAGTTTGGTGTTGACCGGCAAGATGACGTCGGCGAACAGGCAGTCGTTTTCGATCCACGGATGCTGAGCGAACATGAACTCCACCGAGGGATGGCGCAACGCCTTCACGTAGGTATTACCATCATTCCAAGAAGTGATCCACGCGGGCGAGTCGGTCCAGATGAGGTGAATCGGCGAACACCCTTCGGCCGGGTACTTGTAGTGCACGAACTGGTTCTCGCGTGGCGCCATCTCCTGCTCGCAGCCCCACCAGTCGCACTCGCCGTCGAGGATGGCTTTCCAGATGAGTGTCTTGGGGATGAACGAGGGATGGTTGGTGTCGCGCACGCTGCCGCCGGTGTAGGCGGGCCAGAGGCTGAGCATGACGGCCGGTTCGGGCTGGGCCATCTGCCTCTTGTCGTTGGTGAGGCCCCACTCGATCATCTTCGACTGGTTGCAGCCGGGCTTGCCCAGGCCCTGCATGGCGAGGCACAGCACCTGCAGACGGGCCGGTTCGTGCGAGAAGGCGCCGCGGATGCCCGGTCCGCCGTTGCCGATCACGATGGTCGTGCGCTTCGAGGCCCACTCGTCGGCGAGGGCCTTGGTGATGCGGGCGGGCACGCCGGTGATCGGCTCGGCCCACTCGGGCGACTTGGGGGTGCCGTCGGCGGCGCGACCCATGACGTAGTCCTCAAACTGGTCGACTCCCACGGCGTGGGTCTCGAGGTACTCCTTGTCGTAGGTGCCCTTCTCGAACCACCGGTAGGCGATGGCCAGGTAGAGGGCGGCGTCGGTGTTGGGCCTGACTGGGATCCACTTGTCGGCGTGCACCGCGTTCGCGTAGTTACAGTCGGGCGCGATGTAGATCTGGCGGATTCCGAGTTCGGTCCACCAGTAGCTCAACCGGCTCGGGAGCTGTCCCTGCCAGCCCCACGTGGTGGTCTCCTGGTCGCAGCCCCAGAAGAGCAGGAGTTCGGCGTTCTTGGAGATGTCGTAGATGAGGTTGCTCTGCGGCACCTGCTGGCCGACCGGCTGCATGCCCCACACGTGTTTGGCGCCCCAGGTCCAACCTTCCCAACTGTCGGGTTGGCGGACCTGAAGGGTGTATCCGCCCCACAGCCTGAGGAGCTTGCGCCCACAACCGTGCGGACCGTGCACCACTTTGGTCTCGCCGTGCTGGTCTGACTGGTAGAGCACCGACGTGGGTCCGTACTGCTCCTTGCACCGCAGCATTTCGCCCACGACAATGTCGAGCGCTTCCTGCCAGCTGATGCGCACGTACTTGCTGACGCCTCGGTTCTGGGTGTTGCGGCCGCCGGGGCCGGTGGAACCGGGGGCTCCCGTGGGATCGAAGTCGACCCGCTTCATCGGATAGCGGATGCGGGCTGGGGAGAAGACCCGCTTCTTGTATGCGAGGCTGAGCGGGGGGATGAGGCTCTTGTCACTCGGCTCGAAGGTCTTGCCGCGCGCGTGCATGACCCAGGGATTCACCTCTTCCTTGGTGTATTGCTCGTAGTAGCGGGCGGGGCGTATGCGCAGCATCTTGCCGTCTTTGACGTCGACCATGCACGAGTTGGCGCCGGCGCAGGTGCCGCACCAGCTAATGTCGCGAACGATGGTCCTCTCGCCGTCTTGCCTCGCACCCTTGCCATCTGCCATGCCGACTCCTCTTCCCGGGGTGCCTATCGAACAGCCGCCGCGCCTACGGCTGATCCATCATATCTCTACGGGCCAATTCTTTGCTAGAGGGAATATGGTTCTGTGGACGGAACTGTCGTTCGGCATCCTATGGATCGGTTGACTCTGGTTGGATGACGGCATCGAGGACAAGACCATGGCCGCTCTAGTCTCGGCGCAGAGACCCACAGCTCCGTGGCGGATCAGCCAGAAATCGTCTCGATATCTTCCAGCCATTCCGCGTGAACCGGCTCCACGAACATCATGCTGCAATGTGATGCCCGGACCTCGGCGCTTGGATGGAGTCGCCAGAAACACCATGACGAAAGGACCTGATTGACGAGGTTGGGAATGCGTTCGATGGCCCTGTCGGCCTCTACTCCTCCCGCCAGCGCATTGGCCGCGTCGAGTGCCCGGGAACCAGGGATACCGAACTTGAGCACGCGGTACTCGCCATACTGCGCCAAAAGCTGCACCTCCTCTTCACCCAGGAGATTCCGGGCAACCTGCTGGTCGAACTCAGACCCAAAGCGGAGATTGTGCTTGTAGTAGTCGCCACTGACCAACTCGCGTCTCGCCAAGGCTAGGTGCGCTCCCCCTTCGCGGAAGCTGTGACGCCGAATGACCTCATCGAGCTGCGCCTCTACCTCAGTCCACCGTCGATGAGCAGAGAGAACCCTGACTAGGCGATTGCGACGAGACTTCGCCTCCAGTGGCCGAAGACCGCGTTTCTGCACCGAAGCAAGCTCCGCATCGGTTAGCCGAGAGCCGTGATAGCCGGCGATCGTGATTGACCGGAGCCAGGGGAGCGCCCCGTCGATAAGGTCGTCGAGGTCTGGCAACTGGTAGAGGAAATCGTACGCGCTCCAGGCGTTCCGTGGGTTCGCATTTCGGAGCCGTTTCTCGAAGGAAGCGTGCAGAATCCCGTGCAAAGCCTTAGTGAGTTCTGCCCCCCATTCGCCAATGGAATCAAAGTCCAGCATGCGAATCATCTTACCGAAGTGCGCGACCACAGATCGTACCGGGTGAGGTGACTGCACGCGGTCGAAGGTGAGAAACCGTGTGAGGTGGCGTGGTCCGCATCGCAAAGACGCACTTGACAACGAACACTGTCGTCTGGAACACTCTTCATGTCTCCCATAGACAGGATTGGTGCTTGAAATGACAGTCAGAACCATTCCCCTCGGTCTAGCCCCACTGTTGGAGATCCTGGAGCTTGAACAGCCACGGGTGGTCACAGCCGCTCAATTGGCACGGTGGGCTCAAGAGGCGGGAGCGCGCTGGCCTGCGGATCTCCTCGTTCGACGCCTTCGGGAACGCGGTTGGCTACTGGATCTCACGACGAAGGGCGTTTGGGAATTCGCCCCGGCGTCGCGGGCGGGAGCTCTGGGCTCGGGTGATCCGCTCATCGAGCTTCGCGCCACATTGGCCCGTGACCCCTCGGCTCCTTTCGTTGCGGCCGCGGAGTCTGCGGCGTATCTACTTGGTCTGGCCACACATAGGCCCGATCCGGACGTGATCAGCGCGCCCGAAGGGGCGCGTCTACCGAAAGCGCTGAAGACCCTGCGGATCGTCCGTTGGCGGCCCGCGTGTGACCTAGTCATGCGCGATGGACTGCCGACCTGGTCGCTCCCGACGCTTCTTGCCTTCATGGGGACACGCCCAGGCGCATACCATGACTGGATCAACGTGGACGAATGGCTTGGCCCAGCCGCGCGACAAGTGACGGCGGCGGACCTTGCTCGTGAACTCAAGGATCGCCCTCGGAGTGCTTGGGCGCGCACCGCGTACCTTGTGGACGCCGGCGGTCAGGAGGAGGCAGCAAGTGCCCTGCTGTCCCAAGCTCCCCCTGGCAAGGGTCCCTACTACCTGGGCCATCGCGGCGGCGGTCGCTTCAGCAGGCCGTTCGAGGTCGTCGATACCGTCGGGCTGAGAGGAGCCTCCGGTGATCACTGAAGGCTATCTCGCCCGGCACTACCAGGGTCGCCGGGGTGGGCGCGGACCCGCCATCATCGATATCGCCCAAGACCACGTGCTCCACTTGCTTGCGCGTGAGGAGTTGTTCGATCTGGGCATCTCCCTCAAAGGCGGCACGGCTATCCGCAAGTTTCTGGCGGGCAACGCAGGGCGCTTCTCCACCGACCTGGACTTCGCCGGCTTGACAGACGCTTCGGCAGACCTGCTGCTGGACGCGATCGATGGCACGATAGTACAGCAGTTCACGTTCGGGATAGAGTCCATCGACGGTACACGACGGGCACGACTGCTCATCAGTAGTCCCTTCGGAGAGATCGGCGTCCCCGCGCGTCTCGATCTGGGGCGGCGGTCGCTCTGGTTGCCGCCGTGGCCTGCGACCATTCTGCCCATGCCCGTGCACCAATGCTACGCGTTCGCGCTTCCCGTGGCTCCCATGTCGGCGGTGGAGGAGATGATCGCGGACAAGCTCGCCCGCTTCCGCCGGGATAGCCTCGCGCGCGATCTCTACGATCTGGCATGGTTTGCGTCTCGGCCCTTTGATGAAGCCCTTGTCCGAAGGCTACTCGTACTCAAGGTGTGGGTGGACGTGGTTGATGACAGCCTGGGGGGACGGCCCTTCGACCCAGAAGACGTGCTGAGAGAACGCCATCCGCGCGAATTCGAGCACGAGGCCATCGGCTACTTGACCACACCCGTCGACATCCCCGGGTGGATTCGCCGAGTACGGGAACGATTCGTCTTCTTGCGTAACCTCGATGAAGAAGAGCAATTGATCTCGCGCTGCAGCAAGGGTGAGGACTGGCTGGTGCGGCGACAGATCGAGAGCCTGGGGCAATCCGGGCAAGACTCTACGTCAAGAGCGAGCACGTGATACTCGGATGCTGTCGACTGAGCCTCCAAACGGTGCGGTTGCCCATTCCCTCACGGTGAGTCAGCCGCCGCGGTTTTTCCATCTTGCATAGTTCAGCAGGAAGTAGTAGGTTCCAAAAACATGACCAGTCTTCGCACTGGACGGGAGCTGCCAAAACTGCCACGGGGGGTACGATGCACGCCTGTCGTTGCGCTTAGGCGCGGTCTGTCGATTCCGGTCTGGTATCCACGGTTAAGTGGGCCGTCAGCGCCGCATGTTCACTTTCAGCGGGTGCTCTCGGGGGGTTGGCGGTCGGTGTCGCGACCGGATTACTCGTCAATACACTCAACACGGGGAGATGGGAAGAGCTGAAGGAGGGCGGGATATGGGTGACGGTTCAATGGAGACTGGCCCCAATGCCTCAGGTCATCGTCTGGCTGGACGACTTTCGCATAGTGGTGGGCTGGGCAGCAAGCCGTTGTCAATGACCGTGTGGGTGGTCACGCTGCTGCTTTGCGGACTAGGGATCGTCGTCGGCGGAGTCGCTTCCGACTCGTTCAAGTGGTCGGGGGGATCGTTGTCCATCGCTCTCCGCATAATCCTGTGGCTGTTGTGCTTCGTGACTCTACAGCTCATGGTTCTCAGCATCGTGAAGGTGATCAACAGACCCGGCCGTTATGTTATCCCCAGCCCCGGTGTCCTAGTGCTTGGCTTTCTTATGCTGCTAGTCGCGGGTTCGGTCGCCCTCGTTAGAGCGCTGGGCGACGTGACCCTCCCCTATGATTGGCCCTGGGTGGAGATGATAATCGCGGGGATGTCATGGCTCATTGCGGGCCTCATAGGAGTGGCGACCAGTCACAAGGCTGAGCGCCTAGCTGGGATGGCTCGTGATGAGCACTTGGGTCTGGACTGACCTCGCCGCACGGCGCGACTCCAGAACCTGCTCTTGTCTCTGACTGGGCCGCAGCAGGAAGGTCAGAAGAAGGTTCCGTGCGCTCCAGAAGGCAGCGTCCCTGGGGCGAAGACAAGGGGGCGGCGCTGTCGCGCCGCCCCTTGAGCGATACCGGGTATGAAGGCCTAACCTACAGGGCGTTGCCGACGTTCCAGCCGGCCTTGGTCGCGTCGGGGATGACGCCCGGGCCCGTGCAGTCGGCGATCTGGTAGACCTCGGAGACCTTGTCCTTGATCTTGTCGTAGACCTCCGGGTTCTCCTTGAACGGCAGCACCGGGATGATGGTGTCGGCCTCGAGGAAGCGCTTCTGGCCCTCTTTGGTCTCGAAGGAGATGCCCTTCTTCGTGATCTCGAGGAGCTTCACCTCGGTCAGGCGCTCGATGCCCTTCTTGTCGAACCAGTAGAAGAGGCGGGTCTTGCGCTCGGGTACGAGCCACCTGCCCATCTCCGGGCCCTCTTCGAGGATGGTCACTTGGCGTCCGCGCTCGATGAGGAACTCGGCCAGCTGGCAACCCTGGATGGCGCCGCCGATGATGACGACCTTCTTGCCCACCGGCATGAAGATGTTGGTGAGCTTGCGCAGCATCTTCGGTCCGAAGACCCAGAGGAAGAAGCGGAGCATCGCGTAGAGCTCGCCGGTCTTGACGACGTTCTTGTTCTCGAAGCCCTTGACCTTCGGGTAGTTGGGCACGCCGCCGGCCGCGATGACCACGGCGTCGGGCTTCTCTTTGGCGAGCGCCTTCTCATCGAACGTGGTGTGCAGGTGCACGTCGACGCCCAGCTTCTTGATCTGGCCGCGGAAGAAGTTCAGGAACTCGGTCAGGTCTTCGATGTCGAAGCCCTTGACCATGGAGGCGAGCTGCACGGCGCCACCGAGGTAGCGGCCCGACTCATAGAGGGCCACGTCGTGGCCGCGGGCGGCGGCGACGCGGGCGGTCTGCATGCCGGCCGGGCCGGCGCCGACGACGACGACCTTCTTCTTCTTGCCCGTGAGCGGGGCCATCTCGTAGCTCTCGGTGCCGAAGGCGGCGTCGATGCGGCAGTAGCGCACCTCGTTGTAGTTGGTGTTGCAGGTGCTGCAGTGGGTGCAGGGCTGGATGTCGTCCTCACGCCCCTCTTTCACCTTGCGCGCGTAATCAGGATCGGCGAAGAAGCGGCGGTTGATGCCGATGAGGTCGGCTTTGCCCTCGCGCAGGGCGGCTTCGCCCGTCTTGGCGTCAAACAGGCCGACGGTCTCGACCGGGATCTTGACGACCTTCTTGATCTCAGCGGCAAGTGGCAGCTGGGCCCGGGCGCCGAAGTGGCTCCAGTCGAGCTCCTTCGGGAACTCGCTGAGCGGGAAGGTCGGCTCGGGATAGAACATGTTCTCCTGGTTGTAGGAGCCCTGGTGCATGCCCAGCCAGTGCGAACGCACGTGGAGAGAATCCACGCCGATCGATTCGTAGATCTTGGCGATTTCCTTGCCCTCGTCGAGACTGAGGCCTTCCTCGCCGGCGCCGATCTCGATGGCGTTCATGAGGATCTGCACCGGGAAGTCCTGGCCGCAGCGCTTCTTGATCTCGTTGATGAGGTCGACGCTGAAGCGGGTGCGGTTCTCCATGCTCTGCGGGCCGTACTTGTCGTCACGCTTGTTCCAGAAGCGGGAGAGGAACACGTGGAACAGGTGGTCGGCGGCCATGTTGATCTCGATGCCGTCCCAGCCGGCCTGCTGCAGCCGGTAGGTGCCCGAAGCGAAGCGGTCGACCAGTTCCTCGATCTCGTCGATGGTGAGAACGTGCGGGGGCTTCTCGTCATGAACGTCGAACGGCGAGGGATAGGTCACCGCCGAAGACGATATCGGCTCCGCGATCAGAGCGTAGATGCCGCTCCACGGGCCACGATGGTAGAGCTGCGAGAAGATCGGGCAGTCGTACTTGTGCACCTCGGCCGCCAACTCGGCGACGTTCTTCATGTATTTGTCGTTGTCGATGCGGAAGCGGCGGTCGCCGTCTTCCATGAGCGGCCACTCCATGGCCGGCGTCTCTGTGACGATGAGACCGGCGCCACCACGGGCCACCGCCCCGTAGAAGGCCTTCGCGAGGGTGCCCACCCGGTTCTCACCAGACTCGAAGAAGTACGTCTGCGCCGCCGTCTTGACGATGCGGTTCTTGAGCTGGAGCTTGCCGATCTTAATGGGCGAAAATAGCTGTGGATAATCCGACGCCGACATTACGACCTCTCTCTTGCGTAAGAATGGGCTACCCGACGGCTCATTGTGCAGCCTGATGAACGCGTTACAGAATACAATATCGTATGCCGCGATACTACCTCGGGCGGTGCGACCTACGGAATCGGAAACGGCCGGGGGCCATGTCGAGCTACCGTACGGGAGTAGGCGCCGGGCGCCGGTGGCGGCGTGCGTCGGGCAGCAGGAGGGCGGCGACGGCGGCCACCAGGAACAGGCCCGCCGACACCAGGTACGAGGGGCCGAGAGTGGCGAATGCGTCTTCGAGCGCACCGCCGACGTAGGGCCCGGTCGTCTGTCCGACGCCTATGAAGAAGGTCACGAACCCGAATGAGGCAAACGCGATCTTCGGGTCGAAGTGATCGCCACACGCGGCGCCCATGAGACCGGGCACGCTGAAGACCCCACAGCCGAAGATGACGGCCGAGAGCACGAGTCCGGCCATGCCGGAGTCGAACGCGAACAGGAACGCCGCCACCGCCTCGGAGACGAATATGGTCGCCAGCGTGCGCCCCCGCCCCGCTCGGTCGGAGAGATTGCCCCAGAACACGCTGCAGACCACGCTGAGCGCTCCGGCCACCAAGAAGAGCGTTCCGGCGGTCGTACTCGACACGCCGAGGTCGGCGGTAAGCCTCTTCTGGAAGAACGTGAAGTAGAGCAGATAAGCGAACCCGTACAGAAGGTATATTGCGCCCAGATGCCAGGCATAGCCGGAGCCAAGGACGGTCTTCAGGTCGGCGCCGATGCTTTGAGTCTCTTTCTCCCGGCGAGCGCCCGGGTGCCGCCGGCTCGAGGGTCGGTCGCGTCCGGCCACCCCGGTGAGGACCGCCATCGCGAGGGCCACAGCGGCGAAGAAGTACCAGGCGATGCGCCAACCGCCGGCGCCGGCGGTTGCCATGATGCGCGGCACGGTTGGTCCGGCGACGACCGGGCCCAGCCCAGTGGCCGCGGACGCGATGGCCGAGGCCAAGCCTACCTGGCGCTGGTCGAACCAACTCGCGAGAACGACGATCGAGGGGCCCATGACCACCCCGTTGCCCAGTCCGGTGAGCAACCGTGCAGCCGACGCCGAGACCAGGTCGGAGGAGAGCCCGGTCAGCGTCATGCCGAGGGCCGTCACCGCGATGCCGGTCGTGACGACCTTGCGGAAACCGAAACGGGCGGCCAAGAACCCACCGACGAGAGCCATGATGGTGTATCCGGCAAGATTCCACGAGGCCAGCGAGCCCGCCTGGGCTCCGCTCAGATCCAGGGCTTTCTGCATGTCGGGCAGTACGGCGCTGTATCCGAACCTGCTCAGACCCGCCGCCCCGAAGATGGCAAGCGACGACACAGTGAGCACCATCCAGCGATAGCGTCTTTCAGGCATCGAAGACCTCGGTCAGCACAGGGCTCCGAGTTGTCCGTGCCGGTCGATCGGCCACGACAGCCCAGATTCTCATTTCACCGATCGATGTTGAGGCAATCGCGGCAGCACCTCTCTGCGCTCGCCCGTGTCGAGACCCCCTTCGCCAAGGAGCAGGGCCGCGATCGCCCCGGCGAAGAAGACGCCGGCGGACAGCAGGTAGGTCGGGCCGAGGGATCCGAACGCGTCGCTCATCACGCCACCGACGTATGGACCGATGGTCTGACCAAGACCAACCAGGATTGTGACGAAGCCCAGGGAAGCCGACGCCAAGCGGTAGCCGAATCTCTCCGAACAGGCGACCCCCACAAGTCCGGGCACCGCGGGACCGCTCGCGCCGAACAGCACCGACGAGAGAACCAGCGTCGCCATGGTGGGCCGCAGACCGAAGAGCAGAGAACCGATGCCGGCGCAGGCCAGCATCAGCATGATCGCGATCTTGCGGCCGATGTAGTCGGAGATACCGCCCCAGACCGCTCCCCCGATAAGCCCGGCGACTCCCAAGATCATGAAGAGGTATCCGGCGGTCTCGGGGCTATAGCCGAGATCGGCTACCAGCCGTTTCTGGAAGAAGGTGAAATAGATGAGGAGACCGATGCCGTAGAACGCGTAGATGAGCCCAAGGTGCCACGCGTAGCCCGAGCGGGTGATGCGCTTCAGTTCGAGCGAGGGCTTGGGCAAGCGTGCCCGTAGATTGGCCGGCGCCGATTTGTCGAGCGCGCATTCGCCGCTCCCGGATGCGGGGAGGGCCGGTCTGTCTCGCAGGAACAGGGCGCTCAGCACCGCCATGACGATCGACACGCCGGCGAACATGTACCAGGCCAGTCGCCAGCCATCTTCACCGCCCGCCGCGATGAGGCGAGGCACGGCGACGCCCACGAGCACCAGCGCGGGCGAGGCTCCGGCCGAGACGATGCTCGAGGCGAAGCCGAGCCGCCGCGTTTCGAACCAGGCGGCCATGAGGGCCACCGACGGCACGAGCACCATGCCGTTGCCCACTCCAGTGACGAGCCGGCCGAACGAAGCCGTCCCCAACTCGCTGGAGACGGCGGTCACGATCATTCCCAGCGCCGTGATGGCGATGCCCGCGGTGATTACCTTGCGCGGCCCGAGCTTGGAGGCCAGCACCCCACCCACGGCGGCCATTATCGTATAGCCCGCCAGGTTCCATGAAGCAAGCGAGCCCGCGGCCGCGCCGCTGATGCCGAGGCTCTTCTGCATGGAGGGCAGTACGGCGCTGTATCCGAAGCGGCCGAAACCGAGGGCGCCGAACACGCCGAAGAAGGCGATGGCGAGCACGACCCAGCGATACTCCCTTCCGGGGCCGGCCGCGGCCCGCCGCGGAGAAGGAGGCGCCGGCCGGAGACTTGGCCCGGGGTCTCTCAATTGGCTATCCCGCGGAGTATGTCCCCGAGGTTCTCGACGCCTCTTTCTTCGGCAGTCATGCGCATGAGCCCATCATACCGTCCGGGGAAGCTACCCTTGCGGCCGGAGCAGTTCGTCGTTCTCTCGCAGGCCGTCGGCCACGAGGCGGCAGAGGAAGCCGAATAGCCTCAGGCGGCGTTTCTCATAGGGCGTCGCAGTCTGCTACATTCAGACTATGACTACCGCGACGGAGCCTGTCCGGTGCGGGTGGGTCGGCGCCGACCCGCTCTATGTGGCGTACCACGATCTGGAGTGGGGCGTTCCGGTGCACGACGACCGGCTGCTCTTTGAGTTCCTCGTGCTCGAGGGGGCCCAGGCAGGGCTCAGCTGGTCGACCATTCTTCGCAAGCGCGAGGGCTACCGCGCGGCCTTCGCGGGGTTCGATGTCCAGAGGGTGGCTGAGTTCGGCCCCGGCGACGTGGCCCGTCTTCTTGGCGACACAGGCATCGTCCGCAACCGCCTGAAGATCGAATCGGCGATCACGAACGCCCTGGCCTTTCTGCGGGTGCAGCGGGAGTTCGGCACCTTCGACGCCTACATCTGGCGGTTCGTTGACGGCGAGCCTATACAGAACGGGTGGCGGTCGATCGCCGAGATACCGGCCAAGACCGCCGAGGCTGAAGTCATGAGCCGCGACCTCAAGGAGCGAGGCTTCAGATTCGTTGGGCCGACCATCTGTTACGCACACATGCAGGCGACCGGCATGGTCAACGACCACGCGGTCGATTGCTTCCGCTGGGCGGAACTGCGGAAAGGAGGAGCGACGTGAGTCTCAC
This sequence comes from uncultured Actinomycetota bacterium, assembly GCA_963803925.1. Classification (GTDB taxonomy): domain Bacteria; phylum Actinomycetota; class Thermoleophilia; order RBG-16-64-13; family RBG-16-64-13; genus RBG-16-64-13. Next base: position 136,220 of record CAWDOM010000010.1, on the reverse strand, counting down.
CACCGACCGGCCATCCCTAGGGGGCGAGGCGGGCGCCCCGCTGGACGTCGACGCGCTGGAGCGCATGAACGCCTACTGGCGGGCCGCGAACTACCTCTCCGTAGGGCAGATATACCTGCGGGACAATCCTCTGTTGCGACGCCCTCTGCAACGCGGCGATATCAAGGCCCGGCTGCTCGGCCACTGGGGCACGTGCCCCGGCCTGAACCTCGTGTATGTCCATTTCAACAGGGCGATCAAAGAGCGCGACCTCGACGTCGTCTACATATGCGGTCCCGGACACGGGGGCCCGGCCCTTGTGGCCAACGTCTACCTCGAGGGCACCTACACCGAGTACTACAGCCACATCACACAAGACGAGGAGGGTGTGAGGCGGCTGTTCAGGCAATTCTCGTTTCCGGGAGGAATCCCCAGCCACGTGGCGGCCGAGACGCCCGGCTCGATCAACGAGGGCGGCGAGTTGGGCTACTCGCTCTCGCACGCGTACGGCGCGGCTTTCGATAATCCCGACCTCGTGGTCGTCTGTGTGATCGGCGACGGCGAAGCCGAGACCGGGGCGCTCGCGGCCTCGTGGCAGTCGAACAAGTTCCTCAACGCCGCCACCGACGGCGCAGTGCTCCCCATCCTCCACCTGAACGGATACAAGATCGCCAATCCCACGGTGCTCGCGCGCATCGACCGGGAGGAATTGGGAGACTACCTGCGGGGCTGCGGCCACACGCCCTACTTTGTGGAGGGCGACGATCCACTGACAGTGCACCAGCAGTTCGCGGCCACGCTCGACACGGTGCTCGACGAGATCGGCGAGATCCAGCGGCGCGCCCGGGTCGACGGAGTGACCGAGCGCCCCCTCTGGCCGGCCATCGTGCTGGCGACTCCCAAAGGCTGGACGGGGCCGAAGACGGTCGACGGCAAGAAGACCGAGGGCTCGTTCCGGTCGCACCAGGTGCCGTTCTCCGACATGACCGCCGAGCATATCCTCCTTCTCGAGGAGTGGATGCGGAGCTACCGGCCCGAAGAGCTGTTCGACGAAGCCGGCGGTCTCCGTCCGGAGTTGGCCGAGTTGGCCCCGAGGGGCACGCGCCGCATGGGCGACAATCCGCACGCGAACGGGGGGCTGCTGCTTCAAGACCTGCAGGTTCCTGACTATGGTGATTTCGCGGTCGACGTGCCTTCTCCGGGTGGGGTGCAGGGTCAATCGACGCAGGTGCTTGGCGACTTCCTGGGCGAGATCATGCGTTTGAATCTCGATCGCAAGAATTTCCGTCTCTTCGGTCCTGACGAGACCGTGTCGAATCGTTTGACCGACGTGCTCAAGGTCACGCCGCGCACCTGGAACGCGCAGATACTGCCCGACGACGATCTGCTCTCACCGACCGGCCGGGTCATGGAGATCTTGAGCGAGCAGACCATCCAGGGTTGGATCGAGGGGTACCTACTCTCGGGCAGGCACGGCTTCTTCTCGTGCTACGAAGCTTTTATCCACATCATCGATTCGATGTTCAACCAGTACGCCAAGTGGCTCGACGTGTGCGCCGACATCCCCTGGAGGCGCCCGGTGGCCTCACTCAACTACCTGCTCACCTCGCACGTGTGGCGGCAAGACCACAACGGCTTCTCGCACCAGGATCCGGGGTTCATCGACCACGTGCTCACCAAGAAGGCCGCCGTGACCCGCGTCTACCTGCCCCCCGACGCCAACTGCCTGCTCGTGGTGGCCGACGCCTGCGTCCGCAGCCGCGACCTCGTCAACGTCATCGTGGCGGGCAAGCAGCCCGAGCCGCAGTGGCTCGACATGCCCTCGGCGGTGCGGCACTGCAGCCAAGGCGCGGGCATCTGGAGTTGGGCCAGCAACGACCAAGGCGGCGAACCCGATGTGGTGATGGCCTGCGCCGGCGACGTGCCGACCATGGAGACGCTGGCCGCCGTCGACTTCTTGCGCAAGCACCTGCCCGGTCTCAAGATGCGGGTGGTCAATGTGGTCGACCTCATGACCCTGCAGCCCCAGGAGGAGCATCCCCATGGTCTCTCCGACAGGGAGTTCGACAGCCTGTTCACGAAGGATAGGCCGATCATCTTCGCCTACCACGGCTATCCGTGGCTGATCCACAGGCTCACCTATCGCCGGACCAATCACGACAACCTGCACGTGCGCGGCTACAAAGAAGAGGGCACCACGACCACTCCCTTCGACATGACCGTGCAGAACGACATCGACCGCTTCAGCCTGGTGCGCGACGTGATAGACCGGGTTCCGGGCCTCGCGGTACGGGCCGCCCACCTGCGGCAGATGGTGCGCGACATCCACGTCGACCACGCTGAATACATCAGAGAACACGGTGACGACATGCCGGTGGTCAAAGAGTGGACATGGGGGGCGTACCAGCGCGGTGACCTCTCCTAGCGTGGCCGCGTGAGACGGTCCCGGCCGGCAACCGGTTCGTCAGAGGCGAAACCGCGAGCGTCCCCGGCCGCTACTTGGGGCCTGGCGGCGGCTTTCGTCGTCGCCTTCATACTCGCGCCGCTGATCGTCGTCGTGGCTGCTCGTTCTCGCGCGTCTCGTGGTACTGTGCGCGCGGCGATCACGTTTTGGGGGCGCAGCGCGTCATTGTTCAACAGCCTGCTAGGGGGCCCTGGGCCCCCGCCATTCGAACAGGCGCACCTTCCCATCGACTGCGAAGGCTACGTGGCCAGGCGAGACCGCGATCAAGGGCGAGAGCCAGGGCGGGTTGGCCTGGGTGCCCAGGGTCTGCTCGTAGGTTCCCGTGTAGCCCCGGGCCACGATGTCGTAGCCATCTCCGCCGGGCCTGTAGTACGCCGCGTACGTGGGGGCGGCGCTCGCGAAGTCGCCCAACGGATCGAGAGCGGTCCGCTTGCCGGATTCCAGATCGGCCGTCACAAGCCCATCGTCGGTGTATACGATCGTGCCCCTCGAGGTGGAAGGCCGCCAGACTTCAGCCTTGACGATCTCAGGGGTGATGCTCGTCAGGTCCATGACGTAGACGCCGGGGTCGAAGATGTCGACGCGGGCCGCGTTGTCCCAAGTGAGGTGTGTCTCCGACAGGCTATACGTCCACACGGAATCGCCCAGCGCGAAGCTGGTCGCCGCGGGCACGAGTTCAACGGGGGCGCCCCGCGGGTTGCCCGCCTCATCGATCGTCACCCCGAAGATCCGTACGAAGAAGTACTCCTCGGGATTCTGCTCCCACTGCTCCCCTTGCGCCCACGTGACCCACTCTCCGGCGATCTGCGGGTAGTGGACCGAGCGGTCGCCGCCGGCGATTCTCACCTTGGGTCCGTTGGGCAACCGGTACGAGTAGATGTACTCGTCGCTGTAGGTAGCGGTAGCCTCGTCGTAGGTGCCCTCCCACCACACCGCGACCAGACCGTCGATATCCACAGCGCCGAAGTCCGGGCCGTTGATGGGTAGCTCGATGAGCTCCTTGGACTCGAACAGATAGGCGTAGCGCGCGTAGCCGTCACCGCGCCCTGCGCTGATGAGCAGGGCTTGATCTGACACCGCCACCGAGTCGACTCCGGACGGCACCCGGCCGGTGTCGACCTCCACCCACTCTCCCGGGGAGTCGCCTGGCGCCCCCGGCGGAAGGGTGACAGTGGTCGACGGCGCTGTGGAGGCCGTCGTCGAGGTGGCCGAGCTGGTAGTGGTCTGCCGGGCGGTGGTCGTGGTGCTCTGGACGACCTCGGTGGTCGTCGTTCCCGCCACGTCGTCCTTGTCGATGACGAGCAGCCAAACCGCCACGACCGCGGCGATGATGACTACGGCTGTGACCGTCAGGCCGATCCAGAGAGCCCGGCGGTCGTTCTTGCGGGGGGGCGAAACGCGTGGCGGCTGAGGTGCGCCGTACTGACCGGGTCCTCCGGCGCCAGGGCCGCCCGCGCCGTATCCGGCGCCGTATCCGGCGGCATCGTAGCCTGGGGGGGCTACCTGGCTCTGCGGCGCCTTGGGCTGGGAAGGCGCGGCGGGTCGCGTGGGCGGCACCGGCTGCGCGGGGGGCGCCGACGGTGGGGGCGCCGCCGCCGGCGGTTGTGCCGCGGCCGGCGACTCTCCGGCCGGCGGTGGCACCAGCGACCGTCCGCGCGCCTCGGCTCGTGGCTTGATCATCGTGGGCTGGTCGATCTCGCTCTCGACGGCGGGCGCGCCGCATTCTGCGCAGAAGCGGACGTTCTCCGGTAGCTTCGCACCGCAGGTTCGGCAGAACATCGTGTACCTCCGTCCCGGGACTCGACAGCTCCGGCTTGGCCGGTCTCTCCACTGTAGCGTACCGCATCGGCAACTGCTTTCATGCGCGGCGCCAGGGTGGGCTCAACAGCATGGTAGCCTTTGGCCATGGTGGACGTGATTCTTTTCGCCCTGGTGGGCCTCGTTGGCGGAGCTTTCGGATCGATGGTCGGTCTGGGAGGCGGGGTCTTCATCATCCCCATGCTCGTGATTTTCCTGCGGGTTCCGGTGCACACCGCGATCGCGGCCAGTCTGCTCGGAGTCATCGCCACTTCGACGACGGCGGCGGTGGCCTACCTCAGGCAGGACCTCACCAACGTAAGGCTGGGCATGACGCTCGAGACGATGACCGTCTTCGGCGCTCTGGCCGGCGGGTTCGTCGGGGCGGCTCTCAGCAGGAGCACGCTTTCGGCCATCTTCGGCGGAGTGATGATCTGCGTTGCCGCGTACATGGCGGTGCGACAGCGGGCGGTCAGGTCGCCCATGCTCGACACCAGTGAAACGGGGTTGCTCGGCGACTCGTACTACGACCAGGCCGCGGGCCAGACCGTGACCTATAGGGTACGCGGCCTCCCCGCGGGACTCGTCTCCTCAGCGTTCGCGGGCCTGGTCTCAGGGCTGCTGGGCATAGGAGGCGGGTTCCTGAAGGTGCCGATCATGGTCGTTGCCATGGCAGTCCCGGTCAGGGCCGCGGTCGCCACTAGCAGCTTCATGATCGGCGTGACGGCGTGTGCAAGCGCCGCGGTCTACTTCGCCAAAGGCCTGGTCGATCCGGTGGTGGCGGTCCCGGTGGTGCTTGGCGTCGTCGCCGGCGCCTCTGTCGGGTCGAGGCTGTCGATGCGCATCAGGAGTTCGGCTCTTACCGTCGTTCTCGCGGTGGTTCTCTTCCTCCTCGCGATCCAGATGGTGCTCTCGTCGGTGGGAGTCGAGGTGCGATGAACCCCCTCAACCGATGGATAGCCAATGTGTTGATGGCCGGTCTTCTCACGTCGGTGGTGCTTCTGGCGATAGGCGCGGCACTCACGGTGGCCTTGCCCGATCTTCCTGTCGCGCACGTGGCCTCTCTGCGGCAGCTTCCTGGTGATCTCGTGGCCCTACACCCCGTGGGCTTCTTCACTCTGGGGTTGCTCGTCTTGCTCGCGACCCCGGTCGCGTGGGTCGTCGCTTTGCTGGTCGGGTTCGTTCGGCGGAGGATGTGGCTGTTCTCTTTCTTCAGCGCGGCCGTCCTCCTGGCACTGGCAATCAGCGCCTATTTCGGGTTCGAGGCCTAGAACCCGCTGAAGAGCGGAGTCGCGGCCGCCGGGGCGGGGACCGCATTCGCGTCCTGTGGAGTGCCCGGGACTTTGCGGTCCGGCACACCTTTCTTTCGAATACCCCCTAGCGATTGTGGTAGGTCTTCGGGTAGAATCCCGCGGATGACCGCCTTTCTCCTGATCGTCTCTCTTCTTGTGATTCTCGCCGGGTGCGAGTTGTTCTGCAACGGCGTGGAGTGGTTCGGCCGCAAGCTGCATCTCGGCGAAGGCGCCGTGGGGAGCGTGCTTGCCGCCGTCGGCACCGCCCTGCCTGAAACGGTGATTCCCATCATAGCCATCGTCTTCGGCAGCGCCGAAGCCGGCGAGGAGATCGGCGTGGGAGCCATTCTCGGCGCCCCCTTCATGCTCTCGACGCTCGCCATGTTCGTATGCGGCATCTCGATAGTGATCTTCACCATGCTGAAGAAGCGGACTCGCAAGATACGGTTCAACAAGGCCATCATGCGGCGCGACCTGCTCTTCTTCCTGTGCTGCTACGGCGTGGCCGTGCTCGTCGGCTTCTTCGACATCGGCCCGTTCCGCTACGTGGTCGCGGTGTCATTGGTGCTGATATATGCGGTCTACGTACGCAACACGATGAGGGCCGAAGGCGATCTCGAGGGCGAGTGCAGATCGCTCTACTTCCACCGCGCGGCCGAGTCGCCCCAACTCAAGAGGGTGATACTGCAGATCGTGGTGGCGCTCATCGCCATCATCTACGGCGCCGACCTATTCGTCGAGAACCTGACCCATGCCGCCGATGCACTGGGCGTGCCCGCCCTCATCGTCTCGCTGTTGCTCACTCCGTTCGCGACCGAGTTGCCGGAGAAGTTCAACAGCGTCGTTTGGATGGGCCAGAAGAAGGACACGCTCGCCCTCGGCAATATCACCGGGGCCATGGTCTTTCAGAGCACCATCCCGGTGGCCATCGGCATCTCGGCCACCAACTGGAGGCTCTACGAGAACGGCGACTGGCACGCGATGGTCGCGGCCGGACTGGCTCTCTTCTCGGGGCTTCTCCTCTATGGACGGCTGCGGCTGACGAGTAAGGGGTTCGGGCTCGGCTCCCTGCTGTTCGGCGGCCTGCTCTACGTGGCCTTCCTGGGTGCGACCATCTGGTCGATCGTGTAGTCCCGGCCGGGGTCCCGGCGAATCGGCGTTCCGCGGCCGGCCCGGTCGCGGTCGTGGCTCTACTCCGATACGACCTGAGGTCTCGGCACCTTCATACTGCCGCCGCCCGGGGCGCCCAGCAGCCACTGCTCGAGGGCTTCGGCCGCGCCGTCGCGCGAATTCGACGACGTGATCATGTCGGCCGCCGCCTTACACAACGGCGTCGCGTTGCCCATGGCGACTCCTATGCCCGCCCACTCCAACAGGGCCGCGTCGCTGTCGTCGTCGCCGATAGCCATGATCTGCTCGGCCGCCACCTGCATGCGCTTGCCCAACTGCTGCGCCATCGAGGCCTTTGATGCCTCGGCCGAGACGATGTCGACCACGTAGCGCTTGGACTCGAAGACCATCGCCCGCTTGCCGAACATGCGCTTTATCGTCTCCACCGCCGCGCCGGCCGCTTCGGAATCGAGATCGCGGAAGTCGAGGAAGACCTTGTCTATCGGGTCGCCGGCTCGGAGCATCTCGTCCACCGTCCCGATGCCGTGCGGGTCGGACATCTCGTAGTCGGTGATGCTGCCCGGCTCGAGGTTGCCAAGGCGGTCGGTGAACCACTCGTCGTCACTCTCTATGTTCGCCACGCCGTCGAGTTCGCGTCCGGCGGTGACGATCTCGACGGCCAGGCGTGGATCGACCGACGCGTGAACGAGCCCGGCGGCGGCCTGGAAGTTCCAGAGGAGCGCGCCGTCGCAGGCGATCACGGGAGTGAGCAGCCCCAGCTCCTGATGGAAGGCCCGCATCTGGCGCGGGGGGCGCGAGGAGACGAGCACCACTTCGACTCCGGCTTCGCGCACGTTGCCGATGGTCCGTTTCGAGCGCTCCGAGATATGGCGTGGGCCCGCGAGCAGGGTGCCGTCGAGGTCGATGAAGACGAGGCGCATCACCTTGCCGGTGCCGACGAGCTGCGCGAGACCGCGCACCACGTGGCCCAGGTGCTGGCGCATTGCCAGGCGCGCCTTTCGCTCATCGCCCGATCGGATGGCCCTGCGTATGGCGTCGTGCTGCTGCTGCAAGGCGATGGCCCCACCCGGCTCCTTGTAGTACGCGGCGAAGATGGCGGCCATGTGGTCGTGGAGCAGATCGACAGGCTGCTGGATGATGCTCTGGAAGAGAGGATTGTGAGTGGCTTCGGCGATGGTGAGGTGGAAGGCCACATCTTCCTCGGGAGTGATGATGTCGCCCGGCGCTGTGAGCGCGAGCGACATGCGGTGGAGGTCTTCGAGGGTCGCGCGCCGGGCCGCGAGACCGGCGGCTTCTATCTCCACGGCGCTCCGTATCTCCATGAGCTCGATGATGCGTTCGGCGCCCTTGCCCACGAGTGGGGCGAGAGGCCCGGCGAAGCTCGGCGACGGCAGGTTGGCGACAGTGGTCCCCTGGGCGCCCCGTCCGGTGATGAGCAGTCCCTGGGCGCGCAGCTCACGCAGCGCTTCGCGTATGGCCGGGCGGCCGACGCCGAACATGCCGGCGAGTTCCCGCTCGGCTGGGATGCGGTCTCCAGGCTTGAACTCGCCCGAGGTGATGAGCTGGCGAAGTTGGGCCGCGACTTGGTCGCTGATGGTCTGGGGAGTCACCGGACGCAGCCGGATGTCGGCCGCGTGGTTGCCCCTCCTGGCGCCTGGACGTTTAGCCTCGCTCATGGACTGATGGTAACACCATCAGCGAAGCGTGCGCAATCTCGCGCCTAGGTCTCAAGTTTCAGACCCTCGGCTTCGGCAGCCTCGGCCACAGCAGCCGCTTCCGCTACAGCAGCCGCTTCCGCTACAGCAGCCGCTTCCGCTACAGCAGCCGCCTCCGCTGCTACCGCCGCCGCCGCGGCCGCTTCCGCGGCTTCGGCTTCTTCGGCCAACTGTCTGCGCTTGTCCCGTCGCCCGGAGGATACCTTCGAAAGCCAGATGCCGAACTCATAGAGCACGATGAGCGGCGCCAGCATGAGGATCATGCTCAGCGGGTCTTGGCTGGGGGTGAAGACCGCGGCGACGATAGCCTCGACCAAGATGGCGTACCTGCGGACCTTGCGCATACGGTGGTGGTCGACGATGCCGGCCCACGAGAGCAGCATCATGACGATCGGCAACTCGAAAACGACGCCGAACGCGAGCAGGAACATCGAGATGAACGTCACGTATCGGTCGGCCTGTAAGAACTGATGGAAGATGTCGGGGGCATAGCCGATCATGAACCGCAGCCCTACCGGCAGGACGATGAAGTACGCGAAGGCCACGCCGCCCAAGAACAGCACGGTGGTAGAGAGCACATAGGGGATGACGCTGCGTCTCTCGTTCTCGTACAAACCGGGCAGGATGAAAGCCCAGAACTGGTAGAGGATGAAGGGGAGAGCGCAGATGAGGCCCGCGTAGATGCACACCTTGAGCACCGACATGAACGCCTCGGTGACACCCAGTGTGACCAACTCGGTGATGGCCGTGTTTTCCTTGAGCGGCCGCATGATCACGAAGAAGACCCACTTCTTCTCCACGAACGCCGCGATGACGAAGACGACCACGACGAGAGCCACCCAGGTGAACCGCCTTCGCAGTTCCCCGAGGTGCCCCATGATGGGCATGCTCCTTGTCTGCTCCCCTGCCACCCGAGCAGTATAGCCCACACTGGGCCCAAAACGACGAAAGCCGAGCAAATTCCGGGCAAAACAGTGTTTCACTGGATGAAACCCCTAGAATTTGGTTTGCGAAGCGAATGCAGATTTGTTATCGTCCAATGCGTTCCGCGGCGGCCTGGGCGTGCCGCCGGGGCAGTAACACTGAGCAATCCCGGCTCGAGGAATTCGCTTGGTTAACCCGACCGTAGATTTGGTCATACAGTTCGCGATTATGTTCGCCATCGGCGCGGCGATGGCCGTAGCGTTCGTCTCGCTATCCCATCTGCTGGCTCCACGCAGCAAGAACCCCAACAAGGGGCTGCCCTACGAGTGCGGCGTACTGCCCGTCGCCGACGCCCGCGGGCCCTTCAACGTTCACTACTACGTGGTCGCCGTGCTTTTCGTACTATTCGACCTGGAAGCGGTGTTCGTGTACCCCTGGGCGGTCAATCTCCGCGAGTTGGGCACGCCGGCCCTCATCGAGATGTTCGTGTTCATCGCCATCCTTCTGGTGGGCTACGTCTACGCCTGGAAGAAGGGCGTGTTCGAATGGGAATGAGCGACTACAGGCTCCGGCACGCGAGTGACGCCGAGGTCCGCGAAGCCATCGACGACGCCCAGGCCGGCACGGCGGCCGGTCTATGCGCCGACGAAGACGACGGCGAGACCATGGGTGGGGCGGTACGCCTGCCCGGTGGGATCGCGCTGCCGGTGCAAATAGAGAAGGTCCTCGGTCTGGGGCGCAGCTACTCCTTCTGGCCTCTGCTCTTCGGTCTCGCCTGCTGCGCCATCGAGATGATGGCCCTGGGCGGGTCGCGTCTCGACATGTCGCGGTTCGGCATGGAGGCCATGCGCGCGTCGCCCCGGCAGGCCGACGGCATGATCGTCGCGGGGTGGTGCACCATCAAGATGGCGCCGCGGGTCGTGCGGCTCTACGAGCAGATCCCCGACCCGAAGTGGGTGCTGGCCATGGGGTCGTGCGCCATTTCCGGCAACGTCTGGGATACCTACAACATCGTGCAGGGCATCGACAGCCTCATCCCGGTCGATGTGTACGTGCCCGGCTGCCCGCCACGGCCTGAGGCGCTGTGGCAGGGCCTCGAGATGATCCGCGACCGGGTGAAGCAGAGCAAGCACGCATACGACGGGTTGCGTCGCATCCCGGCGCGCGACGCCATTGCGGAGCGTGAGTGCAGGTGAGCGCCCCCCGCGTGCCTTTCGACGAAGCCCAGGGCATACTGCCCGGTTCGCTGATAGCGGCGGCCGAGAAGCTGGAACGACGCTTTGGCGAGCGGCTGCTCGAACGCACGCTCTCCTATGGCGAGCTCACGTACACCGTGTCGCCCGACGACTGGTTCAGGGTGCTGACTTTCTGCCGGAGCGCCCGCGAGCTCGCCTTCGACCAACTCGACGGGCTGGTCGGCGACCATCTGCCCGAACGTGCCGCGACGCCTTTCGCCGTTGTCGCCCACCTTGTTTCGCACTCTCACGGCCACCGGCTGCGCGTCAAGACGGCGCTGGCCGAGGGCCAAGGGTTGCACACCGTGACCGGTCTCTGGCCGTCGGCGGGCTTCGATGAGCGCGAAGCCTGGGAGATGTACGGCATCGTGTTCGCCGGCCATCCTGACCTGCGCCGGCTGCTTACCACTGATGACTTCGAAGGCTTTCCCATGCGCAAGGACTTTCCTCTGCAAGGGACCGTCGGAGGCCGTATTCGTACCGATCTGCTGGGCAAGATCTAGATGAGCGCCGACCCGCGCAGCCCCGACTTCGACAGCCGCGCCGCCGAGGCGGCCGGCGGCCACGGCCAGGGTGGCCATGGAGCCGCCACGGCGGCCCGCACGCCTGCCCGACCGACTCTCGAGCAGCTCAAGGAGCGCAAGGCGGCTACCCGCACCTACGGGGAGCGTACCAGCGACCTCATGACCCTGAATATGGGCCCACACCACCCGTCGATGCACGGGGTGTACCGCATCGAGATCGACCTCGACGGTGAGCTCGTCGTCGCTGTGCGGCCCGAGATCGGCAACCTGCACCGCGGCCTCGAGAAGCTCTGCGAGCACCGCAACTACCACCAGATCATCCCGCTCACCGACCGGCTCGACTACTTGAGCGCCTTCTCGATGAACCACGGATTCTGCGAGGCCGTCGAGAGACTGATGGGCGTGGAGGCGCCGGCCCGCGCGCGCTACATCCGCACCATCGCGGCCGAACTCTGCAGGCTGGCGAACCACATCATGTGGCTGGGTGTCCACATCATGGACCTGGGTACGCAGACCTTCTTCACCATCTGCTTCCGCGACCGCGAGTATGTGCTCGATCTCTTCGAGATGCTGTGCGGAGCCAGGCTGACGCACTCTTTCGGGCGCATCGGTGGGGTGGCCAAGGACCTGCCCGAGGGCTTCGACCGGCGCTGCCGCAAAGTCATCGACTTCATCCCCAAGCGTCTCGCCGAGTACGAGCGCATCATCAAGAACAACCGCATCTATCTGAAGCGCACCAAGAACGTGGGCGTTTTCACGAGTGAAGACTGCTATGCCTGGCGGGTCACCGGACCGACCCTCCGCGCGGCCGGCGTGGCCCGCGATCTACGCAAGGACGAACCCTACGCGGCGTATTCCGAGGTCGACTTCGAGGTAGCCGTGGAATATAACGCCGATGTCTACGACCGTTTTCTCGTCCGCATGAAAGAGATGCGCGAATCGTGCAAGATCATTCGTCAGTGCCTCGACCAGATGCCCGGTGGCGCCTACATCGCGAGGGATATGGCCCACGTGGTGCCGCGCAAGAGCGAGGTCATGCGCGATTCGGGGGCCATGATCCAGGATTTCTACCAGGTGTTCCGCGGGCCGCAGGCGCCCAAGGGAGAGGTCTACGTGGCCACCGAGGCGCCCAAGGGCGAGATGGCCGTGTACATTCGGTCGACCGGCGGCGCTCAGCCCGCCCGTGTGCGTTTCTCTACGCCGAGCTTCTACCACGGGCAGGCGGTGCCCGCGCTGGTGGAGGGCGAGATGGTGGCCGACATCATCGCGATCTTCGCGAGCGTCGACGTCGTCCTGGGAGACTGCGACCGATGAGCAGGCTGCCGTGAGCGATCCCATAGCGCAGCTCATATTCCTCATCATCAAGGCCATTCTGATGCCGGTGCTCGTCATCATGATCGTGGCTTTCGCCATCTTCTTCGAGCGCAAGTTCGCCGGCTTCTTCGCCCAGCGGGTCGGGCCCACCTACGTGGGGCCTTGGGGCGCGTTCCAGTCGTTCATGGACATCTTCAAGTTGCTCTCCAAAGAAGACCTCATCCCGGCAAGCGCCGACAAGCGGGTCTTCAAACTCGCGCCCTACATGCTCTTCGTCCCGGCCTTCTTGGTGATGGCCGTGCTGCCGTTCGGGCCGGTGGGGGGCGAGCCGAACCTGTTCGGCTATCGTTTCGACTACGTGATCGCGAACTTCGATGCGGCTGTGGTGCTGTTCCTGGCCATGGGCGCGATGGCGGTCTACGGAGTGGTGCTGGCGGGCTGGTCGTCGAACAGCAAGTACTCGCTGCTCGGGGGGCTTCGGGCCGGGGCTCAGATGATCTCGTACGAACTGGCCATGGGCTTCTCGGTGGTCGGCGTCATGCTGATGGCGGGCTCGATGGGCTTCGTTGGCATCGTCGACGCGCAGCAGGGTAACTTCTGGCACTGGTACTTCATCCCTCAGGTGGTGGGCGGCCTCGTCTTCTTCGTGGCCAGCATCGCCGAGCTCAACCGCACGCCCTTCGACCTCGCCGAGGCCGAGCAGGAGCTGGTCGCCGGTCACCTCACTGAATACTCGGGCATGCGGTGGGGCATGTTCATGTTCGCCGAATACGTCAACATGGTCGTGGTCTCGGCTGTCATCTCGACTCTGTATTTCGGCGGGTGGCGGGCGCCCTTCACGGCGCTCGACTTCATCCCCGGACCGGTCTGGCTCTTCCTGAAGATCATCGCTCTCATGTTTCTCTATATGTGGGTGCGTTGGACCATCATCCGCTACCGCTACAACCAGTTGATGTCCATCGGCTGGAAGGTCCTCCTGCCGCTGTCGCTCGCCAATCTGGTCGTCACGGCCATCGTCATCAACGTGGTGAACTGACATGGGCCTGATAGACATCATCAAGAAGGGGGCCTTCGTCGACATCCTGCGGGGCATGTCGGTGACCGGCTCGTACTTCGTGAGCGAGAAGGTCACCGTCGAGTACCCATGGGAGAAGCTCAAGCCCTATCCGCGGTTCAGGGGCATCCACGCTCTCCTCAGCGACCCCGAGACGGGCGACGCGAAGTGCGTGGCCTGCATGCTATGCGCGACCATCTGTCCCTCGCGCTGCATCCACATCACAGGCGAGACGACACCCGACGGCGGCAGCCGGGCCGCTACGTTCGACCTCGACCTTTCGCGCTGCATCTTCTGCGGCATGTGCGAGGAGGTCTGCCCGGTGGCGGCCATCGTCATGACGAGTGAGTACGAACTGGCCACCTTCGACAAGAACGAGTTCTGGCTCACCAAGGAGCGCCTGCTCGCCAACCAGGAGAACGCCCACAAGGAGGTCTACACCCAGTCGGGCGAAGAGGCTCCTATGGCCCTGCGCGGTACGCACGGCCTTCGCGGGCCGGCGCTACCTCTCAACGCCGCCGCGCAGATGGCCATGTACGAGGCCGAGCCCGCGCGCCGGCCGCGGCCCGACGTCGAGGTGCCCGCGGCGTCGAAGCCCGACGAACCGGGAGCGCTTCCCGCCGGCATGGCCGAAGGCAGGCGCATCATCGGCAAGGTGGCGTCGAAGAGGAGAGGGGCGCTTCCGTGACGGTCTCGAAGATCCTCTTCATCGTCTTCGGTGCGCTGGCTGTGGCCGGCGGCATCGGCGCGATCACCCGTAAGAACATCGTCCATGCGCTGCTCTACCTGGTCTTCGCGTTTCTCAACGTGGCGGTCATCTTCTTTCTCACCCAGGCCTACTTCCTCGCGGTCATCCAGATCCTCGTCTATGCCGGCGCCATCATGGTGCTGTTCATCTTCGTCATCATGCTGCTCAATCTCCGCACCTACGCCGAAGAGGAGCAGACTCACCGCAAGCAGCGCTGGATCGCTCTGGGACTTGCCGTGTTGGTGCTGGCCGAGTTCGTCGCCGTGCTCGCGGGCGTGACTTTCACGTCGGCGGCCGGAGGGATGACGCCCGCCGCCATCGCAGCGGCCGGCGGCGGCACCAAGGTCTTCGGGGAGGCGCTCTTCAACCACATGCTGCTGCCCTTCGAGGTGGCTTCGGTGGTGCTCCTCGTCGCCATGGTCGGCGCGATCATCCTGGTCAAGAAGGATAGGTCGGCCGAAGGTGCGACGCGCTCGTGGGAACCGGGCCTGCAGCCGACGGAAGCCGAAGCCGAGGAGGAGGTGTAGCCGCCGTGGGTGCCGCTCCTACCGACATGCCCATACCGGTCGACTGGTATCTGTACCTTTCGGCGGTGCTCTTCGTCGTCGGCGCCGTTGGGGTGCTCACGAGGCGTAATCTCTTCATCGTTCTGTTCTCGATCGAGCTGATGCTCAACGCGGTCAACATCAACTTGGTCGGCTTCAGCCGCTTCCACGAGAACCTGGCCGGCCAGAACTTCGTGGTCTTCGTCATGGCTATCGCGGCCGCTGAGGCGGCGGTAGGCCTGGCCATCGCCACCTCGCTCTACCGCAATCGGCGGACCCTCATGGTCGACCTCTTCGATCGGATGAAGGGCTGATGGAAAGCTACATCTGGCTCATACCGGTCCTGCCGCTCGCGGCTTTCATCGTCACCCTCATCCTCGGACGGTGGTGGATCAAGGAGCAGGCTCACTGGCTGCCTATCCTCGCCATGGCCGCCTCTTTCGGGCTGTCGGTCGCCGCGTTCGTGCAGATCAGGGGCGCCGAGGAGCCGGTGATCGTCACCCTGTGGCAGTGGATCGACGTAGGTAGTTTCAAGGTGCCGCTCGCTCTGCAGCTCGATCAACTCTCGGCGGTCATGCTGCTGGTGGTGACGGGCGTCGGTCTCTTGATCTTCGTCTACTCCGCCGGCTACATGAAGGGCGACCCCGGGTACTACCGGTTCTTCGCCTACTTGAGCCTGTTCGCCTTCAGCATGCTGATGCTGGTGCTGGCCGACAACTACCTGTTGTTGTACTTTGGCTGGGAGGCGGTCGGTCTCTGCTCGTACTACCTCATCGGGTTCTTCTACCACAAGCCCGAAGCCGCGGCGGCCGGCAAGAAGGCCTTCATCGTCAACCGGGTGGGCGACTTCGGCTTCGGCCTCGGGGTCATGCTCATCTTCGTGACGTTCGGCACCTTGCAGTACACGGGGGTGTTCGAGCAGGTGGCGGCCGGAGGGTTCGGTGAGGCCACGCTTCTCGCTATCGCCCTCCTGCTGTTCATGGGCGCCATGGGTAAGTCGGCGCAGTTCCCGCTGCACGTCTGGCTGCCCGACGCCATGGAGGGTCCCACCCCTGTGTCGGCCCTCATCCACGCCGCAACGATGGTCACCGCCGGCGTCTACCTGGTGGCCCGTAGCGCGGTCATCTTCGCGAGCGCACCGGCCGCGCTGGTCGTGGTGGGGGCGATCGGCACGTTGACAGCCATCTTCGCGGCCATCATCGGCATCTGCCAGAAGGACATCAAGAAGGTACTCGCCTACTCGACGGTGTCGCAGCTCGGCTACATGTTCATGGCGCTCGGCGTGGGCGCGTGGGCTATCGCGATCTTCCACCTGATGACGCACGCGTTCTTCAAGGCCCTCCTCTTCTTGGGCGCCGGCTCGGTAATCCACGCGCTGGATGGTGAGCAGGACATGGACAAGATGGGTGGTCTCGCCAAGAAGATCCCCGCTACCTACTGGACGCTGGTCGCGGGCGCTATGGCGCTGTCGGGCATCTTCCCGTTCGCCGGATTCTGGTCGAAGGACGACATCCTCGGCTCGGTCTGGCGGCACGGCAAGTACTACTTGTGGGTCGTCGGCATCATCGCGGCCTTCATCACCGCCTTCTACACGTTCCGCATGATCTTCTTGACCTTCTTCGGCAAGGAACGGCCCGCGCACGGTGACGAGCATCACGTGCACAAGAACCCGCTGTCGATGATCGTGCCGCTCGTAGTGCTCGCGGTCGCGTCGCTCCTCGGCGGATTCCTTGGGCTGCCGGGCAAGCTCGGCGTTCTGCAGGGCTTCCTCGAGCCGGTGTTCGCCCCGGCCAACCACATCCTCGAGATCGAGGAGCATGGGCTCAAGGCCGTCGACTACGTGCTGATGGTGGTGTCGCTGATCGTGGCCATGTGCGGCATAGCGCTCGCGTGGTTCATGTACCTGCGGCGCACCGATCTGCCCGTCAAGGTGGGGGCGCGGTTGCGGCCGCTGTACCGGGTCGTCTACAACAAGTTCTACATCGACGAGTTCTACGACGCGACCTTCGTGCGGCTTGCCGTCGACGGCTCGCGCTGGGTCTGGCGCCGCTTCGACGAGAAGATCATCGACGGGGCCGTCAACGGTACCGGCTGGCTGTGGCAGCGCGCCGGTCTCGCTATCAGGCCCATACAGTCGGGCCGTGTGCAGAACTATCTGCTGTGGATGTTCATAGGTTTGTTCGTGATCGTCACCGTCGTCGTCATCGTGGCGATATAAGGGCAGGGATCGTGGAGCTTGATTTCATGACACAGATAGGCTTCAGGGGACTGACGTTCCTAACCTTCCTGCCCATCGCCGGCGCGCTCATCATGTTGATCTTCATGCGCGGACGCCCCAACGCCTACAAGACCACGGCGCTCGTCACCACCATCTTCACGTTCGCGCTCTCGATCTACTTGGTGACCCAGTTCCAGACCGGAACCGCGGAGTTCCAGTTCGTCGAGAAGGCTTCCTGGATCTCGAGCCTCGGCATCTCGTACCACGTGGGCGTCGACGGCATCTCGATGGTCTTGATACTTCTCACCACCCTCCTGTCGGTGCTCGCCATCTTGGGGTCGTGGAATTCCATCAAAGACCGGGGATTGGCCTTCTTCATCAGCCTGCTGGTGCTCGAGACCGGCATGATCGGCGTCTTCGTATCTCTCGACCTGTTCCTCTTCTACGTGTTCTGGGAAGTACAGCTCATACCGATGTACTTCATTATCGGCCTGTGGGGTGGGGCGCGCCGGGTCTACGCGGCCATCAAATTCTTCCTCTTCACCTTCGCCGGCTCTGTGCTCATGCTGGTCGCGATCCTGGCTGTGGTGTGGTGGTACAGCAAGAACGGCGGCCCGCTCACCTTCGACATCCTCGCTCTGCAGCAAGCCGGCTTCAGCGGGTCGCTCGCCGCATGGTCGTTCGCGGCCTTCTTCATAGCCTTCGCCATCAAGGTGCCCATGTTCCCGGTGCACACGTGGCTGCCCGACGCGCATACCGAAGCTCCCACCGCGGGCTCGGTGATTCTGGCCGGCGTGCTTCTGAAGATGGGCGTGTACGGCATGATCCGCTTCTGCATAGGCTTCTTCCCCGAAGTGTCGGTGAAGGCCATCGTGCCGGTGCTCA
This sequence comes from uncultured Actinomycetota bacterium, assembly GCA_963803925.1. GTDB lineage: Bacteria > Actinomycetota > Thermoleophilia > RBG-16-64-13 > RBG-16-64-13 > RBG-16-64-13. The sequence goes on along the minus strand of CAWDOM010000010.1, from coordinate 118,395 downwards.
TACTGTCGGCTGTCGCGGTGGTCTACGGAGCCGCCATGTCGCTGGTGCAGCCCGACATGAAACGGCTGGTCGCGTACTCCTCGGTGAGCCACATGGGGTTCGTCACCGCGGGTCTCTTCACGTTCAACCAGCAGGGCATCGAGGGTGCGGTTCTGCAGATGGTCAACCACGGTGTGCTGACCGGCGCGCTCTTCATGATGGTCGGCTTCTTCTACGACCGCACGCACACCCGATTGATCAAGGACTACGGAGGCATGGCCAAGCCCATGCCTGTGGCCGCGGCCTTCTTCAGCCTGTTCGTGCTGGGTAGTCTTGGTCTGCCGGGCCTCAGCGGGTTCGTGGGCGAGTTCCTTATCCTGGTAGGAGTGTTCCAGTACGCGAAGGTGTTCGCGGTGGTCGCCTCCGTAGGCATAGTCCTGGGGGCCGGCTATCTGCTGTGGATGTACCAGCGCACGATGTTCCAGCAGGCCAACGAGAAGTGGCTGAGCCTCAAGGACTTGAGCGCACGCGAGATCATCACCCTGGTTCCGCTGGTGGTCATGGCCGTCTGGATCGGCATCTATCCGCATACCTTCTTGAACCTGCTCCACGCTCCCGCCCAGAACATCATGATGCAAGTGCAGCCCTACCTTGCTGAGCATGGCGGCAACCTTCTCGGCCTGGTCTCGGCGTTCTTCGGGGGTAACTGATGCAGACGCCTGATCTCATCCCGGTGATCCCCGAACTGATCCTGCTGGTGGGCGCGTGCCTCATCTTGCTGGTCGACCCGTTCCTCAAGCCGGGCGGCGACGGAAGGGTCGACAGAACGGCCGTCATCGCCATCGCCCTCGCGGCGCTGGTCGGTTCGATCGTGCTCTCCGTCGCGTTCGCCGGAGAGAACCGCACGAGTTTCGCGGGCATGCTTGTGTTGACCGATTGGGCGGTGTTCTTCAAGGTACTGTTCGCTCTGGCCGGCGCACTCACCGTACTGCTGTCGACGAGCTACCTCCAAGTGCTCAAGGGACACCTGGGCGAGTACTACGCCCTCGTGATCTTCGCGATCATCGGCATGGACCTCATGGCGGCCGCTCGGGATTTCATCCTGCTCTGGGTGGCGCTCGAACTGATGTCGATCAGCAGCTACCTGCTGGCGGCCTTCTTCCGCTACCGGGTGCACTCCAACGAGTCGTCGCTCAAGTACCTGGTGACCGGATCGTTTGCGTCGGCCATCATGCTGTACGGCATATCGCTCGTGTACGGCGCGACCGGCGCCACCTCGTACAAGGCGGTGGGGCAACTCATCGGCGCTCAGACGACCGAAGCGGGCCTTCTGCTCGCGGTCGTGCTGGTGGCGATAGGCTTAGCCTTCAAGGTGTCGGCCGTGCCGTTCCACATGTGGATCCCCGACGTCTACCAGGGCGCGCCTACTCCGGTCGCGGCCTTCTTCTCGGTGGGTCCCAAGGCGGCAGCCTTCTCGGCCTTCATGGCCGTGTTCATTCTCGCCTTTCCGGCGGCGGTACGCAGTTGGGCCATCTTGTTCATCGTGCTCGCCATCGTCACCATGCTTGTCGGCAACCTGTTCGCCCTGGTGCAGAGCAATGTCAAGAGGATGCTCGCCTACTCGTCGGTAGCGCACGCCGGCTACCTGCTCACGGGGCTCGCGGCCATGGGCTGGAGCGCCAACACCTATCCGGGCAAGGGTATGCTGGTCTACATGGCGGCGTACACCTTCATGAATCTGGGAGCCTTCGGGGTTCTCGGCTACCTCAAATCGGTGATGCCCGAGAGGTTCGACTACTCGCTCAAGTGGTTCGCCGGGCTAGGCCGCCGCTCGCCGTGGGCGGCGCTGCTACTGACTCTGTTCCTGCTGTCGCTCACCGGAATTCCCGGTACAGCGGGCTTCATCGGCAAGTTCTACGTTTTCGGTGGGGTCGTGTACGCGGACCTGTGGTGGCTGGCCGTCATCGGGGTCGTGCTGAGCACGGTCTCGGCCTACTACTACCTGAGAGTGGTCGTCTATATGTTCTTCAAGGAACCCGAAGAACAGTACGTTCTCAGGGAGCCTATCGGGGGAGCCATGGCCATGGCCCTCGCGATCGCCGCGATCGCCACCGTGGTGATCGGCGTCCTGCCCCAGTGGCTGTGGGATTCGGCATCGAGCGCCGTCGGAACTCTCATGAAGTAGGGGCCGCGGGCCCCTATCGCGGCTGTTTCCCCAGGAAGGCGCGCGATGGTGTTTCTTCAAGCCGATTGGGTGCTTCCCATCAACGGGCCGCCTATCCGCAACGGCGCGGTGATCGTCAGGCACGGGACTATCGACGAAGTCGGCGACGCCGGCGCTCTTCGGCGAGAGCGGTCGGCCGAACAGACGCTTGAGTTCCCGGGATGCATCCTCATGCCTGGGATCGTCAATACTCACACCCACTTGGAGTATTCAGCCTTCCGAGGCCTCATGCAGCCGTCGGGTTTCGGCCGCTGGATGCTGGGGCTGCTGCGCGCGCGCCGCAAGCTCGACCTCGAGGACTATGCCGCGTCGGCCCTCTGGGGCGCTCTCGAGTGCGTGCGGAACGGTGTGACCTCGATCGCCGACACTACCTACGAGGGCTGGATCGTGGGGCGCGCAGCCCGCGCGGCGGGGCTGCGCGCCCGCGTCTACGTGGAGCTGTTCGGCCTCGACGACACGCAGGCGCCGGCGACGCTCCAGCGCCTGGAGGAGCGGCTGGCACGGCTGCGTGAAGAATGTGGGCGGACGCCCGCAGCGGCACGCGATGATGTGCCCGAAGACCGGCCTTGTCTGGTTGAACCGGGCGTTTCGCCGCACGCCCCGTACACGGTGTCGGCGCGTCTGTACCGGGAGGCGGCGCGCTTCGCGCGCCGCTCGAACCTGCGACTGGCCACCCACCTGGCCGAGTCGCAGGCCGAGGTCGATCTGCTGATCGGCAAGAAGAGCCCGATCGCCAGGGCCTACCAGGCGGCCAACCTCTGGACCGGTCAGAATTGGACGCCGCCGGCCATGCGGCCCGTGCCCTACCTTGCCCAGACGGGGGCGCTCGGGCCGGGCACGTTGGCGATCCACGTTGTGCAGGCAGACTCGGCCGACGTGGCCGCGTTGGCGGCGACCGGGGCGGGGGTGGCTCACTGCCCGCGGTCGAACCTGCGGTTGCGGTGTGGCGGGGCGCCGGTGGCCGAGATGTTGGCCGCGGGCATCGCGGTCGGGCTGGGCACCGACAGTCTCGCCTCGAACGATGATCTCGACATGTTCTCCGAGATGCGGGCGGCTCTAGCGGTGAGCCGGGCGCGCGCGGAAGCCGGCGCGCCCCTACCCCCGCTGACTCCCAGCATGGTGCTGCGCATGGCTACGCTCGAGGGCGCCCGGGCGCTCGGCCAGGCCGAGTCGGTGGGCAGCATCGAGCCCGGTAAGCGGGCCGATCTGATCGCCGTCCGTCTGCACGACGCCAACCTCCGCGACCACGCCTCGCCGGCCGGTGACGGGCGCGGCGGCGAAGCCACCGGCGATCCCGTCGCGCGCCTGGTCGAGACGGCTCGAGCGCTCGATGTGCGCATGACGATGATCGATGGCCAGGTGGTCTTCGACGCCGGGACTTCAGGTCCGCCGTCCCGGGAAGTGGCGGGCGGGCTGACGGCGGCCCGCGCCAAGCTGGGCCTGCCCGGCTAGAGGCAGGCTGAAGGGCGAGATCCCGCCTGCTCGCGGGGCGCCGGGCCCGGCTTCGTGGCGGTTCCAGCGCCGCGCGGGGCATAGAATCCTGTCCGTGTATAATCGTCTCCGATTCGCGGCGGCGCTAACGGCTCGCGGGAGAGCACGACCGGCGCCGCTAATACTGTGAGGAGACTACTTTGCTGCTCGATCGTAGAAAGATTCGTAGGTGGGCCAAGTGGGTGGCCCTGATACTCGCGATCATCTTCGTGGTGAGCTTCCTGTTCATGGGAGTCGGCTACGGCGGCGCGGGCTTCAACATCTCGGAGATCTTCACCCAAGGTGGATGTAGCAGCGACAACGGCGCTACCACCGGGACCACGTCGCTCGCCGACCAGCTGGCGGCGTACGAGCAGGCCCTCCAGGTCAATCCGAACGATACGGCCGCGCTGCTGGGTGAGGCCAATATCTTCAACACTCTCTATCAGCAGGGCGAGGGCGCCCAATACCTCCGGGCTTCGGCTCAGGCTCTCGAGGCTGTTGTCGCGGCCGACCCCACCCAGAAGGACATCTATCTCCGCTTGGCCAACATCTATCTCAGCCAGGACGGCCAGGACTACACCAAAGCGGTCGCCATACTGAACAAGGCGGTCGACGTCGATCCTCAGAATCCCGACGTGTATCTGAAGCTGGGCGTCGCGCAGCAGAACCTGAACAACAAGAGCGCGGCGGTGCTCGCGTGGCAGAAGTACCTCGAGCTGGAACCCAACGGCGAGATGGCTCCTACTATCAGAGAGCAGATTCAGAAGCTCAGCGAGACTACAACTACCACCAAACCCGCTTCGACGACCAGCACTGCCGCCGCTCCGGCCACGACTACGACGGCCAAGTAGCGACTCTCGCTCCCGCGGCGCGGCGACATGCGGGGGCGATGACGGCCGGTCGCTATATACTAACTAGATCGACGCTGGTCTTTCCGCCGAAGGGGGCGATCGTCCGCACGAGCATCCTCGCCGGTGCGCGTGCTATCGTTCGCCGCTAGGACCTCCCACAACGCGACGCGTCAGGAGTCTGATCTTTGCAGCTGATCATCACCGAGAAGAACGACGCCGCCAAGAAGATAGCCGGGATTCTCTCCAAGGGACCGGTCAAGGAAGGCGCGTATCTCAAGGTACCGTACTACAACCTCGTCAACGCGGACGGGGTCGATATCGCCATCGTTGGGCTCAAGGGCCACGTTGTTCAAGTCGATTTTCCACCTGAGTATTCGGAGTGGCGCAAGGTAGAGCCGAAAGCGCTCATCGACGCTCCCCTTGTCAAGACCGAGACGGCAAAGTCGGTAGTGCGGACGGTCAAGCGGCTTGCCGCCGAGGCCAGTACCCTCATCATCGCGACCGACTTCGACCGCGAGGGCGAGTTGATCGGACTCGAGGCGCTCAACCTGGCTATGGAGGAGAACCCGAAGCTTGCTCGCACGGTGCGTAGGGCGCGCTTCTCGGCCCTCACCGCGGGTGAGATCAACCGGGCCTTCACCAACCTGGACGAACTCTCAGAACCCCTCGCCCGCGCCGGTGAAGCCCGGCAAGACATCGACCTCATCTGGGGCGCCACCCTCACGCGCTTCGTCTCGCTGGCTACGTCAAGGCTTGGTAGCCAGTTCTTGAGCGTGGGCCGGGTGCAGACGCCCACTCTGGTGCTCGTCGCCGAGCGTGAGAAAGAACGCCGTGCCTTCGTGCCCGAACCCTACTGGGTGGTCAAGGTCGACCTGGAGGCCGACGGGCAGACTTTCTCGGCGCTCCACAAAGAAGACCGGTTCAGCGACGAACAACGGGCACAGAGCATTTTTGACAAGATCGCCTCCCCGGGGCGTGTGACCGCGGTCAAGCAGACCTCGCGCAAGGTGCCCAGACCGACTCCGTTCAACACCACCAGCTTCACCAGCGCCGCGACCTCCCTGGGGTTCAGCGCATCGGCGGCCATGCGGACCGCTGAAGATCTCTACATGGCGGGGCACATCAGCTACCCGCGTACCGACAACACGGTCTACCCGACGTCGATCGATCTGCGCGAGGCCCTCGAAGTGCTCGCCGAGGGAGAGTTCAAGCCCGAGGTTTCGCGGCTTCTGGCGCAGACGGCTCTTCATCCCAGCCGGGGCGACAAGCGCACCACCGACCATCCGCCGATCTACCCGACCGGCAGCCCCCGGCGTTCCGATTTGGGCGACCGCGATTGGAGGCTCTACGAACTGGTCGTGCGCCGCTTCATGGCGACGCTGGCCGACGACGCCGTCATGGAGTCGAACCGGGTCGACATCGCCCTGAGCGACGAGCCTTTCGTGGCGCGCGGTAGCCGGGTGGTTCATGCCGGCTGGTTCGAGTACTACCCCTACACGCGTCAGAAGGACCTGGAATTGCCCCTCCTCGAGAAGGACGGTCTTGTCCGCCTGGTCGACAAGCAGCTGGAGGGCAAGGAGACGCAGCCCCCGGCCCGTTTCGGGCAGGGTACGCTGATCGAGCTCATGGAGAAGCACAACCTGGGCACCAAGGCGACGAGGCACGCGATCATCCAGAACCTGTACGACCGCGGCTACGTGCGCAGCAATCCGGTCGAGCCGACCGAGATGGGTATCAAGATGGCCGAGGCCATCCAGGACTTCGCGCCCCGCATCGCCTCGCCCGAGATGACCGCGGAGCTCGAAAAGGATATGGACCTCATCTCGGTGCGCGATATGACCAAGGAAGAGGTAGTCACCGTATCGCGCAACCTGCTTCGCGAGGCCTACGGCTCGCTCGAGCAGCACAAGGAACAGATGGCGGCCAAGATCTACGAGGGCATCACAGAGGACCGGGTGCTGGGCGAGTGCCCGAAGTGCGCCAAGGCCCGGTTGCGCGTGATCAGGTCGAAGACCACCAAGAAGCGCTTCGTGGGTTGCCAAGGCTATCCCGCATGCGATCAGACCTACCCGCTGCCCCAGAAGGGCGAGGTCATCGCCACCGACGATATCTGCCCGCAGTGCGGTAGCCCCAAGGTGAAGATACTGGGCGGCAGGCGTCCGTGGGTGCTCTGTCTCGACCCGTACTGTTCCACCAAGGACGAGTACCGGGCGAAGCAGGCCGCGCGCGCCGCCGCCGCGGCCGCGGCCGGTGAGGGCGAAGAGGCGGCTGCGGGCGCTGCCGCCGGAAAGAAGCGCGGCTCGCGCACGGGTTCGGCTGCGACCAAGGCGGCGGCGGCCAAGAAGACTGCGGCGGGCAAGTCGGCCGCGCCGAAGACCACCAAGACTGCCACTGCCAAGACCGCGGCGGCGAAGAGCACTACGAAGGCGGCGGCCAAGAAGACGACCGCCACGCGGAAGACCGCCACGGCCAAGACCAAGGCGGCCGATGCGGCGGCAGCCGCCGCATCGCCCGATCCGGCCTCGGAGAAAGCCCCGGCCTGATGAGCGCGGCGGCGCCGCAAACGCCCGGCCGTCGCGAGCCGTTCGACCGCTCCGGCCCTCCCGACGACGCGACTCTCAGCGAGTCTGAGTCTGCCGCGCTGGGCGGCTACGAGGGCCTCTTCATCAGCTTCGAGGGTCTCGATGGCTGCGGTAAGTCCACGCAGATGGATTTGCTTGCTTCGGCTCTTCGCGAACGCGGCTACGCGGTGCTCGTTACCCGCGAGCCCGGCGGCACGGCGCTGGGCGAGGCCATCCGCGACATGCTGCTCGACCCGCGCAATGAGGGCATGGTCGCGCGCGCCGAGGCGCTGCTGTATGCAGCCGCTCGCGCGCAGCTCGTGCGGCAGGTCATCCGCCCGGCGCTCGCTGACGGCCAGGTGGTGATCTGCGATCGTTACGTCGATTCGTCGCTCGCGTACCAGGGCTACGGCCGAGACCTGGGCTTCGCCGACGTCATGGCGCTCAACGTCTGGGGCACGGAGTGTCTCCTGCCCGACCTGACCCTCTTCTTGGATCTCGACGACTCGCTCCGCTCCGGGCGGCTGGCCGCCGTGCCCGACCGGCTCGAGGCCGAGGACGAGGACTTCCACCGGCGTGTGGCCGAAGGTTTTCGGGCCCTGCTGGTGGAGCATCCCCACCGTATCCGGAGGGTCGACGCCAAGGGGACTGAGGGCGAGGTACAGGAGCGGGTGCGGGCCGTCGTCGAAGAGGAATTGGAGCTCTTCAGCCACTAGCAGCCTTCCAGGCGCCGAAAGGAGCACCGCATGCCTGAGGGGTCGGAGTCACTCAGCTCGCCGCACGAGCGTCTGGGACTCATGTTCCATCTCAGCGGCCCCGCCATCAGCCAGGCGGCCGGCGCCCTGTCGCTTGCGAAGGGGAGCCGCGGGCTCGATGCGGGCTGCGGCGCCGGATGCCATGCCGGCGTGCTCTCGCAGCAGGTCGGGCCGGCGGGGTCGCTCACTGGGCTCGATCTCTCTGAGGAGAATCTCGCCTGGGCGCGCGCGCACCACGCCGCGTCAGGCGCTACCGAGTGGGTTCGTGGCGACATCGGGCGGTTGCCCTTCGAGGACGACTCCTTCGATTGGGTCTGGTGCGCCGACACGCTCTGGCCGGGGGCGGTGGTGGACGATCCGGCGGCTGTCCTCACGGAGTTCAAACGGGTCGTCAGGCCTGGCGGCGCCGTAGCCCTGCTCTATTGGTCGAGCCAGACCCTCTTAGCCGGTCACCCGGCTCTCGAGGCCCGGTTGAACGCGGCGTTCGTCGAAACGGCGCCCTATCTCGCGGGTGTGAAGCCCGAACTGCACTTTCTCCGCGCCGAAGCATGGTTGCGTGCGGCCGGGTTCGAGCAGGCTCGAGCGGCTACCTTCGCCGCCCAGATCCCGGCGCCGGCGGACGCGCTGACCCGACGGGCGCTTGCCGCCTGCTACGCGATGTTCTGGTCGCATTTGGCCGAGAAGGTATCTGCGGCCGACTGGGGGGCCTTTCAGCGGCTCTGCGATCCGGCTTCGGCGGATTTTGTGGCCGGCGCCCCCGGGTACCATGCCTTCTTGACCTACACGATGTTCTCGGCCGCGCGGCCTACCGTATGATGGGCAGGCCGATACACGTCAGCAACACCCAGAGCGAGAACGCATGACCACCCTCTTTGCAGACATCGTGGGGCAGCACCTAGCGGTCTCGCTGCTCGCCAGGGCACTGGAGCAGGGCGCTTCGCACGCCTATCTCTTCTCCGGGCCGGCGGGGGTGGGCAAGACCGAGGCGGCTCTGGCGTTCGCCGCGGGCCTGGCCTGTCCCGACCAGGGCTGCAACGCCTGCGGGACTTGCCGGAGAGTGCTCGAAGGGCTCCATCCTGACGTGGAGGTGGTGGCGCCCGAGGGCAACTTCATCCGCAAGGAGGAGATCACCGAGATCAACCTGCATGCCGCCTACCGGCCTTATGAAGCGCGGGCGAAGGTCTACGTGTTTCTCGAGGCCGACAGCTTCAACGCCGAGGCTGCCAACGCCTTCCTCAAGACCTTGGAGGAGCCGCCCGGCCACGTGCACTTCATCCTCGTGACCGACAGGCCCGAAAGACTCCTGCCGACCATCGCCTCGCGTTGTCAGCCGGTGGCGTTCTCGGCTGTGCCCGCTCCGGCAATGGCGGCCGACCTCATGCGCCGCTACGGGCTGGCCGAGGCCGAGGCCAGACTGACCGCCCGGGTGGCGGGGGGCAACCTCTCGTACGCGCGCGAGTTGGTGGTGTCGGAGAGCGCCCGGCGTGAGCGCGCACTCCTGCTCGACATGGCGCGTGACGTGCCGGGGGCGGGCCTCATGGCGACGCAGGTGGCCCTCGACGAGCTCATCGCGAGCATCGAAGCCCGGTCGGCCGAGCAGGCTTCGGAGGCAGGGGCAGAGATGGAGCGAGCTCTGGCGTGGGCCGGTGACGCGCGCACCAAAGCCTGGATCAAGAAGCGGCACGAGGAGAAGGTCAAGCGCCGGCAGCGACGCGCCCACACGCAAGGCCTGCATAACGCCACCAGGGTGTTCGCCGGTTGGTACCGGGACTTGGCCCTGGTGGCCGCGGGAGCGGAGGAAGCGGTGCTCAACCAGGACCGATTGGACGGCTTGCGGAGGCAGGCAAACCCGGACGCTCTCCACGCGTACACCAGCGCCATCGAAGCGATCGGCAAGGCAGAGGAGCGCCTTCGCTATAATGTTGATGCCCGACTCTCGATCGGGGACATGTTTCTTTCCATTAAGGAGGCCCTCACTCAGTGGCCGATGTCGTAGGCGTCGTTTTTAGAGGCGGCGTCAAGGTTTATCATTTCGATCCCGCCGGACTCGAACTATCTCGGGGCGATAGTGTAGTAGTACAGACTTCGAGCGGACCCGAAATTGGCCAGGTCGTCGAGCCGCCACACATCGTGGAGGACGCTGAACTGCCTGCGCCGCTCAAGAAGGTCGTGCGCGCGGCGACCGACGTCGACCTCGAGAACGTCGAGGCCGCGGTCGAGTTGCGTCGCGAAGCCATGATCGCGTGCCGCGAGCTCATCTCCCGACATGGGCTCGACATGAAGCTGGTCGACGCCGACGTATGCTTCGGCGGTGAAAAGATCACTTTCAGCTTCTTCGCCGAGGAGCGCGTCGATTTTCGCGGTCTCGTGGCCGATCTAGCGAAGGCGCTGAAGCGGCGCATCGAGCTCCGCCAGGTGGGGGCGCGCGAGGAAGCCCGCATGGTGGGTGGTCTCGGTCCGTGCGGCCGGGCCCTCTGCTGTAGCTGTTTTCCGGGCGACGACACTCCTGTCAGCATCCGCATGGCCAAGGAGCAGAACCTGCCGCTCAACCCGATGAAGATATCGGGTCTCTGCGGGCGGCTCATGTGCTGCCTCAAGTACGAGCAGGAGCAGTACGTCTCGTTCCGCAAGGAAGCGCCGGCCAAAGGGACCAAGGTCATCACTCCGACGGGCGAGGGCGTGGTCGCCGGTTACAACTTCACAAAACAGGCCGTCGCCGTGCGCATGGACGACGGCACCACGACCGAGATACGCTTGGCCTCCTGCGAATACCAGGAAGGTGGCGAGCTGCTCGTGATGCCCGAGGCGCCCGAGGAAGAGCCTGCGCACGTGTCGTGGCTCGACAGCCACATAGGTCTCAACAGGCTCGCCATCGCCGACGAGACGGTCGGCGCGCTGCCTGTGGTCGAGGCCGAGGTCATCCTGAACGAGAACGGCGAGCCGGTCGACGTGGTCGTGGCCGAGTCCACACGCAAACGTGGGCGGCGAGGCCGGGGCCGGCGACGGGGTGGGGGCGGCGAAGCCGCCAGAGAAGGCGCCACGTCGGAGGGCGCCGCAGGCGCGGGCCGCGAACCTCGCGCAGGCGCCGGAGCACGCGAAGGCGGCCGGGGCGGCGGAGCCGGGCGCGGCACAGGCGGTCAGAAACCAGGTGGCCAAGGTCGCGGCGGCGGGGGCGAAAACACCGGCGAGGGCGGTGGCACAGGTGAGAGTGGCGGTTCCGGCGGCCGCAGTCGCCGGAGGCCCGCACAGTCGGGCGAGCAACAGCGGCAAGGGCAGGGTCGCGGCGCCGAAGGCGGCCGCGACAGCGCGAGCCAGCCCGCCGGTTCGGCCGGTGACGGCCAGCAGGGCGGCGCCGCCAACGGATCGCGCCGCAGGCGCCGCAGGCCGCGGCGGCCGGGTGGCGGGGGCCAAGGCGGCGAAGGCAGCCCGGGCGGCGGCGCGCCGGGCGGCGGGAGCGGCTCCGGAGAGTAGCGCCGGCCATCGCTGCCGGCTTGATGGATATCGGCCCCGGTGTCACCATGACGCTCTCGGCTCCCATCGAAGGAGGTTCTCGTGAGAATCAAGCGACGCGATGAAGTGGCCGCTGTCGAAATCCCGGGATACGAGGGTGTCTCCAAGCAGATCGTGCTGGGGCCGGCCGACGGTTCCGACGAGATCGTTCTTCGCCACTTCAGTCTTGCCGCCGGCGCAGCCACTCCTCGGCACACGCATGCTTTTCCGCACTTGGTCAAGGTCGAGGCGGGCCGGGGCCTCGCGATCGACCCGGACGGGAGCGAGATATCGGTGAGTGCCGGCGACTCGTCTTTGTGCCCTCAGACGAACTGCACAACTTCAGGAACAGTGGCGAAGCCCCCTTTGAGTTCATGTGCATCGTGCCGCGGCGCGGAGAGTAGGTCGTGCGACAGCGACGACGGGCCTAGCGACGCGTCTAGCGCCTCCGAAGGACGCGAGCCGGCGGCCTTGTCAGGTCGCCGGGGAACTTCTAAACTAAGCTGCTCGCGGCATCGGTCTTGAGGTGCCGCGACTTGCAGGCCGGCGTAGCTCAGATGGCAGAGCGGCTCACTCGTAATGAGCAGGTCTGGGGTTCGATTCCCCACGCCGGCTTCCCGGAAGCCCCGCCGCAGAACCGCTGGATCTCCCGGCACGACGTACGTTTGGGGCGATCTCGCCGTTGTCGCCTGGGTACAGCCGCGGCTGGGCTACAATTCCTCTCGCAACCGCCGTCATGAGGAGTCGCAGTGACCGGTCTTGCCGACAGACTCCCCCGGGTCATCGTTCTCATCGATCTGCTCGACCTCCGCTCGCAGGTGCGTCGCATGGCGGTGCCCTGGGCGACGACCTGACAGCGGTAGTGCGGCGCGTCGAGGCGGGTCTGGCCGCGTTGACGGGCAAGGGATCGGGAGCGCCTCCTCCCGGCACCGTCTACGTGTATTCGCCTTCTGCTCGCGACGGGCTCGCGATGCCGAACGCTTCGTTCTGAGGCAGAGCGGCGCCGGCATCACGCGGGAGTGCCGGGCCTGCGACCGGCGGCCGTGCACGCACTGTCGAGCGGGCACCAAGGACCCGGGCGGGCGGGGGCGCGACAACCCCATCGCGACCGACCTCCTCGAACTCGCCCGCGACGATGCCTACGACTGGGCCGTCGTGATCTCGACCGATATCCTGCTCATACCGGTTGTCAGGTTCCTCCAGTCGCATGAGCGGACGATCATCCATGGCTGCTTCCCTCCTGTCGCGGCCGACCTCTCCAAAGCGTGCTGGGCCTCGATCGACCTGCGGGGCCCTGTCACCGGAGGCTGAACCATGCGATAGCGGATGATGCTTCCCGCACGGCGTGCGGGCCTGTATGCTGCGCGCAGAGACCGAATCCCGTGGGAGTCCGAGGGAGGCAAACGCCGTGGCTGTGATCACCATCTTCAGGCAGGCGGGGTGCGAGGGACGCTACATCGCCGAAAAGTGGCCCGAGCCCTGAACTACCACTTCGCCGACTACGCGACCGCTGAGAGACTCGATGCTGCAGAGCGGGTACGACCAGACCCCGCAGGTCTACGACTCGACTCCCGACCTCTGGGATCGCTTCACCCGTCGCGGCATGGAAAGAGACCGCATCAACACGATGCTCCGGACCCTCGTGCTGGCCACCGCGCAGCATGACGATGTGGTGCTGCTCGGCGAGGCTGCTTCGCTCCCTTGCAGGGACTCTGCGACGTGCTCAACGTACGCGTGAAGGCTCCGCTTCCGCTGAGAATCGAGCGGATCATGCGGAGAAAGCACATGACAGAAGAGCAGGCGACCGAGTTTGTGGCCGAACGGGACACGCTTGTGGCCGATTTCGCGAGGACCTCCTACGGTCTTTCTCCGGACGATCCCGGCATGTTCGACCTCGTCATCGACACCGGCAAGGTAGACCGCGATATGGCTGCCGGCTGGTTGGTCGAAGCGGCGAAGGCCATGGCGTGCCGTGCCGGGGACCCCACGGCCGCGGCGCTGAAGGTCGACCAGGTGGCGCAACGAGCGGTCGCCAAGGAGTTCAGCGCCGGGAAGGTCTCCGTACGTAAGCGCGCGCTCAGCGGCCGTCGTTCTGGCTCCGTCCGATGAATCTCAGGGCCGCGTCTCTTGGAGGCGCTGCCTAGACTGACGCCGGCGCTTCCCGCCTGGGCGCCGCTCGTCGCTCGCCGAGCCCACCGTGGCTGGCTACGTTCCCCGAGCCTGCGTGCTATTGCGCCGTTGGACTATGGAACATTACTCTGGAACTTGATATTGCGCTCCAGTGATGATAGTTTCGACGTGCGCGGCGAATAGGGGGCACGAGCTATGCCCCTCTCGCATGCCCGTTCGTTGGTCGTCAGGAAGTCAACGGGTCCTAGAACGTCCACACGTACACGACAGGGGATGTGAAGCTGATGAACATGCCGGATGAATCCCAAGAACGCGCCATGATCCAGCAGACAGATGAGGCGAGAGCAGTGAGTCGTCGTCAATTCCTCAAGATCGCCGGACTGGCGGGTGCAGCCGTAGGGGCCGCGTCAGGCCTGGGCGGGCTGTTCGCGGCTTGCGGCGAGGAGGCGACGACCACCACCGTCCCACAAACGGCGACCACCACGGGCCCCGCCACTACCGCCTCCACGGTGACATCGACCACTACGAGCGTCACCGCCGCGGAAGAGATGGGCCGCCCGATCAAACTTGGCTACGTGGTGCCCATCACGGGTCCGCTGGCTCCCTTCTCCTCAGGGGCGCGGTGGTCGAAGAAGCACTTCGAGGACGCCATCGGCGACGGTGTCGTGCTCGCGGACAACAAGAAGCATCCGTTCGAAGTCGTTCTCAAGGACACTCAGTCCGATTCGAAGCGCGCGGGAGAGATCACCGGCGACCTCATCAACGGCAACAGGGTCGATATGGTTCTCGCCGCCTGCACGCCGGACACGGTCAATCCGGCGGTCGCGGTATGCGAAGGCTTCGGGTGCCCGATGCTGTCGAACTGGGCCGAGTGGCACGCGTTCGTGGCCGACGCACCGAAGGAAGGCTACAAGTGGGGCTTCACCTTCGCCTTCGACGACGTCGGCACGTTCTTCAACCTCATGGAGGTCCTCAAGGGCGCCGACACCAACAAGACGCTGGGTCTGGTGCTCGCCAACGACACCGACGGCATCACGGCCGCCCAGTGGGCGCCGGGGGTGTTCGAGAGCGGCGGCTACAAAGTAGTGGCGACGGAGCTCTACACGCCGGGAGCCGAAGACTACACCAGCCAGCTCTCGAGCATGAAGAAGGCCGGGTGCGAGATCATGGTGGCCGTCATGCTCACACCCGACTTCACCACCATGTGGGCTCAGGCGCACCAGCAGGGCTTCAAACCCAAGGTCGCGTTCGGGCACAAAGGTCTGATCTTTCCTGAGTCGGTCGTGGCTCTGGGCGAGATGGGTTACAACCTGCTCTGCGCCGGCACCTGGACCCCCCGCGCGCATTTCACCGATTCGCTCACCGGCATGGACTGCGCGCAGATCGCCGAGGAGTACGAGGGCTTCAGCGGTGCGCAGTGGAGCGAGTCGCTCATTATCCTCTCCATGTTCGAGTGGGCTCTCGACGTCTACAAGCGCACCTCCGACATCGAGAGCAAAGACGCGACCGTCGCCGCCATCCGGCAGACCAACTTCCAGTCGATCCTCGGCCAGATCGATTTCACCGCCCCTGTGAAGGACATGACGCGGCACCCTCACCCCAACTGCGCTGTGCCCGTGCAGGCCTCGGGTCAGTGGGTGAAGGCGACGAGCGGCAAGTGGCCGGTCGACAAACGAATCCTCTACACGACCGATTCCTCGGCGGTAGAGGTCGATGGAACACTGCAGCCCATAGTCTACTAGAGGCAGCACTCCCCACCTTGTCCAGCCCCCCGGCATGTCCCCCGGGGAGCTGGGCCGGCGGGCGTACCGGCGGAAGGAGAGGTTTCATGGCATCCAGGAGCGAGGAAGTCCCCACGCCCCGCATAGCAGACAAGACGGTTCTGAAGACGCTCGGTCAGTGCTCGTTTGCCCAGGGTGGTGAGATCGCCAGCATCGACGTCAAAGACGGCAAGATCGTGCGCATACGGCCGCACCACCACGAGGAGCGCTACACCAAAGAGGAACTCGGCCAGTACACGCTGCAGAAGGACGGCGTCGTCTATGAGACTCCCCTCAAGGGCCTGCTCGCCCCGTTCCATCTGGCCTACAAGAAGCGGGTCTACTCTCCCAACCGCATCAAGTATCCGCTGAAGCGAGTCGACTGGGATCCCGAAGGGGCTCCGGGCTCCACCGGTCCCGGCGGGCGCAATCCCCAGAATCGGGGCAAGAGCAAGTTCGTGCGCATCAGCTGGGACGAGGCGGCTACGATCGTCGCCGACGAGATCAGGCGGATGAACGCGGAGTACGGGCCGCTTGCCATATGCGCTCACGGCGACGGACACGGAGAGACCAAGACGGTGCACGGCGTCCACGGCGTCATGATGGACCTCTTGGCCCTGACCGGCGGCTTCACCCAAGTGGTGAGGAACGCCGACAGTTGGGAAGGTTGGTACTGGGGCACCAAGCACGTGTGGGGCAACGGCGAGAACGGACTGTGCCTGCCGGCCGACAACATCATGAACGACGTCACCCAGCATACCGACATGCTCGATCCATATCGGGTCCGACCTCGAGACCACGCCCTGGGGTTTCGCAGGGCAGTTCCCCACCAACGTTCTCTACTTCTGGTCGAAGCTCGGCAAGAAGCAGGTCTTTGTCTCGCCCGACCTCAACTACTCAGGCGCCGTGCACGCCGACAAGTGGATTCCGATTCTGCCCAACACCGACGCGGCTCTTCACCTCGCCATCGCCCATACCTGGATGGTCGAAGGCACCTACGACAAGGAGTACGTCGCCACTCACGTGGTCGGATTCGACAAGTTCGAAGACTACGTGCTCGGGCGCGAGGACGGCATCGCCAAGACACCGGCGTGGGCTTCGGAGAAATGCGGCGTCACCGAATGGACCATCAAGGCGCTCGCGCAAGAGTGGGCCAGGCAGATCACGACCGTCATCCATTTCTACGGCGGCTCGTATGTGCGCGGTCCGTACTCGCACGAGCCCGCCCGCCTGGAGGCCTATCTGCTCGGCATGCAGGGTCTCGGCAAGCCCGGAGTGCATCAGTACTTCAAGATGGGCGGCGACGACCACTGGATGAACGATGGCCCGAAGACGGCGGTCCAGCTCCCCGACATGCGCTTCCCGGCCGAGGGCCGCAAGCAGAAGGGGTGCTCTTCCCCGGCCAAGGTCAGTTGTGGCCCTCGTCGAAGCAGTTGATCCCCAAGACCCAACTCTACGACGCGATCATGAAGGGGCATACCGAGAGCTCGGGCAGCACGATGTTCTTCGCCCCGCTCGAAGACCAGTTCCGCAAGGTCGTCTACCCGATCGCCAAAGAAGAGGGCGGCACCGAGATCCACATGATATGGATGGACAACCCGTGCCGCACCACATGCTGGAACGATGGGTTCAAGACCGTAGAGGCGCTCAGGAGTCCCAAGATAGAGACCTTCGTGGTCCAGCATCTGTGGCTCGAGAACGACACGGTGCCTCGCCGACATCATCCTTCCAATCAACACGAAGTTGGAAGAGGAGGACATCATGCGCCTGTCGGCCGGGGGCCGTTCGGTGCACGGCGCGCTCATCGAGAACCAGGCCATCGATCCGGTGGGCGAATCCAAGAGCGACTACGAGGCGGTGGGCGAGGTGGCCAAGAAGCTGGGTCTCTACGAGAAGTACGCGGGGCCGCTGTCGATTCGCGAGAAGATGAAGGTCGGCTACGACAACATGCGGCTCGAGCAGGTCATCAGTTGGGACGACTTCCAGGACAAGGAGTACTGGATCGCCCCGACCGACCCCGAGTGGGAGAAGGTGCCGCCGGGCCTACGCCTGTTCTACGAGGACCCCGAGAAGCACCCGCTCGACACACCGACCGGCAAGCTCGAGTTCTACTCGCAGCGGCTCGCCGACATCTTCCCCGACGACAACGTGCGTGGTCCCCTCGCCAAATGGGATCGAGAAGAGATGACCTTCCACGACGAGCGCGTCTCGAGCGAGCGGGCCAAGGAGCTTCCCGCTGCTGCTCATGACCAACCACGGTCGCTGGAGGATCCACGCCCAGAACGACGACATCCCCTGGACGCGCGAGATCTTCACCTGCAAGGTCAAGGGCTGGGACGGCTACCTGTACGAGCCCATCTGGATCCACCCGAGCGATGCGGAGGCGCGGGGCATCGAGAACGGCGACATCGTGAAGATGTTCAACGAACGCGGCACCGTACTCGGGGGAGCGTTGGTCTGGGAACGGATCGTCCCGGGCGCGGTGTCGAGCGACCACGGCGCGCGGGCCGACATGATCTGCGTGGGAGGTCCCGACGGCAACCTCGACCGGGGCGGCGCCAACAACCTCATCTCGCCACTCAACGGCATCTCCCCGAACTGCTGGGGCATGGCGACGAGCGGCTTTCTCGTCGAGGTGCAGAAGGTGACCATGGCTGAGATGGAAGGCTGGCGCGAGAGGTACCCGGAAGCGTTCGCGAGAGAGTACGATCCCGGCGTCGGGGCTCCGCTTCGAGGCGTGGGTGCTGGAGGAGGGAGAGGCCCGGTGAGCAAGGTATTCGTGTTCGACACGTCGATCTGCAACGGCTGCTACTGCTGCCAATTGGCCTGCAAGGACGAGCACTGCGGCAACGACTGGACGCCGTACGCCAAGCCGCAGCCCGACACGGGACAGTTCTGGCTGAAGCTGCACGAGCGCGTGAGAGGCACCATTCCGAAAGTCAAGGTTCACTACGTCGCGACCCTGTGCAACCACTGCGACGACGGCGCCTGCGTGGCGGCTTGCCGGGTCGAGGGGGCGATCGGGAAGCGCGACGACGGGCTGGTCGTGATCGATCCGAAGACCTGCACCGGCTGCATGGACTGCGTCGGCGCCTGCTCGAGCCGGGCCATCTTCGCGAACGAGGAGCTGCGGATAGCCCAGAAGTGCACGGGCTGCGCCCACCTGCTCGACGCCGGTTGGAAAGAACCACGCTGCGTCGACGCTTGCCCGACCGGAGCGCTCGCGTTCGTCGAGGAGACCGCGGCTCTCGAGTCGATAGAACGGTCGGAGATGCTTCACCCCGAAGAGGAGAATCCCCGGGTCTTCTACCTGAATATCCCCAAGAGGTTCGTCGCGGGCACGGTGTACGACCCCGTGGAGCGGGCGGTGGTGCGGGGGGCGACGTGCGCGCTGACCGGCGCCGCCGGCGGAAGGATGGCTTCGACCGACGGCTTTGGTGACTTCTGGTTCGAAGGGCTGGAGGAGAGCACCTACTCGCTCGAGATCACCGCGCTGGGGTTCGCGCCCAAACGATTCGAAGACCTCTCCACCGAATGCGATGTCAATCTGGGCGATATCGCGCTGCAGCGGCTGCCGGGCGCCTTGGCCAGGCGCTGAACGGGTGCGATTGGGCCGGTCAGCTACCGTTTGCGCCGGTAGCTGAGCTACTATACCCGGTACCAGAAGCGTCGATCGTGGGTTCTGCCCGCTGCTCGCGCGGGCGCCGGGGTGGCGAAGTGATCCACGTACTCAACATAGGGGAACTCGAAGAAGTCAGCGGGGTTCCGCGGACGACCATCCACTACTACCTGCGGCTGGGTCTTCTTCCGCGTCCGCAGAAGACAGCGGCAAGCCGCTCCCTCTATACCGAGCAGCACGTCGAGATCTTGCGGGAAATAGCAGACCTCAAGCGGTCGGGCCTCTCGATAACCGAGATAGAAGACAGGCTGCAGCACCACATCGACCGGGCCAACGAAGTCACTGTCGACCTGGTCGCGCAGGAGTACGAGCGCACCCACAACCGCATTCTGGCGCTCGCCACTCGCGAGTTCACGTCGAAGGGTTACAAGAACACTTACGTGACCAACATCATGCGTGAGTTGGGCATCACGGCGACGCTCTTCTACAGCCATTTTCCCAGCAAGCGCAAGCTGCTCGCCGAATGCGTCAGCGTGCTGATGAAGTGGAGCCTGTCGTACGCCGACGAGAAGACCGCGTCGATCGACGACCCGGCCGAACGCCTGCTGTGGGAGGTCTTCAGTCACTCCCGGGTGTTTGAACTCGGCACCGCGGCATTCGCCGTCATACGCGTCGAGGGCACCCAGGACGACGCCGAACTCCGCAAGTCGATCGAAGACGGTCTAGCAGGCACTGTGGCGCGGATAATGAAGGAGTTGCCAACCTCGGGCTCCAAGGACTCGAAACACGCGATACGCGACGAGCTCATCGCCATCAGCCTGTTCGGCGCTTACGAGCAGACCGTGTTCAACGCCGGGTCTCGTCGCAAGTACAGCCGCAAGGACACGTTGCGGACGCACCTCTGGTTATACCTGGCTGCTCAGGCCGCCATGAACGGCGAGATCGATATCGACTCACGTCTGGCCCAGTACGAGAAGCTCATATCCAAACTGGCGACCCAGATGCCGCCGCTTCCGCCCGAGCTTGAGGGCGAAGATGCCGGCCCGGCCGAGAAGAGTTCGAAGGCCGGGTAGAGACACTCTCCTGGTGGACCTCCGAGCGCTACTCGCAAAGTGTAACTCACGGACTTGATATGCGTTTCTTTTGGTGATAGTGTCGGTGCGAAGCGATCGATCTCAGGAAGGTTGTGACGATGGTGACTGAGAGTGCACTAGCGGAGATCGTGGGGGCGGAGAACGTGAGCGCCGATGCCGCCATCCTCGACAGCTATGCCGCCGACGAGAGCTTCGTCGGCGCGGTGAGGCCGCGTTTCGTGGCGCGACCCGGCAGCCGGGAGGCCATCCAGAAGTTGGTGAGTCTTGCGCGAGAGACGGGCACGCCCCTGGTGCCGGTCAGCTCGGGCGGGCCGCACTTCCACGGCGACACGGTCCCGGCCACCGGTGATGCGGTGATCGTCGATCTCAGCGGGATGAAGAAGATCGACCTGGTCGATCCGTACGAGCGGGTCGCTTCCATCGTCGAACCCGGGGTGACGTTCGGAGAGCTCATCCCGGTAGTGGCCAGAGAGGGTCTGAGGTTGAACATGCCCCTACGGCCACGAGCGACGAAGTCGGTGGTCGGCAGCATGCTCTCCCGTGAGCCCGTGATCATGCCCCACTACCACTGGGACATCTCCGATCCCATCGGTTCTACCGAGGTCGTATTCGGCACGGCCGACATGTTTCGCACCGGCGCCGCCGCGGGCCCCGGCGACATCGCCGAGCAGCGCGCGGCCGGAGGGCGGCAGAAAGAGGCGGCAGGTCCGTCGGCCATGTCGCTTCACCGTCTTCTGCAGGGCGCTCAGGGCACCATGGGCATCGTAACGTGGGCGTCCGTGCGGTGCGAGCTGATTCCCGACAGGGAGCAGCCCTACTTCATCGGCTCGGCGGACGTCGCGAAGCTTCTCGAGGCGGCGCACTGGCTCATTCGCCTGAGGTTGGGCGACGAACTGCTGATTCTGAACAAGGTCGACTTCGCGGCGCTTATGGCCGAGGACGATGCGGCCTATTCGCGGTTGATCGCCGCCCTGCCCCCGTGGGTGCTCCTTTTCAACCTGGGCGCCTACAAGTACCTACCCGACATGCGCATGGCCGGTCTCGTCGACGACACGCGTGAACTATTGCAGCGGCTGAGCCTGCAGACCAGGCAGAGCGTCGCCGGGGTGGGTGCCGGCGAGTTCTTGGACGGCGTCCGGCGGCCCTCCGCCGAGCCATACTGGAAGCTGCGCCGGCAGGGCGCGTGTCAAGACATCTTCTTCTTGACCACGTATGCGAAGATCCCGGGCCTGATCGACACGATGAACGCGGCGGTCGACGCCGCGGGTTACCCCGCCACGCAGATGGGCGTCTACCTGCAGCCGGTGGTGCAGGGCTCGAGCTGCCACTGCGAATTCAGTCTGCCCTACGATCCGGGCGACGAGGTCGCGGCTCGCATCGTGAAGCGGCTGGCCACCGGCACGATTCTACCGCTCATGAACGCCGGAGCCTTCTTCTCCCGGCCCTTCGGCGAGGCGGCCAGACAGATCATGAACCGGGATGCGGCCAGCGTCGAAGCCCTGAAGAAGTTCAAGGCGATCGTCGATCCGGCCGGCATCCTCAATCCCGGAAAACTGTGCTTCTAACCGAAGGGGTCGCGACATGCCGCTGAAAGATCATCAGGCCGACATGGAGTCGTGCTGCCGTTGCTCGGCCTGCAAGTTCATTCCCCTGGAGAAGATCACCGCGCAGGAGCATTCGAACGCCTGCCCGAGCATCTCGCGTTACAACTTTCACTCGCATTCGGGTGGAGGCCGCATGGGCTTCGGCCTGGGGCTGATCCACGACCGGGTCGAATACAGCCCGAGAACAGCAGAAGTCGTCTACAACTGCAACTTGTGCGGCGCGTGCGATGTCTCGTGCAAGTACGCCATGGAGTTCGACGTGCTCGAGCCGCTCTACGCCATGCGTGAAGGGTGTGTGCAGAGCGGACAGACCGTCCCGGCGTGGGATGGGCTCGTGGAGGCTATGCGGAAACGGGCGCCGGTCACAGTGGGTTCGCTCGGCAAGCGCAGCGAATGGCATGCCGGGCTTGACGTCAAGGACTACGTAGCCGGGAAGACCACCGTCGTCTATCACGCAGGCTGCCTCGCGAGCACCGACGCGGCGGCCGGTACGGTCGCCGCGTCGGCGGTCTCGCTACTCAAGAAGGCCGGCCTCGATGTCGGCGTCGCCAAAGGTGGCGAGCTGTGCTGCGGCGGCCGCTCCTACGAGATGGGCTACCGCGAGGCGGCCCTGGAGCAGGCCAAGCTGAACGCGGCCCGGCTCAAGGAGTCCGGCGTCCAGGAAGTCGTGACCGGCTGCTCTCACTGCTACCAATACTACAAAGTGCTCTATCCGAAGCTGGGCGTGGATTTGGGTCTGAAAGTGACCCACGTGGTCGAGAAGCTGGCCGAGCTGGTGCGGCAGGGCAAGCTCACCCCCACAAAACCGGTCGACATGACCGTGACGTATCACGACCCGTGTCACCTAGGCCGCCTCAGCGAGCCCTGGATCGCCTGGCAGGGCGTCCAGCGTGAACGGCACTTCCGCGTGTACGACCCACCCCGGGTGCTCCGGCGCGGCACTCACGGAGTCTATGATCCGCCCCGCGACCTCCTCGAGAGCGTCCCCGGCGTGAAGCTGGTCGAGATGGACCGCATCAAGGAGTACGCGTGGTGCTGCGGCGCCGGCGGAGGGGTGCGGGAGTCGAACCCGGGGTTCGCCGCCTGGACGGCGGCCGAGAGGGTCGCCGAAGCGGAGTCCACCGGGGCGCAGGCTCTAGTCACCGCCTGCCCTCACTGCGCGCGCAATCTCGCCGTCGACGGCGGCGGCATGAAGGTGTACGACGTCGTCGAGATCCTGGCCAAAGCGATCTAGGGACGGGAAGACATGGCACTCACCAAAGATCAGTATCAGGCGTTCGAGGCTGTTGTCGGACCGGAGAACATCTCCGATGACCCTGTCGATCTCGACGCGTGGGCGTGGCGGTCTGGGCAGGCGGCTCTGGCGCAGGAGTTCAAGCCTCGCTTCGAGGCCATCGCGATGCCCGGCAGCACCGAAGAGGTGCTCGCGATCGTCCGGCTCTGCAACCGGCTCGGGGTGCAGTTCAAGGCTTCGAGCACGGGCTGGGGTTCCTACTGCGATCCGGGGGGACCGGGCTGCATCAAACTCGACCTGCGGCGCATGGACAAGATCATCGAGATCAACGAAGAGAACATGTACGCGGTGGTGGAGCCCTACGTGATTCACGCCCAGCTCCAAGCTGAGCTGATGAAGCGGGGCTTCACGTGCAACGTCAACGGGGCCGGAGGCGTCACCTCGGCGATGCCGCTCGCCGCCCACGAAGGCATCGGCCATATGAGCGGCACCTGCAGCATCAGCGAGCGCAACCAACTGGCTCTCGAATGGGTCACGCCCGAGGGACAGTTGATCCGGGCCGGCTCACTCAACACCCTCGGCGAATGGTTCTGCGCCGATGGGCCCGGGCCCTCGCTTCGCGGCGTCGTGCGCGGCAACGTGGTGCCCCTCGGCGGACTGGGTGTCTACACGAAGGCCGCGCTCAAGATCTACCACTGGGCGGGGCCGCCGACCATGGAGGTCGCCGGCTGCTCGCCCGACTATGTCATGCGGAACCCCGGCAACATGCTGCTCCGCTACCTCTCCTGGCCGACCGAGCAGGGGCGCGCGGCCGGCATCCAGAAGCTCGGAGAGAGCGAGATCGCCTTCGGCGTCATGGGCTTCAACGCCAACATGACCGCCGCCAATGTCGCCACCAGCAACGAGGAAGAACTGGTTCTCGCCGCCGAGTACGCCAAGGAGATCGTAGGCCCCGGCTTCTGCATGGTGATCATGGGCAACTCACCTCGCGACTTCGAGTACAAGAAGGCGGTTCTCGAACAGATCATCAAGGATACCGGCGCGACCTCGCTCAAGGCCGTCGAAGAGGGCGATGTGCACGACTCGTTCGTGTGGCGGTTCATCCGCGTGACCGCCTCCATCAGGGAGACCATGCGGGGCACGGGAGTGTTCGGCGGAGAGGTCTTCGGCACCGACTGCTACCGGGTCATGTCGAACTTCATCCAACATTCGCGTGCCGACAAGCAGGACCTCATCGATCGCGGGCTCGTCTATGCCGACAGCACCGACCCGTTCATCACCTCGCTCGAGCAAGGCCAGTTGACGCACTCCGAAGTGCTTCTACGCTGGACCCCGGCCCCCGACGTGGCCGCCGCCGCCATGGAGTACGTCGGCAAGGCGAACACCAATGCTGTGAACGGCCACTACGGGCTGCCTCATCACTTGTTCAACGACGGACAGCACGACTTCTTCGGGCCGCATACGTCGAACTACACGTACTGGCTGCGACGCATCAAGAAGACCTTCGACCCCAAAGGGGTATCCGAGGCGAGCCATCACCTGACGGCCAAAGACGACTGAGCCTCCGTCTGGGAGTCCGCCGTACTGATGCCACCCAGTGCGGCGGACCTACCAGGCCACAGCCTCTCCGTCGCGGTAGTAGGTGGCGCCCCCTCCCGCCTTGTCGACGCGTACGCCGAACTCCATGCCCGACTCAGACCAGGTGCCGAGTTCGTACACCAGGCGGCCGGTACAGACCCAGCCGACGGCGTTCTGCCGGGTCTTGGCGCTCGCAGGGGGAGTCATGCAGACACGGCTCCGCCCCTGTTTCCAGGCGATCGCGGGCTCCATGGTCTCGAGGAGCAGTTGGGTGACGGCCGTGTAGTCGCCTGATTCGACGAAGGCCGCGTCTATGGCCGTCATGGCGTTCCTGATGAGTGATTGAGCCGCCAAGTCGCGGGCCTTCTCGGGAACGGCCGCAACCGAGGCCTGCTCTTCGACGAGCGCGGCGCCGCCGGTCGTGAGCATCACGGCGACCGCGGCGACGACAGCGATGACGAGGACGGCGACGATGGCGGTCGCGACGAGCCCTCGCCTGCGCTTCGCTCCCGGCGATGGCCGGTGCGGCCCCGCGGCCGGCCGTCCGCTCGAGATCTCACTCGATCTGGGCGCCTGCCACGATGAAACGTCGGTCTTCCAGGCCGTCGCTCCGTTCGCCGCGGGCTGCTGATCGACTACGGCCGGTGCTTCACCGCACGATGGGCAGCGGTAGCCGATCGCCCTGGGGCGTGTGCACTTTGGACAACTCTCGAGCTCCACGATCCCTCCCACTTTCGGACCGGTGAGTATCTTTCCCAAGCCGCTTGCCGGCCGGGTCGATAGTTGTATCGGCATTTTGTGGCCGCGCTCTTAGGGGGCCACGGAAGAACGAAGCCCCGGCCGCCGGAGCGCGTCGCGCGACGCAATGCGTCGTCTTCAATCACGTCCGTAGCGCGGCGGCCGGTCAGAGCGGCTCGCCGGGCGAGGCCGCCCCGGCCAACCAGGCGGCGCCCTCCGCGTAGAGGCGTTCCACGGCTACGCCGCGGAGGCCGGGTAGGTCGTGCTTCACCGCGAACCCGGCCTTGGTCTGCAGGTAGGCAAGGTGACGGTAGCCTTCGGGATAGCCCGCGAGCAGCCCGGGGTCGAGCGTCAGACGAGCCGCGGGGTCCACCGGATCGAGACGGTCTTTCTCGTAGATGGGCTGGCGGCGAACGATCGCCCAGCGGCCGTCGCGCTTCTCGAAGAAGTCGTAGAACCGGCCCCAGCAGGCGACATCGCACTCGACTGCGTCCACCTCGGCGCGCTGCAGGATGACCATCTTCGCCTGCGAGACGGCGCGTGCGCCGGCGAGCTCGCACGACCAGCCGCCGAGTTGGTGGAGGATGTTCACTCCGGCTTCGAATCCTTTCCGGCTGACCTCGATGAAGTCCGCGGCGGGTCCTTGGAACCAGGTGGCCGTCATCCAGCCGTCGTTGTGCCAGACAGTCGCGAAGCGCTCCCAATCGGCGGAGTCCCTGAAGACCACCCAGTTCTCGACGACCTCGCGGATGGCCAGCTTGTCGACGATCGCACTATCCATGACGATGCTCCTCCCTGTCGGGCGCGGCTCTGACACACGGCTGCTCCTATGATGACGCTCCGGGCGCACTATCGTCTACGCCTGCGCTCCGCCGGCGCTCTTGACACGGCGAGACTTGCGTTTCACAGTGAAGCCCACGGCGGCCGGTGCGGCGGGCGGGCCGGCGCCGGTGGGGCGGCAGGGTGTGCGAGAGCGTGGCCGAGTATCCGTGCAATCGTCGTAACGAGGAGTCCTGGCATGGTAGCGATGCAGCACGAAGAAGGGTCTGTTCTTCGGGCCGATGTCGTCGTCATCGGCGCGGGAGGGGCCGGGATGGCCGCGGCCATCGCCGCCCTGGACCGTCGCGATCTCAGAGTGGTGCTGCTCGAGAAGGCGGGCTCGCCCGGCGGGAGCACGGCGATGGCCCACGACATCTTCGGCGTCGAGAGCCCGGTGCAGAAGCGGGCATGGTTCGACACCTCCAGCGACGAGATGTTCAAGACCCACATGGAGTGGACCCACTGGACCGTGGATCCACGAATCGTCCGCGCCTTCATCGACCGGTCGGGGGACACGATCCGCTGGCTCGAAGACATGGGACTCGAGTTCGAGCTCAAGCCGATGTACCCGAATCAATCGCCCCTCATCAGACACGCCATCAAAGGCCGGGGGGTTGAGCTGTGCAAGGCCCTGCGCAGGCGCGCTGAAGAACGGGGAGCGACGGTGCTGACCCGCACGCGCGCCACGAAGCTTCTCCGCGACCCGAGCGGCGCTGTCGGCGGGGTCGTCGCCGCGACGAAGGACGGCGAGGTGGTCGTCGAGGCGAAGGCGGTCATCGTCAGTACCGGCGGCTACGGCAACAACCGGGAGATGCTCCAGAACTACTATCCGCACTTCAAGGAGTCCATGACCTACGACGGACCGCGCTCGAACACCGGCGACGGGATAACCATGGCGCTCGAGGCCGGGGCGGCCACCGCCGGTCTCGGGTCGATCAACCTCCACGG
Source organism: uncultured Actinomycetota bacterium (assembly GCA_963803925.1). Taxonomy (GTDB): domain Bacteria; phylum Actinomycetota; class Thermoleophilia; order RBG-16-64-13; family RBG-16-64-13; genus RBG-16-64-13. The sequence goes on along the minus strand of CAWDOM010000010.1, from coordinate 91,539 downwards.
ACCGAGCCTCATGCCCCGCTCGGGGGCCGACTCGCTGTCGATCGACGGCGCGTTCGACGCCCACGGCAACCCTCTCAGGGTGCAGATCCTGCCCTTGTGTCTGGAGCCCGACACCATCTGGGTGAACAAGCAGGGTAGACGCTACGTCAACGAATGCTACATCCTCCAGTTCTTCGCGTACGGGCACATCGTCGCCCGGCAACCCGAGGGTCTCTCCTACACGATCTACGACAGCGCGCTCATCCGGGAGAAGGAGCGCGAGGGAATCCACAATCAGATGGCTCCCGGCTGGTTTCCCCCCGACACGTACATCTGTCACATCCCCTTGCCGGGGCTGGAGCGTGAACTCCACAGGCCCAACGACATGGTCAAGGTCGCCGATACGTGGGAGGAGCTTGCCGGCTGGATGGGCGTCGACGGGGGGACCCTGCGTCGCACGGTCGACGAATACAACGCCGCCTGCGACGGCGGTCACGATCGGGTGTTCGGCAAAGACCGGACCTACCTGAAGCCGCTGCGTACGCCTCCCTACGTGGGCATCCTGGGCCAGGCCCACATCTGCGACACCATCGGGGGTATCAAGATCGATGAGGAGATGCGGGTCATCGACACCGAGGGCCGGCCGATCGCCGGGCTGTTCGCGGCGGGGGTCACCACCGGCGGTTGGGAAGGAGAGACGTACGACTACAATCTGACCGGACACCTGGTCGGTTTCGCAATCAACTCGGGTCGCATCGCCGGGGAGAGCGCGACCGAGTATCTGGCGCGATAGATGGCGGCCGGGCGCGGGAGTACATCGAGACAAAGGTAAGATGTTCACATGACCTACGACGAGATCCTCGAGTTCATGCGGGAGTACTTTCCCACCTACAGCGAATACGGGCAGGACGCGGCCACGGCCGAGCGCATGCACGACTTCTACGCTCCCGATCTGGTGTTCACGGCCCACGTGGGGCGTCCGGAGCCCTCGGTGTTCCCGAGCCGGGAAGCCTTTCTCGCGTTCGACATCTCCCATCCCTCGAGCTACGAGCGCCTGACGCCGCTCCACATGAGCATCGACGAGCGACAGAAGACTGTTTTCGCCCTCATACGGTTCGAGTTTGTCGAACGCGCCACCGGGCGGGTTCTGGTAGAGGAACTGGGAACGGCACTGTACCAGTTGGCCGATGACGCGCGGGGCGGCATCGAGATCAAGACGTGCACCTTCTTCCCACAACGGCTGCCTCCCGGATCGCTCACCGGCGCCGATGTCTTTCGCAAGGATTCATGAGAGGCCGCGCATGCCGGCGGCTCGTTGAAGGAAGGGTTTGCCCATGGCCTACATGATCAACGACGATTGCATGGCGTGCGGACTGTGCGCGCGCGCCTGTCCCAACGGCGCGATCTCCGACGGCGACCTTGTCTCGGTGATCGACCCCGACCGGTGCACCGAGTGCGTCGGAGCCAATCCGTCGCCGCTGTGCCTGCAGGAGTGCCCGTCGGACGCTATCGTGCTCGACCTCTCCCGACAGGAGGACCGGGAGGAGCTTCTGGCCAAATGGAAATCACTTCACCCGGGGGAGACACCATGGACGTAAGCGAGGCCCTCGTCACCCGGCGCACGGTGCGCGCCTTTCTCGATCGCCCCGTGCCGCGGGATACGCTCGAGGCGATACTGGGCGACGCGCTCCACGCTCCCTCGTGGGCCAATACGCAGCCGTGGGAGATCTTCGTCGCGGGCGGGGACGTGCTCGAGCGCATCCGGAGTGTGTTTGTGCAGAGGACGGTCGAGAAGGTCCCTTCGAATGTGGATGTCGCCTTTCCTCGAGGATGGACCCCGGAATGCTCGGCGCGGACCAAGGAACTGACGGCCGGACGGGCGGCAGTGAGAGGCACCACCACCGACGACCCCGCCTTTCATCATGGCTTTCTCACGGCCAATCGCCGCTTCTTCGGCGCGCCCTGCGCCGTCTACCTGTGCATGGACCGGACGCTTGGGGAATGGTCGATCTTCGACCTGGGAGGACTGTGCCACGGCATCGCGCTGGCGGCACAGGAGCATGGTGTCGAGTCGGCGATCGCCATCAACCTGGTGGTCTATCCCGACGTGGTGCGTGCCGAACTCGGTATTCCCGAGGAACTCCTGGTCGTCATCGGTATCGCGCTCGGCTATGTCGACGGCGACGACCCCGAGGACGGCTTTCGGAGCACGCGCCGCTCGCTCGACAACGCGGTAAGGTTCGCCGGTATCTGACCCGGATCGGAGCCCGGGTTCGGCCCGGAGGTCGGGCGAGCGCGATTCTGATGTACCATCGGGATGCACCAATCGCTCGAAGGGCAGAGGCATGAAGAACAGGTCGATTCTGTGGGGATTGGTCTGCATAGCCGCGGGCGTGTTCCTCGCCGTCGTCGCGCTGATTCTCTGGGGGTTCGGCGTCTGGGGTCCGGGTCTGGGCTCCGATGAAGCGGGCGCCGCATCGCGGACGATGGAACGCCACTTCATCGAGCAGATGATCCCTCACCACGAAGATGCGGTAGCCATGGCCCAGCTCGCCCTCGTCAGAGCCGAGCATCCGGAACTCAAGCAGCTCGCCAAGGCCATCATAGAGAACCAGACTCGCGAGATCGAACGGATGAGAGCTTGGTATCTCGAGTGGTACGGAGTGGAGGTTCCGGCTGCCGCCGATGAAGGCTCAGGCACGATGGGCGGCGGCATGATGCACGATGAAGCCGATCTCGAGGTGCTCGGGGCGGCCGAGGTCTTCGACAAGGAATTCATCGAGCAGATGATCCCTCACCATCGAATGGGCGTCATGATGGCGCAGATGGTTCTCAGACGCTCGGATCGTGCAGAGATCGAGGGGCTGGCGCGGGCCATCATTACCACCCAAACCAACGAGATAGAGCAGATGGGTGACTGGTATCGAAGCTGGTTCGAGTAGAGGAGGACGTTCGATGATGTGGGACGGCGGGTTCGGCATGGGCGTGGGGTGGATCCTGGGGTGGATCGTGATGGTGGTCGTGCTGGCGCTGATCGTTGGCGGCATCGTCCTTCTCGTGCGGGGCCTCTCGAGCAGGCGGGAACACGACCAAGCGCCGTATTCGCAGGCGCCACCGCCGGCCGCTCCGGGTGCGAGGAGCGCACTTCAGATCCTCGAGGAGCGCTACGCGCGCGGCGAGATCGACAGGGAGGAGTTCCTCAGGCGCAAGACCGACTTGACCTCCTAGCACGGCCCGCCTCCGTGCAAGTTCCGTCTCGATCGACGGCGCCGTACGCGGTGCGTGAGTGGTGAGCGATCTCCACCACCACGGCCACGATAGTCGCGAGCACCATGCGGCGGCACATGAGGGCACGGCTGTAGGTGGCGTTGAGCACGGCCCCTCCGGTCATCAGGCGGCCGGTACGAGCCACCACGAGGCGATGGTCGCCGACTTCCGCCGCCGCTTCTGGATCTCGCTGGTAGTCACAGTCCCCATTCTCGTCCTGTCGCCAATGATCCAAGACCTTCTCCACCTGGGAGGTTTGGCGTTCTCGGGCGACCGCTACGTGCTCCTCGCACTCAGCGCCTTCGTCTACGCCTGGGGCGGCTTGCCCTTTCTCAAAGGGGTCTTGCGAGAGCTGAACACGCGGCGGCCGGCCATGATGACCCTCATCGCCGTCGCGATCTCGGCGGCCTTCCTCTACAGCACGGCCGTAGTCCTCGGCGTGACCGGCGAGATCTTCTTCTGGGAGCTTGCGACGCTCGTCGACATCATGCTCCTCGGGCACTGGCTCGAGATGCGGTCGGTGATGGGGGCTTCCCGGGCGCTCGAGGAACTCGTCCGCCTCATGCCCGACGAGGCCCACGTGGCCGACGTGGATGGCAGCGTGCGCGACGTGCCGCTTGGCGCACTCATGCCTGGCGACCGCGTGCTCGTCAGACCCGGCGAGAAGGTGCCCATAGATGGACAAGTGGTCAAGGGCGGCAGCTCGGTGAACGAGGCCATGCTCACGGGGGAGTCGACCCCCGTCGAGAAACGCGAAGGCGACCTGGTCATCGGCGGCTCCATCAACGGCGAGGGCTCGCTTGAAGTCATCGTGCAAAAGACGGGGGCCGATACCTACCTGTCGCAGGTCATCGGTCTCGTAAGGCAGGCGCAGGAGAGCAAATCGCGCAGCCAGAACCTGGCAGACAGGGCCGCATTCGTACTCACTCTCATCGCGCTGTCCGTCGGCGCCGCCACCCTGCTGGTCTGGCTTCTGGTTGGAGACGGATTCGAGTTCGCCCTTGAGCGGAGCATAACGGTCATGGTGATCACCTGCCCCCACGCTCTGGGGCTTGCCATACCACTCGTGGTGGCCGTGTCGACCGCGTTGGCCGCCAAACGCGGCCTGCTGATCAGGGACCGCACCGCTTTCGAGCGCTCGCGCAGAGCGGACGTTGTGGTGTTCGACAAGACGGGCACCCTTACCGAAGGACGTTTCGCAATCGAGAGGGTGTGGTCGTTCTCCGATCGGGCGGAGGACGAGATACTAGCGCTCGCCGCTTCACTGGAGAGCCGCTCGGAGCATCCCATCGCCCAAGGGATCGCACGCACCGCCGAAGAGCGCGGCCTGGAACTGAGCCTCGTGACCGACTTCGCGTCGATTCCAGGCAAGGGAGTGAGCGCGACGGTCGGCGGACTGGCGCTGAGCGCCGTGAGCCCGGGGTACCTCCAAGAACGGCGCATAGAGGCGCAGCCGATCGACACCGAGGGCCGGCCTCTCACGGTGATCTATCTTCTCGAGCAAGAGCGGCCGATCGGCGCCCTCGGGCTGGGCGACGTCGTCAGGGCCACGTCGCGAGACACCGTGAAGGGGCTCCAGTCGCTGGGACTGAAGGTCGTCATGCTCACGGGGGACAACGAAGATGTGGCTCGCTGGGTGGCCTCGGAACTGGGGCTCGACGACTACCGCGCCGGCGTTCTGCCTGGTTACAAGGCGGAATTCGTGAAGACGCTGCAAGAGCAGGGACTCCTCGTCGGCATGGTCGGCGACGGCGTCAACGACGCGCCCGCGCTCGCCCAAGCAGACGTGGGAGTGGCCATCGGGGCGGGTACCGACGTGGCCATCGAGTCGGCCGATATCGTGCTCGTCAAGAACGATCCCCGAAGTGTTCTCGATCTCTTTGCCCTTGCCCGGGAGACTTGGAAGAAGATGGTGCAGAACCTGGTCTGGGCCACCGGCTACAACGTGATCGCCATCCCCCTCGCCGCCGGGGTAGCCGCGAAGGCGGGAATCGTTCTGAGCCCGGCCATCGGGGCGGCACTCATGTCGGCGAGCACCATCATCGTGGCCGTCAACGCCCGGCTCTTGGCGCTGAAGAGACCCGGGCATTGACTATAACCGTATAGACGAATATAATCGCGGCATGTGGTCATTGCGCGCGACAGGTGGTCGAGTATGAGCGTTTGCCCCCGACCGGGCGTCGTTGTCTGTGTGTGCACGGGCAAGTGCCCCGGATTCGAGAAGATGGACATCTGGGACTTCGTCAACCGGGTGCGTATCGAGCTGCCGGTGGAGTTCGCGTTGATCCATCCGCAGTTGTGTGAAGAAGACGGCGACCGCTTTCTGGCCGACTTCTTGCAGGCCAGGCGACCTCTCGTCATCGCCGGTTGTGCGCCGACCATGCAACACAAGCTGTTCCGAGACTCCTTCGCCGCCCACGGCATGGACGTCAAGACCGACATGGTGCCGCTCGACATCAGGGACATGACCACCGACGACGCGGTTGAGAAGGTCGCCGCCGCGGTCCGCGGCCTCGACACGGGGGGAGAGGCAACCAGCGATGCCTGAGACCACTTTCATGGGAGTCCCGCGAGGGCTGATCCCGTGGGCGCCAGCGATCGACTACGCGAAGTGCGATTTCTGCATGGAGTGCGACGACTTCTGCCCGCATCGGGTGTTCGAGCGCCGCGAGGGAGACGTCAAGCTGGTTGTCGCCAATCCCCACAACTGCGTGGTCTTCTGCCGCGCCTGCGCCAAGACGTGCGGTCCCGACGCCATAGCGTTTCCCGACAAGCCGGCCACGGTGGCCCTCATCAAGCAACTCCACGTCCGAGCCGACGGCGCCTCCGGGGACGAACCCGCGCCCCAGGGATCGGCGCCGGCCGAGGAGGCGCCATGAGCTACCTGGTGCTCCCCTGCAGTGGCCTCGACAAGCCGGAGGGGTCGGTAGCCCGCGAGGTTGCGTTGCGGCTTGCCGATGAGGCGGGCGTTGAGATCGTCTGCCCGGTCTCGCTCAACCGGGTCCCCGCCAAGTATGAAAAGGCGCTGGCGGGTAGCCGCCTCGTCGTGGTCGACGGATGCGCGACTCGCTGCGCCACCAAGCTGGCCAAGACCTCGGGAGCGAGGATCTCGCGAGTGGTGCTGGTCTCGGAAGCCATGGACGCGCCGGGCACGACTCTGGCGCCGGAGCTTCGGCTGGGCCCGGACGCCATCGAGCTGGCACGTCGTATCGCCACCGGCATTGAGGTGGCGGAGGCCACGACGGAGGAGGGTGCCCAGACGGTCGACGGAGGCGCGGCGGGTGGATGTGAGACACCTCGGGCTTCGTTCTCGGAGCCAACGGAATTCTCCGTGGTGACGCACGATAAGTACGAGTTTCGTATCCCGCTCACGGGCTTCTTCTTCAACGCCAACGACGTGTGGGCACAGGTGTCGGGCGGCCGGGCGCGGGTGGGCATCTCCGACTACCTGCAGCAGCGGCTCACCGACATCATGTTCGTCGACCCGCCCGCCATCGACAGCCTGGTCGAGCAGTTTGGGGAACTGGGCAGCGTCGAGTCGTCCAAGGCGTCGTTCGAGGTTATCTCGCCGGTGACCGGCAGGGTGGTCGCTATCAACGAGGCCTTGGGCGCCGAGCCCGAGCGGATCAACCAGGACCCCTACGCAAGCTGGATCGCCGAGGTGGAGCTAGCCGAATGGGAGGACGACGAGCTGCTTCTCTTCGACAGCGCAGCCTACGCCGAAGAGGTCCAACGCAAGGCGGCGGAGGAATGAGCGCCGGAGACCGCGTGCACGAAGGCGGGCGCGCGAGCGGCGGGAACGGCACAGCGCTGGTGATCCCTTGCAGCGGGGTCGGTAAGGTGCACGGGTTGCTCAGCCGGGAGTGCTCGTACCTCGTCGTCGACGAGCTTGCTCCCGGCGACACCGACCTCGTCTGCTTGGCGCTGCTGGTCAAGGGCGACGACGAGACGCTCGCTCAGGTGCGGTCGCACCCCTGCATCTGCGTAGACGGTTGCGGAAAGGCGTGCGCCGAGAAGAACATCGAACTGGCCGGAGGGCAAGTAGCCGCCGCCTTTCGCGTCGACCGGGCGCTGACCAAGCATCGGGGCGCGCAGCCGGGCGACGGATCGGAGCTTACCGACGAGGGCTGGGAGATCTGCCGCGAGGTGGCCCGCGAGGTGGCTGCCGAGGCGGCCCGCCTCGGCGAGACCAAGGGAGACCCCCAGTGACCGCCGAGATGAACAGCCGGCCCAAGATCGGGATCATCTCCTGCAGCGGGGAGGAGATCCCCGAAGGCACCCTATCGCGCAGCGCGGTGCGTCGTGTGCTCGAGTCGCTGCGCCCGAACGATTCCGTGACGCTCTGTCTGCCACTCTTTCTGGCCGGCAACGAAGGCGAGCGCAACTTCGCCCGCACGCACCCCATGATCACCATCGACGGGTGCGATAAGCAGTGCGCCCGCTGGGGCATCGAGAAGCACGGGGGGCCGGTCGATGTGGCGCTGGTAGTAACGGATATCATCGGCGGTCCCGCGACGGGATGCTCCCGTTCGCTGCGTCACCAGGGCGAGGACGACGAGAGGGCCGTGGCCGCGGTCGCCGAACGTATCGCGTGCGAGGTCGACGCGCTCATGGCGCGGAGCGGGCGAAGGGAGGACGATGGAGGTTCTTAGAGACACGTTCAAGGCGCTGTCGGACGAGACACGGCTGCGGATCATGGTATTGCTGCTCGACAACGATGAGCTGTGCGTATGCGACTTGGTGGGCGCCCTGGGCCAGACCCAATCGAAAGTGTCGCGGCACCTTCGCTACCTCTACAACTCCGGCCTGGTCAAAGACCGGCGGGAAGGCCTCTGGATGCACTATCGTGTCTCGCCCGATATGCGCCCGGAGCAGACGTTGGTCGTCGAGGCGCTCGCGCAGGCGGTCTCAGGGGACGAGCGGTCGCACCTGCGCCGGGGCCTCACGGTCTGGCTCGAGCGAAAGGGAGGCGCCTGTTGCTCGACGTGAAGATCTTCGGCAGCGAGCCCCCCTGCTCCTACTGCAAGCGCACTGAGGCGGCCGCGCGACAGGCCGCGCTCCGCTTCCCCGTGGGCGAGGTGAGCGTTACCAAGCTGGCTGCCAACTCGCCCGAAGGGCTCTCGGCGGGCTTCACATCCACCCCGGCGGTGGCGGTCAACGGCAGGATCGTGTGCGAGGGGCGGGTGCCCGGCGCAGACGAGATAGCGAGCATTCTTGAACAAGAACGAGGAGGATGACGTGCCCGTGCTCATGGAGGTGTTCAGCGGCGATCCACCGTGCCCCGGCTGCGTGGCGATTCTCGCCATGGGCGATCGCTATGCCGAGAAGTATGCGGCCGACGAACTCGCGGTCAAGAAGTACGTGGGGCAGGAGGCGATCGCGAAGTACGAGGAGTACGACCTATCGTGCGTGCCGGCCGTCGTCGTCAACGGTGTCATCAAGATCGAAGGAACGGCCCCCGACGAGGGCACCATGAACAACGCGCTGCGGGAGGGTGGGCTGTGGATCCGATAGCGGTCGAGGTCTTTCTGTCGGTGCCCGCGTGCTCGGGCGGCGTGGCGGTGCGGCGGCTCATCGACGAGGTGATGAAGCAGTACCCGGGCCAGCTCGACGTGATGTACCACCAGGGCCGCGACTCGCGGTACGAGGAGCTGAAGCTGTCGTCGGCCCCGGCGATCATCGTGGGCGATTTGGTGCGGTTCATAGGGCTCTGCCCCACCAAGGAAGGGCTCATCGGGGCTCTGCGGGAGGCCGGTCTGGCGTAGGGGCCTCCCGCACGGCACGACCGGCCCGTGACCGGTGACTGGGTTACTCGCCCTTCTCCACCCACACCTTGAAGACCACGTGGCCGAGCCCGCCGTACTTGACGCCCGCATCGAGGCAACCGGCGAATTGTGCCCAGCCTTCGTTCGGATCGAGGTCTTCGGTCATGCGGTCCCAGAACGACATGACGAGGTCGGCGACCGGACCGATGGCTTTCGAGCAGAGCGGGCAGTCGGACTCCTCGGGCAGCAGCATGGCGGGCAGGCAATTCAGCACGAGCCTCTGGCCGACCCTGCAACCGGCGAGGCAGTTCGTCGACTCGGTCACCTCGGCGATGATCTTGGCCTTGCCCATCTCCTGCTGGTGAGCCATGAGCTTACGGTTGAACGCGTAGCCGATGTGCTCCTCGATCTGGGAGTCGGACATGCCGAAGAGTTGTTTCAGCGGCTGAGCTGAATCGCGGGCCTGGTCGATATCGGCAGTGCTCATACCTTGTCCTTGCGTCGTCGTTGCGCGCTCGGTCAAGGATAGACCACCGCGGCGAACCCGGCCAACGGCCGTGGGTCATAGGCGGCCGGCAACAGGTCGCGGCCCGCGGGAGCCGTCTGCCGGTCACCTCCGCCGGGGGCTCATATCTCCACTGCCACGTTGAGGGCGTCGTCGGTAGCGAGGGGCATTCGGCGCTCCATCTATGCTAGGTGTTTGGAGATCTCGGCCGCGGCCGCCTTGACCGCCGCGGCAAAACGCTGCATCTCGGGCGCGCTCGCACGCTCGATCGGGGGGACGACATGGATGGCTCCCCGGAGTTCTCCCACACGGTCGAACAGCGGCGCCGCCACCGCTGGGGCCTCGGGGTTCCACTCGCCGAGATCGTACGCCACTCCCTCGCGACGAACGGTCTGCCAACGCTTTCTCAAGACCTCGGGATCGACCACCGTATTGTCCGTGCGGCGCTCGATGGGCTTGGCGAGCAGATCGTCCCAGGCTTCCTCGGGCCCGAATGCGATGAGCACTTGGGCGTCGGCGCTCGTGATGCCTTCCAGAAGCATGCCCTTGAAGGTCAGAGGCCGGAAATGCCGGGAGGTCGGAACGGTATCGATGATCAAGGGCCCGTGGTCTGTCCATATCGACAGGCTGCACGACTCGGTAGTGTCTTCGGCCAACCGTGTCAAGAAAGGATGGACGATGCGGACCAACTCCGACTGCGCCGCCGCGAGATAGACGATGCGAAGCGCGCTGGCTCCAAGGTGGTACTTGTGATCGGCGGCTTCGTAGGCGACCCATCCCCACGCCTCGAGGGTCTTCATCAACCGTCGCGTGGTGGCTTTCGCCAGGCCCGTTCTCTCCCGCAGGTCCTTGAGTGACCACTCCGGATGGTCGGCGTCGAACAGACTCAGGAGGAAGAGGCCCCTCTCGAGGGTGCCGAGCGGTGAATCGTCCGCTTCAGCGTCGTCCCGACCGGGGGTCTGAGGAGTCGTCTCGTCCATGGTTTCCATGCTAGCACCCGGTTCACTCAGTGAATCACGCTTTGGCGTCATATCTCCGTGCGCAGCCTATGTGCCGTCCACTTTCTTGACACCGCCATGTGGCGATGCTAGGTTGGGTTCACTGAATAATACACGATGAGTCAGTGAATGAACCTCAAGCGGCGTGGAGGGGTTCTCTGGTCGGAGCTGAGTGGTCGCGGGTGTCATTGTTGGACAGGAGGGTTCTGATGATCGATGAATCGAAGAACGTCAGCCGTAGGGAATTTCTCAAGATCGCGGGTGTGACCGGCGCCGGCATAGGCCTGGCCGGTGGTCTCGGAGGTCTTCTCGCCGCGTGTGGTGACGAAACCACCACCACGTCCGCCGCTCCGAGCACGACAGCGCCGCCCGCTACGACCGCTACCACGGGGGCGGCGAGCACGACCACGGTCAGCGCCGGCCCAGAGATGGGCCGCGAAGTCAGACTCGGGTTCGTCGACCCGCTGACCGGCTACCTGGCGGGTTTTGGAGTCGCCGGCCAGTTCATCGCCGACAAGTGGGCTGAGGCAATCGGCGACGGCCTGGTGCTCGGCGACGGCAAGAAGCATGCCATCACCATCAAAGTCGAAGACAGCCAGTCGGATACGGCGAGGGCCGCTTCGGTCACGGGCGATCTCATAAACAACACCAAGGTCGACATGGTCATGTGCGCCGCCACGGGCGACACGGTCAACCCGGTGGCCGACCAATGTGAGGCCATGGGCGTGCCCTGCCTGTCCACGGACGTTCCGATGGAGGTCTTCCTCTTTCAGCGTGGCGGAGCTCCCGACAAGCCCTTCAAGTGGACCTACAACCTCTTCTGGACTCTCACCGAAGAGGCGGTCACCGAAGTCGACATGTTCAACCAAGTGGCCACAAACAAGAAGATCGGTGCGCTGTGGCCCAACAATGCTCCGGGCAACGCCTACCGCATGATGTACGGGGGCGAGGGCCAGGGTTGGCCCGACAAGAGCTACACGTATCTCGACTCGGGTCTCTACAACGAGCCGAGCGAGGACTTCAGCCAGCAGATCAGCATGTTCAAGAAGGAAGGCTGCGAGATCTTGCAGGGTGTCATGATCGACCCCGACTGGACGATCTTGACCAAACAGTGCGCGCAGCAGGGCTACAAGCCCAAGATCATGGAGGGCATCAAGCCCACCCTGTTCCCGGCCACCCTCGAGGCTGTCGGCCCCATCGGAGACGGCCAGTGCGGCACCCAATGGTTCCATCCCACGTATCCCTTCAAGTCATCGCTGACGGGCGAGACTTGCCAGCAGCTCTGCGACGACTTCGAAGCCAAGATGGGTCGCCAGTGGGAGCAGACCATCATGCACTACGTGCTCTTCGAATGGGCCGTGGACACACTCAAGCGCACGACGAACCTGGACGACAAGGAAGAGATCATCACACGCGTGGCCGAGACCAACATGAAGGACTCGGTGGCCGGCCCGATCGACTTCACGGCGCCGGTGCAGTGGGGCACGAAACATCCGGTGCAGAACAACGTCGTCACGCCAACCTACGGAGGCCAGTGGCGTCTGGCGAACGGCAAGTACCAATTCGAGCTGGTTGTGGTCAGTAATCCGGCTGCGCCGCAGGTCGCAGTGGCCGACACGTTGAAGCCGATGAGCTGGCCGGTCTAGCACGTACCCCTGGGGCGCCGCGGCGCGTGCCGCGGCGCCATTCTGACATGACGGCCCAGTAAGCTCCGACCGGTTTCACCGCCGGCGTGCGGGGGTTGTATTCTTGACGTCGGCGCCGGCCCCCGAAAGGAACACATCGATGAACGAGGCTTTCCCCCGGCTCTTTGAGCCGGGCCTGATCGGCAACGTGAGATTGAAGAACCGGGTAGTGAAGGCTCCTCAACACACCGGGCTCGCCAATCCCGATGGCTCGGCGACCGAGCGCCTGCTGAGGCACTATCGCTCGCTTGCGCGAGGCGGCGCCGGGCTCGTGGTCGTGGAGTACGCGTGGGTCGACACCGACGCGAGCAAGGCGAGCCCCTGCCAGCTCGGCATCGCGAGCGTCGAGCACCAGCCGGGTCTCTCGCTGCTTGCCCAGACCATCCAGGCCAACGGGGCGAAAGCCTCCATCCAGATCTCGCATGCCGGCCGCCAGCGCTTCACGCTGGAGCAGCCCAAGGCCGCCTCGCCGGTTCCCTGGGAGGAGATCTATGCCCTCGGTTGCCCCGCTCCCAAGGAGCTTACCTTCGACGAGATCCTGGGGATCGTCAAGGCATTCGGACAGGCGGCCCAGCGTGCCGAGATGGCCGGTTTCGACATGGTCGAAATCCATGCCTGCCACGGCTACCTCATCAGCAACTTCCTTTCGCCCCGCACGAACAAGCGCACCGACTGGTACGGCGGCTCGCCAGAGAACCGCATGCGATTCGTGCTCGAAGTAGTCACTGAGATCAAGCAGCGGGTCTCGCCCTGTTTTCCGATAGTCGCTCGGCTCTCGGGCACCGACTACGAGCCCGATGGACACACCATCGAAGACACCATCGAGCTCTCCAGACGACTGGAGGCCTTGGGCGTCGCCGCCATACACATGAGCGGGGGCAACCATCACCAGACGATCCACGAAGTCAGCCCCATGGGCATGACGCTTGCGCACAACACGTGGGCGGCCGAAGCCGTGAAGAAGCATCTGACGATACCCGTTGTCGCTTCCGGTTCGATCACGAGCCCGGCCCTCGCCGAGAGCATCCTCGAGACCGGCAAGGGCGACTTCATCGGTCTCGGCCGGCCCCTCTGGGCCGACCCGGAGTGGCCCAAGAAGGCGAAAGAGGGTCGCCCTGAAGACATCCGGCCCTGCATCCGCTGCAACGACGGCTGTCTCGCCCGAGGCGACCACATCGCCCGTACGATCTGGTGCAGCGTGAACGTGCAGGTCTGCCGCGAAGAGGAATACGCCATCACTCCCGCCGAGGAGAAGAAGAGGGTGGCGGTGGTGGGCGGCGGCCCGGCCGGCATGGAAGCGGCGAGGGTAGCGGCGCTCAGGGGCCATGAGGTCACCCTCTTCGAGAAGCGCGCACTGGGAGGCGCTCTCATCGAAGCGGCCCTGCCCGACTTCAAGACTCAAGACATCGACCCCCTGATCGCCTACTTCGCCACCCAGATACAGAGGCTTGCCATCAGCGTGCGAAACGAGGAGGCGACGCTCGAGATCCTCAAGAGCGGGGGATATGAGGCGGTCATCGTGGCTACTGGAGCGATCCCCATCGGTCTCGCAGATGTCCCCGGCATCGACGATGCGAGGGTGGTGGATGCCTTCGACGTCCTGCGGAGCAAGGCCGATCTGGGCACGCGCGTGATCGTCGTCGGTGGCGGCATCGTCGGCGTCGAGACGGGCCTTGTGCTCGCCGAGAAGGGGAAGACGGTCGTCTTTGTGGAGATGCTCGACACCTTCATGAACGGCGTCACGCCCGACGAGAAGGTGGTCTACCTGGAGCGCCTCGCCCCGCTCGATGTCACCATCATGACCGGCCGGCGGCTCACGGGGGTGAGCGCGAGCGGAGTGACCGTTGCCGACCGCTACGGGTGCGCGAGCGAGATCGCGGCAGACTCGGTGGTGCTCGCGGCGGGGTTCCGGCCCAACCGGGAACTCATCGAACGGCTGGCCGCCGAACTCCCCGAGGCGGAGGTGTGGCACGCGGGCGATTGCGTGAAGCCCCGCAAGATCTTCGACGCCGTCCATGAGGGACATCTGGCGGCGAGACTGATCGGCTGAGTCTGGGGCGGCCTGCCGGTCGCGACGGCCCGGGGCGGGCCCAGAACAGGTCGCGGGCAGAGCTCGGTGTGGATGTCTAGCGGCGCGCCGCCGCGTCGCGCAGCATCAGATCGACGGAATAGGCGGAATGCCCGTCGTCGATGTACTCGTTCAACCCCATCAGCGAACTGAGGTTCTCGGCCCATATGGCCGTATACCATTGCCAGGTGATACGCCGGGCGTCGACATCGTCTCTGATTGTGCCCTGCTCCTGGCCTTCCTGCACGATTGTGAGCATCTTCGCGAAAGCCCGCGTCTGAGTCTGTGCGATGGCCTCGCGCAACCCCACTTGGGGACCCGCGGCTATGAACTCGATCCACGGCGACGTGAACTGCCGGCGCTCGGTCTTCATGATCTCAGAATGGCGCTGGGCGATGTCCCGAAGCCGGATGAGGGCGTTGGGTTCGGTCGAAGAGTCGATGATGTCGGCCATTCGTTCGAATATGCGGTCGAGCGCGGCGGCCATCATCTCCTCGCGGCTCTGAAAGTAGACGTAGAGCGTGCCCTCGGAGACGTTCGCGGCCTCGGCTATCCGCGCGACCGTCGTGCCCGCTATGCCGTGCTCCGACACCACGTCCAACACCGCTTCGACGATCTGTTTGCGGCGCTCCTCGGGCGGCAGGCGTCTCCGCCGGTGTGTGCGCTCGCCTTCAGATGGCAATGGCGTTCCTTTCGTCGAGCATGCCCGCTGGCAATTGCTACTCAGAGCATACCTGAACCCGTCGACTCGTTTGCCGCCGCCTTGTTGACAGGTGGAGGCAAGTGTCGTATGGTGCGTATTGAGCAAGCGCTCACTCACTAGCGGCAAAGGTGTTCGAGCGGATGGTCGACATCTTCCGGCGCACCGCGAACGTGGACGACAAGGCCGCTGTAATGGAGGCTATCAAAACGAGTAAGCTGGGCACCATACAACACCCGATCGACTTCACGCTGCCGGTCGGCGACAAGCGTCGCCCGCACCAGAACATCTGCATCACCCCCGTTATCCCGGGCAGTGGCAGAAGGGCAAAGGCAAGCATCAGTTCGATCAGGTGATCGTCGGCGACGGCGGCTGGCCCGAATTCGCTCCGCCGGTCGGTGGCGACGTGCTCGCCATGGTCTATTGATTGGAAGGTAGGTAGGATGGCAGATAGCAGCAACGTCAAGGCTTCTCAACCCGAATACGGCGTCACCGTCGACAGGGACGTCTTCGTCACCTCGCGCGACGGAGTCGGTCTCGCCATCGACATCTACCGGCCCGACGCGCCGGGCACATTTCCCGCGTTGCTCACGATGTCGCCTTACGGCAAAGACGCGCAGATGTTCGAGACGCCTCCCCAGCCGTTCGGCAAGTCGATCTTCGAGGCCTCCATCGAGTGCGGCGATGCCTCATGGTATGCACGACGCGGGTACGTCTACGTGATCGCCGACCTGCGTGGCATCGGTCACTCCGAGGGCATCTACGAGGGCATGTTCTCGGCGCACGAAGGCCAGGACGGCTACGATATCGTCGAGTGGCTTGCCAAGCAGCCCTGGTGCGATGGCCAGGTGGGTCTCGCCGGCATCTGCTACTTCTCATCCATGCAGCTCCATACGGCCGCCGAGCAGCCGCCGAGTCTCAAGTGCATGGCCCCGTGGGAGATCTTCGGCGACGACCTCTACAACCACGGGCAGTACGAAGGCGGCGTGTTCAATATCTTCCTCTACGGTCTTTACACCGGCACGTATCCGGCCCGCTGCGGGTATGCGCCCAACGACGTGCGCTCCTGGATGGAGATGTACACGCCCAAGGAAGAGCTGGCCAAGATGGTCGAGGAGGCCGCCGCCGATCCTGACCTCAAGCAGTACCCATACCTGTATCACCTGCTGAAGTACCCGAAGAAGAATCCGATCCTCTTCGACTTCATGCTCCACAAGAACGACGGCCCCTACTACCGGGAGCGGTCGGTATCGGAGCGCTTGGACAAGATCAACGTGCCCTGCTACGTGGGAGGACCGCTGTTCAGCTTCTTCTCGCAGCCGCAGATCAACGTCTTCAACCGCATCGACGTACCCAAGAAGATGTTTCTCTACACCGACATGGGCACCCGCCCGTGGCGCGCTCACCATGACGAACTGCTCCGCTGGTACGACTACTGGCTCAAGGGTCTCGAGACCGGCATCATGGACGAGGCGCCCGTTCGTTACCACACGACCGGGCTTCAGAAGTGGCAGAACTCCCAGCAGTGGCCCCTCGAGACCACACAGTGGACCGACTTCTATCTCCAGAGCCTCGAGGGACTCGGCCTGGAGCCTGACTGCCACAACCCGGAGCCCGACGCCTTCGTGCAGCAGCCGCTGTTCGTTACCGAAAAGCGGGCTCGCGTCAGCTACGTCAGCCAACCCTTGGCCGAAGACATGCAGATCACCGGGCCGCCTCGAATCACCTTCTACGCGGCGATCGACCAGCCCGACACAAAGTGGCGCATCGAAGTGCGCGAGGCTTCGTCCGACGCGATCTACCCGCTCGCGTCCGGCTGGCTGAGAGCTCAGCACCGGACTCTGGCTCCCGAGCGGACGACCCCGTGGGAGATAGCCCACGATCACACCAAGGATGTGCCCATCGTTCCGGGCGAGATCAACGAGTACGTCGCCCAGTTGCGCCCGATGTCGCATCAGTTCAAGCGTGGCGATCGCATCAAGGTCGAGATCTCGGCCATAGACATCCCGACCGACATCGAGACCTACGATGTGATGTGGCACGTCTGCAACGCGGTCACGACCGTGCACAAGATCTATCGCGACGGGGAGCACCAGTCGCGGATGTCGCTGCCGGTCATTCCCCGCAAGGAGTAGTCTCCCATATCGTGCGGCGCGCGAGCCCTCCCCCCGGCGGGAGGGCTCGCGCCCGCTTCACTTCCGCCGCCAACGGGCAGTCCGCTAGGAGGTAGGCCGTGTATTCGAAGACCCTCAAGCCCGAGATCATGCGCACCATGCTGCCCGCGGATTTTCCGGCCGACCGACTCAGCAAGCCGCGGTACACGATGACAGTGCAGCGCGACGTGATGATGACGATGCGCGACGGGACGCTCATCGCGGCCAACATCTACCGGCCCGACGCGCCGGGGAGATTCCCCGCTCTTCACGCGGCCGACTCCTATCAGAAGGACCTCGACCACCTGCCGCTGATTCCGATGTTCCACATGCGCGAGACCAACGACATCGAGTTCTTCGTGTCGCGCGGCTACGTGTTCGTGCATAGCGACTCGCGCGGCACCGGGCATTCGCCCACCGGCCAGTGGGACCTCTTCGGCCGGGAGATGCAGAACGATCTCTACGACATGACCGAGTGGATCGCCGCCCAGGAGTGGTGCGACGGCAATGTCGGCATGCTGGGAGAGTCGCTGCTGGCCTGGAGCCAGTGGTTCTGCGCGGTGCAGCAGCCGCCGAGCCTCAAGTGCATCCTGCCCTGGGACGCCGGCGCCGACCTGTACCGCGACGTGGCCTTTCATGGCGGCATCATGTCGGTGGGCTTTCCCACGGCTTGGAACATGTGGGAGATCCGTGGCCACTACCGTCTCGGCATCCCCGACCGCTTTGGCACCCCCGCGCCCAACGCCGAGATGGGCAGGTGGGACATGGTCTGGAACGAGCTGAGCCACCCGACATACGACGACTTCTGGAAGCTGCGCAACCCCGACTTCAAGAAGATCCAGGTGCCGGTGTTCGTGGTCGGCGCGCTCCACAAGGTCGGGCTGCACCTGCGCGGCGTGGTACGTGGTTACGAGGAACTCGAGACTCCCAAGAAGATGATGCTCGTCCACGGGCTCACGGATGGCGACGAGATGGCCATCTACAACTCGCCCCAGATGCAGCTGCTCATGCTCCGCTGGTACGATCACTGGCTGAAGGGCAACGACACCGGCTTCATGGACGAGCCGCCGGTGGAGATTTTCGTGCGGGGCGCCGACGAATACCGCCTGGCGGACGATTGGCCGCTACCTACCACCGACTATCGCATGCTCTACTTCAATGCCAAGGAGAGCGGCGCGGTCGACTCGTTGAACGACGGCAGTCTCTCCTGGAAAGCGCCCACCGAGGTCCCTGGAGTCACTGGTAGCTCGTTCACCTACTCCTACCCCGATCAGGACTGGACCCACTTCTCGGGCGGCGGCACCGCCGTCATTGAGGAGAGCGGCGTGCTCTACGGACAGCGGCGCATCCCCACCTTCACGAGCGCTCCGCTGGAGGACGATCTGCAGATTGCCGGCAACATCGTGTTGGTGCTCTACGCCTCGTCCGACCAGCAGAACACCGACTTCTGCGTACGCCTCGTCGACCAGTCGCCCGATGACGAACAGATACCAGGCATGCCACCAAAGGGAGTCATCCTCACCCGGGGTTGGCTCAAAGCCTCCCACGCATGTACCAAGAGCGAGGGGCTGTCGAAGTCCCACAGGCCGTACTACCTTCACGACGCGCCGAAGCCCATCGAGCCCGGCGCCATCTACAAGTACGAGATCGAGGTGTGGCCGACGAGCAACGTGTTCAAGAAGGGCCATCGCATCCGCATCGACGTGGCCTGCGGCGATTCGCCGGCGCTCGATTTCGGCGGCCACTACTACGGCATCAAGGTGGGCGCCGACACCTACTATCACGATACCGAGCATGCTTCGCACGTCGTTCTGCCGGTGATACCGTCGTAGAAGGCGGGAGGGGGCGCCGCACCGGCCCCCGATCCGCGATGTCCCGGCCTCGATGCGCCCGGCGAACCCAGTCGCACAAGGAGGAACCATGGTTGGAGCCCGAACGGTCGAGTTGAACGCGAAGCCGCGGCCGCTCACGATCGACCTGGCGAAGACGGCGGTCGTCTGCGTCGACATGCAGAACGCTTTCGTGCGCGAAGGTGGCATGTTCGACCTTGCGGGCTGGCCGACCGAGGGGGCGCGCGCAAAGATCGAGCCGTGCCGGCGCACCATCGAAGCCGCGCGCGCGCGCCGGCGTAAGCGTCGTCTTCGTCAAGATGAGCTTCAAGCCCGGCCTCGCGAACGCGGGCGGACCCGATTCGCCCAACTACCACAAAGAGATCGGCATGGTGCTCATGCGGGAGCATCCCGAGTTCACCGAACAGTCGATCGTGCAGGGCGCCTGGGGCGAGCGGATCATCGACGAACTGGCGCCACTGCCGGGTGAACCCGTGATCAGCAAGCAGCGCTACAGCGGCTTCGTCGGCACCGATCTCGACCTGGTGCTCAAGACCCTCGGCGTCCGCTTCTGCGTCTTCATCGGCGGGGCCACGAACGTCTGCGTGGCCGCCACTCTCATGGACGCATTCTCACACGACTACTGGCCCATCCTGGTGGCCGACTCGGTATTCACGCAGTGTCCGCCCGTGACCGTGGAGGCGACGCTCTGGAACGTCGAGAACCTCTTCGGCTGGGTGACCGACGTGGGTGACGTGGTGGAAGCGTTCTCGGTGGGGAGCTGACGCGTGGCCTTTGCACGTCTCGCGGTATCCGGCTAGTGTGGATAGGCTACGGGCCAACGATGCCGGGCGCCTTGGCGGCGCCGGCCGATACAGTGAGGCAGGAATGTCGCTGACAGAGCAAGTCAAGCACCACGCGCTCTCCGAACTCGATATGGATCTGATCGGAGTGACCCGCGCCGAGACACTCGCCGGCGCCCCGCCGGGGTTCAGGCCCACCGATCTGCTTCCTGGGGCGCGCTCGGTAGTGGTCATGGCGGTCAGACTGCCGCTAGGGGCCCTTCAGGCGATCTACCGCGCCTATGAGGACGGCCTGCGGCACGCTCAGTGCATCTACGGCACCCATGCCTACGCCCTCACTCCCAACTACCATCTCAAGTTTGCCGCGTACCGCTTGGCGCGCTTTCTCGAGAAGCGGGGCCACGTGACGACCCCCCTGCCTTCGGGGCCGGGTGCGGGAGGCGTACCTTTCAGCCACCGGCACGCAGCGGTGGCCGCGGGCCTGGGCGAGTTCGGCTGGTCTGGCCTGGTGGTGACGCCCGAATTCGGCCCACGGGCCAGGTTTGTCAGTGTGATCACCAGGGCCGAATTGGAGCCTGATGACGTGTATGCCGGCCCGCCGCTGTGCAACCGCTGCGACAAGTGCGTCGACGCGTGCCTGACGGGGGCGATCAGCGCCACACAGGCGAAGTCGGTCAGTCTGGCCGGCCGCACCTTCGACTACGGATTCGTGCACTTCGCCAAGTGCCGCGTGGGAGCGGAAGGGCTTACGACCAGAACACTCGGCTACAAAGACCTGCCCCTGCCCGACGATCCCACTATGGAAGACGTCGAGGCGGCGCGTGCCGGCCTCGACAGACGCCAGATCGGTGAGGCCATCCTCCCCGCCGACCGCGCCACCTGGTATTGCGGACGGTGCCTCGCCTACTGCCCCATAGGCGCCGAGAACGAATTGAAGATGCTCGAGGGATTGAGCTCTCTGTGAGGGTCCACACCGCTTCCGCGGCGCGCCCTCGGCCCCTGCCGGCGCGAACGAAAGAGCCCCACCGCCGTGAGGCTCTTTCGTTGCCGGTCGCGCCTGCGAACCATACAGGCTCGGCCGGCTCGTGGGGAGCGTTGGTCACCCTCTAGCGGCTTCTCCAGACCAAGCGCGCTACCTGGCCCCGGGTGATCGTCTCCGACCACCGTTCGCTCGACCACTGCAACCCCGCCACCGTGTCACGGACGTTCGCACGAGTGGCCGGGCTGTAGTCATCCGCCCAGGAGCCGGGGCACGAGAAACCGGCCCGCTGGGAGATCTGGTAGAGCTGGCGCTTGGTAAGGGGAGCGCTCGCCCCGAACGACGTGTCGCTGTAGCCGGCCATGATGCCTTCGGCGTTTACGAAGCCACCCGCCGCCGCCAACTCGTCCTGGTCGGAAGTGGTCGCCATGTCTGAAGGACTCAGGTCGACGAACGGGCACTTGTTCGCGTAGCGCGCGGTGGCCAGCCACTGGCGCAGTTCTTGGGGCGGCGTGACCTTCAGGTGGGTCGCGGCGGTCGGTCGCAGCAAGTGCTCGCTGCTCCAGAGGGCGACCTTCGCGCACTCGGCGAAGTTCTCGCGCGGGTCTTCCTTCCAAGTGCCGCCAACCGAACCGGCGGCCGCGCTAGACTGGCCGGCCCACTTCGCCCACCACTTGGGGCCCAACGTATACCAGATCTGATGGGCCCACTCATGGGCCACCAGCTCGGTGAGGGCTTTGCCGTTCAGCGAGCTGTTTATGTAGATCCGTCCCATTTCGGAGTAGCCGCTGACTCCGTCCATGGCGACGAGCTTGACCTTGACTGGGCCCATGAACTTGAGCTCAGCGTCGGTCGCGGCGTAGGGGAGTGCGCAGGCCTTGATGGTCGCGCTGACCTGCGCGCGCTGCGCTTCGGTGCCGCCCTGGAGCGTGAATGCGTGAGCGGGGGACGCGTGGAGGGTGACGAAGAGGCCCACCGCCGCTGCCGCGACCAGGATCGTCTTGCCTTTGAACCGGCGGACCTTCTTGCCTGGTTCGGTCCCACTCTGTACCACTCTCGCGGTCTGCATCGTCGTCACCGTCTCCTCGTGCGTGGCATTTACTTGCCTGTAAACGCCATCGGCCCGGTAACGGGGCGCGGAGATTGGCCCAAGGTCCAAGGGTGGACCTTGGTCCAATACGAGAGAATGGGGTCAGATCCTTAGCGGAAGGGGAGCCCTGATGCCCTTGGGATCGGGCCGCGGGTCTCTAGGGAGCTGTGGGGAGGGTCAATCGGAAGAGCTCGGGTCGGCATCGTCCAGCCTGTCGGCCAATCGAACCAGATCGGCGACCGACCTGACACCGAGCTTCTGCATTGCTCTTCCGCGGTGCACCTTCACGGTCTTCTCTACGATGTCGAGCTCGACCGCGATCTGCTTGTTCAGCTTTCCCACGGCCACGAGCCGTAGGACGTCCAGCTCGCGTTGGGTGAGTCTCGCGAAGCGCTCCTGGAGTTCCCTCTGCTCGGCCTGCTCGGCCCAGAGAAGTCTGCTCGATTCGATTGCGCGCTCGACCGCTGGGCGCAGTTCTTCGCGGCCGAAGGGTTTCGTGAGGAAATCCTCGGCGCCGTTCTTCATAGCCTGAACGCTCATGGGGATGCTGCCCTGGCCGCTGATGAAGACGATAGGCAGGTGGCCGAAGCGTGCCATGATCATCTCCTGGGCGTCGAGGCCGCTCAACCCGGGCAGAAAGACGTCGAGAATCAAACAACCGGGGCCGTTGGGCGGTTGCTGGGCGAGCAGTTCCTCCGCGGAAGCCAGTGACACCACGAGGTAGTCGTCCGCCTCGAGGAGCGCGGCCAGATACGACCGGATCTCCGGCTCGTCGTCGACGACAAAGACGACAGGCTGACCGATCACCATCGCAGACCACGCCTCCTGCGCCCGCGGGTCACTCCCGCCACGGCGCGATTCTCACACTCGACCACGTATACACGTATCAGCATAGTCCAACCACTCGAAGTATGCGCACATCTTGTCACCGTTTTCCCCGCGTCGCGTTGTTGCCGGAGAACGTGGCGCGGCAGTCTCACGATGGTCTCGACGCCTGTGGGCGTCGACGTGCGCGATTCTTTCCCGCTATCGGCATGGCCGTCCGGTCGTTCTATCTGTTTCGCTGGCGAACGCACAGCTCCTTTGCAGGGATTTGTTCCAATGCGACGCCCGCGGCCAGAAGCCGCAAAGTGTTGGTCGAAAAAAGACGCGCGCGACCGGCCCCGCGCGGTCGATCCGCGGAGCGGCCTATCCCGCGGCGGCGAACGCCTTGTCGAGAACCTCCAGCGCGTCGTCGACCTCGCGGGCCGACACGATCAGGGGCGGAGTGAGCCGAATGACGTTGCCGTACAGGCCGCCCTTGCCAATGAGCAGACCCAGGCCGCGCGTCTCTTCGAAGATCCTCAACACTCTGTTGGGATCGGGGGCCTTACCTCCCGGCGAGGCCGGGTCGATCACCTCGAGGGCCTGCATGAGACCCATGCCGCGCACATCGCCGATGACCGGGTACTTCAGTTTGAGGGCTTCGAGCCCGTCGCGCAGGCGCGAGCCCTGGACCTTGGCGTTGCCGGCCAGGTCGTTGCTCTCGATGAAGTCGATGACCGCCAGCGCGCCCCGAGTGCTCACCGGGTTGCCGCCGAAGGTCGCGATGGAGAGGCCTCTGAAGCTGTCGGCCACAGCCGGGGTCGCGATGGTGGCCCCAATGGGGAGCCCGTTGGCAAGACCCTTCGCGAAGGTCATGATGTCGGGCTGCACGCCCCAGTGCTCTATGCCGAACCACTTGCCGCCTGTGCGGCCCCAGCCGGTCTGCACCTCGTCGCAAATGAACAAGCCGCCGTACTTGCGGACGATCGCGAGGACCTCCTGGAAGTACTCCTTGGGAGGCGTGATGAATCCTCCGACTCCCTGGATCGGCTCGGCCATGAAGGCGGCTATCTCGCCGGTGGTGGTGGTCTGGATGAGCTCTTCGATGTCGCGTGCGCAGCGCAGGTCGCACGAGGGATACGAGAGTCCCAGGCCGCAACGGTAGCAGTAGGGGTTGTGCGCGTGCTTGATGTAGGGAACGCTGCTTGGCATGGCGCGCCACGAAGCGTGCGCGGTGATGTTCATGGTCACTTCGCTGCGGCCCGAATAGGCGTGGCGCAGCGCCACGATGTCAGATCTGCCGGTGGCGTGTCTGGCAAACATAACGGCCGTCTCGTTGGCCTCGGTGCCTGAAGAGGTGAAGAAGCTCTTGCTGAGCGGGCCTGGGGTGAGCTTGGCAAGCCTCTCGGCGAGCTTCGCCTGTGGTTCGTTTATGTAGAGCGTCGAGGCGTGCTGCAAGATCTGGTTCTGCTCGAGGATCGCTTGGTTGACGGCCTCGTTGCAGTGGCCCACACTTACGGTGAGGATGCCGCCGAAGAAGTCGAGGTACTCGTTGCCCTCGGCGTCGGTGAGGTGCATCCCCTTGCCGCGCACCATCGTGAGGGGCTTCTTGTAGTAGGTGGCCACGCAGGGAAAGAGGTACTCCTTGTGAAGCGCCTCGGCCGACGTCGCGCCGGCGTCCGCGTTGTCGTTGATGTCGTGCCGGACGTCGCTGCTCATCCCTGGTCCTTTCCTTGGCCCGCGGCCTCTACCCGTGTCGAGACAGTTATAGCCGACCCGGGGAGCCGAGTCAAAAAGGTGGTTGCATTCGAAGCACGTCAATACTACAGTAGCCCCATACGGTTAACCAACCGGTTAGTTACGAACGATAGGGGACGCCATGAAAGTCGTTATCATCGGCGCCGGCGAGCAGGGGTACGTCCTCACATGGAATCTTGCCAAGCACCCCGCCGTGGATCGGATCGTCCTTGGCGATTGGGACGTCGGTCGGGCTGAGGAGGTCACCGCGGCCTGGGGGGCGGGTAAGACCACCGCGGTCCACGTGGACGCGCGCGATGTCGATCACGTGGCCGGCCTCGCGGAGGGAGCCGATCTCCTTATCAACGCAGTGATTCCCGAGTGGGACGACCCACTCATGAAAGCGGCCCTCAAAGCCAAGACCCACTACCTCGACATGGCGACCCGCGTCGAGGGAGGCACGATCGACGACGGCTACCTGCTGCAAATCGCGCTCGACGAGGAGTTCCGCTCGATAGGCCGGACGGCCCTCATCCACACGGGGATGACCCCCGGGGTCACCAACACGCTTGCCGCGATAGGCTACGAAGACATGGACCGCTGCGAGGCCATCCGCATAAAGGCGGGGAGCTGCTTCAGGTCTGAGGTCCCCATCCAGGTGTGGTCTCAGGAGACCTACTACATCGACTCCCAGACACACACGCTGTACTTCGACGAGGGTGAGTTCCGGCGCGCCGAGCCGTTCGCCGGTTGGGAGTACGTGGACTTTCCGCCTCCGGTCGGCAGGGTGGCCGCGGTGCTGCACGAGCACGAGGAATGCTCCACCATTCCCCGCTTCTTGGGCGGCAAGGGTCTCAAACACATGGACTTCAAGCTCGCCGGTGGCGAGGAGGGCATGAAGAAGGCGAAGATCCTCGTCGAGTCTGGCATAGCCAGCCCCATCGCCCGGACCGTGCGCGGACAGCAGGTCAGGCCCATCGATGTGCTCGTCTCGTGCCTGCCCCAGTCGGCCCCCAAGGAAGAGATCGCCAAGCTGGCGGCCGAGGGCCGCATCGTGGACGAGGGGGCCTACATGATCGAGCTCTTCGAGCGCGAGGGAGAGCTGGCCACCGAGACGTTCTACGTCTTCCCTCCCAATATCCAGGAAGTGAACCGGCTGATCCCCGGGGCCAACCGTATCTCCTACGGCACGTCGACTCCGGCGGCCATCTATGCCGGCTATCTGCTGGATGGCACCATCACCCAGCCGGGTGTGCTGCCGCCCGAGGCGCTCGACCGTCACGTGCGGCTGAAATATGTGGAGGATCTCAAGACGTGCGGGCCTGCGCATCGCCCGGCGCAGCACCCGATGGATGTGATCGTGTTACTCGAGAGAACGATCGCGATCGCGCAGGAGGATAGCCTATGGTGACTAGAAGCGACAAAGTGCTCATTCCCACGGAACTCGACAGCCGGAGCAATCTGATAGCGGGCGCCTGGGTCACCGCGCAATCGGGCGGCACCTTCGCGGTGACCAGCCCGGTGACCGGCGCCGTGCTCGCCGAGGTGGCCGATTCCGCGGCGGCGGATGTCGACCAGGCGGTCGCGGCGGCGAAAGCCGCGTGGCCCGAGTATCGCGCTGTGCCCGTCTACAAGAGGGCGGAGTTGATCCTGCGTATGGCTGAGCTTCTGCGTCAAGAGGCTGAGACCATAGCCCAGGTGCTGGCGGTCGAGCAGGGCAAGCCCTACGCGGGCGAGGCGCTGCCCGAGGTGCTCGAGACGGCGCTCAACTTCCAGTTGGCGGCCGAGGACGTGGTGCGGATGGAGACGCCGATCATCCCAATGCGCGATCCGGCCAAGCGCGTACTTACGTTCCGTGAGCCGTACGGCGTCATGGCGGTCATCACGCCATGGAACTTCCCCACCGTCATCCCCTCGGAGTATCTCGGCCCCGGACTCGCGGTGGGCAACACGATCGTCATGAAGCCTGCCTCGACCACGCCTCTCTCCATGATCCTCGCGGCCCGTTGCATGCAGCGAGGCGCTGGAGGAGTTCGGACTGCCTGGGGTGTTCAACCTGGTCACAGGCCCCGGTTCGGTGGTAGGCGATCACTTGGTGGCCCACCCCGACGTGGCCCTCATCGGCTTCACCGGCGAGACGGTGACCGGCGAGGCCATCTGCTCGCGGGCGGGTATCAAGCAGACGCTGATGGAACTGGGCGGCAACGGGCCGCAGATCGTCTGCGCCGACGCGAACCTGGAGGAGGCGGCCAAAGCCGCTGCGACAGGCTGTTTCTTCAACGCGGGCCAGGTCTGCTGCGCGACAGAGCGCATCCTCGTCGACAAGAAGGTCCACGACGAGTTCGTACGGCTGCTGGTCGAGCAGGCGAACGGCTGGGTGCTGGGAGATCCCATGGATCCGGCTACCAGCATGGGCCCCTTGAACAACGAGCCGACGGCCCTCAAGACCGAGCAGCACCTGGACGACGCTCGCCGCAAGGGAGCCACGATCCTCACTGGAGGAGAGCGCCAATCCGGAAGGCCCACCGGGCTCTACTTTCCGCCGACGGTCATCGACGGGGTACGGCGCGACATGCTTCTCAACATGGAAGAGACATTCGGACCGGTCGCGCCCGTCATCGAGTTCTCGACCGATGCCGAAGCCGTGGAGATCGCCAACGAGACGGGATACGGCCTGCAGATGTCGGTCTTCACATCTTCGATCAAGCGGTGCTTCTGGTATGCCGACCAGCTGCGCACCGGCAATGTGGTGTTCAACGACACCACCGACTACTGGGAGGCCCACGAGCCCTTCGGAGGCGGTGGCGGTACCAAGAGCGGGCACGGACGCCTCGGCGGCCGCTTCACGCTCGACGATGTGACCCACCTCAAGACCGTGGCCATCGACATAGAGAAAACCCTTTAGGAAAGGGGCGCGAAGTGAGAATCAGAGGGAAGATAAGTCTGCTGGCCCTAGTTGGTATCCTCGTGCTCGCGCTCGCGGTCTTTGCCGCGGCGTGTGGCGGAGAAGACGAGACCACCACGACCTCCGGCGCAACGGCGACCAGTGCCGGCGGCACCGGCGCGCCGAGCGGCGAGCCCATAAAAGTCGGAGCCGCGTTGCCTCTTACGGGCGCCTACGCGGCCGATGGCGAGCACATGAAGTACGGCCTCGAGATGGCAGTCGCCGACCTCAACGCGGCCGGTGGCCTTCTTGGCAGGCCCGTCGAGTTCGTCCCCTACGACATCGAGGAGCTCTTGCCTGAGACCGTCGCCGCCTCCAAGGACTACCTCATCGACAAGGAAGGCGTCGACGTGGTCATCGAGGGCTACGGCGGCTACGGGCCTGACTTCGAGGCCTACGGCGCGAACAGCGACCTACCCTTCATCCACGGCAGCGGATCGGTGCGCGCGGCGCAGATGGTGGCCGACGATCCGGCGAAGTACGGCAACATGTTCCAGGTGTTCTCCATCGAGGCCGATTACGGCAAGAGGGCCTGGGAGGGCATGATCCAGTTCGAGGACACCTACGAGTACCCCAACAAGAAGATCGCGATCTTGCACGGCGACCTCGAGTGGGACCTCAACTACACGGCGGCCGTCGCGGCGGAAGCCGAGAAGGCCGGCTGGGAGGTCGTCATGAACGAGACCTTCCCGTACGGCACGACCGACTGGGGTTCGATTCTCACTCAGATCCGTTCGCAGAAGCCGGCGGCGATCGTCTGCTCGGTGCTGTCGGTAGCCGACATCTCCTCGTTCGTCAAGCAGTTCATGGAGAATCCGACCCCGTCGTTGCTCGATATCTCGTACATGGTGGTGTTCACCGAGACCCAGGAAGCCGTGGGCAACAAGCTCACCGGTGTTATGGGCTATGTGACGAGCTTCGTGACCCCGAGCGCCGAGCACGACGCCTGGAAAGCCAGGTTCAAGGACATGTTCGGCATGGATGTACCTCTTACGACTCCGCCCTCCACGTACGATTCGGTCATGATCTGGGCTGAAGCCGTGAAAGCGGTGGGCGACCCGGCCAAATACGCCGAGATCTGCGACTACATGCGCTCCAACACGTACGCGGGGCTCCTGGGAGTGTACGATTTCAACAATCCCGAGCAGACCGTGAAGACGGGACCCGACTTCAAGATCGCCTACGGACAGTACATGGGCGACGGCAAGATGGGTTTCTTCGGCACCGATGAGTTCATCTTCCCGCCGTATATCCAGCCGGCCTGGACGGCAAAATAGTACGTATGGATAGAGGGTGGGGGGCGCCGGCCGGCGCCCCCCACCGTTTTCGTCCGGGAGAACGCGAGTGCTACTGACCCTAGAGAACGTGACCCAACGATTCGGCGAACTGGCTGCCGTCAACGACGTGTCTTTCGGCGTCGAAGAGGGAGAGATCTTCGGCATTGCCGGGCCCAACGGCGCCGGGAAGACCACCATCTTCAACCTTGTCTCGGGGTTCTTGCACGGCTCAGGCCGAATCCGCTTCGGCGGCAAGCGCATCGACGGACTTCCGCCGCACCGTGTTACGCAGCGGGGTGTCTCGCGCACCTTTCAGATCCCCCAACCCTTTCACTCCATGACGGTCGTCCAGAACCTGCGTATCGGGGAGCACTTCGGTTCTGACCGCAAGGCAGCGGTCGCGAATCACGCGCCATGGCGACGCTTGGCCGAACTGATCTCGTTCGTCGGCTTGGAGGGCAAGGAAGACCGGCCCGTGAATACCTTGAAGCTCTACGACAAGAAGCTGACCGTGCTGGCCTCGGCGCTCGCGACCCGCCCGCGCCTGATCATGCTCGACGAAGCCCTCGGTGGGCTCAGCGCGGTGGAGGCGGAGCAGAGCCTCGAGCTGATGGGCCGCCTGAACCAGGAGTGGGGTCTGACTATCCTCATGATCGAGCATCTGATGGGCGCGCTGACCCGGTCGTGCCACCGCCTGCTCATCTTGGATAATGGAGAGGTGCTCGCGCTCGACGAGCCGGCCACGGTCGTCCAGCAGCCGGCTGTCATCGAGTGCCTGGTCGGGGGCAAGCATGCTTGAAGTCCAGAACGTGAGCGTCTTCTACGATGAGTTCGAGGCCGTACACGATGTCTCGCTCGAGGTGCCCGATGGCTCCCTCGTGTCCATCTTCGGGCCGAACGGCCACGGCAAGAGCACGCTGCTCAAGACCATCTGTGGCTTGATGAAGCCGGCGAGCGGAACGATCCGCTTCAACGGGCAGGAGATCCAGGGTCTGCCCTCGCACAAGTTGGTCGAGCTCGGAGTAGTGCTCATCTCAGAAGAGCGCCACCTGTTTCCCGAGATGACGGTCATGGAGAATCTGCGTCTCGGTGCCTATGCGAAGACGGCGCGCAAGAAGGAGTCGGAGAATCTTCAATTCGTCTTCGACATGTTCCCCAAACTGAAAGTGCTCTCGAAGAAAGCGGCCCAGACCCTGAGCGGTGGCGAGGCCAGAATGCTCGCGATCGGCCGGGGTCTCATGTCGAACGCCCGGTTCCTGGCCGTGGACGAACCCTCTTTCGGCCTGGCGCCCATCTTGCGCACGCAGGTGTTCGAACAGATAGTCGGTCTCAAGAACAGAGGACTCAGCATCCTTCTTGTCGAGCAGACCACCGGCGATATCGCTGAACGATCCGACTACATCTACCTGCTCGAGGATGGTCGCATCG
Source organism: uncultured Actinomycetota bacterium (assembly GCA_963803925.1). Classification (GTDB taxonomy): domain Bacteria; phylum Actinomycetota; class Thermoleophilia; order RBG-16-64-13; family RBG-16-64-13; genus RBG-16-64-13. The sequence goes on along the minus strand of CAWDOM010000010.1, from coordinate 61,528 downwards.
CCTTCTCGGGCGACAAGGACCAGGCCTTGCACGACGACGCCGTACGCAAGGTCTTCTTGGGCATCACCTAGGGACGAGCAGGGAGAGGCGCGTGCGCGAATTCGTTGAAGTGCTCATCACGGGATTCACGATCGGTATCGTGTATTTCTTGGTGGCCGTCGGCTTCACGCTCTGCTACGGCGTGGGCAGGGTGCTCAACTACAGCTACGGCTCGTTCTTCACGTGGGGCGCGTATCTGGCGTGGGTCATCGCGGTCGGATACGCCAAGCTCAACTATTTTCTCGTCTTCGTGATCGTGATTCCCATCGCGTTCATGATGGGAATCGTGGTCGACCGCGTGATCATCCGTCCGCTGCGCAGCCGCCCGGAGTTCGACTTCAGCGTGCTTCTCGCCACGCTCGGCCTCGCGGTGTTTCTCGACAACCTGGTGCTGGTCATCTTTGGAGCCCGCACCAAGTCACTACCGGATTTTCTCGAGGGGAGCATCAGGGTCGGTGGGTTCACCATCAGTTGGCAATTGATGGCCATGTTCATCTTCGCCGCGGTGGTGGCCATCGCGCTCTTCCTCTTCATCGCCAAGACGCGCACCGGCATGAGCATGCGGGCGGTCGCGCAAGATCCGACCGGCGCGCGCATCGTGGGTATCCCTCTCTTCAGGGTCTACGGCATCACCTTCGGCATCTCGACCATGCTGTGCGGGGCCGGCGGCATCCTCCTCGCTCCCCGCTTCTTCATGACCCCGCTGGGCGGCTGGATCTTCCTGGTCAAGGCGCTCATCATCGTCATCGCCGGTGGACTCGGCAGCCTTAGGGGCACCCTCTACGCCTCATTCCTGCTGGGCGTGCTCGAGGCGCTCGTCGGCTGGCAGTTCGGACTGCTGTGGGTGATGCCGGCCTGGTTCATCGTACTCTTCCTGGTTCTGCTCATCAGGCCCGCGGGGCTGTTTGGCTCGATTGCGAGGAAAGGATGAAGGCCATGGGCGACAGGTTGCCCGGCGACCGGCCCAAGGCTCTCGCCTTGAACCGTCAAACCGGTCTCAGCATCGCCATGGTGGCCGTGCTCGCTCTGCTCCCGCTCGCGGTCGGCGGAAGCAACTACACCATGAGGTTGCTCGTCGTATCGATGATCTGGGGCGGCGTCGCCATCGCATGGGATCTTCTCCTCGGATACGCGGGCATCTTCAACCTGGGCCAAGTGGGCTTCTTCGCGCTTGGAGCCTACGCGTCGGCGATGCTCTCAGAAAACGCGGGCCTCAGTCCGGGGCTGGGCCTGATCGCTGGAGCGCTCACCGGTGGGGTCGTCGCCGTTCTCCTGGGTCTCCCCAGCCTGAGACTCGCGGGCATCTACATCGCCCTGCTCACGCTGGCCTTCTACGAGGTGCTTTCCCCGCTGCTGACCGTCGGTGAGGCGGTGGGCACCGGAGGCAAGCGGGGCATCTCTCCCATCACCCCTTACAGCATCGGCGGCTACACGCTGGCCGGGGACAACCAGATGCCCTGGTACTACATTGCACTCGGCCTGTTCGCGCTGTGCCTGGTGGTCTGCTATTTCGCCATCAATTCCCGCTTCGGGTCGAGCTTCGTGGCCCTGCACGACTCCGAGGCCTTCGCGCAGAGCCTCGGCATCTCGCGATACAAGGTGTCGCTCCTCATCGTCGGTGTTTCGGGCACGCTGACGGGCCTCATGGGCGCCTTCTATGCCCACTACACCGGGGTCGTTTCTCCACGGGTGCTGGGCCTGGAGGTGTTCATCTACCTGGTGATCATGGTGCTCCTAGGAGGCGTGGGCAAGTTCCCGGGCCCCGCCATCGGGGCCTTCATCATCATCTTCCTCAGCGACTGGTTGCGGCAGTTCGACCGCTGGCGCATGCTGATATTTGGGGCTCTGGTAGTGATCATCGTCATGGTCGCGCCGCGGGGCCTGATGGGAGCGGTGGATTCGGCGCAGACGCTCGTGCGGCGTCTGCTGGCCAGGCGCCGGTCGGACCGGGCGGGCGACGAGGCGTCGTCGTGACAGACCGGGAGAAGGTTTCGAGCACTCCCGCGGACGCCGGCTTCGCCGAAGCCAGGGACCCGCTCGGATTTCCGGTGCAAGACCCCGCGCGTTCGCTGCCCGAGACCGCGCAGCGTCTCGTGGAGGCCGCCCGCCGGCTTCTGCTCGCGGGGGGATTCGACGCCCTCCGTCTGGACGCCATCGCGGCCGAGGCCGGCAAGAACAAGGCCTCCATCAAGTACCACTTCGGCAACAAGGACGGTCTGATTCTCGCGATTCTCGACTCACTCGACTATGAAGACTGCCTTGCCTTCGCCGCGCGCATTCGGGGCACCACGGGCGACGAGCGCATGCAGCGCTACATAGAAGGGCAGACCGCGCTCGCGGGCGATGCTGAGAGCTTCCTCGAGTTCTTCGATCTGCTGCCGCACGTCATCCGAGACGAAAGGCTCCGAGAACGCCTGGCCGCCCTGTACGAGTGGTACTACGCCATGAATCTCGAATGGCTGGGTCTCACCGACAGAGTGCGTCCGGAGAACAGGGACCAGTACATCGCCCTGACCTCGCTCATGACCGCCATCGTCGACGGGCTTGCTCTCCAAGCGGCCTTGCGACCCAAGAGCTTCGACCTGGAGGCGGCCTTCTCGGTTCTCAGGTTCTTTCTCAAGGGTAGCCTGGGGGCCTTTCTCGATAGCCTGGAAGGCGCGTCAGGTACACCGTGAAGGCTGGGGGCCCCGGGGGTGACCGAGCGCCCTCGCGCCGACACTACTCGGCGGGCGCCGGGGGGCTCTCGGCCGGCCGGCCGGCGATATCGCCGATGAGGTTCTTGTACCCCTCGAACCGGGTGTCGATGTCAATCTCGCCGCTCATCGCCGCCGTGAGCGCGAGATAGAGCCAGAGGTGGGCGCCGAGCAGGTCCTCGCGACTGTACTTGTCGTCCCAACTGGTTCGCAGAGTCGCGTTGTGCAGGGCTCCGATGAGGCTGTAGGCGAGAAGCTCGAGCGACACCGGGGAGGGCGACTCCGGCTTTCTCAGGCTCTCGAATTCGGCGATCACCTGGCGGACCACCTGTTCCCACGCCTGCTCGACGCGTCGCGCGAGATCGGTTCCTTCGATGGGCTCCGACTGCACCAGCGACAGCACCTCGGAGCCCAGTTGGCGCGCTCTCGAATCGGCATGTAGACGCCACAGCACCCGTTCTCCCAGGTCGGAGCTCTCCGCCAGCCTTGGCTCTACGAAGGCGAGGTTCCATTCCATGAAGGTCCTGAACGATTCCACGAGCAATTGCCCCTTGCTCGGGAAGTGGGAGTAGAACGTCTGCGACGTGACGCCCGCCTCGCGGATGATGGTCGCGACGAGGGTCTGTCTGTAGCCGTTGCGCATGAACTCCTCGGTGGCGACCCGCAGTATGGCCCGGCGGACGCGTTCGCTCTCCTGGCCGGCCAAGTCGACATCGGCTCCGTCGGCGCGGGCCACGTCGTCGCGCAACTCGACCCTGATCTCCGCCAGCGAGCGACCCTGGCTCTTGAGTTCGGCGATTCTCCGCAGCAGTACGACGTGGTCTTCGCGGTAGAGCGAGCGGTTGACCGAGGTCTTCTGCGGCTTCGGGAGCAGGCCTTCGCGCAGGTAGAAGTGGATTGCGCTCCGCGACATGCCGGTCATGCGCATCAGACTGGATATTGTCAGGACTCCAGCTATGCTCGCCGCCTTTCGTACCCCGCAAGCAACCGATCCCCAGTTGGGCTGGACGCTACGCAGATAGTATCTCACGCGGGCTCGACCGTGCGCGCCTCCACGATATAGAATGTAAACAAGGCATATTGACGTCGTCCACACCCATGGACTAGCATGCGCGACGGTCTGCGGTATGGTAGGGGTGGCCACGATGAGAAGGAGAGTTGACTGATGAAGATACTGGGTCTCAGCTGCGGTAGGCGGCAGAGCAACACCGAGATCCTGGTGAAGTCGGCGCTCATGGGCGCCGAGGAGGCTGGGGCCGAGGTCGAGTTGATCCGGCTACAGGATCTCCACCTCAAACCGTGCACCGGCTGCAACAGCTGCGTAGAGGACCTCTTCGAGCGGTGTGGCGCGGGCCATTGCATCCTCAGGAATGATGACTTTCCATTCATCGATGACAAGATCCTCGACTGCGACGGCCTGATACTGGGCTCGCCCATCTACGAGAAGTCGGCTCCGGGCGCGCTCAAGACCCTGAACGATCGCATGGGCCCCTCGCACGACGTCGGTTTTCGCATCATCACCAAACAGCGGCGGGCCGAGATGGGCATCACCGAGGGTGAAGGTCCCGACGAGCGCTCGTTCAAGCCGCGGGCCGGCTCGTTGATCGCCGTGGGCGGCAGCGAGTGGGACACGCTCATACTGCCGATGATGCACATCGTCATGCTTTCTCTGCAGATAGAGGTGGTCGACAAGGTCCTGGTCAACTGGGTCGCGCTCCCGAAGGTAGCGGCACTGCGCGACGACCTGCTGGCGAGAGCGCACCGGTCGGGCGGGCATGTGGTCGAGAGCCTGAAGAAGGGCCCCGAAAACGCCGAGTACATCGGTGACCCGGGGCTTTGCCCCATCTGCCACTCGAAGCTGTTCGAGATCCGCTCCGTCGATCTGCCCTATCCGACGGTCTGCGGCATTTGTGGGGTCAAGGGTACGCTCGGCATCGAGGCCGGCAAGGTCAACTTCAGCGTGACCCCCGAGGATCGGCCTCTCGCCCACACGCTGCTATCGGGCAAGTTCCATCACGCGAAGGAGCTCGGCACCGTGTCGCTCAGGCCGCCCGCCAACATGGACGAACTGCCTGCGAGAGTGGCCAAATACAGGGACTATCTACCCGCGAGCAGGCCGCCCAGGAGCGGCAAGGCCGGCGAAGCGGCGGACGTCGACCAGTAACACCCTAGGGCGGGGAGCCGGCCCGCGGGGCGCGGCGGAGGCCCGTGGCTTCAGGCGCGGCTCAGCGCCGCGCCTGCCGGTGGCTCACCGATTCAGCACCGTTTCGCCAGGCCCGGCGGGGGCGTGGCGATGGGCCGCCCGGTGACCGGGTGCGCGCAGTGGAACGGCAGCACCTCATGCTCGGGCCAGCGTAGCGGAGGAACGTCGACCAGTTCATCTGGGCCGAGGGGGTCATCGGGGTACGTGGTCTTGAGCAGCGGCACGAAGTCAGGCGGCGTGAAGGCCCAGCCGTTCTCGAACGTGCAGATCCATACGGGACGGTAGTCGAGGGTCTTGATCTTCCACACGCCGTCACGCCTGACATACGAGTTCTCGTAGAGAGCGCCCTCCCACCACTGCCGGGCCACCACGTTGGGCTTCGGGTCGCGCTCGTAGTGGGTGCCCGACTGCATCATGCAGCGGAAACGGGCTTGAGCGGTGTTGCGGTCGGGGGCCACGTCGACGACGTCTTGCATCTGCGGATGATCGAGGATGAAGCCGAAGACCGGCCCGTTCTTGCCGTCTGTGAAACGGTTGCGGAAGCCGTCGCAGTACATGCGCCGGGCCCCCGCGAGCCCCCTGAAGAGGCCGCCGAAGAAATGGATCTCACACTCCTCGTCGTAGCAGTCGACAGCCTCGTCGTACATGCACTTGTCGATGAAGTAGCCGTAGAGGTGGTGCAGACGGCGGACGGCATTGACATCCTCCAGCACGCCCAACCGGTGTTCCAGCGCCTGCAATCGCTTCTCGAGGTCCCCAGTGCTCATTTCGCGCCTCCCCTCGTCGCCTCCTGGCCGTCTGCATATGGTTCGGGTGGCGGCGGTTCGAAGATGTTCCTGCGGTAGCGGCTGTAGGGCAGGTAGTGGGTCGCGGGCCTATCGGGCAGATTGTCGGGCGATCCGGCCAAGCTGGCCGCGACGGGCTCCTCCGCCCATCCCTTCTCGTACGGGCACATGAAGGTCTGCCGGTAGGCGAAGGTGAGTATCTTCCACAGACCGTCCTCTTTGACATATTCCATGTCGTACTTGCCGAGGCACAGGAATTGTTTGAACGCTCCCTCCACCGCGAACGAGCAGTATCCGTGCGAGTGCCAAAGGCCGCGTGCCCTCGTTCCGCCGGCGTCGATCTCGATGACCGGGTTGACGGCCATGTGTATGGCAAGATGCCCCGGCCCTATCTTGGCGTCGTCGAAGACGGTGTTCCAGAAGCGGGTGACGCTCTCGATGCCCTCGTAGACGCCGCTGTCTTCCATCTCCAGGCTGACACCCGGGGTCTTCTGGGCGAAGAGCGCCGGCACGTCGCGCCTGCGCCCCACGTGGTAGAGGTGCGAATAGAGTGACTGCAGCTTGTGGATGTCCAGTTGGTCTTTGGCGCACGCCAAGTCCGCGACCTGGTCTTTCAGGCGCGCTACCTCGGCCTCGAGTTCCTCGAATGTCACGGTTCCCGCCTTTCCGGCCCGCGCCATACACGCGGCGTTCGCCCTACCTGCCTCCGGGGTACTTCGCGATGCCCTCGCCCATGGGCCACGACATCATGAAGAACATCTGTTTGGTGACATTGCGCACGATCATCGGCCCCTGCGTGACGTTCGGCGGGATGTATGCCCAGAACCCCTTGGTGATGACGTGCTTCTCTCCGCCGATCCAGAGTTCGACCTCCGCGCACAGGTCGGTGATGCTGTCGTAGTTCATGGCGATGCAGGCGATAGAGGTGCCGTGCGGCAGAGTGTGGGCGTCCATGATCGTCTGGGCGGCTTTCGGCCCGCCGGGCATAAGCCACCTGGTGTCGCACCCGAACTCGGCGTCGGCGATGACCGTCTCGTCGATGTAGGCCATGGATCTGCTCAGCTCAGGATCGAGCGGATGCATGAAATCGGGGCGTCGCACGGCCTGATCGGTGCCGTACACCATGTAGCGGCCGTACTTCGACGTAGCCGGATCGACTTCGCGCGCGACGGGCGGAGCCTTCTTCTCGGCCTCCGCCTCCTTGGTCTTGTCGTCCTTCTCGCGGGTATAGACGCCGCCTGGTCCGGACACCCAGTGTAGGGTCGGCCGCGTGTAGAGCTGGCTGCGCACGCCTGTGCGGAACACGGGCATGTGCGGCATGTTCGCCGGTATGTAGGCCACCCAGCTCGACGCGAGCGGGATGATCTCGTCGTCCATCTGCATGCCCATGGCATCGGTGTCGGCGAAGTCGTCGGCATTGGTGCCCCACCACGACAGCAACTCCGGAAATCCGTGGACGTGCGGGAACATGCCCGGCGTCTCGTAGCCCACCTTGGCCAACTCTTCCCAGGTGACCTGGTTGGGGAAGGTGGGCGGCCATATCCACGTGGTCTCGCCGTAGTAGGCGCCCGGGATTACCTCCTCGTCGATCCAATGGAGGTGCTCCATGCTGATGCGCTTGCCCTGAGCGGCCAGCCGGTCGCGCTGCTCGGGCGTCGGACCCGGCAGCAGATGCCGCTTCTCGAGTGTGGTGCAGATGTATCTGTCGTACTGGCCCATGCCTAGCCCCTGGGGATGATGTCGAAGTTCATGACCTCGTGCGGGTCGAAGTCGGCGTCGGCTTCGAAGTAGGGCACGCGGGTGCCCTCCGCTCCGGCCAGCATGATCTCGAGCTGGATGATCGGGCTGTCGACCCGGGTTATCTCCAGCGGGCAGTGCGGCAGGCCGGGAGGCAGGTACACGACCGTGGGCTGGGTGAAGACGTGCTTCTCCAGCTCGGGTCCCATGAAGAAGACGACCTCGGCGCCGAAGTCATCGGGGTCGTCGGCGTTGCCGCCGTACCAGGCGAGCACTTCGTGGAAGTTGTGAGTATGGCAGGGGTTGTCGCCCTTGAAGGGTTTGCGCACGAACTGGTGTCCCATCATGAAGGGGTAGCCGAGCTGCTGGTGCGTGATGAAGTCGCCGTCGAACACCGTGGTGCCGTCGCTCTTCATCGACAGCCGCATGTGGGGCGGATGGTGCACGTACTGGTCGTACTTGTTGCTCACGTTCGCCTCTTTCAAGCAGGTGAGTGGGGCCCGCTACATCACCGAACCGCCGGACACGTGGAACACCTGTCCGGTCGCATAGCTGGTCACGTCGGAAGCCAGGAACAGGGTAGCGTTGGCGATGTCCCGGGCTGTGCCCATGCGGCCCAGCGGGAACGCACCGAGAAACGCCTCTTTTCGGGCCAAAGCCTCTTCGGGTGTCAGCTCGGGTTCGCCTTCGTGGAGTATCGCTCCGAATTTCGTCGGAGCCGGGCCGGGCGCTACGCAGTTGACCCTGATGCCGGCCTTGCCCTCGACGTAGGCGAGTTGCTTGGTGAGGAGATCCAGGGCGTACTTCGACATGGCGTACGTGCTCACGCCCATGGCGAACTGGTGGGTGCTACCCGAGCCGATGTTGACGATGACCCCGTAGCCCTGTGCCCGCATGAGCGGAATCACCGCCTGGGTGACGTTCATGGTGCCGACGAGGTTGAGCTTGACTTGCCTCTCCCACACGGCTGGGTCTTGCTGATCGATGGGGACGAAATCCTTGTGAAGAATCGCGCCGGCCACGTTGCAGAGTATGTCGATGTGACCGAGTTCGGCGGTCACCTTGGCCACCATCGCCGTGACGGCGGGGTTGTCGGTAACATCGGCTCCGAAGGCGCCGCAGCGGCAACCACGCTCACGTACCGCCGCCGCGGTCTGCTCGGTTCCCTCCAGATCGATATCGGTGAGCGCGATAGCCTCGATGCCCTCTTCAGCGAAGAGCAGGGCTATCTCCTTGCCGAAGCCGACCTGGCTGCCGGCCCCCGTCACCAGTGCGGTCTTTCCCTTGAACCCAAGATCCATGGCTACCTTCCTGATTCCGTTGCTTGGTGGTTCGGGTTACGGCCAGAGCACCTCGGCGATGTCGTCGAGCCCGAGCTCGAGCAACTTCTTCTTGCTCGGCATGCCGGTGGAGGTGTCCCACTCCATGAGCTCGAGGTACTCGTTGAACAGTTCTTCGTGGGTGAAGGTGATACCGGCGCGAGGCCCGACCTCCTTCGGCGGCACCCCTCGCATCCTGTCGGGGAACTTGAAGGGCCCCCTGACTCCCTCGCGCTGATTGAACGCCTGGCGGACGTTGGTGATGCGCTCGCCCGTCCGCAGAAGCTCCTCCGTGCTCATGTCCTCCCAGCCGGCGATCAACCTCAGGGCCTCGACCAACTGGCCGGGGTCGGGGTAGGAACCGACGACGAACTGGCACATGCCCAGAGCGCTCAGAGCGTGCATGAAGTTGGTGCTGGCCTTGTGGTACACCCCGCGGCCCAGCTTCTGGCTCCGCTCGATCTCCTCGACGAGGCCGGGTGGGTGCTGGCCGCCGCCCTGGTTGTGACGCCCAGGGGTAGGGTCGGCCCCGTAGCCGATGGCGAATCCCCAGCCTCCACGTGGATCGTGGCCCGAGATCTCCTGTCCACCGATGTGCATCGCGAACCGCTCGGCGCCGTTGCCGATCTTCTCAGCGGCTACGCGGACCCCGTCGGCCAGCACGTCGCCGAAACCCTCGCGCTTGCCGATCATCTCGGCCAGGGCGACGATGGCCCGGTGATCGCCCCACTTCAGCTCGAGACCGCCGGTGTCGGCGGTCGTGATCACGCCGCTCTCGTAGCACTCGAGGGCGAAGGCGACGCATGCGCCGGCCGAGATGGTGTCGATACCCAGCCGGTTGCAGACGTCTGACGCGACGATGAGCGATTCGAGGTTGTCGTTGCACAGGTTGCTGCCAAACATGGCCATAGTCTCGTACTCAGGCTTGTGCGCGCCCTCGGGGTACTCGTACTCCCCAGCGCCGGCCTTCATGATGCCGCCGCACGCGATGGGGCAACGCCAGCAGCCGTAGCGGCGCTTCTGCCTCTCGACGACCAATTCGGCGCGGCAGTCCTCGAAGTTGGGTGAATCGACCGCGGCCACCCCTCGCCAGTTCCTGGCCGGAGCGTCGTCGATGTTGCAGCACATCGTGTAGATGCCGGGCGTGCCGCTTTCGTGCAGCTGGGGCGCGTGGCCGGTGAGCGCGCCGGCGTGTCGCTTGCGCATCTCGCGCAACACCTCGGCCGGCTGGGCCACGGGCAGCTTCAGGTTGCCCTGGACGGCTACCGCCTTGAGCCTCTTGGAGCCCATGACGGCTCCCAGTCCCGAGCGCGCGGCGGCGCGTCCTTTGTTGTTCATCACCGACGCGATGAGGGCCAGCCTTTCGCCGGCCGGCCCGATGCAGGCCACCTGGAGGTCCTTGCCGTACTGGGCTCGGAGTATCTCCTCGGTCTCGAAGGTGTCTTTGCCCCAGACCGGCGCCGCGTCTTTCAGCTCGGCGACGCCGTTGTTTATGTAGAGGTAGACCGGACTGTCGGCGGCGCCTGTGACGAAGACCGCGTCGTAGCCGGCGAACTTGAGCGCCGGCCCGAACTCTCCGCCTGAATTGGCGTCTCCCCACCCACCGGTCAGCGGCGACTTGCCCACGACCACGTAGCGCGAGCCGCCCACGGCATCGGTGCCGGTGAGGAGGCCGGTGACGAAGCCGAGTGTCGCCTCTGGTCCCAGCGGATCGACGCCGGGCCTCTGTCTGTCGAAGAGGATCCGCGCCCCGAGACCGTAGCCCCCGAAATACCCGCGGGCGGCAGCCTCGTCGAGGACCTCTTCCGTGATCTCCCTGGTGGAGAGGTCCACCCAGAGGATCTTCTCCGCTGCACCGAAGCCCACAGCACTCCTCCTAGATTCCGCCTACGCGAGCGACTCCACGTAGAACATATCGCAGAACATTGCAGAGCATCCATACCAACTATCACTTGGCATTTGAAATCCCCGGAAGCCACAGAGACAACTCCGGCACGAAGAACAGGATCAACAGTAGCAGTAGCCCCATCCCAAAGTACGGCAGCGAGGCCTTGAAGCACTGTCCCAGTGTGATGTGCGGTGGCGCGAGCGCCTTCATCGTGTACACGTCGAGGCCGAACGGCGGCGATATGAGGCCCAACTGCACACTGAGCAGCGAGATCGTGGCGAACCACAGCATGTCGAAGCCCATCTCCTTGACCATCGGAAAGAAGATCGGCGCCGTGATCATGACGATGCTCGCCGGGTCCATGAACGCGCCCAGGATGAGCAGCACGATCTGAGTGAAGCCGACGATCATGAGCGGCGACACATCCAAGTTGGTGGTCCAATCGACCAGAGCCGTGATCGCGCCCGAGCTGGCGAGGATGCGTCCGAAGCTGATGGAGCCGACGACGATGAAGAACACCATCACGGTCACCCGGGTGGTGCTCCTCGCGGCCCTGAAGATCATCTTCCAGCTGAACTGCCTGTACAAGACGGCCACGAGCACGCAGGCCACGACTCCGAGCGCGGCGCTTTCACTGGGGGTGGCGAGCCCGAAGAACACACTCCCCATGACCGCAAGGAGGATGATGCCGACTGGGGTCAGGTAGATGATGCCGATGCGCCACTTCTCGCGGCGCGAGACCTTCTCGACCTCGTAGATAGGCGCGAGCGTGGGATCGAGTACGCAGCGGATGATGATGTAGCCGGTCATCATGGCCGCGAGCACCAGGCCCGGAACGGTGATCGCGAGGAGGAGTTTGCTCACCGATACCTGGCCCATGGCTCCGATGAAGACCGCCATCGCGCTGGGAGGGATCAAGATGGCGAGAGTGCCCGTGGCGATGATGGGGCCCACGCTCATCTCGGGCTTGTAGTTTCGCTTCTCCATCTCGGGTAAGAGCACGCGCCCGAGGATGCCGATGCACCCCCCGCTGATGCCGATGGGCGCCCCGAGCAGGACGCCGACTCCGGTGGTAACCAGGCTGAGGCGCCCCGGCGTTCTACCCAAGATCTTGTCGACCGCCTCGACGACCTTCGTCCCTGTGCCCGCCTCGTAGATGACATCACCCATGAGGATGAACAGAGGGATGGGCAAGAAGACGTAGTTGGCGACCGCGCTGTAGAAGCTCATCACGAGCTGATCGATGCCGTTCCACCCGCCCCAGTAGAGGCTGGCGCCCATGATGCAGGTGAACATGAATGCGAAGGAGATGGGCATTCCCGTCACCATGATGGCGACGAGCACGCCGAACATCACCGCTATGGCCTCGTACCATTCCAAAGCTAGTCCTTTCGGTCTCCTAGAGCGAGGTCTGCTCTCCGGACGTTACGCGCTCCCCTGACCGGTACGCCCGGTAGTAGAAACCCAGGTGCCTGAGGGACTGGACAAAGAGCGTCAGAAACGCGAGAGGGATGACTATCTCGATCGGCCACTTGGGCGGGTTGAGGACGCTGGCAAGAACGAAGTGATCGACGTAGTCGCGGATCGTCAGCCGGGCTGTGAAGAACAGCAGGAACGCACAGAGCCCCATGACCGCGCAGGTCGTGATCAGGCTGATCAGATTCTGCACCTTGGCGGGAAGGCTCTGCACTACAGCCTCCATGATCACGTGTCCCCGATCCCGGTAGATCGCGGCCACGCCGAGAAAGGTCATCCAAACCAACGAATAGGAGAGGAGCTCGAACGACGGGGCCCAGGTCCAGTCGAACGCCTTTCGGACGATGACGTCGATGCTTACCCAGATGGCTTGAACGAAGACGATGAGGCCTGAGGTCACCAGCATGGTGTCGACGGTCTTGTCGAATGCGCGGCCCGACTTTTTCCAGAGGTTCATGTGAAAACTCTCCCGATGTCCGGCGAAACCGCCGGGCGCGCGGTGATCGCGGAACGAACACCGCGCGCCCGGCAAGGCTGTTGTCGCTCCGAGCGGCTAGAGGTGAGCCGGCCGCTCGGAGGCAAGGGGGACGACTCGTCTACTTGGTGCGTGCGAACCCAGGGTCGACCAGCCACTGCTGGAGCTTCGGAGCGATGTCGGGCCACCTCTTCAGGTCTTCGGCCCACATGCTGTCGCGGTAGAGGATGTAGAACTGCTTGGCATCCTCGGGCGAGAGCTTGATCTCCTTGACGCCATCTTTGCCGATGGTCGCGATGACTTCCTGGACGGTCTTCGTGAACATGGCGGCGCCGTCGATCTCGGTCTGAACGATAGCCCGGTCGATCACGTCGCGCTGGGCCGGCGTGAGGCTGTTGTACTTGTCCATGTTCATGAGCATCAGCCCACCGCAGGAGCTGAAGGGCTCATTGAGGATGGCCTTGGTGACCGGGGTGAGGCCGAAGTCGAGGATGCCGGGGATACCGACGTTGTAGGCGTCGACCGTGCCGCGCTCCATGGAGGTGAAGTAGTCGGTGAAGTCGATGGGCACGCATGTGGCGCCGAGGGCCTCGATGAAGGCCTTGTTGGAGGCTCCGACGGCCGCGATCTTCATACCCTTGAGATCAGCTATGCCGGTGATCTCCTTGCCCAGGTAGAAGACGGTCTGAACGTGGGGCTCCGACGAGACGGACGCGCCGAGGTACTTGATGCCGCTGGCGGCGAAGCCGTCGGAGTAGTACTTGAAGGCGCCGTCTTCGTTAGCCTTGGCCCGCAATTGCATCGGGTTGTACTCCGCGCGGCCTATGGCGCTGGCGCCGGGTACCAGGGTGTCGGCGAACGGGCTGAGGACGCTGGCGATATCGACGGTACCGCTCTTCACGGCCGCGACCTGGTCGGGCGCCGGAATGGCTTCGGGTCCGCTGAGTTTGATCTTCATCGCGCCGCCCGAGTATTCCTCCACCTTGGCGGTGAAGTCACGGGCCCAGTTGCCGCCCGGCGGGATGTCGGGAATGAAGCTGACCATCGTGAGTTCGATGGGCTCCACGGTGGCGGCGGCAGTGGTCGCCGTCGTCGGCGCCGACGTGGTGTCGGTCGCGGGCGCGGCGGTAGTGGTGGTCTGAGGTGCAGCGGTAGTGGTGCTCTGAGGCGCCGTGGTGGTCGTGGTCTCCTCACCACAAGCGGCGGTCAGGATAGAAAGTGCCAGGACAAGGCATATGCCCACAAACAGTAGCTTCTTCATAAGAAAGCCCCCAAAATCCTTGAATCGCCTGGAGTCAACGCATTCTCTATCACGACAGAATCGACTCTGTGCCGCTCTCCTTCTCCTCCTTCCTGCTCGACATCGGGAACGTCTTAGCAGTGTGTCCATCCGAGCGGCGCGAGCTAGGTGGGCTTCCTGCGCATGCAGGACAAAGCTCTGCCTTACGGCTGGATCATGGTCTCTCGAGCCCACGGGGGAGTGCGACCTGCGCCCGGTCGGGCGAGCACCCCGCTCCCTCGTTCGCGCCCCAGAATAGTGACCCCTACTAGCGAGCACTACTAGCATACGCTACTAGCAAATGCAAGCTGGGTGTGCTTACCTAAGGATGATGAACACCCCTCCCAAAGAGCACTCTCGCGAGCCTCTATCCAGCCGTTGGAAGCGGATGACCGACGACGAGAAGCGGCAACGTATTGTTGACGCTGTGATCTCGATCGTGGGCAAGCACGGCGTCCAAGGCGCCACGACGGCTCGCATCGCCGCGACGGTCGGTGTCTCCGAACCGACTCTCTACCGTACCTTCCGCAACCGCAAAGCCATGCTGCTCGCGGCCGCGGACAGGATTTGGCAGCAGCGCCACGACGAATTGGAATCGTTCCAATCCACCGACGCGATGGATTTCTTGCGAAAGATCTGCGAGTCGCACACGGCCGGCATCAGGAGGACCCGAGTGGTGAGGTTCATCACCGAACTCGCCGTCTCACATGCGGGAGAAGAACTCGGCCAGCGCATCCGCGACCTGCAACTCGACGACGTGCGGCATCTGGCCGAGGTGGTCGACCAGGGCAAGGCCGAGGGGTCTGTTCGAGCCGACGTCGACACGTGGGAGACGGCCTGGAAGATCCAGACCGTGTACTGGCTCGAGGCGATGGCCCGCCTGCACGGCCTCGAAGAGCAGGTGTTGAGCGGCTTCTCCGGGCGGCAGTTCGAAGCCATCCTCGACGAGATAGCACCCCGCCCTCATCCGAGCCAGGTGCCTACCGTGACCACCCTCGAGCCGGTCGTCCCTCGGCACGTTTGATCTGACCCCCCTTCCTTTTGCGCGCTCCGCCGTTTACAGTAGTGGACGCTAGTAGTGCACGCTACTAGCGTTGGCTACACGCTCGGCGGCATACTGCGACGCGGCGGCCCGGAGCGTCCGGGACCAGGAGGAGCGAGAAGACATGTCGGCAGCTACGACGGACTCAGCCAAGACGCCCGACGTGCTCGGGCAGGAGCGGGCGGCGCGCATTCGCGACGCGATGGAGCTGAGGCAGCCTGACCGGGTGCCTCTCATCATGTCGATCAGTTACATGCTGGCCGACCTGGGGGGCATCACCCGGCAAGAGCTGCTCGAGAACCCCGTTCTCGCGCAGGAGTTGCTCGAGAAGGCCGCGGTCGAGTTCCAGCCCGATTCCATCCACGGCACCATGCCGGCCGATCCGTCGCCGCACCTCATCCTAGGCGACCGCATGACGGTATGGCCCGGACACGGGGTCAGCCCCGAGACGCAGTACCAGTTCGTCGAGAGCGAGTTCATGAAGGCCGATGAGTACGACGCCTTCTTGGACGATCCCACCGACTGGGTGCTGCGCAAGTATCTGCCGAGGGCCTTCTCGGCGCTGGAGCCGTTCGCGCAATTGCCGCCCATGAGCCTCTTCGTCTCGGGCAGCTACTTCTTGAACAACATGGGCGGACTTGTATCGGCTCCGATGGCCGAGGCGTTCCAGGCTTTCGCCAAGGCCGCGCAGTCGGTGGCCGACGGCATCCAGCGCATGATCAAGAACCACCGGCGCATGGCCGAGCTCGGCTGGTCAGACGGCTTCATCGGCGGACCGGTGCTCACGGCGCCCTTCGACATGATGTCGGATGCGTTGAGGGGCATGCGGGGCATCATGCTCGATCTCATCAGGCAGCCGGACAAGCTTCTGGCGGCGCAGGAAAAAGTGGGGCGCGTCGAGCTCGAGTACGCCATCGAATCGGCGAGGGCCATGGGCGCGACCCGCGCCTTCTTGCCGCTTCACCGCGGTTCCGACGGTTTCATGTCGCTCAAGCAGTTCGAGACCATGTACTGGAGGCAACTCAAGGAGATCCTCGTCAGCCTGGTCGAGAACGGCATCACTCCCATCGTCTTCTACGAGGGTTGCTGGGACCAACGCCTGGAGTACCTTGCCGAGCTGCCGAAGGGCAAGACAGTAGGCTGGTTCCAGTCGAGCGACATCTTCAAAGTCAAGGAGATTGTCGGCGACACCATGTGCATCGTGGGCGGCATGCCGAACTCCCTGCTCAAGGCTGGCCCTGTCGAGGCGATCCGCGACCGGACCCAGCGGGTGTGCGAGGCGGTCGGCAAGAACGGCGGCTTCATGATGTGCACCGCGGTGGGCGAGATGGCGGGGAGCGACCCTGAATTTGTCCATGCCTGGGTCGAGGCGACCCGGGAATACGGAACCTACTGATCCTGGCGCAATGCGTCGCGCGAAGAGCAAGGAGGAGCCCATGGGCGGCAGGTACGACGAGCTATTCTACAAGGACCACGTCGTTTCGGGTAAGTTCGGCGATCGCATGGTGTACTACGCCCGAAACCACGTTGGAGAGAAGAACTACTCCAACACGTGGAACTACGTGACCGAGCCCTTCCTCATGGTTCGCGACCCTCACACACACGACTTCGACCAGTTCCTGCACTTCTTCAACGCCGATTCCGCCAACGTGGCTGGATTTCCGGCGCGGATCGAACTCACGCTGGGCGAAGAACTGGAAACCCACGTCATAGCCGAACCCACGGTTATCTACGTGCCCGCCGGCATGCTTCATGGCCCCCTGGATTTCAAGGTAGTCGAGTCGCCGGTGGTCTTCATGAACGTGGCTTTCACGCCCGAGTACATGAAGCCGGGCGAACACCCGAAGTCCTGACGAGGAGAGAATGTGGACCTGCAACTGAAGGACAAGATCGCGCTGGTGACGGGCAGCGGCAGTCCCGTCGGCTATGGCAGGCGCATCGCGACACTTCTGGCCGAGGAGGGATGCCACGTCGCCTGCGCCGACCTCGACCTGGCCTGGGCTGAGGAGACCGCCGGTCTGGTCGAGCGGCTCGGCCGGCAGGCGGTGGCCGTCCAGGTGGACGTGTCCGACCGGCCTTCGGTCGACGCGATGGCCCAGGCGGTCGCGGCCACGTTCGGCCGCATCGACATCTTGGTCAACAACGCGGGTACGAGCAGTCCCGACAAGCCCTTCATGATGAAGACCAAAGCCGACTGGGACCTCGACATCGGCGTGAACCTCTACGGCCAGATGAATGTCGCCCAGGCCGTCATCCCCTACATGGTCGAGAAGGGATACGGGCGCATCGTGAACACCTCGGGGGGGCAGGGCATCCCGACCGTGTCGACGTATGGAGCGGCCAAAGCCGGGGTGGAAGCTTGGACTCACGCCCTGGCGCTCGAAGTTGCGGCGCAGGGCATCGTCGTCAACGGCGTCACTCCCGGCCTCGGTGAGACCGGGCTGAACAAGACCACCACTGAGGAGCACAAGGCCGGCTTCAAGCGTATGTCGGCCCTCAAGAGGCTCTGCACACCAGAGGACGTGGCGCCCGCGGTGGCGTTTCTTGCCTCCGACACGTGCAGCTACATGGTCGGGCAGTGGATCAAGCTCGCGACCTTCTAGAGGAGTTTGGGTCATGGCGATTCGTACCTTTGATCGGGAACTGTGCTCGGGGTGCGGCAACTGCGTTGCCGCCTGCCCGATGGACGTGTTCCGTATGGACGAGAGCGACGGCAAGGCCGTCGTCATGTATCCCCTCGACTGCGTGGCCTGCTGGGGATGCGAGTCGTTCTGTTCAGAAGGCTGCATCGACGTCTCGCCCGAGCGGGCTCGCGGCGAGATGGTCT
The DNA here is from genome assembly GCA_963803925.1 of uncultured Actinomycetota bacterium. Taxonomy (GTDB): domain Bacteria; phylum Actinomycetota; class Thermoleophilia; order RBG-16-64-13; family RBG-16-64-13; genus RBG-16-64-13. The sequence continues at coordinate 43,765 of CAWDOM010000010.1, read as the reverse complement.
CACCCTACTAGGCGGGGAGGCGGACGATGAGTAACGCGACTGTTGCGCCGACTGTCATAACCACCGATGTGCTGGTGCTCGGCGCCGGCGGCGCCGGCATGTGCGCCGCTCTGAAGGCACGCGAGAGCGGGGCCGAAGTCCTCATGGTCGACAAGTGCGGCATCGGCCTGGCCGGGCAGGTGCCCATCGGCGGCGGGATCCTCGCGTACGTGTATCCCGAGAAGGTCGAACAGTGGTTCGAGAAGGTGACCCGCGACAGCCACTTCTTCAACAACCAGGAGTGGACGTACCAGTTCGGCAGCCGCATGCACGACTCGACCATGGAACTCGCCGGCATGGGTCTGACCTTCCTCAAGAAGGAAGGCGAGCTCGACGTTCTCAACTGGGGACCCACCAACGTCACCCTCTTCGACTCCCCCAAGTCCTTGGTGGCGCTGAAGAAGACGGCGGCGGCCCGCGGTATCAAGATGATGGACAAGATCTTCGTAGTCGATCTGCTCAAGAACGGCGACCGGGTGGTCGGGGCGGCGGCTCTCGGCTTGGTCGACGGGCGCGTCTACCTCTTCAACGCCAAGGCGATCGTCCTCGCCACCGGCAACTGCGGCTACCTCCACGAGAAGACCTACGCCTCGGTGCTGGGCGAAGGCCCGGCCATGGGCTACCGGGCGGGGGCGCAGCTCACCAATGCCGAGTTCAACAGCATGTGGGTGTGGGGCATCAAGATCCTCGGCAAGGAACTCATGGGCATCCACTTCTACGTGTATCTGGAGAACGCTCTGGGCGAGAGGATCATGCCCAAGTACTACCCCGAGCTGAGGGACGGCAAGCCGCCGGTCTTCACCTTCGATCCACGGGTCATCCGGGCCATGCACGAGGAAGTGAAGGCGGGGCGCGGTCCTATCTACATCAACCTGCGGGGGCTTTCGGACGCCGAGATACTGGCCTTGGGCGACGACATCGTGCCCGAGCTGAGTCACATAATGGCCAACGACACCCTGCAGCTCTTGAAGCAGAAGGTGGGAGTAGACCCCTCGAAAGAGAGACTCGAGATGTGGCCACGCTATCTGTACAGCGGTGGCGGCATCCGCATAGACATACATGGCAGAACGGCGCTACCCGGCCTGTGGGCGGCCGGCGGCGCCTGTAGCAACTGCTGGTCGGGTGGAGGTGGCAGCCAGGCCGGTCTCGGAGTCCAATCCGCCGCGATCACAGGATTCGTCGCGGGAGAAGACGCCGGGGTCTACGCTGTCGCCAACTCGAGGCAGGCCATCGATCAGACTCATGCCGACCAGGTGCTCGCCAGGGTTCTGGCGCCCCTCGGGCGCGCTGGGGAGATCGATGCCGCCGAGGTGACCTACCGGGTGCACGAGGCTATCGCTCCGTTGAAGTACAACCGGGATCGCCACGCGGGCCGGATGAACGAAGCGCTCGGCATTCTGCAGGACGCGCGAGAAAGGCTGCAGCGGGTGGGAGCGGCGGACTTCCACGATCTCGCCCGCTACCACTCGGCCGAGAGTATGACCATGGCCGCGCAGTTCACCCTGCAGGCCGCGCTCATGCGTGAAGAGAGCCGGGCTCAGCATTCCCGCGAGGACTTCCCAGAGCGCGACGACACGAACTGGTTCAAGTGGATCAACATCCAGGCAGGGGAGCAAGGCGCGCAGCTTCTCACGCAACCCATCCCGCTGGATACCTACCGACTACAACCACCGAGTGCGTGAAGGAGGCAGAGAATAGACGATGATTGAGAAGGAAAAGCTTATAGAGATCGTCGGGGCGGCAGGCGTCACCGACGATGCGCAGACGCTCGATGCTTACTCGAAAGACATGAGCTTCGCCAACCAGACGAGACCGGCGTTCGTGGCCAAGCCGAAGAACGCAGGCGAGATCAGGCAACTCGTCGCGTTCGCCAACAAGACCCTGACCCCGCTGGTGCCGGTCAGCTCCGGCCCGCCCCACTTCAGGGGTGACACGGTGCCGAGCACCGGAGGCGCAGTGGTCGTCGACCTGAGTGGCATGAAGAAGATCGTCCTGGTCGACCGTGCCCGGCGCGTGGCCATGGTCGAGCCCGGCGTCACGTTCGGCGAGCTGATACCGGCCGCCGAGAAAGAAGGAATCCGCCTGAACATGCCCCTCATGCCGCGGGCGGGCAAGACGGTCGTCGGCAGCATGCTCGAGCGTGAGCCGGTGGTCATGCCCTCGTACCAGTGGGATATCTCCGACCCGGTCGCGTGTCTCGAGGTGGTCTTCGGCAACGGTGAGGACTTCCGCACCGGCCAGGCCGCCGGTCCCGGCACCGTCGAAGAGCAGTGGGCTGTCGGCGGAGTCCAGAAAGCTCCGTACGGGCCGCACATCGCCGCTTGGCATCGCCTCGTCCAGGGCGCTCAGGGCACCATGGGTATCGTCACCTGGGCTTCGCTGCGCTGTGAGCTCCTGCCGAAGGCCCAAGAACCGTTCGTCATCGGGGCCACGCAGATCGACCAACTGCTCGAGATGGCCGACTGGCTCATCAGACTCCGGCTCGTCAACGAGTGCTTCATTCTCTCGAATGCCGACCTCGCCTCGATGTTCGCCACCGACTGGCCGGCGGACTACGATCGTCTCAAAGCCGAGCTGCCCGCCTGGACGCTGTTCTATGTAGTGGCCGGCTACGAGTACTTCCCCGAAGAGCGCGTGAGTGTCAACGTCAAAGACATCTCCGCTCTCGCCATGCGCCTGGGCGTGGAGGCCTCGCGGGCCGTGGGCGGCCTCTCCGCGCGCGACATCATGAAGGCCGTGCAGCGGCCGGCCGAAGAGCCTTACTGGAAGCTCCGCTCCAAGGGAGCCTGCGAGGACGTGCTCTTCCTCGCGCAGGTCGACAAACTGCCCGGCCTCATCGCCGTGATGGACGCGCTGGCCGCCAAAGCCGGCTACCCTGTCGCCGACAGAGGCGTCTACATCCAGCCCGCGGTGCAGGGTACGAGCTACCACTGCGAGTTCAATCTGTTCTACGACCCGGCCGACCCGAAAGAGGCGCAACGGGTCAGGAGCCTCGCCGCCGCGGCGACCAAGAGCCTCATGGATGGCGGCGCGTTCTTCTCGAGACCGTATGGGGAGAGCGCCAGGATGGTCATGAACCGCGACGCAGCCAGCGTCGAGGTTCTCAAGAAGCTTAAGCAGATCTTCGACCCGAACGCCGTGATGAATCCCGGCAAGCTCTGCTTTTAGAGAAGGAAGGAGCAAAATGGCATTAGAAGAGTATGCCGGCGATATGGACATGTGCTGCAGGTGCTCGGCGTGCAAGTTCATCCCTCTGCAGCAGGTCAAGGGCTTCAAGCACGCGAACGTGTGCCCCAGCATCTCGAAGTACAACTTCCACTTCTACGCGGGTGGTGGCCGCCTGAACATGGGCGCCGCCGGGCTGCGCGACGGCTTCGCATACGCACCGCGCTATGTCGACAGCGTCTACAACTGCCATCTCTGCGGCGGCTGCGACACATCGTGCAAGTACGCCATGGACATGGAAGTGCTGCGACCCATCCAGGAACTGCGTATCAAGGCTGTGGAGGATGGCCATACCCATCCCGCTCTCGACACGGTGGTCGCGCGACTCCGCGCGACGGGCGGCATGGTGCCGGCGGAGGGAGCGAAGCGTGGCGACTGGGCCGCCGGCCTCGGACTCGTCGACGCGACCAAGCAGAAGGTGGACGTTCTCTACCACGTAGGTTGCCTGACCAGCCTCGACCCGGCCATGCGCAAACTGGCGCAGGCCACCGCGCGGGTGCTGCAGAAAGGCGGCGTGGCCTTCGGCATCGCGGGCGACGCGGAGACCTGCTGCGGCGGCCGGGCCTACGAGATGGGCTACGAGGCCGACTTTCTAGCGCAGGCTGAGAAGAGCAAGGCCGTCATAGAGCAGTCGGGCGCCAAGACGCTCGTCACCAGCTGCGCCGTCTGCTACCAGGTGTACAACGTGCTCTACGACCGTTTCGGTCTCAAGGGCGATCTCGAGGTGCTGCACATCAGCCAGATGATCGAGCGTCTTCTCGACGCGGGCAAGCTCGTGCCGCGGAAGTCCGCCGACCTCAACGTGACCTACCACGATCCCTGCCATCTGGGCAGGCTCGGCGAGCCGTGGATCCACTGGAAGGGTACGAAGGTTCCCGGCGACCGTTTCGTGTTCGATCCGCCCAAGCCGTACCGTCGGGGCACCAAGGGAGTGTATGAACCTCCACGCAAAGTGCTCGCCGGGCTGCCGGGCGTCACTCTTACCGAGATGGATCGCGTCAAGGAATACGCCTGGTGTGGCGGCTCCTGCGGCGGCGTGACCGACTCCAATCCCGAGTTCGCCGAGTGGACGGCCACGGAGAGACTTGAAGAGGCGGCCTGCACAGGGGCCGAGGCCATCGTCACGGCCTCGCCGTGGAGCGAGAAGCTCTTCTCCCAGGTCATCCAGAAGAACGGCGGCGGAATGAAGGTCTACGACATAGTCGAACTGGTCGACCAGGCCATCTAGGGAGAGGGTGGTACATCTTGACTCTGGAAAAGGATATCCACAACGCTTTCGCCGATGTGGTGGGCGAGGAAAACCTCTGCTCAGACTCGGCCATGATGGCCGCCTACTTCAAGACCGACTTCGGCGCGGTGGTCATGCCGAAGAGCGCCACTGAAGTGCAGGCGGTAGTGCGGCTCTGCAACAAGTTCAAACTCAAGTACCGGCCCATCTGCACCGGCTGGACCGGGGTCTTCGTGCCCGGCACCATTCTCATCGACCTGCGGCGCATGAACCAGATCATCGAGATCAACGAGAAGAACATGTACGCCGTGGTGGAGCCCTACGTGATCTCCGCCCAGTTGCAGGCCGAGCTCTTCAAGAGAGGGCTGACCACCAACGTCAAGGGCGCCGGATCGCAGTGCTCGGCGATGCTACGGGGCCACGGACATCTCGACCAGTCGATGGGAGCCGACGACCGCAATCACCTCGCGGTCGAGTGGGTCACTCCCGACGGCGAACTCGTCCAGTTGGGCTCGCTGGGCTCGGTGGGAGAATGGTTCTGCGGCGACGGACCCGGTCCCTCGGTACGTTCGGTCATCTCGAGTGTAGTTCCTCCGAGCTGCACGCCCGGGGTGTTCACCAAGGTGGGCCTCAAACTCTACCACTGGGCCGGTCCGGCCCGGTACCAGCTGAGCGGCAACGCTCCGAAGTACCTTCTGGCCGAGAAGCCGGCCAACATGATGGCTCGGTTCTATAGCTTCCCGACACTCGACAAGATGTGGCAGGCGGAGATCGCTATCGGCGAGGCTGAGATCGCCATGGAACTCATGGGCTTCAACCCCGCCATGGTCGCCGCGAACATCACCACCTGCAACGAAGAAGACGAAGCGATGTTCCATCGCCTCGCGAAGGAAGTGCAGGGCCCCGGTTTCCTCGTGATCATCGCCGGCATCTCGGCCGATGACTTCGGCTACAAGAAGAAGGTGCTCGAGACGATCGTCGCCGAGGCCGAGGGCATATCGCTCAAGTCGGTGGAAGAGCCCGAGATCGAGGGGATCTTGCTTACGCAGTGCACACGCATCAGCGGATCCATCAGAGAGACGTTCCGGCCGGGCGGCTACTTCAAGTCGATCCCAATCATGGGCCAGCGCGACCTCACCATCCAGTGGGCGATCGGAGCCGGCAAGGCCAAGCTGCCGCTTATCGACAAGGGACTCATCGCCGACGACGGCGGCGGGTTCTTCGGGTGGGGAGTCGAGAACGGGCATCTCGGCAAGACCGAGATCTTCTGCAAGTTCAGCCCGATGAATCCCGAAGCCTGGAAGGGCGTCGACGAGTGGTTCTACTCGCAGAGCGACCGCGCTCGGGAGGAGAAGTACTTCTCGCTCACCATGGCTGAAGAAGACGTGATCGAGAGCACTATCGGACCGGCGCTGTCGAACTACCACGTGTGGTGGAACAAGTTCCTCGAAGCCTTCGATCCCAACGGGGTGATACCCGCGAAGGGCATCAGCAAGCTCAGCCCGTGAGGTAGCCGGCACGAGGCATATCGGGGCGCAAGCCTGCGTTCGCAGGCTTGCGCCCCGACGCGTCTCTATCGTCCCAAGTGTCGTAAAATGGTGCAGACATTAGACCGTGGACGCGCGAGCAGCGACCTGTCCGGAAGGGACGAGCATGTCAGCACAAGAGCAATTCACACCGCGCAGCGAAGCGCTGGCCAAGAACGTCGAGCTTCTCGGCTATAACGACCTCGACGGCAAGCCGGGCTTTCAGATGGCGCTCCAGGAGGTGGACGGGCGCTACTACCTCTATTCATCGACTTTCAAGCATCCGGGCTGGCATATCCTCGATGTCACCGATCCGTCGCGGCTCGAGTACGTGAAGTTCATCGCGGGCCCCGACCTCCCCGGCCAAGGGACCCCGAAGGTGCAGGTAGCCGACGGTCTCATGGTCACGGCGCTGGGCGGCACTCTGCCCCGCTTGCACGGCACCGAGTGGGGCGACGCCTTCGAGCAGGGCGTCATCATCTGGGACGTGAAAGACCCGGTGAACCCCAAGAAGCTCTCCCAATGGAATTGCACCGGCATGGGAGGGGTGCACCGCTTCTACTACGGCGGCGGCCGCTACGTGCATCTCTCGGCGACGTGCGACGGCTTTCGCAACTTCATCTACCGTATCCTCGACATCGTCGACCCCAAGAACCCGGTCGAAGTCGGACGCTGGTGGTATCCCGACCAGTGGCTGGCGGGTCAGATAGAACCAAAGCATGGGCCCGACTTCGATCCGGAGATGGCCATGTTGAACAGCGCGGTCATGCACGGGCCGGCATATCCCAAGGGCGACCTCGCCTACGTGAGCTACATGGGCGCCGGCATGGTGGTCCTCGACATCGCCGATATCACCCTGCCCAAGCTGATCGGCCAACTCAAGCACCATCCGCCGCTCGCCGGTAAGCTGGCCGGCGCGCGCTGTCACACCGTTCTGCCCCTGTCGCGGCGGCCCTACGCGGTCATGACCAGCGAGGGTGAGCGCTACCCCGTGTTCGACGAGGCAATCACGAAGCGGTCGGGCGCCCAGCCGATGAACTTCATCGGCATGGTCGACATCTCCGACCCCACCGATCCCACGCTCGTCTCGGTCTTTCCGTACCCGGAGATTCCAGAGGGTTGGCCTTACAAGAATTTCAACGAGATCCCCGGAGTCGGCGCCGGCCCGTTCGGCCCGCACAACATCCACGAGCCGCACTACCACCCCGCCCTCGAGGACCGCAACGACCGGGTCTACTGCTGCTACTTCCACGCGGGTCTGCGCGTGTACGACATCAGTGACCCCTTCGTTCCGCGGGAGATCGCCTACTTCATTCCGCCCGATCCGCCGAAGTGGCTCTTCACCGACAAACAGGGCAACAACATCTTCCCGGGTCCGCGTATCGCCACCACTGAAGACGTGGTGGTCGACAACCGGGGCAACATCTTCATCGACACGTTCCACGACGGTATCTACGCCCTGCGCTGCACGGTGTAGCATGGTGTGAGACCCAGAACCGACGGGGAGGCGAGATGACTAACGTGATCGACATCGAAGGCATCGGTCCGGACCGCGCCGAGAAGTTGAAGGCCGCCGGTGTCACCACTACCGACGATCTGCTCAAACTGGGCGGCACCGCCAAGGGCCGCAAGGACCTCGAGGCCGCCACCGGACTCAGCGGCGCGTTCATCCTCGATTGGGTGAACAGGGCCGACCTTTTCAGGATCAAGGGCATCGGCACCCAGTATTCCGACCTGCTTGAGGCGGCCGGAGTGGACACCGTCGCGGAACTGGCGCAGCGCCGCGCCGACAACCTGGCGGCCAAGCTGGCCGAGGTCAACGAGGCCAAACAGCTGGTGCGGGCGCTGCCCAACGAGACCCAGGTCGCCGACTGGATCGAGCAGGCCAAGGCGCTGCCGCGGGCGGTCGAATACTAGACTCACGAAGCTCACCCGGCCCGAGGGCCGGACACGAGTTCACGAACAGTCGAGAAGGGGAGCCGAGCGGCTCCCCTTCTCGCTCTCTGAAGCCATGCCGGGAGAGTATCGCCGGCCCCGGGTTCGTGCCATAGTATTGCCTCATGACCGCGCCCATCCTGGCCACCAAGTTCTTCATCCCCTCGCTTCGCTCACGAAGCGTCTCGCGCCCGCGTCTGCTCGAGCGGCTCAGCGGGGGTCTGCAGAGTGGCCACAAGTTGACACTCATCTCGGCGCCCGCCGGTTTTGGCAAGACTACGCTGCTCAGCGAATGGATCGCGGGCCAGAAGGTCTCGCCCGAAAGCCCATCGGCGACCGACACCCAGGCGGATGTCGACGCCCCCCGGTTCTGCTGGCTCTCGCTCGACGAGGGCGACAGCGAGCCCGCTCGGTTTCTCACCTACCTTGCCGCTGGTTTGCAGACGGTCGAGCCGAGCCTGGGCGAGGCCTTGCAAGCGGGCCTGCGGTCTCCCCGAGCGCCGGTGGTTGAGACTCTGTTGACCGGCCTGGTGAACGAGATCGCCGCTCTGCCGCAGCCGCTCGTACTCGTGCTCGACGACTACCATCGGGTCGATTGCCGAGCGGTGGACGATGCGCTGATCTTCCTGCTGGACAGCCTGCCGCCGCAGATGCATCTGGTTGTCGCGAGCCGTGAAGATCCGCCCCTGCCGCTGGCTCGTCTGCGCGCCCGCGGGCACCTGATCGAAGTGCGTGCCACCGACCTGCGCTTCACCCCGGCTGAGGCCGTCGAGTTCCTCGACCGGGTGATGGGACTGACCCTCTCGGCGGGGGAGGTGGCCGTTCTCGAGAGCCGTACCGAAGGGTGGGTCGCCGGACTGCAACTGGCGGCCCTTGCTCTGCAGGCGATGCTGTCGCAGCAGGACGGTGGCGACGCGACCGGTTTCATCGAAGCCTTCAGCGGCAGCCACCAGTTCGTGCTCGACTATCTGCTGGAGGAAGTCCTCGAGAGGCAGCCGCGGCAGATCCAGGATTTCCTGCTCTGCACCTCCATTCTCGATCGCTTGTGCGCGCCGTTGTGCGACGCGGTTCTTGGCACCGAGCCCCCGTCGGCCGAGAACATGCTGGCAGTTCTCGAGCGCTCCAACTTGTTCATTGTGCCCCTCGACGCCGAACGCCGCTGGTTCCGCTACCACCACCTGTTCGGCGACTTACTGCGCCGCCGCCTCGCCCGGCCTCCGGAGTTCCGCACCTACCATCTCCGCGCCAGCGCTTGGCACGAAACCGGCGGCGACCTGGCCGAGGCCTTCTCTCACGCTCTGGCGGCCGAGGACTCCGACCGGGCGGCGCGCCTGGCCGAGGCGGCGTGGCCGGAGATGGACCACAGCTTTCAGACTACCGTCTGGCTCCGATGGGTGAGCCGGTTGCCCGACGCGGCCGTCCGTTGCCGTCCCGCCTTGTGCTTCCAGTTGGGTTCGGCCTTCTCCGACGCCGGAAACGCGGTGACGAGCGAGACCCACCTCTGCAACGCCGAGCGAGCTCTGGCCGGTCTGACCGAGCGGAGTGACAAGCTGAAGTCCCTGCCGGGGAGCATCGCGCTCGTGCGAGCCTACAACTCCCAGATGCGGGGTGACCCAGCTTCGATGGTGAGGTTCGCCGAACTGGCGCTCGCCCTCATTCCCGAGGATGATCTGTTCGGCCGCGCCCAAGCCGCGATCACCTTGGGCTTCACCCATTGGTCGTCGGGCGACCTCGAAGCCTACCTGCGGGCCATGCGCGCGTGGATAGACGACATGAGGACCATGGGCAACCACGTGTTCGCGATCGCGAGCTCCTTTGCCGTGGCCGACACACTGGTGGCCCTGGGGCGTCTCACCGAGGCTGAAGGCGTTCTCGCGCAGGCCATCCAAGAGGCCGCTTCGCAGGGGCGCGAGGCGCTGCCGGTCACCGCTCATCACCACCTCGCATTGGCACTGCTCGCCCACGAGCGGGGCAACGACACCGAAGTGGCGCAGCGCATGCAGACGGCAGCCGATCTGGGCCGGCGGAGCACTCTGGTCGACTGGCGCCATCGCTGGTATCTGGCACAAGCCCGGCTCAGGGAATCCGCCGGCGACTGGCAAGGAGGGCTCGAGGCGCTCGACGAAGCGACGAGGGCCAACGGCACGAATCCGGTACCGGCGTCGCGACCGATCGAGGCCCTCAAGGCGCGGGTGCATCTGAAGCAAGGGCGGCTGGACAAGGCTCAGGCGTGGGCGCGGGAGCGAGGCGTCACTCTCGAGGACGAGGTCAGCTACCTGATGGAGTACGAGCACCTCACCCTGGTGAGAGTAAGGCTCGCCGAAGGCTCGCCCGCCGGAATGGACGACCTGCTGCACCGCCTCCTGACGCACGCCGAGGCGCAGCGACGCACGGCAAGCATCATCGAGATACTGGTGACGCAGGCGCTGGCGCGTCGGGTGGAGGGTGACACCGAGCGGGCCCTTGCCGCGCTGGAGCGCGCTCTGACCTTGGCCGAGCCCGAAAGCTACCTGCGCCTCTTCGTAGACGAAGGCGAGTCCGTGCGCTCGCTGCTGCGGGCTCTCGGGTCGGCGATGGCGGAACAGGGGCGCCCCGGCGCTCGCCCGTTGCTCGGGTACGTGAACCGGCTTCTGGCCGCTTTCCCGCCTTCGGCGGACGCCAGCCCCCGCTCTGGGGCCGCGCCTCAGCGAGCCGGCATGGTCGATCCTCTGAGCGACCGGGAGCTCGAGATTCTGGGCCTCATCGCCCGGGGGCTCTCCAACGCCGAGATCGGCCGCCGGCTCTACCTGGCGCTCAGCACGGTCAAGGGTCACAACCTGCGCATCTTCGGCAAGCTCCACGTGCGGAGTCGCACAGAGGCGGTCGCCCGCGCGAGGGAGACGGGCCTGCTCTAGGAGGCTGTTGAACAACGAAGCCACGGCCGTCTCGTGGGCCCGAGAACAGTACTCGCCAACAGTACTTTGGTAGCTACCCAGCCGTACCACCCCGCGGGTAGAGTGGCCGGCATGGAACCAGTACAACCGGCAAAGACCAACGTCACCTGGTACGCGATCGAGATCGAGGGCTGCCTGTCCGGTCAGTGGGCCGAGTGGTTCGATGGCCTGGCCATCAGCCACGAAGATGGCAGGACTCTGTTGACCGGTCCCGTCGTCGACCAGGCGGCACTGCACGGACTACTCAAGAAGGTGCGCGACCTGGGAATGCCGCTCCTCGCCGTGAGCAGAGTGCTGGAACCGCGAATAGAGTGCAATAGCTCGACCAAGGAGTGACAGACATGAGACCCAGTGACCGAACCCGCCGTGACGTGCCCGCCAGACTCTCGACCCTATGGGTATTCCTGCTCATCAACATGATCTACGCCGACATCTTCGGGTTCATGCATCCAGGGGTCTTGGCGGACGTCATGAACGGAGGCCCCGCTGGCGGCCCGAAGATCACCCCCATGTTTCTGCTGCTCGCCGCCGTCATCACTGAGATCCCCATCGCGATGGTGTTCTTGAGCAGGTTCTTGCGGCGGGGAGCCAATCGTTGGGTCAACATCGCCGGAGCGGTCATCACCATAGCGTGGGTGGTAGGTCTGGGTTCAGACATACCCTCCTACTACTTCTTCGCTTCGATAGAGGTGCTGACCAGCCTCGTGATCATCGGCATGGCCTGGAAGTGGCGCGCTCCAGCGACGGAGCGCGCGAGCGGAAGCGACGGCCAACTCGTGGCGCAGATGGACGGTGGCGTCGAGTAGGTTCTGATCGGGGCCAGGGTCTCGAAAGACCAGGAGGGGGAGCCTTTCGGCTCCCCCTCCTTCCGCACGCCTGGGCGCTGCATGTCTCGCCACCGTGAGAGTGGCGGCGCGGCCGCGGAGCCGCCGCGGGGCTTACCCGGGCGGCTCCGGCTCAGATTCCCAGAGTGGTCGCGTTGGTCTCGTACAGCTTCGTCTTCTCGTCGTCGGTGAGCGGCAGGCTCGCCAGGAAGTCCATGCAGTCACTCATGTCTTCGTAGGGGAAGTCGGTGCCGAGCAGCACCTTGTCCATGCCGAGCGCGTCACGCGAGCAGACGAAGGCGGCCGGCAGGTAGTTGCCGCTGGTCGTGACCCAGAGGTGCTTCTTGACGTAGTAGCTGGCCAGCTCTTTGCTGCCCGGGATGCCGGGATTGGGCGTTTGGTGGCCTTGCATGTAGGCTCTGTCGACCCTGTCGATCAGGAACGGGAAGGCCTCGCCGTAGTGGCCCATGATGATCTTCAGGCCGGGGAAGCGGTCGAACACCCCGCGCATGATCATGCGCATGAAGGCGTACGACACTTCCACTCCGAAGCCGAAGGTGGGTCCGGCGAGCACCATGCCGAACTGCCGCAACTCAGGGATCATGGGAACGGCCGGGTGCAGGTAGATGGGTATGTCGAGCTCCTCGGCCTTCGCGAGGAGCGGCCAGTACTTCTCGTCGTCGATGTACGAATCTCCGAAGTTGGAGTGGGTCTCCCACCCCACGAAGCCGAGTTGGTCGACACATCGCTCGAGCTCACCGATCGACCATTCCACGTCTCTGGGAGCCAGCGAGGCGAACCCACCGAAGCGGTCGGGGTAGCGACTGATCAACGCGCCGAGGATGTCGTTCGCATCCTCGGCAACCTTCTTGCCCAGCTCCACCTCGAACTGTTCGGCGGCCGGCGAAGTCAGCGACAGGACGGCGTAGTCGACGCCGGCCGCATCCATCAGCGCGAGCCGTCCCTCACCCATCTCGGCGAGAAACGCCCCGGTCTTGGTCATCGGCAGCCAGGCGTCGGCCGCGAAGCCGAGTCCTCTCGCGGGATCGACACGCGGATAGCCCTTGTTGTTCAGGAGCGCCTCCTGGAACAACGGGGTGGTGAAGTGGTTCTCGAGGTCGATCTTACGCATACGTCATCGGTTGGAGTTTGGCGGGAGTGGGGATATCGGGGCTGTTCGCGAAGCAGAGCACCAGGTCGTAAGGCCACTTGTTGCCCGGTTCGGTCTTGAGCCACTGGCCGGCCGCGATGGGGATCTTGAAGACGTTGGGAACCGGATGGTTCGTACCGGCCTTGACCTCGGTGGTGAAATCCACATGGCCCTGGATGGTGTCCATCTTGGTCTGGGCGACCACGGTCGGGAACAGTTCCTTGTCGTCGATATCGGTCATACGCTTGTAGATGTCGACCATCCACTCGAACTTGCCGTACTGGCCGAGCGGCTCGGTCCAGCCCTCGCCGGTCTCGGCCGATGTACTGGTCGGCCAATTCCTGGCAGGTCTGGCCGGTCAGCGAGCTCTTGAACGGGAAGGTGGGATGCCACACGACCTCGTCGGAGAGACCGATGCCGGAATCGCCAAGGGCGATGAGCGTGTCGTGGAACAGGAGGGCCTTGCCAAAGCACGAGATCTTGGGGCGGTAGCCCTGCTGTACGGCCTGCTTCCAGAAGTTCGTGAAGACCGGGGGCGTCTCGATGCCCGACACGATTTCGCAGCCGTTCTTCTTGAACTCAGCGATCTGAGCGGTGAAGTCTTCGGCGGTGGCCTCATGCAGTCCGGGCTGGGTGACCTCGTAGCCGGCAGCCTTCACCTTGGCGGTGAAGCCCGTCTTCTCGTTCGCCCAGGCGGTGCCGTCGGAGTCGTTCGGGAAGAGCAGGCCGACCTTCTTGTTGGTGGGCACCTGGTCCCACATGCCCATGCGCACCGTCGCCGCGTCCTCGAGACCGAAGTGGTACATCCAGGTCCACTTGAAGGGCTGCGGGCTCGCCGGGTCCTTCTGGCGGCCCAAGAAGAATGGCTGCCACGGCACGAAGCTGGCGAGGAAGGGCACGCCGAAGGCTTCGCACTGGTCGGCCGCCGGGTTGACGTTGTCGGGGCTCGACGAGGCCATGATCATGTCGTAGTTGGCGTTGATCAGGTCGCCGGCGACGGTGGCGGCGCGGTCGGTCTTCGACTGGGTGTCTTCGAGCTGGAACTCGAAGGTGTGGAGCTTGCCGTCACCGCACACCACACCGTCTTTGAGGGCCGTCTTGACGTTGCCCACGATCCACTCGTCGGGCTTGGCGAACGACGCCAGCGGGCCGGTCTTGGGCGAGAGGACGCCTACCTTGATCGGGCGGCCGGGCTCAGCTCCGGCGCTGACCGTCGTCGTCGCGCCGGCGGTCGTGGCCGGGCCGGCGGTCGTCGCGGGGCCGGCGGTCGTCGCCGGGCCGGCGGTCGTCGTGGTGGCCTCGTCGCCGCCGCAGGCGGCCAGCAGACCGCCCAGCCCACCGGCCAGGCTCACGGCCGCACCGGTGGCGCCGGCGATCTTGAGAAAGTCGCGACGGCTCACGTCCTTGGTGGGCAGGATCTCACGTTCTTTGTCGTTGTCGTGCACTTGCTTTCCTCCTCCTGGGTTACACAACTGCTGCGATCTCCCGCGGCGTACGCCACGGGATCCGAACCACCGGCCTCCTCCACGGCCGGTCTGCTCTTGCCTGTTGCCTGTGATGCAGGTACCTCCTTGTGCGTGGTTTCTCCCAGCTCGACATTTGGTTCAGGCGCATCCCGCCCTCTAAACGAAATGCTGTTCCAATAGACAACGGGTCGGGCCCGGTTCCTATGCCAAACGGGACTCCTGAGGTGGATCTGGGGTCAGAAGGTATCGGATCGCGGTGCGCGCCAGCTCCGACCGCATCTTCTCATCGGGAAATCCCCCGGAAAGCTCGGCTTCGGCTCCGAACGTGATCCTCTCGCGCAGAAACGCCATGCAGATGGAGTAGAACCACCGCGCGGCCGCCTCGGGATCGTCATGTCTGATCTCGTCGCGGTGTTGCAGCAGTACCGCGGCCACCCGCTCCCGCCGTTTGGCATTGGCCGCTTCGCCTTGCGCCCGCACGCCAGGGTCGAACACGGCCTGCAGGACGAAGGCACGGAACAGTTCGGGCTCATGGAGCAGGTAGTCGCAGAGCACCGTGACGACGCGCCTGGCCGCGTCTTCCAGGCACTCGTCTTGCGGGTGGGCGCCACTGAACTCCGCGGCGATGCCGTTCTCGACTCTCGCGTGATAGCGGACCTGAACAGCCCGCAAAAGAGCCAGTTTATCGCGGAAGCGGGCGTAGAGACTGCCCACCGACGAGTCGGAGCGCTGTACCACTTCGGCGATGGTCATCTGCTCGAACCCGCGTTCGCGAATCAGCGTCTCGGCGGCATCGAGGATGCGCTCGAGCGATTCCTGGCTGCGCCGCTGCTTCGGCGGCTTGTAGTTCATGGACGTCCGACTTGGCACGTTGTGCCCTCTCTCGCGGGATCCGTCCGGACCTCAGACGCTAGTTTAGAACATCGTTCTATTATAGGCGGACCGAGCGCGAGCGCAAGTGGCCCCGCGTGGCGGCGGTCGGGGCGCACACGGGGGCGCCGGTCGCGATTGCGGTGCCCGGCTTTGGAGCAGGCTCCTTACCATTACGCTTGACACGCAGGCGGAGCGTCTGCCAGAATGCATAGAGCGAGCGCTCTATCGAGAGCTGCTGGGTGCAGTGTGGCGCTCGTCTACCGACGACATTCGAGGGAGGCAGTATGCAGGGCAAGGTCGCTATCGTCACAGGAGCGAGTCGGGGCATCGGCAAGGCTGCCGCCATAGCGTTCGCGAAGGCCGGTGCGAAAGTCGTCGTCGCGGCTCGGAGCGAGGTCCAGCCCCACGAGAAGCTCCCCGGTACTATTGGCGAGACTGTCGCTGAGATCGAAGCGATGGGCGGAGAAGCCATCGCGGTGAAGTGCGACGTGACGAGCGAAGAGAGTGTCAACGCCATGGTCGAGACTACGCTCGCGAAGTGGGGTCGCGTCGACATACTCGTCAACAACGCCGCTATCGATTTCCCCTTTCCTTGCGCCGAGATGCCTCTGAAGCGCTGGGAGATCGTCCTTCGTGTGAATACGACCGGCCCGTTCCTCTGCTCGAAGGCCGTGATCCCGGCCATGCGCAAGCAGGGCGGCGGCAGCATCGTCAATATCGCCTCCAACGCCGGCGCCGAGCGTGGCAGCGGCACGGTCGGCTACAGCGCGATCTACGGGGTCTCCAAGGCTGGGCTCGACCGCTTCACGTGGGCGCTGGCCGCCGAAGAGGGCAAGAACAACATCGCCGTCAACGCGGTCAAGCCGTGGGGCGTGGTCAGCACCGAGGGCATGCGCATGTGGTCTACGCCCGAGGAGCAGGTGGGCTGGAAGTCGCCCGCGTCTATGGTCACGTGCATCAAGTTCCTCGCCATGCAGGACGCGAGCGGTGTCACCGGCACGGTGGCCTTCGACGACGAACTGGTCTGCTGGCATGGCCTGAAGGTCGAAGAATGAGAGCAGTCGTCTACCAAGGTCCAGGCGATATCCGGCTCGAGGAAGTCCCCGAGCCGGTGATCACCGATGCCGAAGACGCCATAGTCAGAGTCACGACCGCCAGTATCTGCGGCAGCGACACACATATAGTGCATGGTCTGCTGCCCAAGATGGAGCCGGGCCGAATCATCGGGCACGAGTTCGCCGGGGTTGTCGATCAGGTGGGCGCGGCGGTTTCGAAATTCAAGCCGGGTGACCGTGTGGTCGGCGCGGCAGCCGTATGGTGCGGGCGCTGCAAGGCCTGCCTGCGCGGCATGTTCAGCGCGTGCGAGCGGGGCGCGACCTACGGACACGGCCCCTTGCTCGGCGACCTGCCGGGCGCCCAGGCCGACTACGTGCGTGTGCCCTTCGCCGATAACACCCTGCAGCTGGTCACAGCGCCCGACGACCAGATCATCTTCGCCGGCGACATCCTGCCGACCGGTTACTCGGCGGTCGCAGGTCTCGTCCCCGGCAGCCGGGGGGTCAAAGAGGGCGACTACGTGGTGGTCTTCGGGCTCGGGCCGGTGGGTCTATGCTCGGTGGCATCCGCCAAGCTGTTCAATCCCGCCAAGGTCATCGCGGTGGGCAACCGCGCCGAGCGCCTGGCGCTTGCGGAGAAGTTGGGCGCCGACGTCGTCATCGACGCAGCCGCCACTGAGGATGTCCGCAAGGCCCTGAGGGCGGCGACCGACGGCTGGGGCGCGGACTACATAGTAGAAGCCGTGGGCAAAGAAGAGAGTCTCGAGAACGCCATCCGCGCGGCGGCGCCGGGAGCGGTCATCTCGGTGGTGGGTGCGTTTCAGAACCCTATCAAGATCAACGCCCCGCGCATGCAGGTCCGCAACGTGACCGTCACCATGGGCATGGGCGACCTCGGCCGCATGGAGGAACTCGTACGGGCGATCGAGAGCGGTACGCTCGATGTGGCTCCCGTGGTGACGCACCGCATGAGCTTCGACGACGTGATCGCCGCCTACGAGATCTTCGACAAGCGCCTCGAGGGCGCCATCAAGATCCTTCTAGCCACGGGGTGACAGCGTGACCGCGGGATATGAGCGGCTTCTGCAGCCGGGCCGCATCGGCTCGCTGCAGACACGCAACCGCATCGTGAAGACCGGCGCTTCCATGTGCTACTGGCACAGCGAGCACACCCACATGGCCCCGAAGGCCAAGGCCTACTACGGCGCTATCGCCCGTGGCGGCGTAGGCCTGCTCATCATAGAATCACCGGCCATCGACTGGCCCTATGGGTCGCGCTGGCTGGAGCGATACCGCATCGACGACGACCGCTACATCGGTGGCATGGCCGAGTTGGCCGAAGCGATCCACGCCGAAAGTTGTCCGGCCTTCGTGCAGTTCTGGCACGATGGTCCCTGGCAGAACCCGCTCTTCGGGCCGCCGGCCCTCTACGACGGGCCACCCATTGGCGCCTCGGCGGTCAACCTCAACGCTCCGGGTGACTTTCACCACGACAAGCCTCGCCCGCTCACGGTCGGCGAGATCGAAGACCAGATCGACACGTGGGCGAGCGCGGCGCTGCGGGTCAAGAAGGCGGGCTTCGACGGTGTCGATCTCAACGCCGCCAGCAGCCATCTCCTCCACAACTTTCTCTCGCCCTTCTGGAACCGGCGCGAAGATGAATATGGCGGGTCGGTCGAGAACCGGGCCCGGCTCGTGACCTCCATCGTCCGCGAGATCAAGAACCGCTGCGGTGAGGACTTCCCCGTGAGCGTGCTCATCAACGGCTTCGAGATGGGCCGCATGGTCGGCATCGACGACGACATGTGTCTCACCCACGAGCAGTCGCTCGAGATCGCCAAGCTGCTCGAGGAGGCCGGCGCCGACGCGCTCCAGGTGCGTAACCACTGGCTCGGCTTTCATGTGGGCGGGTTCTTTCCCGACTATCTCTTCTACCCCGAGCCGGCTCTCGCCTTGAAGGACTTCCCCAAGGAGTACAACCCGGCCGGACACGGCGCGGGCGCAAACGTGCACCTGGCCGCCGCCCTCAAGCGGGCCGTCGACATCCCCGTGATCATCGTGGGCAAGCTCGATCCGGAACTGGGCGAGCAGTACCTGGCCGAGGGTAAGGCCGACTTCATCGCCATGACCCGGCGCCTGCAGGCCGACCCCGAGCTACCCAACAAGCTGAAGACTGGGCGCCGCGCCGACGTGGCCCCATGCACCGCGTGCGGCACCTGCCTCGACCAGAGCTTCAGTATGGAGCGCCGCTGCCGCATCGACGCCTCCATGGGTACGACTGAATACACACTCGAGAAGGCCGCCGAGCGCAAGAAGGTGGTCGTCGTCGGCGGCGGACCGGCGGGCATGGAGGCGGCCCGCGTCGCGGCCGAGCGGGGACACGAGGTCACGCTGTTCGAGAAGTCGTCGCACCTCGGCGGTCTCATGTCGCTGGCGGCGCTCATCAAAGGCCACGAACCCGAAGATCTGCCGCAGATGATCGGCTACTACGAGCGGCAACTGAAGCGCCTCGGCGTGAAGGTGAAGCTCGGCGCCAAGGCCGACGCGGCCAGGGTCAAGGCGCTCGGCGCAGGCGCGGTCATCGTCGCGACGGGCGGCCGCCTGGTCGCCCCGAGAGTCGCCGCCGACGTGAAGAACGGCGGCGGACCGAAGGTCATGACCGCGCCCACGTTGCACAAGCTGGTCAAGCCCATCCTCGGTCTGACCGGACCCCGGCTTCTCGACCGCCTGAGCCACGTCTGGCTGCCGGTCGGCAAGCGGGTGGTCATCATAGGGGGCGGCTTTCACGGCTGCGAGATCGCGGAATTCCTGGTGAAACGGGGCCGCCGGGTCACGATTCTCGAGGAGTCGGGAGTTGTGGGCAAGGGCGTACTCGATTTCAGACTGGGACTGCTGATGGACTGGTTCGCGCGCAAGGGCGTGACCGTCGTCGCGGGCGCGGCCGAGATCACCATCACCTCCCAGGGCGTGAGCTACAGAGACGCGGGCGGCACGCACGTGATCGAGGCCGACACGGTCATCCCCACGGCGCCGGTAGAACCCGACCTGAGCCTCGCGCGCGCGCTCGAGGGCGCCGGCGTCACGGTCTACTCGATCGGTGACTGCGCCGAGCCCAACATGATCGTCGACGCGGTCGGCGCGGGTTGGAAGGCCGCGAAGCAGATCTGACACGCGCCGCTGAGCGCGAGGTCGCCAAACATGACGGACAAGGAGCCACAGGTGGAGACGAACGAACTGCAACAGCGAGTGGCGCAGCTCGAGGAGCAGGTCAAGCAGTTGACCGCGCTCGCACGGGAGACCGCCGACGTCAGAGAGATCCAAGAGGTTCAGTACCGGTACCTGGATGCTCTCATGGCCATGGAGTGGGACAAGTGCGCCGATTGCTTCTCGGAGAATGCTCTCGTCGACGTCTACTTGCACGACCCGGTGAAGGGCCGCGAGAGTATCCGGACGTGGTTCAAAGAGGAGCTCTCGCTTACCCACCACGGCCACGAGGGCGACGTGTGCGTCCATCCGATCATCACCATCGACGGCGACACCGCCAAAGGCGACTTCATCCTCTACATGATGTACTTCTACAAGCGCACCGGACAGTCCATGTTCTGGGTGCAGGGGCAGTACGATAACGACTACGTGCGCGAGAACGGCACGTGGAAGATCGCGGTCATGCGCTGGAAGGAACTCATCGGTCTGCCCGGCGGCGGTCCGCCCACCGGTCTCTGGTGAGAGACGTACGTTCTCGCAGGCATCGACCGACTGAGGACGACTAAGGGAGAGCAGGTGACAGGCGTGGTACCAGATACCAGCAAAAAGGCTTCGGGCAAAGGTGCGGGGCGTCCGGCGGAGGCGCCGGCCGGCCGGCTGCCGCTCCAGGAGATGCAACTGCGCGTCGCCAGCGGGGTGCTCCAGGCCGGGCCTGAAGACCGCGAGCTGACCGAGCGCAAGCAGCGGCAGATCGTCGACGGCGCAAGCAAGGTGCTGTTCGAGAAGGGGTTCGGCAAGACGTCCATCCGCGATATCGCGGCCGCGGCCGGTATGTCGATGGGCCAGCTCTACCACTACATCTCGTCCAAAGACGACATCCTCTACCTGATGCACCGGCGCGACCAGGAGATGTGGTACCAGCATCTGGCCGACGCTGGCTTCGACGATATCGAAGACCCGATCAAGAAACTCGAGCACGGGCTCCGCATCAACATCCAGTACCTATCGCGCCAGCGCGATTTCGTGCAGTTCATCTTCACCGAGAGCAAGTATCTCGACCGCGAGCACCTCGATCAGGTACTCGAACTCGACGACCAGAACGTGGTCGGGTTCTACCGGCACCTGCTGGCTCAGCTTCCCGACTTCAAGTACAAGGGGCGCGAGGCCGAGCTTGCGGCCAACCTCGTGCACTACATATGCATCTTTCTCGCCTTGCGGGGTCGGAACCTCAGCCTGGCTGAACCCGGCCGCTTCGACGAGGCGGTCGACTTCCTGGTGGATTTCATCCTCCGGGGACTCGAGATCCCGAGAGCTGCTGAGAAATGACCTGGTCGGGCAGCAGCGACAGAGCGCAGCACTACCAACAAGGAGGCCAACAGGCATGTTAGTCATCAAGAAGGCGGCGGTTCTCGGCGCGGGGCGCATGGGTACCGCGGTGGCGGCGCATTTCGCCAACGCGGGCATACCGACCCTGCTGCTCGATGTGCTCCCGACGCAGCTCACCGACGAGGAGCAGAAGAAGGGCCTCGACCTGAACAGCCCGGCTGTACGCAACCGCTTCGCTTCCACCGGCATCGCCACCGCGGCGAAGGGGCGTCCCGCCGCCTTCGCCCACCCCAGCAAGGTCAACCTCCTCACGCCGGGCAACTTCGAGGACGACCTGGACAAGCTGGCCGACTGCGACTGGGTGGTCGAAGCTATCGTCGAGAAACTCGACATCAAGCAGCAGTTGCTGGCCAAAGTAGCTCCGCACCTCGGTGCCAAGACCATCGTCTCGAGCAAC
Source organism: uncultured Actinomycetota bacterium (assembly GCA_963803925.1). Classification (GTDB taxonomy): domain Bacteria; phylum Actinomycetota; class Thermoleophilia; order RBG-16-64-13; family RBG-16-64-13; genus RBG-16-64-13. The sequence goes on along the minus strand of CAWDOM010000010.1, from coordinate 22,524 downwards.
TCCTCGAGCTTGTCGATCAACGCCATGGCCTCGGTGCTGCCCACGGCCGTCAAGCCGCGCTTCTTGGGCACGCACTTCTTCTTCCCCCCGCGCTACATGTACCTTCTCGAGCTCATCCCGGGCGCGGCAACCGACCCGGCGCTGGTCGAAGGCCTGCGTGAGTTCGCCGAGCTGCGGCTCGGCAAGGGCGTGGTCATGAGCGAGGATGCCTCCAACTTCGTGGCCAACCGCATCGGCATCTTCACGACCGTGCACGCGATCAACGTGCAGAACAAGTACGGCATCACCATCGAACAAGTCGACGCGGCGGCCGGCCGGGCCCTCGCCCGCTCGGTGACCGCCATCTACGGCACTTCCAACCTGGCCGGCACCGACGTGCTTGCCTTCGCTGTGGCCAGTCACTACGCGACGACTCCGAACGACGAGATGCGCGAGTATTGGAAGCTGCCGCAGTGGATTCTCGACATGGTCGATAGGGGCTACCTGGGCGAGAAGACCGGCGGCTCCTTCTTCCGCGAAAAGCGCACCCTGGTCATCGATCCGAAGACCCTCGAATACATCCCCTGGCAGAATCCCCCGGATGAGAGTCTCGCCGAGGCCAACAAGATCTCCAACCCGGTCGAGCGGGTGAAGAAGTTCATCTCGTTCGACGACGCCGCGGCCCGCTTCGGCTGGGACATCTTGGCCACCACCCTCATCTACTCCGCCAACCGCATCCCCGAGATCACCTCCGACATCGCCCAGATCGACCGGGGCATGCGCTGGGGCTTCGCCTGGGAACTGGGTCCCTTCGAACTTTGGGATGGCCTGGGGGTCAAGGAGACCGTCGAGCGCATGAAGGCCGAGGGCCGCGCGGTTCCCGAATGGGTGCTCAAACTGGCCGATTCCGACCACCCCTACTTCTACAAGAAAGAACCCGGTGTTCTGAAGGCCTGGGGTCCCGGGCAGACCGAGCACAAGGCGCTCGCGGGGCGCAAGCGGGTCATCTCGCTGGCCGATCTGAAAGCGACCGGAAAGACTTTGGAAGAGAACGAGCATGCCGCCCTCATCGACCTGGGCGACCGCGTAGGGTGCATCGAGTTCCGCACTAAGGCCAACACTGTGGGCGAGGGCGTACAGCTCTTCATCCAGAAGGCCATCGACCAGGCGGGAGACGCGTACGACGCGCTCGTCATCGGCAACCAGGGGGCGCACTTCTCGGCCGGCGCCGACATCAAGATGATGGCCGACCTGGTGCAGGCCGGCGACTTCGACGCCATCGAGGGGCTGCTCAAGCTGGCCCAGGCCACCAACATGGCGGTCAAGTACGCCCCGATACCCATCGTGGCCGCTCCGTTCGGCCGGGTGCTCGGCGGAGGGCTCGAGCTCTGCCTCCACTGCGCGCGCGTCCAGGCCGACTCCGACGTGGGTATGGGCCTGGTCGAACTGGGCGTGGGATCGGTTCCCGCCGCCGGCGGCATGAAGGAAGCGGTCATCCGCACACTCCACAACGCGAACGCCGTGACGTGGCCCTACAAGATGTACCGTCGCTCGTTCGACGCCATCACGCAGGCGAAGGTCACCTCGTCCGCCTGGGACGCCTTCGATCTGGGCTACCTGCGCCAGGGCGACGGAGTGAGCATGAACAAGGAGCACCTCATCTACGCCGCCAAGCAGACGGCGCTCGCCCTCCTCGAGTCGGGTTATCAGGCTCCGCAGCCCGCGAGGATCAGGGTCATGGGCCGCGACGGGGTGAGCAACTTCAGGGTTCTGCTCGACAATATCCATGAGGGCCAGTTCGAGCGACCATGACCGCTATCTGGCCGACAAAGTGGCCTGGGTGCTGTCGGGCGGCGACGTCGACATCAACACCGAGGTCGACGAGCAGTTCCTGCTCGGTCTGGAGCGCCAGGCGTTCTTGGAGGTCTGCCGCGCGCCCAAGACCGTGGAACGCATACAGGCCATGCCGACCACCGGCAAACCCCTGAGGAACTAGTCGGCCGCTCAGGCTGAAGGAGATACTCATATGAAAGAAGCAGTGATCGTATCGAGCGTCCGCACGGCGGTCGGCAAGGCCCCCCGGGGATGTTCCGCACCACCATGCCCGACACTCTCTCGGTTGCCGTCCTTCGGGGCGCTCTCGACCGGGCGCCCGGTCTCGATCCGGCCGCGATCGACGACGTCATGATGGGATGCGCATTCCCTGAGGCCGAGCAGGGCCTCAACGTGGACGCAACTACGCGCTGATGGCCGGAGTGCCGAACAGCGTGCCGGGCTTCACCATGAACCGTTTCTGCTCGTCGGGTCTGCAGGCCATCGCCCTCGGGGCGCAGGCCATCATGTCGGGCATGGCCGAAGTGATCTTGGCGGGTGGCATCGAATCGATGTCACGCGTGCCCGGCGGCGGCAACAACGAGATGTTCAGCGGCGACATGCTCGACGTCAACGACGATGTCTATCTCGGCATGGGCCTCACCGCCGAGCGGGTCGCCGAACAGTTCAACGCGAGCCGCGAGGACCAGGATGTCTTCGCCTGCGAAAGCCAGCGTCGCGCCCTCGCCGCCATAGAGCACGGCACGTTTAAAGACGAGATCATACCGATCGAGATCAAGCACCGGCTGCCCGGGCCCGACGGCCAGATCGTCGAGAAGACCACCGTAGCCGCCGTCGACGAGGGCGCGCGCGCGACCACGATGGAGTCGCTCGCCGAACTCAAGCCGGTCTTCAAGAAGAACGGCACCGTCACGGCCGGCAACTCCTCGCCGACCTGTGATGGCGCGGGTGCGGCGGTGGTCATGACGCCGACAGGGCCTCCAAGCTCGGCCTCGAGCCGATGGCCCGCTTTGTCTCGTTCGCCGCCGCCGGTTGCGACCCCGGTCGTCATGGGCATCGGGCCGGTCTCGCGATCCCGAAGGCGCTGAAGCTCGCGGGACTCACCGTCGAGGACATCGATCTGTGGGAACTGAACGAAGCCTTCGCCAGCCAGGCAGTCGACTGCGCGCGCGAACTGGGCATCGATCGCTCCATCCTCAACGTGAATGGCGGCGCCATCGCGCTCGGTCACCCGCTGGGTGCGACTGGGGCTAAGCTCACCGCCACGTTGTTGCACGAACTGCGGCGCCGCAAGGGTAAGTATGGCGTGGTCAGCATGTGCGCGGCGGGAGGCTTGGGCGCGGCGGCCGTCTTCGAGCGGCTGTAGTCAATCGGCATACCAACGAGGAGGAACCATGGCTCTCGGTAAATTCGCGGTCGACTACGAGCAGCGGATCGACTACGTCCGTTTGCGGGCTGAGCGTCTGCAGCGGGCCAAGGACGAGATCAACAAGGCGGGTCTGGGCGCGGTCGTCACGTGGGACGAGGCCAACGTCCGCTACATGACCGGCTACTACATCACCACTCCCAACCGGCCGCTCGAAGCTCAGTTCTGCTTCTGCGCCCGCAACGGCAACCCGCACATCATCGGCGGCAACGACCAAGAAGGCCTCATCAAGCGCATGCCTTGGATGGAGGGCGTATCCACGCCCCGGCCGGCATCGCCAAGATCGCGCGCTTTCAAGCCCGACGACAAGGTGGTGCAGAACGTCGTCAACCAGATCTTCGATTTCATGGTGCAGTACGGCGTCGAGAAGGAGCCGCTCGGTATCGACGGCACCACCCTTTCGTACATCTACGCCGAGGCTTTCAAGGCTCGGGGCATCGAGGTCGTTCACGCCAAGCCGTTCTTCGACCACGCCCGCATGATCAAGACGGTGGATGAGATCGAGCTCATGCGCATCACGGTCGCGAACTCCGAGAAGGCCTTCGCCGCCATCGTCGATGCCATCCGGCCCGGCGTCCGCGAGATGGACCTCGTAGGCATCGGCATCAAGGCTCTCTACGAGGAAGGCTGCGACCACACCGAAGACCTGGTGTGCTGCTCGGGCTTCAATACCAACCCCTACGGCTGGTCGTTCACCGACAAGCCGCTGCAGGTAGGCGACCTGGTCTACATCGACGTCGACGGCGCCTCCTACCAGGGCTACAAGTCCTGCGTATACCGTACGTTCTGCGTGGGCAAGGCCAGCGACGAGCAGAAAGCCGTCTACGAGGAGTGCCGGGCGATGCTGTACAACGGCATGGCGGCCATCAAAGACGGCGCCACCGATTGGGACGTGCTCGAGGCCTGGCCGGATTCTCCCCAGTATTGGGGACACAACACCTGGGCTGAGGTCGGACCGTACGCGTTGGGTCACGGTCTCGGCTTGACCCTGCACGACCGCCCGTTCTTCAACCGCATGAACCAAGTGGCGGGCGTGCCGCAGCAGACCTTCAAGGAAGGCATGGTGCTGGCCATCGAGACATACGCGGGCCAGAAGGGCGGCAAGTTCGGAGTGCGGCTCGAAGAGAACATCCTCGTGACCAAGGACGGCTACGAGCGCCTGAGCCTCTGGCCGATCGACGAACTCATGGAGTGCTGGCTCCCGTACAGATGATCATAGGAGGGCAAGGGTGAAAGTCACTGACGTCAAGAAGGTAGCGGTATTCGGGGCCGGCACAATGGGCCCCGGCCTGGCCCAGATGTTCGCCGCGGCCGGGTATCAGGTCGCGATGTACTCGCGCAAAGCCGAGACGCTCGAGAAGGCCGTCGCCATGGTGGGGGCCAACTACGAGACCCTCATCGCGCATGGGGCGGCCACCAGGGCCGATGCCGACGCGGCCATCGCGCGCATTAGGCCGACCCAGAGCATCGAAGAGGCGGCCAAGGACGCGGACTTCGTCATGGAGACCATCGTCGAGAACAAGGACGCCAAACGGGAGCTCTACGACCAACTCGAGAAGCTCTGCCCCGAGCGCACCGTGTTCGCGAGCAACACCTCGAGCCTCAATGTGTTCGAGCTGCTTCCGGCCGGCATCCAGAAGCGGAGTGTCTGCGCCCACTTCTTCACGCCCGCCCACATCATCCCGCTCGCCGAGGTGGTGCCGGGCCCAGAGACCGACCCGGCGGTCATGACTCTCACGGTCGACCTCATGAAGGCCTGCGGCAAGGCCCCGGTCGTCATGAAGAAATTCGGCCCCGGCTTCATCGTCAACCGCATCCAGCGAGCCATCGGCGAGACCAGCATGGACATGATCCAGGAAGGTCTCGTGGAGCCCGAAGAGATCGACGCGGCCATCAAGAACACGCTCGGCATCCGTCTGCCGATCGTGGGGGTCATGCAGACCTTCGACTTCCAGGGCCTCGACATGCTTCTCGCCTACCAGAAGAACGTGGGCAAGGTCTACGACTTCGTAGAGGAGCGAGTGAACCGCGGCGCGACCGGCGCCAAGGCGGGCAAAGGCATCTACGACTACCAGGGCCGCCCCGAGGTGGAGATCCTCGCCAAGAGGGACGAACTGTACCTGAAGATGTTCGACTACCTCAAGGAAATCGGCGCGTTCGAGCCCGTGTGATGGGAGAAGTGAAATGAGCGACCCTACCAAGTACGCGAAGCTGCTCGAGCCCGGGCAGATCGGCAAAGTCAAGACCCGCAACCGCATCTACAAGTCGGCGGCGGGCATGCACTCGTTCGACGAGACCGAGTTCGACTCGATGAACGACAACACCCTGGGCTTCTACGAGGCGCTCTCCAAGGGTGGGGCCGGAGTCATCGCCGTCGAGGCGCCCACGGTGGACTATCCCCAGGGCTGCCGCTGGCACTATCGCTATCGCATGGATGAGGATAGGTTCATCCCGGGCATGAAGCAGCTCGTCGACCTGATCCACAGCAACGGCTGCCCGACCTTCATGCAAATGGAGCACGACGGTCCCTGGCAGAACCCGCTGTTCCCCAACCATCCGGCCACGTTCGACGGCCCGCCCATCGGCGCTTCGGCCCGCAACATCCCGCTGCCGGGTGACTTCCATCGCGACATGATCCGGCCTCTCACGATCCCCGAGATCGAGGTCATCACCACCAAGTACATCGACGCGGCTGAGCGGGCGCAGAAGGCCGGCTTCGACGGGGTCGACCTCAACATGGGCAGCACCCACATCACCATGAACTTCATGTCGCCCTGGTGGAACCTCCGCGACGACGAGTACGGCGGCACCCCTGAGAAACGGGCCAAGCTGGGCGTCGACATCGTGAGTGGCATCAAGAAGCGTTGCGGCGACGACTTCCCCATCGTGGTCTGCGTCAACGGCTTCGAGTGCGGCTGGAAGCTGAACGAGCCCGACAGCAAGGTCTTCAACCACGACCTCGCGCTCCAGACCATGGGCATGCTCATCGACGCCGGCGCCGACGCGCTCATGATTCGCAGCAGCTGGCTCGGTATCCACGTGCCCGGCTTCCTGCCCGACTACCTGTTCTTCCCCGAAGCGCAGTTGCCGGTCGAAAAGATGCCGCCGCAGTACTACGCCAAGGACCTCGGCAGGGGCGCCATCCGCCTCATGACCGAGGAAGCGAAGAAGAAGTTCGACGTGCCGGTCATCCTCATCGGCTACGTGACCCCCGAGCTCGGCGAGCGGATGCTCGAAGAGAACAAGGCCGACTTCATCGGCATGAACCGGCCGCTCATCGCCGACGCCGACCTGCCCAACAAGCTGGCCACCGGCCACGCCGAAGAGATCGCCCCGTGCACCCGCTGCGGCACCTGCCTCGACCAGTCGGAGGGCTTCCTGCGTCATTGCCGCATCAACGCGGAGCTCGGCTTCGGTCTCTTCCGTCTCCCGGCGGCCGACAAGAAGAAAAGGGTCGTCGTCGTGGGCGCCGGCCCGTCGGGCATGGAAGCGGCCTGGGTGGCGGCGGCCCGCGGTCATGACGTGACCCTCGTCGAGAAGAGCTCGAAGCTCGGCGGTCTGGTGCCGCTGGCCGGCCTCATCAAAGGCCTGGAGCTCGAAGACCTGCCCAGCCTGCTCGACTATCTCAAGGTCCAGATGGACAAGTATGGCGTCAAGGTGAAGACGGGCACCGAAGCCACCGTCGAGAGCATCACGGCCATGAAGCCCGACGCGGTCATCCTCGCGACGGGCGGCGTGCTCAACTCTCCCAAGGTCGAAGGCGACGCCAAGAAGGTCGTCACCACCCCCGAGCTGCACAAGCGGGTGAAGCCCTGGCTGAGGCTCTTCGGCACGCGCTTCCTCGGCTGGGCGACGCACTTCTACCTGCCCATGGGCAAGAAGGTTGTCGTAATCGGCGCCGGCCTGCACGGGCTCGAAGTGGCCGAGTTCCTGGCGAAGCGGAACCGCAAGGTCACCATCGTCGAGCCCACGGAGGTCATCGGCGAGGGTGTCATGGACTTCCGCCTGGGCCTCACCATGGATTGGCTTCCGACCAGGGGCATCGAGATCGTCACCGAGGCCAAGAACATCAAGGTCACGGCGAAGGGCCTGGCGTATGAGAAAGACGGCAAGAGGCACGAGATCGAAGCCGACACCGTCATGCCGACGGCCCCGCTGCTGCCCAACGACAAGCTCTACAAGGCGCTCGACGGCAAGGTGCCCGAGCTCTACCTCATCGGCGACGGCAAGGAGTCGGGCATGATCGTGCACGCCATCCGCGCCGGTCACCAGACCGCGAAGGCTATCTAGCCGTGGGCCTCAAACCGCCAAGGAGACACGATGGCTGACCAACCCGGCTATGAAGTACTACTCAAGCGGCTCGAAGATACCGAGCGCCGTCTGGCGCAGACCGAGCGCAACGCCCAGATCGCCCGCGATTGGGTGGAGATCTCCAACCTTCACGGCCGCTACAACCACTACTGCCTCGGCCACTTCTGGGACAAGGTCGTCGACGAGCTCTTCGCCCAGAAGACCCCCGGCGTCAAGGTCGAGATCGTCGAGAGCGGCGTGTTCCACGGCCTTGAGGGCGCCCGCAGGGTGTTCGTCGACATGCTCGGCAAGCTCTACCACTACGAGGGCAACTGCGCCATCCACGAGCTGACCACCCCGATCATCCAGATTCAGCCCGACATGAAGACGGCCAAGGGCATGTGGTTCCACGTGGGCTTCAACACCTTCCTTGACCCGGTCAAGGGCGTAATCCCCATCTTCCAGGTGATCAAGTACAACCACATCTTCGTCAAAGAAGGCAACCAGTGGAAGTTCTGGGATTACCGCGCCCACCTGCTCATCCGCAGCTCCTACGAGAAGGGCTGGGTCGACGAGCCGGTCATCCAGGGCAGCGCCATCCAGGGCGCCAACCCGATCGAGGCGCCGACGCCCGACGAGGCGACCAGCTTCCACGAACCCTACTCCGGCCGCTTCGGCAACCACTCGGGTCTGCCGATGCCTCCCGAGTACATCGACCTGGACACGTTCTAGGAAGAGAGGAAAACCGGGTCTTCAGCTGAGACCCGGCTGCTACCGGCCTCCGACCGAAACCTTGCAGGGGGGCGCAGGCGACCATCGGTCGCCTGCGCCCCCCTGACGCACGTACGCGCTGCCGAAGTAGAGCGGACGCTGGCGCCACCCATCAATCCAACCATAGTCTCATTGGCAGAATGGCCGCGGCGGTGGGAAGATCACAACAACTTCGTGGAAGACCTGCCGACGCAACCGAAGCTCTTCGTTCTGGGGTTCGAAGATGACCTTGCCTGATCTCGAGAGTCCCGCGGCTGCGAGAGAGTTCAACCTCCGCTTGAACCTGCTCGCTCCTGGATATACATTGGATATCCAAGGAGGTTCGCAGATGGTCGGCAAGATTCAGAAATGGGGCAACAGCCAAGGCTTGCGGCTGTCGAAACACGTACTCGACGCGGCCGGTATCTCGGTCGGCGATGACGTAGAGGTGACGTCGAACCGCGGCGAGATCTGCATCGTGAAGAGCAGACGGGTACGAGGGACGGTCGACCTGCAGAAGCTCGTAGATTCGTTGCCCGAAGACTACCGGCCTGAAGAAGTCGACTGGGGCGAACCTCAAGGCAAGGAGATCTGGTAGGTGGCGCCCTACATTCCGGAACAGGGCGACTTCATTGCCTTGGCCCTCGACCCGCAAGTCGGGCATGAGCAGAAGGGCCGCCGTCCGGCCCTCGTGGTGAGCAAGACCTTGTTCAACGAGAGAACGGGGCTGGCAATCGTCTGCCCGCTGACGTCCGTCGCCCGAGGCCACCTGTTCCACGTGGACGTCGCCGACCACCAGTCAGTGACGGGCTTCGTCATGGTCGAGCAGGTGAAATCGCTCGACTACCGGGCGCGAGGCGCAAGGCCGATCGGAAAGGCCTCCCTGGAGCTACTCGACCGCGTGCTCGCGGTACTGGACGCCTGTATCTACTGACTCCATGATGCTTGACATGCGGCGTCCCACCTGGGACAATGCGTAGAGCGAGCGCTCTATCTAAAACGAGCAGCGCAGCGGTCTCGCACCGGTTCTCTCCAGTCGAATGAAGGAAGGGATCCACGTGGCAATCAAGACCCCGCAGCAATACATCGAGAGTCTCAAGGACGGCCGGGTCGTCTACTTCAACGGCGAGCGGGTCACCGACGTGACCGCTCACCCAGTCTGCAAGATCACCAACGACTGGGTCGCCATGGACTACATCATGAACAACGACCCTCGCTACCAAGACCTACTTACGACCCTCGACGGCGAGGGCGAGCGCGTCAGCTTCGCGCTCCAGCCGCAGCGCTCCCGCGACGACCTGCTGAGGCTGCGCGAAGTGGTCAAGCTGTGGGCCCGGGTCTGCTTCGGCAAGCCCACCGGCGCCAAGTTTGTGGCCAAGGACGGCCTCAACGCCGTCACCGTGGTCGCGCCGCGGGTCGACAAGAAGTACGGCACCACCTACGCCGCCAACGTCGAGGCCTACCGCAAGCACCTGCAGAAGAACGACCTGGCCTTCGCCATGGGCCTCACCGACATCAAGGGCGACCGCAGCCTACGGCCGTCGCAGCAGGTGCAGCACAAAGACTTCTACGTGCGCATCGTCGAGGAGCGTCCCGACGGCATCGTCGTGAGCGGCGCCAAGACGCACATCAGCCAGGCCCCGGCCTGCAACGAGGTTCTGATCGCGCCCTGCCGCGCCATGCAGGAGGACGACGCCGCCTACGCGGTGGCCTTCGGCGTGCCGCTGAACACTCCCGGCATCACCATGATCTGCGCCCAGCCGGAGATCTCCGCCGATGCCGACCTGTTCGACCACCCCATCTCGAAGGCCGTCTACATCAACGACGCAACGATCATTTTCGATAACGTTTTCATCCCCAACGAGCGTGTGTTCCTCAAGGGGGAGTGGGAGTTCGCGGGTGAAGTCGCCTACATGTTCGCCAACTTCCACCGGCTGAGCGCCGAGACCTACAAGGCCATGGAGTTGGAGCTCTTCACGGGCGCGGCGGCCCTGATGGCCGAGTACAACGGCATCGAGAAGAAGGCCCATGTTCGGGAAAAGCTCACTTGGCTGGTCATGTACACCGAAGCGGTCGAGACGCTGGGCAAAGCGGCCGTGGAGCACTGTGTGAGCGAGCCTGACTCCGACTTTGTCTACCCGAACCCCATGATCGCCAACATCTGCAAGTTCTACTTCGCCGACAACTGGCACACGGCCACGAAGTACATCCAGGACATCGGCGGCGGCATCATCGTAACGGCCCCGTCGTACAAGGACTACATCAATCCCGATACCCACGACTTCATGGAGAAGTACTTCGCCGGCAGCGCCCGGACGTCGACCGAGAACCGGCTGCGCATGGTGAAGCTCGTCCGCGATCTGACCTCATGCTACGAGGACGTACTCACCATCCACGCCGAGGGGTCACTGGAAGCCCAGAAGCTCTCGATCGTTCAGTTGGCCGATTGGCCGCGCTACAAGGCGGCGGCGATGCGGGCTGCCGGCATAGCCGAGGCGAAGGACAACCCGTTCTTCGCCGAGCTGCCCCAGTTCCCGCCTGACCTGTAGAGACGGGCAGACGAAACCTTCGGAGAGAGGCGGTGCTCCCGTGAGGACCGACAACACCGACGACTCGTCCTCGATCCCGGCGCAGGCGCCGGGATCGGCCTCAGCCCTAGCGCGTGGGACCGCAGCACCGGCGGGCGCAGCGGCGGACACATCCGTCGCTGCGCCCCCGCCCCCTGCTCGCGCCGCAGCGCTCGTGCAGCGCGCGCTCGCCGCCGGCCAGGACGGTCTCGGCGAGTGGGAGTCCAAGTCGCTGCTGGCCGCGTACGGCGTGCCGGTGCCCGAAGGCGCCCTGGTGGCGAGCGAGGCCGAGGCGCGTGCCACGGCCGAGCGCCTCGGCGGCCGGTTGGCCATGAAGGCCGTGGGCGCGGCCATCCAGCACAAGACCGAAGGCGGCCTGGTGGTTCTCAACGTCACCGGAGGCGACAGCGCCGCCCAGACCTACCGGCTGCTGGCCGAGCGGGCAGGCGCCGCCCTGGAAGGTGTCCTCATCGAGAGGATGATCTCGGGCAACCGTGAGCTGCTGGTGGGCCTCAAGCGCGACCCCGTCTTCGGACCGGTAGTGGCTCTGGGCCTCGGCGGCGTGCTTACTGAAGTCCTGGCCGACGTGGCTCTGGCACTGGTGCCTCCCAGCGACCGCGACCTCGCTCAACTACCCGAACTGCTCCGCGCGAAGCGCATCCTCGGTCCCTTCCGCGGCTTCCCCGCGGTCGACCGCGACGGTCTCGCGACCGTGGTGCGGGCCGTTTCGCGGCTGGCTCTCGATTTCCCCGATATCTGCGAAGTCGACATCAACCCGCTCCTGATCGAAGGAGGCCGGCCCATCGCGGCCGACGCCCTGGTCGTGTTCGGCGCGTTGCAGGCCCCGGGCTCCGGTGGCGAGGCGGCCCCTGCCCCGGCATCGCCGGTCCGCTCGTGTGGCCCCGCGGTCGCCCGCTCGACCCGCACCTTTCCGCTCGACCTGAAGGCGGTGTTCGCCCCGGCCTCGGTGGCCATCGTCGGGGCCTCCGACGATATCTTGAAGTGGGGCGGCTCCGCCCTCAGGAGTCTTCTCGACGGCGGCTTCAACGGCGCCATCTATCCGGTCAACCCGCGCGGCGGCGTCTTCTGGGGCATCGAGGCCTACAAGTCCATCGCCGACGTACCCGAAGCACCCGACCTGGCGCTCATGGCCGTGGGTGGCCGGCAGGTCAAGGGAGCGCTCGAGGATTGCGGCAAGCGGGGCGTGCGCGCGGTCGTGGTCTTGGCGGCGGGCTTCTCGGAGACCGGATCCGAGGGCGCGGCGCTCGAGCGTGAGCTTGTTGACATCGCGTCTCGCTACCACATGACCCTGGTGGGGCCCAACTGCATCGGCCTCATGTCGAACGAGGCCTCGTTCCACGCTACCGGCTTCGTCAAGCTGCATCCGCCCAAGGGCCGGCTCAGCTTCGCGACGCAGTCGGGCAGCCTGGCGGCCGGCGTCGTGTTCACGTGCGAGCGCTGGGACATCGGTCTCGAGAAGTTCATCAGCGTGGGCAACGAGGCCCAGGTGAGCGCCTTCGATGTGCTGGACTACCTGCGCGACGACCCCGACACCAAGGGCATCATGCTCTATCTAGAAGGCATCGACGATGGGCAGCACTTCTTCGAGGCGGCCCGCGCTACCACCTCGACGAAACCGGTGATCGTGCTGAGAGGCGGCATCACCGAGTCGGGCGGCAGGGCGGCGGCGTCGCACACCGGCGCCATGGCCGGCTCGGCCGCGGTGTACCAGGCGGCCGCGCGCCAGGCGGGAGTGGTCACCTGCCGCAACGTGCCCGAATTGGTGGAGACGGCCGCCTGCCTCACCTATCTGCCACTACCCAGGGGCCGGCGGGTGGCGATCGTCACCAACGGGGGCGGGCCGGGCGTACTGGCCGCCGACGAAGCGGCCCTGCACGGTCTGCAACTGGCGCCGGTGCCGCCTGACCTTATCGCCGAACTCGATACGTTGCTGCCCCCGTTCTGGAGCCGCCGCAACCCGCTCGACTGCGTCACCTCGGCTTTTGGCGACATAGGCCTGCGCGTCATGGACCTTGTGACCCGCTGTGAGACTGTCGACGCCGTCGTGGCCTTCGGCTTCATCGCCGTGCCGAGTGTGCTCGACGAGGGCCGGGAGAAGCTTGTCTGCGGCGAATACAACGGCTTCAATGCCTGGGAGCTGTCGTGGATGAAGCGAATCCATGCCCTCATGGAAGAGACCGGCAAACCGATCATTCCCGTGCCGGCCGGTCCCATCTACGGTTCGCACCTCGACTTCGGCGGCCGCTACCGTCCGGTGTTGCTCTCGTCGGCCGGTTCGGCCATGAGGGCGCTCGACCGGATGGATTGGTACCGCACCTTCCGCGCCGGGGGAGGTGCGGATCAGGGGTAGGCACAGTGCTCGCCACGCAGTAGCTCTATTGGTACGCGGTATAATCCTTTCGCGATAAGCGACTGAAAGAAAGAGGCAATCATGGCGGATCTTTTCAGGCTCGATGGCAAGGTCGCGGTAGTGGTCGGCGGCGGTGGGGGCATCGGTAAGGCACTTGCGTTGGGTCTCGCCCGACAGGGGGCCGATGTGGCTCTCGCCAGCCGCAACCTCGAGAAGTTGCAGGCCGTGGCCGATGAACTGGCCGCCGATGCCGAGGTCAAGTCCAAGGTCAAGGCCTTCCAGCTGGACAGCACCGATGAGACGAGCGTCCAGAACGCCTGCAAGCGGATCGTCGCCGACATGGGCACGATCGACATTCTCGTGAACTCCCAGGGTCAGAACATCAAGCAGCCTTTTGAGGAGCAGTCGATCGACAATTGGGACACTCTCTTCGACAACAACGTCAAGGGTGTCATGCTCTGCTGCCGCGAGTTCGGCAAGGTCATGCTCGAGAAGGGCAAAGGCAAGATCATCAACATCGGCTCGGTCGCCGGTGATCGCGGCGTGCCTCTCGCCGGCAACGTCGGCTACTGCTCGAGCAAGGCCGCCGTGGGCAACCTCACCCGCATGCTGGCGTACGAGTGGGCCCCTAAGGGCATCAACGTGAACGCGATCGGCCCGTCGGTTATCTTCACCCCGATGATGAAGAACGCGCTGCCGCCGGAAGTGCTGGCCGGGGCCACCAAGCTTCATCCGCTGGGCCGGGTGGCAGAACCCGAGGAACTCATGGGTACCTGCATCTACCTGGCGTCGGCCGCTTCCGACTACATGACCGGCCAGGTCGTCTATGTCGACGGCGGCCGTAGCTGCACCGCCTAGAAGGCCGCTGAACAATGAGTCCCGGCCGTGCCGCCGCCCACGACGGGCGGCGGCACGGCGGTCACCGTCGCGGGCTCGGGCCGCCGCCGCATCGCCGGATTGACGGGGGACCGGTGGGTTGACACCTTGTTGTAGTACTGCCACAATTTGTAAGCGCCACAATCCTCAGTCGTCTCAGGGCGCCGGGAGCATCATGGAGCAAGGGCTCGATCCACAACAGAGGGTGCTGCAGGCCGCGCGGCAGCTCTTCTTCGCGCGAGGGTTCGCGAAGACACAGTTGCGCGCGATCGCCTCCGAGGCGAACACGAGCGAGACTGGGGTCCTCCGTTTCTACGAGAGCAAGATCGTGCTCTTGCGGGCGGTGTGCGAATCGTGTTGGACGGAAGTCAACGAGCACCTGGAGCAGGTGTTGGCCGCGGCCTCCGCCGCCGATGCCGACCCCCGGAACCTCCTGGTGACGCTCATGCGCACGGTCCTCGAGTTCGCCCAGGCCGAGCAGCCGATGATGACCTTCTTACAGACCCACTTCGCCTCTCCGGAGGCCGTCGGTTTCATGCCGCCGAGCGGTGGTTCCGGCGTCGTCTCCGCCAGCGCGGGACGCGAATTCCACGCGTACATGGCGCGTATCGCGGGCCTGTGTTCGGCAACCATCGAGATCAGCCCGGGTCTCGCCAAGGCGGGTGTGAACGTCCTCGCCCTGACCCACGTCGTGCAGTCGGCGATCTACGGCATACAGGCGGGCTGGTACATCGCCGACCAGGAACGGGCGCCCGAGTCTGACCGAGTATCTATCGACGAAGGCTGCGCCGTGCTGCGCTGCCTTCTCTACCAAGACGCTGCCTCATAGCGGAGGAGTCTCATGGATTTCGAGTTCACCAAGGAGCAGAAGGACATAGCCAAGGCCGCGCGGGAGTTCGCCGAGAAGGAGTTCACCGGCAGGGCCGAGGAGTTCGACCGCGACGAGACGTTCGACGAGGCTCTGCACAAGAAGGCGGCCGAACTCGGCTTCATCGGCATGTACCTCGATGAGGAGTACGGCGGGGCGGGTCTCGGCATCGTCGAACAGTGCATCCTGCAGGAGGAGTTCGCGGCGGTGGACGCCGGCATCAGCACGGCCATCCTCACATCGTGCTTCGGCTCGGAGGTCATCCAGGAGTTCGGCACCGAGGAGCAGAAGCGGAAGTACCTGCCGCCGCTCACCACCGGCGAGGCCGTCATGGGCAGCGCCTTCACCGAGCCCGACGCCGGCTCCGACCTGGCCGCGGCGACCACCACCGGCGTGGTAGACGGCGACGAACTGGTGATCAACGGCTCGAAGATGTTCATCACCAACGGGCTGCGGGCAGAGTTCCTCATATGCTTCGTCATGACCGACCCGGAAAACTCCACGCGCCACCGGCGTCACAGCATGTACATCGTCGAGACCGACCGGCCCGGCTACGAGGCCAATAAGCTGACCGGCAAGCTGGGCATAAGGGCGTCCGAAACCACCGAGGTCTCATTCAGCGAGGTACGAGTGCCGCTCGCGAACATCCTGGGCGAGCCGGGGGCCGGCTTCTCCGTGGCCACCTACTGCTTCAACCGCAACCGCATCATCGTGGCGGCGCAGGCCCTCGGCCTGATGCGCGCCGCCCTCCAAGAGAGCGTCAAGCACGTCAAGAAGCGCAACGTCTTCGGCGCGCCTCTCGCCAGCTACCAGGCCACCCAGTTCAAGCTCGCCGACATGTACACCTGGATGCGGGCCACGCGCAACCTGGTCTACGAATCGGCTTGGAGGATCGACCAAGGCAAGACCGACCCGGCCCTGGTGGCCGCGACCAAGGCTTTCAGCGGGCAGATGGCGGTGCGCTGCGCCGACATGGCGCTCCAACTGCACGGCGGCTACGGCTACCTGGCCGACTACAAGGTCAACCGCATCTATCGCGACGTGAAGATCACCGAGATATACGAGGGAACCACCGAGATAGAGAAGACCATCGTCGCCAAGAGCCTCCTCGCCTAGAGGCCGGAGCGGCACATGCCCATCGAACGCATCCACTTCTGGGGCATAGGCGCGGTGCCAGTCTTCTACGTGTTGGCCGCCCTCAGCATCGCCGTCTTCGCTGTTGGGGTCTATCTGCGCGTGTCGGTGTGGCTGAGCCCGAAGGGTGGGCGGAGGCCGCGTTTTCGCGCGGTGGGCCTCGGCGATCTCCTCGTCGATGGGCTCCTCGGGAGACGCATCTTCAGGGGCGACCCAACGGCGGGGCTCATGCATCTTCTGCTCATGTGGGGCTTCGCGGGTCTCTTCGCGGGCACAATCCTCTCGACGATCGACCACTGGATCGTCCACTTTCTCGTCGGACAGACCTACCGTGTGTTCTCGCTCTGCATGGAGACCCTCGGGCTCATGCTCGTGGCCGGACTGGCCGTCGCGGTGGTGCGTCGCTACGTGGTGAGGGTGCGGCGCCTTGACAACCGGGCCGAAGACCTGTGGGTCCTGGCGCTTCTGGCGGCCGCGGCCGTCACGGGGTTCTTCGTGGAGGGCGCCCGGTTGGCCGTGGAGGCGCCTGACTGGGAGTCGTTCTCGTTCGGCGGCATGGGGCTGTCGCATCTGCTCACCTCACCCGGCGCCGCGGAGGCCTTCTACCCCTACGTCTGGTGGCTGCACGCGCTGATCTCCCTCGGTCTGGTGGCCTACTTCCCGTTCAGTAAGCTGTTCCATTCTCTGGCGGCTCCGGTCAACATCGTCCGCGCGCCCCAGCTGGTCGAACCACCGGCCTGCCTGGCCGGTGGTGACGAGATCGACGGCGCAAAGCACCAGGCTCCCGCGGGCCCGCGCTTCTCCACGGGCGATCTGATCTCGTTCTCTGCCTGCACTCGCTGCGGCAGGTGCGAAGAGGTGTGCCCCTCGACCTCGGCCGGAGAGCCGTTCTCGCCGCGCGAGTTCATCGCTCAGGCCGGTTCGTATGTGAGGGCCGCGAAGTGTGCGCCGGCAGGCGCCTCGTGGTTCCGCCGGCTGTGGGCACGTGGCTCAGTGGCCCCAGAAATCTCGCCCGAGCAGATATGGTTCTGCACGACCTGCCGGGCGTGCCTGCATGTCTGTCCGGTGTACGTGGGCGCGTTCGAGCCCATCGGCGGCGTCCGGGCGGCCGAGATCGAAGACGGCGGGCGGGTCTCACCCGTGCTCGTCAACGCCCTCGAGACGCTGTACCGGTTCAACAACCCCTGGGAGCCCTCGAAGCGCAAGCGGAGCGAATGGCCGGCGGGGCTGGCGGTACCCGATCTGACCGAGGGGGCCGAGGCCGATCTCTGCTACTTCGTTGGCTGCACCACCTCGTTCGACACGCGCGCTCAGAAACTCGCGAGGGCGTTCGTGCGCATCCTCACCCACGCCGGAGTGGCTTTCGGCACGCTGGGCCAGAAGGAGACCTGCTGCGGAGACATCGCCCGGCGTGTGGGAGAGACCGGGTTGTTCGAAGAGCAGGTGGAGAAGACCGGCGCCCTGATTGATAGGTACGGCGTCACCGACCTCGTCACCTCGTCGCCCCACTGCTTCAATCTGATCAAGAACGAGTACCCGCGGCTCGTCGCCGAGGGCGGAGCGGCCACGGGCGGCGGATGCCGGCCGCCGCTCCGGGTGCGGCACTACACACAGGTGCTCGAGGAACTGCTTCGCGAGGGCAGGCTGAGCATGGCGGTTTCGGTTCCACGCACGGTGACCTTTCACGATCCCTGCTACCTGGGCCGCTACAACGGCATCTACGAGGCGCCGCGCAGCGTCATCCGCGCGATCGCGGGAGTCACGCTCGTGGAGATGGAGCGCTGCCGCGCCGGCAGCCTGTGCTGTGGCGGCGGCGGCGGCAGGATGTGGCAGGAGCTCGAGGGGGAGAGGAAGCTGGGCGAAGTGCGGGCGAGGGAAGCGGCTGCTACCGGCGCACGCACGCTTGTCACCGCGTGCCCCTACTGTCTTATCATGCTGGAGGACGCGGTCAAGTCGGCCGACCTGGACGGGCGCCTCGAGGTCATCGATCTGAACGAACTGGTGGCCGAGTCGCTCGGACTCGTGCCTGGGGAGGAGTAGCGAAGCCGTGGGACCCCTCACTATCGTGGTGTGCGTCAAGAACGTGCCCTTCACCGAAGACGTCGATCTCGTTCTCGAGGCGTCCAAGCGCGACGTGCGCAAGGACAACCTGGTGTGGGTCGTCAACGAGTGGGACAACTACGCTCTCGAGGAGGCCGTGCGGCTGAAGGAGCAGCACGGCGGCACGGTGACGGCCGTTACGATCGGGACAGAAGACGACGAGGAGGTGCTGCGCCGCTGCCTCGCCATGGGGGCCGATGAGGCGGTGCGGGTGGAGCCGGCGGGGCTCGAACTCGATGCCTTCGTCACCGCGGCGCTCCTCGCGGCCGTCGTTCGCGACATGCCGCACGACCTGGTGCTCACGGGGGTGCAGTCCGGCGATTTCAACCAGGGCCTCGTCGGAGGCCTCCTGGCCGAGCGCCTCGGCCTGCCGCACGCGGCAGTCGTCAACTGCCTCACCGTCGAAGACCGGCGCGCCGTGATCACCGTTGAACTCGAGGGAGGGCAGGAGGAGAAGTGCCTCGTGCCGCTGCCCGCTCTCTTCTCTGTTCAGACCGGCATCAACGAGCCACGCTACGTGTCGATCATGGGTATCCGCAAAGCGGCCAAGAAAGAGATCGCGGTGCTTCAGGCCGGGTCGTTGGGGCTTGCGCCCGGCGACCTAGAGCCGGCAGTCATCGTCGAGGAGCTCTACCTGCCGCCCGAGGGGCAGTCGGCGACCATGCTGCAGGGGGACGCAGCCGCTCTGGCCGAGACGATCGTCGGCATCTTGCGCGAGAAGGGGGTCTGCAATGGCTGAGATCTTGGTCGTCGCCGAGCACCGCGCGGGGGAGTTGCGCGACATCACCCTGCAGGTGCTCACCCGGGCGAGAGGACTGTGCGCCGCTCACGGCCACCAGTTGTGCGTCGTAGTCCTCGGCGACGAGCCGGGGGCGCTCGTCGAGGCCGTGGCCGACCGCGCGGACCTGGTTGTCGTCTACGACGACCCGCGGCTGCGACACTTCGCCCCCGCAGCCCACGCCGCCCTTCTGGCCGGTGTCATCGCCGAGCGCGGACCGCTTCTCACCCTCATGGGGCATACCCCCTGGGCCATGGATCTCGCCCCGGCCTTGGCTGCCAAGACCGGGTACCCTTTGGTGACCGATTGCGTCGACCTGCTGCTCGAGCATGGGAGGCCAAAGGCGGTCAGGCAGATCTACAGCGGCAAACTGTTCTGCCGCGTGGCCCTACGAGAGTCGCCCGGCTACCTTGCCACGATCCGGGCGGGCGCCGGCAGCCCGGCCGTCGTTTCTCAGAGGCCTTCAAGCGCCGAGGTGGTCTCTGGGCGGCGGGCTGAGGTCACGTGGGCGTTGATGCCCGACGCTCCGCCACCGCTGCCCGACCGCGAGTTCGTCGCCTACGAGGACACGTCCAAGGGTGACGTGGACATCAGCCAGGCCGACCTGCTCGTGTCCATCGGCAGAGGCATCGGCGACGAGGAGAACATCGAGCTGGCGCGTGACCTTGCGGCGCTCATGGGCGGCATGCTGTCGTGCTCGCGCCCCGTGGTCGACAAGAAATGGCTGCCCAAGTACCACCAAGTGGGCACGTCGGGCACGACCGTTAGGCCGAAGGTCTACCTGGCCTTGGGCATCAGCGGCGCGTTCCAGCACGTCGCGGGCATGAGCGGCGCTGAGACCGTCATAGCCGTCAACAAGGACAAGAAGGCTCCCATCTTCAGAGTGGCCGACTACGGCGTAGTGGCCGACGTTCTCACGATCGCGACGGCGCTCAAATCGCGCCTCTCGGCGGAACGGTAGGCCGCCGTGCGCCTGCTACTGGTCACCGGATTCCTCGGGTCGGGCAAGACGACCCTCATACTCACTCTGGCCCGGCGGGCGACCGAGGCTGGGCTCCGCGTCGCCGTGGTCGTCAACGAGGTCGGCGAGGTGGGCATCGACGGCAGCGTCCTGAGAATGGGCGACCTCGAAGTCACCGAGATAACCGCCGGCTGCATCTGCTGCCAGATAGGAGTCGACCTCGTCCGCACGCTTCGCGGCCTGGCAGATGGCTTCCGGCCGCACCTGGTCATCGTCGAAGCCTCGGGCATCGCCACCCCTGGGGGAGTCCTCGACACCTTGAGGAGCTACCCGGTGGAGTCGGTGACCCAGATCGTCACCCTGACGGTCGTCGACGCCACCCGTTTCGCCGCGCTCCACGACGTGCTGACTCCCCTCATCGAGTCGCAGATCGCCGGGGCCGACGTGTTGGTGGTCACGAAGCGAGACCAGGCCGACGCGGCCGAGATCGAGGCGGCCGTCAACACCGCGGGCGGCCTTGCTCCCACCGTGCCGGTGCACGTGGTCGACGCTACGTCAGACGAGAGTCTGAGCGCGCTGGCAGCCGCTCTCGTCGGCGGATCGGCCGGGGCATGAGCGACCACGAGCACACGCCGCCCTCAGCGGCCGGCTTCATCGAGCCCTTCGGCATGCGCGTGCAGATCGATCCGGCGGCGAGCGGCACGCCTTTCTTCGATGCCCGGAGCTTTCTCACGGCCTTCCTGGACGACGTGGCCGCGGCCTGTGAAGCCGAAGGCGCGTCACTCATCGGGCACATCAAGTGCTTCTTGTCGAACGGCCACGACAGTGTCCATTGCAACCTCACGTCCAGGCGTATAGGCGCTTGCTGCGGCGGTTCCGATACCGGCCACCTACCGCTCGACCGGCCGATCGATGTCGACCTGGCCGTGCTTGTGTACGGTCTTCCACGAGAAGCCATCACCCTGCTGGTGCTGCGGGCGCTCGAACAGCGCCTCGAGCCGCTCGGTGTGGCGTGGCGCGAGAGCTGAAAGCGCTTCGACCGGGCCCGCCGGTCGTCGCCACGCCGTCGTGCGGAGTCTGACATCGCCGCCGCTTGACAACAGCCACCGGGGTCTGCAAGAATGCGCATTCGAGCGAGCGCTCTATCTATATCGAGCCATCTCGGTGCGGCGGGGCCGCTCTGCTCGGGCTATGCGACTAGTAACTAACGAAGCGCAATAGTGTAGTACGCCTGATATAGTGTGCGCACTATAGGGCCGGCCGGAGAGGGACCGAAGACGCTGCTTGACAGCTTTGGTCTAATAGACTAATAATTTATACCATTCAGGCAGTCATAAGGGCGCTGGGCGCGATGCACAAAGGAGGGCTCTCTTGACCAACCGTATTCTTGCCGCCTGCGCGGTGGTTAGGCCATGCTCGGTGGCGGGCCCGGTCGGGGGGGTGCGAACCGATGACTGAGTGGATCCAGTACCTCATCACGGGCGTCACCATCGGTTCCATCTACGCTCTTATCGCTCTGGGCTTCGTCACCATCTACCGCTCCTCGCGCATCGTCAACATGGCGCAGGGCAGCTTCGTCATGTTCGGGGGGCTGTTCGCTTTCAGCATGCTGATGGAAGTCGGACTACCCTTCTGGCTTGCGGGCATAATCGGTGTCGTGCTGGTAGTGATCCTCGCGGTCGCCATGTATCAGGTCGTGCTGAAACCGGTACTCAAGGTCTCGCTCGTTACCATGATCTTGTGCACGGTGGCGCTCAGCCTTCTCTTCGAGAACCTTTCGCTGGTCAAATGGGGCGGCTATACGAACAACCTGCCCGCGTTCACCGGCCAGTCCTCGTTCAGCGTCGGCGGAGTATACGTCTCGTGGCAGGCGCTCTGGATGATCGGCATCATGATCGTTTGCCTGATCGCGCTGTACGTTCTCAACAACCACACTCTCATGGGCAAGCGCATGACGGCGGCGGCGATGCTGCCCACGCTCAGTCATTCCTGTCCGGGGTCGAGCCCGGTGAGGTGCGCACCAGCTATGCCGAGATCGCGCTGGACAGGGCAGCGATCAGCCAGAAAAAGAAAAAGGTGATGCCATACGCCGTCATGCGAAAGCGCTCGATGTCGGCGGCAGCGCCATCGTGGAGGGACTCCGGATCGACGAAGGCGAAGAACAGCATGGTGGCGAAGCTGGCAGCGAGCAGCGAGGGCCACAGCACGGCGGCCAGTACCTGTGCGCGCGGAGTCCAGGGCTGCGGCGGCAGTTCCTCCTGTTCCCGCTCTTCGCTCACGGCTACGCCCCGCTGCTCTCGCGCAGGCTCAGCACGTAGGCTGTCAGTACGCGGATGCGATCGGGACTCAGGATGTGGCAGCCTGGGCCGGCATCTGGTTGCTGCGGCCCTTCATCAACACGTCACGGATGTCGGCATCGGTTGAACCGTGCAGCCAGTCGCTGTCGGTGAGGTTCGGTGCGCCGAGCATCTGGTTGCCCGTCGCATCGACGCCATGACAGCCGATGCAGAAGCTCATGAAATTCCGCTGGCCGGCCGTCGCATCGGGCGCGAGAGTGGCGGGTTCGGTTCCTGCCGCCAGTTTCGGCAGTG
>CAWDOM010000009.1:0-193785 GCA_963803925.1 uncultured Actinomycetota bacterium | reverse complement strand
GAGAAACTCCACGTAACTCGTTGATTATTCTATTGGATACGGTTCCAAGCAGCTCGTATGGCAAGTGCGCCCAATGCGCAGTCATGAAGTCGACAGTCTCCACGGCACGAAGTGCGATCACCCATCATAGGCTCGGGCATCGCCCACAACGCCCACCGATTTCACGGGCAAAAATACGGCAAACGCCTGACTTGTCTTGTCATACCAGCCGGAATTTCTGAGCTCTTCGATGAAATGGCGTCGGTTTGGCCCCTAGTTCTGCATATCCGGCTTTCACTTCGCCCAGAATCCGGACACCCAATCCGGGGCCAGGAAACGGATGGCGGTAAACCATTTCTTTAGAAAGACCGAGTTCGACGCCAATCCGGCGCACTTCGTCCTTGAATAATTCAGCAATGGCTCGACCAACCCTAACTTCATGTAATCAGGCAAGCCACCAACATTGTGATGACTCTTGATCACATGGGCCTTGCCGGTTTTGCTGCCGGCCGATTCGATTACATCCGGATAGATGGTGCCTTGTGCCAGCCATTTGACGTTTTGCAGCTTGGCCGATTCCTCATCGAAAATGTCGATGAACAATTTGCCGATGATTTTACGTTTGGCTTCAGGCTCACTCACACCTTTCAATGCCGCGAAATAACGTTCGGCGGCATTAACGCGAATAACTTTCACGCCCATGTTCTGGGCCATCATTGTCATGACCTGGTCACCTTCTTCAAGGCGCAACAAGCCGGTATCAACAAACACGCAGGTCAGACGATCTCCGAGTGCCTTGTGCAGAAGCGCGGCAACCACCGAGAGAACCAACTCCGCCGGACAACCCAAGCAGGACATGGTCATCACCCACCTGTGCATGCACGCGGGCGATTTGATCTTCGATAATATTCGCTGCAGTCCATAAGGTTTGACAGCCGCAGATCCACTGCAAAACGGCGCAGCATGGCTTCGCCGGATTTTGTATGGGTAACTTCGGGATGGAACTGCACGCCGTACCATTTTTTGCTCTCGTCACTCATGCCGATAATAGGCACGTTGCCGGTACGAGCAGTAATTTCAAAACCTTCCGGTATTTGGGTGACGCGGTCTCCATGACTCATCCAGACATCGAGACTCGGCGGCGAACCCGGATGATCCTTTAAATCATCCAGCAATGCACAGGGTGCTGTTACTTCGACCTCGGCATAACCGAATTCACGGTGATGTCCTGCTTCAACTTCACCGCCCAGTTGCATAGCCATGGTTTGCATGCCGTAGCAAATACCCGAGAATCGGCAAGCCGGAATCGAATACTTCCTGCGGTGCACGCGGTGAATTTTCTTCGACCGTCGATTCGGGGCCACCAGACAGAATGATGCCCTTCGGATTGAACCTGGCGATTCTGCCGGGTCATGATCCCAGGCCCAGATTTCACAATAAACCCCGAACTCCCGAATCCGTCTTGCGATTAACTGGGTGTATTGCGCGCCGAAATCGAGGATAAGGATTTTGTCGTGATGTAAATCCTGGGACTTTGAAATCGGAGCGGAAGGCTGGGCTGACATTTTTGATCTCTGGAATTTGGTGCCGGATTTTCTTGCGTTACGACGCTCGGTAATTCGGCGGCTCTTTGGTGATTTGCACGTCATGCACATGGCTTTCGCGAGTACCTGCCGAAGTCACGCGAACGAATTTCGGACGTGTGCGCATTTCTTCAATGGTGGCGCAACCGACATAACCCATCGAGGCCCGAACACCACCGGCGAGTTGATGCACGATGCTACCGAGTAAACCGCGATATGGACCACCCTCGATACCTTCCGGCACCAATTTGTCGGCGTCGCTGGCATCCTGGAAATAACGGTCTTTGCTGCCCATTTCCATCGCACCCAGGCTACCCATGCCGCGATAGCTCTTGTAACTGCGACCCTGGAACAACTCGACCTCGCCGGGGGCTTCTTCGGTACCGGCAAACAGGCCACCGATCATCACGGTGCTGGCACCGGCAACCAATGCTTTTGCTATATCGCCGGAATATCGGATACCGCCGTCGGCGATCAAAGGAATCTTGCCTTTCAACACGTCGGCCACCATGCCGATCGCGGTAATTTGCGGAACGCCAACGCCGGCAACAATACGCGTGGTGCAAATCGATCCCGGGCCAACGCCGACTTTAACCGCATCGGCACCATGATCCATCAAGGCCAATGCCGCATCGCCGGTAACGATATTGCCGCCGATGACTTGCACGTTCGGGAAATTCTTCTTCACCCATGCCACGCGATCCAATACGCCTTGTGAATGACCGTGGGCGGTATCAACAACGACAACGTCGACACCGGCGTGAACCAGCGCTTCAATGCGGGCTTCGGTATCGCCGCCAACGCCAACCGCTGCGCCAACCAGAAGCTGTTCGGATTTATCTTTCGCTGCGTTCGGATTGTCGCGGGCTTTCTGGATATCTTTAACGGTGATCAAGCCACGCAACTGGAAGTCGTCATTAACGACCAGTACTTTCTCGATGCGATGTTTGTGCAACAGAGCGATGACTTCTTCTTCGCTGGCGCCCTCTTTCACCGTGACCAGGCGTTCTTTCTTGGTCATGATGTGGCGAACCGGATCAGTTAATTTCGTCTCGAAACGCATGTCGCGACCAGTAACGATGCCTACCAATTGGCCATTATCGACAACCGGCACGCCGGAAATATTCCTTGCCCGGGTAAGTTTCAAGACTTCGCCAATGGTGGTTTCGGGCCCGACCGTGAAAGGTTCACGGATCACGCCGGCTTCGAAATTCTTGACCTTGGCAACATGGGCGGCCTGCTGCTGCAAACTCATATTTTTATGCAGAATGCCGATGCCACCAAGTTGCGCCATGGCGATTGCCAAACGAGCTTCGGTAACCGTGTCCATTGCAGCAGACACAATCGGCAGGTTCAAGGTGATATTTCTGGTCAGCTGAAGCGGCAGACTTGACTCTCTTTCGGCAAGATGATGGAATGTGCCGGGACTAGCGAGACATCGTCAAAAGTTAAGGCTTCGGCCTGAATACGCAGCATGTGCGGCTCTCGAGCTTGGGAAGCGCGAAATTATACCCTAGAACAGGGCCTTACCGTGCGGAATCGGTTCTACAGGAATGCCAAACTTAATTGGGGAATCCAAGGTAATCAGCAGCACCGTGAGCCCCATCAGGAAAAAGATCCGTAGGGCCAACGATATACGTTCGGAGCGTGCCCGCGTGAAGGACAGGCTCCGTAGTGGTGAGCTGGCGATTGCCGAGCTACTTGTCGATCCGCCCGGTTGCGTGCACACAGCCAAGGTGCTCGATCTTCTCCTGGCGGTGCCCAAGTACGGCCGGGTCAAAGCCAACCGGCTTCTCGAGCGGTGCCGCATCAGCCCGGCCAAGACCGTGAATGGTCTTACGCCGCGGCAGCGCAAAGAGCTGCTCGACATGCTTGGTGGCTGAACCACTCCTCGAGGCACGGCCATCGCTCGGCTGATCGTCATCTCCGGCCCTTCGGGCGCCGGCAAGGGTACCGTTATCAAAGAGGTCATGGCGCACGTGCCCGGGCTCAAGCTGTCTGTGTCGGCGACGACGCGCTCGAAGCGCAAGAACGAGCGCGATGAGCATGAGTACTTCTTCCTGACCAAAGAGGATTTCGTCCGATGGGTCGAAGAAGGCAGATTCCTGGAATGGGCGGAGTACACGGGGAACCTGTACGGCACTCCCGCGAGGCCGGTCGAGACTGAGCTGCAGGCGGGCTATGACGTGATCCTGGAGATCGAGCTGAAGGGCGCGGAGATGGTTCTTGCGCAGTGCCCCGACGCGCTGATGATCTACATCATGCCTCCGTCGCTCGAGGAGCTCGAAAGGAGGCTGCGTGGGCGCGCCACCGACGCGGAGGCCGCCATTCTCAAGAGGATGGCGAGAGCCGAGGAAGAGATGGCCGAAGTGGACAAGAAGATGAAGCTGAACGTCGGCCGACTTCACTATGCTATAGTAAACGACACCGTGAAAAGAGCAAGCCAAGAGCTTGCGGGTATCATCGAGCGAATCAGGGATGAGGATGAACAAGCCCACAGTTGACGAGATTCTCGACGGCCTCAAGAAGACGTGCGACACGGCCGGTCAGGAAGAACCTAATCGCTATACGGCAGTCATGGTGACGGCCAAGCGTGCGCGCCAGATCAACAGCTACTACCACAGCCTCGGCGAGGGCGGTGGACTCGATAGTTTCGCGCCGCCTCCTGTGGCGACCTTCTCCAAGAACTATCTGAGTATCGCCATGGCTGAAGCCGCCCGGGGTGAGGTCTCTGCCGCGTGCGGCCTGTGCGTCCGTAGCGCATTCCGAGGAGCAGCCACCACCTATTTGACGAAGAGACAAGGGAGCGCGTGATGGCTCAGAAGCCCGTCGTTCTCCTCGGTGTGACGGGTGGCATCGCGGCCTACAAAGCGGCCGAGCTGCTACGAGGATTTCAGAAGGCCGGCATGGAGGTGCGCGTCATAATGACGCGCTCTGCCACGCAGTTCGTCGGCCCCATGACGTTCGAGACCCTGTCGCAGGCGCCCGTGCGCCTCGACGAGGTCAGCGAGTTGCGTTGCGACTCCAAGATCACCCACGTCGAAGACGCACAAGAGGCCGACATCTTGGTCGTGGCTCCGGCTACGGCCAACACTCTGGCGAAGATGGCGAACGGCATCGCCGATAACCTGCTGACCTCGATGATCTTGGCTTTCGGCAAGACCATCGTGATCGCGCCCGCCATGAACACCAACATGTGGGAGCATCCCGCCACGCAACACAACGTTGCCTTGCTTCGGGAGCGGGGTGTCTTCGTGGTGGAGCCCGGCTCGGGCGAGCTTGCCTGCGGCGATTTTGGCTCCGGTCGCATGGCCGATCCCGACAGCATCGTTGCCGAGGTCAAGTTGCGCCTGCAGGTGCAGCGTAAGCGCGACCTTCGCGGGCTACGGGTGCTGATCACCGCCGGAGGCACCAGGGAACCCATCGATGCCGTGCGCTTCATCGGCAACCGCAGTTCGGGCAAGATGGGCTTCGCCTTGGCGCGCGCAGCCTTCGACCGTGGCGCGCAGGTGGGGCTGATCGAAGCCAACGTCGATATGCCCGCGGTGCCGGGAGTGCGGCAGATCGAGGCGCCGACCGCAGGCGAGATGCACGAGCAGGTCATGAAGCGCCTACCCGACATCGACATCCTTATAATGGCGGCGGCTGTAGCCGACTATCGTGCGGCCCGGGCCGCCGGCGGCAAGGTGGGCAAGGGGCGCGAGGAGTGGACCATCGGCCTCGAGGCGACCACCGACATCCTGTGCGATGTGGCGGAGCACAAGAGCGACCAGTTCCTGGTCGGGTTCGCGGCCGAGTACGGGCTCGAGGGTCTCGATCGCGCCCGCGGCAAGATGGAGCGCAAGAAACTCGACATGATCGTCTTCAACGACATCTCGCGCACCGACATCGGCTTCGATTCCGACTTCAACGAGGTTCGCGTCCTCACCAGGGACTCAGAGGTGCTGCTCGACCGGGCTCCAAAGGAGACCATCGCCGAGCTCATTCTCGACAACATCGCCCAGGCCGTGCGGGCCCGCAGGGGGGAGACCCCGCTACCGGCGTAGGTGGCTGGGCCGGGGGCGACGAGCCGCGCAGGGGTGAGTAGCCCGAACCGGTGCTACCGCGAGACGACCTCCTCGATGAGCGACTGGGTGCTGGCGCACCCCGAGGGGACTGCCCGCGACGTACGTCGCTACCATTGTCGTCTAGAGATAGGCGATCAGTTCGAAGACGATGAACGCGCATCCCACCAGCATCGCCGGGGCGGCGACGGCGGCCATGGCGAGACCGTGCCGCTCGTATCTCATGGCATCTTCGGGAAGGGAGGCCCTCGACACCATCCGCACGTCACTGCCGATGCGCGCCGGCTCGAGGTCCAGGATGCTCATGCCGATGGTGACGTAGCGTCGCCGGCGTTTGCGGTCCCGGGCGATCGAGACTCCCAGCGCCACGAATACAGCGACATACACCCAGGCCGAAGCCCTGAGAAGAGCCGAGGGTGAGCCGTCGCGGCTGTATAGAGTGACGACTGGGGTCAGGAAGAGCGCCACTACCTCCAGCACGATCACGAGGTCTATGGCATGGGCGACCCACCGGCGCCACGGTGGTGCGGCCGGGGTGGAGGCACGGAGCACCGGCGAGCGTCGGGAGCGTCTTCGTCATGAGGTTCGGATCGTCTTGGGGCTGCAGGCGTTCGTGCATCGTAGGTCTCCGCTAGTTGACACGCTTTCCCTACATCATCGGCACGCCCTCAGCGCACGTTGAGCCGCGCCAGGTGCTCTGTGGCGTGCGCGACCGCAGTTGGCCAGGAGCGTAAGCGGCCGGCTCAGTGAAAAGAAAGGCCCGCCGGTGGGCGGGCCTCGGAGTTCGAGTCGTAGCGGACGCGAAAGCGACCGCTCAAGGAGGGGAGGCGTCTACGCGCTCTCGCGCAGTGCCTGGATCTCCTCGGCGCCCTTGATCTGCTCGAGGGCCTTCGCCTCGATCTGGCGGATACGCTCACGGCTGACGTTGAAGCGGGAGCTGACCTCGGCCAGCGTGCGCGGATGCTCGCCCTTCAGGCCGAAGCGGAGCTCGACTACCTTGCGCTCGCGCTCGTCCATGGACTTGAGCACACGGTCGAGGCACTCCTTGGCGAGCCTGCTCGCCACCTCGTCGGCCGGGTCGAGCGTGCGGGTGTTCTCGATGAAGTCGCCCAGTTCGGCGTCTTCTTCGTCGCCGATGGGAGTCTCGAGAGACGTCGTGCGCTGCGGCGATCTTGCGCATCTCCTGCACTTCGTGCGGCTCGATACCCAACTCGCCGGCGAGATCGTCGTCGCTCGGCTCCTTGCCTGTCTCCTGGAGCAGCTTGCGCTCGGTGCGGACCATCTTGTTGATCTTCTCGATCATGTGCACCGGGATGCGGATGTTGCGGTCTTGGTTGGCGATAGCCCGGGTGATGGCCTGGCGGATCCACCATGTCGCGTAGGTCGAGAACTTGTAGCCCTTGCGATAGTCGAACTTCTCCACGGCGCGGATGAGACCGGTATTGCCCTCCTGGATGAGGTCGAGGAGGTCCATGTCTTGCGTGTAGTAGTTCTTGGCGATCGAGATGACGAGACGCAGGTTCGACTGGATCATGCGGTCTTTGGCGCGCTTGTCGCCCGCTTCGATGCGCTTCGCCAGTTCGATCTCTTCATCCTTGGTGAGGAGCGGGATCTCGCCCGCTTCTTTGAGATACAGCCGCAGCGGGATCGTGCGTCACGGTCTCGATCGACAGATCGAGGGTAGGCTCGGTCGGCTCTAGCACGCCGTGCGACACGGGGCTCTGCTCGTAGATCTCGATCGACTGGTCGAACAACTGGGAGTACAGGTCTTCGATCTCTTCCATAGTCATGTCGAATTCCTCGACAAGCGCCATGATCTCGTCACTGGTGACGTAGCCACGCTCTTGACCGACCTGGAGAAGATCCTGGACGTCTACAATCGTCCGGACATCGATCGTACTGATTTCGCTCTCTCTTTGCACTGTATTCCGCTATCCTAAAGGTAGATTTATGCTATCTCTTTGCATACCAACGATGAAACAAACCCCAGTAGTATACTCTGAGGCACGTGGTGAGTCAATACGGGACGCCGGGATAATCCGGCTCCACTATTGTACCGAACAAACGTTCGTAGCGCAAGCCCCTCTGTACGCTTTCTGCTGCGACGTGGGGCTGGGCCGCGCGGTTTCCGGAACAGGACCGTTCGCGGCCGGCGCGGGGACTCCACGGCGCTCTCACCTGTCGCTGTCTGACCGACGTTTCCACATACGTATGGTAGCGGGACCCCTGTAAGGTCCGTGTTCGGTCGGGGAGATACGCCACCGTGAAGCGGCGCCGCTTCCCGTGGCGGTGCCTATGTGAGACATTCATTCTCTGGAGGATCATCGAGCGAGCGTGTCCGAGCACACAGTGATCGGCGCCAAGGAGCGACCGTGAGCGGAGACCGAGAGGCACAGACGACTCCAGAAGAGCCCGCGGCTGCAGCCCCCGTCACTCTGACCCTCGATGCCGAGGGAGGCGACAACGCGCCTGAGGAGATCGTGGCCGGAGCGCTGATGGCGGCCTCGCCGGCCCTGCGGATACTGCTGGTCGGCAGACCCGATGTGATCGAGCCGTTCCTGGCCGGAGCCGACCGGGCGAACATCGAGGTGGTGCCCAGCGGGGCCGTTATCAGCTCGCAGCGACGAGCCGGCGGCGGCCGTGAAGAACATGCCAGACTCGTCGATCGCGGTGGGCGCTCGTACGGTCGCGGAGGGTCGGTCGCAGGGCTTCGTGTCGGCCGGCTCGACCGGCGCCATGCGGCTGCCGCGCTGCTTGTCGTGAAGCGCGCGGGCGGCATCCGCAGGCCGGCCATCGTCACGACGCTTCCTGGCTGGCATGGCCCGGTGGTGTTCCTCGACGCCGGGGCCAACGCCGACTGCCGGCCCGAGCACCTGCTGGAGTTCGGCGTGCTGGGAACGGCGTTCGCCCGCACGGTACTCGGCGACACGCGGCCGCGGGTGGGCCTGCTCAACATCGGCGAAGAAGACAGCAAGGGCAGCGACCTGGCCCGATCGGCGCAATCGAGATGCTGAAGAGTTCGACCCTCGACTTCGTGGGCAATGTCGAAGGCCGTGACCTTCTCGACAACACGGCCGACGTCGTCGTGACCGACGGCTTCACCGGCAACGTGGCGTTGAAGCTGCTCGAGGGCTGTTCCTCGACGCTCTTTGCGCGCATCAAGGAAGCCGCGGCCAGCGGCGCGACGCGCCAAGGTGGGCGGGCATGCTGCTCCGGCCCGCGTTGCGCGGGCTGCGAGCGGGGCTCGATCCGGAGGAATACGGGGGCACGTATCTGCTGGGCGTGCCGCGGTCTCGTGTTGATCTGTCACGGCAATTCCTCACGGCGGGCCATCGCCAACGCTCTTCTTTTCGGCGCCGAGGCCCTGCGCAAGGGCGTCCTCGCCGCTGTGGATGAAGAGTTGGGGCGCATGAGAGGCGGTGCCGACCCTGCCGATAGTTGACGGCCGTTGATACAATGGCGGCGTTTGCTAGGGTGCCGGCCGACCGGCTATGCTGGTGTGGAAACTGGGTAAGGAGTGCAGATGAGCAAAGACGAGATCCTCGCTAAGGTGCGCGACATCCTGATCGACAAGCTTGGTGTGGATGCGACCGCCGTGACCATGGAAGCTTCGTTCTCGGATGACCTCGACGCCGATAGCCTGGACCTGGTGGAGCTCATCATGGAGCTCGAGGACCAGTTTGGCGTCAAGATCAGCGACGAAGAAGCCCAGACGCTCACTACTGTCGGCTCGGCGGTGGATTTCATCGCCACTCGCATCTAGTCGACGCTCAAGGTGCCGTGAAAAGCCGGGGACTGCCAGCGATCGTGCGGGCAGTCCCCGCGCGTATTTTCGAGCGGCCGCCTCGCTCGGCCCAAGGCGCGTCCGGCGGGTGGGGAGACGTTCACGGAACTGGTGGGGCAATTGCCGCCCGATCTGCTCGAGCGGGCGCTCACTCATTCCTCGTGGGTCGATGTCGCGCACGCAATCGTACGAGCGACTTGAATTCCTTGGAGACAGCGTCTTGGGTCTAGCCATAGCCTCGACTCTATGCAAGCGCTACCCTGATTCAGGTGAAGGGGAGTTGGCACGACTCAAGGCCTTCGTCGTGAGCCGCGCGAGCTGCGCGCAGGTGGCCGCGCGCATGGGCATCGCGGAGTTCATGCTCGAGAAGGCGCCGGCTCCTGAGGCTCGGCGCCGCGAGGCCATCGCGAACCAGACCATCCTCGGCAACGTCCTCGAGGCGCTGATCGGCGCGGTCTTTCTCACGCATGGGTTCGAGCAGGCGAGAATCGCTGTGGTCGACGCCTTCCAGGAACAGATGAGCATTGCCGCCACAGCGCAGGTAGACCATAAGACCGCCCTGCAGGAGATGCTCGCTCCCAGAGGTGTGCAGCCCTGCGTACCGTATCGTTGCCGAAGACGGCCCTCCCCACGCCAGGGTCTTCACGTCGGAAGTGTGCGTGAATGGAGTCGCGCGAGGAAGGGGTTCGGCACCACCATCAAGACGAGCGAGCAGGAGGCGGCGGCGGAGGCGCTCGCATCTCTCGCCGAACCGGGGCCGGCGGACTGACATGGTTCACCTGCGTTCGGTGTCGCTCCGCGGTTTCAAGACCTTCGCAAAGCCCACGGAACTCGACTTCGAGCCCGGGGTCACCGTGATCATCGGCCCGAACGGCAGCGGCAAGAGCAACATCGCCGACGCCGTCCTCTGGGTGCTCGGCGAGCAGAGCCCCGCCAATCTGCGCGGACGGAGCATGCAGGACGTCATCTTCACCGGACCCGGGCGGCCGCAAATCGAGCGCCGTGGCGGAGGTCAGCCTGGTGTTCGACAACGGCTCCGATTCCCTGCCCCTCGACTTCGGTCGAGCTCGAGGTGACGCGCCGCCTGACCCGCGACTAGTGGATCGGAGTACCGGCTGAACGGCTCCGGCTGCCGCCTGCTCGACGTACAAGACGTGGTCGGGGGCATGGGCCTGGGGCGTGAGATGCACAGCGTCATCAGCCAGGGTAAGGTGGACTCCCTGCTCGAATTCCACCCCCGAGGCGCGGCGGGCCCTGGTCGAGGAGGCCGCCGGGCTGGGCGCGGTTCAAGAAACGCCGCGAGCGAGCGCAGGTGAAGCTGGAACGCACGAGACAGAACCTGCTCCGCGTGGGCGACGTGGAGCGAGAGGTGAAGTCCGCGCTCTCGGCCACTCGTCAGCAGGTCGTGGCGGCCGAGAAACATGCCGAGGCCACCGAAGAATGGGCGTTGGCGAAGAGCACGGCTGTCATGGCGGCGCTGGTCGAGGCGAGGGGTCTTCGCTCGCCACCGCAACAGGAGGAGTCGAGGCCGGCGAGGCACGGATGCAGGAGCCGGTCGAGGCGCTCGCGGCGCTGCGAAGGGAGCGCGCGGCCGAGGAGGAACGCGTCGTGGCGGCTCTGCACCGAACGCGAGACGTTGAGCGCCGTCTTCCACCGGGTCCGAGCCGACGCCGAACAGTCAGAGGGAAGGGCGGCCGCGCTGCGCGCAGCGGTTGGTGCGGGCCGAGGGCGAACTCGAGCGGTCGCGGCGACGATACGGCCTCGGCCGGGAGTGAGGCGGCCGCGGCTTCGGCGCGCTGCTGGAGGCCTGTGCGAGCGGCTCCGACGAGGACGCCTCGCGCGCGTGGCCGGCTGGTCGGAATCGCTGACGGGCGGCTCGAGGAGCGTTGCCCGCCTACCGGGAAGCGGTGAAGGCCGAGGATGAGCTGAAAGACGGGCTGTTCGAACTGGAGGCGGCGCGATCGCGGGCCCTTCAGAACCGCGAGTTCCTGCAGAAGAGAGGTCGACGAGCGAGGACGAGTCGGAGCGGAGCTGGCGGAAGTGGCCGAGGAGGCCGGCCGAGGCTGGCCCAGCTGGAGGCCGACGACGACTAGAACTGCGGAAGAAGGTCGAATCGAGCCGCCCTGCCATGGACGCGGCTGAGGTCGACCTGCGGACCGCCGGCATAGCACGCGAGAGAGTCGCGCGATGCGGCCGACGAGGCGGCGCGCGCGGAGTCACCGGTTAGGGAGACGCTGGCGGGCCTGGAGTCGCGGTGCGCGGTGCTGAACGACGTGCTGGCCGCCGGGAGGGCTCGCCGGCGGGTGCGCGGCGGTTGTTGGAGGCGGGGGCGGCTGGCGGTCGTTGGTCGAAGTGCTGGCACGTGGAGCCCGGCTACGAGCGGGCGCTGGCGGCGGCGTTGGGCCGCGCTGGTGCAGGCGGTCGTGATGCCCGAGGGCGGAGCGGTGCTCCAGAGCCTTGACCCGCGCATTCGAGGCCTCCGGATTGACTGAACCGGACGAGGGCGAGCGGACGGCGCTGCTCGTCGGGAAGGACGAGAGACCGTCTAGGGGGAGCGCGCCTCCGCGAGGAACGATCGACCTCTGGGAGTTGGTCGACGGTCCCGAGGCCCTCGTCCGAAGCCTACACCAGTTGATGGCGCCTACGGCTGTGGTGCTCGTGGGTCTTGGCGGCCTGAGCGGCATGCCTGGACCCCGTGGGCGCCCGGACGCTGCAGTCGGACTCTCGGCGGCAGGTCGTCAGCCGCGCGGGCGAGCTGGCGCAGAAGGGCGTTCACGTGGCGCGCCGGCAGGAGTTGCCGCGGAGACACTGCTGCGGTCGCGTAACGAGCTCCAAGCGGTGGTCGAGGAGCGCGAGAAGCTGGAAGCCGAACGCGAAGCGGCGGCGGACCGATCGCTCCGGGTCGTAGCTGCGCTTACGGAGACCGAGCGCCGCTACCGCGAGCATGAAGCGAAGCGGCAGGGGGCACAGAGAGCGCCTCACGGCGCACACGGGCGATCGCGACCTACACGCGCGCCGGCAGGAGCAGGCGCGCGCCCAGGCCATCGAGGTCGAAGGGCCGCCGGGAGCGAGAAGGGGGGCTCATCGAGCAGATACCGTGCGGACTGGCGGCACTCGAGAGGGTCATCGGCGCCGCGGAGCTGAACTGGAGAAAGCCCGGGGCCATCCTCGCTTGATTCAGGTCCGCCTTGACGGCATGCGTGCACACCGTGGGCCGGTTGGAGGACAAGAAGACCCAGGCCGCCCTGGTGGAGGTGAGGCTGCGCGAACGCTGCCGGTCG
The DNA here is from genome assembly GCA_963803925.1 of uncultured Actinomycetota bacterium. Taxonomy (GTDB): domain Bacteria; phylum Actinomycetota; class Thermoleophilia; order RBG-16-64-13; family RBG-16-64-13; genus RBG-16-64-13. Next base: position 181,094 of record CAWDOM010000009.1, on the reverse strand, counting down.
CACGAGAACGATCGTGCTCGGTGCGCTGGCTCAGAGGGATGCCGCCTGTGGCGAGGCTGTGAGGTACAAACGTAGGGTCGAGGCCTCCGAAACGTATCTGCCCGTGCTGGAGGCGCTCCTCGTGGTTACCGACGCCGTTGCGCAGAAGACGCGTGCGACGGCGGTCGCGCTCGAGGAATCCTCCTCGCGACCCGCGAGCGGACCGAGGCGCCGCGGGAGCTATCCGTGACCGGGGGGAGCTGAGATCGAGCTCCAGGCTGAGATGCAGCGGGTGACCAACGCATCCACGGAGTCGCGCGTGTCGCAGGCCGTGTCGCAGGACCGCCTGGCTGCCTTCGAGGACGAGATGGCCGAGCTGAAGCGGAAGCATATGGCGCCTCGAAGCGTGAGCGAAGACGATCTGGCGGGGGAGGACGGCGCGTCGCTCGCCGCGGCGGTAGAGCGGGCGGAGAGACGTCGCGAACGCATCGGTCCGGTCAATCCGCTGGCAGAGCAGGAATGCGCGGAGATGGAGGAGAGAGCGAGGTTCCTCGCCGAACAGCGAGGCGACCTGGAAGCGTCGCTGCGGCAGTTGCAGGACGTCATCACCGAACTCGACGATCACATCGAGACGGCCTTCACCGAGATCTTCGAGGCGACGCGACAGCACTTCTCGTCGGTTGTCGCCGCGGTGTTTCCGGGCGCGAAGGGCAATCTCAGGCTGACCGAGCCGAAACCGACCCGGCCGCCGCGGTGGGCGGCAAGGCGGCGGACCCGGCGCGGGTCTTGTGGATGCTTCCGTGGACGCTCCGAGTGACGATGGAGCGGAACAGGCCCGGGGCATCGACCTCGAGGTCAAGTTTCCCGAACAAGTCGCCGCGGAGCCTGAGCCTCCTCTCGGGAGGCGAAAAGGCCATGACCGCGATAGCCTTCCTGTTCTCGCTCTTCCTTGCGCGCCCCTGCCCGTTCTATATCCTTGACGAGGTGGAGGCGTCGCTCGACGACATCAACATCCGGCGCTTCTTGACCCTCGTGCGCAAGTATCGCGAGCGGACGCAGTTCATCATCATCACCCATCAGCGGCAGACCATGGAGGTCGCCGACACCCTCTACGGCGTCACGCTCGAGAACGACGGCACCTCCCGCGTGCTGTCTCGCAGGTGGCTGCTGAAGGCGAAAGGGGACTAGGGCTTTGACGAAAAACTGGTCAGAGGTGTTCATCGGGGTCGCCGGAGGCAGCGGTGGGTCGGTCTCCGTCCACTGTCGACGAGAAGCGCGGTACCTGGTTATCCCAATTGCGCGACGGTCTCGCAAAGAGCCGTAAGGCCCTTCAGCAGCAGTTCTCGTCGGTGCTCTTCGATCGGTTCGACGAAGACCTGTGGGAGCGTATCGAGGAGGCGTTGATCTTCGCCGACGTGGGCGTCGACACTACCGTGTCGATTGTCGAGCCATTGGAGGCCGAAGCCGACGCGGGCGACCTGAACGACTCGCGCAGTCTCGTCGAGCGTCTGCGCGCGATCACCGCCGCTCACTTCCATCAGGGTGACACCCGCATCGACGTTTCAAACAGCCCACCGTGATCCTGATGGTGGGGGTCAACGGCACCGGCAAGACGACCACCATAGGCAAGATCGCCTGGCACCTGAAGGAACTGGGCAAGGAGCCGCTCCTGGTTGCCGGCGACACCTTTCGGGCCGCGGCCATCGAGCAACTTGCGGAGTGGGGACGGCGGGTCGGCTGCGAAGTGGTGCACCACGAACGCGGCGGCGATCCAGGGGCGGTGGTGTACGACGGTACTGGAGGCCGCGCTGCACGCAAGTCCGACGTGGTGATCATCGACACGGCGGGCCGCCTGCACACCCAAGTGAACCTCATGAACGAACTCGCCAAAGTGCGTCGAGTGATCGACAAGCGCATGCCCGGCGCGCCGCATGAGTGTCTCTCGACCATCGATGCGACCACCGGCCAGAACGGCCTGATCCAGGCCCGGATGTTCAAAGAGGCTGTCGATATCACCGGTGTCGTGATCACCAAGATGGACGGCACCGCCAAGGGCGGCATCGCTCTGGCGGTCTCGCACGAGTTCGAGGTTCCCATCAAGCTGATAGGCACTGGTGAGAAGATGGAGAGCCTGCAGCCCTTCGACGCCGACGACTTCGCATCGCTGCTGTTCGACGATTCCCTTGGCCGTCGTTGAGGGCGGCCGGCGCCGCTGCGACGACCGGTGCGTTCGAGTGCATGCCACTGCAGAAGACCGGGGTTTGACGGGGCCTCCGGTGGCTAGTAATCCGTCACTCGCGGCCGAATGTGGCTGTTGCGCAGCGGTGCCCGTAAACGACAAGGTGACAGGTGTTCGAATCCCTTTCAGATAAGCTGCAAACGGCATTTGATGGCCTCAAGAGGCAGGGCAGGCTCACCGACAAAGACGTTGAGCGGGCCGCGCGCGAGATCAGGCTGGCTCTGCTCGAGGCCGACGTCAACTTCAAGGTCGTCAAGCAGTTCGTCGACAAGGTCAAAGAGCGTGCGCTGGGCGCCGAAGTGCTCGGCAGCCTGACCCCGGCGCAGCAGTTCGTCAAGATCGTCAACGAGGAGTTGACCGCGCTCATGGGCTCGGCTTCGACGAAGCTGACCTTCTCCCCGCGGCCGCCCACGGTGATCATGATGGTGGGCCTGCAGGGTTCGGGCAAGACCACCGCATGCGGCAAACTGGCCAACTTCCTCCTGACGCAGGGCAAGAGCCCGGCGATGGTCGCCGGCGACGTCTATCGCCCCGCCGCCGTCGATCAGCTGAAGGCCCTCGGTGCACAGCTCAACGTGCCGGTCTACGACGAGGGCACCGACGCCGACCCGGTCGAGATAGCCAAGCACGGCATGAAGTGGGCGCAGGAGAAGGGCCGCGACGTACTGATCATCGACACGGCCGGCCGCCTTCACATCGACGAGAAGCTCATGGAAGAACTGGTGCACATCCGCAACCAGGTCAAACCGCACAACATCCTGCTCGGTGCTCGACGCCATGACCGGTCAGGACGCCGTCAACGTGGCGCTCCAGTTCCAGGAGAGGGTCCAGTTCGACGGCGTGATCCTCACCAAGATGGATGGCGACGCCCGCGGCGGCGCGGCGCTCTCGGTGCGCGCGGTCACCGGCAAGCCCATCAAGTTCGCCTCGAGCGGCGAGAAGCTCGACAACTTCGAGTACTTCCATCCCGACCGGGTGGCGTCGCGCATCCTGGGCATGGGAGACGTGCTGTCGCTCATCGAGAAGGCCGAGCGCACCATTGACGAGCAGAAGGCCCGCGAGCTCGAGCAGAAGCTGCGCAAGGCGACGTTCACGTTCGACGATTTTCTCGAGCAGATCCAACAGGTCCGCAAGATGGGCTCGCTGTCGAGCCTGCTCGGCATGATTCCCGGCATCCCCTCGGCGAAACTCAAGGGGATGCAGGTCGACGACAAGGCGTTCGACAAGATCCAGGCGGTCATCTCATCCATGACGCCCGAGGAGCGCTCGCACCCCGACCTCATCAACGGCAGCCGTCGCCGGCGCATCGCGACCGGCTCGGGTACCGATATCCAGGCCATAAACCAGTTGCTGACCCAATTCAAGCAGGTCCAGAAGATGATGAAGCAACTGGGATCGGGCCGTGTTCCCAAGAACCCGTTTCAAATGTTCGGTAGTTGACCGGACTCGACGAAGACCCGAGGAGGTGACGAATGGCAACAGCAATCAGACTGGCACGTCGCGGCAGCAAGAAGTATCCGACCTACCGCATAGTCGTGGCGGACTCGCGCAGGGCGCGTGATGGTCGTTTCATCGAAACGATCGGCTTCTACAACCCCAACACCGAGCCCTCAGAGATCACGGTGAACGAGGCCAAGGCGAAACAGTGGCTGGAATGCGGCGCTCAGCCCTCCGACACGGTGCGCAAACTGTTCAACGTGAAAGGCATCGCGTAGGTGAAAGAGCTGCTGGAATTCCTCGCCCGCTCGCTGGTAGAAAACCCAGACCAGGTGCGGGTCGAAGAAACCGAGAACGCCGATGGCGTGTTGCTGCGTCTGTACGTGGCGAAAGACGACGTGGGCAAGGTGATCGGCAAGCAAGGCCGCATCGCTCGGGCGCTCCGGACTGTGGTCAAGGCAAGTGCCGTGAAAGACGGCAAGCAGGCTACGGTCGAGATAGTCGACTAGACGGGGCAGCGGTCGACCGGTCCGCGCGCGGCGATGGCCATATGGCACCACGGTGCAACGATCCTGCGACGGGCGCCGGCGCGCGCGGCATTGGCCGCGGCGGTCGCGATGCGGCATAGTACGGAATGTCTCGCCGCCCAGCGTGGGCTTGGCGGCAGAGACGCCGTCGAGAGGTAGACCTGGAGGTCGAGATGATCCGGCCCGAATGGATCGAGGTCGGGCGCGTCTCGCGCCCGCACGGTGTCCACGGAGAAGTGCGCATCAGTCCCGATTCGGACAACCCGGAGCGCTTCGCCCCTGGTTCGGCGCTGTCTGCACGCCCAGGGCGCGTGGGCCTAGCCTCGCCGTCTGAGCCCCAGCGACTGCGATTGACCATCGCGAGCGTCAGGGGCGGCGACGCCTTTCCTATCGTGGCCTTCGAGGAAGTGCCCGACCGCGACGGGGCCGAGGCGTTGAGTGGCTATGTTCTGGAAGTGCCGTCTTCTGAGCTTCCAGAGCTGGCAGACGACGAGTTCTACCCGTTCGACCTACAGGGTCTTGAGGCGCGGACGCTCGACGCGGCCGTTGTGGGGCGCGTCGTCGAGGTGGTCGAATCGCCCGCCCACGCCATTCTCATCGTCCGTCGCGCCGATGGGGGAGAGGTCATGCTCCCGTTCGTGCGGGCGGCTGTGCCGGTGGTCGACCTCGCGGCCGGATTCCTGGTCGTCGATCCGAGCTTTCTGGACGCCTAGGTGAAGCGATTCGATGTGTTCACCCTCGTTCCTGAGGCGTTCACATGGTTCGTCGCGCAGCATCCGGCGTCCACCGCGATCAAGCACGGAGCCGCGGACGTGCGCGTACACAACATCCGCGAGTACAGCGCTCTTCCTCACCACGAGGTCGATGACACCCCGTATGGAGGGGGACCTGGGATGGTGGGGCGCGTGGACATCGTCGGCGATGCGCTTCGAGGGGTCTTCGGACAGGAGCCGCAGAGCGTGCGTGACGAGCGCGACGTCTACGTGCTGTCGCCCGGGGGCAGGCCCTTCGATCACGCGTTCGGACTGGAACTCTCGGCACGAGAACGCGATCTAGTGCTATTGTGCGGGCGCTTCGAAGGTTTCGACGCTCGCGTGGAGGCGCTCTTCGCGTGCGGGTCGATCTCGGTCGGACCGTACGTGCTCGCCGGAGGCGAGATCGCGGCACTGGCGGTGATGGAGGCGGTCATACGCCATCTACCGGGCTCTCTGGGAAACACCGAGAGCGTCGCGGAGGAATCGTTCAGTGATGAGCTCGGGGGTATGATCGAATACCCGCACTACACGCGGCCGCGTGAGTACGGCGGTCTTGAAGTCCCGCCCGTCTTGTTGAGCGGCGATCACGGGGCGATAGCGCGGTGGCGCCGGCAGAACGCCCGTCCGTCGCCGTGGAAACAGGGGGAGGATTAGTGGAAACGGAGCGCGAGGTGACGTTCGTGCAATCAGAAGATCAAGCCAAGGCGCCGGCGTCTCAGAGAGAGGCGGCTGTGCCTCAAGCGAAGCGCAAGCAGAGCGCTATGAAGACGGCCATCGAGATAGTCGTCATCGTGGCGGCCGCGTTCGCCATCGCCATGCTGGTGCAGGCCTTCCTCATCAAGCCTTTCACTATCCACCAGGTTTCCATGGAGCCCACTCTCGACGAGGGAGACCGCATTCTCATCAACAGGGTGGTCTATCACTTCAGAGACCCCGAGAACGGCGACGTCATTGTCTTCCACTCGCCGGTTACAGCCGGTGAGGATCTCGTCAAGCGCGTCATCGCGGTCGGTGGCGACACCGTGGCCGTCAACGGCGGCAGGCTGTACGTGAACGGGGTAGCGCAGGACGAGCCCTACCTCCTCGAGCAGAACTTCGTGGGCGAGTACCCAGAAACGAAGATCCTCACGGGGCAACTGTTCGTCATGGGCGACAACCGCAACAACAGCGGCGACAGCCGGTTCTTCGGTCCTATCGACGAGAAACTCGTTCTGGGCTGCGCCTTCGTGACCTACTGGCCTATCGGGCACTGGCGCGGCTTGTAACGACGCGGGAGTCGTGCGGTCTCCGGGTTGCAATCGGAGGCCCGATGCTCTAAAGTCTGCTGGCTTTTCTTCGGAATGAGTCAGAAATCCATGGGGACAAGTCAGGATTAGGTATACACATGGGCGTTATCGAGCAACTAGAGCAGAAACAGCTTCGTGCTGACATCCCGGTCTTCAAGTCGGGTGACACCCTGCGGGTGCACTTCAAGGTGATCGAGGGAAGTCGCGAGAGGATCCAGGTCTTTCAAGGATTCTGCATCGCCCGGCAAGGTCACGGGGCACGCGAAACGTTCACTGTACGCAAGCAGTCTTTCGGTGTGGGTGTCGAAAGGACGTTCCCCGTGCATTCGCCCAAGATCGAGAAGATCGAAGTGACGGCTATCGGCGATGTGGCGCGCGCCAAGCTCTACTACCTGCGTGGCAAGCTGGGCAAGAAGGCCCGCGTCAAAGAGAAGCGCATCTAGCACACCCCCGCGTGGGACGGTCACCGGTGTCCGAACTGGATGCGAACTCCGTCGAGCCGCCGGCAGCGCCCTCAGCGGGCCTGTGGGACGAGCAGCCTCAAGACGCCCGGTCCGCCTCGTCCGAAGAAACGGGATTCACCGCATCGGGGCCGCGGCTGGAAACGCCGAGATTCGAGCTGGTTCTCCGCTGGTTCCTTGAAGCGGTCGTGATAATCGCGGCCGCGTTCCTGCTGGCGCTACTGATCCAGTTGTTCGTCCTCAAGCCGTTCGTCATCCCCTCAGAATCCATGGAGCCTACCCTTGACCTGGGTGATAGGGTTCTCGTAAATCGCGTGGTCTACCACTTTCGCGAACCCGAGCGGGGAGACGTCATAGTCTTTCACCCGCCCATCGAGAGCACCGAACCCTTCATCAAGAGGGTGGTGGCCATCGGAGGCGACACGGTCTCAGTGCACGACGGAAAGCTGTGGGTCAACGGTGAGGCTCAGGACGAGCCGTATCTGAACGAGCAGACGATCGTCGACGGGTTCGCCGAAGTGGAGATCGAACAAGGCTACGTGTGGGCCATGGGCGACAATCGCAACAATAGCGGGGATAGCCGCGTGTTCGGACCTGTGAGTCTAGATCTCGTCATCGGAGAGGCGTTCGCGGTGTATTGGCCGCCCCGACGCTGGCGAGGGCTGTAGGCGACCGGGCGTGTCCCCCGAAGGTCGTAGGAGAAGGGTCAGGGCCTCCGACCCGTTCAGATTCGACCGGGCTCTGCTGAGGGAAGCGTGCGAACTCGAATCAGTGGCTACCCTCGACCTGCGACTGGCCGGAGCCGACGAGGCGGGGCGGGGTTGCCTCGCCGGGCCCCTGGTCGCCGCGGCCGTAGTGCTTGACTACGCTCGGGCGCCGTTTCCGCAGTTGGAGGGTCTGACCGACTCGAAGCTGATGAGTCTGGCCGCCCGCGAGGCCATGTACCGGGGCATCTTGACGAGTGTCGCCCGGGTTTCGTGGACCGCTTGCTCGCCCGCCAGCATCGACGAGGTGGGTCTACACCCCTCGAACCTCGCTGCGCTCGCCCGTGTGCTGGAATCGCTGGAGGGCGAATACTACCTTGCCATAGTCGACGGCTTCGATGTGAGGCGCCCTGACTTGAGGGCTCGGGGGCTCGTTGGTGGCGACTACAAGAGCGCGGCGGTGGCAGCGGCCTCGGTCGTGGCCAAAGTGGTACGCGACCGGCTCATGCGTGCGCTTGCGCCGGCCTATCCGGAGTACCGCTTCGCCGAACACGTAGGCTATGGCACCGGCGCTCACCGGGAGGCGCTGCGAAGGCTGGGTCCGTGTGTGCTTCATAGGCTGAGCTTTCAGGGTGTAGGGACTTCCCAGCTTGGGTTGTGGGAGGAATGACCGCGCCTCAGGCTATGCACAGGCGTGTGCCGTGCCACACGACAAAGCCCTCCCCGACGAGAGTCGCGACAATAGCCTCGACGTCGTCAGGGTCGCGGGCCGATAGCACGGGGTCGGTCACGAGCAGCTCTTCGAGATGGAGCCCGCCTGTGCGATCGGCGAGCAGCGAGCGCAGCACGGCCGCCCGGGCCTGTCTACGCGAGCCCGCGAACGGCGCCTGGCTGCTGTGGTGCTTGCTGCGGCGGCTGGGGTTCGCTTCGGTCTTCTTGATCCAGGCTCCGTAGTCCATCAAGGCGTAGTACCAGTCGCGGGGCCGCTCGGTGTCGAGCGTGAGTTCGACCAGCGGAAGGAGTTCGGCGTCGGAAACGCCCGATGATTCTTGAAAGAAATGGTGTATGAAGGCCGCTCTCACGTTGGTCTCGATGAAAGGCACCGCTTGTTCGTAGGCATAGACGCAGATCGCGGCCGCCGTCGCGGGGCCGATGCCGGGGAGGCGGCGCAGTCCGGCCACTGTGCTTGGAATCTCGGCCTCGTGGTCGCGTAGAACGATCGTCGCAAGGCGGTGCAGCGCCAGGGCCCGGCGGTTGTAGCCGAGACCCTGCCAGACCGCGAGCACTTCGGCCACGCCGGACTCGGCCAGGGTCTGGAGGTCCGGGAAGGCGGCGAGGAAGCCGGCGTACTTGGGTGCCACTCGTGCCACCTGGGTCTGCTGCAACATGACCTCTGAGACCACTATCGCATACGGATCGCGGGTGTGGCGCCACGGCAGATCGCGCGCGTGAGCGGAGTAGTAGCGCACAACCTCGGTCTTGAATGCCTCCAGGGCAGCGGGCGTCGGTCGGTCCATCTTCGTCTCGCCATTCTCCTACCAAAGTCTGAGGGCGGCTACGGGGCGGGAGCGTAAGGTGGGCCATGCCGTAAACCATGCCGCCAGCCAAGGAGGCCGCTCTGAACTTCGAAGCACGTCAGCCGGTCGACCGCACAGCGCGGGGCCGCACAGGCGAGCAGGCCGCCGCCTCGTTCTTGTCCGGACGAGGGTACCGCGTTCTCGCCAAGAATCAACGTACGCCACTGGGCGAACTCGATCTGGTGTGCCTCGACGGTGACCAGTGGGTCTTCGTCGAAGTCAAGGCCCGGTCTGACGACGGTTTTGGGTCGGCTCTCGAGGCCATCGGGCCGCGCAAGACGGCTCGGTTGCGGGGTGCGGCCCTGTGGTGGCTGGCCAGGGAGGCTCTTCTCCCGTGCCGGCTCAGGTTCGACGCTGTGGCTGTCGATCTCGACCGGTGCGGACTGCCGCGCGTCGTGCGCCACTTCAAAGACGTTATCGGGGCGTGATGCGCTATGAGCGTGGCTTCGGTGTGGGGGTTCGCCATGGTGGGCATCGACGCGGTGCCCGTGCGTGTGGAGGCTCACGCGCGCAACGGGCTGCCCGGTGTGACTATCGTGGGTCTGCCTGGAGCGGCGGTGCGAGAGGCTCGCGAGCGGGTGCGATCGGGCGCGGCTTCGAGTGGTCTGGCCCTGCCGACCAAGCGTATCACCATCAACCTGAGCCCGGGCGACGTGCCCAAGGATGGGCCGGGATTCGACCTCCCGGTCGCGCTGGCCACGCTTGCGGCCTGCGGCTACATGCCGGTGGAGTGTGTCCGCGACGTTGGCGCGGTGGGCGAAGTGTCGCTCGAGGGAGCCATCAGACCCACGCGGGGCATGCTGTCGGTAGCCGAGACCGCCGGCCGGGTGGGGGTGAGGCTTCTCATCACGCCGGTCGAGGGGCTGGCGGCGGCCACAGAGGTGGGCACCATGCCTGTGGCTGCAGTGCGGTGTCTGGGCGAAGCGGTAAGCGTTGTCAGAGACAGCGAGGTGAGGGCGCGAGTGGTCGAGCGCGGCGCGCGGTGGCTTCGGGCACGAGACGCCGGGCAGGTTGCGACGGCGGAGATACCCGATCTGAGCGACGTCGTGGGTCACCACCAGGCCAAGCGGGCGCTCGAGATCGTAGCCGCGGGTGGGCACCACCTACTCATGGTGGGTTCGCCTGGCGCGGGCAAGACGATGCTGGCGAGACGTCTCGCGGGCATACTGCCGCCGCTGACGCGGGAGGAGGCGTTGGAGGCCACCCGCATCTGGAACGCCGCCGGGCTGCAGCCGGCGCCAGGACGGTCTGATGCGCGAGCGGCCTTTCAGGGCGCCGCACCATACGGCGTCGCGGGCCGCGCTGGTGGGTGGCGGCGCGCTGCTGCGCCCGGGCGAGGTGAGTCTGGCCCACAGGGGAGTCCTGTTCTTGGACGAACTCCCCGAGTTCTCGCGCGATTCGCTCGAGGCCCTTCGCCAGCCCCTCGAGGAAGGCTGGGTGACCATATCGCGCAGAAGCGGCACATCTCTGTTTCCCGCCGCTTGTACCTTGGTCGCGGCTATGAACCCCTGTCCGTGCGGCTATCTGGGCCACGCCGAGAAGGGCTGCCGATGTCAAGCGATTAGCGTCGAGCGCTATCGAACGCGCATCAGCGGTCCTCTGCTCGACCGTGTCGACGTACTGCTCGAGGTGCCTTCGCTCACTCTCTCCATGTTCGAGAAGACCACGGTGCTCGAGTCGTCGGCCGTCGTCAAGCGCAGGGTGGAGGCGGCGCGGGAGTTCAAGCGCGAGAGGCTTGGCGTCGCCTCGGCGGGGTCTGGTGAGCCTCTCGAGGAGCGAAGCGTTCTCTCCGTCGAGGCGCGCCGTCTACTGCGCCAGGCTCTCGTGCGCGACAATCTGAGTGGTCGGGCCTACGCTCGAATCATCAGTCTGGCCCGCACCATCGCCGATCTCGACAGCGTGGCCGCCGTGGGGCCTGAGCACCTAGCCGAAGCGCTGGCGCTGCGACTCGACCATAGGCGTATCGGATTCGGCTAGATGAAGCGGCTCAAAGACCTGTCCGATGACGACGCCGCGCTGGGCCTCGCGTTTCTCAGCGGTGGCCCCGGCCGTGGGGTGCTCCGGCTGCTGGGGCATCACGCTCCCTCCACCTTGTGGCGGGCGTCGGTACACGACCTCGAGACATGGGGATTGCTGCCGCGTGCCGCCGCACGACTGGCCGGGCTTCGCCGCGACGTGTCGATCGAAGCGGCCAAGGAGTCCGTGAGCGCGGCTGGGCTACGGTTCGTGCCGTTCGGGGCGCCCGGATTCCCTCCCGAGCTGTCGCACCTCGGCATGCCGCCGGCTGGTCTCTTCGTCCGCGGCAGCGAGGGCGCGCTGGTGAGGCTCGCGCTGACAGCGCGTGTGACGATAGTAGGCACCCGCCGTGCGACGTCGTACGGTGCGAGGGCGGCTGAACGGTTCGCTACGGCGTTCGCCGTGGCGGGCGTGGCTGTGGCCAGCGGACTGGCCTACGGCATAGATACGTACGCCCACAAGGCGGCCGTCTCGGTGGAGGGTCTCACCGTGGCGATACTGGGGTGCGGCGCCGATGTCGTCTATCCGCGAAGCAACGCGCGGCTCTACGAGCGTATCGCCGACACGGGACTCGTCATCAGCGAGCTTCCACCTGGCGCTCCTTCGACTCGTTGGACCTTTCCGCATCGCAACCGGCTCCTTGCGGCGCTTGGAGACGCGGTTCTCGTGGTCGAGGCGCCACCGGCAAGCGGGGCCTTGCAGACCGCGAGCGCTGCCCTAGAGATCGGCAGGCCGGTCTACGCCGTGCCAGGCTCCATATTCTCCGAGGGCTACAAGGGGTGCAATAGCCTTCTGCGCGATGGCGCCGGACCGGCCATCGAGCCGGATGCCTTTGTGGAGGAGTTTCTCCAGCAGACAAGAATCGAAAGAGGGAACCGGCAGGTAGCGGGCGATTGCGCGAAGTCGTGGCTTGCGAACGGCCAACTCTGCCTGCCGCAGGGAGCGACTTCCCGGCACGAGGCCGTCTGGGGGGCCTTGGCCAACGGCGCGTGTTCAGTCGACGGACTGACCGGGCGTACCGGTCTTTCGGTCAGGGAACTAATGACGGCTCTGGTCGAGCTCGAGTTCGCGGGGCTGGTACAACGGGCCGGGCCGGGGGCGTACGCGCGGGCTCCGTAGTGATTGACAACGGCGAGGAGGACGATGCAGCCCGACAACGAGACGGAAACGCTCCCCTCGCCTACGGCCATCGAACTGGCGATAGCGGCCTTCGTACGTGGGCTCATCGCCGCCGACTATAGCGTGCGAACGGTCGAGGCCTCACTCGGTGATCTCAGGCAGTTCGCCCGCTTCCTGAAGAGCAGAGAGGTCGACGAAGCTGCCGGTGTGACACGAAACGACGTGACGGCCTTCGCCTCAGCGCTGGCCGACCCGGCCGCGCTGCTGTCAGCAGAGAGAGGCACTGAGGGTTACGCGCGGAGCACGATCAGCCGCAAGCTATCGGTGGTCCGCAGCTTCCTGCGCTTCTGCGAAAGCACCGGACTAACGGCGGCCAGTCCGGCTGTCGGAGTCGGCTCGCCCAAACTCCCGCGTCGCTTGCCGCAAGTACTCACAGCCCAGCAGATGAGCGAGCTGCTCGACGCGATCGGAGGCTCAGGACCCCTCGAATTGCGAGACAGAGCTCTTTTCGAGTTAATATACGCTTCGGGGTTGCGCTGCAGTGAAGCGCTAGACTTGAGGCTGAGAGACATCGGTTTCGCTGAAGGCCGGCTGCGAGTGAAGGGCAAAGGGCGCAAGGTGAGGTTTGTCCCTATAGGGGCCCCCGCGCTTGAAGCACTGAAACGCTATCTGAGTGAAGGGCGGGTTCGGTTGGTACGGGGCGATACCGAGCATGACTACGTTTTTGTGAGCCGCACGGGCCGAACCCTCTCGTCGTCCGACGTGCAACGCCGCCTCGCCCGCTATCTGGCGGCCGCCGGGGCGCCTCTGGGAACCTCACCGCACACCTTACGCCACTCGTTCGCGACGCATCTCCTCGAGGGCGGCGCCGATCTGCGGGTAATACAAGAGCTTCTTGGTCACTCCTCGCTGCGCACCACCCAGGTGTACGCGCACGTTTCGGCTGCCCACCTGCGCAAGGCATATCGCCGGGCGCACCCCCGGGCGTAGAGGGCACAAGAGCATGGCGATAGAGAACTCACCTTCACAGAATCTCGAAGAGGCCTGGCGGCGCTACAAGGAGCTGGGCGACACGCAGGCTCGGGACCAGCTGATCCTCGCTTACTCGCCCCTCGTCAAGTATGTAGCCGGTAGGATGAGCAGCGGTCTGCCCGCTCATATCGAAGAGGGCGACCTCGTCTCCTATGGCCTACTCGGATTGATGGGCGCTCTCGATCGCTTCGACCTGTCTCGCAATATCAAGTTCGAGACGTACGCGGTGTCGCGCATCAAAGGTTCTATCATCGATGAACTCCGGGCTCTCGACTGGGTGCCGCGTTCGGTGCGCAGTTGGGCTCGCAAGGTGGAGGCCGCGGTCACCCGGCTGGAGAACGGCCTCGGCCGGGCGCCCTTGGACGAAGAGATCGCCGGTGAGCTGTGCGTGAGCACCGACGAGTTCCACGACATCATCAACCAGATCAGTTGCGCCTCTATCGTCGCGCTCGACGAGTTCTGGGATTCGAGCGGTCCGAACCAGGACAGAGTGAACCTGATCGACACCATCGAAGATACCGACGCACCCGACCCTTCGCGGGCGTACCGCGTCCAAGTCATAAAGGAGACCCTCGCGAGCGGCATCGAAAGGCTGCCCGAGAGGGAACGCATCGTCATCGGGCTCTACTACTACGAGGGTCTCACGCTCAAGGAGATCGGCGAAGTCCTCGGCGTTACCGAGTCACGCGTGTCGCAGTTGCACACCAAGGCGATACTCCGTCTGCGTGGACGCATCAAGGAGGATCTCGACCTCGACGCCCTCATCACCTAGCGGTCGCGGAGACGGGCCCCCAGCGGTTTGGAGGGCCGTCGGTTCGATAGACTGTGGGGTGCTTGTGCTAAACTGCTTCGGCTGTCAACCCTCTGGGGTGGGCTTTGCTCGCTCCCAGTGGGCACAAAATAACGAACCTGAGGAATGCTGTGTCGGTGGTGCCGGATCTACCGGTTCCGGGATGGCCCCTCAGAGGATCCAAGAACATAACCAGAGAGAGGTACGAACATGCCCGCTGCATCCATGAAGCAGCTCCTGGAATCGGGAGTTCACTTCGGCCATCAGACCCGCCGGTGGAACCCCAAGATGAAGCCCTACATCTTCACCGAGCGGGGCGGCATCCACATCATCGATCTTCAGCAGACCACCGAGTTGCTCGACAAGTCCTATGACTTCGTGCGCAACATCGCGAGCCGCGGCGGCAGCGTGCTCTTCGTGGGCACGAAGAAGCAGTGCCAGGACATAGTGCGCGACGAGGCCGAGCGCGTCGGCATGCCGTACGTGTCGCATCGCTGGCTCGGCGGTCTTCTCACTAACTTCAGCACCATCGAGAACCGAATCCGGCGCATGCACGAACTGCGCAAGCTCAAGGAAGAGGGCCAGTTGAGCCTTCTCCCTACCAAAGAGCGAATGAGCATGGAGCGCGAGCTCGAGAAGCTCGAGATCAACTTGGGCGGCGTGAGCACCATGACCCGCCTGCCCGACGCGGTCTTCGTGGCCGATCCGAAGCGCGAGGCCATCGCCACCAAGGAAGTGAACAAGCTGGGCCTGCCGCTCATAGGTCTCTGCGATACGAACTGCGACCCCGATGAGGTCGAATACGTGATTCCCGGCAACGACGACGCCATCCGCTCGTGCAGTCTCATCGTGAAGACGCTTGCCCGGGCCGTCGAAGAGGGCCGGGCCAAGATACAGGTCTCGGAGTTCCTGGCTTCTGAGGCCGCCCGCGCCGCTCAAGCGCAGGCCATGCCGTACTCTTCGGAGTCTGGGGCCGACGGCTCTGGCGACAGGGGTCGCGGCCGCGGCCCGCGTGGCGCCGGCGAGGGCCAAGGTAGGGGTCCGGGGCGCCCGGGCCCGGGCGGCCGCCCGGGCGGCGGACGTCCGGGTGGAGGACGTCCGGGCGGTGGCGGTTGGCAGCCGCGTGACGGCGCGTCTCGCGGCCCGGCCACGGGCCAGACGGGCTCAGAGCGCCCGGCCGCCCGGCGCGCTCCGGCGCCGAAGCCCGCTGCTCCCGCGCCGGCTCCGGCCGAGCCGACGGTGGAAACACCGCCTGCGCCCGCTCCTGAGTCGACCGACTCGGAAGCCTGAGCCCGGCCACGGCGACAAGCCGCGGTGCGGGAATCCCGTCGTGAGAGCGCCGGGATCGTGTAAGCAATGACAAACGTCTCGATGGAGGCTGTTTCATGGATATCGACGCTGGACTGGTAAAGAAGCTGCGCGATGCCTGTGGCGCGGGCATGATGGAGTGTAAGCGCGCCCTCACGGAGGCCGAAGGCGACATGGAAGAGGCCGTCAAGATCCTGCGCAAGAAGGGCATGGCTTCCGCCGACAAGAAGGCCAGCCGGGCCGCGAACGAAGGCATAATCGACTACTACATCCATCCCGGGGCCAAGGTGGGCGTGCTCCTCGAAGTCAACTGTGAGACCGATTTTGTAGCTCGTAACGACGATTTCAAGCGCTTCTGCCACGACGTGGCCATGCACATCGCGGCGGCGACGCCGCTCTGGGTGTCGCGCGAAGATATCCCGGAGGATATAAGGGCGGCTGAACTGGAGATCTACAGTGCCCAAGCCAAGGCTTCGGGCAAGCCCGACGCCGTGATCGCGAAAATCGCTGAAGGCAAGCTCGCCAAGTGGTACGAGACCGTCGTGCTTCTCGAGCAGGAGTTCGTCAAGGACTCGGAGAAGACGATCGATGGCCTACGGCGCGAACTCGTTGGAATAATCGGCGAGAACGTTGAGATCAAGCGATTCGCAAGATTCCGCGTGGGCGACGAGGTAGCCTGAGAGCGCACATGTGACGTTCGTCGAAATGGGCGGAAGCGAGGCGACATGACCCAGGAACCGGTGTGGAAGAGGGTTTTGCTCAAGCTCAGCGGCGAAGCCCTCATGGGAGACCAGAAGTTCGGCATCGACCCTGGACGTCTCCAGGCGATCGCCGCGGAGATCGGCCACGTGACCGCGGGCGGCAACGAGGTCGCGATCGTAGTGGGTGGCGGCAACATCTTTCGCGGAGTGTCGGGTGCGGCCCGCGGTATCGACCGGGCTACGGCCGACTACATGGGTATGCTGGCCACCGTGATGAACGCAATGGCGCTCCAGGACGCTCTCAAGAAGATCGAAGTCGACTCGCGGGTTCAATCGGCCATCGGCATGCAGGAGATCTGCGAGCCGTACGTTCGCGGTCGGGCCATACGCCACCTCGAGAAGGGGCGAGTCGTGATATTTGCGGCCGGCACCGGCAATCCGTACTTCAGCACCGATACGGCTGCCGCGTTGCGCGCGCTCGAGATCGGGGCCGGGGTCATCCTGATGGCCAAGAAGAGATTCGACGGCGTGTATGACGCAGACCCTGAGAAGAACCCGGACGCCAAGCTCATCCGAAGCATCACTCATCGTGAGGCGCTCGAGCGTGGCCTGAGGGTCATGGATTCCACTGCGCTTTCGCTCTGCATGGACAACGGTCTGCCCATCATGGTGTTCAACATGAGCGTGCCGGAGAACATCCGGCGAGTGCTGCATGGGGAGCATATCGGAACGCGAGTGACGGTCGAGTCCGAAGACAGGGAGGAAGGATGATCAAGGAGTTGATCGCCGACGGCAAACGGCGCATGGAGAGCGCGGTAGACGCCCTGCGCGCTGAGTTCAACACGGTGAGGACGGGGCGGGCATCCACGGGGCTTCTCGATCGGGTGCATGTCGACTACTACGGTACGAAGACGCCGCTCAAGCAGCTGGCCAACTTGGCTACGCCCGACCCGCGCACCATATCGATCACCGTGTACGACAAGGGCGCCGTAAACGCGGTTGTTCGAGCCATCCAGGAATCCGATCTGGCCCTCACTCCCAACACCGATGGAACCGTCATCCGTCTGAACATCCCCACCCTCACGGCCGATCGCCGCAAGGATCTGGTCAAGCTCGCCAAGAACATGGCTGAAGACGGCCGGGTGGCCATCCGTAACGTACGCCGCGACGTCATCCAGGACCTCAAGGACCTGAAGAAGGAGGGCGAGATCTCCGAGGATGACGAGAAGAGGGCTGAGGAAGAAGTCCAGAAGCTGACCGACGGATCCATCGAGAAGGTCAACGAAGTACTTCATCACAAAGAACAGGAGATCCTCGAGATCTGAAGTGAAGCTGATCGACAAGATCAGATTCCTGCTACGCGGTGCGGGTACGCGCTCTGCCGAGGGTGCCGAGCCGCGACCGACAGGCGCTGTTCCCTATCACGTGGCCATCATCATGGACGGCAACGGCCGATGGGCGAACCGGCGCGGTCTACCCGTGGGCATGGGCCACCGCGCGGGCGCCCACGCGGTGCGGCGCGTGGTGGAGGCCTGCCGCGACTCTGGCGTCAAGCAACTCACGCTGTATTCCTTCTCGAGCGAGAATTGGAGCCGTCCCACGGATGAGGTCGAGGGCCTGATGCGGCTCCACGCCGAAATGATCGAAGCCGAGGTTCCCACGCTTCACAAGAACGATTGTCGCGTGGTCTTCGTTGGGAGCCGCGACGGCTTGGGCCGGGAACTCCTGGCCAAGATGGAGTGGGCTGAGAGTTTCACCGCCGGCAACGCGACGATGGTGCTCTTCATCGCCTTCAACTACGGTGGGCGCCGGGAAATCGTCGACGCTGTGCACAAAGCGGCGGCAAACGGCATCGACGCGGCTGCGATCGGCGAGGACGACATCGCCCGGCATCTGTACTCTCCGTTGATGCGCGATCCCGACCTTTGCATCCGTACGTCGGGCGAGTGCCGCATGTCGAACTTCCTGCTATGGCAAGCCGCGTACTCGGAGCTGTATTTCACCGAATGTCTATGGCCGGATTTCGGCAAGAGCCAGCTCGAGGAGGCGCTTGCCGCGTACGCCGGCCGCGAGCGCCGTTTCGGCGCCCGCGCCGGAGACACGGATGCTTAGAAGCCGGCTCCTGGTCGCCGCGATCGGGCTTCCCATCGGATTGGCGGCGATTATCCTCGGTGGTTACTTCATGCTCGGACTGGCGGTGCTCGTCACGCTGATCGGGCTCCATGAGTACTACACAATCCTGCGGCCGTACCGGCCGAACCTGTTGGTGGGCTATGCCTCGGGTCTCGGTGTGGTCGTGGGTGTGTTCTATTTCGGAAACGAAGGCCTTCTCATCGGGCTCGCAGCTCTCATGATCCTCACGTTCTTCTGGTCGTTGTTCGGAGAGCTGGGGGCACACTTGGTGGGTCGCCTAGCCATGACCGCCTTCGGAGTGATCTGGATCGCCGGTGGCTTCGCCTACGTGCTGCTCTTGCGATCGCTCGAGCACGGCATGGCTCTCGCCATACTGCTCCTCGCCTGTACTATCCTCAACGACACGTTCGCCTACTTCGTCGGCCGCACGATCGGGCGGCACAAGATGGCGCCGCACATCTCACCGGGCAAGACCATCGAGGGGGCGGCGGGAGGTCTGGTGGGCTCCATTGTCGCGGCGCTCCTGGTGCGACTGTACTCTGACTGGCTGCCCACTCGCGACGCCATCGTGCTCGGGCTTGCCATAGGCATCGTGGGTCAGTGGGGCGATCTCTTCGAGTCAACGTTCAAGCGCGACTTTCGCGTGAAGGATTCCGGTCGCATCCTGCCCGGCCACGGCGGGGTGCTCGACCGTTTCGACTCACTGCTTTTCGCGGGTTTCGTCGGCTACTGGGCGGCGGTGTGGCTATTGGGAGATCTGGTCAGGTGAAGCGGGTCATCGTCCTCGGGGCGACTGGGTCTATCGGAGTGCAGGCTCTGCAGGTCATCGCGGCGGCTCGCGACCTCGAGCTGGTGGGGGTGTCGTGCGATCGCAACGTGGCGCTCCTCCTGGAGCAGGCCGTTTCGTTCGGGGTGCGCGACGTGGCGGTCGCCGACGACAAGGCTGGGGCCGGTATCCCACGGAGACTCTACCCGGAGCTGAGTATCCGCGTGGGCACGGGTTCGGCCGCGCAACTCGTGCGAGAGGTCGATGCCGACCTCGTGCTGAACGCCATCGTCGGCTTCGCGGGCCTGGAGGCGACGCTCGCCACTCTCGAGAAGCCGTGCCCGCTCGCTCTCGCGAACAAGGAGAGCCTTGTGTGCGCGGGCCGTCTGGTGACCGGCTTGGCGGCGCGGTCGGGGGTGGAGATCCTTCCGGTGGACTCGGAGCACTCTGCGCTCCACCAGCTGGTGAAGGCTGCCGGACGGGCGTCGGTGGAGTCGCTCGTTATCACCGCTTCGGGGGGGCCTTTCCGCGGCTGGGATACTGAGCGTCTGGCGGCGTGTACGCGGGAACAAGCGTTAGCGCATCCGACGTGGTCGATGGGTGAGAAGATCTCGATCGACTCAGCCAGTCTCATGAACAAGGGTCTCGAGGTGATCGAGGCCCACCACCTTTTCAGTGTGGCGTACGACCGTATCGAGGTGGTGCTGCACCCGCAATCGGTGGTGCACGCCATGGTGCGGCTCAACGATGGGGCTCTCCTTGCGCACATGGGGGTCGCCGACATGAGGGTGCCGATAGCGTACGCGCTTCACTATCCGGAGAGGGCACCCGTACCGGTTGACCGGCTCGACATGCGGTCGGGGCTCTGCCTCGATTTCGCGGCTCCCGACGAAGAGACCTTTCCTTCGATCGGCCTGGCGCGCAGAGCGGGTCTGCTCGGGGACTCGGCCGCCTGTGCGCTCAACGCGGCCAACGAGGTGGCGGTGAACGCCTTTCTCTCGGGTACGCTACCGTTCCCAGGTATATTTGAGGTGGTGCGGCTGGCCGTGGAGCGTTCGCGGAGCGAAACCTTCGGAACATATGCCGACGTAGTGGCCGTCGATGAGAAAGCGCGGCAGACCGCCGGCGAGGATTGCAGGCGGTATGTCGCTGAGCACGCGACAAGAAACGGAGAATCGTGACGACGTTTGTCGGCATAGTCATTGCGGTAGTGGGGCTAGGATTCCTCATCTTGGCTCACGAGTTCGGCCACTTCATCGTCGCCAAACTCACCGGCATGCGGGTGGAGGAGTTCAGTATCGGCTTCGGCCCCTACTTGGTCAGCAAGCGCTTCGGTGAAACGGTCTACGGCATCTCGGCCGTGCCCCTGGGCGGCTATGTGCGTGTGACCGGCGTGCACAAGGAGGAGTTCGAGGCGCGGATCGCCGAGGCCCGTGAGCAGGAGGCAGGCGTGCACTACCGGGAGGCAAGGCGGATGCCGCAGGATCCCGAGGACCGCTTAGCGGGCAAACGGGCCCTCAGCGCCGATGAGATCGCCTCTACGCCGCTCGACCGCCGGTACTACGCGCATCCTTTCTGGCACAAGTTGCTGTTCATAGTGGCCGGCGTGGCCATGAACATGATCGTGGCCTTCTTGCTGGTGTGGGGCGCGTCGGCGGCGCAAGGTGAGATGGTCTACAGCACGGTGGTCGTGGAGGTGGCGCCCGGCATGCCTGCCGAGGGTGCTGGGATGGAGGTCGGCGACCGCATCGTGAGCATCAACGGCGACGAGATGGGCAGCTACCAGGAGATCCGCACGAAGATCCTTACGAGACCCGGCGAGACCATCACCATCGGGGTCGACCGCGATGGCGCCATTCTCACTCTGACCTTGACGGTGCAACCACAGCCCGACGGAACCGGCCGTGCCGGGTTCAGCCCGGGGGCGGAGCACCGTGATCTGGGCTTCGCCTCGTCGTTCGGGTATGCGGGCAAGACGACCGGCGAGATGGTCGCGCTCATCTTCAAGGGCGTCGGCATGATGTTCTCGGGCGAGGCTCCCGTTACCGGCGACCAAGGCTTGGCGGGGCCGGTGGGCATAATCCAGTTGTCGACGCAGGCGTACGAGGGCGGGTACTACCTGATGCTACTCGCCCTGATCAGCGTGAACCTCGCTATCCTCAACATGATCCCACTGCTGCCGCTGGACGGCGGGCATTTCGTCTACAGCATCGTCGAGCGTATCCGCGGCAAGGGTCTGTCGCTACGCGTCTTCGAGCGCATATCGATGGTCGGCCTCGCGTTGTTCTTCCTGCTGTTTCTTGTCGCCATGTACAACGATATCGGACGACTGATCCCCTTCGGGTAGGCGGATCGCTGGTGGGCAGCAGGGTACAAGTGAGCGTGGGCGGTGTGCTGGTGGGAGGCGGCAGTCCGGTTGTCGTGCAATCGATGACCAACACCCGCACCGACGATATCGAGGCCACTCTCGGCCAGATTCGCGCGCTCGCCACGGCGGGAGCCGGCATCGTCCGCGTGGCGGTTCCCGATGAGGCCTCGGTCGGAGCCATGGAGCGGTTGGTGGCTGAGTCGCCGGTGCCTCTTGTCGCCGACGTCCATTTCGACCACCAGTTGGCTGTGGGGGCCGTGGAGGCGGGCGCGGCGGGCGTGCGCATCAATCCAGGAAATATCGGCGGTCGCGAGAACGTACGCGCCGTGGTCGAGGCCGCCCAGCGGCACGGGGCGGTGATCCGCGTGGGAGTGAACAGTGGATCGTTGCAGCGGGAACTCCGCGAAGTGGAGCAACGTGACCCGGCGGGCGCGCTGGTGGAGTCGGCCGTGAGGTACTGCGCCATGGTCGAGGAGTTCGACTTCCGCGAGATCAAGGTCTCGGCGAAATCGTCGTCGCCGCGTGTGACGATCGCCGCCAACCGGCTGCTTGCGGAGCGGATCCCGTACCCGCTGCACCTCGGAGTGACCGAAGCGGGCACGCGCTGGGCGGGGTCGATTAGGAGCGCGGTCGCGCTGGGCGCCCTGCTGGCCGAGGGCATCGGCGACACGGTGCGGGTGTCGCTCACCGGTGACCCGGTCGAAGAGGTGAAGGTGGCTCTTGAGATCTTGCGCACGCTCGAGTTGGCCCCACGGGGGGCGCGGGTCATCAGTTGCCCAACGTGCGGCCGCACGCGCATCGATCTCGAGCCGCTCGCCCTCGAAGTGGAACGCAGGCTGGCCGAGTCGGGCCTCGATCTCGAGGTGGCGGTCATGGGTTGCGTGGTCAACGGTCCCGGTGAGGCCCGCAAGGCCGATTTCGGCATCGCCGGAGGCGATGGTGAGGGAGTGGTGTTCGCCCAGGGGCGGCCGGTGAGGAAGGTGCCCCAGGCCCAACTGGTCGATGCCCTCTTCGCCGAGATAGCTTCGCGGGTGCAGGCGCGCCCCGGCGTGGACCGGCCGGGGGGCACCGGCCGCTAGGAGCCGTCTGGAGGACCCCGCAAGACCGGCCGTGATCGTTCGACGGCCTGCTAGACTGTCTGTCGCGCGCGGGCTTCGCGCCGCGCCCCATTCACGAGCGCTCTCGAGGAGGAACCCATGCGGGCGACCGCTCTCTTCATGCCCACGGTAAAGGAAGACCCGGCCGACGCCGAGGCGATCAGCCACAAGCTCATGGTGCGCGGCGGCTTCGTCCGCCAGTTCGCCTCGGGTATCTACATCATTCTGCCGCTGGGCTGGAGGGTGATCGAACGTATCCGCGGCATCGTCCGCGAGGAAATGGACGCGATCGGCGCGATCGAACTGTCGATGCCCACGCTGCACCCAGCCGACGTGTGGCAGGCCTCGGGCAGGTACGACTCGATAGGCGACGAGATGTTCCGGCTGAAGGACCGGGGCGATCGGAACATGGTGCTCGCCATGACCCACGAGGAGACCTTCACCTGGCTCGCGGGCCGTGAACTCCGTTCCTATCGCGACCTGCCGCAGATCTGGTACCAGATACAGCTCAAGTTTCGCGACGAGCCCCGACCGAAGGGCGGGATCCTGCGGGTGCGCGAGTTCATCATGAAAGACTCCTACTCGTTCGACGTCGACGAGGCGGGGCTCGAGACCAGCTATGAGAAGCACATCGGGGCCTACGACCGCATCTTCAGCCGATGCGGCCTCGAATTCTACAGAGTGGAGAGCGACAGTGGGTTCATGGGCGGCGCTCAGGCACACGAGTACACCGCGCCGGCGGCGGCGGGCGAGGACCGTATAGCGCTCTGCGATGGCTGCGGGTACTCGGCCAATGTTGAGATGGCGAGATCGGTGGCGAAGAGCCCGGAGTCCGCTTCGGCCGAAGGCGCCGGTGTCGGGGCGCACGCGGCTCCGGTGGAAGTGTCGACTCCCGAGAAGCGCACGATCGACGAAGTGTCGGGCTATCTGGGCATATCACCCGCGCGTCTGATCAAATCGCTGGTCTACATGGCGGGCGACAAGCCGGTGCTGGCGCTGGTGCGGGGTGATCACAGCCTGCACGAGAGCAAGCTCGGCCGGTATCTGAAATCGGAAGTACGTCCGGCTCATGCCGAGGAGGTGCTCGAGGCCACCGGCGCGGAGGTGGGGTTCGTCGGTCCCGTGGGTCTGTCAGAGCGCGGCCTGCGTATCGTGGCCGACGAGACGCTGCGCCCGGCTGACGCCGCAGATCAAGCGGCCCCGCGCGAGTACGCGGCGGGCGCCAACAAACCGCATACGCATCTCATGGGGGTAGTAGTAGGCCGCGATTTCGTGCCCGAGTACGCCGATCTACGTGAAGCGGCCGAAGGAGACGGCTGCCCGCTCTGCGGGGCGCCGCTGGTAGTCAAGCAGGGCATCGAGATCGGCAACATCTTCAAGCTCGGCGTCAAGTACTCCAAGCCGCTCGCGGCGAACGTACTCGACGAGTCGGGCCAGGAGCGCAACATCGTCATGGGCTCGTACGGCATAGGTCTCGGTCGTATCGCGGCGGCCGCGGTCGAGCAGGGTCACGACGAGAAGGGAATCGTGTGGCCGAAGGCCATCGCGCCTTTCGAGATCCACCTGGTGCAGGTGCAGATGAAGGACGAGGGGCAGACCGAGGTCGCCTCCGCCCTACATGATGCCCTGTCGGCCGAGGGCTGGGAGGTTCTCTGGGACGATCGTGACGAGCGTCCGGGGTTCAAGTTCGCCGACGCGGAGCTCATCGGCTGCCCGGTGCGTGTGACGGTTGGCAAGAAAGCGGCCGAAGGCGTGGTCGAGGTGGAGCCGAGGCGCGGCGGCGAGCGGGAGGAAGTGCTCATCTCCGACTGCGCGGCCCGAGTCGGCCGACTGCTGGAGATCGCGCTCTAGGGGTACGCGCGGTCGTGCGGGGGCGGCCGAAGGGGCCCGGACGGCTGTGTGGGCGGCCCGCGGGGCGATAGCTCGTGGTGGGAGGTTGTTTGCGGCAATACTTCTGGAAGGTGAAGTGGCTTTCCTGGTAGGGCTAGTTCCGACGTGGTATAATCCGCGAGCAACTGACAAAACTAAGCTGTGACCAAAGTGGGTGCGGGTGGACCCACTTTTGTTTTACTCTAGGAAGAGATCGTGGCGCTCTCTGAAGCATGGGTCCAGGAGGTTATCGATCGCGAGGTCGAGAACGTCGAGTTGGTATTCCTGGAGGAACTCGGCAATAGAAGGCTCAAGATCGTACGGCTGTATATCGACTCCCCAGGCGGTGTGACGCACGACTTGTGTGGACGGGTGTCGAGCGTTGTGGGCGATGCGATCGACGAGTCGGGATCGTTCGAGGAAGGGTACACGCTGGAGGTCAGTTCGCCGGGGCTGGAGCGGCCGCTTCGCAAGCGGAGCCACTTCGAGGCCCAGGTGGGCAAGCGAGTGTACGTCAAGACCAAGGCGCCGGTCGAAGGCAGCAAGGTTTGGCAGGGTGTCCTGCTCGAAGTGGGCGCCGAAGAGATTGTGGTCAAGGACACCGGGCGTGAAACGAGGATCCCATTGGCCCAGATCTCGAACGCCCATTTGATATATGAGTTCAGATAGGGGGAAGGGATGAACAAAGAGACGATCGAGGCGCTTCGCCAGATCGAAAAAGAGAAGAGCATACCCTTCGACCTGTTGATCGAAGCGCTGGAGGACGCTCTCCATTCGGCTTACCAGAAGACACCGCACGCGGTGCCGTTCTCAGAGGTCAAGATCGATCGCGATAACGGAGAGATCCGTGTTTTCGAGCTGATCTTCCCCCCGGGTGAAGAGCCCGAGGTGGAGGACGAGGAGACCGAGATCGACACCTCTATGGCGGAGCGCCAGGAGATAACTCCCGACGACTTCGGCCGAATCGCGGCCCAGACGGCCAAGCAGGTGATATACCAGCGTATCCGGGAGGCCGAGCAGGGCATAGTCTTCCACGAGTACTCGAACCGCATCGGCGAGATCGTGACTGGCATCGTGCAGCAGTCCGATAGCCGCTACACGTTGGTCGACCTCGGCCGGGTCGAGGCGCGCCTGCCGAAGAACGAGCAGGTGCCGACCGAGCGCTACGAGCACGGCATGCGTCTCAAGGCGGTCGTCAAGGAGGTCTCGCAGAATCCGAAGGAGCCGCCGATCATCCTGTCGCGGCGCAGCGAGGAACTCGTACGCCGGCTGTTTGAGCTCGAGGTTCCGGAGATATCCGACGGGTTGGTCGAGATCGTGGGGGTCGCCCGCGAGCCAGGGTACCGCTCGAAGATATCGGTCATCTCGCACAGCGACGGTGTCGATCCGGTGGGTGCCTGCGTGGGCCCGCGCGGGTCTCGAGTGCGCATGGTCGTGTCGGAGTTGAGGGGCGAGAAGATCGACATCATCCCGTTCGATCAAGAACCGGCCAGGTTCGTGGCCAAGTCGCTGTCGCCGGCCCGGGTGCGTGAGGTCATTCTCGACGACGATCGTTGCGAGGCCACGGTGGTAGTGCCCGACGACCAGCTCTCGCTCGCCATCGGCAAAGACGGCCAGAACGCGCGCCTTGCCAACCGCTTGACCGGTTGGAAGATCGACATCAAGTCCGAGAGCGAGATGAGCGAGGACGATACGAGCTATACGGCTTCAGAGTCGGAGCCTCAGATCGTCGACGGACGGTGTCACGCCATGGTCCGCGGCAAGAGGTGCCCTAACGCAGCGCTGTCGGGCAGTCTATACTGCGGAATGCCTCAACATCAGGCACTCGGTGGTGAGCGCGCCT
Source organism: uncultured Actinomycetota bacterium (assembly GCA_963803925.1). Taxonomy (GTDB): domain Bacteria; phylum Actinomycetota; class Thermoleophilia; order RBG-16-64-13; family RBG-16-64-13; genus RBG-16-64-13. The sequence continues at coordinate 155,087 of CAWDOM010000009.1, read as the reverse complement.
GAGCGGCAATGCGTCGGTTGTGGACGCCGGGCGGCTCAGGCCGACCTGGTACGTCTCGCGGTCGACCGGAGCGTAGCACCTCCGCGAGTCGTGGTTGCGAGGGGTAAGGATAGGACTGGCAGAGGCGCGTATCTTTGCAGACGGCAGTCGTGCTTAGACCGGGCGCTTCATAGAAAGGCTCTTCAGAGGGCCTTTCGGGCGTCGGTTGTGGTTGAGGGAGACGAGATAGCGGCGGCGATTATGCATGAGGCGCCGCCGGACGACGAGACGGGTGGATAGTGGCAAAGAGACGGCTTTACGACATCGCCAAAGAGAGGGGCCTGACTAACCAGGAACTCCTGGATAGTCTGAAGAAGGCTGGGATCTATGTGAAGGGTGTCTCTTCCTCGGTGGAGGAAGTGGACGTAGAGCGAGCCATGCGCATCGCTCCGCCTCCACCAAGGCCCACACCGCCTCCTGCTCCAGTCACCGCCGAAGTCGAGGAAGACGTCAAGCCCGTCACTGAGAAGCGCGGCGTGTCACGACCTTCGGGAAAGATGGGTGTCGAGGCGCCCGCGCCGGCGGGGCCCGCTGAGCCGGCCGTCGAGATGGTCGAAGCGGAGACAGTGGCTGAATCGCCCGCAATGGAAGTGTCCGCTGCCGAGAGTCATGCGGCCGACGCGACTGTGTCCGCGGACGGGGCAGGCGCGATCGTGGAGCCGGTTGAGGCTGAGCCCGAGGCACCTGCGACTGTCGAGAGCACCGCCGTGGGCGAAACCCCGGAGACGGCGGTCCCCGAGATTGCACCCCCTTCACCGGAAGAGGCCGTTCCGGCCGCCGTGGACCTCGGGGCGCCTTCAGCGGTGACCGATGAGCCTTCGGGCGACGTCGCTCAGCAGCCGGGGGAGAGTCCCGTAGTAGCTGCGACCGAGGATGCCGTTGCAGAGGGCGAAGCCGCGGCGCAGCCGTCTGGTTCCGTCGAAGAGCAGGTCGGTGTCGCGAGGTCAGAGGCTCCGCGGCCGCAGGCGCCCCGTTCGGAGGCGCCGCGTCTTCCGCAGACTCGTTCGCAGGCCCCAGACGGAGAAACTCCCCGGGCTGAAGCACCACGCCCGGCTCTACGCAAGCCGCCCATGAAGCCCATGCGCAAGGGTGGACCGCGGCTTGAAGACATGCCCACGGTCGTCGGGCCAGGGGTACCGCTGCGCAAGGGCGTGAAGCCCTCGGGCAATGTGGTCAGCAAAGAAGAGCTTGCGCGCATCCAAGCCGAAAGAGAGGCGAAGGCTGAAGCGGCCCGCAAGGCCGCGGCGGCGGCTCCGCCCAAGCCCGCCACCACCGAACCCGCGGCAGAGCGTACGCCGAAGCCGGCGCCGGCCGCCGGCGCCGCGGCTGCGGGCGCTCGCCCGGCCCCCGGTGGGCGCGGCCGCCCGGCCGGCTTTCAGCGCGAGGGTGAACGTCGCGAACGGTCTTCGAGGGTCGCGTCGGCCCCCATCCCCGATGTGTGGGCTGAGGCCGCCGAAGCGACGGGGCTGGTGGGTCCGACACGTCCGACCGCGCCCTCTCGGGTTCGCCGAGGCGACGACAAGCCGGCTAAGCGACGGGTGATAATTGATTCACAGGCCGGCCGAAAAGGTGGTCGTGGCACGTTCGTCGGGCGTCGGGGTCCTGCCGGCGAGGCTGAGAAGCCGGCCGTCAAGAAGAAGGTCGTGCCCGGCACTGAATCGCCCGTGAAGATCAAGAGCGGCGCCAGCGTCAAAGATCTGAGCGAGGCCTTGGAAATCGGCGCCGGTGAGCTTATCAAGACGCTCTTGAAGCTCGGCGAGATGGTCACCATCACGCAATCGCTGTCCGACGACGCCTTGACGATTCTCGCCGAGGAGTTCGAGCGCCAGGTCGAGATCGAACACGCCGAAGAGGTGAAGGAAGGGGCGGAGGCGTTTGTCGACGACCCGGCCGATCTTTCCCCGCGTGCTCCCGTTGTCACCATCATGGGTCACGTCGACCATGGCAAGACGTCGCTGCTCGACGCTATTCGCGAGACAGAGGTCGTCAAGAGCGAGGCGGGCGGTATCACTCAGCATATCGGCGCCTACCAGGTCACTCACAACGAGAAGAAGGTCACTTTCCTCGATACTCCCGGTCATCAGGCGTTCACGGCTATGCGAGCGCGCGGCGCGAAATCGACCGATATCGCGGTCATCGTGGTCGCGGCCAACGACGGTGTCATGCCCCAGACTCTCGAGGCGATCAGCCACGCCAAGGCGGCGGAGGTGCCGATCGTCGTGGCCATCAACAAGATGGATCTTGCCGATGCCAACCCCGACCTCGTGAAGAAGCAACTGGCCGACCAGGGCCTCGTGCCCGAGGCGTGGGGCGGCGACACGGTCGTGGTAGAGGTGTCGGCAAAGCAGAGGCTCAATCTCGACGACCTCATGGACATGATCCTTCTCGTGGCTGATGTGCAGGAACTCAAGGCCAACGCGATTGCCTCTGGTTCGGGCGTTGTCATCGAGTCGCAGCTCGACGTGGGACGCGGGCCGGTGGCCACCGTCCTCGTGCAGCGCGGCACATTGCGGGTCGGCGACGCCGTAGTCAGCGGCGAGGCATACGGACGAGTCAAGGCCATGTTCGACTTCATGGGTAAGACGGTCACCAAGGCCACCCCGTCCATGCCGGCGCAGATCCTGGGCTTCAACACGTTGCCGCAGGCCGGCGATTTCGTCATGGCCGCGAACGACGAGCGAGACGCACGGCAGAAGGCCGAGCAGCGCACCGCTCGCTTGCGCCAAGAGCAGTTGGCCAAGAGCCGCGGCGGCGCGAGCAGTCTCGACGAGTTCTACCGGCGCATCAAGGAGGGCCGGGTCAAGGAGCTTCCGCTCGTCATCAAGGGCGACGTGGCCGGTTCGGTCGAAGCCCTGGAGGAGTCGCTGCGGAATATCGCGCATCCTGAGGTCAAGGTTGCCATAGTGTTCGCGGGTGTCGGCGGCATTAATGAGTCCGACATCATGCTTGCTTCGGCTTCGAAGGCCGTGGTCATCGGCTTCAACGTCCGTCCTTCGACGGCCGCGAAGGCCCTGGCCGACCAAGAACAGGTCGACGTACGCACGTACCGGGTCATCTACAAGGCGATCGAGGAAGTGGAAGCGGCTCTCGTCGGCATGCTCGAGCCCGAGCGGGTCGAAGAAGAACTGGGCACCGCGCAGGTGCGGCAGGTCTTCCACGCCTCGCGCATCGGCACCATCGCGGGCTGCTACGTGCAGACGGGCAAGATCACCCGCTCGGCCAAGATCCGCTTGCTGCGCGACGGCAGCATCGTCCACGAGGGTACGATCGGCACACTCAAGCGGTTCTCCGACGACGCCAAGGAGGTCGCCGCCGGGTATGAATGTGGACTACACTTGGATGGTTACGACGATATCCACGAAGGTGACGTCGTCGAGGCATACGAGATCAAGGAAGTAGCCCGTACTCAGTAGGAGCAGCAAGGGGTTCGTCGGCATCCTCACGGCCGAGCTGTATTTTCCGGAGACCGGTTCCCTCAAGGGCAAGCGCATGTTTCTTCGGCGCATCCGGGATCAGGTGACCCGTCACCACGGAGCGTCATTCGCTGAAGTGGGGCACCAGGATCTGTGGCAGCGGTCGCGAGTGATCGTCGCTGTGGCAGCCTCCGATCTGAGGGTTCTCGACGAGGTCTTGGACCGGCTGAAGGCATATCTGGATTCACAGGAATGGATTCTCACTTCGTGTCGTACCGAGGTGGTTGAGGTAGATGAGTAACGCACCGTCATATCGTATGCGCCGTATCAACGAGGCGATCAGGGAGATCATCGCCACCGCGCTTGCGCAGCACCTGAAGGACCCACGCATCGGATTCGTCACCCTGACGGGGGTTGAAACGGCTCCCGATCTTTCACATGCCAAGGTGTTCGTATCGGTCTACGGCAAGAAGGTCGAGAAGGACGCCACGCTCGAGGGCTTGCGCGCCGCTCGCGCGTACCTCCAGCGCACCATCGGGGACGAGTTGAAGTTGAAGCGAATTCCCATGCTCGAGTTCGTCTACGACGCGAGTGTCGATCAGGGCATGCGCATCCAGGCCATCCTGAAGTCGAGCGGGGTGGAGGATCTGCCTCCTGAAGAAGAGTCACGCGAGGAAGAAGACGAATGACCTCACAGTCGCGGGGCCCGATCGTGACGGCGGCTCAGGTCGCCGAGCGTCTGCGGGGTGAGTCCCTCGTTCTGGGCGTGTCGCACGAGGCTCCCGACGGTGATGCTCTGGGATGTCTATCGGCATTCCTGCTGCTCTGCGAGCAGCTTGGCGTAGCCTGTACTGCCTTCATTCCGGGCACGTCGGCGCTTCCGCCGGAGTATGCATTCTTGTCTCGGGTCTCGCAGATCGTGCGTGGAGAGATGCCCGCGGTGCCCTCGAACGCGTCGGTGTACTACTTCGACTGCGCGTCGCTGATGCGATGTGAATCTGGGCCGTTTTCCGGCGAGGTCACCCGCGTGAATATCGACCACCATCAGGACAACCCCTGCTATGCCGATCTCAATCTGCTCGACGCCGAGGCGCCGTCGTCCACGGCCATGCTCTACGAGGTGTGTAAGGCTGGAGGTTTCGCCGTAGGCGCCGACATGGCCACCGCCCTCTACGTCGGTCTGGTAACGGATACCGGCCGCTTTCAGTACTCGAATACCACTCCGGCGGCTCACCGCATGGCGGCCGAGTTGCAGGAGCTTGGATTGGACGTGGCCGGCGTGTACCGGCAGGTCTACGAGAGTACTCCGCTACCCAAGCTGAGGCTGCTTGGCAAGGCTATGGCGCACCTCGAGGTGCGACTTGGGGGTGCTCTCGTAACCTCGTGGTTGGGCAATGACGACTTCGCCGAGGCCGACGCCGACGAGGGACACGCTGAGGGGATCATCGACAGCCTGCGGCGCATCAAGGGCGTGAAAGTGGCGGCTATAGCCAGGGCAAGGAGTCGCAACGGCACTCCCGAGACCAAGGTGAGTCTGCGCTCCACCGACGGGTCGATAGACGTGGCGGCGTTGGCGGCCAAACAGGGCGGAGGCGGCCACGTGCGGGCCGCCGGCTTCACCAGCGGTGAGGCGCTGCAGCCGGTGCTTGAGTGGATCGAGCGCCAGGTGGAGGCTCGTCTGTGACCGCCCGCCCAGCGGCGCCGTTGTCCTCATGGGTGGTGCTGGTCGACAAGCCTGTCGGCCCGACCAGTTTCGACATGGTCCGCGCCGCACGCCGGGGCGTGGGCGCACGGGTGGGCCATGCCGGCACTCTAGATCCTTTTGCGAGCGGCCTCCTGGTTGTGCTGATCGGACACGCCACACGCGTCTCGAACTTGCTCATGGCGCTGCCCAAGGAGTACGACCTGATGGTGCAATTCGGCGCCGTGTCCTCAACGGCCGACCCCACGGGAGAGATCACTCGCACTGGTGGCTGTGTGGAGCCCGAGCAGGTGCTCTTGTCGCTGGACGGTCTGCGGGGGCGCATACGCCAGCGGGTGCCGCTGACGTCGGCGGTCAAGGTCGCCGGGGAGCCCCTCTACAAGAAGGCGCACCGCGGAGAGACTGCCGACACCCCCGAGCGGGAGGTCATGGTCTACGATCTGTCGATGATCGGTTTCGATGCGGAGGCGCAGACCGCCCGTTTGCTGGCGCTTACCGGGAGTGGCACATATGCACGCGTTCTCGCCGAGACGATCGGTGAGACCACCGGAGCGGGAGCATACGCTTCGGCGCTCAGGCGAACGCGTATTGGCCCGTTCAGAGTGGACGACGCGCTGCCGCCAGGCGGGCTTTCGCCGGAGCGCTACCTTCAGGGAGGGCCGGGCGTTCTCACTCTCGACGAAGCGCTGGCCTTTCTGCCCCGTCACGACTCCGATGCCGCCGAAGCCAGGCGGGCGGCCAACGGCAATGACCTGGCCCACGCCCCCTGGCCGCGCTTTCGCGTGTACGGGGAAGATCGCTTGCTGGCCATCTACGAGCGGATGGGCGACGCGGCCCGGCCACTGGTCGTGTTTCCGGAGCCTGTGTGACCATGCGTGTCTACCAGACACTGGACGAGGTCGTCGACGCGCCCGCCGCCGGACGGATCGTGGCCATCGGGGTGTTCGACGGCGTGCATCGCGGCCACCAGGAGATCGTGGCCGAGACGGTCGAGCAGGCCCATGTCTCGGGAGCGCTGTCGGCGGCCGTGACCTTCTACCCTCATCCCGAGGTGGTATTGCGCCCGCGGTCGGCGCCACGCATGCTCACGTCTCTTGACCGCAAGGCGGAGTTGCTCGGCGGCCTTGGCATAGACGAACTGATCGTGGTGAGGTTCGACCGCGAGTTCGCCAGGCTCGCTCCGGAAGCGTTCTGCCGCGCCGTCCTGTCGGATCACCTGGGAGCGAAGGCAGTGTTCGTCGGTGGCAACTTCCGGTTCGGGCACGAGGGAGCCGGTACTTCCACCGACCTTGCCGAGTATGGCGCCGCCCATGGTTTCCGGGTGCGACCGGTGCCGCTCGTGAAGGACGCCGGAGAAGCCATATCGAGCACCAGGATACGAGTGCTGCTGAGGCGTGGACGCGTGGACGAGGCCGCGGGCCTTCTGGGGCGACCTCACCGCTTGGAGGGCGCGGTCGTATCGGGGGCCAGGCGGGGTAGGACCCTCGAGGCGCCTACCGCGAATCTTTCCGTCGGCCGTGAGTCGGCGCTACCGGGACTTGGCATCTACGTAACCCGGTCGATCGTCGACGGTGTTCGCGAGTACCCGTCGGTAACGAGCGTGGGAACCAATCCTACGTTCGAACATGACCGGAAGGTACGGGTCGAGACGGTACTTCTGGACTTCGAAGGCGACTTGTACGGAGCGCGGCTAGCGATCGATTTTCTCGGCAGAATCCGTCCGCAGCGTGCGTTCCCAGACGCCGAGAGTCTGGCCGCCCAGATCAAGAAGGACATCGAATTCGCTCGCCGGGTCCACCAGAAGGATGCGGCCGGCCTCCGTTCATGACTCGCTCACGCAATCGACTACGCGAGAAGGACGCCGCGGCATCGCGAATCCCGGCCTTGACGGTGCTCGCGCTGACAGTGGTCGCGGTGCTGTCGGTCGCGCTCGCTGTCGGATACGATCCGAACCCCGGGGCCGCGAGGGCCACGGTACTGGGCGTGGGTGTGGAGATCTCGGCCGGCAGCCGCTACGGGCCCTTCTCGCGTCTCGAGCTCGAAGCGCTCTCCCAGCCTCTTCCAACCGGCGGGCAGCGGGTGCATGTCCCAGTGCTCATGTATCACTACGTCGACGACGAACCCCCACCCGCCGGTCCTTACGCCGACGGTCTCACGGTGCGGACCCCCGACTTCATCGACGAGATGGACTATCTGGTTGCCAACGGCTACAACACGGTCACTCTTGCCGAGGCGTATCTTGCGATGGCCGGTCTCACACGACTCCCTGACAAGGCAGTAGCCTTGACCTTCGACGACGGTGGGCTCGACAACTACGAAGTTGCGTACCCGATTCTTACGGAGCGCGGGCTGTCGGGCACCTTCTTCGTGATCACGAAGACCGTGGGTTCAGAGGGGCAGATGAGCTGGGAGCAGCTGCGCGAGATGGCCGAGGGCGGCATGTCCATCCAGTCGCACTCATACTCGCACCCGGATCTTCCGGGCGCGTCGGACGATCGCCTGCGGTCGGAACTCGTGGACTCGCGGTCGGCGATAGAGGAGCAGATCGGGCAACCGGTGTACGTGCTCTGCTATCCGGCCGGCTCGTACGACCAGCGAGTCATCGAAGCGACGGAGGCCGCCGGCTACGTGATGGCGGTGGCGACGAACAAGGGACAGGCCCTCGGCCCAGAGGCTCCGTTCGAGATCACGCGCGTGAGGGTCTCGCCCTTCGTGCCGCTTGAGTCGTTCGCGAGGTACGTCGAATAGCAGACCGGGAGGCGCCCGGCCCGCAGGTCGCTCCATGCGGCCGTTTCGCAAAGGTGGCTCTGTGGTAACCTACATCACCATTTCCGGCGCGGATTGCCGGATGGTGGCGGACGCCGTCGGCAGCGTGCACTGCGGACTCCGAGACACGGCGCCGCCGGCATTGAAACCTGCATCTCGGCTTGGACCGCAGAGTTCTCGCTGGGAGCATGGAGCCCAAGGAGGCCATGCATGCTGAGCAAAGATCGCAAGACCGAGATCATCGACCGCTTCAAGAAGCACGACGTCGACACCGGATCGCCTGAGGTGCAGATAGGCATCCTCAGCGAGCGGATCAGTGTCCTCACCGAGCACCTCAAGACGCATTCCAAAGACCACCATTCGCGCCGCGGCCTCCTCAAGATGGTCGGCCATCGGCGCCGCCTCCTCAACTACCTGCAGAAGCAGGATGTCGAGCGCTATCGTACGGTGGTCAAGGATCTGGGTCTGCGTAGGTAGGAGTCCGGCAATTCAGGCAAAGAAGTGGCAGCGAAGTAACGAATCGACGGAAAGTGGGGGCCAGAGAGGCTCCCGAGACGGGAGAGAAGACAGTGGCGAGCGGAGTGAGTACGACAGAAGTAACGTTGGGAGACAAGAAGATCAGCTTCGAGACCGGCCGGTTGGCGAAGCAGGCGAGTGGAGCCGTGGTGGTTCGCTGCGGAGACACGATGGTGTTGGTCACTGCGGTCGTGGCGAGCACCGAGCGCAATGTAGATTTCTTCCCGCTCACGGTCGACGTCGAGGCGGGTATGTACGCCGCGGGCAAGATTCCCGGCGGCTTCATCAAGAAAGAAGGCCGTGCGAGCGATCAGTCCATTCTCAACGCCCGGCTCATCGACCGGCCGATCCGGCCGCTGTGGCCGAAGGGTTTCAACAAAGAGACGCACATCGTGGCGACGGTGCTCTCGGTGGACAAGACCAACCCGTACGACGTGCTCGCCCTCGCGGGCGCCTCGGCGGCCCTCAGTCTCTCCGAGGCGCCGTTCCAGGGACCCGTTGGCGCGGTGCGGGTGGCCAAGGTCGACGGTTCGTGGGTCGTCAATCCCACCTACGAGGAGATCGATCAGAGCCCGGTGAACCTGGTGGTCGCCGGCACCGCTGAGGCCATCGGCATGGTCGAGGCCGGCTGCGAAGAGGTCGACGAAGCCGACATCCTGGCGGGGCTCGAAGTAGCCCACGAGGCCATCAAGAAGCAGGTGCGAGGTCATCAGCGGCCTGGGCCGCCGAAGTCGGTGCGCCGAAGATGGAGTTCGCCGAGAAGCTGCCCGACCAGCTCCTGGTGGACAAGATCAAGGACGCGCTTCGGCGGCGAGATCCAGACCGCGAGCAACGTTCTCGACAAGCACGAGCGCTATGGACGCGGTCGCCGCGGTCAAGCAGCAGGTCCTGGAGGCCTGGCCTCCGGCCGAGGGCGCTGAGGACGCGGCCGCCCAGACGGCCGCGCTGGCGAAGGCCTTCGACGCGGTGGAGAAAGAGACCGTGCGGCAGGTCATCGCCGTCGACAAGAAGCGCCCCGATGGTCGTGGCGTGGACGAGATCCGGCAGCTCGACTGCGACGTCAGGGTGGCTCCGCGTACGCACGGCTCGGGCCTCTTCACGCGCGGTCAGACACAGGTGCTCACGCTTCTCACGCTGGGCGCCGCCCGCGACGAGCAGCGCATCGACGGCCTCGGCATCGAGGAATCGAAGCGGTTCATGCATCACTACAAGTTCCCGCCCTTCAGCGTGGGCGAGGCCGGCTTCATGCGCGGTCCCGGCCGGCGCGAGATCGGTCACGGGGCCCTCGCCGAGCGGGCGCTGTCCCGGTCATCCCCGATGAGGAAGCCTTCCCGTACACCATCCGTCTGGTCTCGGAGACCCTGGAATCCAACGGTTCCAGTTCGATGGCCAGCGTGTGCGCGTCGACCCTCGCTCTCATGGATGCGGGCGTGCCGATAGCGCGTCCGGTGGCCGGCATCGCCATGGGTCTCGATCAAAGAGAGGCGACGACTACGTGGTGCTGACCGACATCGCCGGCGTCGAGGACCACCTGGGCGACATGGACTTCAAGGTGGCCGGCACCGACAAGGGCATCACCGCGCTGCAGATGGACATCAAGATCCAGGGCGTGACCTTCGACATCATGAAGGACGCTCTCGAGCGTGCCCGCAAGGCTCGGCTCTTCATCTTGGAAAGATCGCCGAGCACGCTCAGCGCCCGCGGCCCCAGTTGTCCGACTTCGCTCCGCGCATCGGCACCATCCGCATCGATCCGGAGAAGATCGGCGCGGTCATCGGCAAGGGCGGCGAGACGATCCGCGGCATGGAAGCCGAGTTCGAGTGCACCATCGACGTGGCCGAGGACGGTCTGATCAAGGTGTTCGCCACCGACGGCAAGCTGGGCGACGGCTGCCTCGAGCGGATCGGCCTCCTCACTCGCGACACCCAAGTCGGTGACATCGTCGAGGGCCGGGTGGCTTCGACCACTTCGTTCGGAGCTTTCGTCACGCTGAAGCCGGGCACCGACGGTCTCATCCACATCTCGCGTCTGGCCGACCACCGGGTGGCCACCGTGGAAGAAGTGGTCAACCGGGGCGACCTGGTGACGAGTAGAAGTGTTGGACGTGCAGCAGCAGGGCGGCAAAGAGAAGATCAGCCTCCGGCTGCTCGAGAACCTCTCAGCAAAGGAAGGCAGTGCCGACTGACGGATATCGTCTGGAGCAGCTCGCCAACGGACAGCGCCTGATCACCGAGAAGCTCGACCACCTGCGATCGGTGTGCCTGGGCTTCTGGATCCCGGCCGGTTCGCGAGACGAGTCCGCAGCTCTCGTCGGCACGACGCATTTCATAGAGCACCTCCTCTTCAAGGGGTCGTCGAAGTACACGGCGGAAGAGATCGCCCAGGTCTTCGACACCCTTGGAGGGGAGTTGAACGCCAGCACCTCTCGAGAGTACGTGGTCGTCTACGGCCGTTTCCTGGACGATCAACTGCCGGTGGCGCTGGATGTCATGACCGACATGCTGCTCACGCCGACCTTCACCGACCTGGACCGGGAGCGCGAGGTGGTTCTGGAGGAGATCGCCATGGTGGACGACTCGCCCCAGGACCTCATCCACGACGTGCTGGCCGAGGTCGTGCTCGACGGCCATCCGCTGGCTCATCCCATCCTGGGCACCCGGGAGAGCATCGCCGGGGGCGTCGGAGGAGGACATCCGCGCGTACCACAACGCGCGCTTCCAGTTCGCCGACATGGTGGTCGCGGCGGCCGGCAACATCGACCACGACGCAGTTGCGTGGGCTGCTGCTCGAGCGGCACGGCACCTGCCGACGGCTTCAACCCGCAGCGACGCAGTCTCGACGCCGCAGATGCGCGCCCAGGCGGCACTTTCGTGAGCAAGGAGACCGAGCAGATGCACGTGTGCCTGGGCGGCATCGGCATGGCCCGCGACGACGAGCGGCGCTTCCAACTCTCGGTGCTCGACAGCCTCTTCGGCGGATCGCTCAGCTCGCGGCTCTTCCAAGAGGTCCGCGAGAAGCGCGGGCTCGTGTACAGCGTCTACTCGTTCTCGAGCATGTACGCAGAGACCGGTCTGTCCGGCCTCTACTTCGGATGCCGGCCCGAGCGTCTCGAGACGGTCATGGAGACCGTCGGCCGGGAGCTGGTGCGCCTGGTGAAGGAGTCGGTCCCCGAGGACGAACTGCAACGCGCCAAGGAGCACCTCAAGGGCAGGATGATCCTTGGGCTGGAGAGCACCTCCAGCCGCATGACCCGTCTGGGCAAGGGGTCCTCACCAACACGGAGATACTGTCTCTGGACGAGTTGGCGCAGCGCATCGAAGCGGTCACCAGCGAGCAGGTGCTGGAGTTGGCCGCCGAGGTCTACCGGCCGGCGGGTTGTCGGTGGTGGGCATCGGGGCCGACGAGAGCCATGTTCGCACAGCGGCCGTTCCCGAAGACTGTCTGGCCGGTCTCGTCTAGAGTCGCGCTGGCCTAGACGAAGAGAGGACTCACAGCATGACCGCGGAGTTCGCGCTGCCTAGGACCCGGCGCCGGTGAAGATCCGGGTAGCCGTCTCGGGCGCCGGGGGCGAATGGGCCGCATGACCTGCGCGGCCATAGCGGGCGACCCAGATCTGCTGCTTGTGGCCGCGGTCGATCCCGTCTTCGGTCCGCTCGGCGGATTCGGCGACTCCATTCGAGAAGGCGGCGGGCACGGCGACCGGAGTCGCGGGCGAGACCCCCGAGCGTTTCGCCAGCCTGGAGGATGCCATCCAGACGCCCGTCCGCAGGTGGTGGTGGACTTCACCACCCCGGCGGTCGTGCGGCGAGAACGTCGCTCACGTGCGTGCGCTGGCGGGTGCCGGTGGTGGTGGGGACGACCGGGCTGAGCGCCGGCGACCTGGCCGAGATCGAGCGGGAGGTCGAGAGCAACGATATCCCCGTGCTGGTGGCGCCCAACTTCGCCATGGGAGCGGTGCTGATGATGCAGTTCGCGCGGCAGGCCGGCCGAGCACTTCCGAGGGCCTGCGAGATCGTCGAACTGCACCACGACGACAAGCTCGACGCGCCGTCGGGCACGTCGCGTCTCACCCGAGTGCAGGTGGAAGAAGCCTGGCGCGAGGCCGGCTCGGAGAAGGAGGTGCCCATCCACAGCGTCCGCCTGCCCGGGTCTCGTGGCTCACCAGGAGGTCATCTTCGGCGGCCTGGGGGAGACGCTCACCATCCGGCACGACTCTCTGTCGCGGGAATCGTTCATGCCCGGCGTCCTCATGGCGGTCAAGCGGCGTGCGTGGCCTGCAAGGACTCGTCGTCGGTCTGGAGAACATCCTATAGAACCTGTCTGTTCGCGCGGAGGTTCTAACCACAGCCCGTGACGACAGAATCGCTGAAAGTCATACCTCTGGGGGGACTGGGGGCCATCGGCAAGAACATGATGGTCCTCGAGTACGACGACGCCCTCGCTGGTCATCGATACCGGCCTGATGTTCCCCGACGACGAGATGCTGGGCATCGACCTCGTGCTGCCCGACTTCTCCTACGTGGTCGAGAACAAGGAGCGGGTGCTCGGCATAATCCTCACGCACGGGCACGAAGACCACGTCGGGCGCGTTGCCCTATCTCCTGAAAGAGATCGACGTGCCCGTCTACGGCACCCGGCTGACCCTCGGGCTGCTGAACGCGAAGCTGGGAGAGCATGGGCTGCAGGGCAAGACCTCGCTGAACGAGATCTCGCCGGGCAAGGACCTGCGAGCTCGGCCCGTTCCGCATCGAGTTCTTGGAGGTCTCTCACAGCATCCCCGACGGGGTGGGGCTCGGTATCCACACGCCGGTGGGCACCGTGGTCCACACCGGCGACTTCAAGCTCGACCAGACGCCCATCGACTGCCGGCCCACCGCCATGCAGCGCTTCGCCGAGTTGGGGCGGAAGGGAGTACTCCTGCTGCTGTCCGACAGCACGAACGCCGACTCGTCCGGGCTTCACCCGGCCCGAGCGCGGCGTGGGGCAGAAGCTCGACAGCATCTTCGCCCTCGCCCACGGGCGCATCATCGTGGCCTCGTTCGCGAGCCACATCCACCGCATCCAGCAGGTCATGGACACGGCGGCCCGGCATGGCCGCTCGCTGGCCATCATCGGGCGGAGCATGGTCAAGAACGTCAATATCGCACCGAATCTCGGCTATCTCACCGTGCCCGAGGGCCTCCTGATAAAGCCCCACGACATCGCGTTGCTGCCGCCCGACCGCGTGGCCGTGCTCTCCACGGGCAGCCAGGGCGAGCCGCTGTCGGCGCTGGCGCGTATGGCCGCCCACGACCATCCTTCGGTGGAGATCGTGAAGGGCGATACCGTCATCATCTCCGCGAGGCCGGTGCCCGGCAACGAGACGAGCGTCAATCGCACCATCGATCGCCTGTTCGCGTCCGGCGCGCGGGTCATCTACGAGACCTCGGCCGGCGTGCACGTGTCGGGCCACGCGGCAGCCGAAGAACTGAAGGTGATGCTGAACCTGGTGCGACCCAAGTACTTCATGCCCATCCACGGCGAGCACCGCCACCTCTACTTCCACGCCGAATTGGCGCGAGCGATCGGCATCCCCGACGAGAACATCTTCCTGATGGAGAACGGCGACGTGCTCGAACTCACCCGGCGACGCAGAGGTCACACGGGCAGGTGCAGGCCGGCATGATCCTGGTAGACGGTTTCGCCATGGGCGACTTTCACGACCTGGTCCTGCGCGACCGGCAGCATCTGGCGACCGACGGACTGGTCATGGTCGTGGTGGCGCGAAGCGCTCAGGACGGGACCATGGTCGGCGAGCCCGAGGTGGTGTTCCGGGGCTATCGCGCACGCCGGTGAACTCGAGGAGTTGACCGAGAAGGCCAAGAAGGTGGTGACCGCCGCCTATCGACGCGAAGAGATGCAGCAGGTGAACGATCTCGATCCTCGTCAAGAACCGCGTGCACGACGTGCTGCAGAAGTTCCTGCGCAAGGAAGCCGGCAGGCGACCGATGGTCCTGCCGGTGATCGTCGAGGTGTAGGGCGTGGGGCGTGAGGACGAAACGGTAAGAAAGACCACGGTGCGAGGCGGCGGAGTGCCGCGCACCCGCGCGCAGGGCGCTCGCACGTCGAGCGCAGCGGGCCGGGCGCGCAAGCCACCCGCGGCAGGCTCGAGCGCCAGAACGGCCGGGACTTCGAGAGGCGCGCGCGGCGCCGGACGGTCGCGTTCCGCCGCGGGAGACCGCCGGACCACGGGCAAGCATCCCGATAGAGCGAGAGAGGTCATCGTGCTCGTGCTGTTCGCGGTGGCGGTCTTTCTGATCTTCTGCCTCGGCGCCACCGACAAGGCCGGCGTTATGGGCAGCGCCATCGAGACGGGGCTCGTGTGCGCCTTTGGCACGTTGGCCTTCCTCGTGCCACTGTCACTGATCGCCGTCGGCGTGACGACGGTCTTCTCGTACAAGTTGCGCCGGTCGGCGCGGTTTGCCGGTGTCGTTGTGTTCGTGGTAGGTCTGTTCCTGCTCATGGGAGGAGGAGTTCCGCCCGTTCGGGCGTCACGGCGCCGAGTTGTTCGCGCGGGCTGAGTTCGAAGCCAAGGCGGGGGCGCTGGGCGAAGTGCTCTACGGCGGCGTGCATGCCTTGCTGGGCGTCGTGGGCGTGGGCATCGTCGGCTGGGTGCTCGAACTGGTGGGGTTCAGCCTGGTCACGGGCATGACCGCCCGTTGGCTTGGTGTGCGCACTCGCAGCGCCGCCAAAGTCGTGAAGACGACCGCGGAGCGTACCGCTCTTGTCAACCGTCGGAGCGACGAAGAGTTCGACTTCGATCCCGTAGATTGGCCGGCTCACTCCCCGCGAGAGCTCCGTGCGGGCGACGGTACGTCGGGGGCGGCCGGAGCGCAGGCTCGGGCGGGGGCCGAGTTCGGAGGGCCGTTCGCCGCCTCAGCGCAGATCGGGCCGGTTGACTTGGTCGGCGACATGCGTAGAGCAGCCTACGGTGACGCGTGTATCGAGCGAGCCCGTCGTCTTCGGTGACGCGTTCGACGACTGGACGCGGGGGAGGGTCGCGCATTCGGGGCCCGATGGAGGCATCGACGGTAGGAGCACGGTGGCGGCAGGCCCGAGGTCGCCGATAGACGGTGCACGTGCGTTCGCCGACATCTTCGCCGCCGACGGTGCGGGGTCTGCAACAGTGGCCGCCCGCGGCATGGGTGAGCACGACAACGGCGCCGGCGAACAGACGCAGACGCGTCACTCCCGGGTCGAGCAACCGACGCCCGTGTTGGATCCGTCGGGCGATTCCACTCGCGCCATGACGGGCCGAGAGGCGCTACAGGAGGGACACGACCTCGAGGATTCCGGCGACCATCTGGGCGACGTGCAGGAGGCCCTGCCGGGGCTCGCGCGCGAACCACGACAGACCGAACTGCCGGTGGAGCAGCCCGCATACATCCTGCCGCAACCCGACGTGCTGCGACAAGAGCACTCCGCCGGCGCCGGCGAGTGGCGGCGGCAGCGCGACACAGCGGCCGTGCTTGTCCAAGCCCTCGGTCAGTTCGGTGTTCAAGCCCGGGTCATCGGCATGGTGGTGGGACCTCGCGTGACGCGGTACGAGCTGCACCTGGCGCCCGGGACCAAGGTGTCCAAGGTCTCGTCGCTCAAGGACGACCTGGCCTACGCGCTCGCGACCACCGAGATCCGCATCCTAGCGCCCATACCCGGCAAGTCGGCGGTCGGGGTCGAAGTGCCGAACTCGCGGCCCGATTTTGTCACCCTGGGCGACATCTACCGCGAGTTCCCCAAGTCGGCGGGTCCCCTGATGGTGTGGCTCGGCAAGGACATCTCGGGCAAGGCGGTCTACGCCGACCTGACCAGTCTTCCGCATCTGCTGATCGCCGGCACCACCGGTTCCGGCAAGAGCGGCTGTGTCAATTGCCTCGTCTCGTCTGTTCTGTTGCGCAGCACTCCCGAGCAGGTGCGGATGATCATGATCGATCCGAAGAAGGTCGAGTTGTCGCACTACGACCGCATCCCGCACCTGTTGGTGCCGGTCGTGACGAACATGAAAGACGCCGCCGGCGTGCTCCACAACGTGGTCAAGGAGATGGAAGACCGCTACGAGCTGATGGAGCTCGACCACGCGCGCAATCTCGAGGAGATGAACAAGACGCGCGCCCGGCGGGGGGAGCGTCCCGTTCCGTACATCATGGTGGTCATCGACGAGTTGGCCGACCTCATGATGACCTCGCCCCAGGAAGTGGAGGACTACGTCATCAGGCTGGCCCAGAAGTCCCGGGCGGTCGGCATCCACCTGGTCGTTGCGACGCAGCGTCCGTCCGCCGACGTCATCACCGGCATGATCAAGGCGAACATCCCATCGCGAATCGCTTTCGCGGTCTCGAGCCAGACCGACTCCCGGGTGATCCTCGACGTCAACGGAGCCGAGACGCTCCTTGGCCAGGGCGACATGCTTTTCAAGCCTCTCGGCTCGAGCCATCTCCAGAGGGTTCAGGGCGCCTACATCACAGAAGAAGAGATCGCGGTGCTCGTGAATCACTGGCGGCATCAGGCCGAGCCGGAGTTCCGGGAAGAACTGCTTCGTAGGCCCCCCGACCCCAAGAAGGGCGACCGGTCTGACGACGAGTTCGACCCCGATTCCGACGATCTGCTGGCCGAAGCGGCGCAGCTGGTCATCGAGACCGGCAGCGCGTCGGTGTCGATGCTTCAGCGGCGGCTGCGGGTAGGGTACACACGCGCGGGTCGTCTTATCGACATGCTCGAGCGCCGCGGCATCGTCGGTCGCTGGGAGGGCAGCAAGTCGCGGCAGATCCTGATCGAGCCGGAGGATTTCGAGCGGGTCATCGCGGATCTGAAGGCCGGGGAACGATCCGGCGACGAGGGGGACGGTGACTGATCTCAGCGTCCCTTCGGTGACGGTGGAGGAGGTCATGACCCACGCCTTTCAGGTGGTAGACGTACGCTCCCCCGGCGAGTTCGACGAGGGCCACGCCCCCGGTGCGTTGAGCCGCCCACTGCTCGACGACGAGCAGAGACGTCTCGTAGGTATCGCCTACAAGCACGAGGGCGCCGCTGGAGCCCGCATGGTGGCGGTGGAGCAGATCAGCGCAGGACTCGCGGCATATCTGGCGGATCTGGTGGCTCTAGCGCGGGCTCAACCCCAGGGCCGCCGGCTGGCTGTCATGTGCTGGCGGGGGGGTGAGCGCAGCCGCAACGTGGTTCTCCTCCTGGCGCTCGTAGGGGTGCATGTCGTCACCGTACGCGGTGGTTACCGGGCGTACCGGCGAGAGATCCTCGCCCGTCTGGCGGATTGGCGTCCATCGCTTCCCGTGTTCACTCTCTACGGGGAGACGGGAGCGGGCAAGAGCGCTCTGCTGCGTGAGCTTGCGGCTCTGGGAACGCGGGGGGCCATCACGCGGCCCTGGGTGCTGGATCTCGAGCGGTTGGCACAGCATCGAGGGTCCCTTCTAGGCGGGTTCAACCAATCGGGCGGGCGCACACAGAAGGATTTCGACGCTCTGCTCTGGGAAGAGGTGCGTAGTCCCGTCGGGGACTACCTGGTGATCGAGGGCGAGAGCGGCAAGATCGGGGCTATCCATCTGCCAGTCTCGGTAGCGGAGGCCGTGCGTGGGGGCACACCCGTGCGGGTGTGGTCGCCGCTGCCGCGGCGGGTGGAGCGGATCGTGCGCGAGTATGCCCCGGAGACCTGGGGTGAGGCAGACGTCGCGGACTTTCGGCGGGCGCTTCGTTCCATTGGACGCCGGGTCTCCCGCGCCACGGTCGTTTCCTTGGAAACGGCATTTGATGATGGTAGATTTACCGACGTTGTCGCGGGGCTACTGGTTGAGTACTACGACCCGCTGTATCGGAGATCATGTGTGGACGGGAGGGACTTTGCGTTTGAGTTCGAGACGAGTCCCGACCCTGCCCAGGACGCACGCCGGTTCGTACACTGCGCAGCTCGCCTGATCGGAGAGTGATTCTCGCCCGACCATGGCCGATATAGGCAACACACTACGCGAGGCTCGCATCCGCAAAGGCCTCACCATCAAGGACGTCGAGGCGGTCACGAAGATCCGCTCCAAGTACCTCGAGGCGCTCGAGCAGGATGACTTCAGCGTGCTGCCAGGGCCGGCCTTCGTCTCAGGTTTTCTGCGCAGCTACGCCACCTATCTGAAAGTGGACGGCGAAGCGCTTCTTGACGAATACAAGCGCTACCATGAGCCTCAGCACGAGGATGGCAGCGTGTTGCGCGTGGAGCCGTCGAAGCACAGCCGGTCTAGGGGGGTGGCCGAGCGGCAGAAGCGCAAGAACCGACGTCTCCAGCGAGGCTACGTCTTTGTTGGCATTCTTGCGGTCGTGGTGATCATCCTTCTCGCGTGGTGGGGTAATTGGGGGCGCCAGCAGGCCGCCGGGCTGGATCCTGAAAGCATCCCCGATAGGGGATCGACCACCAGTCTCGCGAACGTCAGCAGCACGACGACCGAGCCCGGATCGCAGGCATCGACGACGACCGTGTCGCTGGTCGTGAGCGGTGAGAACATCACAGTGGTCGTCAGGGTGACTACCGGGAGCTGCTGGATGGTTGTGCGCGAAGACAGCAAGGACGGCGCCGAGCTCTACGCGGGCACGCTATCGGAAGGCGGTCAGAAGACGTTCGATAGCTCCAAGCGCTACTGGATGAACGTGGGCAAGCCCGACGTACTCGCTTTGACCATCAACGGCACGGCGGCGGCGCTTCCGGCCGCCGCGGGTGCGTTCGTGGTGACTGAAGCCGGCATACAGGCGAACGAGTAGCATGGGAACGCCCGAGGCGTCCTCGACTCGTGTATACGTCCACACCCTGGGTTGCCCGAAGAACGAGGCCGACAGCCGCTCGCTGAGACGCGCACTGACCGGAGCGGGTGTTAGTTTCGTAAGTGATCCCGCTGAGGCAACGCATATCGTCATCAACACCTGCGGCTTCATCCAGGACGCGAAGGAAGAATCCATCGGCGCCATTCTGGACGCGTGCGCCTCGTATCCCGGCAAGGCGGTCGTGGCCGTCGGCTGCCTCGTAGAGCGATACCGGGAAGAGCTTGAAACCGGGATCCCGGAGGTCGCTGGTTGGTTGGGATTGCTCGAAGGGCGTCAGGATGCCGAGGTGCTCGCGGTGCTGGGCCGATCGAGAGACGCTGTGGGCGGGGCCGCGCCCAGTCCAGAGAGGGATGAGGCCGGGGCTGAGCCACCGCCACCAGAAGCCTACAGGTCGTTCGCCTATCTGAAGATCTCCGACGGCTGCGACGAGCCGTGCACCTTCTGTGCCATACCGGGCATCAAGGGGCCCTACCACTCGTTCAGCGCCGAACAGATCCTTCGTGAGGCGGGCGCCTGTGTCGCCGAGGGCGCCCGTGAGCTGGTGCTGGTGGGCCAGGACACGTCGCTCTGGAGCGAGGGCGATATGGATCTTAGGGGTCTGATCGACCTGCTCGCCGCCGACCGACGGGTGCGGCGCATCCGGGTGATGTACCTGCAGCCCGAGCACGTGTCGGATTCGTTTCTCGAGTATATGGCCCGGCAGCCGAAGCTCTGCCGCTATCTCGACATTCCTTTCCAGCACGCTGATCGACAACTCCTCGAGAGGATGGGCCGCTGGGGTGAAGGGCAGTCTTACCTCGATCTTCTGGAACGGGCGCGGCGGCTGATACCCGGCGTGTCGCTACGCTCCGCCTTCATCGTGGGCTTTCCGGGCGAGCGGGAGGCCGATTTCGAAGAGCTGATGCATTTCGTGGAGGCTGCGGAGTTTGATTACGCGGGTGGCTTCATATACAGTCCCGAGGAGGGCACTGCCGCCGCGGAGTTGAAGCCGCGTGTTCGCGGGGTCGTGGCGCGTGACCGGCTAAACCGACTGAATGCGCTGCTCGCCTGCAGTTCGGAGAGCAAGCACCAAGCGTTGGTCGGTAGCCGCGTCGAGGTCTTGATCGATTCAGTCGACCCTGAGGACGTGGAACCAGGCGTGGCTGCTGTGGGGCGGACAGAGGGGCAAGCTCCGGAGGTGGACGGTGTTACCTATGTCGAAGGAACGCTTCCGGCGGGTACCGAGGCCGGTGACGTCGTGACGGTCACGGTGAGCGCTGCCGCGGGCTACGATCTGATAGGAACGTACTATGCGTCCTAATCTTCCAAACTCAATAAGCATCTTCCGCGTCCTCATGATCCCGCTGTTCATGGTGTTCGCGCTCGGCGACATCCCAGCGGGCGATATCGTAGCCCTAGTGGTGTTTGTGATCGCTTCGGTCAGCGACTTTGTCGACGGGTATATAGCCAGGCGCTGGAATCAGACGACGGTCTTGGGCGCCTTTCTCGACCCCCTTGCCGACAAGCTCTTGGTGATAGCGGCGCTGCTGTGCCTGGTCCAGCTAGGGGAGGGCGGCGCGCGCGGACATCTGTCCGCCTGGGTTGCTATGGTGATAATCGCGCGCGAATTGGCTGTCTCAGGTCTCCGAATGGTGGCAGCGGCCGAGAACGTGGTCATCGTCGCGAGCAAGTGGGGCAAGGTGAAGACGTTCGTCCAGATGTTCACCCTGGCGGCGCTTATCATCACTCCCCGGTTGTTCCGTTGGGAATGGACGGTCGGAGGCCATCACGTCACGTGGTACTTCGTGCTGGTGATGTTGGTGATTACGGTCGTGAGTGGCATCGACTACTTCGTCAAGGCGGGGCAGAGCCTGATGCGGAAGGTGGCTGCCGAGCCGTCCGACGAGAAGTGAGCCCATGGCGCGGCTGCGCCGGGGCGGCGAGCGGAGGATGTCGTGAGGAACGAAGGCGCTCGTGGCGCGGGTCAGCGGCTGTTCGTGGCTGTGCCGCTTCCGTCCGCACTGCTCGAGTTCGTCGCTAATGCCCAGCGGTTGCTGCCGCCGTTGCCGGGGCTGCGACTTCTGCGTGAGGATCAGCTTCATGTGACGTTGGCTTTCATAGGGGAGGTCGGCGACGACAAGGCGGCGTCCGCTCGAGCGGTGGTCGAGGCCGTCCCGGAGGACATGGGTGGAGTGGCTGTTGTGGAGCGCTTCCTGATGCTGCCGAACCCCAAGCGAGCCAAAGTGGTCGCCGTGGAGTTGAGCGATGCCGACCAGGTGCTCGGGCGCCTCTTCGAGACGGTGATGGGAGGTCTCGAGCGCGCGGGGGTCATGCGGCGGGAGCAGCGGCCGTTCAGGCCGCATCTGACCATTGCGAGGCTGCGCGAGCCGGGCCAGGTGCAACCAAGGTCTGAGTGCGCACGGGCCGCCTATGCGGTAGAGTCGGTGTGCCTTTTCGAGAGTGAGTTGAGGCGCGAGGGAGTTCGGTATACGGTGTGTGCTCGCAGCACCCTCGTGCGCACGAAAGCATAGGAGGAGCGGTGGAGAAGGACAAAGCCCTGGAAATGGCGGTTCTGCAGATAGAGCGGCAGTACGGCAAGGGCTCTATCATGCGGCTTGGAGACGAGTCGGCGGCGTTGCGGGTGCCGGCCATATCGACCGGCTCGCTAGGGCTTGATCTGGCTCTCGGCGTTGGCGGACTCCCTCGGGGCCGGGTCGCCGAGATCTTCGGGCCCGAGTCGAGCGGCAAGACCACGCTGGCTCTGCACATTATCGCTGAAGCGCAGAAGGCGGGGGGCAAGGCCGCTTTCATCGACGCCGAACACGCCATGGACTCCGCCTATGCGCGCAAGATCGGAGTCAACATCGATGAGCTTCTCGTGTCTCAGCCCGATAACGGCGAGCAGGCTCTCGAGATCACCGAATTGCTTATCCGCAGCGGGGCTCTCGACATAGTCGTCATCGATTCGGTCGCCGCTCTCACCCCACGGGCTGAACTTGAGGGCGAGATGGGTGATTCGCACGTCGGTCTGCAGGCTCGGCTCATGAGTCAGGCACTGCGCAAGCTGGCGGGCACTATCAGCAAGACCCAGACGTGCGCGGTGTTCATCAACCAGTTGCGCGAGAAGGTCGGTGTCATGTTCGGCAATCCCGAAGTGACTCCGGGCGGCCGTGCCTTGAAGTTCTACGCGTCGGTGCGGCTCGACATCCGCCGAATCGAGACCCTGAAAGAAGGCACCGAGGCCGTGGGCAACCGGGTGCGCGTGCGGGTCGTGAAGAACAAGGTGGCTCCGCCATTCAAGGAGGCCGAGTTCGACATCATGTACGGGCATGGCATCTCGGTGGAAGGCGACGTGCTCGACCTGGCGGTCGTGCACAAGATCGTTCAGAAGAGCGGAGCGTGGTTCTCATACGGTGACCAGCGGCTTGGGCAGGGCAGGGAGAACGTAAAGCAGTTCCTGCGCGACAATCCCGAACTGCTTCAGCAGGTGCGCCGCGAGGTGGTGCAGGCGGTTAACCCCGACTCGAGCGCAGACTCGGCCCCCGATGGGCCCGCGAGCGCAGAGGCGGCACCTGTGGTGCCGTTGGAGGGTGGAGCGCCGAGCCCGGCGGCAGGATAGCCGGTTGCAGGGTGCACGGCAGGTAGTCGCCTAGCGGTGGGCGCCTCGAAGCGCACGCGGCCTCCCGTACCCTCAGCCGGCACCGTGACGTCGCTGGCGGCAAGACGAGGGCGGAACGAGCGTCTCGTGGTGTATCTCGACGGCGTACGGGCTTTCGAGGTCTCAACCGAACTGGCCGATCGCGAGTCGCTACGCGTCGGGGCACAACTCGACGCGAGCACGATCGGGGCTCTGCTATCGGGCGACGCGCCGTACCGTGCGAGAGAGCACGCCCTTCGCCTCATCGCTCTTCGCGATCGCTCCTGCTATGAGGTTTCGTCGCGTCTCAAACGCGATGGCTTCGCGAGTGAGGTTGTCCAGGAAGTGGTGGACTGGCTGCGCGGTCTTGGCTATGTCGACGATGCGGCTTTCGCGGAGCGGTACGCGGCCGAGAAGTCGCGGAGCGGTTGGGGATCGCGCCGGATATCGGCGGAACTTGCCCGTCGCGGCATCGATCGCAAGGTGGCGCAGCAGGTAACAAGCGCAGCAGACGAGAATGGGTCGGCCACCGATGTGGCGAAGGTGGGAGTGGACGCGGCTCTGGCGCTGGCGCGGAGGCGCTTCGCCAGCCAGTTCGCCACCGATCGCGAGACTGCCGTTCGTCGCCTGGGCGGATTTCTGAGTCGCCGCGGATTTGACTGGGATACCATTCAGATGGTCGCGCGTACGCTGGAGCGCGAATTGGCGGAAAACGAAGCGGAGAATGGGCGCGAGCAGCCATTTTCTTGACACCTTCATCAAGCCGACTGTAAACTCGGACGTGTGTAAAGATCGGTCGACGACGGGTTACTCGCGACCTTGCTTTTGACTACTTGGATTCTCTGAGTCGGCAGACCGGGGCTTCTGAAGCTGTGGCGCCGAAGACTTAGATGGTGGGGGAATTATCTGCGACGGGACGCAGGCCCGGGGGCCGGGCGTTTGCTCCCGTGGTAAGGTCTGTCCCTGGTTAGGGCAAGGCACGAAAGTGAGTTCTCGGCCGGGCGGCTGCTCGGCCTTTTTGATGCTCGTCGGAGGCAACGATCGGCACACGCTGATATCCAGCCAGGCGAGGATGTACTCGCGAATGGAGTGGTGGACATATGATGACAGTGGTTTGGATTGTGGTCGTGTTGGTAGTCGCGATACTGGGCGCGGCTGCCGGGTTCTTCGCGCGCAAGTATCTCGGTGAGGCAAAGATTTTTCGAGCCGAAGAGGCGGCCGCCAAGATCGTCGACGACGCGCAGCGCCAGGCGGAAACGGTGCAGCGTGAGGCCCGTGTGAACCTCAAGGACGAGATGCACCAGTTGCGGATTCAGACCGACGCCGAGATCAAGGAACGACGGCAGGAGCTCACGCAGTTGGAGAATAGGCTCCTGACCCGTGAGGAAGCGCTTGACGACCTGCAGAAGGACATGACACGGCGTGAGCAGTCGGTGAGTGACCGCGAGGTCCACTATCGCAAAGTGCTCGATGAGGTAGAGGCCTCGCGTACGGAGCAGCAGAAGCAATTGGAGGCGATCTCGGGGCTGACGAAAGACCAGGCCGCCGAGGTCATCCTCAAGCGGACCGAGGATGAGGTCCGTCACGATATGGCCAAGTTGGTCAGGTCGCTCGAGGAGGATGCGCGTCACGAGGGGGACCGCCGGGCAAAGGACATCCTGTCCATCTGCATCCAGCGGAACGCCGCGAGTCATGTGGCCGATACGACTGTGTCGGTGGTGCCGCTTCCCTCCGACGACATGAAGGGTCGCATCATCGGCCGCGAGGGGCGCAATGTGCGCACCTTGGAGAACCTCACCGGGATCGATTTCATCATCGACGATACCCCCGAAGCGGTGGTGTTGTCGGGCTTCGACACGGTGCGTCGCGAGATCGCCCGTTTGACACTCACTAAGCTGGTGGCCGACGGGCGCATCCATCCGGCCAAGATCGAGGAGATGTACTCGAAGGCTCGCGAAGAGGTCGACC
The DNA here is from genome assembly GCA_963803925.1 of uncultured Actinomycetota bacterium. Lineage (GTDB taxonomy): Bacteria > Actinomycetota > Thermoleophilia > RBG-16-64-13 > RBG-16-64-13 > RBG-16-64-13. Next base: position 130,219 of record CAWDOM010000009.1, on the reverse strand, counting down.
GACAGATCCAAGATGCCGGTGAGCAGGCGGTGCTCGATGCCAACGTGCACGGTGTGGCGCCGGAACTGCTCCGCCTTCTTGGCCGTTTGAAGTTCCGCACCAGCTACGGACAGAACGTACTGATGCACTCGCTGGAGGTGGCTCATCTCGCGGGGCTCATGGCCAACGAGCTGGGCGTCAACGCCAAGCTGGCCAAACGCGCCGGTCTCCTGCACGACCTGGGCAAGGCTGTCGACCACGAGGTTGAGGGGTCGCACGCGGCGATAGGCGGGAACCTGGCGCGCCGCTATGGCGAATCCGACGCGATAGCCCACGTTATCGAGGCACATCACAATGAGACCGAGGCGACGACCGTCGAGGCCGTGCTGGTCGCGGCGGCCGACGCCGTGAGCGGCGCCCGGCCGGGCGCCCGCCGCGAAACGCTCGAAACGTACATCAAGCGGCTCGAATCTTTGGAGCGCATCGCGGAGAGCAAGTCTGGGGTGGAGAAGTGCTATGCCATCCAGGCCGGCCGGGAGATCAGGGTCCTCGTCAAGCCCGACGAGATCAACGACGACCAGGCTTCACTTCTGTGCCGGGAGATCGCGAAGGAAATCGAACAGGAACTCGACTATCCGGGCACGATCAGGGTGACGGTCATCCGCGAGAGCCGTGCGGTGGAGTACGCGAAGTAGAGGCTTCGGAGTGCGCCGGAGACCGCGCGGCAGGTGGCATCGCGAGGAGCAGTGCGGCGGAGCTATCGGCGCGGTTGAGATGTGATGCTTGCTGACACCTACTATCTGCGGTCGTTCGGCTGTCAGATGAACGATCATGATGCCGAGCGCATCGCCGGGCTCCTCGAGCAGATGGGTCTCGCGCGGCGACAGACGCCCGAGGAAGCTCAGTACCTCGTCTACAACACGTGCTCCATCCGGGAGAAAGCCGACACGCGGCTGGCCGGTCACCTGGGCGATGCGACTAGGCTCAAGAAGGACGAGCCCAGTCGCGTGGTCGTCGTCACCGGCTGTCTGGCGCAGAGCCGCCAGAGCGGGCTTCGTGAAGACTTCCCGTGCATCGATGTCTTGGCTGGGCCTCAGAGCTTGCACGAGCTTCCGCTGCTCATCGAGGAGCGCCTGGCGACCGGCCGGCCGTCGGGCGCCTTTCAGGAGTTCACGACCAACTGGTCGGCGGAGCTGCCTCGAACGCGCGTGGCAGGCCCATGCGCCTGGGTGCAGATAACCGCCGGCTGCAGCAACTTCTGCTCGTACTGCATAGTGCCGCATGTGCGCGGCCCCGAGGCGTCCCGCCCGGCGGCCGGGGTGATCGCCGAGGTGGAACAACTCGTGGCTGAGGGCGTGAGAGAAGTCACGTTTCTCGGCCAGAATGTCAACGCATACGGCAAGGAGCCCGGCTTCGCCGGCGCGGAGGGCTTTTCTCAGCTCCTCGAGCGTGCCTGTGCCGTGCCTGGGCTGGAGCGACTCCGTTTCATGACCTCTCATCCCAAGGACGTGTCGGACGAGTTGGTCGACCTTCTGGCAGCCGACAACGCGGTTTGCGAGCACCTGCACCTGCCGGTGCAGTCGGGTAGCGACGACGTGCTCACCGTCATGCGCCGCGGCTACAGTCGCGATGGCTATCTGCATCTTGTCAGGCGCTTGAGGGAGGCGGTGCCCTCACTCAGCTTGACGACCGACATTATCGTGGGCTTCCCGGGCGAGACCGAGAAGGACTTCGCGGACACGCTCTCGCTGGTCGAGGAGTGCCGCTTCGACGGGGCCTTCACGTTCGTCTACTCGCCGAGGAGGCAGACGGCGGCCGCGCGACTGCCCGGCCGGGTGCAACAAGAAGTCGCCCAGGAGCGCATGGCGCGCCTCGTGGAACTGGTGCAGCGCATCGGGCGGGAGCGCAACGAAGGGCTCGTCGGCCGTACGGTGGAGGTCCTGGTCGAGCGGGCAAGCCGCCAGGCAGGCACCGAGGCCTCGGTTCATGCCCGTCCCGAGGTCATGGGCCGTACCCGTGGTCACAAGCCCGTCAATTTCGCGGCCGCAGCCGGCGCCGGCGATCTGGTCGCGGTCAGGCTGGTCGAGGCGACTTCCACGAGCTTCCGCGGACAGCTGGCCTGCGCCGCCCTTGGTGAAACCGGCGTGGCGGCGCTGTGAGCGGCCCAGGAAGAGCGGCCAGGCGCTCAGGCGGGCAGGGAGTCGACCTGGGCCGGGGCCCCGTCGTGTACGCCGTGGTGGGACCGACAGGGGTCGGCAAGACCGCGGTGGCGGTGGAGTTGGCTCGTCTGCTCGGCGCGAGCGTGATCTCGTGCGATTCCATGCAGATCTATCGCGGCTTCGCCGTCCTAACGAATCAGCCCTGCGGCGACGAGGGCCTCGCGGTGAGGCATGAACTCGTAGGCTTCATCGACCCGGGCAGCGCATTCTCGGCTGTCGAATACGCGGGTCTGGCGCGGCCGCTCGTCGAGAAAGACCTTGCCTCGGTCGGCGCGGCTGTGGTGGCGGGCGGGACCGGGCTCTACATGAGGGCCGCGCTGGCGCCTCTGGCGGTCGCGGCGGCCGCCGACCCGGGGGTGCGGCAGACTCTGGAGGAGCGCGCCGCAGCCGAAGGCGGCGGCGCGCTCCACGATGAACTCGCGCGCCTCGACCCGGTAGCCGCGCGCTCCATCGATCCGCGAAACGTGAGGAGGGTCGTTCGAGCGCTCGAGACTGTCGCTACCGGTGGTACGGTGTGGTCGGGCCGCGATGATCTGTGGTCGCCGCGCTACTACCATCGGACGCTCGTGGTGGGGCTGACGCTCGACCGAGAAGAGCTTCACCGGCGCATCAACGCGCGTTCGCAGTGCATCTTCGATGGAGGCGCGGTCGACGAGGTGCGGCGGTATCGCGCGGATAGGGCGCCAAGAGGCGACGTAGGCCGGGGGGCTCGGGCATCCTCAGCGCGATAGGCTACCCCGAGATCTGCCGCTATCTCGATGGAGAAGTGACGAGAGGAGAAGCGGTCGCGCAGATCGCTTCGGCCACTCGCCGCTACGCCCGCAGGCAGCTGACGTGGCTACGGAAGCTGGAGGGCGCTGTTATGATTGAGGTCGGCGGCGAGGAGGCGTGTGTCGTCGCGAGGCGGATCATGGAGCTCGACCGTAGAGGTGAGCAGGTCAAGGAGGCCCACCCGGGATGAAGGTGGCGAAGTGGCAGGGTCTGGGCAACGACTATCTCGTCGTTGAGGAAGCCGCCATATCGGGTGGGCTGACGACGTCTTCCATAGACCTGCTCTGCGACCGGCACCTTGGCGTCGGCTCCGACGGCATTCTGCTCGACGCGGCTCCTACAGGTGCCGTGCCGGGCGCGGTCGCGCGCATGCGTGTGTTCAACCCCGATGGCAGCGAGCCTGAAATGTGCGGCAACGGCATCCGCATCTTCGCTCGCTATCTGTCGAGGGCCGGGCGGGTCGATGGCGACGAGTTCACCGTTGAGACTCTGGCCGGCGCGATCAGGCCGAGGCTTCTCGGCAACGGTGCCGTTAGGGTCGACATGGGGTATGCCCGTTTTGCTACGCACAACGTCGATTCTATCGGGGCCCGCGCGACAATCGAGGGCCGGCGCGACGGCGTCGCGGCCGGCGATGTTGTCGGAGCCACGCTCGAGGCGGCCGGCGTGCAGTACGTTTTCACATTTGTCGACGTGGGCAATCCTCACTGCGTGATCCTGGTGGATGATCCCGCGTCGTTCGATGTCGCGGGGGTGGGCTCTGTAATCGAGCGGCACGCGTTCTTCCCGAACCGCACGAACGTTGAGTTCATTTCGATCGAGCCTGACAGCTCGGTGCGTATGCGGGTGTGGGAGAGGGGCGTGGGCGAGACGCTGGCGTGCGGCACGGGCGCTACCGCGGTCGGAGCCGCGTGCGTGCGTCTCGGACTCTTGAGGAGCCCTGTGATCGTGCATCTGCTCGGCGGCGATCTGACAATAGAAGCTCAGCCCGAGAGCGAGGCATATCGAGTCTTCATGACCGGCCCCGCCGAGGAGATCTGCACGTGTGAGCTCTCCGATGAACTACTCCGCCGGCTGGGCCTGCCGGCCCCTTCGCTTCCGTAGACCTGCCACCGAGGAGGATGACGTGCTGTTTTCGCGGCGGATGGACAATCTGGCCCCCTACCTCTTTGCCGAGGCCGAAAGGAAGATCGCCGAGAAACGTGCCGGCGGTATCGACGTCATCAGCCTGGGCATCGGCGATCCTGATCTGCCCACCCCCGAGTACATCGTCGACGAGATGCGTCGCCAGGTGGCCGATCCGCGCAACGATCGCTATCCGAGCAATTGGGGACTGAGCGAGTACGCCGAGGCCGCCGCGGGCTTCTACAAGCGCCGGTTCGGTGTCGATCTCGACCCGGCTCGGGAGTTCATGGCGACTCTCGGCTCCAAGGAGGCGCTCGCCCACCTCTGCTGGGCTTTGCTCGACCCGGGAGATCTCGCTCTCGTGCCCGATCCGGGCTATCCCGGTCTACTCGGGTGGCTCGATCATCTGCGGCGCTGAGGTCCGCTATCTGAATCTGCGCCCCGAGAATGGCTTCCTGCCCGATCTCGACGAAGTCGGCCCCCAGGAGGCGCAGCGAGCGAAGGTGCTCTTCATAGGCTATCCCAACAACCCGACGGCGGCGGTTATCGAAGGCGATTTCTTCGAGCGGGTAGTCGCCTTCGCGAAGAAGTACGACATCGCGGTAGTGCACGACAACGCGTACTCCGAGCTCACATACGACGGATACGTCGCCCCCAGCTTCCTCGCGACACCGGGGGCCAAAGACGTTGGGATCGAATTGTTCAGCTTCTCGAAACCGTTCAACATGACCGGCTGGCGCACGGGCTTCGCCGTCGGAAACCATGAGATCTTGGCGCATTTGTGGAGGCTCAAGACCAACCTCGATTCGGGCATGTTCGACGCTCTGCAGCGCACGTCGGCCTTCATCCTCAACAGCCCGTGGGACTTCGTGGGCGAGATGTGTGAGGTCTACCGGCGTCGCCGTGATCTGCTGGCCGACGCCCTCGCTTCAGTGGGGATGTGGGTTGCCAAGCCCAAGGGCACCGTGTACATGTGGGTGCCGGTCCCCGAGGGCTACACTTCGGGCAGCTTCACCGAGCGGGTATTGGAGCAGGCGGCGGTCGTAGTGACTCCTGGGCGAGGATATGGTCCGGCCGGCGAGGGATTCGTCCGTCTGTCGCTTACCACTCCGGACGATCGCATCGGCGAAGCCGTACGGCGCATCGAACACTCCCTCAAGCTCTAGGGGGTCGCGGCCAGTGGATCTCTCGGTCAAGCTGCTTCATCCGCTGGCGCGGCTACCGCTGCGCGCCCACCCGGGCGACGGCGGCGCCGATTTGTTCTCGGTGGAAGCGATCGTCATACCCCCGGGTGAGCGGAGGGCCGTGGGCACGGGCATCGCATTGGCGATTCCACCGGGCTACGCGGGCTTCGTGCAGCCTCGTTCGGGTCTCGCCTTCAAGCACGGCATCATGGTGGTGAACTCACCGGGTCTGGTCGATGCGGGCTACAGGGGAGAGCTGCGCGTAGCGCTCTACAACTCGGGCGAAGAGCCGTTCGTTGTCGCCGTGGGCGAGCGGATCGCGCAGCTGGTCGTGCAGAAGGTAGAGGAGCCATCCTTCTTCGAGGCGGAAGAACTCCCCGAGACGCCCAGAGGGTCAGGGGGATTCGGCAGCAGCGGCCGGTAGCCGTCACCCCGATGCGCGGGGAGACGGCTGGCTCACTCGCTCCGGTCTAGTCCTCTCGCGGCAGCGTGTATTCCTCCCAGGTGTTGGGCACCTGGTTCACACTGATGACGTACTGGTGGTTGAGGTTGTAGATGATTGTGCTGTTCCAGTAGATCTCGCCGCAGGAGCCCACGCCCTTGTTCGTCAAGGTCCCACCGCAGTAGATGGCGCCATGCACGGCGCAACTGCCGCGGAGCGTGGCGTTTCCAAGGACGATCACTGATGCCGAAGAAGTCGGCGTTGCCCTTCATGTCCCACTCGTTGATGGAGCCATCGGGAGTGTCGATGACCACGATGACGGGCTCGTCGACGGTGCCGATCTGGGAGTTGCCAGAGAGAGACGGGGTTGTTGCTCGCCACCCAGACGACTTTGCCCCGAGCGGCGGTGGTCTGCAGGAAGGCGCTCGCCTCGGTGCCGGCCGAGGCTCCTGAGAAATACGTGTGTTGCGACACGGCGATCGTGTAGAGGGCGTTCTTCATGGCATCGGTGACGATGTCGTCGAAGTCCGTGGGGTTTGGCGCGCGGATGACGCCGTCGTTCAGTTTCACACCCTTGTGCTGGGCATCCTGGACGTCGACGTAGACCGGGGAACCGTCGCCGTGCTCGATGCCTACCGCAAGTCCCTGGCCGTTGCTGTCGACGACGTCGGCCACGAGCGCGTGGCCACCGAAGTAGAGCGGCCAATCCTGGCGTTCCGCCAGGAGGATGATTCGATGACGGTCGTCGTCGACGTTGCTCGTCGCATCTACGAACATCCTGCCATCGCCGTTCTGATCCCACTCTGGGGCGTTTGCGTCGGCGACGTCGGTGGTGTTGTCGTACACCTGCACCTGGATGAATTCGGTCACCGCTGAGCGACTGGGGTCGTACAGTCCGCTGTTGGCGGCCTGCAGGCTTGTCTTGAGGAGAGCTTCGTCGACATTGACCGCTTCGCTCGCGGAAGTGGGCCAATCGAGCTTCAGAGCGAGCATGCCCGCGTCGACCCCGGCCTCGGCGACATTGAAGGCCTTGAGATCGCTCCGTTCAGTCTCGGCGGCCCGCGTCTGGCCCTTCATGAGCACGTGGAGGCTCACTCCGGTCACGAGGAACACGAAAATGAAGACCATGACGATGACGATCACCGAGCCCGATTGAGGCGTATGGGACCCGGCGATTCGCGAGTGCAGGCCGGGCCTGGTGCTGGTGGTGTCTGGTGCATTGCGCATGGTAAGCCTTCTCTCCGCGATCAGTACTGGCGTAGGTTGCGAGGTTGCACTACCGACTTGAGTTGGTGAGCTATGGGTGCGTACTGTGTGTAGACGTCGATGCGCAGATCTATCTCGACCGTCGATATCTCCATGGGGTAGGCCACAGGAGTGGCCAGTACCACGCCGTTCGAGTCGGCGTAGCTGAAGAGTGGAATGTCGGCGTTGTTGCTGAGCCAGCTACCGACAAGGCGGGTACTCGTACCATCGGAGAAGGTCGGGTCTCCCGGCGTCGCTCGTGTCGCGGTAGAGCGTGCGGTTCTCGCTGTCCACCCGGAATCGCACGAGTTCCAGGTCGTGATTGGCGTCACGGTCGATGTCGGTCCAGCAGGTCAGGGAGTTGGAGTCGGCGCTCACGATCACCATGCGCAGGTTGTCGTCGGCGACGTTCTCCGGTTCCCGGGCCGTCCGGATGAACTCCACCATCTCGCCGAGGGCGGTGCGCGCCTGCTCCTGGGCCTTGATGTCGTCGCCCGGTGTAGGCGTAGGTGCGCTGAAGACCGAACCATATGCCGAAGACCCCGGCCAGCACGATGGCGAGCAGCAGGCTGGCTATGAGCACTTCGATCAGGGAGTACCCGGAGCGGTCACTCAAGCGGCGCTTTGCGCGGGCTATCAGCGGATTGCAGCGTCTCATCTCAACCGCCAATCGCTAGGATCTGCAGGACGAGGGTGGAGTTAGGGTTGGCGGGTGGCAGCGTGAACGTTCCGCGTGCGTGTCGGCTGACCCGAAGCGCTCGCGGTTATGTTGTAGATGCCCGAGGGCAGATTGAGCGATTCGGTCTTGTTCTTCTTGATGGTGAGAGTGGCGACCGTCGCTCCGGCGGAGTTCTTGATGGTGACCGTGTAGGTGTATTTGGTGTTGTTGTCGACCACGACGGGATATGCGGCTAGGGTTGTGGTCGTCGTCAGGAGCGTCGTGGTGGTCGAGATGGTGGTAACCGTAGGCACCGTGGTGGTCGTCGTCGTTGTCGGAGTCACCGGGGGCACCGTGGTGCTGCACGAGGCCGTGCCACCCCAGAGTCCGCCGATATCCTGCGCCTGGATCCGGTAGGCGTAGGTGTTGCTCGTCGAGCCGTTTCCGAAGGGTTCGGGGTCGTAGTACGTGGTGACCCCGGGGTCGAGTTCGGCCAACGTCGTGTAGGCGGCGCCGTTGATAGAGCGCTGGAGTACATACTTCTGCCGATCTCGCTCCGCTCCCGGCATCCAGTAGAGATTGATGCCGGAGTAGCTTGTGCCCAGCTCGTCGGTGGCGACCGGCACCGCCGCGAACTGGGTGGGAGTGGCCGGAGCTCCGTTCTCAACTCTGATGCGTAGCCGCCAGATGTTGCCGGGCTGATCGTACCTGTTGTAGACGACCGCTCGGAGTTCCCAGTAGCCATCAGGAATGGTGAGGTCGAGGAAGGGCAGCCTGAAGCGCACCTCGGTCAGGGCGCCGGCGACGTCTGTGCTGTAGAAGAGGTACGAGGAGTCGAGCTTGTAGTCCTTGTTGGGATCACCGAGTTCTACACACACTCCATTGTCATCGTAGAGCCTGAAGCGGGCGTAGGCGCCGAGGTAGGTGTCGGCGGGGTTGTTCACATTGCCGTAGATCAGGCCCCAGTCCGCCTCGGCCACGTAGTACCTGACCACGGTGAGCCAGCTCGTCATTTGGAACGGTGTACCCAGAGGATCGGGTACGTGGTCGGGCGTCAGCGTGAGGCGTCCTCCGCGCGGACCCAAGAACTGCTGGTGGACGAGCGTGCTGGCTTTGGCGACCGATACCTTTGGCGGCGCCTCCCAAGAGACCTCGACCGTGACCTCCTTGAGAACATCGTTTTCGTAATTGGTCACCGTGACCTCGTAGTCGACGGTGAACTCGATGCCACGTGCGGTCTCCGCCGAGCCGTAGTCCTCGGCGAGTTGCTCGGGGCTGACGATGTCGCGGTAGTCGAGCTGCCTGATCTGCTCCATCTTCTCGCGGGCGATGTTCGTGGCGAGACTCTTGTATCGCACGGTCGATGCCTGATTGAGCGTTGTGAGGTACATCGGCACGATGCCGCTTGTGGCGGTCAAGAGGAGCAAGACGGCGATAGTCACCTCGATCAGAGTGAAACCCCGATGCGGTGACAACCGCCTCACCAGTGCTCGCAGTGTGTCGACCTTCCGCGAAGGTCTGTATTGAAGGTCCATATGGCTGCTCCCGTTGTGTGCGAGGCCATTGCCGTCGAGGGCAGGACGCCGATCGCCCGTTATCTCGTAACGCAATATGTATCGGACGATTGCGGGAGGTGCTTTAGCGTGTATATAGAGCGCGAGGCTCGAATCGCGGTGACTTCGGCCGTCGATCATCGAAGCCTTCCGCTCAAGGGATCGCCCAGAATGCCGAAGCAAGGGCAATCAGCAGTTTCATTTCGCGGTCGCCGACAGACGAGGGGCTCGTATGCTCGTGTCCTTCGGGCGGCGGGCAAGTCTCGCAAGACTCCCTGAGCCCGCGGTGAAGCACCGTGTCTTGCTCGCCGGCATTGCCGTCGCAGAGCAGGTTTTCGTCGGCGGTCTTGTGTTGATTGTCAGTCCGGTCGCGATCTCATTCGCCGGAGGTTGTCGTCGCCGACCAGCACAGTGTCGCCGCACGTGGCCGACGCCCGGCAGAGTCGGACAAAAGTTGTAGGCCGACCCCTCAAGTCTCCATTCAGAATGCCGATAGTCCTAGTGGTGACCTAGAGAACTGCCACAAGGCAGAGTCCTAACGAAGGAGGAAACAAGCAATGTTCTCGAAGTTCAACAAGAGGATGAAGGGTGACAAGGGTTTCACTCTCATCGAACTGCTCGTGGTGATCATCATCATCGCGATCCTGGCTGCCATCGCCATCCCGACCTTCCTCGGCCAGCGCCAGAAGGCCCAGGACGCAGCCGCCAAGTCCCTCGTCCGTAACGCCATGACCGCCATCGAATCCGCCTATGTCGACCTCAGAACATTCGACCCGACCGAGATGACCGGCGACATCCTGGGAGCTATCGAGCCCTCGATCACGTTCACGAATGCCGCGGCCGCTGCTACCGCCCCGACCGCTACCGCCCCCGATAACGAAGTGAACTATGACGGCACCGATGACACCTACGAGGTGGGCGCCGCGTCTGAGTCTGAGAAGACCTTCGGCGTGGAAGTCGACAAGGGTGCCGACGGTGGCAACACCTTCTACATCGACGGCGAAGACGCCGACTGGTAGACCGCGATCCTGAGCTGATCGTCTTGTGACAGCGGGCTGAATCCCAGCCCATGAGAACAGGGGGCAGCGGCCCGAGCGGCCACTGCCCCCTTTTTCAAATCCCGAAGGATCGAGGGGGCGGTGTGTTTCGAAGCAGGGACAGAGTAGTGGAATGGTGCCGCGACAGACGATTCGGTCGTCTGCGCGGTCCGTTGCTTGGTCTTCTGCTGGCTACGTGCCTTCTCGTGTCCGTGGGATGCTCGAGTGTAGTGAGCGAAGCGATGCAACTCGAGCGCGATGGAGATCTGGAGGGCGCCCTCGCCCTCTACTCCAAGATTCTTGCGAGCGATCCTGACAACGTCAAAGCGCTGAGCGGAGCCGCCGTCTGCTTCGTGATGTTGAACCGCTACGACGAGGCATTGGCAGTTCAAGAGCGTCTCGTGGAGCTGGATCCGGATGACGCCCAGGTAAGGATCGAGTTGGGATTCAACTACCTGAACCACCAGTCACGCCCGCGCGATGCCCTGCGTGTTCTGGGTGAAGCCGTGACGATCTCCCCGAGCGCGAAGAACCTCTGTTTCCTGGCACAGGCGCAGGGCGCGACTGGAGACCTTGGGTCGGCCGAGACGAATCTGCGGCAGGCGATCAGCATAGAACCAAGCTACGCCTACTCGTATCGTCTCCTTGCTTCGATGCTAGAGGGCCAGGGACGCGCGGAGGAGGCGCAACAGGTACTCGATCAAGCCACGTCGCTCGGCGTGAACGCCACGGGAACGTCTTGACCGAGAAAAAGGCATCAAATACGAGGTGCTTAAGATGAGGAAGATAAGAAGAGGCATGATGAGAGGAGCGTCCCGTGATTCGGGCTTCACTCTCATCGAACTGCTGGTCGTGATCATTATCATCGCGGTCCTTGCCGCCATCGCTATCCCCACCTACCTGGGCCAAAGGGCGCAGGCGCAGGACAGTGCGGCGTTCTCTCTGGTGCGTAACGCATTGACGGTCGTCCAGACCGCCCTGTGCGATACCGGCGCCTACGACGAGATAACGGTAGACATGTTGAACGGCATCGAAACGAGCATCACATTCATCGAAGCGTCGGGAGATATCGTGACTACCGATCCTCCCGCGATCTCCGACGGTTTCGATGCTGACGCTGGAGCGAACGAGGTGCTGTTCTACGGGGAAGCGGACGACGTCATGGATGTCGCGAGCATGAGCGAGAGCGGCAACTGGTTCGGCATCCAGGTTGACGGCACCGATCTGACGCAGACCGGGTACGTCAAAGTGAAGGTCATCGACGGGAGTGCCGATCTGGGCTGGTAGGGCACACGCGGACTACCGCCCGCCGGCGTGTTCGCCAAGCTACTACCAAAGTTGGTTCTTCGCGAGGGGGAGCGCCGCGTAGCCTGGGGGCTATGGGTAAGCTCCTCGACATACTTCGACGACCCGGCGGGTTCAGCCTGATTGAACTTGTCGTCGTTATTGCGGTTGTCGGAGTCTGCGCCGGCGTGGGGGTGATCGGGGGAGCGCAGGCACTTCGATCGCGCGAGGCCAGGGCGGCGGCGCAGAGCTGGCAGGCGGCGGCGGCGTGGGCTCAGACTGGCCTTCTCTGGCACGGTGGCCGCACCGAGCTCGAGTGCGACGGCCACGAGCTGGCCGTGCGCCATGACTCCGGACTATGTGGAGGCGTTCTCAACGCGGCGATTCCAGGCGTGCCCCTGAGCGGCAACGTTGCTCGCTGGCGTGCCGTGTCCGGATGGATAGTGAAGTTCGGCGGAGTGCTCGCCTCGCCCGACAGCGGAGGCTCACTATTCTTCGGTGAAGGCGACGCGGCGTACCGGGTCGTGGTGCGGCCGGAGAGTGGGCTCACGGCTCGAAGCCTCGGGGCGATCCTACCATGAGCATGGGTTCTGCACGGAGCCGAGGCGAGACCGCCCGCGGATCGATCCTCATCGAAGCGCTCGTCGCCCTCGTTCTTGTTTCGTTGCTTCTGGGGCCGCTTTCGGCCGGCATGCAGACCGCGAGAGAGCGGGCGCAGGCGGCGAGAGCCGTGTTCTCCGCTCCGGCGCCGGCCGGCGACGCCACGGTCGGCGCGGCCTGGTCGTGGGGGCCGCGGGTCGCGTCCGGCCGGTGGCTGGCGGGTCAGAGACTGGAATTGGACATCGTTAGTGAGGCAGCGGGCGATCCCATCGTTGGGCTGTGGGCCGACGGTTGGTTCATTGCCGAGTTCGACCCCGGGGAGAACGGTCTGGTACTGGCCAAGGTGGGCTTCCTGGGCGTGCCGGAGGGTGCTGAAGTGGTTGCCCGTGTCCGCCTCGATGGAGGCGCATGGGGCCCGCCGTGGCGGTCCCTGGTGCCGCCACCAGCGGGGTTGGCAGACCCGGTCTTCGCCGCCGTGACCTCCGACGCGGCTGACGGAACTGGGGACCTTTCCATGGTCATCCACCCCTTGTGCCTCGCCAATCCTCTGCTTGCCACGTCCGACCCGGCGGGGCGGCTCCGGTGTGCTGCGCCGGGAGTGCCGATGCTCGTGTCGTTTCCGCCGGAAGGAGAGTTTCTTGTGGATCTCGCCGGCCGGCGGCAATCGGTGAGAATGGAGGGCCGGCGTGCTCTGGACATGTACTTCTAGAAGAGCGCCGGCGACTTCGAGCCTCGCGTTCACCGTTATCGAGTTGCTCGTTGGCGTCAGTCTAGCGGCGTGTCTGGCTCTGGCGCTGGCCCCGGTTTGGTCGTCATGGGAGAGGACGGGCGATGGCGAGGTCGAGCGGACCATCTGGTTCGCGCAATCGCGGGTAGCGGTAGCTAGGTTCGAGCGTGACGTTCGGCTGGCGAATGCCGCGGAATGCCCCTTCGTCGCAGCGACGGCGATCCTGGAGGCCTCTCCGAGCCAGATCGTGCTCGTTGCCCGAGGCGAGAAGGGAGAGCGGGCTCGGTTGGTGGAGTGGGAGATCGCGAAAGGCAGTCTCATGCGCCGCTGGGGAATGTGTCCGCAGCAGAGGCCGGTCGCCTTCACACATTCGTACTACGTCGACAGCAAGACCATGCTCGCGAACGTGCTTGCCGGGAGCGAACTCACGTATTACGCCGGTTCGCGCCGCCTCGACCAGCCCCTGAGCCGGGACGACCTCGACTCGGTGAGCGCTGTGGTGCTCGAATTGACGGGCCATATCGCCGGAGTCTCAGGCGAGGTCGAGGTCTGCTCGAACGCGCGGGTGGGGCGATGACTCGGCGGCCTCTTCTGAGGTGCGAGGTCGCTGAGCGAGGCTCCATTCTCCTCCTCGTGCTTCTCATGAGCCTGGCGATGGCGCTTCTCATCCAGGTCATGGTAACCGTGACGGTGTGTGCGGAGCGGGCGATATCCGACGAGACCCTCGGGCGGACGCGCATGGGGGAGAAGGACGACGCGTTGGCCGCGATGGTCGGCGCGGCGTGCCGCGACTGGCAGCCATATGAGTGGCGGCGCATCGACGGAGATGGTGCGGGCGTTGAAGGGGCGGTCAGCGGACTCGAGGAATCGGATTGGGTTAGACAAGCGATGGTCAGGCAGGAGCCCTCAACCTCGAAGACAGTTGTCTCCGCGTGGCTGGAGCGGGGTCGCGACGGTCTCGACTTGCCACGGGCCGCCATAGTAGCGGCCTCGGTGGCGACCGCGCCAGGGCGTGTGACGCCTTGGTTGCGGGTCGATGCCACCGTGGCCGGCACGTCCGGCGCGGCGTCTACGGCGATGGCCTTTGTGGGCACGTTTCCCGACGATTCCCTGCTCGGCGAGGGCTGCGCTGTGACGTGGCGGTCTGGAAAGTGGCGACTGGATGCGGGTTGGACGGCGCTGATCGATGCAGGCCTGGGAGAAATGGGTCGACAGGAGGTAGCCGCGGCCCCTGTCGCCTTCGGCGAGGGGACGCTCCTGTTGACCGGGGCCGGTGGCCGGCGGTTGTCGCTCTCGGAGTCGATGTCGGCGGCGAGCGCCTCGGCCGCGCGGGGGCAGTCGCCCGAGTCGCCGTTGCTTGTTCTCGCGACAGGAGACGTACTGCTCGACGCGCGCGACCTTGGCGATGTCTTCGGGGTGATCGTCGCCGACGGCGGCATGGTCTTGCTCGACGGCACGACAGTGCACGGAGCGGTGTTCGTCACTGGTTCCCTCGACGGCGGCCTGACGGGCTGCGTGGAGTTCTCGCTGCCGGTTCTTCGCTGGGCTACCGACTGCTCGCTGTGGCGCGTGCGCTTGATGCCGGGCACGCGCCGTGAGGGTACGGAGTGAGCCGTCGAAGGTATACTCGCAACATGAGCACCGTAGACGATCAGACCGGCCGTAGAGCCACATGGCGCAGCCGACGGCACCGCATGCGCCTCGAATGCCGTGAGTGCAACGTCATCTGCGAGCGGGTCGTCTACCCGTGGCACTGCCTGAAATCGAACTGTGAGAACGTCTACGCCTACGAAGATGGCGAGACCATGTATTTCGGTTGTCTGTGGAAGGTGTTCGCCGCCGAGTTCGACATGGCGGTGTTCTGCCAGGTGCCGGGATGCGAGGCGTCGAGTTCCGAATCGAATCCCGGCGCGGCGGCCAACAAGGGGCGGCTTGCCCGCCGTGGGGGGCGGCGCCGTCGGGTCAGGGCGGCCGATCCATACGGGGCCGTCCGCATGATCCGTCCGCCTCGGCCTCAGTGCCACGTCAGAATCGAGCACGGGTACGATGCGTCAACTGTGGGCTCCGGGTGCTGCAATCCGACGTTCTTCCATGACGAGCTCGGCGGCGGCGACGCTATGAGGCTCATCGCGACGTCGCCCGCCGAGGCCGACGATCCCCAGGCGTAGCTAGAGTCTATTATGGACTTGCAGCTCGTCTTCCTAGGCACCGCCGGAGCGACCCCCACGGTCGACCGTGGGTCACCTGCCACCCTGATCATCCGCGGCGGGGAACGCATCCTCGTAGACTGCGGTGAGGGCACTCAGCGCCAACTCATGCGCTCTGTGGGCCTCGCCCGCATCGAGATGGTGCTGCTTACCCATCTCCACGGCGATCATTATCTCGGACTGCCCGGTCTGTTGAAGACGTACAGTCTGCTCGGCAGGGAGGAGCCGCTCGTGCTCTTCGGCCCGAGCGGCCTCTATGAGCTCATGCGCGACGCGGAGAGGCTGATCGGCAGACCCCGCTTTCCGTTTCTCGTCGAAGAAGTCGGTGAGTGCACCGTCATCGAGACCGAAGACTACCGGCTAAAGACAGCGGTCACCGATCATGGTCTTCCGGGGTTGGCCTGGTGCCTCGAAGAGAAGACGCGGCCGGGGGTCTTTCACCCGGAGCGCGCTGTCGAACTCGGCATCAGACCGGGCCCCGACTTCGGCCGTTTGCAGCACGGCGAAGCCGTTCAGAATGCCGAAGGCCGAGAAGTGCTGCCCGCTGAGGTCATGGAGGGCTCACGTGAGGGCCGTAAGGTAGTGGTCACAGGCGACACGCGCCCCACCTCGGCCATCATCGAGCTGGCCTCCCGAGCGACGGTGCTTGTGCATGACTCGACGTTCGGCGTGTCGGAGTTCGAACGGGCCATAGAGACGGGTCACTCGACGGCTCATGAGGCGGCCGAAGTGGCACGAGCCGCGGGAGCGGATGTGCTGGTGCTCACGCACATCAGTTCGCGACACTCGTGGCGGGAGCTACGCGACGAGGCTCGAGCCGTCTTCGCGAACGCAATATTGCCACGGGATTTCGACACCCTGGTGGTGCCCTACCCGGAGAAGGGCCATGCGCGTCTCGAACGGGTATAATGGCCCGTCGTTTCTTGCCCACGTAGCTCAGGGGATAGAGCACTGGCCTCCGGAGCCAGGTGTCGCAGGTTCGAATCCTGCCGTGGGTACTCGGCGCCGTTGGTTTCAGCCCTACTTCATCTGGGAGGTGCTGTGGGCAACAAGAAGTACGACCCACTGTGGGAACTGGTCGGCGAGAAGGTGGCTCTTCAGGGGCAAGAACTTGGCTTCGATGTGCACTGCCCTCACTGCAACGTGAACCTGCATCTCGAAGCCGGTCTCGAAGATGGGGCGCGCATCGTGTGCGGTCTCTGCGGGGGCGCGTCGGTCGTGCAGTCGCTCGATGGCGGGCTGGTCTTGGGGCCTTTGCCAGACGAGTAGACGGGGCGACCGCGCCTCGCGATCGGGCGGGCAGCCGGATCTAGCACGGGCGATTGGGGGCTAGTAGCGAACTACGGGCCGTCCGAGGTCTTCGAGGATATCGCCCAGTTTCGAGTCCACTTGCTTGGGCGCAGAGACCGTCGTGGGGTCACCGTCGGAGATATACCGTAGCCCTGGATTGGTCTTGAGAAGCTGGACGGCGTCAATCAAGTAGGGATTACTGCCCCGCACCCGGGGTATGCGTAGCTCGTTGAATTCCGTGGAGAAGGGCGACGCGCACGGAACGCCGTTGATCGAGACGGCGGCGGTGTACGCGTACCTTACGCCCTCGTATTCACCACTCGTGATCGTGCTGTCGGACGAAGGGAACGAGCCGAACGGCACCGACAGGGAGGTCACCTGGTAGCCACCGCCGATCAGGTCCTCCAGAGTCTCCTGCGACTCCGCAAGCTGCCACACGGCGTCGTCCGTGGAGGCCTTCTTGAGGTCGAGGTGGCTGATCGTGTGGCTGCCGATCTCGTAGCCCCAGCGGACCAGGTTCACGAGCTTCTCCTGTCTCTTGTCCTGCTGGCCGAAGATCTCGCGCTCCTTCGGGACGACGTCGAGCAAGGGGAAGAACGTTGCCCGGGAAGCCCAACCGCCATCTTCCACCGCCGACTGCAAGACGCCGACCGCGCTGTCGGGGTCGATGCTGCCGTCGTCGAGAATGCGGTACTGGCCGGGGCTCGAATCGTCGAAGGTGATGACCACGGGGGATTTCCCGGCTGGGATGTCGATGTTGCCCGAGGCGAGGTCACGCACGTTGATGGGATAGTAGCCTTCGGCCTTGAGCAAGGCGATGTCGTTGCGGAAGTTCTGCGGCGTGCGGGTCCACTCGCCTTCTTCAGCATCGATCAGGTGATACATGACCACGAGGACTTGGCCGAGTTCGTTGGCGCCGATGGCTTGAGCTCGCTCGGCTGTCATTGGCTCTCCGGGCGCCGAAGTATCGTCGGAAGGGGCCTCGGAGGTTGTGGTCGACGTGTCTTGCGTAGCCGCGCGGGCGGTGCCCGGATCAGACGAGCCGCCGAAGGCGAGACCGCAAACGAGGCCGATGAAGGCCCCGAACACGAAGGCCACGGTCACGAAGCGCATTACTTTGTCTCGCCGCATGGTCGGTAGTGTACCAGACGCCTCTGTTACACTATCCGCACCATGGGCCAGGTCTACACTTCAAGGACTTCTCACCGCTCCCGATCCGCCCGTCGCCGTCGGGGTGTGAGGGTGCGAATGGCCCTCATAACCCTTATGGGCGCCGCCGCGTTCGCCGTCGGGTTCATCCTGCTTTGGTCGGCCGGCAGCATGATCATGGGGGGAAAGGGCTTCCCGTGGGGAGCAGCGGAGACCACAGCTCTTACGACGGTAGACCTGTCGGCCGAAACCGGGTTCCAGGTCGAGCCGCTCATGGACATGGTCGCGCTCCGCGACCTCTCCTACGTTCCCGTCAAGGGCGTGTACGTCTCGAGTTATGGCGCCGGCAGCGCCGATCACATGTCGAGGCTGCTCGCGCTGGCCGACAACACCGAGATCAACGGGTTCGTCGTCGACGTCAAGGAGGACCTCGGCCTGATCACTTACAAGGCCGACGTACGTATGGCTACCGAGGAGAAGCTGGTCGACGTTCGTATCAGCGACATCGACGAGTTTGTCGCTACCCTGTCGGAACACAACATCGTCCCCATCGCTCGGGTGGTGTGTTTCAAAGACAGCACGCTTGCGAAGAAACGGCCGGAGCTTGCCATACAGAGCAGCAAGGGCGGCCTGTGGGCCGATTACAAGGGTCTCCACTACACCAATCCCTACAACCACGAAGTGTGGGAGTACTTGGTTCAGGTGGCCGAAGACGCGGTGAGCCATGGTTTTCGAGAGATCCAGTTCGACTACGTGCGCTTCCCCACCGACGGGCCCATATCGCAGGCGGTCTATCCGGGCGAGTACTGCAGCAAGGTCGACGCTATCGCGGGATTCCTCGCCTATGCCCACGATCGCCTCGAGAAACTGGGAGTGTGGGTGTCGGCCGACGTGTTCGGCATCGTCATCCAAGACACGCCCGACGTCGAGAAGATAGGGCAGAAGTACGACAAGGTAGCCCAGAACGTCGATATCATGTGCCCGATGGTGTATCCGTCGCACTACGACACGGGTTCGTACAACCTCGACAATCCCAACTCCAGTCCGTACGAACTCATCACGGCCGCCATGAAGCAGACCAACGATCGCTTGGCCGGTACCGGCGCCATGGGCAGGCCCTGGCTCCAGGACTTCTCTCTGAAGGGTGTGGAGTACGGGGTCGAAAGGGTCAAGGCTCAGATCAAGGCCGCGGAGGAGCAGGGCTTCACCGAGTGGATACTCTGGGATTCGCAGCTGAAGTACACCGAGGGAGCGCTGCGCGCCGAGGGGGCCTAGCGTCCTAGGGGCCGCTCAAACAGCGGGGACCGGTCGCGCTCAGTCTACGATCACCGGCACCAAGTGCTGGGCTTGAACGTCGAGCACGCCATCCAGCGTCAGACGCAACCGGGGTATGACGCTCAGGGTGATGAAACTCAACACCATGAAGGGCTCTTCGAAATCGGCGCCGAGATCCGCCACCGCGGCTTCGAGCGCGCGCAGCTTGGTGCCGACAACGTCCACCGGAAGATCCGTCATCAGCCCCGCCAGGGGGAGCGGCAGTGTCTGCACGTCTCCGCGGTCGACAACGGCGAGCCCGCCGCCCGCGGCCGCGACCGCCTGCGCGGCCAGTAACATCTCGTCGGGTCGCACGCCGGTGACGAGCAGATGGTGGGCGTCGTGGGCGATAGTGGTGGCGATGGCGCCTCGCCTCAATCCGAGCCCGCTGACGAGGCCAAGGCCCACGCTGCGGGCGCCGTCACGCGGTGTGCCCCGCTCGAGCAGCGCGACCAGGGCGATGTCCTTGTCAGCATCGGCGCATACCCGGCCCTTCCGTGCCACCACTTCGACGATGCGCTCGTCGCTCACGATGGTGCGGGGCACGATGTGAATGGCGCGGGCCCTGTGGAGACCGTCGGACGCCGGTGGAGCGAGTTCGTCGGCATTCGAGACGGCTAGGCGGATGGATGGCGATACAAGCGCCGGAGTCGGCGGAAGCGGTACAGAGAGGGAGCCGTTCTCGGCGACGACGCGGCCATTCTGGATCACGATCCTGGGATGCGGAAACGAGGGGTCGTCCACGACGAGCAGATCGGCTCGCTTGCCGGGGCCGAGATTGCCCCGGTCGTAGAGGCGGTACAGAGTGGCGGGGTTGATGGTGGCCGCGCGCAGGGCGTCAGTGAGCGAGACCCCCGCTCTCACCAGCGCGGCGATGACACCGTCGAGGTGGTGGTGCTCCGCGAGGGCGGCGGCGTTGCGGTCGTCGGTGCAGAGCGCGGTGCGCTCGGTGCCGTGTTCGACGAGAAAGGGCATGGCACGCGCGAGGTCGCGCGCGGCGGACCCTTCGCGGATGAGGGTCCACAGGCCCAGGCGGCGTCGCTCGAGGAGCAACTCCGGATCGCTGGTCTCGTGGTCTGTCATCGCCCCGGCGATGAGATAGGCGGCTGAGTTCCCGGCCCGACACGTCGGGTGCGTGCCCGTCGATGATGCGGCCCGGTCCGGCCTGAAGAAGCACGGGTGACGGGTCGCCTGCTATGAGGCCCATGTAGTTCATGGCCTCACCCAGACCGTTGATCTCGTCGCGCGCGAGGAGTTCGGAGACGTCGGTCTCGGTGAGGAATCCGCTCGCGCGCTCGAAAGAAGAGGCGGGCACTGTGGTCGGGATCGTCAGGCGCAGGTCGAGCGGCAGCTCCGCGTGTGCCTCCAGATAGAAATCCATGCCGGCGCGGCCGAGCACATTGACTATCTCGTGCGGTTCGGAGATCGCCGTGGTGATGCCATGCACGGCGAGAGCCTCGGCGAAGCGCGGAGGCGAGAGCAACGAAGTCTCGGGATGCACGTGGGAGTCGATGAATCCGGGGAGAAGGTACGCTCCTCGCGCATCGATGGTCTGCTGGGCGGGCCCCGGATAGTCGCCCACTCCGGCTATCAGCCGGCCGCACAGTACGACATCGGCCGGGAAGAACTCTGCGGTGAAAGGCGAGTACACTCGGCCACGCCTAATGGATAGCGTCGGGCGGTCGAGGCCGAGGGCGACCCGGCGGCATTTCTCCTGCTCGAGCCATATGTTGTCGCGTTCGTGCATGGTTCTGTACTAGAATATCGTTTCTACTCTTCGCCCTGGTGCGGCGGGTGGGCACACAAGGACAGGTAGCGACGCTTTCGGGGGCTGAATGAGCATCACTCAACTCTCTGTGTTTGTTGAGAACAAGCCCGGTCATCTGGCGGAGGCGCTGGGCACCATCGCCGACGGCGGAGTGAACGTGCTCAATTTCACGATAGCCGATACGGCGGACTACGGCGTTATGAGAATTATCGTCGACGACGTCGATCGCGCCAAGGGGGTGTTGAGAGCCGGCGGCTACACCGTGGCCGAGCACATGGTCGTAGGGGCGTTTCTTCCTAACGTGCCCGGAACCCTGGCCAGTATCGCGCGGACCGTCTCCGATTCGGGGCTCGACATCGAGTACTTCTATCTGGGGCGCGGTGACTCTCTCGATTCTGAAGACGGAGCAACTTGAGAAGCTCGAGGCGCTGCTGATAGAAAACGGTTTTCGGGTTCTGAAGCCCGGCGACCTCGACTAGCCGACGGCCGGCCTGGTAGAGCAGTCGTGACCTTCGACCAATTTCTGCAGTACATCTTCAGTGGGCTGACCAGCGGCGCGGTGTACGCGCTCACGGCGCTCGGCTTCACGCTCGTCTTCAACGCGACCCAGATCATCAACTTCTCGCAGGGACAGTTGGTTATGCTGGGCGGCGTCGGCGGCCGTCTGGCTCTACGGAGCGGGCTTGCCCTTGTGGGCTTGTTTTGTTGCTGCCGTGCGTCATCGTCACGGTGCTCACCGTCGGGTTCGAGCGGGTGGCGATCAGGCCGTTGCTGCGCAAAGGGGTGCTTGCTCAGATAATCGCGACTGTCGGCGCCTCGTTCGTGTTCGAGACGGGAGCCATGCTCATCTGGGGCCGCGATGCGGTGGGTCTGGCGCCTTTCTCTGGTGACACTCCGATACGGGTCGGAGGGGCCACGCTCCTGCCGCAGACTCTGTGGGTGCTGGGCCTCTACGCTCGTGATCGTGGTTGGGCTGCAGATCTTCTACCGCAAGACGCTCCTTCGGGAAGGCCGTGCGGGCCTGCTCGATCAATCCCGTCGCGGCGAGGCTGCAGGGCATCTGCGTACGGGCGGGTGGTGGTGTTCAGCTTCGCCCTCACGGGAGCTATCTCGGCCGCCGCAGGCGTGATGATCACCCCGATCAGCTTCATGGGCTACCATTCCGGGATCACTTCTCGGGCTCAAAGGATTTGCCGCCGCGACACTGGGCGGATTGGGAAGTCCCTTGGGCGCCGTCATCGGAGGATTCGCGCTCGGCATCGTCGAGGCGCTTGGGGTGGGAGTCGTGTCGGCGGGATACAAGGACGCCATCGCGTTCGTCATCCTCCTTCTGGTCTTGTTCCTCCGTCCGGCGGGGCTGCTGGGGGCCAAGGTGGTCACGAGGCAGTGACGAACCGGCTTCAGAACCCGATCGCCGCCTTCCTCCGCCGTCACGCGGGGTTCTTTGCGCTCGCCGTTGTCGCGATGAGTATCCCCGCGTATATGGGCGACAGGTACTACCTGTCGATCCTCGCGTTCATGGGCACCCGCTTCATGATGGCCATGGGTCTCAGCTTGCTGGTCGGGCAGGCCGGTCAGATCTCGCTTGGCCAGGCCGCCTTCGTGGGTATCGGGTCGTACGGGTCGGCGATCCTCGACCACGCGGCTGGGGATGGACCCGTGGCGGCCGCCATGGTGATCGCGGCCGTCGTGTCGGCGACCATCGCCGGCCTCGTCGGCATGCCCCGCCCTACGGCTGAAGGGGTACTACCTGGCTATGGCGACGCTCGGGGTGAACGAGATCGTCTACATCCTCCTGGTGCAATTGAAGAGCCTGACAAACGGCACCGACGGAATCAGCGGCATTCCGGGCCTCGCCATCGGCGGACTCGACTTGAGCGGTCCGAGGGCCTACCATCTGTCGTCTGGGGTGTGGCTCTTATCATGTTCAGAGTGCTTCTCAACCTTACGCAGTCGCGTGTGGGACGATCGCTCAGGGCGCTCCACCGGTCGGAGCCAGCCGCGCAGTCGCTGGGGGTCGACACGTCGTACCGCAAAGTGCAGGTGTTCATGATCGCGGCGGTGTTCGCGAGCATCGCCGGCAGTTTCGACGCGTATTTCGTGCACTTCATCAGCCCCGAGAGCTACAACATCACCTTCTCGATAATCCTCATCACCGGCGTGATCATCGGCGGGTTGGGGACTCTTTGGGGAGCCCTGTGGGGGACCATCGTCATCACCGTGCTCCCGGAGTTGCTCAAGCGTGTCAACGACGACTTGACCAATCTCGTCTTCGGCGTGCTGCTGGTGGGCATCATGGTGTTCTGGCGGAGCGGCGAGCGCAGTCTATGGCGCTGGGGCAAGGGTTTGCTGCAGGGGCGGGGCGACAAGCCGGCCGATACTCCGGAAGTCGGGGACTAGCGGGCCGCCATGCCGATTCTCAAGATCGAAAACGTTACAAAGTCGTTCGGAGGACTCGACGCGCTCCGTGACGTGAGTTTCACGGTCCACCAGGGGCAGATAAAGGCGCTCATCGGTCCGAACGGAGCAGGCAAGACCACGCTCTTCAACCTGGCCTCGGGTTCGTATAGGCCGACGCAAGGCTCGGTGCTGTTCTCGGGCGCCGACGTCACAGGGCGGGCCCCGCACCGGATCTGTCGTATGGGCCTGGGCAGGACTTTCCAGCACAGTCTGGTGTTCGAAGACATGAGCCTCGTCGACAACGTGGCGGTCGGGCGCTACGCGCGCACGAAGGCGGGGATTCTGGCGGCCGTTCTTACCCTGCCCAAGCACCGGCGCGAGGAACGCGACACCTACAAGGCCGCTCACGAGGCTCTGCGCAGGGTGGGGCTCGACGGGAAGGCGTCGGAACAGGCCGGCAATCTGCCCATGGGCGAGCGGCACCTGCTCGAGATAGCACGCGCTCTCGCTTCGGAACCCCGCCTGCTGTTGCTCGACGAGCCGGCTGCCGGCCTCAACGAGGAGGAGACCGACCGGCTGGCCGACACAGTGAGGAAGATTAGGGACGAAGGCGTCACGGTGCTCCTTGTGGAGCACGACATGGCCTTCGTCATGGACATATCCGACGAAGTCGTGGTTCTGGACTATGGCAGGAAGATCGCTGAAGGGCCCCCGCTGATGATCCAGGACAACGAGGAAGTCATCAAGGCATATCTGGGAGAGGAGTTGGCTGAATGAACCTGCGGAAAGTATCCATTGTGGTGATGATCCTTCTATTGATAGCCCTCGCGGCGGGCCTGACGGTCGGTTGCGGCGGCGACGACACCACTACCACGTCGGCGGGCGGCAGTGACACGACAGGCGGAACGCCCACGACCGGCGCGCCGGCTCCCACCGGCGACCCGGTGGTCATCGGCGCGATCGTGTCGGCCACGGGCCCGAACTCGGCCCTCGGCGAGCAGGAACGCAAGGTGCTCGAGATGATGGAGACCTCCATCAACAGCAAGGGTGGCATACTCGGAAGGCCGCTCGACCTGGTCATCGAAGACGACAAGAGCGACGCTAAAGAAGCCGTCACCGCCGTGAACCGCCTCCTCGACCAGGAGAAGGCAGTCGCCCTGATCGCGGCGACCGGTTCGGCTTCGACTCTGGCCGTGAAGGAGATCACAGCCACCAGGCAGATACCGCAGATCGCCATGGCGGCCGCCAACGCGATCACCGATGCCGCGCCGATGGAGTGGATCTGGCGCACCCCACATAAGGATGCCATGGCGGCCGCCAGGGCTCTGACCTACGTGGCCGAGACGCTTGGTGTCAAGAAGGTCGCCGTGCTCCACGACGAGAACGCGTTCGGCTCGTCGGGCGCGGCTGAGATCGAGAAGACGGCTCCCACTCTCGGCCTCGAGATCGTGGCCAAGGAGTCGTATAAGACCGACGAGGCCGATCTGACCGCACAGCTCACCAAGATCAGGGGCGCGAATCCCGAGGTCCTCATAGTCTGGGGCACCAACCCGGGACCGGCCCTCGCGGCAAAGAACATGAAGCAGCTCGGCATGGAGATTCCCTATGTCGGCAGCCACGGCATCGCCAATATGAAGTTCGTCGAGCTTGCCGGCGACGCCGCTGAGGGTGTCGTGTTCCCGGCCGGGCGTCTGCTCGTTCCCGCTTCGATCACCGATGCCAAGCAGAAGGCCGTCACCGACGAGTTCGTCGAACTCTTCAAGTCGACCTACAACGAGTCCCCGAATACCTTTGCGGGCTACGCCTGGGAGGCCATCAGCCTGCTGGTCGACGCCATCAACCGCGCCGGCAGCACTGAGGCGGCCGCTATCCAGGCGGCGCTCAACGCGACTCAGGGATTCGTCGGTCCTGACGGCGTGTACAACTACTCGCCGACCAACCACGACGGCATCACCGCCGCCGACATGATCATGGTGAAGATCCAGGGCGGCACCTGGGTGTTGGCGGAGTAGCACGTGCTCGAGCTGACGGGAATACGAGCCGGCTATGGGCGGGTCGAGGTCTTACACGGCATCGACCTGCGCGTGGCTGAAGGCGAGATAATCACCATCATCGGAGCCAACGGCGCGGGCAAGAGCACGCTGCTGAAGGCAATCTCGGGTGTGGTGCGCCTCGCCGGAGGCTCGATCGTCTTTCAGGGTGACCGCATCGACGGGCTGGGGGTCGAAGACATCGTCCGCCGTAGGTTGGTGCAGGTCCCTGAGGGCCGTCAGTTGTTCGGTCCACTGAGTGTCGAGGAGAACCTCCAGCTCGGCGCGTACTCGCGCCGGCGCCAGGGAGGTCCTCTGTCGGCACGCCTCGAGCGGGTCTTCAAGCTGTTTCCCAGGCTCGAAGAGCGTATGGGGCAGCAGGCGGGCACTCTCTCTGGAGGAGAGCAGCAGATGTTGGCGGTGGCTCGGGCCTTGATGGCCGAGCCCCGCCTCCTGCTGCTGGACGAGCCGTCGATGGGCCTCGCGCCCATCGTCGTGCGCGATATCTTCACCAGCCTGAGGCGGCTCAATGAAGAAGGCCTCGCTCTGCTCCTCGTCGAGCAGGATGCGCGCATCGCACTCAGCCTTGCCCACCGGGGTCTGGTCATGGAGCGTGGGAGCATCGTGCTCGCAGACAGCTCGCAGGCATTGTTGGAGAACCCGGAGGTACGCGCGATCTACTTCGGCCGCCGCGGCAGCGGGCGGACCCGCGGGATGGAGAACTCATGAATGAGATCTGGAACCCTGAATACGAGAGCATGAGCAGGGACGAACTGCGGGAACTGCAGTTCAAGCGCCTGCAGATGACCTTGCGCTGGGTCTACGACAACGTGCCTTTCCACCGAGAGCGTTGGGCGGCCATGAAGCTCAAGCCCGGGGACATCCGTTCGTTGGACGACATCCACAAGCTGCCGTTCACCGTCAAGGCCGACTTCAAGGCCGCGTATCCCTATGGGCTCTTCGCGCTCCCTCTCGAAAAGGTCATCCGCGTCCACTCTTCGTCGGGGAGCATGTCGAACCCCACGGTCGTGGGCTACAGCCGGGGTGACCTCAGCACGTGGTCGGAGTTGTGCGCCCGCGTGGCGGCGGCGGGAGGGGCGCGCTCCCACGACGTCGCGCAGATCGCCTTCGAGTACGGGTTGACCACCGGAGCCTTCGGCATGCATTCGGGTCTCGAGCGGGTCGGCGTTACGGTGATCCCCGCCTCGGTAGGAAATACTCACCGCCAACTGCAGATCATGCGCGACTTTCAGACTACGGTGCTCGTAGGAACGCCGTCGTACGTCATGCACCTCACCGACGTTGCCCTCGAGGCGGGATACGACCTCGAGGCGCTGAAACTGCGGGTCGGGCTCTTGGGCTCCGAGCCATGGACCAACCAGACGCGGGCCGAGATCGAGAAGCGTACCGGCATGTCGGCCTCAGACATCTACGGCATCTCTGAGGTGATCGGCCCGGGCATCTCGTACGAATGCTGGAACAAGGATGGTCTGCACGTAAGCGAGGACCACTTCTTGGTCGAGGTGGTCGACCCGTCTACCGGCGCGCCGGTGCCAGAGGGCAAAGAGGGCGAGTTGGTCTTCACGTCGCTTGCCAAGGAAGCGGTGCCCGTCATCCGCTATCGCAGCGGCGATCTTGCGAGCATCAGCTACCGGCCGTGCGCCTGCGGACGGGTGTTCGCGCGGCACAGCAAGGTGTATGCGCGCACCGACGATATGTTCGTCATCAGAGGGGTCAACATCTACCCCTCGTCGATAGAAGCGGTGCTGAAGGATATCGAGCAGGTGGAGCCGCGCTACCAGATCGTCCTCTACCGCGAAGGCTCCCTCGACCAGATCGAGATCCAGATGGAGGTGACGCCGTTGTTTTTCTCCGACGCGGTGCGAAGGCTGCAGTCCTTCCAGCATCACGTCGAGGAGAGGTTGCGGCAGGAACTCGGCATCCGGCCGCGGGTTCGGCTGGTGGAGCCCAGGACCATTCCTCCGTATCAGGGAGGGTCTCGGCGGATTTTCGACAATCGGGGCGTCTGATACACTGCCCGAGCTAGCCTGTATCCGCCGGGGCATCCGGCGTAGTGACATTGAGTTGTGGAGGTTACCGTGGAGAACCGTGGCTACTTGTTCACGTCGGAGTCGGTGAGCGAAGGACATCCCGACAAGATCGCAGATCAGATATCCGACGCCGTTCTCGATGCCGTGCTCGCCGACGATCCGCAGGGTCACGTAGCGTGCGAGACCCTTATAACGACCGGCTTGGTCGTTGTGTCAGGCGAGATCACCACCTCCACCTACGTCGACGTTCCCTCACTCGTGCGCGCCACTATCAAGCGCATCGGCTATACGCGGGCCAAGTACGGTTTCGACTCCGAGACCTGTGGCGTGGTCACCGCCATCCATGAGCAGTCACCCGACATCAACCAGGGCGTGCAACTGGCTCTCGAAACCCGGGTGGACCCGAACGACACTGACGCGCTCGACCTCCAAGGAGCGGGCGACCAGGGCATGATGTTCGGCTACGCCTGCAGCGACACCGCCGAGTTGATGCCCATGCCCATCCTGCTTGCCCACCGGCTCGTGCACCGCATGAGCGAGGTGCGCAAGGGTGACGTGATTCCCTACCTGCGGCCCGATGGCAAGAGCCAGGTGACCGTGAGGTACGGAGCGAACGGCAAGCCCGAGTTCATCACGGCCGTTGTGGTTTCGACGCAGCATCAAGACGGCATCGATATCGACACTCTGATGCGGCCCGACCTCGTCGACCACGTCATCAAACCGGTGCTCCCGGAGGGTCTCTACGATCCCGAGTTCAAGAAGACCAAGCTCTTCGTCAATCCCACGGGCAAGTTCGTCATCGGAGGGCCCATGGGCGACACGGGTCTCACCGGGCGCAAGATCATCGTCGACACCTACGGCGGTATGGGCCGCCACGGTGGTGGGGCCTTCTCGGGCAAAGACCCCTCGAAGGTCGATCGTTCCGCCGCGTATGCCGCCCGCTACGTGGCCAAGAACGTCGTGGCCGCCGGGCTCGCCGAGCGGTGCGAGGTTCAGATCGCCTACGCCATCGGTGTGGCTCACCCTGTCAGCGTGATGGTTGAGTGCTTCGGCACCGAGCAGGTCGACAAGGCGCTCATCGAGGAACTGGTGCGGACTCACTTCGATCTGCGCCCCGCGGCAATCATCCGCGACCTCAAGCTCCTGCGGCCGATCTACCAGAAGACCGCCGCATACGGCCATTTCGGCCGCGAGGACGCCGATTTCACGTGGGAGCGCACAGACAAGGCCGAGACCCTGCGCAGCGAGGCCGGTCTGGATTAGCTGGCCCGCCCGGCAGGGGATCCGCTGAAAGCATCGGATAACCGACGCGAGGCAGGGTCGCTGGAGGTAACGGTGGCCACTGTCGACTCGATGGAAACACCCAGTGGGTGCACTCGGATCGTGCAGGTCGTACCGCTGCTCAGACTGCAGCATCTGGGCGACCGCTCGTTCGACTACGCCGTTCCGCCGGAACTGTCCGCCCGTGTGGCGGTCGGCTCGGTGGTAGCTGTGCCGTTTGGGCGTCGGGTCGCGCGTGCCATCGTCATCGGCGAGGAGCCTGGCAGCGAGGTGCCTTCGCCGGCGCTGAAGGCCGTGGAGGGCGTGCTCGACGACCGCGTTCCTCCTGAACTGCTCGCGCTGGCGCGAGAACTCGCTGGGTACTGCTTGTCGTCGTTCGAGTCGTGCCTGCGTCTCGTGGCTCCGCCCTCGGCGGCTCGTCTGACCGGAGCGCGGTCGAACGCACGCTTGAACTGGGTCGTTCCGATGGCCGCGGCGCCGGCGACCTTGTCAAACGAAGCCCGGACAGCCACGAGACTGACGGTGAAGCAATCACGGGTGCTCGAATCGCTGCCAGAGGAAGGTCTGGAGCTGGCCGAAGTATGCCGGCGCGCCGAAGTGGGAGCGGGAGTCGTCAAGGGGCTGGCGGCACGGGGTCTGCTTGCCCTGACGGCGCCGCCTGAAGGAACGCGAGGCTCGGCTCTCGCCGGCGGTGCGGAGGCGGTTTCTGCGGAAGTCCGGCCGCGGTTGTGGCCGGAGCAGCTCGACGCGGTGGCTCAGTTGAGTGAGGACTGCGGGCGACCAGGCTTCGCCCAGAGACTCCTATGGGGAGTGACGGGCTCGGGCAAGACCGAAGTCTACCTGCGGCTCGTTGAGCGGGTGCTGGCCGACGGCGGCGGGGCCATCTTGCTCGTACCCGAGATCGGTCTCACGCCTCAGATGATCTCTCGCGTACGAGCCCGCTTCGGCGCGCGGGTCGGGGTCTTTCACAGCGGCCTGGCCGCGGGGGAGAGGCTGCGGGAGTACCGGCGCATCGCGCGAGGTGAAGCGCGGGTCGTGGTTGGAGCGCGGTCGGCGGTCTTCGCGCCGGTCGCGGGCCTGCGGCTGATAATCGTCGACGAGGCGCACGATTCGTCCTACAAGCAGGAAGAGGCGCCTCGGTACCACGTGCGCACGGTCGCGGAGATGCGTCTGCGCTGGTCGGGGGGGCTCCTGTTGGAGGGCAGTGCGACACCGTCGGTGGAGAGCGTCGCCCGCCGGGGAGGGGAACGCATACGCTTGGCGCGGCGGGCCGCCGGACGGATGCCTGTGTGCGAAGCAGTCGACATGCGCCGTCAGGGCGGGGGCCTATTGCTCGCTCCTATCTGTCAGGACGCGCTCGCGCGCACGATCAGGGCTGGCGAGCAGGCGATCGTGTTGCTGAACCGGCGCGGATACGCTGCGCACGTGCACTGCGATCTCTGCGGGCACGTCATGACGTGCACGGACTGCGAGCTGTCGCTGACGTACCATAGCCGTGAGCGCCGGCTCGTCTGTCATCACTGTGCCCGCGCGTACGCCCAGCCGGGCCTGTGCCCTTCGTGCGGGCAGACTCCTCTCACTCGCGGAAATCCAGGCACAGAGCGGCTCGACAGTGAGTTGCGAGCCCTCGTGCCGAACGACAAGGTGTTCCGTCTCGACTCAGACGTGCTGACGAGCGGCACACGCGTTCACCGGCTGCTCGAGGAATTCGCGGTCGCCAGGCCGGCGGTGCTCGTTGGCACCCAGATGGTCGCGAAGGGGCATGATTTCGGCCACGTGACCCTGGTCGTCGTGGCGGATGCTGACACCGGGCTGTACATGCCCGACTTCAGGGCGGCCGAGAAGACCTTCCAGTTGCTGACCCAGGTCGCTGGTCGCGCCGGACGCGCGGATAGGCCCGGCAGGGTGCTGGTGCAAACCTGGAATCCCGAAGTGCCCTGTATTAGAATGGCGTTACAGCAGGACGAGCAGGGCTTCTACAGCGAGGAACTCACGAGCAGGCGGCGTCTGGGTTACCCGCCGTTCGCGGAGTTGATCAGAATAGTGACGATCGCCGGCGATGCGGAGCGCGCCCAGGTGAGCGCCCAGTATCTCGTAGAGCGCCTGAGCCGTCACTTCTCAGGTAAGGAACTTCGGGGCCCAGTCCGGTTGCCGATCCTGCGAGGCAGGAGTAGGTGGCACATGCTCATTGCCGCGAGCGACGGCGAGCGTGCTCGGTCCGTTGTAAGCCAGGCCATGGCACAATTGTGCGAACCATACCGGAAGAGGGGAGTGACGATCCTCGTGGATGTCGATCCCCAGTCGTTCAGTTGAAGAATGCGAAAGACCGAGGGCGGGAATGGCCGCTAAGAAGCCTACCAAGGCAGACACCAGAAACGACAAGCTGGTCGAGCAACTGCGCACGATCGGCGACCCTGTGCTGCGCCAGCCTACCAACCGCGTGGCTGTGTTCGATTCTCGTCTCGAGAAGCTGGCGAAGAGCATGCTCGAAACGATGGAGCGCGAAGAGGGTGTGGGCCTCGCCGCCAACCAGGTAGGGGTTCTCTCGCGCATGATGGTATGGAGGCATCCCGAGGGCGACGACGAGCGCTACGTGTACGTCAACCCCGAGATAGTGGAGAGATCCGAGGCGTGCTGCACCGAGTCGGAAGGTTGCTTGTCGGTGCCCGGGGCGACGATGCCGGTGACGCGGGCCGAAGAGGTCATCGTCGAAGCGCAAGACGTGCAGGGGGCTCAGTTTCGCGTGCATCTCACGGGCATGCTCGCGCGCATCGTGCAGCATGAGATCGACCACCTCGACGGCCGCCTGATCCTCGATCGCACTACGCCCGAAGAGCGCCGCAGAGTGCTGAAAGAACTGCGCGAGCGTTCTCTGACTGGCGACACGTGAGATTCGCGTTCGCTGGCACCCCCGAATTCGCCGCCTGGGTCCTCGAAGGCCTGGTCGGTGTGGGAAGGCTCCCGAGCCTGGTGATCTCGCAGCCCGACCGTCCCTGTGGCCGCGGCCGCAGGGCGGCTACGCCCCCGGCGGCGCTCACGGCCCGCTGCCTGGGTCTCGATTGCATGCAGACCGACGATCTCAACTCCGACGAGATGCTCGGATTGTTGCGTGTCGAGAGAATCGACACTCTGGTGGTGGCGGCCTTCGGGCAGATCCTGCGGCCGAGGCTCTTGGAGAGTCTCGAGTGCCTCAACGTGCACGCCTCACTGCTCCCCGAGTACCGGGGGGCCGCACCCATCCAACGGGCGATCGCCGACGGCAAGACCGAGACAGGTGTGACCATCATGCGCATTACCCAGGCCCTCGACTCGGGCCCGGTGGCGCTCCAGAAGTGCACGTCGGTCGACTTGTACGATGACGCCGGCTCCATCGCCCGCACGCTCGCGTGGCTGGGGGCCGCCGGGCTCGACCAAGTGCTACGCGGCATGAGCGACGGAACGGTCACCTGGACCGAGCAAGAAGGAGCGACAACGTACGCCCAGAAGTTGAGTGTGGTGGATAGCGACCTCAACATAGACCGCCCCGCACGGTCGGTGCACGATCAGGTGCGTTCACTCAGCCCCGACATAGGGGCACGGACGTCAAGTGGGGAGGTCACCTTCAAGGTGTGGCGCACGTGGCCGTTCGACGAGATCGGCTCCAGGCCGATACCGCCTGCCGCGCTCGATGTTGCCGGCGCTCCGGGAAGAATCGGCGAGGTTGGGCAGAGGCTGTTCGTGGGCTGCGCCGCGGGAGCTGTCGAGATCCTCGCGGTCCAGCCGGCCGGCAAGAGCCGCATGACGGCGGCCGAGTTCCTACGTGGCTATCGAGCCAAACTGGGCGATCAGTTGGACCTTCCGGATCGAGCGGCCGGCGCTCCGGGTGGCGAGCCATGCGACACCATCGAGGGTGCTGCATGACCATGCCCGCCGCTACCTACCGCGAGCTCCATCTGTTGCCCTCGATCCTCTCGGCCGACTTCTGCCACCTTGCTTCCCGCATCGACCGCGTCATGGACGCGGGGGTCACGGTGATCCACATCGACGTGATGGACGGCCACTTCGTGCCCAATCTCACCATCGGGCCGCCGGTTATCAAGTGCGTCGCGAAACACGTTCACGCGCGGGGTGGGTACTGCTCGGTGCATCTCATGATCGATAATCCAGAGAAGTATCTGCGCACCTTCGTGGAGGCCGGGGCCGACGCGCTGAGTGTCCATGCCGAGGCCTGCACCGGCCTCTACCACGCGGTGGAGACGATCAAGCGCCTGGGCGCGGGCGCGGGGGTAGCCTTGAACCCGGGTAGCGATCTGGCGCTCGTGCGCGAAGTAGTGCCGTACTTGGACTACGCTCTCGTGATGACCGTCAACCCCGGCTTCGGTGGCCAGGAGATGATCGAGAGCGCCCTGGAGAACGTATCTCGCCTGCGCGAGCTCCTGCCTGAGAACGCGGCGATCGAGGTCGACGGTGGCGTCAAACGAGACAACGTGGCCCGCGTGGTCGAGTCGGGCGCCAACTGGATCGTGGCCGGATCGGCGGTCTTCGGAGCCGTAGACCCGGGTGCCGAGGCCCGCGAGATGCAGTCGGTCATGGCAGGCGCCCGCTCTGTGTGGTAGATTCTCCCGGCACCGCAAGGTGCGGTATTCCGAGGTCTTCGGGGTCGGGTGAGATTCCCTACCGGCGGTAGAGCCCGCGAGCCCTTATGGGGCAGACCAGGTGTGATTCCTGGGCCGACAGTCAGAGTCTGGAAGGGAGAAGGCCGTATCGGGGCGTTGTCCCCGTGGTCCCTCGACCCCTGGGCCGCTAGGCTGAGGGGCTTTTTTTGTTGAACGAGACTGACAGGCGCTATCTGGCACAGGCCATGGACTTGGCTGAGTCGGCCCGCGGGCTGACCAGTCCCAACCCCATTGTCGGAGCAGTCATCGTTGGCAACGGCGGGGTCTTGGGATTGGGCTATCACGTCGGCCCGGGGCGCGATCACGCCGAGGTGGCCGCCATGAAGGATGCGTTACGGCGGTCGGGCTCGGCGCCGGCGACCGAGAGCCTGGAGGCCGGGGCGCTTGGATGGCTTACGGCTCCTGAGGTCTTCTCGGGCACCACGATGTACGTTAGCCTGGAACCGTGTTGCATCTACGGGCGCACACCGCCGTGCACCGATGCGCTTATCAAGGCCGGGTTCGCACGCGTGGTCGTGGGGGTGGTCGACCTCTCACCGGCTGTGAACGGCCGGGGCCTGGAGATGCTACGCGCGGCGGGCATGCGCGTAGAGTTGGCCGAGGGCGAGTTGGCGCACAGGGCTAAGCGACAGAACTGTGGCGTTCGCAAGGCCATCTCGCTTGGTTTGCCGTGCGTGACATACAAGTACGCCATGACCCTCGATGGACGCGTGGCGACCGACTCAGGCGATTCCCGTTGGATCTCGAGTGAGTCCAGCCGGGCGCTCGTGCACCAGTGGCGGGCGTGGTCCGACGCGGTGGTCATCGGCGCCGGCACGCTGGAAGCCGACGATCCCACGCTCACGGCTCGAGGCGTCGATTGCGAGCGGCAGCCGCTACGAGTGGTGGTCGACGCTGCTCTGCGGTTGAGCAGGCGGAGCTCGCTCGTCGGCACGCTCGACCGGGGGCCTGTGCTGGCCATCTGT
The DNA here is from genome assembly GCA_963803925.1 of uncultured Actinomycetota bacterium. Taxonomy (GTDB): domain Bacteria; phylum Actinomycetota; class Thermoleophilia; order RBG-16-64-13; family RBG-16-64-13; genus RBG-16-64-13. Next base: position 96,285 of record CAWDOM010000009.1, on the reverse strand, counting down.
GGTCCGTCGGTCGAGGCCGCGCGGCGGGCTGAGGTGGAGTCGTGGGGAGTACAGACGGCATCGGTCGAGATGGCGGATGGCGTCCTCGATCCGGCGGCGGTCTGCAGGCACCTCGTGGCGCGCGATGTGAGGGAGGTGCTTCTCGAAGGCGGGCCCCGGTTGGCCGGCTCGTGGTGGGCGGGAGGTTGCGTCGACAAGGTGTCGGCCTTCGTATCGCCCCGAGTGGTCTCGGGTCTGGAGAACCGCTCGCCCCTTCTGGGCCTCGGAGCGGACGGCATGCGCAAGGCCCTCGCGTTGTGCGAGGTCGACGTGAAGCACATTGGTGGCGACGTGCTGGTCACCGGCTACACAGGAGGGCCGTTCTGATGTTCACCGGATTGATCGAGGAACTCGGCGGTGTCCGCCGCTTGGAGCGTCTGCACGACGGAGGGCGCCTGACTGTCGCCGCTCGTACTGTTCTCGAGGGCACGCGTGTCGGGGATTCAATCGCCGTGAACGGCGCGTGTCTCACGGTGGTCGAGATCAACCGCGACAGCTTCACCGTGGACTTCATGGCAGAGACCATGGAGCGCTCGACCATCGGCTCCTTCTCTTCCGGAACCCCCGTCAATCTGGAACGGTCTCTGGCTATCGGTGGACGAGCCGGGGGCCATCTGGTGCTGGGGCACGTCGACGCGGTGGGGGAGGTTCTGGCCGTGCGGGCGACAGGGGTCGCGACCGAACTCCGCTTCTCGCTCCCCCCGTCCGTGGCCGCCTGTGTGGCGCCGAAAGGCTCGATCGCCATCGACGGCATCTCGCTGACGGTCATGCGGGTCGACGAGCAAGGCTTTGAGGTGGGCGTCATCCCGCACACACTCAGGGAGACGACCTTGAACGCGGTAAGAGTTGGGTCGCAGGTGAATCTCGAAGCAGATGTGTTGGCCCGCTACGTGTTGCGGGCCTTGCGGGTACGAGAGGCGCAAGAAGACGGCGGTCAGATGGCATCGGCCGGGGACACCGGCGGTCTGACCGAGGAATTTCTGAGAGAGCAGGGGTTCGTATGACAAGAGAAGAGAGCGAATTCGCCACGATCGAAGAGGCCCTCGAGGAGATGAGGGCCGGACGCATGGTCGTGGTCGTCGACGACGAGGACAGAGAGAACGAGGGTGACCTCACCATGGCCGCGCAGTTCGTGTCTCCGCAGGCCATCAACTTCATGGCCGTTCACGGCAGAGGCCTCATCTGTCTGTCTCTCAGCGAGGAGCGCGCGCATGCGTTGCATCTCTATCCGATGACGCGCCACAACCAGTCGCGGTTCGGTACGGCTTTCACCGTCTCAATAGAGGCGCGTCACGGCGTCACGACGGGCATTTCGGCTGCCGACCGGGCACATACCATCCAGGTAGCGATAGACCCGGGCGGCCACTCCGACGACTTGGTCCAGCCGGGGCACGTGTTTCCGCTCGTGGCCAAGCAGGGGGGCGTGCTGACCCGCGCCGGGCAGACCGAGGCGGCCGTCGATCTGGCGCGGTTGGCGGGCCTCATCCCCGCCGGCGTCATCTGCGAGATCATGAACGACGACGGCACCATGGCCCGCGTGCCTGATCTCGTGGCGTACTGCAAGAAGCACAACCTCAAGATGGTCACAGTCGCCGACCTGATCCGGTACCGGCGGCGCACTGAGAGACTGGTGCGGCAGGTGGCGGCGGTGCACATGCCCACGCGCTTCGGCGAGTTCATGGCCTACGGTTACGAGAGCCTGCTCGATGGTGAGCAGCACGTGGCCCTCGTCAAGGGCGACATAACAGGCAAAGAGAACGTGCTGGTTCGGGTTCATTCGGAGTGCCTGACCGGCGATGTGTTCCACTCGATGCGATGCGACTGCGGCGACCAACTCGAATCGGCACTCGAGGTGATCGAGAACGAGGGGCTGGGCGTGCTCCTCTACATGGCGCAAGAGGGCCGGGGGATAGGCTTGCTCAACAAGCTACGGGCCTACGAACTCCAGGAACGGGGCCGCGACACGGTCGAGGCCAACGTCGAGCTGGGGTTCGCGCCCGACCTGCGCGACTACGGCATCGGAGCGCAGATCTTGGGCGATCTGGGTCTCACGAGCATCCGCATCATGACCAACAACCCGCGCAAACTCGTGGGCCTCGAAGGGTATGGGCTTACTATCACCGAGCGGGTGCCGCTCGAGGCGCATCCTACCGAGGCCAACCTGCGCTACCTGCAGGTCAAGAAGGAGAAGATGGGGCATATCCTCCATCACCAGGGACTGCAATATGACATGGACAACGGAAAGGATGGCGGCAATGACTGACAAGGGACGCACCTTCGAGGGCGTGCTCAAAGGAGAAGGGCTGACCTTCGCCATCGTCGTGAGCCGGTTCAACGAATTCATAGGCAGCAAGCTTCTGTCGGGCGCCCGCGATTGCCTGGCGAGGCATGGAGTGGCAGACGCCGGCGTGGATGTGGCCTGGGTGCCCGGCTCGATGGAGATCCCGCTCATCGCCAAGCGCTTGGCTTCTTCGGGCGCCTACGACGCGGTCATCACCCTTGGCGCGGTGATTCGCGGTTCGACGGCGCACTTCGACTACGTCGCGGGCGAGGTGGCCAAGGGCGTGGCCATGGTGCAGCTCGAGTCGGGCGTGCCGGTGATCTTCGGGGTTCTCACCACCGAGAACATCGAGCAGGCGGTCGAGCGGGCCGGCACGAAGAGTGGGAACAAGGGTTGGGACGCCGCCCTTTCGGCGATCGAGATGGCCAACCTGGTTCGTGCGATGGACCAGGATGTGAAGCCGCCCAGTTGAGCGATTGCCCCGGGGGACGCCACCGGTCACGACGTCGCGGTCTCCGGGGCGCGGGACTGTCTTGACCGCCAGGGGCAACGAAAAAGCAGCCCGTTGGGGGCTGCTCTGCGAGAACGAGATACAGAGCGTGCCCGGTCAGGGCACGCGGAAGGTCTAGACGGCCTTCTCCACCTTGTGAGCCTTGAGGCACTTGGCGCAGACGTAGGCGCTGCACGCTTTGCCGTCGACCTGGATGCGGATCTTCTGAACGTTGGGATCCCAGCGACGCGGGGTGGCGCGCATGGAATGGCTCCTGTTGTTGCCGAAGCTGGGCTTTTTGCCACAAATCACGCACACCTTGGACATTCCGGGACTTCCTTCGTCGTAGTAAACCAGTCTGCGGAGTGCAATAGTATGCCTCAAATGGCGGTAGTCTGACAAGGGTAGTCGACCCTCGCACGCCTCCGCCAACGGTACCTACTGCGTCCACGGGTTACGATAGAATACCAGCACAGTATGAGCACGCCGGCGCGAAGGGAGGCGGTCATCTTCACCAAGGATATGTCCATCATGGAGGGTCCCCAGACCAACCTACCTGTCAGAGCGACCACCGTTGTCGCCGCGCTCAACAAGCTGCAGGCTCCACGGGACGCGTCAATCACGTGAGCGCGCACATGATCGAAGGGCGCATGGTCATCACCGACAGGGCTATCGCCGACATTGTCGGCTGGACGGTCCTCGAATGCTACGGCGTCGTGGGCATGGCTTCTCCGAATCTTCGCCGCGGAGTCGCCTCGCTGCTGTCGCCTCATCGTCTCCACCAGGGCATCAAGGTCGAGCAGAAGCTCGACGAGTTGCGTGTGAGGCTCTACATCATCGTCGAGTACGGACTGAACGTGGCTGAAGTGGCGGGCAACGTCCGGTCTCAGGTGGCCTACAACATCGAGAAGATGATCGGCAGGCCGGTTACCGCACTGCAGATCTACGTGCAAGGGGTCAGGGTTGGCGACTAGCGACGATGCTCTGCTCACGGTCCAACGGGCTCGGAGACTGCTGGCCGCCGGCTTCCAGTCACTCGAAGAGCGCAAGCAGGAGATCAACGATCTGAACGTCTATCCGGTGCCCGACGGCGACACCGGCACTAACCTGGCGCTCACCGTGAAGAGCCTCATCGAGGCCGTGGGCAAGGTGAGCGACGATCTGCCGGCGGATGAGTTGTGCGCCACCATCTCCCAAGCCGCTCTCATGGGCGCCAGAGGCAACAGCGGCGTCATCCTCTCTCAGATCATTCGAGGCGCCATGGACACTCTCGGTCAGAGAGGTCCGGTCACGACCAGCGTTCTGGCGGCGGCGTTCCAGAACGCCACAGAGACCGCGTATCGCGCCGTCCGCCGGCCGGTAGAGGGGACTATCCTCACCGTTCTGCGTGAGATGGCGGAGGCCGCCGCTCAGGTGCCGGCCGACAAGGGACACAAAGCCATGATGGACGCGGTGATCGCCGCGGGATGGAAGAGCGTCGAACGCACACCGACATTGCTGAAGGTGCTGGCCGACGCAGGAGTCGTCGATGCCGGAGGTTACGGGCTCGCGGTGCTCATCGAAGGCGCGGCGAACGGCCGCGGTGACTGGGCGACACCCATCGCCACGAGGCTTGCTCAGATCGCCATCCCCGATACTTCGGTCTACGCGGCGGACGCTGAGGAAGAGCAGAGTGAGTTCACCTATTGCACCAGCTTTCTGCTGACGGGCCAAGCCCTCGACACCCAAGAACTCGAAGCGTTGTTCGGCCCACTCGGTGACAGTCTTCTCGTCGTGGGCGACGCGAGCCAGGTCAAGGTGCACGTGCATACCGACGATCCGGGCCGGGTGCTCACCCTCGCTTCAGCGCGCGGAGTGCTTGGAGAGATCGAAATCGACAACATGAAGGAACAGACTGCCGCCCGCACCCAGCGCCTGGCTCAGGGTGCCGGAAGCCGAGTCTCGGGAGCGGGCGATATGCAGGCGGTGGCCGAGCCGGGCCTGACTCAGGTCGTGGCGGTCGTGGCCGGCGACGGTAACCAGGCCCTCTTCCGCAGCCTCGGCGTCGACCTGATCGTCGACGGCGGCCAGTCGATGAACCCGTCGGCCGAGGATCTGATACGCGCCGTCGAGCGCGCCGTGGCTCACTCGGTGATCATCTTGCCGAACAACGCCAACGTGGTCATGACCGCCGAACAGACGCTGGGCCTCACAGGGCGCGAGGTGCACGTGGTGCCGACCCGATCGATGCAGGAGGGTCTGAGCGCGGCGGTAGTGTACGAACGGCGCAGCCCGGGATACGAGAACGCGCGAATGATGCGTTCCGCGGTCGAGAACGTGGCAAGCGGAGATGTCACGAGAGCCGTGCGCGACACTCTCGTAGATGGACTGCAGGTGAAGACGGGCGATTTCATAGGTCTCATCGACGGACGCGTGGTGGCTACCGCGCCCGACATGCAACCGGTCGTCGACAATCTCGTGGCGCGGATGCTGACCGGAGACCGCGAGATGCTTACGGTGCTCTTGGGCGAAGGCCTCGACCCTGCAGGCGCGGAGGAACTCGTGTCACGTCTGCGCGAACGATACCCATTGGTGGAGATCGATGTCCGGGAGGGCGGGCAGCCATTCTATCCGGTGCTGCTGGCTGCGGAGTAGCCCAGCGGTTCCCGACAACGCGAGAGGGGAGCTGGCATGATCCTGAATAGGCAGACGACGGCCATCGTGGTCGACTCGACCGCCGATCTACCCGACTACCTGGCCAACGATCCAAACATCAGCATGGTTCCGCTCACGGTCTACTTCGGGGAAGAGGCATTCCTCGATTGGGCCGAGATGAAACCCGCCGAATTCTATGAACGGTTGAAGACCGCTCCGACTCTACCCCGCACGTCGCAACCGTCGGCCGGCGCGTTTCTTGAGTGCTATAAGGCTCTGAGGGAGAAGTACGACAGGGTCTACTCGGTGCATCTGAGCGGTCGTTTCAGTGGCACGATCGCAAGCGCAGAGGTCGCCCGCGCCCAGGTAGATGGGGTCACGGTCGTCGATTCGTTGCTGGCCACAGGCGGCATCGCCCTCCTGATCGACCGCATGATGCAGAGGCTCGACCGAGGCGTCACCGAGGAGGAGATGGAGGCATACATCCAGCACTTCCTTGAGAAGCGGGTCTTCTACTTCCTGCCCACTACACTCGATCAGCTCTACAAGGGTGGCCGCATAGGCAGGGCGTCGCACCTCATGGGCACCATGTTGAACATCAGGCCGGTGCTGACCATCGACGATGGCGTCATCGATGTGTACAAGAAGGTGAGGGGTCTCCGCCAAGCGCTCGAGGCCATCCGCGACGGCATGCTCGAGCACACCCAACCAGGCGCTACGGTCTACGCCAGTCTGTCGCACGGACTGAACGAGCCGGTTCTCGCTCAAATGCTCGAGTTGCTCGAAGGAGTCCAAGACCGGACGGTCGACATCCGGCTGACGAGCATTGTCGGCGCGGTCATAGGCACCTACGTGGGACCAGGCGCGATAGCCCTCTGCTGCATCCAAGAATGAACGGAGCCTCAGGGGGTCGTCTCTACTACCCCTTGGGCTCAGTCTCGAGCCATGACGTGCCGCGACTACCGGCGCCGGCGGGCAAGCGGTCGCTGGACCCGGCGCGGCTCGAACGTCCGGTGTCGAGTCTGCGCGGAGTCGGTGCGACCACTGAGCGCCGCCTGCGGGGTATGGGCATCCGCACGATCGGAGAACTACTCCTACACCTGCCCTTCAGGCACGAACCTCCATCGCGCATCGCGAGTGTGGCCGGTCTGCGCGTCGGGGAGGAGGTTACGCTCAAGGTGTGCGTGCTCTCGTGCGTGGTTCGCGAGACTTCCCGGCGCAGGGTCAAGGTGCTCGAGGCTTTGGTGTCGGACGACAGCGGCAGCATCGTAGCGACTTGGTACAACCAGGCCTATCTCGAGGCGCCGTTTCGCGAGCGGCCCGAGATTCTCGTGAAGGGTGTTCTCGCACGTCAGCGGGGCGCGGTGACCTTCATGGTCAAACGGCACGAGATCATCGCCGGGGCGGGCGAGAGCCGGCACATCCTGGGGCTGGTGCCGGTGTATCCGAGTACGGCCGACCTGAGCGTGCGGACCATCCGTGCCGTGCTGCACGAGGCGGCGCCTGAGGCGCGCAACCTCCTCGACCCGTTGCCGGCCAAAGTGCTGGCGAGGCGACGCTACCCCCGGCGTGCGGATGCAGTGCTTTCGAGCCACTTTCCTGGGACTCTCGGCGAGGCCGCTCGGGCGAGGGACCGTCTGGCCTTTGAAGAGTTGCTGCTGCTTCAGGTTGCGGTGCTGGAGAAGCGTGCGACGCAGACGAGTAGCCGGCGCGCCCGGGCCCTTGATCCGCCGGGTGGCCTGGCCGCGTCCTTTGTCGAGGGCCTCCCGTATGTGCCCACCGGCGCCCAGCGCCGCGTCATAGACGAACTGGAGGCCGATCTGGCGAAGTCCGAGCCGATGCGCCGCCTGCTGCACGGCGATGTGGGGTCAGGCAAGACCATGGTGGCGGCGTATTGCCTGTTGAGGGCCGTGGAACAGGGCGCGCAGGCAGCCCTGATGGCACCTACCGAGGTCTTGGCCGATCAGCACTACCTAGGGCTGTCGCAGCAATTCGGCCGCCTGGGGGTGCGTATCGCTCTGCTCAAGGGTAGCCAGGTCGCCTCGGAGCGCAAGGCTGTGCGACGGCGCATCGAGCACGGCGAGGTCGACGTGGCCATCGGCACGCACGCGCTGATTCAGGAAGGCGTGAGGTTCAGCGACTTACTGGTGGCGGTGGTCGACGAGCAACATCGTTTCGGTGTGCAGCAGAGGGAAGCCATCATCGCCTCGGCAGAAGGCGGGGGCCTGTGGCCGCACGTGCTTCACATGTCCGCCACACCCATCCCGAGGACCCTCAGCCTCACTCTGTACGGTGACCTCGATATCAGCACCATCGACGAGATGCCGCCCGGCAGATGGCCCGTACGGAGCCAACTTGTATTCCCGCCGTTGCAGGCCCGAATGTGGGAGTTCGTTCGCCGGGAGCTGCGGCAAGGGCGGCAGGCATACGTAGTCTGCCCTTTGATCGAAGAGAGCGAGTCTCTGCAATCGGCATCGGCCCGCGGGGCCTTCGAGGACCTGTCGCGTGGGGAACTCGAGGGATTCCGTTTGCGGCTCCTGCACGGGCAACTCCCGTCTGCCCAGAAGGCCGCGGCCATGACCGCGTTCGCTGCCGGAGAGGCCGATGTGCTCATCAGTACGTCGGTCATCGAAGTGGGCGTGGACGTTCCCAACGCGACGGTGATGGTCATCATGGGACCACGGCGCTTCGGCCTCTCGCAGTTGCACCAATTGCGGGGGCGGGTAGGGCGTGGCGAGCGGCAGTCCCGCTGCTTCCTGCTGACCGAGGGCGAGGACGAGAGCACTCTCGAGCGTCTGGCCATGTTCGCCCGTACCAGCGACGGTTTCGAACTCGCGGAGGCCGACTTGGTAGCCCGGGGGGAGGGGCAGCTGTTCGGTGAGCGGCAGTCGGGCCTTGGCGACTTGCAGGTGGCCTCTCTCGTGCGCGATCGCAAGCTGCTCGAGGAAGCGCGCGCAGAAGCGACCGAACTGCTCGCATGCGAGACCCCCGGGGAATGGGCGCCCAATCGGTGGCTTCTCGAGGCCGCTCGGGAGCGCTTCGCCGCGAAGATCGCGTGGATGGACAGGGCATGACCTCGCGCGCGGGCGCCGCCGGCCGCGGAGTCCCAGGGAGGCTCCGCATCATCGGAGGGTCGCGCCGCGGCAGATTCATCCGGGTGCCTCGCGGCGACGTGAGGCCCACCAGCGAGATGGTGCGGGGGGCTCTCTTCAACGCGCTGGGCCCGGTGACGGGACTAGTGGTTCTCGACCTCTTCGCGGGCAGCGGCGCGTTGGGGCTCGAAGCGCTCTCGCGAGGCGCGTCAAGCTGCGTCTTCGTCGAGTCCGACGCGGCCGTCGCGACCGTGCTAAAGGAGAATATCCGTCTCCTGGATTTCGGGGGGGCCTCCAGGGTAGTCGTGTCCGACTATCGCCAGGCTGTAAAATCCCAGATGGAACCTGCAAAGGGGTTTGATTTGCTCTTTGTGGACCCTCCCTATAGAATTCTCGCAGAAGTGGAAGGCGCACTCACGCCGTTCGTGGCGTCGCTCCTCGGGGAATCCGGCGCAATGGTGATCGAGAGCGATAGTGCGTCCCAGGCGTCATTCGGTCTGGCCACCGTGTTCGCCCGGACCTACGGCGACACGAAGATCACGATGGTCGTGAGAAAAAGGAGTCTCGATTGAAGATTGCCCTATGCCCGGGCACCTATGATCCGGTAACGGTCGGGCATGTCGATGTGATCGGCCGGTGTAGCGCCATCTTCGATGAGGTAGTCGTCGCCGTCGTGGACGATTCCTTCCGGAAATCAGTGCTGTTCACCTGCACCGACCGCATCTTGTTCGTGGAGGAGTCGACGAGGCACCTGCCGAATGTTAGGGTCGTCGCCATGAAGGGTCTCGTAGTCAAGTTGGCCCACGAAGTCGGAGCCAGCGTACTGGTGAAGGGGCTGAGGGCATTCGCCGACTTTGAATACGAGTTCCAGATGGCGCAACTCAACCGCAAGCTGGATTCCGAACTGGAGACGATGTACCTTATGGCTTCACCCGAGCATGTCTTCCTCAGTTCGAGTGGAGTGAAAGAAATCGCCAAGTATCGCGGGTCGGTCAGTGATCTCGTTCCGAAAGTGGTGGAGCGCCGGTTCGCCGAAATGTACGGAGTCGCGGAGGACTAGGGTATGGACGTTCTCGTTCTGATCGACAAATTGGATGACCTTGTCCATGGCGCGAGCACCTTCCCCATGACCGATAAGGTCATGATCGATCGGGATGAGATCTATGACTTGCTCGACCAGATGCGGGCGACTATCCCCGAGGAGATCAAGCAGGCGCGCTGGATCGTGAAGGAACGGCAGGAGATGCTGCAGGAGGCTAAGGAAGAGGCTGAGCGTATTCTGGCTGAGGGCCGCGAGGAGTCGCAGAGACTGGCCAGCGAGCAAGAAGTGGTTAAGCGGGCCCAGCGGCAGTCGGAGGAGATCATCCGCGATGCCGAGGCGCGGGAGCGTGAGATCAGGCTGGGCGCCGAAGACTACGCCGACGAGATCTTGAAGACTCTCGAGACCAATCTGGACAAGTTTCTCGCCGCGGTGCAGCGTGGCCGCGAGCGATTGCAGTCGGGCCAGTCCGGCGAGATGATGTAGCGCCTCTTCGCGGTTCGGTAGAGGCCCGGCGCCTGTGAGGTATTCCTGATGCTCCTGGAACTCGATAGCCTGTCGCTGCGCTCCGGTGAGCAGTACGTGCGGGTGTACGCCATTGAGGTGGCGCCAGTCCTTCTGGGGGGCGAACGCTACGACGTGCTCATCGCCGATGGAGTCATGGCGAGCGTCGATCGCGTGGCCGGGGGGTTCATGGTGCATGTATCCGCCGATGCCAAACTCTACGGGCCGTGTGCCCGCTGTCTGAACGAAGCGGTGCTCGCCGTGCACGTCGAGCAACAGGAGTTCGCTCCCACAGCCCGTGGCGGATGGGCTGAGACCGAGCTGAGCGCTTTCATCAAGGATCTGGTCGTCGACCTGTCGGGTTTGGTGAGAGAGGCGGTGGTTCTGGCCTTGCCCGGGCAGGTGATCTGCTCGGTCGATTGCAGGGGTTTATGCCCCCACTGCGGGGGCGATCTGAACCGACAGTCTGTGCAGTTGTTCCCCGGGGGAGACCGACGAGCGGTGGAGCAAACTGAAGGGTATCAGGTTCGATGAGGGCGTCGACTCTTGAAAAATCCCGGTAGATAGGGTAAAAACTAGCGTTCCCCGAAGGCATAGAGAGAGGCAGAAAATGGCCGTCCCCAAGAGAAAGACTTCCCGCCAGCGCCGGGACACCCGCCGCGCGACCCACGCCGGTGCTGGCGCCCAGCGTTAGCGAATGCCCGCAGTGCCACAGCCCGAAAGCACCGCACAGGGTCTGTCCTAGCTGCGGCATGTATAACGGTCGCCAGGTGGTCAAGGTCGAGGAGTAACAGAGGAGCTGGGTCATATGCAGATCATCGTGCAAGAGGGAGAGGTCCTCATAAGTTTGACTTCGCCCATCCAAGCACCCGATGAGAGTCTCCGCACTACGTCGGTCCATACCGTGTCAGGACCCGCCAAGGTCTACTACCGGGACATGGAGTTGATCCGCGTCGAGGCCCGAGAAGGCAATCTCGAGATTCTGCCACCGTTGATAGGCGCGGTGACCTGGGTCAAGCGGGAACGCCGCTATCAACTCAAGACCGAGTAGCGCTTTTCCTCGCCGATGCAACCAAGTGAGGATCGCGTGATGATTGGCATTGGATCTAGCGACATCCGTGTTGTGTGACGAAAGACGCTGCCCCCTGGGCGGCGTCTTTTCTTATGGTATGGGGTAGAAATCCCCGAGACGCGTTTCATGCACCGAACGGCTGAGGCGAGGAGGACGTATGACACTGGTAGATCCGGCGAAGATCAGAAATGTGGCGGTGGTTGGCCACCGCGGAGCTGGAAAGACCTCTCTCATCGAGGCCCTCCTGTTTACGTCGGGAGCCAAGAGCCGTCTCGGCACCGTGACCGACGGCACGACCACCACCAATCACGATGAAGACGAGATCAAGCGGCAGATGACCATCTCGGCGGCGCTTGCCCACACCGACTGGGCCGGCCATAAGATCAACCTTATCGACACGCCCGGCGAGGCGTCGTTCATCAACGAATCCATCGCCACCCTGCCCGTGGTCGAGACCGCGCTGGTCGTGATCAATGCTGTGACCAAGGTGGAGGTTCAGACCGAGCGCATGTGGAAGCGCGCCAAGGAGATGGGCATCTCGCGCGTCGTGGCCGTCAACATGATGGACAGGGAGCGCGCGTACTTCGGCGAGGCGCTCTCGGCGGTCCAGGCAAGGTTCGGCGATGAGGCCGTGGCGATCGGTCTGCCCATAGGTGAGGAAGGGGGCTTTCAGGGAGTAGTCGACGTCCTCGCCATGAAGGCGTACACCTACGCGGGCGGAGCAGCAAAGGCGACAGAGGTTCCCATCCCGGCCGACATGCAAGGCTGCCGCCGATGAGGCTCGCGAGAAAGTGGTCGACAGAGTTGCCGAGGCCGACGATGCCCTGCTGGAGAAGTACCTCGAGGGTGGCGAGCTATCGGCCGATGAGATCGACGACAGCCCTCAAGGCGGCTGTGGCAAACGGTAGCCTGGTGCCGGTCCTGCCGGTGTCGGCCACCAAGAACATTGGTCTCGATCGCATCCTCGATTTGCTGCTGTCGGCCCCGTCGCCGCTCGACAGGGGCGAGAGGACCGTGTTCGCCGGAGTCGACGGCAGCGACGAAGTGAAACTGACCACCGACGCCAAGGCCTCGCCCGCCCTCTTTGTCTTCAAGACGATCTACGACCAGTTCTCGGGGCGCGTGAATCTCGCGCGCATCTTCTCCGGCAGAATCGCGACCGATTCGCAATTGGTCAACAGCCGCACCGGCGAGAAGGAGCGTACCGGCAACATTCTGCTCATGCAGGGCAAGGAGACGAAGGCGATCGAGGAGGCGGGAGCGGGCGATATCGTGGCGCTTGCCAAGCTGAAGGAGACCGGCACGGGCGATACGCTGTCCGATCCGGCCCACCCGGTCCACCTCGCGCGTTATGAGCTACCGCCGGCCGCCATCTCGTTCGCCATCACACCCAAGACTCGCGGCGAAGAAGAGAAGGTCAGCAACGGATTGCGGCGCTTGGGCGAAGAAGACCCGGCCATGGAGCTTCGTTTCGATCCGCAGACCAAGGAGATGATCATCTCGGGCACGAGCCAGGTGCATGTCGAGGTCATCCTCGACAAACTCAAGAGGCGCTTCGGGGTGGAGGTGGAACTCCATCCTCCTCAGGTTCCCTATCGGGAGACCATCCGCAAGAAGGCTACCGCCCAAGGTCGCCACAAGAAGCAGACGGGTGGACGTGGCCAATTCGGCGACTGCTGGATCGAAGTCGAGCCACTAGGGCGCAGCGAAGGCTATCAATTCGAGGACGCTATCTTCGGGGGCTCTATTCCGCGCAACTTCATCCCAGCTGTTGAGAAGGGCATCGTGGAAGCCATGGAGCACGGCGTCATCGCCGGGCACCCAGTGGTCGACATCAAGGTCAAGCTATTCGATGGCTCGTACCATGCCGTCGATTCGTCGGAGTTGGCCTTCAAACTGGCGGGTGGCCTGGCCTGGAACAAGGCCATGACCGAGGCCATGCCGGTGCTCCTCGAACCTGTGATGAACGTGGAAGTAACGGCCCCCGAGGAGAACATGGGCGACATCATGGGCGATCTGTCGAGCCGCCGTGGGCGCCCACAGGGGAGCGAGATTATGGGCGAGATGCACGTCATCAAAGCGCAGGTGCCGTTGGCTGAGATGCTCACGTATGCTGCCCAACTGCGTTCGATGACCGCCGGCCGAGGTTCGTTCATTCTTGAGTTCGACCACTACGAAGAAGTGCCGTCGCATCTCGTCGAGAAGATCGTAGCCGACGTCAAGGCCCGCAAGGCGGCCGAATCGTAGCCGTTTCTCATATGCATGAGGGTTCGAATAAGTCTGGCGGCCATCGGGCCGCCAGACTTCTTTTTGGACTCCCGTCTGGTCAAGGCTAAAGAAATGACCCTCTATCTCCGATGGAGGGAAGGAGGACTGCAACTTCTATTGTATAATTAGCTACATGCAACTCTCAGCTTCCGCTGGAGGGACGTTGGACGAGGGCAGGCCACGACGGGTCAGCGATCTGCTGAGAGAGGGTTTCGACTCTTTCTCGCGATCGCAGAAGGCTATCGCGCGATACATAATCGACCACCTCGAAGAGGTGGGGTATCTGAGCGCTGAAGAACTCGGCCAGAAGGGCAACACGTCGAGTTCTACGGTCGTCCGTTTTGCCCAATCCCTTGGCCTCGCCGGGTATCCGGAGTTGCAGAAGGCGGCCCGCGACGAATATCGTCTGGGGGCGACCGCGCGCCCGGTCGTGCACGACGATCAACTGGGATTCTCCATCGAAGAGGATGTACTGACACGGTCGCTCAAGACCGATGCGGTGAGTCTCGAGGAGACGATCAGCAAGAACACGCTTGACCGGTTCAACCGAGCTGTGCAGATGATCGCGGAAGCGAGACAGGTGCTTGTTGCCGGTATGAACGAGGCGTCTGTGGTGGCCGACCGGGCGTCCTATCTGTTCGAACTGCTCGGCGTCCCTTGTGTCGCCGCTACGAACGGCAGTGAGGCCAACGTGGCCCGCCTGAGCCGTCTGGGCGAGGGCGACGTGGTGCTGGCCATCGGGTTCAGGCGCGCGCACTCCATCACGATCTCGTTCGCGGAAAAAGCTCGCGAGCAAGGGGCCGGAGTGATCATCGTTACCGACAATTCGCTGTCGGAGTTGGCCGGCAAGGGGAGTGTGACCCTCTACGCTGATATCGACTCGACCTTTTTCGCCCACTCGGTCGTTGGGGCAGTCGGGCTCGTTGGTGCGCTCAGCGCCGCGGTCTACAACCGCGACCGAGAACTGTACGATGCCCGGGTGAGGAGCGTTCGCGACAAGGGCACCGAGTCGGGTTGGCTGCGTTGAGCCGGCGGGCCCGGGGTGCTCCGCGCGTTGAAGCCGTCCGGAGGCTCGGCTAAACTCTCCTCAGAAACAGGGTGGGTGACATGGGGCGCGGCCCCAAGTGGAGGTCTATCACATGTCGGGGCATTCAAAATGGGCGGGTATCAAGCACAAGAAAGCGCTGGTCGACGCTAAGCGAGGCGCGATGTTCGGCAAACTCGCGCGGGCGATCACTGTGGCGGCGCGCGAAGGCGGTGGTGATCCCGACCACAACGCTACCCTAGCTACGGCGATCATCAAAGCCAAAGATGCCAACATGCCTCACGACAACATCGACCGCGCCATCAAGAAGGGCACGGGGGCGGGCAGCGACGCTGAGGCGTACCAGCACCTCACCTACGAGGGGTATGGCCCAGGTGGGGTAGCGGTGTATCTCACGGCCCTCAGCGACAACAAGAACCGCACCGCGGCCGATGTGCGTTATATCTTCGACCGGGCCGGCGGCAAGCTGGGCACCGATGGCTCGGTAAGTTGGATGTTCGAACGCAAAGGTGTCGTCTTTGTCGATGCCGCCGGGCGCGACGAGGACGAGCTGATGGAGCGCGCTATCGAGGCAGGGGCCGAGGACGTGATCGCCGAGCGCGACACGTTCGAAATCAGGTGTGACCCTGTCGATTTCATGGCGGTTCGCTCGGGGCTCGAAGCGGCGGGCATCAAGTACTCATCGGCCGAGTTGACGATGATCCCCAAGAACACAGTGGCGCTCGACGAGTCCGACGCCAAGAAGACCTTCCGCCTGCTCGACGCGCTGGACGAGAACGACGACGTGCAAGAGGTATACGCCAACTTCGACATCGCCGACGATGTCATGGAGGCTATCGCAGGGTGAGCGCAGGCTGGTCCGCATGAACGTGGTGGCTGGCCGGGTCATTCTGGGAATAGACCCGGGGACGGCCTCTACCGGCTTCGGTGTGATCTTCGTCGAGGGAAATCGGCTGCGGAGCGTCGAATATGGCGTGATCGACACAGCCTCCAGTTCGGCGCCCGAGGACCGGCTTCTACAGATCTTCGAGGGCGTGCGCGAAGTGCTGCTTCGCCACCAACCGGTGGCAACGGCGGTCGAGTCGCTCTTCTTCAACGTCAACGTGCGGTCGGCGCTGGCTGTCGGTCAGGCCCGGGGGGTCTGCATGCTGGCCGCATCGCAGGCAGGTTGCCGGGTGTTCGAATACACTCCGCTCGAGGTGAAGCAGGCGGTCGTGGGGTACGGCCGGGCCGAGAAGGGCCAGGTCATGGAGATGGTGCGCGCCCTGCTGGGTTTGGCGGAGTTGCCGCGTCCCGATCACGCGGCCGATGCGCTGGGGGTCGCCATCTGTCACGCCAACGCGTCGACCATGCGCGACAGGGTCGCCCGGAGCGAAGCGGCCGCCACGGCGCGCAGGAGGCGGGTATGATCGAACGGCTCACCGGATCTGTCGCGACGAAGTCGGCTGAGGGTGTTGTCGTAGAGGTGCTGGGCATCGGCTTCTTGCTCGAAGTCTCGGCTATCACGCTTCGAGACGTGCCGGCCGCAGGCGAGAACGTGAGGCTCTTCACGCACTTGCACGTGAGCGAAGACGCCCTGCGGTTGTTCGGTTTCTCGTCTGAGGAGGAGCGTGATCTCTTCAGAATGCTCCTGGGCGTCAGCAAGATCGGCCCAAGATTGGCGCTGGCCGTGCTTTCGTGTCGCCGCCCCCTCGAGCTGAGAAGGGCGATTGCGGCGGGCGATGTGGCTCTGCTGTCGTCGGTGCCCGGTATCGGCAAGAAGACGGCCGAGCGCATGGTGCTCGAACTGAGGGAGAAGATGGGCGACCTCGCCGCTATCGCCCATGGGGTGATCGCCGGTGGCGGGACGATAGACGAGGGAGCGCTGCCGCTCGCGCGCGCGGCCCTGGTCGAACTCGGCTTCAGCGTGTTGGAGGCCGATAACCTGCTCGTGTCGCTCGACGCCTCGCTGCCGGTCGAGGAACTGGTGCGCCGGGCCCTGGGCAGTCGCTAGGAGTCGACGGTGGATGAGCAAGAAAGACTAGCCGACCCGGAAGAGGCTCCGCTCGAACAGGAACTCGAGCGTACGCTTCGGCCGCGATCACTCGGCACATTCGTCGGCCAGCCGGTGCTTCGTGAACAGATGCAGATATTCATCGAGGCTGCGAAGTCGAGGGGCGAGCCGCTCGACCACGTGCTGCTGGCGGGCCCGCCGGGACTGGGAAAGACCACCCTTGCCAACATCATCGCCCTCGAGATGCGAGTCAACATAGTCACGACCTCCGGCCCGGCGCTCGAACGCAAAGCCGATATGGCCGCTATCCTCACTCATCTCCAAGAGGGCGATGTTCTCTTCATCGATGAGATCCACCGGCTCAATCGCTCCATAGAAGAGATCCTCTATCCAGCTATGGAGGACTTCGAGATCGACATCGTCGTCGGACAGGGGCCGAGCGCGCGCACCATCAGGCTCGACCTGCCCCACTTCACCCTTATCGGAGCAACGACCCGCAGTGGTCTCATCACCACGCCGCTCCGCGACCGGTTCGGGTTTTCGCACAGGCTCGACTACTACTCCGTGGAAGACCTCACCCACATAGTTGGGCGCTCCGCCGAGATACTCGAGGTGAGCATCGACGAGCAAGGAGCGCGGGCCGTAGCCATGCGCTCCAGGGGCACGCCGCGAATAGCCAATCGTCTCTTGAAGCGTGTTCGCGACTATGCTCAAGTTCGCCACCAGGGAAGCATCACCGCCGATATCGCCCTCGAGGCGCTCCGGCTCTTCGAAGTCGACGACGAGGGGCTCGACCGGGTCGACCGCGAGATCCTCAACCTCATCATGCGCAAGTTCGACGGAGGTCCGGTCGGTCTGTCCACGCTGGCCGTGGCCATCGGCGAAGAGGCCGACACTATCGAGGACGTGTACGAGCCCTTTTTGCTACAGCGGGGCTTCTTGATGCGGACCCCGCGCGGCAGGGTGCTCACCCGTCTCGGCTACGAGCACTGTGGGGGCATTCCGCCTGCCGCGGCCCGGTCGTCGCGGCCCGATACGCTCTTTTCGTAAACGGGTATCGGGTGACGCGGTGAAGCTGCTGCTGCACATCTGTTGCGGGCCATGCGCCTCGGGTGCTCTTCCTTGGTGGAAGCGCAACTCCGGTGAGGTGGTTGGCTTCTTCTTCAATCCCAACGTCCACCCGCTCCTCGAGTACAGACGGAGGCTCACCGGGGCCATCGATGTGTGCGATCACCTGGCTGTGAGCCTGGTGGTGGACGAAGCGTACGACCCGGCCGCTTGGTTCGCCACAGTCCTCGCGGCCGGGGCCTCCCGCTGCCAGGCCTGCATCGCTTTGCGACTCGACCGCGCCGCCCGTGAGGCCGTCACTCAAGGCTGCGATGCTTTCTCGACCAGCCTCTCGATCAGCCCGTGGCAAGATCACGCGGCGATTGCGGCCGAGGGGGGGCGCGCGGGAGCGGCGCACGACGTGGAGTTCATCTATCAGGATCTGCGTTCGGAATACCAGGAGGCGCGCCGCGCGAGCCGTGAGTGGGGCGTCTACCGGCAGAAGTACTGCGGCTGTCTTGTTTCCGAGTGGGAACGATACAGGGGGCAGCCGTAGCATGCGGATCGAAGAACTCGACTTCCACATCCCCCAACGCTTGATAGCGCAATCTCCCGCCGAACCGCGGGATTCGTGCCGTCTTATGTTCCTGCCCGGTAGCGGCGCCCGCCGGCACCACGTCTTCAGGGAGTTGCCGGACCTTCTGCGCGCGGGCGACACGTTGGTCTTGAACGACTCCCGGGTCCTGCCGGCACGGATGCACGTCCGCAAGCCGAGCGGTGGCAGCGTGGAGTTCCTCTTTCTGCGGAGGCTTCCCGACGCCATGGAGAGCCGCCCGGCGCCCCATGGAGGGGAATCGTGGGAGGTGCTGGCGCGACCCTCGCATCGGCTCCGAGTCGGGGGCGAACTGGTGGCGCCCGGTGGGGAGAGGCTGTTACTCCGCGCTCTGCTCGGTGAAGGCCGTTGGATCGTGGAGGGGGAACCTGATGTGTCGCTCCTCGCCGTGATGGAGGAATGGGGGCTCATGCCGCTGCCTCCCTATATCAAGTCGTATCCCGAGAAGCCCTCGAGCTATCAGACCGTGTATGCGTCGGAGCCGGGCTCAGCGGCCGCTCCCACCGCGGGGCTACATTTCACCCCCGCTCTGCTCCAAGATCTGGCCGCGGCCGGTGTAGCGTCGGCGCATGTGACCCTGCACGTGGGGCTCGATACCTTCCAACCCATACGTGAGGCTACGGTTGAGGAGCATCGCATCCACCGGGAGATGTACAGCGTGGGCCCGCAGGCGTTGACGACCATACGACACGCGCGCCGAAATGGCGCGCGCTTAGTGGCTGTCGGCACTACAGCCACACGGGTGCTGGAGACCCTCGCGGCGGAGGGCGCACTCGACACGGCCGCCGAACGCCAAGCCCCGGCCGAAGCGAACGCTGGTGCGGGCACCGGCGTCAACGGCATTTCGGGCTCGACGCAGATCTTCATCACCCCGGGCCATAGGTTTCGGGCGGTCGACGTTCTGCTGACGAACTTCCATCTGCCCCGTAGCAGCGTTCTCGCGCTTACCATGGCGTTCGCGGGCCGCGAACGCCTCCTCGAGGCGTACAACGAGGCCGTGGGTCTGGGGTACCGCTTCTTCAGTTTCGGAGACGCGACGTTGATCGAGCCGCAGTCGGCGGAGGCCCGTCCGCCGGTGGACCGGCTGGCCGTTCACGGACGGGAGAGAGATGCGGATGCTTGACGGCCTGCCCGACTTCCCCTTCGAGATCGAGGCTCGCGACGGGGACGCCCGTGCAGGGTTGATCCACACTCCACGAGGCTTGGTCAAGACGCCCTGCTTCATGCCCGTGGGTACGAAAGGCACCGTGAAAGCGATTTCGCCCGAGCGGTTGCGGGCCATCGGGGCGCAGATCGTTCTCGGAAACACCTACCACCTGGCTCTACGCCCGGGAAGTGACACGGTCAAGGCCCTTGGCGGTCTCCATCGGTTCATGCAATGGGACGGGCCGATTCTCACCGATAGCGGGGGCTATCAGGTCTTCAGCCTGAGATCGACCGCTCGCATAGACGACTCCGCGGTCGAATTCCGCTCGATCTACGATGGCTCGAAGCACATCTTCACGCCCGAGCGGGCCATGGCTGAGCAGGCGGCGCTCGGGGCCGACTTCATCATGTGCCTCGACCAGTGTCCGCCGGGTTCTGCCACCGAGGCCGAGGTGGCCGACGCGGTGGGGAGGACTTCGCGCTGGGCGGAGCGCTGCAAGCGCGCCCACGTGGAGCGGGAGGGCGCCGGCACCGATGGGCCGCAGATGCTGCTGGGCATCACGCAGGGTGGCGTTATCGCGCGCTTGAGACGAGAAAGCGCGGAGCGGCTGCAGGAGATCGGGTTCCCAGCGTATGCGATCGGGGGTCTGACTGTCGGAGAAGACCGTAACGCCATGCTCGAGACGACGGAGTACACGGCATCGCTCCTCCCTCCAGACCGCCTGCGCTACTTCATGGGCATCGGCGACCCAGAAGGCCTGCTCGAAGTCATCGCGCGAGGGGTAGACGTCTTCGACTGCGTCCTGCCTACGCGAACCGCTCGCATGGGAACGGCGTTCACCCCGGAGGGCCGTCTGAATCTCCGCAACGCCGTGCACGCGCTCTCTACCGCGCCACTCGAGGAAGGGTGCCCCTGCACCGCTTGCCGGGGTTTCACGCGGGGAGCCATCCGCCACTTCGTCATGCAGAAGGAGATACTCGGACTGATGCTGCTGACCGAGCACAACCTCAGCTACCTGACCCGCCTCGTCGCCGAAGCGCGGCAGGCGATTATCGCCGGTACCTACGCGGTTTTCCGAAGCAACCGGGTTTCTGCGTGATAGTATATGCGCTCGCAATCAGCGTCTCTTCCGCCCGCAGACAGGCGGGGGGTTTCGTCCTAAGGAGGGCGGTTTGAATTCATACATCCTGATCATCTACGTGGTTGCCTTCATCGCCATCTTCTATTTCATGGCGATCAGGCCGCAGCAAAGGCAGCGCAAGGCGCACCAGGCGCTGCTGTCGGCGCTCAAGAAGGGCGACACGGTCATTACCGCGGCCGGCATCATCGGCGCGGTGAAGCGGGTCGAAGAAGACGTGGTTGTCATCGAGGTGGCCAAGGGCGTGAGCATGAAGGTCTCGCGGCGGGCGGTCGTTGAGATCGTCAGCGACCCGGTCAGGGCGAAGGCTCTCAGGCCGGATGGCGGCGGCGGACGCGGCAAGCGCAATCGTGCCGAGATCGAAGAGGCCGTCGAGGAAGAGTACGCCGATGCTTCTCTCGAAGAGGCCGAGGCTTTCGACGACGCTGAGGCCGCCGAATCGACCGAGGATACCGAGCGCAACAACTAGAGATCGCTGCGGCGGTCTCTCGCGCGTTGACAGCGATATCGCGAAGGCATATCCTCGTCCATTGGCCGCCGGGGTGGCGCTCGACCGGCTAAACAGAAGGTAACCCGACCCGTCTTTCAGGAAGGTGCGCTCTTGTCCAGAATACAGCGTGACGCCCTGTTCCTCGTGCTTGTGGCGATACTCCTCGGGGTATTCGCGTATTTCGCCTTCCCGCTGTCGAACACCAATCTGGGACTGGACCTGCAGGGTGGCCTCGCGGTCATCCTCGAGGCTCCCGAGGGAACCGAGAGCGACAAGGTCGATCAGGCGCTCAGTATCATCCAGGATCGTGTCAACAGACTGGGAGTGGCCGAGCCTGAGATCCAGAAACAGGGCGAACTGAAGATCAGTGTCCAGTTGCCGGGCATAGACAACCCCGAGCAGGCGCTCGCGACCATCGGCAAGACCGCCGTCCTCGAATTCCATGAAGTGAGCGCGTTCGGTGCGCCGTATGCGAGCGAAGCCGAGGCGCTGAAGGCCGCAGGCGTGTCGACTCCTCAGGAACTCGACGCGCTCGACAGCTACCACAACATAGTGCACTGGGGTCCCTCGGGTGGCAACGCCACCGATCAATGGTTCCTGGCCACCACGGAGCCGAAGCTGACCGGCGCTATGCTCGACAATGCCGAGGTGGGGTACGAGCAGAACAGCAACAAGCCCAAGGTCGACATGCAGTTCACCAGCGAGGGCGGCGACCTTTTCGCCGAACTGACGAAGAAGCTTGCCGACCAGGCCCTGATCACGGGTGAGGACCAATTGCTCGCGATCGTGCTCGACGGCGAGGTGGAGTCGGCGCCGCGCGTGGCCCAAGAGATCACCGGCGGCCGGGCCGAGATCACCGGCAACTTCCCCATGGATGAAGCGAGGGCTCTGGTGCTCGTGTTGAAGACCGGCGCGCTGCCGGTGGAGCTGACCCCTGTGAGCCAGAACACCGTCGGCGCGACCCTCGGCAAGGCCGCGTTGAATCAGGGTCTGCTGGCCGGCTTCATAGGTCTGCTCCTGATCATGGTGTTCATGATGGCGTACTACAGGCTTCTGGGTGTCGTCGCGAGCATCGCGCTGATCATCTACAGCGTGCTGTTCCTTGGAATCCTCAACGCCATCGGGGTCACGATGACGCTGCCCGGCATCGCGGGCATGATCCTTACGCTAGGTATGGCTGTCGACGCGAACGTGCTGATCTTCGCGCGTATGCGCGACGAAGTAGCGGCAGGTAAGACCGTCGCGGCGGCCACGAGCGCCGGCTTCAAGAAGGCCTTCAGGGCCGTGTTCGACTGCAACATGACCACCATTATCACTGCCGTTATTCTGTTCTTCGCGGCAACGGGAGGCGTGAAAGGGTTCGCGCTAACTCTCGGTGTCGGTGTCGCTCTCTCTTTGTTCACGGCAGTGCTCGTCACTCGTTCGATGCTAAGCCTTCTGAGCGGGTGGCGGCCGTTCCGCAACCTCAGGCTGCTGGGACTACACGTGCCGAAGGGCAAGATAGTGTCGATGGATGAAGGGGGCCGGTCATGAGGATCATTCCCTTCATGCGCCATAAGTGGTGGTTCCTGATCTCGCTTTCCGCGGTCACTGTATTTGCGATCATCTTCGTGTTCGTGCTTAGACTCGACCTTGGCATCGACTTCAAGGGCGGCGTCCGCATGCAGATCGGTGTCGAGCAGCAGGCTTCGGTCGACGAGGTGCGTGAGCTGGTCAGCGATCTCGGCGTACAGGAACCCATCGTGCAGTCGGTCACCGGCGCCGGGGGTGAGAACTCATTCATGATCACCGCGGAGGATATGACCGACGAGCAGCAGCAGCAGATTCAGGATGCGCTGAACGAGAAGTACGTCGTCACCGCCGACACCACCTCCGTCGAGCGAGTCGGCGCCAGCTTCGGCAAGGAGACGACCAACCGGGCCTTCATCGCCGTTGCCATCGCCGTCATTGCGATCATCGGCTATCTGACGTTCCGGTTCGAGTTCAAGTTCGCTATCCCGGCTATCGTGGCACTTGTCCACGACGTCGGACTGACGCTCGGCATCTACGCTGCCGGCAATAGGCTGGTGACCGCGGCAACGGTCGCCGCCATTTTGACGATCTTGGGTTATTCGGTCCACGACACCATCGTCGTGTTCGACCGCATGCGAGAGAACGCCCTCCTCATGAAGAAGGAAACATACAGCGAGATGGCCGATCTCTCCATTGCTCAGACCATGGTCCGGTCGATCAACACCTCGATCTGCGTGCTGCTGCCCTTGCTTGCGATCCTGATCTTCGGCGGGCCGACGCTCAAGGACTTCGCTTTGGCGCTCACCATAGGTGTCATCACGGGGACGTACTCATCGTTCTTCGTGGCCACGCCACTGGCTGTGCTGTGGAAGGAACGCGAGCCGCGCTATCGCAAGCGCCTAGTGGCGGCCGGTGCCGGCGCGGCCGAATTCACCGTGGAGTCGAGCGCTGTGGCATCTGATGCCAAGCCGCCGGCGAAGGGGAACTCCGGCCAGGCCGTGCGACCGCGCGCGGCGCAGAAGCCGAAGAAGGGTACGGCGTCGGGCAAGAAACCCGCGGGAAAGGCGCCCAAGCGGACGCCTCGTTAGGAGGGCTACGCTATGACCGATGAATCCACCGAGAAGGCAGAGAACACGACGACCGGGAGCCGCGCCGCTCACAGTGTGCGCGATGTCATAGAGCGCACGTTCCTCGCCGGCATGGGTGCGGCGGCGCTTACGAAGGAACGTGTGCAGGACTTGGTCGAGGAACTGGTACGTCTTGGCCAGATCAATGCCGAAGAAGGCAAGGATATGGTTGAGCGCCTGCTGGCGCGCACGCGTGATGACGCCCGCTCGATGCTGAAGCGCGTCGACCTGGCGGCTCCGGGAGTCTATCGCGAACAGGCACAGGCGCTTCAGCAGCAACTTGAGGACCAGGAGCTCCGCCTCCGCCAACTAGAGCACCGCATCCAACTGTTGGAGAACGAGGCCGACTCACAAACGGGCGGGGATTCCGCCTAGTGTGAGCGAGCTCGAGGGTTGAAGCCGACAACGGCCGCGCCGCAAGGCGCGGCCGTTGCTATATTGCAGTTGTCAGTCTCGGACCGGTGAGGGGGTCGTCTTGCCCGGAGCGCAGGCCAGACACGCGAACATTGTCACTCGCATCCGCAACTTCGAGCGAATGAGAGAGATAGCCGAGGTCGCGGTGCGTCACGGTTTCGGCTACTTTTTCGAGCGTCATAGGGTGCTTGGTCTTCTACCGCGCTCGCGCAAGAAGCATCCTTCGCCACCCGGGCAACGGGGGCGGCATATCCGAGAGATGCTCGACGAGTTGGGTCCCACCTTCGTGAAGTTCGGCCAGCTACTGAGCACGCGCCCCGACATCGTGCCTCTCGACATCGTCCATGAACTCGTGAAGCTCCAGGACAGGGTGACCCCATTTCCATTCTCTGTCGTGGAGCAAGTAGTCGAAGAGAATCTAGGCCTATCCTTGGCGCGTGCCTTCGAGAGCTTCGATATGGAGCCATTGGCGTCGGCCTCCATAGGACAGGTGCATGCTGCCGTTCTGCCCGGAGGGGAGAGGGTCGTCGTCAAGGTGCAGAGACCCGAGGCGCCCGGCAGATCCACAGGGATATCGACCTGATGTTCCAGTTCGCCGAGCTGGCCGACTCGCGCATGGACCTGGGATTCGCGGCCCTACCGGTGGTGGAGGAGTTCTCGCGGGCGATCAACCGCGAACTCGACTACAACCTCGAAGCGCGCAATGCCATTCGCTTCGCCGCCAACTTCGCCGAACAGCCCAATGTGCGCATTCCCCGTGTCTACCAACGATACAGCGGCAGGCACGTGCTGACACTCGAGCGGTTCGATGGCCCGACCCTCAATCAACCCGAAATCGCGACTCTCTCGATCGGAGAGCGAAAGGCGCTCGCCGAGTCTATCGCTGGATGCTGGTTCAAGCAGATACTACTCGACGGTTTCGTTCACGCCGACCCTCACCCCGCCAATATCGTGTACATGGGCGACGGGTGTATCGGGCTGCTCGATTTCGGCATGGCTGGAGTGATCAGAGAAGACGATCTCGAAGAAGGCACAAGGCTGTTTCTCCACATCATGCACGCCGACATCATGGGAGTGAAGCGTTCTCTCCGGCGCCTTGGAGTCCAGTGGGCGCCATCTGCCGACGACGCGGTGACCGAGGCTGTCGAAGAGGCCTTCAGCAGGTATTTCGGAGCATCGCTGCGCAGCGTCGACATGCACGCGCTGCTACATCAAGCGTTCGACATGGTGTACGCCTTGCGGCTACGGCTGCCCGCCCGGTTTCTGGTACTGGACAAGGCAGTGCTGACTCTCGAAGGGGTGGTCAGCCAGCTCTATCCCGACTTCAATCTCTTCGAGCATGGCAAGGAATTCACGGCTGGTTTCAAACAGAAGCTGTGGGATCCCCGCCGGATACCAGTGAAGATGCAGCGCTATCTGGCTGAGTATTCGCAGGTGATCAGCGAGTATCCACTGCAGTTGCACGATCTACTCGAGGAATTGCGCGCTGGCGAGGTCGAGATTCGGTACAGGCACACAGGGTTGGAGAATGTGATCCACCGACTCGACGTGATTACCAACCGATTGGTAGTGGCTCTCGTTACCATCGCTCTCGGTGTCACGGGCACCGCGGTGGGTATCCTCGTCGAAGAAGGACCGCATCTGGCTGGACTGTCGGCTTGGGGCCTGCCAGGATTCGCGGGGTCGTTCTTCTTCGGCATCTGGCTGGTCTGGGCGATCATCCGGTCGGGACGTCTCTGACGGCTGCCGGCATCCCGCGTGAGTACGTAAGACAGCCGGTGGCGAGCAGCCGTCCGACCGGGCGGCTATAGTGTCTCCAATGAACGATTTCAAGATCAGCGAACAGACCGCGTGGGCGGTAAATCCGTATCCTTGGCGTGAAGCGCACAGTCTGGCAGCGGCACTTGACCTGCCCGTCGCCGTCGCGATGGTGCTGGCGGGCAGGGGTATCACCGAGGCCCAAGAAGCCCGCACATTCCTCGAATGCTCGTACTCCATTCCCGATCCGTTTCTGTTCGGCGGCATGGCGGGGGCTGTCGCCTGCCTCTCCGCGGCGATCGACAGACGGGCCCGAATCGTCGTGCATGGCGACTACGACGCCGATGGCATCACGGCGACCGCGGTCATGCTGCTCGGGCTGCGCGAGTTCGGCATAGAAGCCGAATGGTATCTGCCGAACCGATTCAACGAGGGATATGGTTTGTCGCGCGCGGCGGTCGAGTCTATCGCTGCAGGCGGTCCGGCGGTCCTAGTCACGGTCGACTGCGGAGTGAACTACCCGGATGAGGTGGCCTTGGCTCGGCGCCTGGGTCTCGACGTCGTAGTCGTCGATCATCACCAACCGGGTCCTGTGCTGCCTGACTGTCACCTCGTGCACAGCGTCGTCGGAGATTACCCCCATGGCGATCTCTGCGGAGTCGGTCTGGCGCTCAAAGTCATGCATGCACTCTTCGTCGAACGCGCGGGGGTCCCTCGTGATGCGGTTCCGCCGGTGCTCGAGAAGCTACTAGACCTGGTGGCTATCGGCACTGTCGCCGACCTTGCGCCACTGCGTGGCGAGAACCGCTACTACGTCAAAGAGGGACTGAAGCTCGTAGGCATCGGCCAGCGAGTCGGGGTGCGGGCGCTGGCTTCGGTCGCCGCGTGCACCGGAGTCGTCGACTCGGGCACGGTTGCCTACCGGCTAGCGCCGCGTCTCAATGCGGCGGGCAGGCTGTCCGATCCGTCGCCGCCCTTGCGTCTGCTACTTACGGATGACGAGGAGGAGGCTAGATCTCTCGCCGCGATGCTGCACGAACTGAACGGAGCGCGTCAGGACGTCGAGCGTCAGATCTTCGAGCAGGCCATCGGCGTGGTGGAGGGCTTGCGGGAGCTGCCGCCTGCCCTGGTTCTCGCAGGCCCCGAATGGCACGAGGGGGTTGTCGGCATCGTAGCCTCTCGCCTCGTGGAACGATACCATCGACCGACCATCCTTCTGGGCGTGCGCGAGGGTGTTGCCAAGGGCTCGGGCCGGAGTGTAGGCGGGTACGACTTGATGGCGGGCCTGACGGCAGGCGCGGAGTATCTGACGGTCTACGGAGGACATAAACAGGCGGTGGGTCTGACTCTGGCGCCTGATCGCGTCGACAGCTTCCGTCGAGTCATCGAGGAGCATGCGGGCGCCAGTCTGCAACCCGCTGACCTGGCTCCGGTCTATATTGCCGACGTGGTGCTGCGAGGCGATGAGGTGAACGCCGACACCGCCCTGGCCCTCGCGTCGCTCGGGCCGTTCGGCAGCGGCAACCCCCGGCCTAAGGTCCTACTCGTCGACGCTTCTGTGCTGGGTGCCGAGGTCACCAGGAACGGCGCGCATCTACGCTGCGCCATCGAGGTGGACGGCGTTCGGGCGCGTGGCATCGGCTTCGGCCTGGGCGCAGCTCTTCCTGATCTGTGTCGCCAGCCGCGCGGACGCGTCGTGGGGGCGCAGTTTCGGGTCGATGAGTGGCAGGGCAATCTTCGTCCAGAATTCCTGGTCGAGGCTATCGGGACCCCACGCGACGAGTCGGCAGACGGAGGGCAACAAGGCCGAAACGGCCGTACGGTAGGCTGCAGCGGCGACCCGAACGGAGGGAGCAGCCAGAGACAGCCTGAAGAGTCGCTTGAAGCGGCAACGGTGCTCGTCGCGGCAAGGGGGCGGTCGGCTCGCCCGGCGGCAGCGGGCCTGCCGGGGGCAAACGACCTGCGCGACAGCCGTGTCTTGACAAGTGCCATAGCCCAGGTACTGGCCTCCGGAGAGAGAGTATGGCTACTCACCCATGCCGTCGCGAGCACGCTTCCGGCCATGGGAGCACGGCTGCCTCTGCCGGCTCTGTGTGGTGACCTGGGTTGCTACGGCCGGGGCTCTCGCGAGGTGGCGGCGAGCGGGTCGCAGACGGCCCGGGTCGCCATGGTCGAGTGGGAGACACTCGGCGGAGCGGGGGAGACGTTCGCCGGAGCATGGACCGCAGCGACCGAAGACCGGGCGACGGCGCACATTGTCGCGCTCGATCCTCCGTTCCGACCCGCACACGTGAGCTTCCTGCGAGAGGCCGTGGACGCCGGGGCGACCCTTCACCTCTGCTACGGGAGCGACGAGAGGCTGGCGACCGCGCGATTTCTCCGCTACGTGGTGCATCCTCGCTTCGCGATGGTATGCGTCTACAGAGCCATGCAGGAGGAAGAGTCGGGCCACGAGCAATTTGTCGCAAGGGCGGCGGATATCGCGTGGCGCGAGGGCGGCGTCGTACTGACCGCCGACGATCTCGACCGCGCCGCCGGCATCCTCGAGCAGCTAGGGGTGGGGCGCGGCTCCTCTCTAGAGGCTAAACTAGAGGCGCGCAGCGCTGCCGCATACGTAGCCGCCGAGGCGGACTATGAGGAGTGTTCAAGGTATTGTCTGACCATGTGAAAAGCGCCGGGACTGTCTCTCGCTCGAAGGACGCGCCTCAGGCAACGCCGGAGGAGGCCATCCAGCAGCACGAAGCCGCTCTGGTCGACCTCATCCAGAAGATCGAAAGGAAGAACCCCGGGTTCGACCGCGATCTGGTCACCCGGGCTTTTGAGGTCGCCGTTGTGCAGCATCACCTGCAGCTCCGCGCAAGCGGCGAGCCTTACGTGAACCACCCGATAGGCACGGCCATCATCTGTGCCGAGCTAGGGCTCGACAGCTCCACCATAGCGGCGGCTCTTCTTCACGACGTTGTCGAGGATACGGGTATGCCCATAGGGACTCTGCGCGAGCAGTTCGGTGAGGAGGTGGCGCTTCTCGTCGACGGGGTCACGAAGTTGTCGCAGATGTCGTTCAGCACAGTCGAAGAGGAGCAGGCCGAGAACATCCGCAAGATGATCGTCGCCATGGCGAAGGACATCCGGGTGATTCTCATCAAGCTGGCCGACAGGCTTCACAACATGCGCACCCTGGTCTATCTGGGCAAAGAGAAGCAGATCCAGAAGGCGAAGGAGACGCTCGAGGTTTACGCCCCGCTGGCTCACCGGCTGGGCATGGAATCCGTACGCTGGGAACTGGAGGATCTGGCGTTCGCGACTCTTCATCCCCGAAAGTACTCAGAGATCCAGCGCATGGTGGCCCAGCGCCGCGCCGACCGTGAGCGCGACATGGAAGAGGCGCGCGATATCTTGGGCAAGGAGCTGGCGGCGGTCAGCATAGAGGCCGAGATCGCCGGTCGAACGAAGCACTTCTACTCGATCTACGACAAGATGGTGCGCAGGGGCAAGGAGTTCAACGAGATCTTCGACCTGACAGCGCTCAGGGTTCTCGTCGACTCGGTCAAAGACTGCTATGCGGCCCTTGGAGTCATCCACTCGCTTTGGAAGCCGCTTCCTGGTCGTTTTAAGGACTACGTGGCCATGCCCAAGTTCAACATGTACCAGTCACTGCATACGACGGTCATCGGTCCCCAGGGAAAGCCCCTCGAGATTCAAATCCGCACGTACGAGATGCACGAGACAGCGCAGTGGGGCATCGCCGCGCACTGGGCATACAAGGAGAAGGGCGCTCGTGGCGCCTCGCCGCGGTCTGACGCCAACATCGAACGGCTTCAGTGGCTGAGGCAGATCATGGAATGGCAGTCCGAGACCAAAGACGCGGGCGAGTTCATGGAAGCGCTGCATATCGACATCTTCCGCGATGAGGTCTATGTCTTCACGCCCAAGGGCGAGGTCAAGAGTCTGCCTGCCGGGTCTACTCCTGTGGACTTCGCCTACGCCATCCACACCGACGTTGGTCATCGCTGCGTGGGGGCCAAGGTCAACCAGCGCATCGTGCCCTTGACATACAAGCTGCAATCGGGCGATATCGTTGAGATCCTCACCTCGCGCACGTCTCAAGGACCCTCGCGTGATTGGCTGCAGTTCGTCGCCAGTCCGGGCGCTCGCAACAGAATCCGGCAGTGGTTCAAGCGTGAGAGGCGTGAGGATGCCGAACACCTGGGTCGCGAGGCGTTGCTCGAGGCCTTGCGCAAGCAGGGGCTACCCGCTCAGAGACTCATCAACTCCGAGCTACTCACCGAGATCATCAAGGAGACCGGGCAGACGAAGAAGGAGGACTTCTTCGTCTTGCTGGGGAGCGGCAAGATCAGCACCCAGCACATGGTCACCCGCATCATCCAAAGCCTCAACCGAGAGGCCGAGCAGCCGGTGGCAGCGCTTTCTGTGGGGTCCACGACGGAGAAGGAGACCTCCGGTGTGGCCTCCGCCAACCAGTTGGGTATCCGCGTCGACGGCATCGACGATGTGGCCGTGAGGTTGCCTCAGTGCTGCCGTCCCGTCCCCGGCGACGACGTGGTCGGCTACATCTCCCTGGGGCGCGGCATCACCGTGCATCGCCGAGATTGCCCCAACGTCCGCACTCTCGAGAAGAATCCCGAGCGGTTCACCCAGGTTCATTGGGATACAGGCACCAAAGCCCCCATCCGGGTCGAGGTACAGATCGAGGCATACGACCGCAGCCATCTGCTCGAGGACATCTCGCGCACATTCAGTGAGAGCGGCATCAGCATCGTCGCCGCGCACATCACGACCGGCAGCAACGACATGGTGAAAGACCGGTTTGTGTTCGACGTGCCGCGCATCGACTATCTCGAAACGGTTCTCCAACGCATCAGGCGAATAGACACTGTCTACGACGCCTACCGGGTGACGCCGCACTAGTGGTCGGCCGAGCCGGGTAGGACGACCGCGCGCCTCTGGTAGAATCTTGCCTCATGAATATTCTTTGCATGCCCGTTGGGCCATTACAAGCGAATTGCTATCTCGTGTGGGACGACTCCAAGTGCGCATGCGCCGTTGATCCGGGCGGTGAGGCCGAGCGCATCGCCGACCGCGTGCGCAAAGAGGGTCTGAGCCTCGAGGCCATCCTGGTGACGCATGGGCACTTCGACCACGTCGAAGGGGTCAGGGGTCTGGCTCAGGCTACAAGTGCGACGGTCTTCTGTTCCCGTGAGGTGAAGCCGGTGCTGACCGGCGCGGAGGGTTGCTCAGCGACCGGCTTTCCCATTCCGGGCGTCGACGGCGCCGGTGTCACCGTTGTGGCCGATGGCGACCGATTGCAGGTAGGCACTCTCGATGTCCGCGTGATCGGCACTCCAGGACATACTCCGGGAGACTTGACCTTCGCTATCGAGGGTCACCTGTTCCCTGGCGACCTGCTGTTCTATCGCTCGGTGGGCCGCACCGACTTTCCGGGAGGTGACTTCGCGGTCCTGTTGGCGTCGGTCAACAAGCTGGCCGCGGCATACCCACCCGAGACCAGTATCCATCCCGGCCACATGCAGGGAACGACTCTGGGCGCCGAACTCACCCAGAACCCGTTCTTGCGCGGACTCGATATCGATGGCTGACCTGATTTCGGCGCCCAAGGGCACGTACGACGTCCTGCCTGAAAACCAGACGGTGCGCCGAGCGGTCATCGCGAAGGCCGAAGCCGTCTTTCAACGCTACGGATACCGCCGCATCGATACACCCGCTTTCGAAGAGACCCGGCTCTTTTCTCGCGGCGTGGGGGCCTCGACCGACATCGTCCGCAAAGAGATGTATACGTTCGAAGACATGGGCGGCCGGAGCATGACCCTGCGTCCCGAGGGTACCGCGCCGGTGGCGCGCGCCTACGTCGAGCACGGCATGCATACCCTCGCCCAGCCGGTGAAGTTGTACTACCACAGCCCGATGTTCCGGTACGAGAGCCCTCAGTCGGGACGATACCGGCAGCACTATCAGTTGGGCATCGAAGCGATCGGATCGGTCGAGCCGGAGATCGACGCCGAGGTCATCGGCGCCCTCGCTACGCTCTATCGCGAGCTGGGGCTGACTGGGGTCGAGCTACGCCTGAATTCCATGGGCTGCAAAGAGTGCCGCCCGGGTTACTCCGAGACGATCCGCGCCTTCCTCACGCATCACGCGGACGAGCTTTGCGGCGAATGCCGCGAACGGACGGGCATGAATCCGATGCGGGTGTTCGACTGCAAGGTGCCTTCCTGCAGGGAGGCGCTTGTCGCGGCCCCCCGACTTTCGCAGCACCTGTGCGCTTCGTGCAGAGACCACCATGTCCGCGTTGAGCAGTGCCTGGGTGCGCAGGGTATCGATTTCACTCCCGACGACACCCTGGTACGTGGTCTCGACTACTACACCCGCACGACTTTCGAGTTCCAGTCGTCGCTACTTGGAGCGCAGTCGGGAGTGGGAGGGGGTGGTCGCTACGATGGACTCATCGAGGCTATCGGGGGTCCATCGGTTCCCGGTGTGGGATTCGGCACGGGCATCGAGCGTATTCTGCTTGCGCTTGCCCGGGCAGGGACAACAGCTCCCAGCCCACCAGCGCCGACCGTGTACCTCGTAGCCATGACCGGGCCGGCCCGGCAAGAAGTCTTTGCGGTGGCACACGAAATCCGTAGCCGCGGGGGCAGCGCCGAGCTCGACTACATGATGCGTAGCGGCAAAGGCCAGATGAAGCAGGCGGGCAAGAGCCGCGCTCACTACGCATTCATCGTGGGCGAAGAGGAACTGACTAACGGAACCATCACGGTACGCGATCTGCGATCGGGAGGAGAGAGCCCGATGACGCGATCTGAGGCGGTCGCGCTGGTGGTCGCCGGTTACACCGATGATGGCGACAGGTAGAAACACGAAGAGCAAAGGACCGACCGTGGCATACAGAGATAGGTGGTGCGGCGAGATCCGCGAGAGTGATGCAGACCGTCGGGTGAAGGTGGCCGGCTGGGTCCAGCGGCGTCGTGATCACGGGGGTCTGATCTTCGTCGACGTTCGCGACCGCACGGGCCTCGTGCAGTTGGTGTTCGAAGCCGAGTCGAACCCTCTGGTGCACGACATCGCTCAAGAACTAAGGAGTGAGTACGTGCTCTCGGCAACCGGCACCGTGGTCAGGCGCTCACCCGAACGCATCAACCCGAATCTCGCTACCGGAATGGTCGAGATCGTTGCCGACGAGTTGCAGATCCTAGCCGCGGCTGAGACACCGCCGTTCTTGCCCGAAGATGTGGTCGACGTCGACGAGACGCTGCGACTGAAGTACCGGTACATCGACCTGCGCCGGCCGAAGATGTTCAACAACCTATTTCTTCGTCACAAGGTGGTCCAGGCCGCTCGGCGCTACCTGGGCGACTTGGGCTTCATCGACGTGGAAACACCCATTCTCACCAAGAGCACCCCCGAGGGGGCCCGGGACTTTCTCGTTCCCTGTCGCCTGAAGCCGGGTGAGTTCTATGCTCTGCCGCAGTCTCCGCAGCTCTTCAAACAGCTTCTGATGATCGGTGGCTTCGAGCGCTACTACCAGATCGCCCGTGCGTTCCGCGATGAAGACCTGCGCGCCGACCGCCAGCCCGAGCACACGCAGATCGACATCGAGATGAGCTTCATCGACGAAGAAGATATTCAGAACGTAGTCGAAGGGATGTTCGCCGCGGTCTTCGACGAAACGCTCGGTGTAGAACTGGAACGGCCCTTTCCTCGGATGTCGTATGTCGACGCGATGGCGCTGTACGGTAGTGACAAACCCGACCTCAGATTCGGCATGGAGATCGTCGACGTTACCGATGTCGCCGCCTCCACGGATTTTCGGGTGTTTGTCGAGGCCGTGGCCAAGGGCGGGGTCGTGCGCGGTCTGCGTGCGGAAGGTGGAGCCAGATTCTCCCGCAAGGACGTAGACGAACTCACTGCCCAGGCCGCGGTCTTCGGCGCCCAGGGCGTGCTGCCGATCTGGATCGAGGAATCGGGACTACGCTCGCCCTTGCTCAAGTTTCTCACCGATGAGCAAGTGGCGGAGATCATCTCGCGATTGGGAGGACTGCCGGGCGACCTGCTACTACTCATCGCCGACCTCAAGCCGGTGGCCGAATCCAGCCTCGGCGCGCTCCGGCTGGCGCTCGCGAACCGCCTCGCCATCGAACGCACCGGATGGCGCTTCGCCTGGATCGTCGACTTCCCCATGTTCGAATGGGACCAGAAGGAGAAGAGACTGAACGCGCAGCACCACCCGTTCACGAAGCCGCGGCTGGAGCGCCTCGAGGACCTTGCGGAGAAGCCTCTCGAGCTCGGTACCTACGCGTACGACCTGGTTCTGAACGGTGTGGAGTTGGGTAGCGGATCCATCCGTATCGCCGACCCTCGTTTGCAGGAGGCCGTGTTCTCGGCCCTCGGTCTCACCGAGGAGGATATCGACGTCAAGTTTGGGTTCCTCGT
Organism: uncultured Actinomycetota bacterium; assembly: GCA_963803925.1. GTDB lineage: Bacteria > Actinomycetota > Thermoleophilia > RBG-16-64-13 > RBG-16-64-13 > RBG-16-64-13. Next base: position 62,110 of record CAWDOM010000009.1, on the reverse strand, counting down.
CGAAGCCATGGACTACGGCATTCCGCCGCACGGGGGTATCGGGCTCGGGCTCGACCGTGCCGTGATGCTCATGGCCGGTGAGTCGTCTATCCGCGATGTCATCGCCTTCCCGAAGACGGCTAGTGGTTCATGCCCTCTCACCGACGCGCCGTCGGTAGTCGGCCAAGACCAGTTGAAGGAACTACGCATCCGAACTCTCTGACACGCCGGGCTGGTTGCGGTCCGCCACGTTTTCGCTGCATTGCCCGGGTCGGGAGGGTATGCTACCCTCTGCACGCTCGACCTTGTTCGTGATCTGGCTACAAACTTGAGCCAACACATTTCGCTTGGGAGGCTTGTTCACCTGGACGGCGTATATATCCTTCCAGGGGCCGTCGCCCACCTGCTTCAGCAGGTTCAAGCGACTGTCAGACACGGCAAGGTGGAGCATTACTTTAGGAAGGAAAGCGATGTTCGAACGTAGAGCACAGTGGACGTCGATCCTGTTCCTGGTTCTGGTCGTGGTGCTCATGACGGCCGGCTGCTTCGGCGGCGACGATTCAACCACCAAGACGACCCGGACCGTGACCACGGGTGCCTCGGGCGGAGGCGCTGGGCCCGAGGAGGGTGTCGTGCTCAGAGGCGCCGACGACGAGCCGGCGGAATTCGTCGACGCTCTAGAGAATCGTCCGATCGTTGTTCTCTTCTACATCGCCGGGAACGCGGATGACATCAAGGTCCTCGATACCGTGAACAGGCTTCGCACCTCCTTCGATTCTTACGTCTTCTTGTTGTACGACTACAAGGACTCCGATGCCTACGGCTCGTTGGCTCAGGAGTTGGAGGTGGACTACACGCCATTCCTGGCGCTCGTCGACGCCTCGGCCGTTCTCCAGAAGAGGTTCGTAGGGTTCGTCGATGAAGGGACGCTGAACCAGAGCCTGGTGAATCTCGGGCGGTAGTCTGGGCGCGGCTGTGGCGGAACAAGCGAAGGGCCGGGCCTCCCGGCCCTCTGTGTCGTATGGGTAGGTAGGCTTGTCGGGCGCAACTGAGCGAGGCAGAGACGATGGGCTGGGCGTGCTGGTTGGCATGAGCGGCGGAGTCGACAGTTCGGTCGCGGCCATGCTGCTGCGCCGGTTGGGCCACAGAGTTGTTGGGGTCACACTACGGCTCTACGATGATCCTTGTGGTGCAGGAGAGCGCAGCTGTTGCTCGAGCGAAGCCGTGGCCAGAGCCGCGTCGGTCGCCCGTAGGCTCGGTATCCCGCACTACACGGCTGACGTACGCGAGCTATTCACGGCGCGTGTGGTCGACTACTTCGTAGATGAGCACACGTGTGGGCGTACGCCGAACCCATGCATGAAGTGCAATGCCCAAGTACGGTTCGGCTTCATGCTCGATATGGCGGCCCGGCTCGGACTTGACAGAATAGCCACCGGCCACTATGCGCGGCTATCGGGCGAGCCTCCCGGCCTCGCCCGCGGCGTCGACCGCCACAAAGACCAATCCTACGTTCTGGCCGAGGTAGAGCCCGGCTATCTCGCCCGAGTGCTCTTTCCGCTCGGGCAACTGACGAAGCCTGAGGTACGGGCGCTCGCGGCCGAGGCCGGTCTTGCGGGAGCTTCGCAGCCCGAGAGCCAGGAGATCTGTTTCGTCCCCGATGATAACCACCGTGCCTTCCTCGTCGCGAGGCTGGGGGAGATCCCCGGCCGGATCGTCGACACCGAGGGACATGAAGTCGGCGTTCACCAGGGTGTGTACAACTTCACGATCGGTCAACGCAAAGGTCTGCGCGTGGCCGGGCATGCTCCCAGTTATGTCGTTTCTCTCGACGCCGCAAAGCGCCAGGTGACCGTCGGCGAACGCCCGGCTCTCGCCATACGCCGGCTGAAGCTCGCGGGCGTCGTCTTTCATCGGATACCAGCCGGCGGACAGACGACGGTGCAGTTTCGCTCGTCTGGCGGCCGCGTGGCGGGACGGTTGATCGACGCCACCCGCGTCGTGCTCGACGAACCCGGCCTGGGAGTGGCCTGTGGTCAGACGGCCGTCGTGTACGAAGGGGAGAACGTTGTTGCGGCGGGCACCATTGTGGAGACGGGTTGACACGCCACGTCTGATGGGCTGAGCGGGCCCAAAATGGCCCTATGGTATAGTTTCGGGGTTTGGCCCTTCATGAGAAAGGGGTGGAGATGGAGTGGGATGCTGGCTCGATCATGAGAATAGCTATCGGGTTCTTCTTTGTGGTCTTCGGCGTTGGAGTGGTCTTCAGTCTCTTCCGGCTGGCCACGGTTTTCAAGCGGCTCAGCAGCATCCTCGCCGATGCTAATACGCAGGTGATTCCTCTGCTTACGAGGGTCGAGGCCACGCTTGATGGCGTGAACTCCGAACTGGGCAAGGTAGACCAGATAACCGGTTCGGTGGCGGAGATCGTGAAGACGGCTGAGGCGACCACAACAGCGGTACACAGCGCCATAGCGAAACCAATCAAGAAGGTCGCCGGACTCGCCGCGGGCGCCAACGCGGCCGTCTCGTCGCTCTTGAGTCGAACAAGGAGGCAAGGCTGATGGGAACGTTTCGATCTCTGTTCATCCTCGCGACGGGGGCGGCCCTCGGCGGCGCAGCGTTGATCGCATATCGCATCTCGCAAGAGACGGGCAAGCCGCTTCAGGAAGCTTTTTCAGACGTTCCCGCCGAGGCGCAGCGACTGTTCGCCGACATTCGCGGCAGGGCAGCGGACGCGGTTGAGCGTGGACGTGATGTGTTCGTCGAGAAGCAAGAAGAGATCGCAGAGGAGCTTCAAGAGGACGCGTATCAGGCTGCTGAGGAATGACGCTTCGCCGCAGGAAGGTGGCGGGTATACGCGAGAGTCGGACGCAGGGAGCGCGAATAGCAGCGCTATTCGCACGACTGAGAACACACTATCGTGCCGCCCAGTGCCTTCCGGCGGCCGGGGCTCATTTTTCAGCAGCCTGGTAGCCCGGCCGGCGCCGCGCTTTCGCCGCAAACGGCACTGCGGCGCCATATCCGCAGAACCCAATCGAGAGACCTTTCGCCGGCGCACGGTGAAGGGTGAAGACCTGACCGCACGGCCAGGAGAGGAAGACGAGGACTGATTCCGTGAAGACGGCAGAGCTGCGCAAGATGTACCTGGACTACTTCGTCGAGAAGGGGCACCACTTGGTGCCGAGCTCGTCGTTGGTGCCCTACAAGGACCCGTCGGTGCTTCTAACCACGGCCGGCATGCAGCAGTTCAAGCCTTACTTCATGGGACTCGCGGAGCCGCCCGCCCCTAGACTCGCGAGCGTGCAGAAATGCTTCCGCACCTCCGACATCGACAAGGTCGGGCTCACCGCTCGCCACTGCACGTTCTTCGAGATGCTGGGCAACTTCTCCATCGGAGACTACTTCAAAGAGGGAGCCATTGGCTTCGCCTGGGAGTTCTCCCTCGACTACTTGAAGCTCGATCGCGACCGCATCTGGATCTCGTACTTCGAGGGCGACGATGCTATCGAGGCCGACAACGAAGCCATCGGCTGCTGGGCGGCTTTGGGCGTTCCGCGCGAGAGAATGGTCGGACTGCCCCGCAGCGACAACTTCTGGGGCCCAGTGGGAGCGAGCGGACCGTGTGGCCCCTGCTCGGAACTGTACTACGATCGGGGTCCCGACCACGGGTGCTCCGAGCCCGATTGCCGCCCTGGCTGCGACTGCGATCGATATGTAGAGTACTGGAACCTGGTCTTCACCGGCTACAACATGGACGAGAGCCAGGTGCTCACACCGCTGCCGGCCCAGAACATCGACACCGGCATGGGGCTTGAGCGGATCGCCGCTCTGAAGCAGGACGTCAGCTCGGTGTTCTTGACCGACTCCTTCAAGCCCCTCATCGAACTTGGCGAGGAGATCGCGGGCAAGCGCTTCGGCGCAGACCGGGGCACCGACGTTGCGCTCAGGGTGCTCGCCGACCATTCCAGGGCAATGACCTTCCTGGTGGCCGATGGGGTGCTGCCGAGCAACGAAGGCCGGGGCTATGTGCTACGCCGCGTGATTCGCCGAGCCGCGCGCTTCAGCCGGTCGGCCGGCATGGAACCACCGTTCCTCGAGCGCTTCGCCGAGCGCGCGGTCGAACTGATGGGTGGAGCCTACCCGGAGTTGGTGGAGCGGCGTGAGAGCATTCTGCGGGTCGCGCGCACCGAGGAGGAACGCTTCAACCGGACGCTGACGCAGGGACTCGATCTGGTAGAGGAGGCCATGGCCGAGGCGCTGGAGCGAGGAAGCGTGCAGTTCCCGGGATCGATCGCCTTCCTCCTACACGACACCTACGGGTTCCCGGTCGAAGTAACGAAAGAGATCGTGGAAGAGCGCGGCCTGACGCTCGACCTGGCGGGATTCGAAGAAGGCATGGCAGACCAGCGGATGCGTGCCCGCAAGGCCCAGAAAGGCGGCGACGCGCTCCAGGAGAGCATCGTCCGTTTCGCCCGCGACACTGCCCATGCCACCGAGTTCAAGGGATACGAGCGTGACGAGCTCTACACTGTCGCAGAGAACGTGGAGACTCTCGCAGACGGACGGATACTGATCGCCCTGCGAGAGAGCCCATTCTATGCGGAGATGGGCGGCCAGGCGGCCGACACAGGGCGCATCGACTCTGAAGACGGCCAGGCCGCTGTCGAAGACGTGCAGCAGCAGGGCACCGTACAGGTGATCGTCGCCCAGCTCCTCTGCGGACAGATCGAGGCGGGCACCCGCGTCAAGGCGACACTCTCACCGGCGCACAGGCACGACGTGGCCTGCAACCACACGGCGACCCACCTCTTGCACTACGCGCTTCGCACACGTCTCGGCAAGGACGTCACCCAGGCCGGCTCGGCCGTGCGGGCCGAGAAGTTCCGCTTCGATTTCGCGTTCCACGAATCGCTGGGACCGCAGCGGCTGCGCGAGGTGGAAGAGCTCGTGAACCGCCGCGTCGTCGAGAACCACCCCGTGCGAACCTTCACGACCAGCTTGGAGCACGCACGCGACCTTGGCGCTATGGCTCTCTTCGGAGAGAAGTACGAGGATTTCGTCCGTGTCGTCGAGATAGACGACTTCAGCCGCGAGCTGTGTGGCGGCACGCATGTGGGAACGACGAGCGAGCTCGGTATCTTCAAGATCGTGTCCGAGGGAAGCGTCGGCGCGAACGTGCGGCGCATCGAGGGCGTGACGGGCAGGACCGCGGTCGCGTACTACCGTCAACGCGACGAGATGATCGCCCAAGCCGCTGCGCTTCTCGGGTCCACAGAGGAAGAGATGATGAACGCCGTGGGCAAGCTGCAGGCTCGCACCCATGCTCTCGAAGCCGAAGTCAAGTCATTCGTGAGCGACTCCAGCAAGGGGGTCGTCGACCAGTTGGCGTCGGCAGCCGCGACCTACGGCGGCGTACAGGTGGTGGCGGAAGTGATCGAAGTCCGCGATATGGATCAACTACTGTCGCTCCTCGACCAGGTTCGCGACCGCGTGCAACCGGCCGTGGTGGCTCTTGGCGCCGAACTGCAGGGCAAGGGAGTGCTTGTGGTGAGCGCGAGTCCCGGCGTGGCCGGCATGAACGCCGGCGAGATCGTCAAGTCGTCGGCGAAGAGCTTCGGCGGTGGCGGAGGAGGCACTCCCCAGTTGGGAAGAGGCGGAGGCGACTCCGCGCGGCTGAGAGACGCGGTGGCGGCGGCGAGGCAGGCTGTCATTGCGGCCTTGGATGGTTGAATGCGCGTGTTGGGAGTAGATTTTGGAGGCACTCGCACCGGGCTTGCGCTGTCTGACACTATGGGAATCACGTGCAGCCCGTTCGGCACCGTGGAGGAAAAGGACGCGGACCGCCTTGCCGGCCAGATCCTGGTGATTGCAGGCGAACAGAACGTGACGACCATCGTGGTGGGATTGCCCCGGCCGCTGAAAGGAGGCACGAATGCCCAGTCGGAGGCCACTGTGGCCTTCAAGCAACTGCTGGAGCGAAAGACCATGATACCTGTCAAGATGTGGGACGAGAGGTTCACGTCACGCCTGGCCGACAGAGGCCGGCCTGGCAACCGTGAGCAAGACGCAATAGCCGCCTGCTACATGCTGCAAAACTACTTGGATTCACGTGCGCCATCGACGGAGGACTCTTAGAACAATGAGTGCCAGAAAGACCGGCCCTTCCGGAAATCGGGCCTTGTATGACAAGAGAAACCGCAAACGCCGCTGGCCCACGCGTATCGCCGTGGTCGGTGGCTTCTTGGTCTTCATTACCGTGGTGGCATTTCTCGCCAGCAAGGGTGTCGACTGGTTCAATGAGCGATCGGCAGAGACCACGAGCACCTCGGTCGGTCACGGGCCTGTGGTGAAAGTCATCGTCAATCCCGGCATGTCTGCCACCGAGATCGGCAAGCTCCTCGAGCAGAAGGGTGTTGTCGACAGCGCCGCGGAGTTCGTCGACCTTGTTAAGTCCCGCGACAGTGAGAACGACTTGCGGCCGGGGAACTACGAGTTCTACGACGACCAGAAGCTCGTAGAAGTGGTCGATATGCTCGAGAGGGGAGCGAGCACGGCGAACCTGAAAGAGACCATCCGCGAAGGTCTCGCCATCAGCCAGGTGGCTGCGCAGCTGGACAAGGAGGGCACCATTAGCGGCGAAACGTACGCTGAATTGGCCGCTAAGCCCGAGGAGTTCCTGCTGCCCGAGGTAGGTGGCACACAACCGAAGGTTGAGACGCTTGAAGGTCTGCTCTTCCCGAGCACGTTCTTCCTCATGGAAGGAGACGGCGCAATGGAGCTCATCGGGGCCCAGTTGGCGGCTTTCACGAGCAAGACGGCCGGTCTGTCATGGAAGAACGCATCGACTCTGGGTCTCACTCCTTATGAGATCGTTATCGTGGCCTCGTTGATCGAGAAGGAAGTGAACGTGGCCGATGAGAGGGCAAAGGTAGCGGCGGTCATCTACAACAGGCTCGAGGCCGACATGACCCTCGGCATCGACGCAACCGTCCGCTACGCCGTCAACAAGTGGACGGGTGCGCTCACGGGCGAGGACCTCTTGGTGAAGTCCCCGTACAACACCCGCGTTGTCAAGGGGCTTCCGCCGACGCCTATCTGCAGCCCGGGAGTCGCGGCGATCGAAGCAGCTCTCAAGCCGGCCGACGTCGACTACCTCTACTATGTGCTCCAAGACGCCGATGGCCATCATTTCTTCACCGCTTCGTACGATGAGTTCCTCCAGGCGAAGGAGAACGCGCCGCGTCAGTAGGACCCCTGCGGTCTCGCTGTCGTCGGGCCTGAGTGTGGCACCGTTCGGGTTCTCCAGAGTGGGCCTTTGGATGTAGCTCCGGTACCTTGAGACGCGCTAGTGTCTGGCAGAGGTCGTAGGATGCGGAGGTTTGCGGTGCGACATGACGAGTTCGACATCGGTTCTCACGCCGGGCTGTTGGGCATATTCGGACACCCTGTCCGCCACTCCCTGTCGCCACGCATCCACAACGCCGCGTTGCGGACTCAAGGCCTTGACTTCGTCTATCTCGCTTTCGACGTGGCTCCAACGCGATTACCCGCTGCCATGGAGGCCGTGCGTGCGCTCGGCATGCGCGGTGTGAGTCTCACTGTGCCGCATAAGCAAGCGGCCCTTGATCTGCTCGATGAGGTGCATCCGGTGGCGGCTCGGGTCGGGGCCGTGAACACGATAGTCAACACGGAGGGCGTGCTATCGGGTCACAACACCGATATCTCGGGTTTCTCAGCGGCCCTAGCCACGGTTGAGCCCAGAGGCGTGGAGGGTCTCGATTGCCTGGTCCTCGGTGCGGGAGGGGCAGCGCGAGCGGTGGTTGCGGCCCTCGTAGAGGGCGGGGCGGCCTCCGTGGGCGTGCACAATCGCACGCACGCGCGAGCAATCGACCTGTGCGCGGCCGCTGAGTCATGGGGGCGAGTTCCGTGCCGGGCCGTTCGTGATTCTGAATTGCCGGCGACTGTCGCGTCGGTGCGACTCATCGTAAACGCGACTTCGGTGGGTCTCGAGGGGAGCGTCAAGGAGTTACCGCTTCGTGTCGATACTCTCCACAGCGGCCACGTCGTGGTAGACCTCGTCTACGGGGCCGAGCCCACGACGCTGGTGCAAGCTGCTCGCAAGCGGGGGGCCGCCGCTATCGACGGCAAGGAGATGCTCTTGATGCAGGCGGTCCTTGCGTATGAACTGTGGACGGGTCGCAAAGCGCCCGTAAACGTGATGCGCGACAGTATTGAGCGTGGGGAAAGGTGACGGCTTCAAAGATGCCGACGGCTGGCGCCAAGGAAGAGAACGTACAGCAGAGGAAGCTCTACGGCAAGCGCACCGGCGAGGTGCTCGTGGAGATGGGCGTCCTCACGCCTGAGCAGGTAGACCAGGCGCTCGAGGAACAGCGCACTACCCGGCAGCGCATCGGTGACATCGCGCTGGCCAAAGGGTGGTGCACGAAGGCCAAACTCATGGAGGCCCTGGCCGTTCGGCTCGGTGTCAAGTTCCTCGACCTCACAAACACACGCGTCGACCCCATTACGGCAGACCTTGTCAGCGAGAAAGACGCGCGCCGGTACTCGGCGATTCCCGTTAGTTTCGTAGACGACCATACGCTGCTCGTAGCGATGGCCGATCCATCCAACATCGTCGCCATTGACGACCTTCGTATCCTGACCGGCTTCGACATTGAGCCTGCCATAGCGACACAGGACGACATCGCGACGATGCTCGCGAACATGAAGCCGAAAGACGATGCCATAGCCGAGGATCTCGATTCGAAAGGCGAGAGCGACGATGCGGTCGGCCAGAGCGAGTTGCGCGACATCAGAGAGCAGGTGGACGCGGCTCCTGTCGTCAAGCTTGTCAACGGCGTGCTGGCTCGGGCGGCCGACGAAGGCGCCTCGGATATCCATTTTGAGCCTCAGGCGAAGGACCTCTTGATCCGCTTCCGTCACGACGGCGTGCTTCACGAAACCATGACGATCCCGAAACGCCTGCAGCAGGGTGTGCTCTCGCGTCTCAAAATCATGGCCGATCTCGACATAGCAGAACGGCGGATCCCGCAAGACGGACGAATCGGCCTTGTCGTAAGCGGGCGTCCGATCGACATGCGCGTCGCTTCTCTGCCCACCGTCTATGGCGAGAAGATCGTCATCCGTCTACTCGACCGATCCAATGTCATGCTGCGTCTGGAGGACCTAGGCTTCTCAGAGCAGGCGCTGTCGAGGTACACGAAGTCGTTCGTCAAGCCTTACGGCGCCGTGCTTGTTACCGGGCCGACCGGGTCGGGTAAGTCGACCACGCTCTACGCCACGCTCAACATCCTCAACACCTCAGAGAAGAACATCATCACAGTGGAAGACCCGGTCGAGTACCGCCTGGGAGGCATAAACCAGGTACAGGTCAACAACAAAGCCGGCCTCACCTTTGCCGCGGGTCTTCGCTCGATTCTGCGCTGCGACCCCGACATCATCATGATCGGTGAGATCCGAGACAAGGAGACGGCCCAGATCGCCGTGGAATCCGCGCTGACAGGCCACCTCGTGCTTTCCACATTGCACACCAACAACGCCCCCGGCGCCCTTTCGCGTCTCACCGAGATGGGAGTGGAACCCTTCCTGACCGCTTCGGCTGTCGACTGCGTCATCGCCCAGCGCCTCACGAGAAAGCTCTGCGAGTACTGCAAAGAGGCATACCCGGTCACCCGAGAGATGCTCGAGAGGCTGAACTTCTCGCAACGAGCGATCGACGACTGGAAGAACATCGAACTGCACCGTCCGATCGGATGCGCGCGCTGCAATCACACAGGCTACAAAGGCCGCATGGGTATCTACGAGATCATGCCGGTGACCGAGGCGATCGAAAGACTCATTGTTGAGCGCAAGAGTGCCGATGAGATTATGCGAGTGGCCAGCGCGGAGGGCATGGTTAGTCTCCGCCAGGACGGACTCGAGCGGGTGTTGGCGGGCAAGACGAGTATCGAAGAGATCTCTCGCGTGATCGTGTAGAGAGCGAAGGGGCAAGGTACCGGCACAATGGATATGGGCGAGATTCTCAGGGAAGTCGTCAATCGCGACGCATCAGACTTGCATCTGTCAGTAGGTGTTCCGCCTGTCGTCCGCGTTGACGGCCATCTCGAAAACCTTGACTACCCGGTACTGGGACCCAACGATTCGCGCGAGCTGATCTACAGCATCCTGTCGCAAGACCAGCGCCAGAAGCTGGAGACCGACTGGGAGGTCGACTTCTCGTATTCCTTGTACGGCATGGCCCGTTTTCGCGTCAATGCGTATTTTCAGCGAGGTAGCCTGAGTGCTGCTTTCCGACTCGTCCCGGTGAGTATCAAGACCGTCGACCAGTTGGGGCTGCCCAAGATCCTTCACTCGTTCTGTCACAAGCCACGCGGATTCGTCCTTGTCACCGGACCTACCGGATCGGGAAAATCGACCACCCTCGCTGCGATCATCGACGAGATCAATCAGGCGCGCGCCGACCATATCGTCACAATCGAAGACCCCATCGAGTTCCTGCACTCGCACAAGCGCTGCGTCGTCGCCCAAAGGGAAGTCGGCGGCGACACGAAGTCGTTCCCAGTGGCCTTGCGCTCCGCGTTGCGCCAAGATCCCGACGTCATCCTGATCGGCGAGATGCGCGACCTGGAGACTATCCAGATCGCCCTGACCGCGGCCGAAACGGGCCACCTCGTATTCGCTACACTTCATACGCAGGACTGTCCGCAGTCGATCGACCGAATCATCGACGTCTTCCCTCCGCACCAGCAGGAGCAGATCAGAGTCCAGATCGCGGCCACGCTCGAGGGAATCGTCTCCCAGCAGCTGCTCTCGAAAGCAGGCATGAAGGGCCGTGTTTGCGCGTGCGAGGTCATGGTGACCACACCCGCGGCGAGGAACCTCATCCGAGAGGGCAAGACCCATCAGCTCTATACCGTGATGCAGACCGGCACACAGTACGGCATGCAGACGATGAACTCGTCGCTGGTGGATCTCGTGCGCCATGGCCACATCACAAAGGAACTTGCCATCCGCCGATCGTCGGTGCCCGATGAGCTCGAGCGTTTGCTCCTGGTTGGCGCCGCTTAGCCGGTTGGACGCGAGTGGGGGGGCCCCGGTGAGGACTCCACTTGAGTGAAGAGACCCTTCAGCCGATAGAAGAGTTGAGGAAAGAGCAGAAGTCGGCGGGATCGTACGCTCGACGATAGGAGATGGAGAGAAGTGGCGACTTACACCTACACAGCGAAGCGCGAGAGGGGGACACCGTTTACCGGTGACATGGCGGGCCCCAACAAGGCCGCCGTTGTGGCCGAGTTGCGCCGCAAGGGCCTTACGGTGCTGAAGCTCGAGCAGAAGCGGAGTGTCCCCGACTTCAAGACCCTCATGGAGAACTCCCAGCGAATCAAGGTCCGCGACAAAGCGGTCTTCGCCCGTCAGTTCGCTACGATGATCAACTCGGGCCTCCCGGTGCTACGAGCGCTGTACGTACTCGAGGAGCAGACTGAGAACCCTCGCTTCAAGAAGATCATCGCGTCGGTGCGGGAGGACGTCGAGGCGGGCATGGCGCTCTCCGACGCCATGGCGAGGTATCCGGTGGCCTTCGACCGGCTCTACGTGGCGATGGTGAAGGCCGGCGAAGCCGGCGGTGCGCTCGACCAGACCCTGAACCGCCTTGCGACACAGCTCGAGAAAGACGACGCTCTTCGCCGCACCATCAAGTCGGCCATGGCATATCCGGTACTCATCGCCATCTTCGCCATCTGCGTCGCGATCGGCATGCTGCTGTTCATCATCCCCATTTTCGCGAGCATGTATGACGACCTTGGTGGGCAACTGCCATCGCTGACCCGTCTCATGATGACCCTCAGCACCATGCTGAAGCAGTGGTGGTTCATTATCTTCCCGGCCTTCGGCCTGGCTATCTACGGGCTGAAGCGGCTGAAGAACACCGAGCGGGGCCGTGCGTCGTGGGATCGCATCAAGCTCAAGCTCCCCATGAAGCTCGGACCGGTCATCCAGAAGATGGCGGTATCGAGGTTCACGCGTACGTTGTCGACTCTTGTCGGCGCTGGTGTGCCGATTCTGCAGTGCATCGATATCACCGGCAAGACCTCAGGTAACACCGTGATCGAAGAGGCCATGATCGACGTCAGGGAAAGCGTGCGCAGTGGTGAATCGATCGCCAAGCCGCTTTCCAGGGCGAAAGTGTTCCCGCCGATGGTGACTCACATGGTGTCGATCGGCGAGGAGACGGGCGCTCTTGACTCGATGCTGAACAAAGTCGCCGACTTCTACGAAGCGGAAGTCGACGCAGCGGTCAAGTCGCTTACTTCGATCATCGAACCGATCATGATGATGTTCATCGGTGGACTCGTCGGAGTCATCGTTATCTCGATGTACCTGCCGATGTTCAACATGATGAACCTCGTGCAATAAAGAGTCTCTAGGCGCCAGTGGCCGGCGGCAAGCCGGTCGCAGAGGTAGAACACCGGACCGGCTGCCCGTTGGGGCAGCCGGTCCGGTTTCATTCGAGAGTCCCTTCCCCTCTGACACAATGCACGATAATGTGCATTATGTAAAGTGGGCGGTTGAGGGCGCCGGCCGAAACGCCCACGGTCGCCGCTCGCGACTAGTACGGATACTGAAGCATGCTGAAGACCTCGTAGCCCAGCAGGCGGTCCCTCCCGCCAAGGTCTGTCAGTTCGATAAGAAAGGCGAGGCCAGCGACCACGCCGCCGGCTTCTTCGACGAGGTGTACCTTGGCGGCGGCAGTTCCGCCGGTGGCGAGAAGGTCGTCATGGATGAGAACGCGCTGACCGGGCTTGATGGCGTCGGCGTGCATCTCGAGAACGTCGGTGCCGTACTCGAGGTCGTACTCGCAGCGGTTCACCTTGTATGGTAGCTTGCCGGGCTTACGAGCAGTCGCAAAACCGATGTTGAGAGCGTAGGCCATCGCGGCTCCAAGGATGAAGCCACGTGCCTCGGCTCCCAGAATGAGATCCGCCCGTCTCCCCCGTGCGAATTCGGCCAATTGGTCGACCGCAAAACGCAGAGCCTGCGCGTCTTGAAGCATCGGCATGATGTCGTGAAAGAGGATGCCCTCTCTCGGGAAGCCCGGAATGTGACGGATATAGCTTTCAAGTTCCATGATGATCCTCGCTCGCAGGAAGACAGGTCCGTAAACCTTGGACATTGTAGGTGACCCCGCGACGCCGGGCAAGCGGTGCGACCGGCGGCGATGGTCATCCTCGGCGGTTCAGTGCGAGCCAGAGGCGGCTACAGAAGCCTGCGCAGTTCCTTGTAGAGCAGAAGATGAAGCAGTTGAGAGAAGAGCGCCGCGAGATCAGACAGCGTCTTCTCGCCGTATTCCCGCTTGTCGGGGTGTGTCGACTTCAGCGATGGCGTGACGATCTGCTCGACGACTGCCGCCTCGCGCTCGGTTGAAGAACCCAGTAATCGCAAGTTCCTGGGCTCCACCCCAAAACGGGTCAGCAGATGGCATATGCGCACCGTCTCGAGGTCGCTGTCCGTGAAGGCTGGTCCGGCCCCTGGGGCCCTATCTATCAATCGGTACTCGAGGAGGGTGTCGACGAAGGCTGACTTGACGCCGGTCGTCTCACACAATTCACCGAGCGTGTACGCAGGTTCTTCGCGTCTCAGCGCACCAGATCCTCGGCTCGAGATCAGTCCCTCGACGGAGGCCGTGGCGCTCGCGAGTCCGCTCCGGTCGACCTTCTGACGGATGACGTCAAGGGGAAGGTACTCGTCGCGCTGCAAGATGAGGATATTCCGCAGGCGTCTTACGTCGGCCGCGCCGTACTTGCGGTATCGACCCTTCGTGCGCTCCGGGGATAGGAGTCCCCGGTCCTCGAGATAGCGAAGCTTGGTAATACTGAGATCGGAGAACTCGGGCTGCAGGAGCTTGACCACTTGCCCGATGGTGAGCTGCCGCTCTGAGTGGGCGGCGGATTGACCAGGGGCGGCTGGCGCCGGACGTCCTTCCGCTTCATTCATGGTCAGTCTCTAGACGTCGTGTTCTTGCTCTAGAAAGGCGAGCTTGAACTTGCCGATCTGTAGCTCGTCTCCATCGAAGAGCTGATGACGTTCGATGCGCTTGCGATTGACGTAGGTGCCGTTCAGGCTGTTGAGGTCTTCTACCAGGAAGCCCGTCTCGTCGTGCAGAATCCTTGCGTGATGCCGGGAGACCGTGACGTCGTCCAGGAACAGGTCGCTGTGAGGGCTACGACCAATGGTTAGAACGTCGGTATCAAGGCTTATGAGCTCGCCTTCTCTGCCTCCGCCAGTACGTACGACCAGCATCGGTCCGAGCAAGACCGCGTGCCGGGAAGTATCCAGCGTCGGCTCTTCGTGATGACCGATGCGTAGGGAGAGCGTAGTCTCCTCCAGATCGATCGGCCTGAGCCGGCTGCCACAGCGGCGGCAGAAGTTCGAATCGTCCGTATTCTGGAAGTCACATGCCGGACAATTGACCATGTCGAGGCTACTTCCCTCCTACTCGGACTCCACGTCTTTGGGCTGGCTTCCTGTGGCCGATCTGTAGCCGGCAAACTGCCTGCTGATTTCCTCTTCGATGGCATGGATGACGAGCGGATTCTGAAGAATCTCCGCCCGACTCTCGGTGCTGGTATGGAGCTTCATGTAGCCGTCTTCGAGAATCGAATCGATGTGCCGCCCCAGACGTAACTGCTTCACGATGTAGCGCAGTATGCGCTCCTCGCGCACGTCCACCGAGAGATCCCTGAAACGCTTCTGGATACCTTGGATGACGTGTTCGTCGTCATCGGTCATGAGGAATCACTCCTCTCCCAGTTGGTCTCCGCCCGCTCCACGACTGCTTAGGATCTCACTCAGAGCGGCAACATCGCCATCCTGCACGATGCCGCTGCCCGTCCTGGTCTTATCGCGCAGTCTGCGAACCATTTCGGCACGCACGATATCGAGTTCCCCGTGGAGGAGACGGCGTCTCATCGAGACCTCCTGCTCCTCTACTGTCAGTTGATCCGCAAGCGACTTCAGCTCCTCGTCGGTATACGACTGGATCTTGATAAGGCGCTCAAAAGATGATTCATCCAAGGCCATCACGCTTTCACTATAGCGGCTGCCCCAACCACCTTCAACGTGAGACGAAGCGTCTTACTCCTCTTCGGCCAGAAGGTCGTCGTACTCAGCCGAGTTCATGAGGTCGTCCGCTTCAGACGGGTCGCTCATTCGCACCTTGATGAGCCAGCCATCTTCGTAGGGGCTCTCGTTGATGATCTCGGGTGCGTCGATCGCTTCTTCATTGATCTCCACGACCGATCCGCTCAACGGCGCATATACATCGGAGACGGCCTTCACCGACTCTACCTCTGCGTAGGGCGTCCCGGCCGTGACGTCCGCGCCTACCTCGGGGAGTTCGATGAAGACGATGTCACCGAGTGTCTCCTGGGCGTAGCTGGTGAGACCGAAGGTCGCGGTATCACCGTCGATGCGGGCCCAGTCGTGCTCCCTGTGGTATTTGAGGTTTTTAGGATTCACAAGCGCTCCTTTCTTGCCATAATCGGCTGGCCGTCATGATAGCACAGCGGTTTTTGTCGCTCTTCCAGGGACGCGGTCCGTGGCTGTCCCCCGCTGTATACTGTGGAGGCACGATCAGCGCCAAAGGAGGATTCCCAGTGGCACGACGCAAGGGCCTCGTCATCAACAATGAACAGATGCAGATGATCGACGGGGTTCTTAGCAAGTTGCAGCGAGTGTGCGGTTCGAACTTCTGCGCGTTGATCTCCACGAGTGGTCAGCCGATCACCACGACCCCCGGCGATTGTGACGCTGACACTCTGTCGCTCGCGGCTCTTGCCGCCGGTTCTTTCGCAGCCACGCGCCAACTTGCCGAAGTGCTGAAAGAGCGGGAGTTCACTCTGCTGTTCCACGAAGGCAAAGAATCCAACCTGCATGTGATGCAGGTCACCGATCAGATCCTCCTGCTGTTGACCTTCGGCCACGACACTCAGGTCGGTCGAGTCAGGCTCTATACCTCGCGGGCACTGGAGGTACTCAAGCCCATTTTCGAAGATGCCGAAGAAGGTTCTGGGGAGAATTCTTCGCAACTCATCGACCGGGAATACTCGCGGGAAGCCGGGAGCGCGATCGACGACTGGTTCCCGGCAGAGAACGAATAGCGGCCCAGGGAGTCTTACGTGGCACTCATCAACTTGGCAGCCAGAGAGATCAACTACAAGATCGTCTACTACGGCTGCGGGCTGTGCGGCAAGACCACGAACATCCAGTACATCCATCGCAGGGTCAACCCGACCGCCCGCGGGCGTCTGGTCAGCATCGCCACTGAAGAAGAGCGGACTCTCTACTTCGACTTTCTTCCCCTGTCCCTGGGAACGGTGAAGGGTCTGCGAACGAGGTTCCACCTCTATACGGTCCCTGGGCAGTCGTTCTACAACGCGTCGCGTAAGCTCGTCCTGCAAGGCGTCGACGGAGTCGTGTTCGTCGCCGACAGCCAGATCTCGCGCCTCGACGAGAACGTCGACAGCTACTTGAATCTCTGGGACAACCTTATGGAGCAGAGCGAAGACCCGAGCGATCTCGGTGTCGTTCTGCAAATGAACAAGCGCGACCTGGGCTCCATTTTCTCGGTCGCCGACCTTACCGAACTGCTCAACCACACAGGTTCCCCGGTAATCGAAGCGTGCGCCCTCACAGGGGTCGGCGTCTTCGAGACGCTGAAGACCGTCTGCAAGCAGGTCATCGCCAAGAGCTCGCGCAACTGACGGGGCGACCGCCGCGCCCGCGGTGAGTGGCTGCGAGCGACGTTGGTCGGGATCGTCCAAGCCTACTCCTTGCGTCCTTCGCCTACCGCCACCAGGACCATGTCCCGATATTCAAGCGCCAACTCCTGCGAGCGAGAGCCGTCGGCAGCTTCAGCGTAGACGTGGAATAGCGGCTCCTCGGCGTCGGGTAGGATCAATGCCCATTCGGAATGCTCAAGGAAGACCTTGATGCCGTCGACCAGCGAGACGCGGGCGCCATGGAGTCTCTCCGTCATACTCCGCATGACGGCGCCCTTCTGCTCCCAGGGACACTCGGCGGTCTCGTGCGCCACAAACGCCCGTGGCAGCCGCCCCACAAGCGTCGAGAGGGTCTGATCGGTCGTCGACACCAGCTCGAGCACCTTGCCCAGAGCGAACAGCCCGTCCATCGAAGCGAGCACCGAAGGATAAACGTAGCCGCCATCCGTGGTTGCCGCGAAGACGGTGTTGGGTCTCGTGGCTTCGGCCATGAGCGCCGCCTTGGAGTACTTGGTTCGTCTGATGCTCACACCGGTCGACGCCACCACGTGCTCGCATAGCCGCGTGGCGTGAAGCGGCAACGCCGCCACACCGGAACCGGCCTCCCGCGCCGCGTGTTGCAGCAGAAGCAGCAGGAGCGCGGAGTCTGGGATGAGATCGCCTTTTTGGTCGACAATGTACAGGTACTCTGCCCCCGGATCCAGGATGGCGCCTACGTCGGCCTCCATCGCCCTGACCATCTCCCCCACTCTGTCGACCGCGGCAGGCAGGCTCTCTTGGATGGTGAAGCGAGATCGCACTCGCGAGAACGTGTTGAGCGCGATCGTCTCGACGCCGAGCTTGTCGAGCGTCGCCGAGAAGAAGAAGGCTGGCGCCGAGGACGAGTAGTCGAGCACGAGACGGGGCTGCCGGCCCCTTATCGACACGGTGTTCCAGTTCTCGAGCAAGGAATTCGTGTACGTCTCGATCGCTCTCGGCGGGTAGACCACCTGACCCATCTCGTCGAGGGCAGCCCGGCGGAAGTCTTCTCTGAAGTAGTGGTTCTCGATCGCGCGCTCTCTCCGGCCGTCGATGGGCACGCCCGGAGGTTCGGAGAAGAGGATCTCTATGACTTCGGGGTTGTCGAGACTGATCTGCGCGTGGATACCGCCAACTGCGTTGCCGCCCTTGATGTCGAACCGGTTCACGGCCAGAGGAGCGGTCGTTAGATCGCGGACGCTGATGCCGGTAGCGTTGAGGCCACTTATGACGGCGCGCTTGAACACCCGGCACGCCTGGTGAGTGTCGCGGCTGGTGGTCACGTACGAACCCTTGCCGAGAAGGGTGCCGTAGCACATAGCGAGCCGCATGGCCATCTCGGGGGTGAGATCGACGTTCACAAGGCCGCTGACACCGTTGCGACCGAATAGCGTGCTGGGTCCCCGCGTCTCCCACACGATGGACGAGCGGACCGTGGAACCGGGCTCCACGTTCTTGAAGGGATAGACCTTGACCTTGTTGGCTACGACGGCGTTGCGACCGATGACCGACCGGTCTCCGATGACCGCGCCCTCGGCGATGTTCGCGTTCTCGTGGACCTCGACGGCGTTGCCGAGCACCGCGCCTGCGATCATCGCCCCAGAGGCAACATAGACGTTCTCACCGAGTACTGAGTCGCTGACCTGGGCTCCCGCCCGGACGACCGTGTTGTCTCCCAGCACGGAGTGCGATAGAACCGAAGCTCCAGCGTCGATACGCGCATTGGCACCGATGACTGCCGGGCCCTCCACGTCGTCGAGGCTTTCGAGCGAGGCGCCATGCGCGACCCAGATGTTGCCCCGCAGACGCACCCCTGGCGGCGTCACACGCACCTTGCCGTCGAGCGCGTCGCGGTTCGCCTGCAGGAACTGCTCGAGGCTGCCGATGTCCTGCCAATATCCGTCGCAGACGGTTCCGTACAGAGGCTTGCCCATGTCGAACAGCTTCGGGAAGAGATCGTGACTGAAGTCGTAGGGTTGGCCCTCGGGTATGTGGTCGAAGATCTCGGGTTCAAGCACGTATATGCCCGTGTTGACGGTGTCGGAGAACACCTGTCCCCAGCCTGGTTTCTCCAGGAAGCGTTCGATGCGCCCTTCTTCATCGACGATGACGACGCCGAATTCGAGCGGGTTCTCGACGCTCTTCAGAGCGATGGTCACCATGGCTCCGCGGTCCTTGTGAAAGCGGACGACCTGGCTGAGATCGAAGTCGGTGAGGGCATCTCCGCTGATGACGAGAAACGTCTCGTCAAGTAGGTCTTTCGCTAGTCGAATGGACCCGGCCGTGCCGGCCGGCGTCTCCTCGACCGTGTAGTCTATGCGCATGCCATAAGCGCTGCCATCGCCGAAATGGTTGCGTATGAGCCTTGGCAAGAAGGCCAGGGTCATGACGACCTCGTTGACACCGTGCCGCTGAACCAATTCGAGAATGTGCTGGATGCAGGGCTTGTTAACGACGGGCACCATCGGCTTGGGCTGATTGGAGGTGAGCGGACGGAGCCGGGTACCTTGGCCACCAGCCATTATGACTGCCTTCACCGGGACCTCCTACTCAGCTTTCCCCACAGAGGAATGCTAACACGCGAGAAGCCCGCTGGAGGTGTCGAGTACCGCTTGAAGACCGCCGGTCGCGCCCGTGCGAACGTTCACCGTCACGAGGAGAACGAGTGATCGCAAGACCCCCCGGGCGCCACCGCCGGCCGGGTTCAGCTCGATCACCGTCTGCACGGGCCACTGCGACGGTTCGATTCCGGCGGCGAAACCTCCGCTCGTGCTCGCGACGATCGCGAGCGAGGAGGCCCGTAGCGCCTCGTCGAGCCGGGAGAGGGTGGCAAATGGAGGCGGATCTCCAGCGAGACGCAGCAGCAGGTCGAGGTCGTCGAGCATGATCAGGGGGGTCCGGGTCCGCTCGGCCCGGACTGTGTTCGTCCGTTCGACGAGATCGCGAAGAAACGCGCCGATGACATCGGCGTGGGCGGGTATGGTGCCCACGAGGGCGACCAGTGGAAGAACCGATTCCTGTAGCTGTCGGTCGAGCCTGTGGAGGGCCTCCATCGACCCCGCCCGCAACGAGTGGTCCCGCATCTCGGCCAGTGAGACCGCCGAGTCTCCGAGAACGGCCCCGAGTGTGCTGATGAGCCGCATCCACGTTGCCGGTGGCCCCTCCTTCAGCACGTAGTATACGACGGGGTTCCCGCTTGATGTCGCCTCCCACAGCATGCCCTCGAGGAATGCGGTCTTGCCCACGCCCGATGGTCCGGCTATCACGTGCAGGCCGTATCCCAGCCCACCCAACAGGAGGCGGTCGAGTTCGGCGATACCCGTCGGCGTCAGGGCGATCGGGGCCGACGATTGCTCGAGAAAGCGCCTCAGATAGCTGCTGGCCTGCTGCTGACCGCCAACCGTTGAGTCGTCCGGGCGTGCTGGTGTAGGTTCGCGGTGCTGATGATTGGCTGGGCGAGCCGACGGGGCAATGCATTCGATCGGCGACTCCGAGTCAGCGGGGGCGATCACCCCCAACTCATCGAAGGCGTCGTCGATCTGCCGGTCGGTCGGCACCGGCACCTCTATGGATTCCGATTGCCGTACCAGGGGCGCGGATCTCTGGGGCTTCGCCGGGCCGGTGAGCCTGCCGTGCGGTTCCAAGGCCTTTCGCGCCAAGACCTCAGAGATCACCTCGTCGAGATAATCGGCGAGTTGCTGTTCCTCAGCGGAGTACTCAGGATTTCTGCCGGTACTGGAGTCCATGCTGATCATCTCGGCTCGCGCAGACTCGGTACGAGGGACCGAGGCCGGCACGTAGACCGTGCGGATGTGTAGCGCAAGACACCCGGGTCTTGCGACGGCTGGCGTAGCAACGGAGAAACGTGATCCATCGCGGGCCTCTGCATGCGTACCGGTTCCCGACTAGGTTAGCTCAGTGCTGCCAGAAACGGAAGCCGACGGGTGTTCGCGGGCCGCCGCCGCCCCGCTCCTTGACATTGCCGGCTCGCTTCGGGGGCTCACCACGTAGTAGTCTGGTCGTGTAGGCGGACGGCAACGGGTGGATGGCGAGGCGATGCAGACGGCAGGCAGACACTGTCCGTGGTGCGGAAGAGAGAACCCGCGAGACGCAGAAGCGTGTCTCTCGTGCGGCACCTCGTTGGTCGGGCACGGGGACCTCGAGCCCGAGGAGCCCCCCCGGAGGCGGCCGGGCCCGCTGTGGCGACGGTGGTACCTCCAGCTTGGCGCGATGGTCGTCGTGGCGGCGGCCGGGTTGGCCATCTGGCTCGTCTTCGCCGACGGTCGAGCGCCGGCTACGTCGACCTCAGGAGCCGGCGATAGCACGACTAGTCACATCTCGCCCTCCACGAGCGGGCCGGCACCGACCGAGACGACAGCGGAGCCCGACACGTCGGCGCCGGGAACCGTGGCCTTTGGGGAGTCGGTGGAAGTCTGGAACACCTCCATGACGGTGTCGCAGCCCACACTCCTTGACGACCCCGGCGTCCAGGCTATCTTGGGCGTAGGAGTGGACATACAGGTTGTGGAGGTTTCAATCGCGAACACCGGCGGCGAGGTCCGCGACTACAACCTCTTCTACTGGGAGGCGTCCGACGAAGACGGCATGACGTACGGAGCGTCGCTCTACCTTGAAGACCGGGCACTCGACAGCGGCGAGATCGTGCCGGGCCAGACCGTGGAAGGATACGTGGGCTTCGAGGTTCCGAGCGGCACGGAAGTGGTGTCTATCAGGTACTCCCCCATCTTGGCCGGGGCGACGGTCACCTGGGAACGGTAGGCGAGGAGGTCTCCCTCCCGCGGCCCTGAACCAAAGAAGGCCCGCATATGCGGGCCTCGACTAGTCGGGACGGCCAGATTTGAACTGGCGACCTTCCGGCCCCCAGCCGGATGCGCTACCAAACTACGCCACGTCCCGAATGAGCCCAGTATAGCGCGCCTGCCGCCATCGAGCCAACGCAGGGGCCGGAACGCTACGAAGGATAGGCCATGTGCGCCGCGACGGTCCGGCACTTCTATTTGTGTGTTGCCTTGGCCGGGTCGTTCGGGGCCGTCTTGGGGTCGCCCTCGGCGGCCGCTCGGGCCGCCGCTTTGGCTTCCTTGCTCCATGG
Source organism: uncultured Actinomycetota bacterium (assembly GCA_963803925.1). Taxonomy (GTDB): domain Bacteria; phylum Actinomycetota; class Thermoleophilia; order RBG-16-64-13; family RBG-16-64-13; genus RBG-16-64-13. The sequence goes on along the minus strand of CAWDOM010000009.1, from coordinate 40,201 downwards.
AAATACGACGCGCCGCTCGCTACGGTTCCAAAGGCGTTTGAAATTCGCGCGATGAGCCCACAGCACCACCGCCGACATGAGGCAGCAGATCACTACGTAGGGCAAGGGCTGCTTCAGAACCACCGCGGTGACCGGAAAGACGATCGTTGCCGAGATCGATGCCACCGAGACTACGCGCACCGTCAGTAGCAGGACGACGAAGAGGACCACGACGAAGGCCATGGGGATTGGCATCATCGCAATCGCGGCGCCGGCGCCGGTGGCCACGCCCTTGCCGCCCTGCCCGCGCAGAAAGATCGAGTAGTTGTGCCCGGCGATGCACGCGAGGGCAACGATAACCGTGAAGAGCGGTGCGTTGGGGTCGTCGCCGAGAACGAGGCGCGCGGCCAGCACCGGGAGGACCCCCTTGAGTATGTCGGCGAGCAAGACCGCGACGCCGAGCTTGACGCCCAGGACACGGAACGCATTCGTTGTGCCGGCGTTGCCGCTGCCGTGTTCGCGCACGTCGAGTCCCTTGCAGAGCTTGCCCAAGAAGACGCTCGGCGAGACCGAGCCGACGAGGTAGCCGAGAACCACCAGCCCGGCGGAGGACAGAACGAACGCGGTGGTCACGAATATCTCTCCTCTTTGCCCTCGAAGTCGATGACCAGCGGGATCCCCCAGAGTTGGTAGTCTTCACGCAGCCGGTTCTCGAGATAGTAGGCAAATGACTTGTTGACAAGGGCGCGCGAGTTGACCATGACCTTGAAACGCGGCGGGCTGGTCTCGTACTGCACCATGTAGAAGATCTTGATGGACTTGCCGCCCTTGATAGCGGGGGCCCGCTTCGAGCGGAGGTCCTCGAGCCAGCGATTGAGTTCGGCGGTGGGAATCCGCGCGCTGTACTGCGAATACAGCTCCCTGGCCAGAGGCAGGATGCGGTCCATGCCCCGGCCCGTGAGGGCCGAGATAGCGATCCAGCGAGGCTTCATCTGCACCTTGGCCCTGACCCGCTCGGTGGCCTTGTCGAGGTCGAGCGTGCCGATATCCCACTTGTTGAAGAGCACCGCGGTCGCGCACTTCGCCCTCTGCGCCTCGTAGGCGACTTGGAGATCGAGATCGACCAGGCCCTCAGACGCATCGACGACCACCAGGGCCACATCGGCGCGCTCGAGGGCCTTGAGCGCCCGAAGTGAACTGTAGTATTCGACGTCGGTCTGGGTACGCTTGCCCGGACGGCGAAGTCCGGCCGTATCGACAAGTGTCATCGGCGTGCCGTCGAACAGGAGGTCGGTGTCGATGGCATCGCGGGTCGTACCGGGCAGCGCCGATACGATGGTGCGTGAGTCGCCCAGCAACGAGTTGACGATCGAGCTCTTGCCGACGTTCGGCCGTCCGACAATCGTCACCCGCATGGGTGCGGCGGTCTCCGGCGCCTCCTCTTCCGCGGGCAAAGCCTTGACCACTTCGTCGAGCAGGTCGCCGACCCCAAGTCCGTGCTCAGCGGAGATCCCTATTGGCTCCCCGAGACCAAGCGACCAGTACTCGGGCAGGTTCTGCTGGGAGGCTTTGGTGTCGAACTTGTTGACGGCAAGTAGAACCGGTTTGCCGCTCTTGCGGAGGATCATGGCGATCTCTTCGTCCTGGGGTGCGAGGCCCATACGGCCGTCCACCAGGAAGATGCTGACCGTCGCTTCTTCGATGGCCGCGCGCGCCTGAGCGCGCACGTCGTCGCCGAGAACTTCCTTGCTCTGCAGGTCGATGCCACCGGTGTCGACGACCACGAAGGAACGGCCATTCCAGTCGGCGATTCCCTCTTTGCGGTCGCGAGTAACGCCCGATTCGGCGGCGACGACCGCCTCTCGAGTACCGGTGATGCGGTTGTACAGCGTGGACTTGCCGACATTGGGGTAGCCGACGATGGCCACGCGGGGCGGTCTGCCAGTGGTCACGTCTCTATCTCCTCGATCGTGTGCACTACTTGGTCTATCTGGTCGGGGGGCGTGGATGCGCCGGCGGTCACTCCGACCACTCGAGCGCCGCCGAACCATGTTGGGGCGAGTTCGGCGGCCGACTCGACATGAAAGGTGCGCGGTTGCTGAGCTTTGCAGAGCTCGGCCAAGCGCCGAGTGTTGGCTGAGTTTCTCCCCCCCACCACGACGACCACGTCGACCGTTGAGGCCATGGTGATGGCCGCCGCTTGCCGTTGCTCGGTCGCGCTGCAGATGGTGTTGTGAACGAGGAGCTCTCGTACGCGGGGGGCCAAATGCGCGACGAGTTCCGACAGCCGCTCGTGTGACTGGGTCGTCTGAACGACGACGCCGAGGCGCCGGCTGGGGAGATCGGGCGGGAGGTCCGCGGGCGACTCGACCACCAACGAATCCTCGCCCGCGTATGAGCGCAGCGCGAGCACCTCGGGATGCTCTCGCTCGCCCAGTATGACCACGAGGTAGCCGGCTTCGAAGAGCTGGGCTGCCTTCTCTTGAGCGGAGGTCACGAAGGGACAGGTGGCGTCTATGACCTCGAGCCCCGAGTGAATGAGTTCCTGTCTAACCTCACGGGGTACACCGTGAGAACGGAGGATGATCGTTCCCGAGTGGGCTTCGGAGGCATCGGAGAGCACCCCGACGCCCCGCGCGTTGAGGTCGGCGATGACAGTGGGATTGTGGATGAGCGGGCCGAGCGTGTTCACCGGCTCGGGCGCCTCTTCAGCGGCCCGGAGGGTCGTCTCGAGCGCCCGCTCGACGCCGAAGCAGAACCCTGCCGACTCAGATATGCGGACAATGGGCTTGGCCATCAGCGCACGTCCTCGTACAGGAGGTCCCGGAGCGCCTCCACCAGATTGGAGGCCGCGACGTGAGCCCTTTCAGAGGGCGGCATGCCGGGACCGGGAATCTCGAGTGGAGGTCCGAAGCGGACGACTACTTTGGGAAAACGGAGTAGCCCCCTCCTCACGACGCCGCCGGTGCCCAACAGCACTACAGGAATCGTCACCACTCCTTCACGCAGCGAGAAGAGACTCACCCCCGGACGGATGTCGCCCAGGTCCTTCTCCCGCTGCCGGTGACCTTCAGGAAACAGCCCAAGCACGGCGCCCGCGTCGAGAAACTCGAGGGCCCTTCTCACCGCGACTCGGTCGACCTTGCCGCGGTGCACAGGAAAAGTGCCAAGCTTGCCTACCACCCAACCGAGCGGTCTGACCTTCCAGAGCTCGGCCTTGGCCATGAAGTGAATCTGGCGAGGAAAGGATCCTCCCAGGAAGAACGGGTCGAGGTTCGAGCGGTGGTTGCAGGCCACCACGATCGCGCCGGTCTGCGGGATGTTCTCCGCGCCCTCGACCTTCACGCGCCAGAGCATCCCAAACAGCGGGTGCACCAAGGAGTAGGCCACCCTGTACAGCCAGTTGTCGCGCGGACTGCGCGTAAGGCGGCTGAGTGGCCACCTGCCTGGGGTGGAAGGCGCTGCGCCTTCTGCCTCGGCGACGCCCGCCTCGGCATCGCCCACCATCGTGCAGACTCTCTCGATGACCTGCTCGATGGTCAGGCCGGTCGTGTCGATCTCCACGGCATCGTCGGCCTTGCGGAGGGGCGCCAATTCGCGGCCGGAATCATAAGCGTCGCGCGCGCGGATGTCGGCGGCTATCTCTTCTACCGGCTGGTCGACGCCTTGCGCGAGTAGTTGTGCGCGTCGGCGGCGGGACCGCTCCTCGATAGAAGCTGTAAGGAACACTTTGACGTCGGCGTGCGGAACCACTACGGTGCCCATATCGCGTCCCTCGAGCACCACCCGGCCTCGAGACGCCTCTTCGCGCTGCTTCTCCGTGAGAACAGCCCGCACAGAGGCCTCCGCCGAGACCGGCGAGACGTGCTGTGAGACCAGCCGGCCCCGTATCTCGTCGGTCACTTCGCGCTCCGCGACAAAGACGCGGGTGAGATCGTCGGGCCGTTCGACGAAGCGGAAGTCGACACCGGCCGCGAGCTCTCCACTTTCAGCGATGCGATCGGGAATGAGACCTGCCTCGAGGGCCAGTAGCGTCACGGTACGGTACATGGCCCCCGTATCGAGATAGCGCATACCGAGGCGCTTGGCCACCTCTCTGGCTATTGTGCTCTTGCCCGAGCCGGCCGGGCCGTCGATAGCGATAATCATGCGGCTACTCCAGGCTGCTCTCACCCAGGTCCGCGGCCAACGTCCCCCCCAAAGCGCGGAAGTCGTCCATGAACTCCGGGAATGACACGCTGATGCAGCCCACATTATCAACAAGCACGCCCTCCTGCGAAGCGGCTCCCGCAACCGCCCCCACCATCGCCAGGCGGTGATCGGCGCAGGCCTCCACTCGTCCACCCACCCAAGGCTCTGGTGCCCCGATGACATCCATGCCGTCGGGATACTCGGCGACCTCGACACCGAGAGCACGCAGGAGCGCGGCCATCGCCTGAAGCCGGTCGCTCTCCTTGGCGCGAAGCTCGGCCGCTCCACGAAGGCGCGAGACCCCGTGGGCCCGCGCGGCCGCGAGCAGAAACAGCGGCAGTTCGTCGATCATGCCCGGTACTTCGTCGTCGAACACATCGGTGGCCACCAGATCCGAAGTCCGAGCCGTCAGTTGCCCGACCGGCTCGGGACCCAGCATGTCCGCGGGTCGCACGTCGATGTCGGCTCCCATGCGCTCGAGCACCCGGAGGAGCCCGGTGCGGGTGGGGTTAAGGCCGACGTTGTCGACGACGATCTCTGAGTGCGAAACGAGCAGAGCGGCCACCAGGAAGAACGCCGCTGAGCTGATGTCGCCCGGCACCGCTATCGACTTCATGCTCAGGGAGTCGACCGGCCACACACGCAGCAGGCCGGGGCCGTTGTGCTCGCCCTCGCGCTCGACGCGTCCTCCGGCGAACCGGATCATCCGCTCGGTGTGGTCGCGAGAGGCCGCCGGCTCGCTGATGGTCGTTTCGCCCGAAGCTCGGAGACCGGCCAGCAGGATGCACGACTTGACCTGGGCGGAGGCCACGGAGATCGCGTGCGAGGTACCCCGCAACACGCCGCCACGGATGCTGACAGGCGGCAGAGTATTCGCCTTGCGTCCGGCTACGATGGCTCCCATGGCCTCGAGAGGCCGCAGCACGCGCGCCATGGGGCGCCGGCGGATGCTCGCGTCGCCGGTCAGCACACTGAAGAAGTCACACGACGCGACGAGCCCCGGAAGGAGGCGGATGAGCGTGCCCGAGTTTGCGACATCGATAACGTCCTGGGGTTCGCGCAGGCCCTCCCAGCCTTGTCCGTGGACCACGAGACGGTCGGCGAAGCGTTCAACCGCGACCCCGAGGCACTCCACGGCCCGGACGGTGGCCTCGGTATCGGCTGAACTCAAGAAGCCGGTGATCTCAACAGGCCCATCGTTAACGGCCCCAAAGAGGATCGCGCGATGCGAGACCGACTTATCTCCTGGGGCCGCCAAACGGCCACGGAGGCCGCGGTCCGCCGGCAGGAACCGGCCGGGACCGGCGGGTCGCCCGTCCGGCATGGCGTCACTCACCGCCATCACCTGCCGAACTCACGGTCGACGGATAGCCGAGTCGCTCGAGCATCGTGGCCGCCGTCTCCGCGATCTGCCTGCCGTCGATGAAGAGCACCAAGTCGCCGCCCTTGCTGCGGCTCATGTGGTGAAGCGTCAGGTCTTCGACGTTGATGCCCGCCCTGTCCAAGGTAGACATGACCGCCGAGATCGATCCCGGCTGGTCGGGCACACGGACCGTCACGGTGCACAGAGTCTCAGGCGTGAGGTCGGCGAACTTGAGCATCTCTTCGCGGTAGGTCGCGGCGGAGTCGATCGAGGCGCCAATGCTCGTCTCGTCGGTGGCCTCCAGGTCGGCGGCGAACCTTTCGAGCTGGGCCGAAACGGCCCTCACCGAGTCCGACAGAGCGCGACGGTTCTCCATGAAGATGTCGCGCCACATAGGCGGGTTCGCTCCGGCCACGCGGGTAAGGTCGGTGAAGCTGGCGCCAACCAGTTGCAGTGCGCGCTTGCCGCCGGCGTTCAAGGCGCCGGCATGGTCCATGAGCACATTGGCGAGCACGTGAGGCAGGTGGCTGATGACAGCGAGGATCTGGTCGTGAGCAGCCGGGTCGATGAGCGTCGGTTTCGCACCTAGGTCGAGAACGAACTGCTGCAGCATCTCGTAGAGCTTGGGAAAGGCTGCTCCCGTGGTGCACAAGAAGTAGGTCGCGCGGTCGAACAGGTCGGCGCGCGCGTAGCGCACACCCGAATCAGCGGCGCCGCACATGGGGTGCCCGCCGATGAAGAGCGACCGGGCAAGCGGCGAGAGCGAGCCCATGATGGCCGACTTGGTGCTTCCCATGTCGGTGATCAACCGTGGCCGGGGCTCCGCGCTCGCGCACTCTTCGACGAGGGCCGGGATGCTGCGCACAGGGGTCGACACCACCACCAGGTCGGCATACGCCGCGGCCTCGGCGGCGCTTGCAGCGGTCTCGGTGATCACGCCCTTGTCGAGCGCCTCTGCCAGTGCGGCCGGATCGGCGTCGTAGCCGACGACCTCATCGACTGCCGCGCGGGTCTGAGCGGCCAGCGCCAAGCTGCCACCCATCATGCCCACACCGATGACCGCCAGGCGATGAACGCCGCTGTGCGTACGGTCCTGTGTCATCGCGCTCAGCCGAGGGTCTTTCCCGTCCAGGTGACGATTTCGCGTATGCGGGCAGCGGTGCGGGCGAACTGCGCCGGGTCGAGCGACTGCGCACCGTCTGACAGAGCCATCGCGGGATTCGGGTGCATCTCTATCATGAGACCGTCGGCGCCGGCGACCACCGAGGCGAGCGACAGTGGTTCGACCAGATCGACCTTGCCCGTCGCGTGGCTGGGATCGACGACGACCGGTAGGTGGCTCCGTTGCTTCAGGATCGGCACCGCCGAGATGTCGAGGGTGTTCCGGGTCGCGGTCTCGAAGGTGCGTATGCCCCTCTCACAGAGGATCACGCGCTCGTTACCTTCCTTGACGATGTACTCGGCGGCCATGAGAAGCTCGTCGAGCGTGGCGGCCAACCCCCGCTTCAAAAGAACCGGCCGATCTACCTCTCCCACGGCCGATAGCAGGCTGAAGTTCTGCATGTTGCGCGCCCCGATCTGGATGATGTCGCAGTACTCGGCAACCGGCTCCAGGTGCCGGGGGTCCATGAGTTCGGTGACAACAGGCAGTCCGGTGAGCTCTCGCGCCTCAGCCAGCAGCTGAAGACCTTCTTCTCCCAAGCCCTGAAACGCGTAGGGAGAGGTGCGGGGCTTGTAGGCGCCGCCCCGCAGCATGGTAGCGCCCGCGGCCTTTGCCGCGACGGCCGCCTCCATGATCAGCTCCCTGGATTCGATCGAGCACGGCCCGGCGATGAGGGCCACGTGTCCCCCACCGATGCTCGTGTTGCCCACGGTGATCACGGTATCCGAGCGCCGGAATTCGCGGCTCACCAGCTTATACGGCTTGAGGATGGGCAGAACCTTGTCGACTCCCGGGTAGGCCTCGAGCGGCAGCCCGGCTACCACGTCTCGCTCCCCGATGACGCCGATGACGTTCACGACGTCGCTTGTCGATACGTGCCCTCGCGCGCCGGCGCTATCGAGCAGTTCGCAGATTCGTTCCACATCGTCGCGGGTCGAATCCTCCCGCATGACGATCATCAGTTCGGTGCTTCCGTCCATGTCAACTCTCCGGACTCAGGGATTCTGCGGGCATACCGTTCACAACACGCGGCTCGCGATAGCGTTCGCCGCCGCGCCGCAACTCCGCCATGGCGGCGAGAAAAGCGTCGTTCTCATCAACTTCCCCTATGGTAACTCGCAGCCACCCCGGGCAATCCATAGCGTATCCCGACCGGGTGAGGATTCCCCGCTCGAGCAGCGCCTGTGCCGCTTCGTGTCCGGGAACGGCAAGGGCGGTCACGTCGACGAGGAGAAAGTTCGCCTCGCTGGGGTGGTAGCCGACACCCATGCCGGCGAGGCTCCCCGCCACCCGGGCTCTCTCAGACGCGATGCGCGAGGCGCGCTCCTTCATAGCCTCAGGCCGCCGGAGCGACTCGACCGCCGCCACCTGGGCCAACGAGTCGACGTTGTACGGTTGCCGGACCTTGTCGAGCGCCTGGACCACCTGCGGGTCCGCAAGCCCGTAGCCGATGCGAAGACCGGCCAGTCCGTAGATCTTGGAGAACGTGTGAAGGATGACCAGGTTGCGATAGTCGGCCAACCACTCCGCCGTGTCCGTCTGATCGGACGAAGCAACGAACTCCCCGTAGGCCTCATCGAGCACCACGCAGACATCTTCCGGCACCTTCTCGATGAACCGGTGTAGAGCGTCAGGCTCGATGTAGCTGCCCGTGGGATTGTTGGGATTGCAGATGATAAGAAGGCTCGTATCGTCTTGCACCGCCGCCAGCATGGCGTCGAGATCGTACTCCAGGTCGACGAGCGGCACCGCGGCGAAGCGGCCACCGTTCATGAGCGCGATGCTCTGATACATCACGAACGAGGGATGCGGAAAGACCGAGTGACTCTCGGGCCCGAGAAAGGCGAGACCCAAAAGCATGAGCAGCTCGCAGGAACCGTTACCAAAGGTGACGCACTCCTCCGGAACCCCGCGCTGCTCTGCTACCAGAGCCCGCAACTCGTTGCAGCCGCCGTCGGGATAGCGATTAAGCCCCACCAGAGCGGCCCCCATGGCCTCGATCACCTCGGGAAACGGGCCCCACGGCACCTCGTTGGCGGAGAGCATCGCCATCCGCTCGAGCTGGTATCGTTTCTGGACCTCGTGCATGGGCGGCCCAGGCCGATATGGCGTCAGCTTGTCGAGAACGGGGTTGAATCTCATCTCTGCTCCACGGGGTTGTATTGACGCGCCGCCGGTTGGCGCGGACACTCAGTATAGAGCAGTGAAGCGCTTGACGCCCGGAAGGGCCGCCCCGCGGCCGACCGGCTCAGCGAGGATCAGCGGCCGAACGCGCTCACCCGCAACTGTTCGATCTCGGCGGCGGAGAGAGGTCGCGATTGGCCCAGAGCCAGTCCCTTATCGTCGAGGATGCTGAAGCGGGCCCTGTGCAGGGCTGCCACTCGATGACCGACCGCCTCGAGCATCCTGCGCACCTGCCGCTTGCGACCCTCATGTATCGTCATGCGGAGTACGCTGAAGGAGCGGCCGTCATTGTAGTGACCCGATCGCACCAGGGCCACGCCGGCCGGCGCCGTGGGGCCGTCGTCGAGCACGATGCCATTGCGGAGTTTGGCCACATTGGCCGAGCTGATGTGGCCGAAAACCGTGACGACATACTCCTTGTCGACATGGTAGCGCGGGTGAAGCAGGCGGGCCGTGAGTTCACCGTCGTTCGTCAGCAAGAGCACGCCCGTGCTGTCGAGATCGAGTCGTCCGACCGGGAACACCCGCACGTGCGCGGGCACCATGTGCACCACGGTCGGGCGGCCCCGCTCATCGGTGACCGCGGTCAGCACGCCCGCGGGCTTGTTGAGCAGCCAGTACTCTTTGGTCTCGCGTTCGACAGGCCGGCCGTCGAGCACCACCACATTCAGGTCGGGGTCGACCGTCGCGCCGAGCTGCGCCTGCTGCCCGTCGATGGTCACCCGGCCGTCGCGTATGAAATCCTCGCACTTGCGCCGCGAGCCGAGACCAGCCTCGGCCAGATATTTCTGGAGCCGGATCGTCATTCCGGCACCGTGAGTAGGCCGAGCCGGCGGCGCAGGTCTTCCTTCTGCTCCTCGCTCAGCGCGAAGCCCTCGATGGGCGGCAGGTCTTCGATTCCCGCCAGACCGAATATGGCCTCAAAGCGCGATGTCGTGCCGTAGAGCAGAGCGCCTCCCCCACCCTGAACTCGTCCGACCTCGGTGACGAGCTCGCGATCGAGCAGAGTGCGTACCGGCGAGTCGGAGTTCACCCCACGGATCTCCGCTATCTGCGGCCGGGATACGGGCTGCAGGTAGGCAACGACCGCAAGACACTCCATGGCGGCGGAAGACAGCCGGGTGGCATCTTCGGGGAGTTCGAACAGCCTGGCAACCGCGGCGCGGCAACGGGGGTTGGTGCGAAAGGCCCAGCCTCCGCTCAGGCGCGCCAATTCGAAACCCCGGTCTCCCCCAGGTGGGAACTCAGCTTCGATCGCCTCGAGGACCGCCAGAACGGCCTCGCGATCTTCGGCCTCGCCATTCTCCGACCCGAGGGCCGCGAGAAGGCTCTCCACCGTCACCGGATCGCCGGCCGAGAAGAGCACGGCCTCCAGGTCGCGCTTGAGAGCAGAGGGGTCGAAGCCGCCGGTGAGTGCCATCACGCCGTCTGTTCCTGTCTTTTCGGTTCTCGCGACGATACCAGCATATCGCCGAACACCTCGTGCTGGGTCACGCGGATCTCCCCTCTGCCGATGAGGTCGAGAAGCGCGAACAGCGAAAGTGCCTGCACTAGAGCTGGTTGTCCGCCGAACGTGTTGTTGAACGAGAACCGCCGGTGCCTGGCGAGAATGCCGCGAATTATGCGAACCTGGCGCCGCAGTTCCACCGTTATCTGGGCGATGTGCGATGTATCGGGGGGGCGCTTGATCTCGATGAGCCGAAGCACGTGGTCGCGGAGGTGCAGCGCATCCTCGGTGCCCGCGACATCCTCGAGAGCCGCGAGCCGCCGGTGCGCCGCCCCGGCCGGCCGGCGAAGCAGCGAGGCCGCCCCCGCTTCGGCCAGCCCACGCAGATTCGATGCCGCCGCCTTGAACTTGCTGTATTCAAAAAGACGGGCCAGCAAGTGATCGCGCGCCTCTTCGGGGGTCATCTCGCCCTCGAGATCGGTGATCCCACGAGGCAGCAGGAGGCGTGACTTGACCTCGACGAGAAGGCTCATCAGCAGCAGGAACTCCGTCATCTCGTCCCAGTAGCCCGTGACACCGGCGTCTTCCATCTCCCCCAGGTATGCGGTGATGACCTCGAAGAGCGGCACCTCGAGCAAGTCGACCTCCTCGCGCAAGACGAGCGACAGCAGCAGGTCGAACGGACCTTGGTAGACCTCGAGATCGAGATCCAGGGGTCTCACCGCGGCCTCGCTACCCGTCGGGCGATCATCAGGCTACGACCTAGAGGAACAGGTTTGCCAACGCGAGGTAGACCCATCCGATCAAGCGCGAGAACGAAGACCAGAAGACGAAGATGATTACTAGGACAAATAGGAAGCCGTAGCGGTCGAGTTCGATCCACTTCTGGTATGCGTTGCGCGGCAAGAACGCTCCGAGCACCCGCGAGCCGTCGAGCGGCGGCACGGGGACGAGATTGAAGACGCCGAGCACCACGTTGATACGGAATCCGAGCTCGAGGAACTCAGCGAGCCACCCACCCGCGCTCGGCTCGATCCATCGGTAGGCGAGGATGAAGATGATGGCGAAGATGAAGTTCGTGATGGGGCCAGCCAACGCCACGATAGCCATGCCGCGTTGCCTGTTCTTGAAATAGTACGGCGCCACGGGTATAGGCTTGGCCCAGCCGAACACGAAGCCCGAGAACAGGTACGTTATGACGAACATGGCCGTTCCGATCGGGTCAAGGTGCTTGATCGGATTGAAACTCAATCTCCCCGCCCGTTTGGCAGTGGGATCGCCGAGGAGGTAGGCAACGGCTCCGTGAGCCAGTTCGTGCACCATCATGCAGAACAGCATGACCGGGATGAGCAGGACGAGAAAACCGAGTCGTCCGCTCATGCGCTCTTCTCCAACAGGGTGCGGGCGGCGTCGAGCTCTTGATCGCGGCCCCTGATCGTCTCTTTCACTCGCATCTCCCTCAGTCTCTCGAGTAGCCGGCCCACGGCCGGTCCCTTTTCCGTTCCCATGGACAAGAGATCGTCCCCACCCACGCTGAGGGTGCGGTGCCGGATGTCGACTATGTATCGCCGTACCCGTTCACGCGCCGCCGTCTCGTCCATCTCGCCCAAGGCGAACACCAGCGCCTCGATGGGATAGCCTCTGAGCGCGCGAAACACATCCCAGTCAGACATGTCGGCGTGCGCAAGGGCCGCCGGAAGCAGCGGGGCCACGACGACGGCCTCCCGTATCACGCTGCTGTCGGAGTGCCGTATCTTCAATTGCTCAAGCCACAGGTAGAGTTCGTCGTGAGCCATGTTGCGCGTCATGGCGGCCAGCCTCACCCTCCAGGTTACCACCTCGTCGCGAAGACTCAGCTCGGCGACCAGGGAGTCCAGCCGTGCGATGAGAGCGGCCGTCTTGTGTCCCGTTGCCAACTTGCGGTGCACCTCTCGCGCCACTCCTAGCTCATCGAGGCGGCCGAGCGTCCATCGCATGTCGCCCTCACTGAGGAGCGCTACCAACTCGTCGCGCAATCTCACGCTCGAAAGGTCGCCCACGAGGTGCATGTCGACACAGCTCCTCGCGAAGCTCTTGGTCTGCTCGTCCATGCGAAAGCCGTAGCGGTTCTCGTAGCGGACCGCGCGAAAGATACGTGTGGGGTCTTCGATGAAACTCAGGTTGTGAAGCACCCGGATAACGCCATTCCGAAGGTCGCGCAGCCCACCGAAGAAGTCGATGACACTGCCGAAGTCGCGGCCCCTCAGCGAGATGGCCATCGCATTGATCGTGAAATCTCGCCTGAACAGATCCTGGCGTATGGAGGCGTGCTCGACGCGGGGCAGTGCCGCCGGATAGTCGTAGAACTCGGTGCGTGTGGTGGCCACGTCGACATGGAAAGGCTCTCCGGTAGAGCGCAGCCAGACCGGCGACTCGCCGAGAATCGCCGGCGGAAGCAGTACCACCGCGGTCTTGAACTTGCGATGCGCGCGAATGCGTCCGCCGAGTTGAGTGGCCAGGCGGGTGCCGAACTCGATGCCATCGCCTTCAACGGCTATGTCGATGTCGGCGTTGGGCTGCTCGAGGAGCAGGTCACGGACGAAACCACCCACCAAGTACACGCCGGCGAACTCGTCGGATAGTGCCGAGCAGGCATTGAACAACGTGCCGAAGAACGGATGCTCGGCCAAAGCCTCTATTGCGTAGACCTGAGGCCGGGGAGCTTCGATGGGTTCCTGTTCCCACCGACCTTGGTATGCGGTGAGCACATCGGTGCGCGTGACGATGCCGAGTACGTCTTCGACGGGCGCCGTCTTCTCGCGGAGGGCCGATTCGTAGGCCTCGTCTCTGACCACGGGCACCCGACCCACATTCCCCTCGACCATGAGGCGCCGCAGCTCGTCGACTCCGGTCGAAGCCCGGGCGAAGGAGATACTGCGCGTCATTACGCCCTTCACCGGCGCGTGACCTAGACCGTGGCGGATCGCCTTGTCGAGATCGCGACGGGCGACGATGCCGACGACACGACCGTCGTCCCTTACACAGATGCCCGAATGCCCGTAGCGCTGCGCGGTGACCAGCGCGTCGGTGACCGGTGTATCGGCCTCGATGAGACGGACGGGACGGCTCATGATCTCCCCGGCGGTGGGGGCTCCGAGATTGGCGTTGACCATCTCGTCGAGAATCCCGCGGATCACTTCCTCAGGAGGCGTGCCGCGTACCACAGCCGAAGCCGCCTGCGCGTGCCCTCCCCCTCCCACGGTCTCGAGGAGTTGACCGACGTCGACCGCGCCGGCGCGCGAGCGGGCGGTGACGAACACCCGGTCTTCCATAGCAACGGCCTGAAGCAGCACTTCGGCGTTGATGAGTTCCATGAGCTTGTGGGCCACCACGCTCAGGCCGTCCACGTACGCCGGAACCTCGAGCGCGACCACATGGATATCGAGGCCCCGCACGCGCTCCACTCTGACGGCGTCGACCATGCGCATCAGGACTTCGCGCTGCTCCTTGAGGAGAGCGCTGTGCAGGTAGCGCTCGATGAGCGGCTGCGACGCACCGAGGCGCATCGCAGCCGCCAGCATCTCCGCGTCACGGATAGTCGTCCGGGGATAGGTGAGCGACCCGGTGTCCTCGTGGATGCCGAGCGCGAAGACGGTTGCGTGCAGGCGGCCTATCTCCACTCCCCGTTCGCGCAAGATGTGGAGCATCGAGGCCGACTGTGACCCATCGTTGGAGATGACCCAGTTTTCGCCCTTGATGAAGGGAGGGCGCGGCGGTTGCTCCGACGCGTGGTGGTCGAACACCACGGTCTCCACTCCGGCGCGGCGGCATAGCCTGCCTAGATCACCGATACGCTCAGGGTCGGCGGTGTCGACGACGATCAGTTGGCGGATCTTGGCCATGTCGATCTGGCGCAGGTTCATGATCGGCAGAGTCTCCCCGTGGAGCGACACGAACTCGCGTACGTTGGGATTGAGCGACCCTCCGAATACAATTCTGCCGTCTGGATACAGCAACGCTGCGGCCACGGCCGCTCCCAACGCGTCGAAGTCGGCGTTCTGATGGGTCGTGATGACCGTAGGAATATCGATGAGCGATGCGGGAGCCGTCATATCCTCTAGTATAGCGATGTGGCTCCCGGGAGCGGTTGGCGAAGCGCCCAGAGTTCGAGCAGACGGGTGACAAGTGCACTGAGTGTATGCCCCGCGCGGGCCACTCCAGCGAGGACCTCGTCGTGAGTGGTGTCACCGGCATTCGCGACCACGGCGGCCACAGCCACCCGCAGGCCGCGATCGTGCGCCGCCCGCAGCTCCGCGGCGGGCGACATGCTTACGGTGTCCACTCCGAGTGAACGCAGCAGCTGCAGCTCCGCCGGCGTCTCGTAGTTGGGACCAGGAAGCGAGGCGTGCACACCCGTCCTGGAGAACGCGCCGCCACGTGGTCCGCCGGATACGCGCAGACTCTCGACGATGTCGACAGGTGTCGCCGGCAGGGTCCAGGGTCTTCCTCCAGGCGCGGGGTAGTGGAAGTCGAGCACCTCACTAATGACTACCACTTCACCCGGAGCCAGTCCACCGGCGACGGCTCCACTCGCCGAAGTGAGGAGTAGATTCTCGACGCCCCACGTGGCCAGCGTGTGCACGCTGAGTTGCTCCTCGCCGAGGTCGAAGCCCTCATACTCGTGCACCCTGCCTTGGAGAAACGCAACACGGCTCCCCTCGTACTCCGTCACGGAGAGCACGTAACGGTGTCCGGGCACAGTGCCCACCGGCCAGTGGGGCACGTCGTCGTACGACAGATCGACGATAGGCGGGCCGACCGACGCAGGCAAGAGACCCGACCCGAGAACCACGGCAAGGTCCGGCGCCCGGCCCACATTGATCGCCAGCCAGGCCGCGGCCTCCGCCGCTTCCGCTCGTCCGACGCGCGTGGGCACAGCCGGGATGTCTGAGCCATCGAGGGCCACCGTGGAGACGAAACGCCCCCACCCGCGCGCGGGCGCCAGAGCCTGGATGGGCATGCCCGGGTCGGGGACCTCGTGTGCTTCGAGCGGCGATGTGGCCAGATGCCGAAACACGGTGGCGCCTATGTCGGCGGCGTCTCCCTGATAGGTGCCGGCCGGCGCTCCGGCCGGCGTCGGGTAGACCAGCACGGGTACGTACTCGCGACTGTGGTCGGTGCTCGGGGTCGTTGGATCGACGCCGTGGTCGGCAGTGAGCAGCAGTAGGTCTCCGGGCCGCAGCGCCTCGATAATGCGCGGGAGCGACCGATCCACGGCCTCGAGAGCCAGCGCGAAGCCGTCCGCATCGTTTCGATGGCCGTACAGGGTGTCGAAGTCGACCAGATTCGTGAAGAGCAACCCACCTTCGAACGCGGGCAGCCCGCCTCGGCTCGCGATGAGGTCGAGAAGCAGCGCCAGGTTGTCGTCGTTCGACGCCACCTTCATGACGTTCCCGATACCGCGCCCGGCGAAGATTTCACCGATCTTGCCCAGGGCGAGCACCGGAATGGCGCGAGCCGTGAGGGCGTCGAGGTACGTGCGACCGGGAGGATCCAGTGAGAGGTCGCGGCGGTCTTTCGTGCGCACGAAGGCACCCGGTTCCCCCCGGAAAGGACGTGCGATGACGCGGGCGACGCCATGGGGGCCTTGGAGCAGCCGGCGCGCCACCTCACACCAATCGTACAACTGCCCGAGAGGGACGACCTCCACATGCGCCGCGATCTGAAAGACGCTGTCCGCCGATGTGTATACGATCGGCCGTCCCGTGGCCATGTGCTCGCGTCCGAGTTCCTCGATGATCGCGGTTCCCGAGGCCGCTCTGTTTCCAAGCACCGAACGTCCCGTCGCCGACTCGAAGGGGTCGATTATCTCGGTCGGAAAGCCTTCGGGGTAGGTGGGGAATCGCGCTCTCGTGACGAGGCCCATGTGTTCCCAGTGCCCGACGGTCGTATCCTTGCCGGCGGAATGCAGCTCCAGCCGTCCCGGGGAGCGCCAGGGGCTGCGTTGAGGGCGGCACTCCGCGATACCGGCACGATGTTACCCAGACCAAGACGCTCTAAGAAGGGCAGACTCAGCTCGGCCACGCGGCTGAGATTGCCAAGGGTGTCGGATCCAGCGTCACCGTACTCCGCCGCGTCGGGCAGCGCCCCCACTCCCAGGCCATCGAGAACCATGATTATCGCTCTCGGCATGACAGCCTACCGAGACCTGGCCCGAGGATGCGCCTCACGGTAGACCTTCTGCAGGTGAACTGTCGTCACGTGAGTGTAGATCTGCGTGGTCGAGAGGTCGGCATGTCCGAGCATCTCCTGCACCGCGCGCAGATCGGCGCCGCCCTCCAGCAGGTGTGTCGCGAAGGAGTGACGCAGCGTGTGGGCCGACGTGTCGTCCGGCAGCTTGGCCTGCCGGACGTAGCGCTTGATGATCTGGTGCACGCCCTGGCGGGAGAGTCTCCGCCACGCTTGTTCAGAAACAGCTCCGGGCCCTTGAGGATGCCCGGTCCGCCCAAGAAGGGCCTTCCGCGCTGGTTGTAGGCAAGCAAGGACTCGATAGCCTTTCGGCCCAGCGGCACGACACGCTCCTTGTCTCCCTTGCCGATGGTCCGGACGAAACCCACCTCGAGATCGATGTCCTGTAGACGCAGATCGAGTGCCTCCGATACCCGCAGGCCCGCGCCATAGAGGGTCTCGAGCAGGGCTCGGTCGCGCAGGCCCCCAGGATCGGCCTTGGGACAGTCGAGCATGCGGGCGACTTCCTCGACGGTCAGGGTACGGGGCAGATTCGATTCGAGCCGCGTGGCGGGCAGACTCCTGGTTGGGTCCGCGGCAAGCAGGCCTGTGAGCACCGCCGCTCGATAGAAGGAGCGAATGGCAGCCGACTTGCGGGCGCGAGTCGCTGGGCGCCACGCGCCTTCAGCGAGAAAGTCGACTATGTCGCCGGGCCGAGTCGCCAGAAGCGTCAGCCCCTTCTCTTGGAGATGCATCTGAAACTGCAGGAGGTCGCGCCGGTAGGACTCGATAGTATGGTGCGAGAGCCCCTTCTCGAGCCGGAGTGCGCGCAGATGGGCGGAGAGGGCCGGTTCCTCGGGGACCGTGGGCATAGCGACAGCGGCTATGTGTACTCGATGGGCAGAACGTACTCGAGCGGGAAGTACGGATTCGCGGTGGCGACCGCTACCTCCCGGCGCGTGACCTTGCCTTCCATCACGTTCACACCTCTCGCCAGCTCCGGGTCGCTGCGGGCCGCACCCACTACCCCCTTGTCGGCGACCGCCATGATGTACGGCAGGGTGACGTTCGTCAGCGCCACCGTCGAGGTGATTGGCACGACGCCCGCCATGTTGTCGACGCAGTAGTGGATCACTCCGTGCTTCACGAAGGTGGGCTCCCTGTGGGTCGTCACGTGCGATGTCTCGATGCAGCCACCCTGGTCGACGCTAAGATCGACAATGACCGAACCCGGTTGCATGGTGCGCACAGTCTCTTCACGAACGATGACAGGGGTCCTAGCCCCCGACACGAGGATCGCTCCGATCAGGACGTCGGCGCCGACGACCTCGTTCTCGATCGTGAGCTGATCGCTGTGCAGCGTCTGCAGACCCGGCAACTGCCGCTGGGCCGCGACAAGCGCCTCACCATCGATGTCTACCAGAAACGTGCGCGCTCCCATACCGAGAGCGATAGTCGCCGCGTTGACTCCGGCCGTTCCCGCGCCGAGGATGACGACGTTCGCCGCCTTGACACCTGTCGCGCCGCCCAGCAGCTTGCCCTTGCCCCCACTCATGCGGCTGAGGAAGTAGGCGCCGACTTGAGGCGCGAGGCGCCCCGCAATCTCGCTCATCGGTCTGAGCAGCGGCTTGCGGCCTTCCGCCGTTTCGACAGTCTCGTATGCGAGACACGTGGCGCGACTCGCGATAAGGGCCGCCGTCAGCTCGGGGTCGGGCGCCAAGTGCAGATAGGTGAAAAGAATGTGCCGTGGCTGTAGGCGCCGGTATTCGCTCTCCAGTGGTTCCTTGACCTTGACGATGAGCTCGCATTGCTCGAAAACAGCGGCCGCGTCGGGCACGATGCGGGCGCCGGCCCCGATGTACGACTCGTCGGCGAAGAACGACCCTTCGCCCGCGCCGCGCTGGACCACCACCTCGTGGCCACCCGTGGTCAGCTCCTTGGTTCCCGCCGGTGTGAGCGCCACGCGGTACTCGTCTTCGCGGATCTCGGTGGGTACGCCGACTCGCATTTCAGCGGTCCCTCACTTTCGCTATGTCACCAGGATTCCGGTCGCTCTGGCGAGCAGCAGCAGGGCAGCCAGAGTCTTGGCATCGACAATGCGGTCGATCTCAGCCAGCAGAGACTGCAGTGGGTACCGTACCACGCTGAGGTCTTCGTCGTCGTCAAGCTGCCCGTCTGCGCTGCTCAAGCCGCGCGCGAGAAAGGCGTGCAGCTTCTCGTCGGCGAAGCCGGGCGACGAGTAGAACATGCCGAGGTAGGTCCATTCACGCGCCTCCACCCGCACCTCTTCACGGAGTTCCCGCTTCGCCGTTTCGAGCGGGTCCTCACCAGGCTCCAGACAGCCGGCCGGCAACTCGAGTAGATTACGGCGCACCGCGTGTCGGTACTGGTCGACCAGATAGACGTTGTCGTCGCTGTCGAGAGCCACGACCACCACCGCGCCGGGGTGATCGAGGATCTCTCGTGTGGCGACTACGCCGTTCTGGAGTTCGATCTCGTCGACGCGGAGGGTGACGATCTTGCCGGTGTGTACGGTGCGCGAGCTGACGACCGCGGGCATCCAGGCTGGGTCCTTCTGCCCGGGCAAGAGCGGGCGTTCCTCGGTCACGTGCCCGCCACCGTTTCCTTGGGCCGCGGCGCAAACTCAGGCGCGAGCGCGATGAGCTGGAGCACCAGGTTGCACAGTCGCTCGAGATCATCGAGCGAGACGTGTTCCTCGGGACTGTGCGCATGCATCGAGCCGATGCTGAGGTTGATGGTCGGCAGCCCTCGCGCGTTCAGCACGTTAGCGTCTGAGCCACCACCGGCCGTCTTCACCGCCGGCTCGATACCGATGGCCTCTATCGCCGCTTTGGCCAGCCTTACCGCGGGCGAACGGCCCGTCAGCGAGAACGCCCTGAAATCATGGGTGAGATCGACATCGACGTCGACCCCGGTTTCGGCCGCCGCGCGCTGCACCGCGTCGACCATGGCTCCGGCGACGTCGGCCAGCCGGGTCTCGTCGTGGCTTCTGCATTCCCCCTCGATAAGGCACACCTCGGCGACGATATTCGTCGCAACGCCGCCCTTGATGACCCCGATGTTCGCACTGGTGTCCTTGTCGAGACGACCAAGTTCCATAGCGGCGATGGCCTTGCCGGCCGCCTCGATGGCGCTGCGCCCCCTCTCGGGCTCGACGCCGGCATGCGCCGCGCGTCCACGGAACTTCGCCTGCAGGCCCATCATGCTGGGAGCTTTGGACACGATTCCACCAACCGGGCCTGATGAATCGAGAACCACCCCCAACGGGCTCTTCAGGACATCTTCAGCCATATGCTTGATGCCCAAGAGGCCGGTCTCTTCGGAGACAGAGAAGAAGAGCTCGTACGATGGGAAGCTCTTTCCCGAGGCCTTCAAGAGCTCGGTAGCGTGAAGCAGCGCTGCGATCGCGACCTTGTCGTCGGCGCCAAGAATCGCGGGGCGGCGGTTGCGAAAGACCCCTTCGGTGTCCAGATACGGCTCGATCAGATCCGTTGGAGCCACTGTGTCCATATGGGCTCCGAGAACCAACCACGGCTCGGCGTCGGCACCCAGCACCGTGCACCACAGATTGCCGGCGTCGCCTCCGATGGTCTCTCCGGTCTTGTCCTCGTGGGTGGTGACGCCGATGCCGGTCAAATACGCCGTGATGGCGTCGGCTACCCTGCGCTCGTGCTTGGACGGGCTGGGAAGGCCCGCCAGTAGAAGAAATATCTCGGTCAGGCGCTCGCGCGACGCCTTCGGGAGGGCGTTCATGCGTGGTCGTCGCCGGTGAGCCCGGCGGCCCGGGCGTTCGCGGCGGTCACCTGGGCCCGGTAGGCTACGGCAGCGCCGATGAAGTCGCGGAACAACGGATGGGGTCTGATGGGACGGCTCTTGAACTCTGGATGGAACTGGCAACCGACGAACCATGGATGATCGGGCGCTTCGATGATCTCCACCAGATTTCCATTGGGAGTGGTGCCGCTGATCACAAGCCCGGCCTCGACCAGCCTGTTTCTGAACACGTTGTTCACTTCGTAGCGATGCCTGTGACGCTCGCTGATCTCTTCCGCGCCATACGCCTCGTAGGCTTTTGTGCCCGCGACCACCTTCGTCACAGAGGCGCCCAGGCGCATCGTGCCGCCCTTGTCAGAGACGCTGTTCTGCTCAGGGAGCAGGTCGATGACCGGGAAACGAGTCGAGGGATCGAACTCCGTGGAATTCGCGTCGGTCATGTTGGCGACGTTGCGCGCGAACTCCGCCACGGCCACCTGGAGGCCCAGGCAGAGCCCCAAGAAAGGAATGTTGTTCTCACGCGCATACTTCACCGACATGATCTTGCCCTCGATGCCGCGGACGCCGAAGCCTCCGGGTACGAGAATGCCGTCGGCCTCGTCGAGCCGCGCCTTGATCTCATCCTCGCGGAGAGTCTCCGCGTCGACCCAGATCAGGTCGAGGTTGCGGCCGTGATGGATGGCCGCGTGGCGCAGAGACTCGATCACACTCAGGTAGGCATCGCGCAACTGTACGTACTTGCCCACCAGGGCGATGCGTACCGTGCCGGTGGCCACCTTCAGGCGCTCCACCAGGGCGATCCACTCGTCCAAGTGCGGCGGCTCAGGCTCGAGACCAAGACGCTCGACCACGAGACGGTCGAGGCCCTCGTCGCGCAGGTTAAGTGGCACGAAGTAGAGATGAGGAGCATCGGTGCAACTGATGACGGCCCGAGCCTCTACGTCGGTGAAGAGTGCGATCTT
Organism: uncultured Actinomycetota bacterium; assembly: GCA_963803925.1. Lineage (GTDB taxonomy): Bacteria > Actinomycetota > Thermoleophilia > RBG-16-64-13 > RBG-16-64-13 > RBG-16-64-13. The sequence goes on along the minus strand of CAWDOM010000009.1, from coordinate 18,911 downwards.
GGCTTTCAGCTCGGGGCTGATGGCCCTGTCGGAACGGCACACGATGATGTCGGGCTGGATACCGATACTGCGCAGTTCCGCGACGCTGTGTTGCGTGGGTTTGGTCTTCAACTCGCCCGACGTGCCGATGAACGGAATGAGCGTCACATGGATGTAGATGACGTTCCTTCGCCCGATGTCGTTGCGGAACTGGCGGATGGCTTCAAGGAAGGGCAGGCTTTCGATGTCGCCGACCGTCCCCCCGATCTCAGTGATCACCACGTCGACGTTGGGCATTCGCGCGACGCGGGCAACGCGCTCCTTGATCTCGTTGGTGATGTGAGGGATCACCTGCACGGTGCCCCCCAGGTAGTCGCCCCTGCGTTCCTTGCGGATGACCTCGTAGTAGACCGAGCCCGAGGTGACGTTGGAGTCGCGAGTAAGATCCTCGTCTATGAAGCGCTCGTAGTGCCCGAGGTCGAGATCGGTCTCGGCTCCGTCGTCGGTGACGAACACCTCGCCGTGCTGGAAGGGACTCATGGTGCCGGGATCGACATTCAAGTAGGGGTCGAATTTCTGGATGAGCACTCGCAGACCGCGGCTCTTGAGGAGACACCCGAGCGAAGCGGCCGTGATGCCCTTGCCGAGCGATGAAACGACGCCACCTGTAACAAATATATGCTTCGCCATGCTTACCTCGCCGCGCTGGTCGTTTGTGCCGGGCGGCGCATGGCCATTTCTGGCCCGTCTCGCGACGAGCGCTTACGAGCCCGCGCCTTTCCTAGTCTAGCAGGCCGCCAGCCGCCCTGCTGCGTAGCAGGCGCGCGTGAGCCATCGTCTCGCTATCGTCTGGCCGGCCACCCAGCATCCGGCATAACTCGTCTACCACTAGGTCGTCGGCCATGCGGGTAAGGCGCGTGACCGCACCGCCCGATTCGCTCACCTTTTCGATGACGTAGTGCGAGCGGGCGAGGGCCGCCACCTGGGCCAGATGGGTGATGACGACCACCTGCGCCGTCTCGCCGAGTTCCCTCAGCTTATTGGCAACAGCCACCGCCGTGCGACCACCGATGCCTGCATCGATCTCATCGAACACGAGGGTCTCGTTGCCGCCGACCCCGGCGAGAGCGCACTTGATTGCGAGAAGCACTCGCGAGAGTTCACCTCCTGAAGCCGTGCGCGCGAGACTGCGTGCCTCTTGTCCGAGATTGGCCGCCAGCACGAACTCAGCCTCGTCTCCCCCGCTATCGCGCAGTCCCTGCCAGTCGGTCCGGCTGCGAATGTCGACGGACAAGGACGCCGAGGGCATGCCGAGATCGGCCAGTTGAGCGGCCACGGCCAGTTCGAGCCGCGGTGCGGCGGCCACCCGGCGCGCGCTCAACTGAGAGGCAAGCTCCAGCGCCCGCGCAGCCTGTGCGGCGCGGGCCTCCTCCAGCCTGACCATGTCGTCTTCGGCGAACTCGAGGGCCTCGAGACGCTGCGCCGCCTCATTGAGACGGGCCACGGCGGCCGGCGTGCTTCCACCATACTTGCGGGCAAGGTCGGTGTAGACCCTCAGACGAGCATCAACGGACGCGAGGCGCTCTGGGTCGACCGAGACGCGGTCGGCGTAGCTGTGGAGTTCCCTGGCGGCCTCGATCAGTTGATACTGGAGGTCGGTCAGCGACATGACGACTCGGTCGAGGTCAGGGTCGACACCCGCCACCGCCGATAGCTGCGCGACCGCCTGCGACACGAGAGTCGCCGCATCGGGCCCGTCGGCCGACGCGGTGCCCTCGAGGCGCAGTACTTCGGCAGCGACGGCAGTGCACCTCAGCACGTCCTCGGCCCGCGCCAGGAGACGTTGCTCGGCCTCGAGGGTTTCTTCTTCCTCCACCGACAACTGGGCGTCTCTGAGCTCGCGCACTTCAAAGCGAAGCAGGTCTATCTCACGCGACCGAGCCTCCTCGCTGCGACGGCCCTCCGCCAATCTTCGAGTGGCCTGACGGGCGCTCTCGAACGCCGACCTGTAATCCTCGGCCAGTCTCGTTACCTCCGGGCCCGCCCACTCGTCAAGCACGCTCAGTTGGTACGCGGGGTCGAGCAGTCGCCGGTACTCGTGTTGCCCGGCGAACGACAGAAGTCCTCCGACGGCCCCCCCAAGCGCGGAGAGCGTAACGGCCGTGTCGTTGACATAGCACCGATTGCGGCCCTCCTTGCCGAGCCTTCTGGTCACGATGAACTCACCCGGCGACAGGTCGCCCACGAGGTCTTTGACGTGCTCGGGGATCACGGCAATGTCGGCCGCCGCCAGTTCGAACACGGCTTGGATCGTAGCGTCAGGCCCCGCATGTCCCACCAATCCCTCCTCGGCGCGTTCGCCCATGAGGAGTCCAAGCGCGCGTGTAAGAAGGGTCTTTCCCGCTCCAGTCTCGCCGGTGAGCACGTTGAGCCCTTGCTCGAATTCGAGAACGGCATCTTCGATGAGTACGAAATTGCGGATGCTGAGCGAGACCAGCACGCGTAGCTCCTAGAGCAGGCGGTCGCGGAAGTGGTGGTAGAGGCTGTCGCCCTCAAGGAGGGCAAGCGTGGTCATGCCCGGAGTGGTGTTGATGCGCACGGTCTCCCCCGGAGCCAAAGAAGCGACCCGCTCTCCGTCCACGTCGACCGAGGCCCCCACGTCGTCGATGTTGATGATCTCCAGCACGTCGCCCGGAGCGGCTACCACGGGGCGCACGCCGACCGCATGTGGCGCGACGAGACTGATCACGTAGGCATTGACCGAGATGCCGAGCAGCGGGCCTCCCGCGGCCAGGCTGTACGCTGATGACCCCGCCGGAGTGCCGACCACCACCCCGTCACACAGCACTTCGAAGAGAGTCACCCCGTTCAGCGTGAGCGCGAGGGCGCACGCGTGAGACCGCATGCCTCGTCCGACGAAGACATCGTTGGTGGCCCTGTGAATCTCGCCAGCGATCGCGGCCTCCAGCCCCAGCAGCGGATACTCCTTGAAGTCGCCCGCCAGTAGTCTGATGATGCCTTCTTCGAGTCGCGCCGGGTCGATGGTGGTCAGGAAGCCGACACGACCGAGGTTCACTCCCGCAACCGGGATACATCTATCCCGAGTGAGATGGAACGCCCGCAGCATCGTGCCGTCGCCCCCGAGCACCAGACAGAAATCGACGAGTTCGAGTCGCGAGGGCGCCAGGAGGTGCCCAACACCGTTCTCGTCGAGTACCGCGTCGTGCTTCTCCCACTCGCCCTCAGGAGCAAACACCTTCAGCCCGTGCGCTGCGAGTACGAGAAGGGCCTCACGCAGGGACTCCCGTGCGACCGCAGGATCACCGTGAGTGAGAACCATGATCTGCTTGATCTCAGGTTTCACGCTTACCGCCCCACCTCCGAACTGTCGGGCTCTGCCAGGGTGTCGTTCACCATGGCCTCCAGCCTATCAAGTCCCGCGCCCATTTCTCTACCTCGCCCGAGGTGCAGAAAGAACTCCTCGTTGCCATCGGCTCCGCGTAACCCCGACCGGCACATGCCGTAGAGATCGGCATCGAGCTCCTCGATCACGAAGCGCCCCCGCTCGATGAGCACTACGCGGTGCACCGAACTATCACGGACGATGCCGCCCTTGCCGACAGCCGAGCGGCCGGCTTCGAACTGCGGCTTGACGAGGATCACAGCCTCGAACCGCTCGGCCATACAAGCCGCTACCGCCGGAAGCACTTTCACCACCGAGATGAACGATACATCCATGGTCAAGAACTGGGGCTCGAATGGCAATAGGTCTTTGGTCAGATATCTCGCGTTGACCCTATCCACCACTGTCACCCGACCATCGGCCGCCAGGCGGCCGTCGAGCTGCGCGCGCCCGACGTCGAGAGCTACCACCCGCGCCGCTCCCTGTTGGAGCAGACAATCAACGAAACCCCCAGTGGAGGCTCCAATATCGAGTGCGCTCACACCCCGCACATCGACGCTCAGTACCTCGAGGGCGTGCGCGAGTTTCTCCCCACCCCTCGACACGAAGCGAGGACGTTCTTTGAGCGAGATTTCGGCATCCACAAACACGGGGGCGCCCGCCTTGTCGACCACTCTGCCCGAGACAGAGACCAAGCCCGCCATGATAAGCCCGCGGGCTACGCTCCGGTTGACAGCCAATCCTCGGGTCACCAGGAGTTCGTCAAGGCGGCTTCGTTCAGCCCGTGGCACGACAGTCACCCAGAGTGCGCGGCTGTCTCTTCCAGCAGGCTGACGGCGCGAGCCGCGAGAGCATCGGGCGTGAGACAGATGTCGCCACGCAAGACGTCCACCGGACCGTGCCCCACGAACTCGTCAGGCAAACCTGCCCGCCTCACCGGGATACGAAGGCCCGCGTCGGCCATGACTTCCAAGACAGCCGAACCGAAACCACCGGCGACCGAGTTATCCTCCACCGTCACCACAGCCCGGTGACGCGCTATCAGAGGCAGGAGCGCCTCCTGATCGAGAGGATGCACACGCGGGACGGCCGCCACAGAGACAGTCAGACCAAGCGCCGATAGGACCTCAGCCGCCTGAACTGCGAGAGAAACGACCGGACCCGTGGCGAGAAACAGCACGTCGTGGCCACTTATCATCTCCTCCACCCACGGTCCCGTGAAGGGAGCGATCGGGCGTTCCAGCGGCACACCCAGGCCCGCGGCCCGCGGGTAGCGGATGACGCTCGGGCCGCCGAGACTGAGGGCGGTCGCGAGCAAACGCTGAAGCTGCGCTTCATCTTTCGGAACGAATACTCTCAAGTTCGGAATGATCCTGAAGAAGGACAGGTCAAAAGCGCCATGGTGCGTTGGTCCATCTGCCCCAACAAGCCCCGCACGGTCGATAGCGAACACCACCTGCAGGCCCTGCAGACAGATATCCTGGATGATCTGGTCGTAGGCTCTCTGCACGAACGTCGAGTAGATAGCCACCACCGGCAGCATGCCGGCGGCAGCGAGACCGGCGGCGAATCCAACCGCGTGGGCTTCTGCGATGCCAACATCGAAGAAGCGCTCGGGGAGCGCATCCTTCAGGAGATCGAGACCGGTGCCCGAAGCCATGGCCGCGGTAATACCTACCACCCTCGAATCTGCTTTCGCCAGTTCGACCAATGCCTCGCCGAATGCCCGCGTGAATGTCTTGGGCCCCTCGGGGTCGAGGCATTCCCCGGTGCTTACAGAAAAGCGCGGCGTGCCGTGAAAGCGATCGGGCTCCTGCTCCGCTTTGGCGTAACCCTTGCCCTTGATGGTTCTGCAGTGCAGAAGCACCGGCCCATCCATGGCGAGCGAACGCCTGATGCTCGCCCTAAGGGCCTCGATGTCGTGCCCGTCGATGACCCCCACATACGTGAATCCCAGGTCTTCGAAGAGCATCCCGGGCACGATGGCCGCCTTGATGCTGTCTTTGAGTTGCGTACCCACGGCGGCCACCTTGTCGCCGATCGCTGGCAGCTTCGACACACGTCGCTCGAGATCACGTCTGAAGCGGTACAGAGTAGGATCGGTGCGTAGCCGCGAAAGGTAGGTGCTCATCGCCCCGACGTTCTTCTCTATCGACATAGCGTTGTCGTTGAGCACTACGAGGATGGGCGCCCGCAAATGCCCCGCGTGATTCAGAGCCTCGTACGCCATGCCGCCGGTGAGGGCCCCATCGCCGATGACCGCGACGACCTTACTCGACCTCGCTCCGGCGTTGTCCATGCCCGCGGCGTCTGCCGGGGCATCGCCGCGCCGTGCTCGGGCCCGCGCCCTATGCGCCTCAACCATGCCGACAGCCGCACTGACCGAGCTGCTGCTGTGGCCTGTGCCGTACACGTCGTACTCGCTCTCCTGCCTCGCCGGAAAGCCCGATAGGCCCCCATAGGTACGGATGGTCCTGAAGTCGTTCAGCCGGCCCGTGAGGAGCTTGTGGGCATAGCACTGATGCCCCACATCCCAGACGATCGCGTCCTCGGGAGTGTCCAGCTCGGCGTGAAGGGCTATGGTCAACTCGACAACCCCAAGACTCGCGCCGAGATGGCCCCCGTTGAGCGAGATCGTCTCGATTATCTCCGCGCGGACCTCGTCGGCGACTCGCCGGAGCGAAGCCTGGTCGAGGAGACGCAGATCTCCAGGCAGGCTGAGCGTGTCTATAAGACGCTCGCGCGCGCTCACGATTCATCCGTCAGATCGTCAGAAACCTCCGTGGCAGGGTCCGACACCCGCCCTGCCGCCAGGGCCGCGAGCACGCCGTTCACGAGCGCTCCGGCCTCGGCGGAGCAGAACCGTTTGGCGAGGGTGACAGCCTCGTTGATGACTACGGCCTCTGGCACTTCGCTCTCCCAACCGAGTTCGTAGGCGGCGGTGCGGAGAATCGCCCTTTCGAGGATACCAAGTCGCCCGACAGTCCAGCCCGTGATGTGGGCGGTGATCTGCGCGTCGAGCGTTTCGCGGCGCGTGTCCACTCCATGTACTAGGCGCACGGCGTAGTCGTCGACGACTCCCGTGGAGGAGCGCCTAAGGGCCGAGTCAGCCGTCAGGCCGAGCAGGTCTTGCTGGTAAAGAACGATGACGGCCTCGCGCCGTGCGCTTCTGCGACCGGTCGGCATGGATGGTGATGAAACTATGAGCCGGCCGGGAACACGCCGCCGAACACGACGTCAACCCCCGATACCACGAGACCAGTCATAGGACCCAGGGCTGAGGCGATCTTGTCGCGGGTCTCACTCGCGAGCGAAGGGAGGTTCTCACCCAGCCTGGCGTCTAGATGAACGGTCACGTGGCACTTCTCGTCGTCGACCACGATCTCTATCGGGTGGCTGCGGACAAGCGGCAACGCCGAGTGCAGGCGCATGCGGTCATCCTTCTCGAACGACCCACGGACGATCGCCTCGAGAACTGAAGTTGCTATGAGGTATTCAGTCATGTTGAGTGGATCTCGTGTCTAGGCCCTGGTGACGTATTCGCGGGTGCGGGTGTCGATTCGGATGGTCTCCCCCGGCTCGACGAAGAGAGGCACTTGCACGATTGCACCCGTCTCCAACGTGGCGGCCTTGGAACCACCCGAGACGGTATTGCCACGCACGCCCGCGGCCGTGTCGGTAATCTTGAGATCGACGAACGTCGGCAACTCGACATCAAACGGATCGCTGTCGATGTAGATAACGTTGACTTCCATGTTGAGCGTCATGAGGTCGAAGCGGTCGGCCAGGACGCTTTTCGGCAGCGACAGTTGTTCGTAGCTCTGGGCATCCATGAAGACCATCTGGTCGCCGTCCTCGTAAAGGTACTGCATGGGACGCTCTTCAGTGCGCAACTGATCGAACTTCTCCTCAGGGCGGAAGGTCTTCTCGACCAGAGAACCGGTCGTCACGTTGCGCAGTTTGGTCCGCATGAATGCGCCACCCTTGCCGGGCTTCACGTGCTGATACTCGGCGATGCGGTACATCTCTCCCTCGTACCTGATGGTCATGCCAACCTTGAACTGATTTGTTGAGATCACTCTTCCAGCCTCCAGAAGAACAACACCTGGGTCGGTCGTCATCGCAAAACGCGACCCTGCATTCTACTACACCTGCCGGTCTGCCGCCTTTCTATGCGCCTACGGACCTGGCTCCGGCGAGCTCCGCAAGACGCCTGACCGCCTCGAGATATCCCTCCGGACCCTTGCCGGTGACCGTGAATGCGGCCACGGCCGAGACCACAGACTTGCGTCGCCACTCCTCCCGCGACGAGATGTCCGACAGATGCACCTCGGCTATTGGACAGTCGACAAGCTCCAGTGCATCGTGGATAGCGTAGCTGTAGTGTGTCCAGGCTCCGGGATTGACTATCAGCGCGTCTGCGCGACGGTGCTCGTGGATCCAGTCGATGTAGATCCCCTCATGATTCGACTGAAGGCAGAGACACTCCCACCCGAATCTCTCCGCCTCCCCGGTAACTAGACGCTCCAATTCCGGTAGAGTCATGGTGCCGTAGTGTGCCGCGGGTCGCTGGCCCAGAAGATTGAGATTCGGGCCATGCAGCACCACCATCCGCCTCGATCGACTGTTCACTCTCTGATCACCTCCAGGCGACTGGCGAGTTGTTGTGGAGGCACGTTCAGATCCCATACCGGCTCGCCGGGAGCTCGTAGACCTACGAACCCCGACGACCCCGCCCTGGCCTTCTTGTCGAGCGAGGTAGCGGCAACAAGCCGCTCGACGTCGGGCAGAGTCCAGCGCGTAGGCAATCCAAACACCTCACAAAGCCGCTTCACCCGGCTCCGCAGATTCGGGTCAAGCCCAAGCAGATCCTCGCTGACAGCCAGTGACACTTGAAGACCCAGGGCGACCGCCGCTCCATGGCTTAGCCGGCCATAGCCCGAGACGAGCTCGAGAGCGTGGCCTACGGTGTGCCCCAGATTGAGCACGGCGCGCATGCCCCGTTCTCTCTCGTCTTGCTCCACGAAACGGGCCTTTATGCCCACCGACTCCCTCACAACCGATGAGATGGTGGCGAGATCTCGGGCTGCCAGGTTCTCCGCCACCCCCTCCAGTCGCTCGAACGCACTCGTGGATGTGAGCAAGGCATGCTTCACAACCTCGCCCAATCCGGCCATGAAATCGACCCGAGCGAGCGTAGTGAGCGTCACAGGATCGATCAGCACCAAGTCGGGCTGGTAGAAGGCTCCCACGAGGTTCTTTCCAGCACTCAGGTCTATTGCCGTCTTGCCACCTATGCTCGAATCCACCTGAGCAAGGAGCGTGGTTGGCACCTGCCAAAGCTCGACCCCCCGTTGGTAGGTCGCGGCCGCGAAGCCCGCCAGGTCGCCTATCACCCCGCCGCCCAGCGCGATCACAACGTCGTCCCGCCGAGCTCCAGCCCCTGCCAGCCAGTCCCAACAACGCGCGAGAGACCCGGAGTTCTTCGTCGCCTCACCAGGCTCGAAGACCAGCATGTCGCGCGAAGGAAGAACGCCCAGGCGGTCACATACCTCCTCACCCCACGCGTCCGCGACGTTGCTGTCGGTGATCACGAAGAGCCGGCGGCCGGTCTCGAGAACGGCCCGCCCCCGAGTTCCAAGCACCCGGAGGGCTCCGACGCCCCCCACGATCACTGATGGTCTTTGGGTGCCCTTCAGCCTTCTGCCCCAGAGTGTAGGCCACGCATCACCAGTTAGACCTATGAGGGCGGCGATCTCCCGGCCCAACTCCTCTACAGTGCGCCGGCCGACCGGCAACACCCAGTCTGCCGCCTCCTCATAGATGCGTCGCCTCCTTGAATGGAGAGTCCGAAAGGCCACTTCGTCAATGGCCAGCGGACGTCCGGTGTTGCGCGAGCGCTCCCAGGCAGGCTCAGCATCGATGTCGAGGTAGATCAGCCCACCCATCTCACGGAGGACTTCGCGCGCACGCCCACTCTCGAGCGTTCCGCCGCCGAGTGAGAGCACGAAGCCTTCGCCCTCCCCCTTTCGAGCGAGGACTTCACGCAACACGTCGCATTCACGCTCGCGAAACGAGGCCTCGCCGTGCGCCTCGAAGTACTGTGCGATCGGGATTCCCGCCGACGCCATGACAGCCTCATCTAGGTCCACGAATGTGGTCTGCAGGGTTTCGGCTACGCAACGCCCCACAGATGACTTGCCGCTCCCCATGAATCCGGTAAGCGCTACGAACGCCGCCACAATCCCCTGCTCTCCAGCCCGGATTCATACGCGCGAAGTGTCGCGACAAAGTCGGCAAGGGCGTCCCCACCAAACTTGTCTCGGTATGCCTGCGCGAGCACGTACGCCACCATAGCTTCCCCCACGACCCGCGCGGCAGGAACCGCGGTCACGTCGCTTCTCTCAACATGAGCCTTCGTCACAGCCAGACCCGGCAACTCCACCGATGCAAGCGCCGTGGTGAGCGTCGGAATCGGCTTCATTGCAGCCCGAAGGATGATGGGCATTCCGTTCGTCATGCCACCCTCGAGACCGCCGGCCCTGTTGCTGGCCCGCGCGACCCAGGTACGTCCACCAACGTCGTGGCTGAGCAGTTCGTCATGAACGAGCGAGCCGGGCTTGGTGCTGTTGGCGAACGCATGCCCCACTTCGACACCCTTGATGGCCGGGATGCTTCCCAGCGCGCCGATGAGTCTCCCGTCGAGACGAGCCTCGGGGGTGTCATAACCACCGACCCCCGGACACAGCCCCCAGCACCACACCTCGAAGATGCCTCCCAAGGACTCACCCTGCTCACGCGCCTGGTCGATGGCCTCGCACATACGCCTACTCGCCACGCTATCGTCACAGCCTACGGATGATTCCTCAGCGGCCGTCCAATCAACGCTCTCCGGCCGCCAATGATCGGCACGATCGCTGGCTTCGATCGAACCAATCCTGGTGACCCGAGCCCGTACCGAGACCCCTGCCTCTTCGAGAAGCCGCCTGCACACCGCGCCGCCCGCCACCCTCCCCACCGTCTCGCGGGCGCTTGCTCGCTCAAGAACGTTTCTTGCCTCATCGAACCCATACTTGCAGACTCCGCCGAGGTCCGCGTGCCCGGGTCGAGGAATATCGACAGGCTTGACGGATTCTCGCGTGCCTTCTCCGGCCGGCAGAGGCGCCGGCGACATGGCCCATGCCCAGTTCGCGAAGTCGGAGTTCTCCACGAGTATGCAGATCGGTGAGCCGATTGTAAGGCCGTGACGGACTCCGGACATGAACCGACCGCGATCCTTCTCGATGGCCATGCGCCCGCCGCGCCCATATCCCGCCTGCCGTCGCGCGAGTTCTCTGTCAACGTCGGCAGCCTCAAGCCGGAGTCCCGCGGGTACCCCCTCGACGATACAGGTTTCCCCGGGACCATGCGATTCACCCGAGGTCGTCATGCGCAGCGTAGTCAACGACTCCTCCTTACGCCGACGGCGCCGAGGCGCCGTCGAGTGGAAACATATACCAGCGGGAGGCCCCAAGAGCCCTACTGGAAGATGAACTGCCCCTGGCTGAGTACTAGTGTCTCACTACCTTGCAGAAGTGTGACGACCTTGCTCGACGTGTTGATGTCGACGACCTTGATCTGTCCCCAGCTTGTAGAGACAACATCCCCAATGCGCCGTTCTCGATATACGCTGCCGTCAACTTGGAAAGTAACCGCGGGTGAGCCACCCACCTGAGCAATCGACAAGACCCTGAGAGTATGAATGTGCGGCGCGGTGGTCGACGTAGTGGAGGTCGGCTCGGTGGGAGTCGTGCCGCCGGCGCCGGTCGTGCCGGTACCTCCCGAGGGGCTCGTCGAAGGTGTAGACGACGTCACCGGCGGCTTGGGGATCGTGGTGATGGTCGAACCAGCCGAGCCGCCACTGGAAGTGGTTCCAGGGGTGCCGCCCTGCGTAGTGGGCACGCCTCCTTCGAGGGTCGTTACCGGCTGGGCCTGCGGTATGAACGGGTCCTTGCTCCGGAACGTCGAGAGCTCATCGTCGGTAGAAACCGTTCCATCATCCGGTATGGTGTCGCCGGATCCTGAGGTGGTCCCCCCGGTGCGCGTGGTCTTCGTCGTCTTGCTCGAGGTTCCCGAATTGTCGTCCCCGCCACCAAAGCAGCCGGTGAACCCGACGCCCAGTGCCACGATGAGCACGAGCGCGACCGCCATGGAGCGGTATGGTAGTGATTTCATCACGTCCCCCTTGCTGCCTCTACTGCGCAGTCGCATCAGTCGTATCCGTGGACGTGTCGCCTGTATCCGCCGGTACCGCAGGAGTAGACCCACCGACGCCGCCCGGCGGAAGCACGAAGGCGAGCAGACTCAAACTCACATCGAGATCGGGGCTGACCGCGGCGCTCAGACCCTGACTCGCGTTGCTGAGAGCCAGGCTCATCGACTTGACGGCTAGGAGCCGCCCAGGGCCGGCCACCATCTGTTCAGCCCGATAGACGAAGTCGCTAAGATCAAAGAATGTTCCGGTGAACGTCAGGTCGAGGGGGAGGATCAGGAATTCTGCACCTTCGACCTCGGTGGCATCACCAGGTGTGACCGAGATGAAATCGATGCCGGCCTGGTCGGCGAGATCTTGAATCTGAAGGAGCAGGCTTGGTAACTCCTCAGATGCCGGGATCATCTTGGCCAACTCGAGAAGTCGAGCCTGATTGCGCTTGCCTTCGGCCTTTGTCGACTCAGCCTGGGCAAGCGCGCCCTGGGCGACCGACAACTTGCTGAGTTGGTCTTCGATAGCTGTGTCGGTGTCGGCGATGTCTCCGCGGATGGGGCTGAGAACAAAGAACCAGACTACTGCCGCGAAGACAACCAGTCCCAAGGACAACAGGATCATGCGGATCTTACGGCTCACAGCCCCTCTACCTCCACTTGGCTCATGGGTAGAGCGGTGTCTTCGGGCTGAGTGTTCGCCACGGTCGCGTTGACCGAGAAGCCCTTGACTTCGACGGATTCATCGACAGGCCCTGTGGGGTCCCCAGCCGACTCGAGATTGACGTTGGCTAAGGCAGGAATTAGTTGCAGACGCACCAACAACTGCGCGACGTCCTCGAACGAGTACGTGTTGCCGCTGATGGAAAGCTCACCGGTCTCGGTCTCCCCTGGCTCGAGCCCTGGGTCGAGCGTGGTAACGTCGATCGACGTGAACCATACGTTCTCGGGCACGACCAAGCTGAGCTCATCGAAGATCTCTGAGACGAGTGTGCGCCCCACGTATGCACTCGTTACCACGTTCTCGGCACTCTTGCGCTGTGAGTCGATCTGACCGTACTTGGCGAGAGCCTGCACCTGAACCTGCACCTGCTTGTATTCCTGCTGCAGCGTCTCCAACTGGTCCTTGCGATCGTTGAGGGTACCGTTGAAAGTGTAGTAGCCGAGCCCAAGGCCGGCCAGGACGATCACCGCCGCAGCGACAAACCCCAGCATGGCATAGTTAGTAGATGTGCGGGTCCTCTCAGACTGAGGAACCAGGTTGATACGGCGGGCCATGTCAGTCTTCCTCCGGTATCGCCAAACCGACAACCACTGCCAGATACGGCGCTATCAGGGCAAGATCAGCGTCGGGCCTGCCCGAGCCGTTCTCAGCGACAAGCGTCATGGGATTGCCGATGCTGACCGGCATGCTCAGGGAATCAGAGAGCATGCCATCGAGATTGCGCACGAGGGCTCCCCTACCGCTGAGAATGACCTCGGTGACCGGAGTGTTCAGTTCCTGTCCCTGGAAATAGTGCAGGGAGCGGCGCACCTCGTCACCCAACTCCGCCGCAACCTCGCCGAGCCTTTGCTGGGCGACCGAGATGATCTCATCGGAGTAGACATCGTCCACCGCTTCGTCTTTGCTCGCCAGACCTATCCTGTGAACAAGGACCGCCGCATCCTCCATGGGGATGCCCAGTTGCTCGCTCAGTACCTTCGCGAACCGATCGCTCGAGAAGTTGATGACTCGAGTGAACTTGAGGACGTTGTCGACAGCCACGACGAGGGTGGAGACCGACGACGAGATATCGGCGATGGCTCGGCAAACACCACTGTGGGGACCATCCGCCAGGAAGGCTGTCTGAGGAATGAGAGCCCGAACGAGGGCCAGGCTGCAGACATCGATGCCCGATAGCTTCAGTCCGGCTTGCCTTACGGCAGCGGTGTACATGGCTATCATGGCTTTCTGGGCCGCTACAAGGACTACCTGCTGCCTCGACGCCCCTTCGGAATTCATATACCTGCCGATCACCTGAAAGTCGAGCACCACCTCGTCTATGGGGATCGGAATGTAGTCCTGAGCTTGGAACTCGATCGCGCCCCGAAGCTCGTCCTCGGTCATCTCGGGCATATCGATATTCCGCACGATTACCTTCTGGTTGCTCACCGCAAGCTCGACGGGATGGCCGCGAAGCTTGTGCTGGTTCGCAAAGGCCTTTAGCTCTCGGGCAAGCAGATCAGAGTCGACGATCTCGCCGTCGACCACCAAGCCCTCACTGAGAGGCCACTCGTAGCACCCCTTCAGCTTGAGCCTGCCGGCGGTACCCGTAAGTTCGAGTGCGACCAGGCTGGAGCCGCCTATATCGAGAGCCACATGTCCCGATGGAAAAAGGCCTAGAGCCACTCACTCACCTCGTTCCAGCTTCTGCCGTACGGGGCCGAAACAAAGTCACAACCCCCCTACAGAAAGAGTATCGACCGCCCTCGCGCTCAACTGTAGCACGCGGTTGTCAGCTTCTTTCATATTCAAGGTCTTCCCCCGTTACCCTTTTAGCTGTAAATACTCGTGTATGCCTCTATGAGCATCTGCCCAACAAACAACGCCAAGGCCGCGCCCACGGCCAGAAACGGACCGAAGGGGAGCTTGCTCTTGCGTGACGCCTTCTTGGTGGCGAGTAAGTAGACTCCGACCACGCTACCGAGCAGAAACGCGACGAACACGGCGACAAGCACCTTGGGGCCCAGAACGGCCCCCATGAACAGGCCCATCTTCGCGTCTCCCAGCCCCATGCCCCCTCCAGGCCAGAGCAGCACCAACGCGAGAAAGAAGACTGCGCAGCCAACAGAGGAGACCAGATAGACCCACCAGCGGTCGGGGCTCAACGCGATGGAGGCTCCGAGACCAATGATGGTACCGGGCAGGACGATAACGTCTGGGATGATCATCTCGTCGAAGTCGATGAACGCGATTGCGATGAGAGAGGCTATGAACGCGCAGCCCACCAATGCCGGCCAGTCCAACCCGAAACGCCACGCCGCCAGGGCGAAGCCGATGCCGGTCATCGCTTCGACGATGGGATACCGTATGGCGATCGGCCGGCCGCACTTGCGGCATCTCGCCCGAAGAATCACCCAACTGACCACGGGGATGTTGTCGTACCAACGAATCGCCGTGTTGCAGTTCGGGCAGTGCGACCCGGGCCGCGACAGAGATTCATGCCTCGGCAACCGGTATATCACGACGTTCAAGAAGCTTCCAATAGTGAGGCCAAAGAGCAGGGCGATGACAATGTATGGGGCATTCGACAACGGCTCTCTCCTCGATCCGTCCGCTTTGAACCATTATCGGGCGCTTCACGCGGGCCCTTGAACGCGGGCCGGTGCCTGACGAACGCATTCTACCCCGTGCGGCAGTCCCCGCTCTCGGACTTTAGATGGAGCCAAGCCTTTGCTCGCCGCAAATGCTCGCCCAGCTAGGCCAGCCATCCTCCGGCCTGCATCGCTGCTCGCAGGACCGCCTGGCCTGCGGGGGTCATGCTCTCCAGCGGGGGGCGTACGGGACCGGCGGGCAGCCCAAGCCATTCGAGTGCCTGCTTCACCGGAGTCGGATTAGGTTCCACGAACAGCGCATCGACCACATCCATAGTGCGGTAGTGAATGGCCCGCGCCTCTTCGAGACGACCGGCCCACACAGCCTCACACATCGCCTTGACCTCTCGTCCGACTACGTGAGCGACCGCGGCGATGGCGCCCGCCGACCCGTGGCACAGCAATGCGAAGGTCATGATGTCTTCGCCGCAATAAATCTTGAAGGTGTCCGGGTCGGTGGATCGGTAGATCGTCATAGTCTGATGCAAGTCGTTGGAACAGTCCTTGAGGCCCACCACCGAGGGGATATCCCTCCAAAGCCGGGCGATCGTATGCGGCTCAATGTTCCTTCCCGTCCTACCCGGGATGTTGTAGATGATCATGGGCAACTCTGCCGCCCCAGCTACAGCGGCGAAGTGGTTGAACAGCCCGTCTTGCGTCGGCTTGTTGTAGTAGGGACCGACTTGCAGGCTGGCGTCGGCCCCCGCCTCCGCGGCCAACCTGGTCAGATGCACGGCCTCTTTCGTGGCATTCGACCCCGACGAGGCAATCACCGGTACTCGCTTCCGTGTCTGCTTCACGACCGCCGCGATCACCTCGATGTGTTCTTGATGCGACAGTGTGGGCGATTCGCCGGTTGTGCCGCATGGCACCAACCCGTCACATCCCACCACGTCTATGCAGTACTCCACCAGCTCAGCCAGACCGGAGTAGTCGACGCTCAGGTCGTCTTTGAAGGGCGTGATGAGCGGCACGACGACGCCACGCAGATTCCACTCCATCTTAGGCATGAGACTCCTCCCCGATCTAGGTACGCGTCACGGGATCTGGGCCTCCCGTGACGCGGGAAATTATACCTGCGCGCGGCGCTTGTCGAACTGCCGTTTCTCCACGCCTGGAAGGCACGGCCGCACCGAGAACGGCACTATGCGCACAACAAGAAATAAAAGAGCCCGCCATCTCTGGCGGGCTCAAAATAATCCCGGCGACTACCTACTCTCCCACAGGGTCTCCCCTGCAGTACCATCGGCGTAGAGGGGCTTAACTTCTCTGTTCGGAATGGGAAGAGGTGGATCCCCCTCGCTATGGCCACCGGAAACTTCAAAAACGCGTCCGGAAATACGCGCACCCTCAAAACTGCATAGTGACGGAGTAATGTATTAAGTCAAGACCTCGACCGATTAGTACTGGTCTGCTGAAGACATTACTGCCCTTACACATCCAGCCTATCAACCTAGTAGTCTTCTAGGGGTCTTACCCAGTTACCTGGTGGGAGATCTCATCTTGGGGTCTGCTTCCCGCTTAGATGCTTTCAGCAGTTATCAGATCCAGACGTAGCTATCCAGCGGTGCCGTTGGCACGACAACTGATACACCAGAGGTCTGTTCATCCCGGTCCTCTCGTACTAGGGACGAGTCCCCGCAAATCTCCTGCGCCCACGACAGATAGGGACCGAACTGTCTCACGACGTTCTGAACCCAGCTCGCGTACCGCTTTAATGGGCGAACAGCCCAACCCTTGGGACCTACTCCAGCCCCAGGATGCGATGAGCCGACATCGAGGTGCCAAACCCTCCCGTCGATGTGGACTCTTGGGGAGGATAAGCCTGTTATCCCCGGAGTACCTTTTATCCGTTGAGCGACGGCGCTTCCACTTGCTACCGCCGGATCACTAAGGCCTGCTTTCGCACCTGCTCGACTTGTTGGTCTCGCAGTCAAGCTCCCTTATGCCTTTACACTCTACGCACGATTGCCGACCGTGCTGAGGGAACCTTTGCGCGCCTCCGTTACATTTTAGGAGGCGACCGCCCCAGTCAAACTGCCTGCCAGACACTGTCCGGTAGCCGGATCACGGCCTACCGTTAGAAGCCCAATACACTAAGGGTGGTATCCCAAGGGTGGCTCCACAGGGACTAGCGTCCCCGCTTCGCAGCCTCCCACCTATCCTGGACAAAGTGCACCAAGCTCCAATATCAAGCTGCAGTAAAGGTTCACGGGGTCTTTCCGTCTTGTCGCGGGTAATCGGCATCTTCACCGATACTACAATTTCACCGAGTCTATGGCTGAGACAGTGCCCAAATCGTTACGCCATTCGTGCAGGTCGGAACTTACCCGACAAGGAATTTCGCTACCTTAGGACCGTTATAGTTACGGCCGCCGTTTACCGGGGCTTAATTTCAATGCTTCGCCTTGCGGCTAACACCTCCACTTAACCTTCCGGCACCGGGCAGGCGTCAGCCCCTATACATCGTCTTTCGACTTAGCAGAGACCTGTGTTTTTGGTAAACAGTCGCTTGGGCCTAAACTCTGCGGCCTCCTCGGGCTCGAGAAGTCAATTCTTCCACCCTAACGAGGCGCCCCTTCTCCCGAAGTTACGGAGCTATTTTGCCGAGTTCCTTAGCCATAGTTGTCTCGATCGCCTTGGTATTCTCTACCTATCCACCTGTGTCGGTCTTGGTACGGGCACACACTGCAGCTCGCTAGAGGTTTTTCTAGGAGGCATAGGATCGGCGGCTTGCCGGCAAATGCCAGCTGACGTCACGCCTGAGGCTATATGGTCCCCGGATTTCCCTAAGGACCGCCCTGCACGCTTGTCCGTGGTCAACCAACGCCACGGTCCGCTTACCTTTCCCCGTCACCCCATTGCTCAAACGCTTAGTGGTGGCACTGGAATATTAACCAGTTCTCCATCGCCTACGCCTGTCGGCCTCGGCTTAGGACCCGGCTAACCCTGAGATGATTAGCATTGCTCAGGAAACCTTGGATATTCGGCGGGCGAGTTTTGCACTCGCCTTTCGTTACTCATGCCAGCATTCTCACTTCCCATGCCTCCACGGCTGGCTTACGCCGCCGCTTCACCGGCATGGGAACGCTCGCCTACCGATCCAGCCGCAAAACGGCGTGGATCCCATAGCTTCGGTATATGACTTGAGCCCCGTTGGATTGTCGGCGCGTGAACACTTGACCAGTGAGCTATTACGCACTCTTTCAAGGATGGCTGCTTCTAAGCCAACCTCCTGGTTGTCTGTGCACTCGCACATCCTTTCCCACTTAGCCATAATTTAGGGACCTTAGCTGATGGTCTGGGTTGTTTCCCTCTCGGCTACGGAGCTTAGCCCCCGCAGCCTGACTCCCGCGCTCTTGACTGATGGCCTTCGGAGTTTGTCTGAAGTCGGTAAGCTTTAGGGGCCCCCTAGTCCAAACAGTGCTCTACAACCAAAAGTAAACACGCGAGGCTATACCAAAATATATTTCGGCGAGAACCAGATATCTCCGAGTTTGATTAGCCTTTCACTCCGATCCACAGGTCATCCCCTCCGTTTTCAACCGAAGTGGGTTCGGGCCTTCACGAGGTCTTACCCCCGCTTCACCCTGCCCATGGATAGATCACTCGGCTTCGGGTCTACAGCATGCGACTAAAACGCCCTATTCAGACTCGCTTTCGCTACGGCTCCGCTCACGCTTAACCTTGCCGCATACCATAACTCGCTGGCTCGTTATGCAAAAAGCACGCCGTCACAGCCACGAGGGCTGCTCCGACCGCTTGTAAGCACACGGTTTCAGGTTCTATTTCACTCCCCTCCCGGGGTGCTTTTCACCTTTCCCTCACGGTACTAGTCCACTATCGGTCACCAGTTAGTACTTAGCCTTGCGGAGGTGGTCCCCGCAGGTTCCTACCGGATTTCACGTGTCCGGTAGTACTCAGGTACTAGTTA
>CAWDOM010000008.1:0-277217 GCA_963803925.1 uncultured Actinomycetota bacterium | reverse complement strand
GGCTCTACGGAGAGCCTCCATACGCTGCTGCTGGCTGCGCTCTGGTGTCTGAGGTGTAATGCTCTGGAACTGATTCACAGCCGCCATTATACACACCCCTCTTTTGGACGCAATACCGATTCCATTGCGTTTTGCTCGTATTTTGTCAATAACAGCTCTAGTTGTAGTAGAGGTTCAGGCGACGCTATGCGCCCTGCCCAGCACGTCATCGATCGTCAAACTGCGATCGGCCAAGACGCGGGACAGACCACGGACGAGTTGTGTAGCCAGGAACGGATTTCCGAAGGCGGAGGAGCCGACAGCCACCACTCGGGCTCCACACGACATGAATTCTAGAACATCCTGGACTGTGGCGACACCCCCCATACCTACAATCGGTATGTGCAGAATAGCAAACAAATCGAAGACCGCGCGAAGAGCGAGGGGCTTGATAGCGGGGCCGGAAAGGCCACCCGTCACGTTGCCGAGATAGGGCTTGAGGGTGGAACGATCGATGACCATCCCCTTGAACGTGTTGACCGCGGCGACAGCGTCAGCCCCCGCCGCTTCGGCCGCTTGGCCTATGAGGGTGATATCGGCGACGTTGGGCGTCAGCTTGACGACAAGGAGTCCCGGCCACACATCGCGCACAGCGGTGACCACGGCCGTCGTCTCGCGTGTGTCGCTCCCGATGAGCGCGCACGAGGAGTGCACGTTCGGGCAGGATATGTTGAGTTCGAGGCCGACGCGCGACACCCAGCCGCCCTCAGACGAGGGACCGGCCTCCTCGTCGAGCGCGTCGCGCAGTCCGGTGGCGAGCGCGGTGTACTCGTGCAGCGAGAATCCGCCGATGCTCACGATCAAAGGGCTCGCAAGGGCGAGCAGCCGGGGCAATTCGTCGCGTACGAATCCCTCGAGGCCGGGCCCTGAGAGACCGATGGCGTTGATCATGCCGCCCGCGGTCTCGAAGATTCGTGGAGGGGGGTTTCCTCGTCGGTAATCGAGCGTAACGGTCTTGGGCACGTAGGCCGCCACCGGCGGATCGGCCAGTAGCCCTGTGCCGAACGACTCCGCGAGTTCGAAGATCTCCATCGTGCCAGAGGCGTTGATGAGCGGGTGAGCCAGACGCAGCGGGCCGAGCTGAACGGAAAGGTCAACCACCGAAGACCTCCTTGCCGGAGAAGACCGGCCCCTCCCGGCACACTCGGGCGTACGACCCGTCGGCGAGCGTGATCACACACCCGTGACACGAACCGACGCCGCAGGCCATGACCGTCTCGAGGCTGAACCACGCTTCGACGCCGGCTACCCGAGAGCAGAGGCCCCACACCGCCTCACACATAGCCCAAGGGCCGCACGCGACCACCTGGTCCCCGGGCCGCAGGCGGCGGCGCAGCAGGTCGGTGACCCGCTCGGCCGGGCCCCGAGAACCATCCTCTACGGCCGTCTCGACCAGGCAGCCCCATCCTCGTACCGCCAGCTGGTCTCTGACATCGATGACGACCGACGCGGCGCGGTATTGCTCTGAATCACGAAAGCCGAGGATTACGGTTGTCTCGGCCGGCGCGGCCGAAGAAGCTCCGTGAACGGCTGCAAGACGCTGAAGAAGCAGGGGAAACGGCGCTGCGCCGACACCGCCGGCGACCACGACCAACCGCGCCTGCCGCTGGGCGAGCGCCTCGACGTCGAAGCCGTTGCCCAGCGGACCGAGAACCCAGAGTGCGGCGCCTCGCCCCAGGGCGCATAGCTCGCGAGTGGCTTCGCCCACCGCGGCGACCAGGAAGCTGACATGATCGCCCGACTCGTCGGAGATAGAGAGGGGCCTCGCAAAGAACCGCGATGACGTCTCCGTCCTCACCATGGCGAACTGGCCGGGTCGGGCCCCAGGCCAGCCCGGCACCCTCAGGCTGAGGCTGACGAGACCGCCCAGACGCCGATTCGCCACCACGTGTGCCGGCAAGCGTAGGTCGTCGCTCCGTCCGTCGCATGCGGCAGAGCGCGGCTGCCGGGATCTCTCCCCTTCGCGGTCCATCAACGTTGGTTCATCACCAACGCGCCGGCGACCGAGTCGTGGAGGTTTGCACTCGGCAAGACCGGCCGTGACCCAGGATGCGGGGCTCTGCGACTGCCGCAGGCCTTCTGCCTGCCGTCGCTGGGTATGCCGCGCCTCGGACAGTACATGCCGGACCTCCCCCGCAAGATGTACGCTGGCTCGACCATCTTACCTCGACCCGTCATGTGGCGAGAAGCTCGTGCAAGTCCTGTAGGCACGTCACGCTGATGCGACCGCTTCTGCGGGCGCTGGCGATGGCCTGCACTGCTGCATGCGCCGCGGCGGCGTTCGTCATGGTCGGCACACGGTGCCGCAGTGCGGCGCGACGGATCTCGTAACCATCTGACCGTGCGCCCCTCCCCCGCGGGATATTGATGACTAGGTCGATCTTTCCGGCCTCGATGAGCTCGACGATGGTTTCGACCGGCGGGATAGCGTCGGGGTCGTCGGCGCCGAGCCCGGGCTCGGCCGAAGAAGCCGCCGCGACCATCGCGGCGCGGATCTCCAGGCCTTCGGTATATTTGAGAACCGGTTCGGATTCGATGCCGTTGAGAGTGAGGGCGCGCTGCGTGCCCCCCGTCGCAAGGATGTTGAAGCCGAGGGTCTTCAGAAGCAACGCCATCAGAATCGCGGCGTCTTTCTCAGCATCGGCAACCGACATGAAGATCGAGCCGCCTGCCGGCAGCCGGTCACCCGCCGCCAGTGACGCTTTGGCGAAGGCTTCGGGGAAGCTGGCGCCGACGCCCATGACCTCGCCCGTGGACTTCATCTCGGGTCCCAGAGTGGTGTCCACACCGGGAAACCTCGGGAAGGGCAGCACCGCCTCTTTGACCGAGACGTGCTGCAGGTCACGTCTGCAGGGAATCCGGCCGCCGGCCTTGGACTCCTCCCAACCGGGGAGATCGAGCTCGCGGAGCTTGTTCCCGGCGATGACCCGCGTCGCTATGCGGGCCAGGGAGACACCTGTCGCCTTGCTGACAAACGGTACCGTGCGGCTGCCGCGCGGATTGACCTCGAGCACGTAGATGCTCGCTCCGTGGTCGCTCTGCTGAATCGCGTACTGCACGTTCATGAGACCCACGACGCCGAGTTCGAGAGCGAGCGCCGCCGTCTGTTCCTCGATGCGCCTCACGACGTCGTCGCCCACCGACACAGGCGGGATCACGCAGGCGGAGTCCCCGAGTGCACGCCGGCCTCTTCGACGTGCTGCATCACGGCGCCGATATAGACGTCGTCGCCGTCGCAGAGGCAGTCCACGTCGATCTCGGTGGCGTGCTCGAGAAACCGGTCGATGAGCACTGGGTGCCGGGGCGATGCTTTGACCGCTGTGGTGAGATAGCGCAACAGGCTCTCTTCGTCGTATACGATCTCCATAGCCCGCCCGCCGAGAACGTACGAAGGACGCACGAGCACCGGGTATCCGATGCGCTCCGCCACTGCGAGCGCCTCATCGGCGTTGCGAACGGTGCCGAACGGCGGAGCCTTGAGATCGAGCCGTTTCAGCACCTCCGCGAAGCGCTGCCGGTCTTCGGCCAGGTCGATAGCCTCCTGCGAGGTGCCGAGAATGGGCACGCCCGCCGCGGCGAGCCGCTCGGCTATCTTGAGCGGCGTTTGGCCGCCGAATTGCACGATCACGCCTTTGGGCTTCTCGTTCTCGACTATGTTGAGAACGTCCTCGAAGCTGAGGGGCTCGAAGTACAGGCGGTCGGAGGTGTCGTAGTCGGTCGACACCGTCTCGGGGTTGCAGTTGACCATGATGGCCTGGTAGCCCAGACGGCGCATCTCCTGCACGGCGTGAACGCAGCAGTAGTCGAATTCGATGCCCTGGCCGATGCGGTTTGGCCCGCTGCCGAGGATGATCACCGCTTCTTTGCCGGGTACGGGAAGAGCCTCGTTCTCTTCCTCATAGGTTGAGTAGAAGTACGGTGTGTAGGCCTCGAACTCGGCGGCACACGTGTCTACCGACTTGTACGTGGGGATGATGCCGTCGGCTATGCGACGGGCCCGCACCTCGTCCTCGATGGTGCCGAGGAACTTCGCGATGAACTGGTCGCTGAACCCGAGCCGCTTCGCCTGCCGGAGTTCCTCTCGAGGAAGGGCAAGGAGACCGCCTTTTTCAACGAACGACTGCAGGTGCTTCTCAGCCTCCACGATCTCCCGCAGTTCTTCCAAGAACCATTCGTCGATCAATGTGGCCTCAAACAGCTGCTCGAGCGTCACGCCCCGGCGGTAGGCCTCGAGGATGAGGTCGTAGCGTTCTGCCGACGGCTTCGCGATCATATCGACCAGCGCATCGTTGTCGTCGGGCACATCGGGGCGTACGTCCAGCTCGCGTGAACGCATGGACTTCTGGAACGCTTCCTTGAAGGTGCGGCCGATGGCCATGTTCTCGCCCACGCTCTTCATGTGGGTGGTGAGAACGGGGTCGGCCTGCGGAAACTTCTCGAAGGCCCAGCGCGGCGTCTTGACCACCACATAGTCGATAGTGGGTTCGAAACACGCGGGAGTCTTGCGAGTGATGTCATTGGCTATTTCGTCGAGCGAGTAGCCCACAGCCAGTTTGGCGGCGATCTTCGCTATGGGAAAGCCGGTGGCCTTCGACGCCAGCGCCGAGGAGCGGCTGACGCGCGGATTCATCTCGATGACCAGTAGTTCGTCGGTCTCGGGCGAAAACGCGAACTGGATGTTGGAGCCCCCTGTCTCGACCCCGATAGCCCGGATGATCGCGAGCGAGGCGTCGCGCAGACGCTGATACTGCGCGTCACTAAGGGTCTGCTGCGGCGCCACCGTGATGGAGTCGCCGGTGTGAACTCCCATGGGGTCTATGTTCTCGATGGAGCAGACGATGACCACGTTGTCCTTGAGGTCGCGCATGACCTCAAGCTCGAACTCCTTCCAGCCGATGACGCTCTCCTCGAGCAGAACCTGGCGGGTGGGCGATGCGTCGAGGCCGTTCTGCACCGCGGCGTCGAACTCAGCGTCGGTGACTGCCACCCCCCCGCCATGGCCGCCCAGCGTGAAACTCGGGCGAATGATCAACGGTAGGTGCAACTGGTCGCGGAGCGCGGCGCGAGCCTCGGCGACGCTATTCACCACGGCGCTCTCGGGTACACGCAGACCGATCGAGGCCATAGTGGTACGGAACTCGTCGCGAGCCTCGGCTCTGTGTATCGCCGCGTAGTTGGCGCCGATCAGCTCGACGCCGAACTTGGTAAGCGTGCCGTCCTCGGAGAGGGCTACAGCCAGGTTGAGCGCAGTCTGCCCGCCCAAGGTGGGCAGCAGGGCGTCGGGACGCTCTTCTTCGATGATCTTCGCGACGACTTCGGGAACCAGCGGCTCGATGTACGTGCGGTGGGAGAACGAGGGATCGGTCATGATGGTGGCCGGGTTGGAGTTGACCAACACGACCTCGAAGCCCTCCTCCATGAGCACTTTGCAGGCTTGTGTGCCGGAGTAGTCGAACTCGCACGCCTGGCCGATGACTATCGGGCCGGAGCCGAGCAGCAGTATCTTGTGAATGTCGGTACGGCGGGGCATGACTAACGCCCCATCTCTCTACGGTCGGTCACGAACGCGACACGAACGTGCCCGGCGCTTGGGTGCGGGGACGGGGAAAGCGGCGCGCTGCAGCGGCCCAGACGGGCGTGCGGGCAGGTGGTCATGCCTCTCAGTACTCCTTTCGGCCTCACCGGGCTCGATTAAAGGTCGCCTCATTGTACGGCACGAGAGGCACGCTGGGAAGGCGCGATCCGGGGCCTGCTAGTTGTCGAGCGCCGTCCTGATCGTCGTGGCCAGAGCGCTCATGGTGAATGGCTTCTGCAAGAAGTTCAGGCCCGGATCGACGACGCCGTCTTTGCTGATCGCGTCGTCGGTATAGCCCGACATGTAGATGATCTTCACATCCGGCAGCGTCTCCCGCAGACGGTCGACGAGCTCCGGACCGCTCATTCCCGGTATCACCACGTCGGTGAGCACCACGTCAGGACGCACACCCTTCTCGAGAACCTGCTGCAGGGCTTCGTCGCCGTTGGCGGTGTCGATCACCTGGTACCCCAACCTCCCGATCATGAGCACCGCCAGTTGGCGGAGCGCAGGCTCATCTTCGACCAACAACACCAACTCGCCTTCGCCTGGCACGGCGAACCTCCTTGTCGACAGTTTCCGCCTATTCACCGACGCTCCCCATCGGTTACCCGGAGCGCTCACTCGACCTGTTTGGGCTGCCTCCGCCTGCCCGCCGTCTCGTCCGCGTGAGCCGGCTCGTCGCTCATACCCGGATAGTGCTTTTCGAGGCACTCCGGACAGATGCCGTGACTCACCTTGGCATCGGAGTGCTTCTTGATGTAGACCTCGACCTGCTCCCAGTAGCCCCGGTCATCCCTGACTTTCTTGCAGAACGAGCACACCGGGATGATGCCCCTCAGCACCTTCAGTTCCGCGATAGCCTCCTGCAGCCGGGCGATGAGCGCCTCGCGTTCCCTTTGGGCCTGACGCTGCTCGCTGATATCGCGACACACGCAGAAGACGAACTTGTGACCACCGTAGACGGCGCCGTTGGTACTGATCTCGACCTCGTACGTACTGCCGTCCCGGCGGCGATGCACGGTAGTGAAGTGATCGCCGGCCGAATCCACCGTGGCGATCATCTCTTCGATAGCCTCGGGGGGATAGCTGGTTTCCCAATCCGATACGTGAAGCGAGAGCATCTCCTCCAGTGTGTAGCCGAGCATGCCGGCGAAAGCGAGGTTCGACTCGACGACCCCGCCGTTCTCATCGAGAACCACGATGCCGTCGCGCGACTGTTCGACCAGCAGCCGGCGCCGCGAAACCTCTTCACGCAGTGCGTCCTCCGCGGCCATGCGGTCGGTAACATCGTGGAAGTGCGCCACGACCCCAGTCAAGCTCCCATCGGAGCCCACGAGCGGCACCTCCCGGATCTCGACCCATCCCACTTCGTCGCTCTTCCGGCAGGGCGCGACACGGATCGTCTCTGCCGAACCGGCCTCGGGTGGATCCAGCGGGCAGCCCGCGCAGGGCCTATCGGCCGCGGCTATGAGGCGGAAGCACGTGCTACCGACCAGCGGGGCGAAATCCGAGTAGCGCTCCATCAGCCACGTGTTGACCCAGGTGAAGGTGTGGCTGCAATCGATTACGGCCACGCCGTCGCCGATTGCGTCGAGCGCCGCAAGGAGAAGCGAGTAGTCCGGCTGATCCGCGCTCGCCATGGACACTACTCTCGCACACCCAGCACCGAGTGCAGGTGGGATTCCAGATCGGCCATCGAGAACGGCTTCCTGAGGAACTTGAAGCTTGGATCCGACACGCCATGATCGAGAATGGTCTCGTCGGCGTAGCCCGACATGAACACGACCTTCACGCCGGGCAGACGCTCGCGGACTTTGGCGGCCAGGTCGCTGCCGCTCATCTCGGGCATGACGACATCGGTGAGAAGAACATCGGGCGTCCATGAACCTCCCTGGACCAGCCGTAGGGCGTCCGGCCCGTTAGAGGCTTCCTCGACCACGTAGCCCAGCCTCTCGAGCATCATGACCACAAGCCCCCGGAGGGCGGCTTCGTCTTCAACGACGAGCACGGTCTTGCGATCGGCGCCCTCGGCGCCCGCGCCGGCGCCACGACTAGATAGGGTGACCTCTACGCGGGGCAGCAGGATGCTGAAGGTCGTGCCCTCACCCACTTCGCTCTCGACGCGTATGGTGCCGCCCGACTGGTGGATCACTCCATACACGGTCGAGAGGCCGAGACCAGTGCCCTTGCCCTCTCCCCTGATACTGAAGAAGGGCTCGAATATGCGCCGCTTCGTCTCCGCGTCCATGCCTTGGCCGGTGTCGCTCACCGAGAGCATGACGTACGCACCCGGCCCGAAACTCGGGTCGTCGGACGCCGAGGGGACATCGATGTCGACCCAGGAGATCTCCATGCTCAGCTTGCCCCCCTTGGGCATGGAATCCCGGGCGTTCATCGCGAGATTGACAAGCACCTGTTCGATCTGGGTGCGGTCGGCGGTGACCATAGCGGGGTGCGAAGACAGAGTCGTCGCGATCTCGACGTTTTCGCCGACGACCCTCTGGAGCATGTGTTCCATATCGGTCATCAAGTTGTTGAGATCGATGACCACCGGGTTCAGAGTCTGCTTGCGGCTGAACGCGAGTAGCTGGCGGGTGAGATCGACCGCCCTATCGGCGTGGATCTCTATCTGCGACAACGCGCTGAGGATGCTGTCGTCGCCGGCGGCGGCCAAACGCATGAGTTCACAGTAGCCCTTCATCACCATGAGGATGTTGTTGAAATCATGGGCCACCCCACCCGCGAGTTGGCCCGCCGTCTCCATCCGCTGAGCCTGAACGAGCTGATCGCGCAACGTGGCCTGCTCGGCCGCCGCTTCCAGCTCCAGGTCCTGGACTCGCTGTTCGAGGCGGGTGACATCGGCGAGGGTCGCGACTACCTGGCTCACGTGACCATCTTGATCGCGCTCCGGTACCGCGCCGACGACGGCCCACGCCCGCCGGCCCCCGGGGTGGCACGCCACGCAGGCCAAGACATCGGCCGCAGGCTCGCCCGTCTCGATGACCTGACTTATCGGATGCTCGTCTGCCTGCAAGGGCCCGCCGTCGGGCCTGAGGAGCGACCACGCCGAGTCGGAGATGCTCCGGCCGACGATCTGGTCAGGTGAGAGCCCAAGAAACGCGCACGCCGCTTGATTGGCGAACAGCACCCGCGCGTCGGAGCCATAGACGATCACCCCGGACTGCACCGACTCGAAGGGCAACATCTGGACGCTCTCTGGTTTTTCCATCCTCGGCATTCGCTCATCCCTCCGGTCTGTTCCCTGCGACCCCCGTCGGCCCCAGTACTGTCTCGATCTTGTTCGCGAGATCCCGAATCGAAAACGGCTTCTGCAAGAAGTCAAAAGCGGCGTTTGGGATTCGATGCCGCGCGATGGCAGTGTCAGGATACCCCGACATGAAAACGAACTTGAGGTCTGGCAACACGCGGCGAAGCTCCTCGACAAGGGCCGCTCCGCTCATGCCCGGCATCACCACGTCGCTGAGAAGGAGGTCGGGACGAACTCCTTCTTCGAGGATCATGCTCTTGGCCTCCGCGCCGTTCGCGGCGACCCTGGCCACATATCCCAGACTCTCGACCATCAGGCGCACCAGACCTCGCAACACAGGTTCGTCCTCGACGATTACGATCAGCTGGCCGTCTCCACCAGGAACGGCGGCCCCTTCGGGAGCATCTTCCTGCAGACGGTCGTGCACTCGAGGCAAGAACAGGCGGAAGGTCGTACCTCTTTCGGGCTCGCTCTCCACAAAGACGCTGCCGCCCGATTGTTGCACCACGCCGTACACCGTGGAAAGACCCAGACCGGTTCCCTTACCCTCACCCTTCGTGGTATAGAAGGGCTCGAAGATGCGTTTTCGCGTCTCGGAGTCCATGCCTGTGCCATTGTCGGTGACGGCGATCATGATACTCGGACCCGCGGCGGCGCCCAGACGGCACTGCTGACTGTCGGGCCCGAGATCGACAGCCGAGACCTCGATCCTGAGAGCCCCACCTTCAGGCATCGCGTCGCGGGCATTGGCGGCCAGGTTGACGAACACTTGCTCGAGTTGCATCGGGTCGGCCTTCACCAATGCCTTCTTGGAGGGCAACGACAGCGACAACTCGACGCCCTCGCCAACCACTCTCTTCAACATGTCTTCCATATCCTCGATCAGCCCGTTCACATCGAGGACCGTCGGCTGGAGCACCTGTTTGCGGCTGAATGCGAGGAGTTGTCTGGTGAGAGCGGTCGCCCGGTCGGCGCAGGCCTCTATCTGGGCGAGCCCATCGAGCACCTGTGGATCGAGGTTCAGGTCAGACCGCATCAGCTCGCAGTACCCCTTCTGCACCATGAGGATGTTGTTGAAATCGTGGGCGACTCCGCCGGCCAACATGCCGACTGACTCCATCTTCTGCGCGTGCTGCAGTTGCTCTTCCAGCGCCCTCCGCTCGTTCTCCCCCGACTCTCGCTCGCTCCGGTCGCGGATGAAGACCAGGCGCGCGTTGGATCCTCCGTGGGGATAGTGGACGTCCATCGCCTCTACGGCTACCTTCGACCCGTCCCGGCGCAGACAGTGCTCCTCGACCGGTGGACCGGGTTCGTCAACATCCGCGTATGCCACGATCCGTGCCCGCGCCGCTTCGCGGTCCTCGGGAGCGACGAGATCAAGCACGCTCGTGCCGACAAGCTCGCCGGGGTCCGCGACACCCACAAGCCGGGCCATGGCCTGGTTCGCGAATCGCACGATCCCATCCGACTGCACCACCATGCCATCGGGGACGCTCTCCACCAGCGACCTCCAACGCTCCTCGCTCTCACGCAGGGCCGCCTCGGCCTGGGATTTGTCCCCCAGAGCGCGGCGTCTCGCCAAAGCCTCCCTTACGGCAAAGGGCAGACGGCCCATCTGCTCTTTGAGGACGTAGTCTGTCGCCCCAGCCTTGAGACAAGCCACGGCGGTCTCCTCGTCCATGGAGCCTGTCAGGACCACGAAGGGAATATCGTGCTCGTGATCGAGACAGAGCTCGAGCGCGCGCAGGCCGTCGAAACAGGGCATCGCGTAGTCGGAGACGACTACATCGGGACGGAAGCCCTCGAGCGCCGCGAGAAACTCCTCCTCGGTCTCCACGCGCAGAGTCTCCGCGCTCAATCCCTCCTTGCGCAGCGTCCACGCGGCGAGTTCGGCGTCTTCCTCTCTGTCCTCTACGAACAGAATGCGCACGATTTCGGCGCTCATGCGTCACCTCCAGGCGCCGGCAGCGCGAACCAGAAGGTCGCGCCTTCACCGACTCCTCCTCTTGCCCATACTATCCCACGGTGCAAATCCACGACGCGCTGCACGATGGCAAGGCCGGCGCCCTCGGTGCGCGCCGCCTCACTGAAGGCGTCGCCGGCCAGCGCCGTCATGTCGATCAGCACCCGCTCGCGATCGTCGAGCCACACACGCGCCGAAGCCGGCGGATCGGTGATCAGTTGATCCGTCCGAACCGAGTTCGCGACGATGGAGCCGAAGAGCCGCACGCCCTCCACGTCGAGATTGTGCGCATGGTCTTCGCTGATCATGCGCGAGAAGCAACCAATGGCACGCAGGGGAGCGCGCAAATCATGAGATACGGAGTGGGCGAATGCTTCCAATTCCTTGTTGACTGCCTCCAACCGGGCGGTGCGCTCGGCGACGCGTTGCTCGAGTTCCTGGTTCATCCTCCGTATCTCTTCTCCTGCATGCCTCTGTTCGGTGATATCGGAGAAGACGCCTTCGATGACACCTGCTTCGTCGCCTGTTTCGACCACAGGCGCGCTCATCTGGAGTCAAACCTCATCGCCGGTGCGCGTCCGAGTCGATCTCGGCTTTGCGAAGGGCAAGCCGGCATATTCGGTGGGCCGCGTTCATGACATCGACGAACGGCCGCTGAAAGATCACGTCAGCAGACTCAGCAGCCAGCGGACCGGCCGCGCCGCGCCTCCCCGACAAGCGATGATGTGGATGCGCTGGTGGAGGCCGTCCGACCATGTCTCCCCCCCCAGTGGATTCGTCGACCATACCCGCGCCAACTCTGCCCCCGAACAAGTTATACGCCCTCTTCGGGTTTTGTACAGAGCGGGCCGCTCACCCGTGTCACCTCGAATCCGCGTCGACAGTGCACCCAGACGCACCGCTTGCCCGCCAGTAGCGCTAGACTCGCCCCCAGCCCTCATTCGTCGGCCCGCTCGAGAGTCCGGCGGAGGACTCCAGAGCCGATGCCCCGGTCTTGAGATTCGGGCTCGATGAAGACCTGGGCGATGTGCAGATAGCCATCCGCTTCTCGCACCACTATGGTGGCCACCGGCCTGCCGCCGGCGACGATGAGGCTGGGCGACGAACGAGTCAGAGACGACGTCGACAAAGCTCCACCGCAAAGTCTGGTGGGCCTGTGTACCCGGGCCCTCTTGAACCACACGTTCGCCCACCTTGCGCCCCACGTGACGCATCATTCCCCCTTCGAACGCGTCTATCCGAGACCGACCGCGCGGATCATCTTGCTCGTGAGCGCCTGGGATTCGCGTAGACGCTCGAAACCCTCCCACGGGTCGCCCGTGAGCTCGCGCAGGCGCGCGTCGATCGTACCCAGAGTGTACGAAGCCGGGCGCGCGTCGCCGAGCAGTTCTTCCCAGCGGAGGGGCACCGCGACGGTTGCGTGCTCCCTTGCTCTCGTCGAGTAGGATGCGATCGCCGTCGCTCCCCGGTTGTTGCGGACGTAGTCCACGTAGATCTTACCGGCGCGTTTCGCCTTGGACATGCTGGCCGTGTAGAGGTCGGGCGCGGTGGCCACGAAGGCATCGGCGATCGCCTTGCTGAAACCGCGCACCGTCGTCCAGTCTTGAGCCGGCCTGACGGGCGCGACCACGTGAAGACCCTTGCCGCCCGTGGTCCTCACGAAGGTCTGCAGACCCAGGGCTCCGAGTACGTCGCGCATGAGACCGGCGGCGTCGACCAAAGCGTCCCACTCCACCGCCGGATCTGGGTCGAAGTCGAAGACGATGGTGTCTGGATGCTCGATGTCGGGCCAGGTAGCGCCCCAGACGTGGATCTCGAGCGCCCCCATCTGCGCCAACGCCGTGAGGCCGGCCGCCTCGCGAATAGTGAAATAGGTGCTAGGCCCCCCGGACTCGACGATCGTGACCACTTCGAGCGGCCCCTTGAAGTCGCCCGCCGGATGCTTGTTGAAGAAGCAGGGCCCTGAACGCCCCCGAGCGGCGGCAACGGTCTCGGCCGAGGCGCCCAACCCCGAAGGACATCGGACCGTGGCGATAGGCCGCCCTAGCACGTAGGGGAGCATCAGAGGGGCGACCTTCTCGTAGTAGTCGGCAAGGTCTTGCTTGGTGACGCCGTCGCGCGGCCAGTACACCTTGCCGGCATGGGTGAGAGTCACAGACTCGCGACTCGACTCCCTCGGCGCCGATTTGCGCGCCGCTCGGGTAACGGGAGACACAGCCGGTTCTTCGTCGCGGAGACCCCTGAAGCTCGGATGCCTGATGCCGCCTGCATTGGTCCATTCCGAGAAGGCCACGGTGGCCGCCAGTTTCGGGCTCACCCAGTGAGCGCGCCCCGGGACCCTGTCGAGGCCGGTAACGAACGGAGACGCTTCCACCTCCATCTCGCGGAGACGCCGGCCAAGGTCGGCCAAGGCGGCGTCGCTGAACCCGGTGCCCACCTTCCCCACGTACCGCAGACCGTCGCTGTCGCTTACGCCGAGCAGCAGCGCGCCGAATCCCACCCGCGTGCCGGCCGGGTCGGTGAACCCCCCTATGACGAACTCCTGCTCGTGGCCGCACTTGGTCTTCTGCCACTCGGTTCCGCGCGTGCCGGCCTGGTACCGGCTGCCGGCAGCTTTGCTCATGACCCCTTCGAGTCCGAATGTGCACGCCTCTTCGAGGAATTCCGGGCCGCCACCCACAACGTGCTCCGAATACCTGACACGGCCGCTCACCGCGCCGCCGGATCGCCGTGACAGCAGGCGACGCAGCAACTCCTTGCGCTGCTCGATAGGACTCTCGACCAGGCCGTATCCGTTCAGATAGAGGAGATCGAAAACGTAGTAGACGAGACTGCCACCGTGGCCGGACGCGCGTTCCTCAGGTGCACCGCCGGCCGGGCCGGATGCGCGCGGCGACGAAAGCGGCGACAGACGCCGACCCTTGCCCAACCGCTCGGCGCCGAGAGCGCTCTGCAACCGCTCGAAGCTGGTGGTGCCGTCGGGCATCTGCATCACCACCTCGCCGTCGAGCATGGCGCTCTCGACAGGAAGGCGGGACAACTCCTCGGCGATCGAGGCGAAAGCGGCCGTCCAGTCTTTGTTGTTGCGCGAGCGCATCTCGACCCGCCCGCCCTCGATGCGGCTGAGCGCCCGGTACCCGTCGTATTTCACTTCGTGCAGCCAGCGTTCTCCTGACGGCGCCGATCTGACCAACGTCGCCAGTTCTGGCTCCACAAACCGAGGCAGCTCGGGCGCCTGGCGGGCATTGCTCAGCGCCGAAGGATCCGGCGGGGGTTCCTCGCCCGGCGGGTCCTCGAACTGGGCGCCGGCGGCCCGGCCGCCTCGCCAGACACTCGCCTCGCCTTCTGAGGCGATCTCGTCGAGAGTGCGCCCGCTGGCCACGGAGCGATCATGCTCGCGCAGAACCGCCCCTGCGTCGCCGTCGACGGCATGGTCATCGCGATGCTTGATGAGCAGCCAATTCTCCTTGCCCTCCTCCCCCGGGCGTCCCTTCATGCGCACGAGCACCCAGCTGCCCTTCAACTTCTCTCCGTGCAGCGTGAACTTGAGATCGCCTTTGCTCAACCCCGCGTGCGGATCGGATTCGGGTTCCCAGGCGCCGCGGTCCCACAGTTGGACTGTACCCGCGCCGTACTCGCCGGCGGGAATGGCGCCCTCGAAGTTCCCGTACTCGAGCGGGTGATCCTCGACCCGGGCGGCGAGACGCTTGTCGCGAGGGTCGAGCGAAGGACCCTTGGGGACCGCCCACGATAGCAGCACGCCGTCCAACTCCAACCTGAAGTCGTAGTGCAGCCGGCTGGCCGCGTGCTTCTGGATCACGTAGAGCAGCGCGCCTGTGGGCTCCCCTTGCCGGCCAGCACCCGGTGGTTCGGGCGTCTTCTCGAAATCACGCTTCTCGCGGTAGTGTTCGAGCGGCATCGGTCGGTCACCCAGTTTCGCCGGCGGCCCCCTCGTGAGCCGGGCCCGTCTTGCGCATTTCCATGCTTCGCTTGAGCAACGACATGATGTCGATCACCGCGGCCTCGGGCTCCTCGCGTTCGAGCGCTTCAGCGGGCTCGGTCGACCGTCCGCTCTTCACCTTCTCGTCGATGAGCTTGAGAAGGTCATCGCGATAGGTGTCGTGGTACAGCTCGGGCGTCCACTCGGTAGCCATGGTCTCGACCAGTTGCCGGGCCATGTTCACTTCCTGTTCGCTTGCCTCGACCTCGCCGGGCAGGTCGAACTCCGAGGCATCGCGCAACTGATAGGGCCAGCGCAGGGTGTAGGCGAGAAGGGCCTGCCCGTCGGGCACCAAAGCGCACAGATGCTGGCGTTCGCGAATGACGATCTTGGCCACTCCCACCATGCCGGTCTGCTTCAGAGTGTCCCGCAAGAGCGCGTAGGCTTTACGCCCTGCCTTACCCGGCTCGGTGTAGTAGGGAGTGTCGTAGTACGCCAGATCGATCTTGCCTGAGTCCACGAAATGCATGATGTCGACAGTCTGAGTCGCTTCGACGTTCGCGGCCTCGAAGTCGCCTTGGCCGACGACGACGTACCGTCCCTTCTCGTACTCGTATCCCTTGACAACCTCGTCGTAGGGGACCTCATGGTCGTTCTCATCTACCCGCTTGTTGTGGATACGGGTGAGATCCTCCCTGTGGAGCAGGTGGAACGAGAGGTTGCCTTGGGTGTCTCTCGCCGGATACAGAGAGACGGGGATGGTCACCAGGCCGAAGCTGATGGTCCCTTTCCAGAGTGCACGTGGCATGGCCGTCCTCCCAACGTCCGCCGTGGGGTCGCGCCGGCCTTCACGAAGGCCCGTGCGCTGCAACGACACCCGTAATCTACACCAGATCGCGCACCGAGTACGTTTGTCCCGGCTCGGGACGCGCCGCTACCAACCTGGCGATCCGCGCGCCCACGTCGCGCGGGTCGGCAAGCCGGCCCTCGGCGTGGAGGTCGACGTAGCGCCGCACGTCGGGGAAATCCTCTGGGGGCGCGTTGCGGACCTCCTCCTGCATGGAGGTGTCCATGACTCCCGGATTCACGCTGATTGCCCTGATGGGATGCTCCTTGCGCTCCTGTTCAAGTGAGACCGCCCTCACGTAGTTCTCCATGGCGGCCTTGCGGGCGCAGTAGAGCGACCACCCTGCCAGACCACGAGTCGCCGCGCCGCTCGAGATATTCACGAACGTCTTGGGACAGGCGTGGTCGCGGAAGGCCGCGAAGAACGCACATGCGAACACGACGGCCGAAACAACATTCACGTTCATGTGCGCGTTGATCTCGGCAGGTATGAGGTTCTCCACCGGACCCACCGGACCGATCATGGCCGCGTTGTTGTAGGCTACGACCTCGGTCAAGTCGCTACCGACGATCGTGGCAAAGGTCTGGGAGAAGGCTTGCTGGGCCGCCCTCGGATCGGTGAGGTCGGCCCGCACGCTGAAGGGCAGGCGCGCGGAGCGCGAGAACTCTATGACCTCCCACCCGGCGGCGACGTAGTGCGCGCACAGCGCCGCGCCCAGGCCCCGGGTGCCACCGGTGACAACCGCCAGCTTCACTGGACCTCCTCTCGCCACGATGCCGGCCATGGTCGAACAGGTGCTCGCTACTTCGCCGGCAGCGAACGGGCGTACGCCAGACCACGCCCGACCCAGCGACGCAGATCATCATCGGAGACGACACCGTCGGGGCCGATGAAGACATAGCCTTTCATGGGCCTGCCGTTGAAATCCATGATGCGCGCGTGGGGCTCGTCGAGACAGTCTTCGTATGCCTCGGGCCCCACCCGCACCATTAGGTCGTCTTTGATGATGCCCACGCTCATGTTGCCGTCGAGCATGAAGGCGATGCCGCCGAACATAAGCCTTTCGCGAATACCCGGCTCGTCGGCCAACGCCTCACGCATGCGCTCAGCTAGCTGCTCATCGAACGCCATCGCTCCTCTTCCTCCTGCTCGCGCATCTTCTCGAGACGCCGCACATGCCGCCCGCCCTGGAACTCGGCGGCCAGCCACGCGTCGACGATCGCTTTGGCATCGTCCTCGGCGACAAGGCGCGCCCCCAAGGAGATCACGTTGGCATCGTTGTGCTCCTTGGCCAGTCGCGCGCTCTCGACGCTCCAGCACACGGCACAGCGGATCCCCCGCACCTTGTTGGCGACCATGGCCTCGCCATTGCCGCTACCGCCGAGCACGATGCCGAGGTCGTTCTTGCCCTCGGCCACGCTCAGCGCGGCAGGACGGACGAAATCGGGGTAGTCGACCGATTCGTCACTGCCGGCGCCGAAATCGTCGACTCGGTGACCCTTCTCCCGCAGGTAGCCCTTGAGGGTCTCCTTGAGCCGGAAGCCGGCGTGATCGCTGCCCAGCGCGATGCTCCTCATGATCAACCCTTCCCTTGAGAGAGGCCTACTCGAATACGTCGCCGACCTTCATGTCGCTCGTGGCGGCGAAGTCGGTCGCGTCCACCTTGCCCGAGCCCGCCGGCTGCACTCGTTTGACGAAGATACTGCCTCCGCACGCGGCCACCTGGAAACCGCCGGGCTCGAGAGCTGTGATCGTGCCCGGCTTCTCGGGACCGCTCAGGGCCCGCTTCTCGCAATCGAAGATCTTCACCTTCAGACCCTTGAATGTCGTGGTAGCCCCCGGCGAAGGATTGCATCCACGAATGACGTTGTAGACGACATCGAGTGGATACATCCAGTCGATCTTCATGTTCTTGCAGACGGGCTCGTACTCGCCCAGAGTGAGATCCTGCTCGATCTTGGGAGCCGTGCCGGCCTTCACCAGCGCCACCGACTCGAGCAAGGCCTGCACGCCCAGGTCGAAGAGCTTGCCGAAGTAGACCGTGCCCAGAGTGTCGTCGGGCTCGACCGTCACCTCTTTCTGCATGAGAAGGGGGCCGGTATCGAGTCCCTCGTCGGGCCAGAAGATGGAGAGGCCCGTCTTGGGCTCGCCCTTTATCACAGCCCAATTGATCGCGCTCGCCCCGCGGTGTCGTGGCAGCAGCGACGGGTGGTATTGGATGGTGCCCAGCGGAGGATGGTTGAGGATGGTGAGAGGCACGATGTCGGTAACGAAGGCCATGACATTGAGGTCGACCCCGAACGATCGGTATTCCTCGAAGACCTCGGCATCGCGCATGCGTGCCGGCTGTCTCACCGGGATGCCGTTGGCGGCGGCGAGATCTCTGAAACTGTTGGCTTTGCCCGGCGCGGCATCGGGGGGCATGTACACCACCGCGATCTTCTCGTGAAGGGCGAGCAGCGCTTCCAGCACTTTTTCCCCAAAGGCGGCCTGGCCTATCAACGCGATCTTCATCGGTCACTCCTGTCAGGTCGACATTGCGCGAACAATTCTAGCCTCCGGCGAAGCGCCTCACCCGGCCGGTGTCGCGGCCTCGGCGGGCTGCTCCGCATCGGCCAAGCCCGACGCCAGAGCCCTCACCCTCTGGAGCGTCGGCGGATGCGAGTACTTGAGAAAGACCCAGAACGGATGTGGTGTCAGGTTGTTGAGATTGTCCTTGGACAGCCTCTTCAGCGCGGCGGCCAGATCTTCGGGCCGGCCGGTGGTGACGGCGGCGAACTTGTCGGACTGGCGCTCGTGCCGCCGGGAGAGCGCCGCGCCGGCGACGGACAGTACGTACTGCATCGGCCGGAGCAGGATCGCCACGAAGACGATGCCCGCATAGAACGACGATGACTCCACGCCGAAGGCCGAGAACAGCCCGGCCTGCTCGACGAATAGCGAGAAGAGCCCCAGGAAGAGAGCGGTCTCGACGGCCGAGACCACGGCCCCGGTCAGTATATGGTGCTTCTTGTAGTGACCGATCTCGTGAGCAAGCACGCCGACGAGCTCTTCAGTGCTGTGCCGCTTGATGAGCGTGTCGAACAGGGCGATGCGCTTGTTCCTGCCGAATCCGGTGAAGAAGGCGTTGCCCTTCGACGAGCGGCGCGAAGCGTCTATGGAGTAGAGCTCCTTGACGGGGAAACGCGCCTTTTCAGCGTACGCGAGAACCGCCTCTTTCAGCTCACCCTCTTCGATCGGCGTGAACTTGTTGAAGAGCGGCATGATGAGCCGAGGGGCGAGGAACTGCATGAGAAAACTGAACGCCACCGCGGCCAGCCACGCATAGATCCACGCGGCCCAACCCGCGTATTCGAACAGGGCGAGGAACGCGATGATGACCGGCACGCCGATGATCGCCGAGATCATGATGCCTTTGAGCAGATCGAGGACGAAGGTGGCGGGCGTAGTGCGGTTGAAACCAAACCGCTCCTCGAGAACGAACGTGGCGTACACCCCGAAAGGAATGTCGAGAACGGCCTTGGCCGCGAAGAGGATGACGAGGAAGACCAGGCCCGTCCAGATCGGGCCGGCGCCGAAAGAGCGCACCAAGCCATCGAGCCAGCCGAATCCCCCAGCCAGCCAGAACGCGACCAGCACCGCCAAGTCGAACAGAGACGACACGATGCCCAACCGGGTGCGAGCCCTGGTGTACTCCTGGGAGCGCCGGTAGGTGCCCGCGTCGTAGACATCTGCGAACTCGGCCGGCACCTCAGGGTCGAGCGCCCGCAGATTGAGCAGGATGCCGGTGATATCGATCGCCTCGATGACCAGGATCCCTACGAGCGCAGCTATGAGGTAGCCGCTCAGTTCCATGCGCTATTCCCCTTGATAGAAGAGCGAGGGCCAGTATTCCAGGCCTTCGAACTCGCTTGACACGACTGTTCCCGCCAGTCCCTGCATGATAGCGGCCGCGTCGGACAGGGCGCCGATGCCCGCCCGGCCATTCGTGGCACGCACGAAGTCGCACGCGGCCTGCACCTTTGGCCCCATAGAGCCGGCGGCGAAGGTGAACCGCTCCAGCGCGGCGGGCGATGCCCGCCGGATAGCCCGCGCGTCGGGGTCGCCGAAACGGTCCCACACGGCCTCAGCATCGGTGAGCATGAGATATACCTCGGCCCCCAACGAGCCGGCGAGCAGGGCGCCCGCGTGATCCTTGTCGATGACCGCATCCACCCCCACCAACACCCCATCGCGGGTCAACATAGTAGGGATCCCGCCTCCGCCGGTACAGATGACGACCACCCCCCGTTCGACCAGCCATTCAACCACCCTGATCTCGATGATCCGCTTCGGCTTCGGCGACGCCACCAGCCGGCGGTACTTCGTTCTGTCGGGGCCGACGGTCCAGCCATGCTCGCGGGCGAGCCGCTCAGCTTCCTCCTGCGAGTATTCGGGACCGATAGGCTTCGTGGGATTCTGAAAAGCCGGATCGCCTGGATCGACTTCCACCTGGGTGAGGATCGTCGCGAAAGGGACATCGTCGGGGAGGATGTTGCCAAGCTCCTGCTCGATCATGTAGCCGATCATTCCCTCCGACTCAGCTCCCAGCACGTCGAGGGTGAAGGGCTCCACTCCGGCGTATGAAGCGGCTTCCAGAGCGAGAAGGCCGACCTGCGGCCCGTTGCCATGCGTGATAGTCAGAGTGTGCTCGCGGGCCAGCGGAGCGAGGGCGCGCGCCGCCACCTTGACGTTCTCCCGCTGATTCCGCACGGTGAGTGGCTCCCCCCGCTTCAGGAGCGCGTTGCCACCGAGTGCGACCACGATCCTCATGCCGGTCGGGCCCTCATTCGGCGGACTGGTCGTCCGCGTCTGTGTCCTCGTCCACCGATGGCACGTCCTTCGGCTCGAAGCCCGCGGCGTGGAGCGCCTCGAGCAACTCCTGCGGACGCTGTGAACCGACGAGGATGAGCGCTCCGTTGACGAGCAACAACTGGACTCCCATGGTGCCGTGGGCGTTGTAGGCACGGCCGTTCAGGCGGTTGAGACGCACCCCCCAGCCACCGTACTCCTTGATAGGCGAGTACTGCCGTACTTTGGCCTGGCCGATGACGTCCACCGCGATCCGCGCCTGGCGGAACGGATACATGCGCACCAATAGCTCCCCGGGTCGCACCTCGGTCACCAAGCGGACCATCGCGGCGAGCGCCGGGAACCCGAGACCGAACACGATGGTCAGCCCCCAGGCGAGTCCGTCTGGGATAGGCTTCTCACCCTGTGGCTGCCCCAGGACGATCTGCTGCACGAACTCGTACCAAACGATAATCGTCACGGCGGCCACCGGCAACATGAAGATCCATTGCCTGAAGAAGCGCTGCACCTCTCGGTATATGGGCTGATCCACCTAACCTACCACCTCCGTCTCGAGAATGACTCATAGTACACTAAGCGACAATGCTTACCGACCCTACAGCGTGCGCCTCACCGGCTCCCGATCCCAGCGAAGCCGGAAGGCGCACGCGCCTCGCTTGGTACGCGTTCGACCTAGGAAACACCTCGGTCGAGTTCGTCATCCCCCTCTATCTGACGACATGGATCGTGTCCGACCTGGGTGTGCCCGCCTGGCTGTTCGGAGTCGCCTCGGCCGCCTCGTCGTGGGCCATCGGTTTGAGCGGTCCGTACATCGGAGTGCGCGCCGACGAGACCCGCACACGCAAGCGCTGGTTCGTGACGTCGGCTCTGCTGGCCACGGCCCTTCTGGCCATCTTGGGCTTCTTGCCACGCAGCGGGTGGATAGCTCTCGCGGGCGTGCTCGTCGTGGCGATGGCCGCCAACTACTGCTTTCAGCTCTCGAGCCTGATCTACAACGCTTCGATGCTCCGGGCGGCGAGCGGCGCCAACGTGGTGAGCGTGTCGTCGTTCGGGATGGCGCTCAGCTTCTTCGGAGGGCTGGCCGGAGTCGGGGTGATCGAGGCGATCATATCGGGCCATGTCGTGGCCGGGGTGACCGACCGCGGTTACGCCATCCTACCCGCGGCGGTCATCTTCCTCGCGTGTGCCGTCCCCAGCTTCCTATCGACGCGCCTGTGGCAGAGGGAGTCCGACCTCGTGACCCCGCCGCCCGGCAGCCTGCACCAGCGCATGCGCTCCCTCTGGAAGGAGTCGGCGAAGGAGTACAAGGCAGGCTGGTTCTTAGCCGGTTATTTCATGCTCAACACCGCGGTCATGGGCATGACACTCTATCTGCCGTTGCATGTCGAGCGTGTCACCGGACTGACCGGCTTTCGGCTGCTGCTCGTGTTCGGTCTCGTGGTGATCATGTCGGCGATCGGGGCCGGCAGCATCGCGTTCCTCAATCCCGACGGCCCCATGGTGCGGCGCCTGGTGCTCTGGGGTCTGGCGCTGCTGGGTGTGAACGCCCTGGCCTTCAGTCTGGTGACGGCGCTGCCGTTGATCGTGACGTGCTGCTGCCTCCATGGGCTGTTCTCCGGCGCCCTGGTGCCCATGGTCCGGGGCGCGTACGCTCAAGCCTGGCCGGCGGAGTACCAGGCGCTCGCTTTCGGCCTCTACGGAGCTGTGCAGCGGGTCTCGCAGGGACTCGGCGCCGCCCTCTGGCCGGTCGCGGGCACCCTCGGCGCCGAGAGCCGGACGGCCGTCGGCGTCGCGGCCATGGGAGTCCTTGCCTTCGTCGGCGTCCCGCTCTTCGCGCGCTGGAAGCCCGGTGAATCGATGATGGTGCGCGACGACCGGGGAGCCACGGCCGAGTGTGCGAAGGACTGAACTCCCCCGGCTCGAGCTTCCCTCTCGAGTAGCTCGAGCAACGACGGGGAGTGGGATCGGCGCCAACAGAATAGAGCCCCGGCGCCGGAGAATCCGGCGCCGGGGCCCCCTGATGCCGGTTCTATCGCTTCTGCATCTCGAGCGCGCACTGGCGCATGACGTCGAACAGGTCTTCGATGTCACCCGCCTCCACGCAGGAGATGGCGATGCGGATATCGGTGCTGTTGTTAGAGATGACGCCTACGCCGTAGTCGTTCAACAGCTTCGCACGAAACTCCTCGGCGTCGATGCCCTTCATCTTCACGCAGAGGAAGTAACCCGCGTTGAATGGATACATCGTCCACACGTCGCCGAAGCGGGGCTCGGCGAGAACCCCGCGGGCCACCGCCGCCCGCTCGGCGAGGATGGCGTACTTCTCGGCCTTCTGCGCCTTGTACTGGGGATCGGCCATGGCCTGCAGCACGAGCGACTGCGACAAGTTGGGCGAGTTGCTGATGGTGCCGCGGATGCAGCCTCCGGTCTTCTTCTCGAGAGCGAGGTAGGCGCCCTTGCCACCCTGCACACCATAGGTGAGAAAGGCTACGCGCAGCCCCCAGGCGTAGTCCTCTTTGGAGGAGCCGTCGAGCTTCACCGCGAGGATGCGCGGATGAAGATCGGCTAGCCGGGTGAACAACGACTCCTTCAGCACCTCCTCATCGTAGAACAACCCGAAGTACGCGTCGTCACAGACCACCACGAGGTCGCAGTCGCGCTTGACCACGAAGCCGGCGAGAATGTCGCGGATGCCGTCGGCTTCGGCGGCCGTGATCGAGTAGCCGGTGGGGTTGTTGGGGAAGTTGAAGAGGATCATCAACTTCTTGATGCCCGCCTGCTTCTCGAGCGTCTCGCGCAGTCCGTCGAGGTCGAAGCCGCCGTTCGGGCCGTACAGCGAGTACTTGCCGATCTTCGCGCCGCGTTTGATGTTGAAGATCAGGTTGTAGTTGCCCCACACGTGGTCGGGCAGCAGCAGAAGGTCACCCTCGTCGATGAACATGTCGGCGAGCGTCGACAGGCCGTGGGTGATGCCGCTCGTGACCACCGGCAGGCTCACCGGGAGATCACCGAGCGACGGGTTCTTCTCCCGAATCTCCTTGAGCCAGGCGTTGCGCAGGTCCACCCGTCCGGCAGACGGGGCGTACGGCAAGGCCTGGTCTGGGGTGATGCCGCTCAGCTTGCAGCTGATGGCCGGCAGACACATGGAATGGTTGTTCTCGCGGGCTTCACCGATGGTCGCGTTATACCGATGAGCCTTCTCGTTGGCCTCCGCGGTCTGAGTAAGGATCCCTTTGGGAAAGTAGAGCTTCTTGCCGAGCTCGGAGAGCACCCGCATGACCACGGGCGCCTCCGTCTCGATAGTGCCGTTGAGCTCAACGGCGAGCGGATTCAGCTGGCTCATCGATCACTCCTTCGCCAAACGTTCCTGAAGGCCCGCGAGCTGCTTGTGCAGGGCCTCCGGGAGCCGGTCGCCGAAGCTCTCGTAGTACTCGGCCATGCCGGCCGCTTCGCTCTTCCAGGCCTCCATGTCGACGGTGAGGAGCGTCTCCAGGTCGTCGGCGGGCAGGTCGAGGCCCGAAAGGTCGAGCGCGCCAGGAGCCGGAAGGTTGCCGATTGGGGTCTCGACTGCCTGGCCGGTGCCCTCCACCCGCTCGTGGATCCATTTGAGCACGCGGCTGTTCTCGCCGTAGCCCGGCCAGAGGAAGTGGCCGTCCTCGCCCTTACGGAACCAGTTGACGAAGAAGACCTTGGGCAGCTTCGACGCTTCGGTGCGATCGGCCATGGACAGCCAATGGGCGAAATAGTCACCCATGTTGTAGCCGCAGAACGGCAGCATGGCGAACGGGTCGTGACGAAGCACGCCGGTCTTGCTCAGGTTCGCGGCCGTGGTCTCAGAACCGGCCGCCGAACCCATGAAGACCCCGTGCTCCCAGTCGAACGCCTCGTTGACAAGCGGGACGGTGACCGCGCGGCGCCCGCCGAACAAGAAAGCCGAGATCGGTACGCCGGCCGGATTCTCCCAGTCCTTGTCGATCACGGGACACTGGCGGGCAGGGGCGGTGAAACGCGCGTTGGCGTGAGACGCCACGGTGCCGGATTCGGGCGACCAGTCGTTGCCCTGCCAGTCGATCGCATGTGCCGGAGCCGGCACGCCCATCTGCTCCCACCATACGTCGCCTTCGTCGGTCAGCGCCACGTTGGTGAAGATGCTGTTCGCGGTGACCGTGTCCATCGCGTTAGGGTTCGACTGGTGCGACGTACCGGGGGCCACGCCGAAGAAACCGGTCTCGGGGTTCATAGCATAGAGCCGCCCGTCGGCGCCGATGCGCATCCACGCGATGTCGTCGCCCACGCAGGTGACTTTCCAGCCCGGTAGGGTGGGCTGCATCATGGCTAGGTTGGTCTTGCCGCAAGCGCTGGGGAACGCGCCCGCAACGTAGTGGGTCTTGCCCTCAGGTGAGGTAAGGCCGAGAATGAGCATATGCTCGGCCAACCAGCCCTCGCGGCGCGCGACGGCCGAAGCGATGCGAAGGGCCAGGCACTTCTTGCCCAGCAGGGCGTTGCCGCCGTAGCCCGAGCCATACGACCAGATCGACGGCTCGTTGGGGAAGTGCACGATGTACTTGTTCGCGGGATCGCGCTCGCAGGGCCACGTCGCGTCCTCGTCGCCGGGCTGAAGCG
Organism: uncultured Actinomycetota bacterium; assembly: GCA_963803925.1. Classification (GTDB taxonomy): domain Bacteria; phylum Actinomycetota; class Thermoleophilia; order RBG-16-64-13; family RBG-16-64-13; genus RBG-16-64-13. The sequence goes on along the minus strand of CAWDOM010000008.1, from coordinate 252,108 downwards.
GCGCGCCCACGCTATGCAGGCACGGCACGTACTTGCCGTCGGCGCCCAAAGCCTCGAGGACCTTCGTGCCCACCCGGGTCATGATCATCATGTTCGCGACAACGTAGGCGGAATCGGTCACCTCGATGCCGACCAAAGAGAACGGTGAACCCACTGGGCCCATCGAGAACGGGATGACGTACATGGTGCGCCCAGCCATGCAGCCTTCGAACATGCCCGTCATCTTGGCCTTCATCTCGGTGGAGTCAGCCCAGTTGTTGGTGGGGCCGGCCTCGCTCTTCTCGGGCGTCGAGATATAGGTACGATCCTCGACCCGTGCGACGTCGCTCGGATGCGACCGGGCGAGGAAGCAGTTCGGCCGCAGAGTCTCATTCAAAGGAGTGAACGTGCCGTGTTTCACCAGGGCGTCGCACATCTGCTTGTACTCTTCGGCCGAGCCGTCGCACACGTGAACGTCCACCGGCTTGCACAGCCGTTTGACGTCCTCGAGCCAGGCGCGTAGTTCACCGTTGCTGATAGCCTCGAATCCGGACGCCATACCGATTCCTCCCTTTTCGCCAGCGGTCATTGCCTCAACGAGCGCTGCCACGTCGACTCCAAGTACACGTAAAGCCGGCACGCACTGAATGAGTGTCGCTGCCGGCCTCTGACATGGCCGGTGGAGCGGTCATCCCTCCGCCGGTCTGCAGGACGCAAGGTATCACATATCCGGGCTATGGTGCGCCCTCTTCAAGCGCACCCATCCTATGCAGGTGCTTGCATAGTTTTGCGAGAACGTGGCTACGGCCGGCATCCCGGCCGCTACCGGCTAGGACACGGCTCCGCGGACCATCTCCAGGGTTCCCGCCGACTGGAGCTTCTCGTTCTTGTGAGCTATGAACCTGGCGTACTCGGCCACGAACACCTTGCCGGGGTCTCGCAGATCGAACTTCTCCGGAGAGTCGCGGAAGAACTCACGATGCACACGCGTCCAGACCAGACGGCCGTCGGTGTCTATGTTGACTTTGGTGACTCCCAGCGGCACGGCCTTCGCGAACTCCTCCTCGTTCACCCCCTTCGCGCCCTTGAGCGCTCCCCCAGCTTCGTTGATGCGCCGCACCTCTTCCTGCGGAACTGACGACGAGCCGTGCATTACGAGCGGGAATCCGGGCAGCCTCCTCTGAATCTCAGCGGCCACGTCGAGACGCAGGGCCTGGGCCCCGCTGAACTTGTACGCGCCGTGGCTCGTGCCGATAGCCACCGCCAGGCTGTCGCACCCCGACTCGCGCACGAACACCTCGGCCTCTTCCGGATCGGTGAGGTGCGCATTGTGCTCCTCCACCTGCACGTGCTCCTCCACACCACCGAGCTGGCCAAGCTCGGCTTCCACCGAGATCCCCCGGGCATGGGCGGCTTCGACGACCTGCTTGGTGATGCGGATGTTCTCCTCGAGCGGCTCGCCCGACGCGTCAATCATCACCGACGAGTAGAACCCGCTCTCTATGCAGTCGAGGGCGGTCGGCAGATCGCCGTGGTCGAGATGGACGGCGAAGATCGCATCGGGGAAGATCTCAGCGGCCGCTTTGATGATGGCTTCGAGCATGCGCTTATCGGCATAGGAGCGCGCGCCCCTGGAGATCTGGATGATGAACGGAGCCTGGGAGTCGAGGTTGCCCTTGAAAAGGCCCAGGGTCTGTTCCATGTTGTTGATGTTGTAGGCGCCGACGGCGAACTTGCCGTAGGCGACCTCGAAAAGCTTCTTCGTCGTGACGATCATCGCTCACTCCTCTCCATCGGTCTGGCATCGTGGCCGACTCCAGCGCCTGCGCGTGTCCACGACCACACAGAAGCATAGCAAGACCGGCGCGGGGACATGTCGAGAAGAGGTGGTTTCACACCTGATAACCTATGCGCGACGAAAGATCTAGAGAGGAGATGCTGGCCCCGATGACCACATGGCACCGACTCTCCGCAGAAGAAGCACTGCAAAGCGCTTCGGCCACCGCCGGGGGACTGACCACCGAAGAGGCCGGCCGCCGCTTGGCCGAGCACGGCCCGAACGAACTCACTCAGAAGGGCGCCAAGAACCCCTGGCGCATCCTGCTGGAGCAATTCACTTCGCTCCTCATCATCATCCTGATCGTCGCCGCCGTCGTCTCCGCGGCACTCGGCGACCTCGAAGACGCCATCGCCATCGTCGCGATCGTCGTGTTGAACGCGCTCCTTGGATTCCGGCAGGAATACCGAGCCGAGAAGACCATGGCCGCGTTGAGACAGCTTGCCGCCCCGATCGTGCGTATCCGGCGCGATGGGCGTCTAATGGAGGTCCCCGCGCGCGAGGTCGTTGTGGGCGACATCGTTGCCGTGGAGGCTGGAGCCCTCGTCCCGGCCGATGCCCGCCTCATCCACTCGGCGAGCCTACGCGCTCAAGAGTCGGCGCTGACCGGCGAGTCGGAACCGGTCGAGAAGACGGCCGAGCCCATGCTCGCCGACGACGCTCCGCTGGCAGACCGCGTGAACATGATCTACTTGGGTACCTCGATCGCTTATGGCCGCGCCGAAGCTGTGGTCACGGCGACAGGCATGGATACAGAGCTCGGCAAGATCGCGGACATGATCCAGGGAGTCGAGCAGGAGCCGACTCCCCTGCAGAAGCGGCTGGGGCAACTCGGCAGATGGCTGGCCGCCGCCGCGCTGATACTCGTCGCGATCATCTTCGCCCAGGGCCTGTTGCGCGGAGAGGACACCAGGATCATGTTCCTGACCGCGGTCAGCATGGCCGTGGCGGCCGTCCCCGAGGGGCTACCCGCGATCGTCACCATCTCACTGTCGCTGGGCGCCCAGAGGATGCTGCGCCGGCATGCGCTCATCCGCAAGCTGCCGGCGGTCGAGACGCTCGGATCGGTCACCGTAATATGCTCCGATAAGACAGGCACGCTCACCGAGAACCGCATGACCGTCGCTATCCTCGACGTCGCGGGCGACGAGATCGACATGTACCAGGCCGTGACACCCGGAGAATGCTCTTCGCTGGAGGCTGCCGATCCCAGCGCCATAGCGCGAGTGGTGAGCGAGAAACCGGCTATCGGCCTACTCGCGGCGGCCGCCGCGCTCTGCAACGACTCGACGCTCGTGGATGCGAGTCCGAGCAGCGAGGCGGAGTGCGGCCCAGCCGGGCTGCGGGCTCTCGGCGACCCCACCGAAGGGGCACTGGTGGTCGCGGCGGCCCAGCTCGGCTTGGCCAAACCGGCGCTCGAGCAGGCCTTCCCTCGACGGGCCGAGATCCCCTTCGAGAGCGACCGGAAGCTCATGACCACAGTGCACAGCCTTCCGGCCTCGCCCATGGACGGACTAACGGAACTCTCCGCCTTTCTCGAAGCTGACGGGGCGACTCACGTTGGCTTCACCAAGGGAGCCCTCGATTCGGTTCTCAGAATCACCCGGGCCGTGTGGGATCGCGGCGGGGCCTCCGCCCTCGATCACCAAGCACGCGAGCGGGTCGAACGCGCCAACGACCAACTCGCGGCACGGGGAATGCGCGTTCTTGCTGTAGCTTTCCGGCCCCTCGACGACGGCGCCTTAGCCGACGGTTCCGCCCACTGGGAGAAAGATCTCATCCTGGTCGGGCTGGTCGGCATGATCGACCCACCGCGCACTGAGGCCCGCGAGGCGGTCATGACCGCCCGCCTGGCCGGCATCCGGCCGGCGATGATTACCGGCGACCAGCCCCTGACCGCCGCCAGCATCGCCGCCGACGTCGGCATCATCGACGCGCCGGCCGGCCGCGACGTACCGGCGGGCGGCGCGACAGTGGACGCGGTGCGGGCCCGCATCTTGACCGGACTGGAACTCGACCAACTTTCGCCCGAGCAACTGACCGAGGCTGTTGAGGAGATATCGGTGTACGCCCGGGTGGCGCCCGAGCAGAAGCTCAAGATTGTCGAGGCCCTGCAGGGCCGAGGCCACATCGTAGCCATGACCGGAGACGGAGTCAACGACGCGCCCGCGCTCCGCAAGGCGAACATCGGCGTCGCGATGGGTATCACTGGCACTGATGTGGCCAAAGAAGCCGCCGATATGGTTCTCCTCGACGACAATTTCGCGACCATAGTCGCCGCCGTCAAAGAAGGCCGCACGATCTACGACAACGTCCGCAAGTTCATCAAGTACCTCATGGCCACGAACGTCGGTGAGCTCGCGGTCATGCTCGTAGCCCCGTTCTTGGGCATGCCCCTCCCCCTTCTTCCGCTGCAGATACTCTGGATGAACTTGGTGACCGACGGGCTCCCCGGCCTGGCTCTGGGCTTCGAGCCGGCTGAACCCCAGGTGATGAAGCGACCCCCTCACAGGCCCAACGAGAGTATCTTCGCCCGCGGACTTGGCACGCACATCATCTGGGCGGGGCCGTTCATGGGCGTGGTCGCGCTGATGGTGGGCTGGCTCTACTGGAGGGCCGGCATCGAATCGTGGCAGACCATGCTCTTCACGGTCCTCACGATCGAGCAGATGTTTCACGTGCTCGCCATACGTCTCGACCGTGAGTCGATCTTCACCACCAGCCTCCGCACGAACCCGCTCATCTACGGCGCCGTGCTGCTCACACTGCTGCTGCAGTTCGCTCTGCTCTACGTGCCGCAACTCCAGAACCTGTTCGGCACTCAGCCGCTCGACTTGGCGCAGTTGCTCATTGCCATAGCGGTGAGTTCCGCGATCCTCTGGGTCATCGAACTCCAGAAGCTGGTCGAGAGACACCGAGGCCCAAAGAAGGCCGCCGAATAGCGGGCGCCATCACCTCATGATCACCGCGCGCGCGAGAAGCACGCGGGAGGCGTGAACGGCAGCGCTGTTTGCGCGACGAAGGACGCGTTCTGGCGCCGGCCAGCGTGGCCTGATAGCCGTGGCCTCGTTCTTCGACAGCCTGTTGAGGGGCCGGCTGCGCTCGAGGCGAGGGGCCTGCCTCACTCGTGAAGTCGTCAGGCCGCCTCCGGTAGCCAGCGCCGTCGGTGTGGCGCCCTGAACTCTCAGCGTACCGTGAACGAGGTCGCCACCTCGGGCAGCGCGACACACGCAGACTCCGGTCCGATGGTGGCGGTCACCTTCGCGGCCAGCTCATACTGTCCAGGAGGCACATGCAGCACATCGTTAAGTACGATACTGAACGATCTGCCTGGGCCGATCGTCTGGCTGAACGTTGCCTGAGTGAACACCTTGCCGCGGCTCCACCTGTAGGCTTCGACACCCGAACGCGTAAGCACCGCATCGGCCATCAGGCCGCTGGCGAAGGTGACCGTGAGTGGTTGAGTCGAGAGATTGATGAGGTCGAACACCCACCAAACGGGGTCACCCGCGGTCGGGCCCTCCCTGACCGCGCTGAACCGCACCTTGACGGCCTCCAGGCGGCCCTCGGTGACGGCGGGCGTGCGCTCCACCATCAGCGTTCCGCCCTCCATGACGCCTTCGAGAACAACGGGGTAGTCTGACCACGTGACCTGGGACAGCTCAGGTCGCTCGACTGTGGAACTGAGCCCGACCAGCTGGGCCAGGTCGAGTCCCTCGAGGGAGAGAACGCTGCCGCCCGCCTGCGGAGGGTACGATTCGAGCAGGGCCGAGGCCAACACCATGCCGTCGTTTCCGGCGACCAGATGACCCTGCACCGCGACACGCTGGCCGGTCTCTGCCGCCAAGACCGCGTCAATCGACAAGACGGCACTACCGGTCTCGTCCGATCCACAGCCCACAACATTCGCCGCCGCGATAACACCCGCCAGCAGCAGGATCAACGCGAGCGGCACCCGCGACGCCCGCAGCTTACCCATGGGACGACCTCCCGCGACGGCGACTACTCCGCGCTTCGCTGAAGCACCTTGCCCACCGAGAAGGCTTTGCCGAGCCTCTCGCCCATAGAGTAGTACTGATTGTCCCCCGGAGTCCAGCCGAACGGTCTGATGAGCTCGGTCGAGGGCTTACCCGCGGCGTCGAGACAATCCTCGTCGACCTTCACGTCGACGATCTCTCCCACGAAGAGGGTGTGCAACCCCAGTTCCGCGACATGTACCACCCTGCACTCGAGCACTAGGGGGAACTCACCCACATACGGAGCCTCCACGAGGTCCGACGCCACCGGGGTGAGCCCCGTCGCGGCGAACTTGTCGGTGTCGCGCCCCGAGGCAATACCGAAGTAGTCAGCAGCCTCGACGTGCGCGACCGAAGGGATGTTGACGGTGAAGGCCTTTCGCTCGACCAGGTTGCCGTAGGTGTACGTCGCCTCGCGCACCGATATCGCGACACACGGTGGCTTCGAGCAGCAGACGCCACCCCAGGCGACGGCCATGGCATTGGGCCGACGCTGAGCGTCATAGGTGCCCACGACGAGGACCGGGGTCGGGTAGAGAAGCGGGCGGGCGCCGAGGGAGGTCTTCATTGTCGCTCCTAGGTTCTGATGTGTTACCAGCGGTCGCTATGGATGCGTTGCGGATCGAAACGATCGACGCGCGCCGGATGCTCCGCCGGATAGCCCACGGGCACAACCGAGAAGGGCACGACGTCCTCAGGGATGCCTAACAGCCCACGCAGCGCTTCTACCCGTTCAGGGAGCGGGTAGAAACCCAGCCACACCGCACCCAGACCCAGGGTGTTTGCCGCCAACAACAGGTTCTCGGTGGCGGCGGCACAGTCCTGAGGCCAGTAGCCCGGATCCCTTTCGTCCGCGGCCGCGCAGACCACCACGGCAAGTTGGGCGTCGCGAGTCATGCCCGAGTATGGGGTCGACCGTGCTATGGCTTCCAGCAGGTCTCTGTCGCGAACCACCACGAAGTGCCACGGTTGCTGGTTCTTGGCCGACGGCGCCGCCATCGCGGCACGAAGAAGCTGGGTGACCGACTCCTCAGAGACCGGGCGATCGGTATAGGCGCGGATGCTTCGACGGGTCATGATGAAATCCATGCAACCTCCAGTACTCGCTTGGGGAGCCCGGGGCCGATGCCGTCCGGCCGGTGCCTCCGGCGAGGGCCCACATGTCGTTTACCCGATACCGGGCTCGCCATCGACCTCCGCGACCTGATTCTGCCCCGGCGTGCCCCCTTTGATGCGTTCAGCGGCGTCGATCAGCCCGTTGCGCATCTCCTCGTCGGACAGACGCCGCCCCCAGATCTCCCACTCGCTCACCGATCCACCGCGTATCAACTGCACCGTCGGCAACTCGGCCCATCGGGTGACCCGGTACAGACGGCCCTCGTGCTGTACGACCTCCCCCACCGCCCAGCCGGCGGCGCGGAATGGTGGCTGGTAGGTGCGGAACAGGGGCACCTCTTTCTTACGGAGCCAGCGCACCATTCTCCTTTCTCCGGATCTCGCATGCGGGGCGCTCGAACTAACGTGCATCTCCCCCGGGACAATGCGGAGAATAACCCACATCGGCTATCATGCCCATATGGATAAGGATCAGGACTCGCTTCGCGATCCTCTCAGTCTCCAGGAGTCACGCAAGGAACGAAGGGCGCGCCTCGTGCGCAGGCGCCGCCGCGCGGCTGCCGGCACCCTGATCGCGCTGGTGGTTCTCGGCGCGGGCGGATACGCCGCATACGCCGTGGCCTCACGAGATCGCGACGCAACGACCAGCACGACGACCTCCGCGGCCGACCCGGGAGCCTCCACCACCATCGCGGCCGGCGGAGTGGCAGACGCCACCTCGACGACACGCTCGACGGCTGCCAATCTGCCCCCGCAGAAGCTTGAACTATCGGCCGACCCCGAGGTCGTCAACCTGGCCATCACCCTCCAGGACGGCACGAGCCTGACCGCCAAGACCCCCTTCTCGGACGAAGTCCCTGGGGGCGCGATCACGATCGAGTTTAGTAAGAGGGGTTACAACACCGCCGCGAGGTCTCTGATGCTCGACCAGGCCGCAGCGCTGAAGGTATGGCTCGATCCGACCGGGCAACTGGTCGAGACGGTCGTCCGCTTCAAGTGCGGCCCGGGGCCGCAGCAGGCCGCCTTCTCGCCCGACGGGCGGGAGTTGTGGGTCGCCTTGCTCGATGGCGAAGGTCTCGAGGTCTACAGTCCCTCCACCGGGGCAAAGACCGGCGAGGTGAGTCTGGGCGGAGAGGGCACGACCGATCTCGTGTTCACCAAGAACGGTGAGACCGTCTACGCCGTCAACATGAGGTCCGGCACAGTCTACGAGATCGATAGGGTGTCCCGGGCCGTGAAGCGCACGTTCGCGACCGAAGGCGAGGCGCCAAAGGTCCTTCTCCTCTCCCCCGACGAGAAGACGCTCTGGACCGCAAACTGGGGCAGCAGCGATGTGTCTGAGATCGACCTGGCGTCGGGGACGTTGGTACGGCGCATGCCGACAGTCAAGACCCCGCGCGGCCTCTACTGCACATCGGACGCCGAGCGTCTCTACGTAGCCGGCTACGCGAGCGGCGAGTTGCAGCGTATCCACCTGCCCACTGGGGAGGGTACCCTGGTCTTCAAGACCGGTGGCTCGTTCTGGGCCCTCGCGGGTGATGACGCGCGCGGTCTGCTCTACGTCGACGACAACGCGCTCGGGGCCGTATTTGTGGTCGACCTTACCACCGAGACCGCCACCAGACTGTCGACCACCGACAGCCGGCCAAACACACTGAGGCTCGCGGCCGGCGGCAGGTTGCTCCTCGTGTCGAACAGAGGCAAGGAAGACCCTAAGAACGCGGCCCACGAGGGCCCGGAGTGGGGCTCGATCCTCCTCATCGACACCGCCGGCGGCACCGTTCTCGACGCGATCGTCGGAGGCAATCAGTGCACTGCGCTCGCCGTTTCGACCGATGGCGCCATGCTTGCCTTCAGCGACTTCTTCGACGATCGCATCCGAGTCTACAAGGTACCCGCCCACCAGACGCTCGCCGCCGCCAGCGGAGGACGCGCCATCCAGCGGTTCACCGATATCATCAAGAAGTAGTCCGGCTCACAGGCAGGCGGAAGCGCCGGCCCGGCAACCGCTGAGTGCTACTGGACCCTGTAGCCGCGCTCGAACAGGAGCGCTCGCACCAACTGGTAGGGAGCGTCGCCGGGGGCCACCTTCTGTTGATCGGCGGCGATGACGATCATGGCGGCCGCCGCACCCATGTTGCCTCGGGTAGGCTCCATGCGTACCGCCGACGAATACGTCTGGTAGTCGGTGGAGACGGCCGTCGAGACAACCAGGTTTGGATGACCCGCGACCAGCAGGGCTTCCATGGGCATGTGGACATACCGAGTGGCTTCCACATGGTTGGGATAGAAAGCGTCGTGCCGGTCGTATTGCACGTAGCACCCCATGGCCACCGAGTTGCGCACGTATCCCGAAACGAGATCGGTCACCGTGTAGGTGTCACGGCCTACTACTCGGGGCCCTTCACGTACGTAGAGCTTCTGGGGGATGCTGGCCAGGCCGACCTGCGAATATCCGTTTTCCTGAAGGTAGCGCACCCTGTTGATGGTCCACTCGAGAACGCGTTTGCGAATCTCGCCCCGCTTGTCGGTCTCGAAGATCCACTGATACGCGAGCCCGATATCGGGCCAGTCGCTCCAACTCTCGTTCAGTTCGCGCTTGTTGTTGGGCAGCACGGCGATCCTCATGCTCCAACTCGCCTGGAAGCCCGAGACGTGTTTCCAGGCGAACACCGTGCCGGCGTAGGTGCGCGGATTGTAGTTGATGTGCACCAGGTCGGCGATTCGGGGGGCCATGCTCGATGGATAGACTTGGAGCGTCAGAAGGGCCGAGAAACGCTGGGGAGCCGTAACATAGTTGTTGGCGGCGGTCGGATAGGCGGGCTTCTGGCCCGAGATATCGTTGTAGACGGTCTCGTCGCGGCCGATGCGATAGTCGGCCCCCAACATACGGGCCAGGTCTCCTTCGACGCTCGCGTCGATGAAGTAGCGAGTGTTCAGACGCAACGCCCCGGCGCCTTCGACCTCGAGGTCGACGTAGCGATCGTCACCCTCGTCGGTCGCGGCGACGAGCTTGGCCGAGTAGAACATGACGTTGCGCGCGCTCGCGCCCGATATGAACGACTTCATCACAGTTGCCGCCACTTCGGGCTCGTACACGAAGCGGCCGCTGCTCGTGAAGGCCTTCTTGCCCATGAGCGCGTAGTAGCGGACGACGGTCTGGCGCCATTCGGAGTAGAACCCACCCACGACATTGTCGGCGTCGCGGGCGTCCTCCACCGAGAGACCCTGCGTCAAAGGCGATTCGAGAAGATTGCCGCACGAGATCAGGGCCACGCGGAGGTGAGGTGCGCCGAGCGCCAGTTCGTGGGCCGCTGCCAAGCCCGATGTCTGCGTAGCGTAGACGACCACGTCGACGTCGACCCCTACGATGCCGGGCGCTGGAGGTTCGGTGGTGGTCGTCGCCTGATCGGTGGTGGAGGTGGTGCCTGCGCCGGTCGTGGTAGTGGTCGCCTCGGTCGTCTCGGTGGTGATGGTTCCCGGCCAGCTTGGATCTGACGCTGGGAACTGGGCCACCGTGGTCGTCGTATCGTCGAACTCCTGGGCCAGCGCGAGGTTATCGGGAGACTCAGGGGCGAGGGTGAAGAGGCTCAGCAGTAGGAACGCAGCGAGTAAGAGCCCCACCCGCAACGTCCAAGCCCTACCTCCGTCCGGCAACCGTATAGACCTAAATGCGACCTTCTTCACGCAGCCTCCTGGCGTCGCTGAGTACAGTGGCCGCGTGTCCTCGGGCGCCCACACGCTGATAGGCTAACAGAACGGTCCCCCCTCTGTCGACCAAGACGGTGTCTCGCTCGTGGGTGCTGGACATGTCGCCCTTCAGTGTGCCGTACGCGGCGCCGATGGTCCTGTCCGCGTCGCTGACAAGCGGAAAACGCAGCTCGTACTTGTCCCGAAACCTCTCCAGCTTGGCAACTGTATCGACGGAAGTCCCTACCACCTTGACACCGAGTTCTTCGAATTCTGGCAGCGCTTGGTTGAACTCAACCGCTTCCTGAGTTCAGCCGGGAGTCATCGCGCGGGGGAAGAAGTAGAGGACCAGCGGGCCCTCCGCGACCAACTCAGAAAGGTCCACCTGGCCTTCGGTTCCCATGGCTGTGAATGCCGGCGCCTTGTCGCCAATGGCCAACATGTCGGCCCTCCTAGCCCACCCTGCCAGGTGGAGTCGGTATCGGTCCGTGCATCTCCTCGTACTTATGGATGTTCTCTTCGATGGCCTTCGCTATCTGCTTCATGTGGCCCGGACTCGTGATGACCCGCGCCACCACCTGGCCGCTGCCCGCCGAGAGGAGTGCGAAATCGAGGATGAACTCCTGGGCGGTGTGCTGCACGACCATGCTGTTGGCATAGACCCCGGCGCCGACCGCCTCGGGCATGCGGAGCTTGATCTCGGGATGTCGTTGGCCGTTGCCGCCCGGCTGCTGACCAGGTTGGCTTGGAATGTTCAAAGTCTCCTCCTCGCCGGCAGTGATGGCTCTACCGAGCCGATGACATGAGCTCGGTGAACTGCCTGAATAGATATTTGCTGTCATGTGGCCCGGGACCTGCTTCGGGATGGTATTGCACGGAGTACGCGGGCAGTCCGAGAAGCCGCAAACCCTCCACCGTGCCGTCGTTCAGGTTCAGGTGTGTGATCTGGCAACGACCCATCTCGGTCTCGAGCATCATCTCCTCGGCCCGAAGCCCGGCGACCCCGCCCTCTCCCACCACTGAGCCACGGTCGAGCGCCTCGCGCACCACTTCGGGCGGTTCGACAGCGAATCCATGGTTCTGGCTGGTGATCTCCACCCGCCCGGTGAGGTAGTTGCGCACCGGGTGGTTCATCCCCCGGTGGCCGAACTTGAGCTTGTAGGTCGTCAGACCGAGGGAGAGCGCGAGCAATTGGTGCCCCAGGCAGATGCCGAAAACCGGCACCTTGCCCAGCAATCCCCTGATGGCCAGCACCGCGTAGCCCACCGCCGCCGGGTCACCCGGCCCGTTGGAGAGAAACACGCCGTCGGGCTGCAGCGCGAGCGTCTGCTCGGTGGTGAAGTGGGCGGGCACGACCGTGACGTCGCACCCCGCGTCGCTGAGATTCCGAAGGATGCTCCGCTTGATGCCGTAGTCATAGGCGACGACGCGAAACCGGCGACCGCCGGGAGGCACCGCGCTGCCCGGCAGGCTGCCCGGCCAAGCAGGAACAGGCGGAGCCTGCCACTCGTACGGATCGCTGCAGGTGACCATGCTCGCGAGGTCCTGTCCGGTCATCTCAGGGAACGCTCGTGTGGCGGCCAGCAGCGTATCGACATCGACATGGCGGCCGTTCGCGACGCACGCGGTCATGGCGCCGTGCTCGCGGAGACGTTTGGTGAGAGCCCGCGTGTCGATACCCCCCACGCCGACAATGCTTCGCGCCTTCAGCCAGTCGAGCCACCCCTCGGGACAGGTGGAGTTCCAGGCTGTGTTCTTGGCCTCGCGCACGATGATGGCCCGCGAGTGGGCGTGGTCTGATTCGAGCAGGTGCTCCGCGCTGCCGTAGTTGCCGATCATCGGGTATGTGAAGGTCACCATCTGCCCGTGATACGACGGGTCGGTCACGACTTCTTGGTAGCCGCTCATGCTTGTATTGAACACCGCCTCGCCCACGACCTGGCCCTCGGCAGCGAACCCGAAGCCGCGGAAGACGGTGCCGTCCTTCAGCACCACGTAGCCCGGCACGTCACCCCGGTACATCAGGCCTCCCCCCGGGCGCGCGCGTAGCGGCGCGCCCCATCGACAACGGTCATCCTCACCCTACCGGTGAGGGTCTCGCCCAGTAAGGCGCAGTTTCTGCTCTTGCCTCGCAGCGTCGCGGGTGCGACCTGCCAGGTCTCGGTCAGATCAGCCACACAGAAGTCGGCCGGCGCGCCCGCGGTGAGACGCGGCGCAGGCAGGCCGAGCACGCGGCACGGCGCCGCCGACATGGCATCGACCAACCGGGCGAGGGACACAGTCCCGTTCGAGACGAGGCCGGTGTGAAGGGCGGCGAAAGCGGTCTCCAGACCGGTGCTGCCACAGAGGGCGTCTTCGATGGGCACGTCTTTCTCCTGGGGCGCATGCGGCGCGTGATCGGTGCCGACGCAGTCGATGGTGCCGTCGGCGAGAGCCGCAACCAAGGCGGCCCGGTCTTCTGCCGAACGAATGGGCGGATTGACCTTCAGGTTGGTGTCGAAAGACGCCAGGCGTTCGTCGGTCAGCAGCAGGTGGTTGGGGGTGGCTTCGCAGGTCACCGGAAGGCCCTCTTGCTTCGCCTGGCGCAGAAGCCGTACGCTGTCGGCCGAGGAGAGGTGCTGGAAGTGCACCATCGGCGGCGGCACGGGAGTCCGGTCGCTGCCCGGCGCCGGCTTCGCCGGCGCCGGGCCCTCACCAGCCGTGGGCGCCGACCAACCCAGCGCCGCAAGCCGCTTGTTCTCAGCGTCCACGTACCGGATCAACTCCAGGTCGCGAGCGAGCGGACCCGACTCGGCCGTCGACGGGATGCCGCGCAGACCCAAGCGTGCGCTCCACCTACCCTCGTGCATGACACCGTCGACAGATAGGCTCTTGTTCTCGAGGTGCAGCAGCAGTGGCCGCCACGTGCCACGCAGGTAGCGGAGCGCGTGCAGCAGAAGGTCGGCATCCGACACGGGCCTGCCGTCGTCGGAGAACGCGATCACTCCGGCGTCGGCCAGCTCGAGCATCTCGGCAAGCTCCTCGCCTCTGAGGCCTTTGCTCACCGCGCCCACCTGGCCGACCCGCACCAGGGCCCGCTCACCGGCCTGGTCGAGCACCCACGCTGCAACGGGGCCGCAGTCGACCACCGGTTCGGTGTTGGCCATAGCCACGACCGCGACGTATCCCCCGGCCGCTGCCGCCAGAGAGCCCGACGCCAGATCCTCTTTGTACTCGAGGCCGGGAGTACGCAGGTGGCAATGCGGATCGACGAACCCCGGGAACACCCAGCAACCGGCGACGTCTTCAACGACTTCCACACCGGCTGGTCGCCTCAACGACTCGCCGATGGCGGCGACGACGCCATTCTCGACCAGAAGGTCGCCCTCGAGATCCACTCCCTGCTGGGGATCAAAGATATGAGCTCCAGAAAGGAGGAAGCGTTCGGGGGGCATCGCGCGGCAGGACAATCTGGGCGCGGAAGGACGCGGCATGTCCATCCAGGTTCCTTTCGGTCTCACGGGACTCGTTTAAAGGTCATCTTATGGTATCGCGGATAGGGTCCTGGGTCCAGGGCGACGGCCAGGTCGAGGGGTCCACCCCACCGTCCGGCGACGGTCACAGCCCAGGCCCGCCGAGTTCGTGGTCGAGCCAGCCGGGGAGAACCGTTTTCGCCCCGCGAAGCTCCTTGCGGTGTGTCTGGCAGGCAGCGTCGTGCTTCTCGAGCAGGGCCCAGAAGCGTGGTGAGTGGTTGAGCTCGGTGGTGTGGCACAGTTCGTGTAGAAGCACGTACTCCACGAGTCGCGGGGGCAGGAACAGCAGCCGGGCGTTGAGCGAGATGGTGCCGTGACGCGAGCAACTGCCCCAGCGCGTCCGCTGCTGCCGTATGGACGCCGCGCCGTACGGCAGCCGGTGGTCGGCCGCCAGTTCGTCGAGCCACTGCGGCAGGCTGCGCCGGGCGGCGCGCGTCAGCCAGCGACACAGTGCGGCTCTGCAGGCCGCCGGGTCGCCGGCTGAGCCGGTCACGATCAAACGGCCCGACGATTCTCGAACAGCCGTCCGCGCGGCGCCGGAGGCCGCCAAGCGGTACTCCACCGTCCACTCCTCGCCCAGCGCCCCAAGCATGATGCGGTCGGGAAGGCGCGGCGGATCGGCCGGCAGTTCGCGCCGACGGGCTTCAAGCTTGAGCCGCGTCCGCTCCACCCAGTCGCGCTTGGCCTCTACGATGCCGGGAACAGCGCGCTTGTCGAAGCGGCGCGGCACGACGACCTCGAGCGCCCCATCGGCCCTCAACACCAGCCGCACGCGCCGGGCGCGCGGGCTGACCCGCACTCTGTAGTCCAAGTGGCCCTAGCCGGCCAGAGTCGCGGCCAGGGTGATCTCGGACACGGCGGCCAACGCCTTCGACACCGGGCATTTCGCCTTGGCTTCGAGAGCCAGCTGCTGGAACTCGTCGTCGCCCACGTCCGGAACGACCGCCTGGCAGTCGAGGTCGATCCTCTTGATAGTGGGGCCGGCTCCCAGGTGAACCGACGCGGTGGTATGGACACTCTCGGGCGCATAGCCCTTCTCGGTGAGCAGGGCTGCCAGAAACATGGAGAAGCAGCCCGCGTGCGCCGCCCCGAGGAGCTCCTCTGGGTTGGTGCCTGCCGCCTCTTCGAAGCGCGACGAATACGTATAGGGACCCTCGTACCGGCCGCTGGCGAGTCGCATGGTGCCCTCACCCTCCTTGAGGGTGCCTCGCCAGGTCGCCTCAGACGCTCGGATGGGCATAGGTGCCTCCTTTGTCGTGCCGAGTTCTCGGAGTCAGCGCGTAACTACTCCCCGTTCTCCCCGTCGGACTCCCTTCCGGCCGGTAGGTTCGAGCCCGCGCTGTGGCCGGTGACGGTCTTGGCGCCGGTCGCGGCAAGGGCCTGCTCGTCGACAACGCCGGGCTCGAATGGGCAGGTCTCGGTGTAGACCATCTGCGCCTGCTGCTTGAGGATCTCCCACTTCGTGCACACGTGACGCTGGGCCTTGGTCCAGAGCATGTCGGCCGCGAGAGGCGAGGCCTTCTTGAGCATGTTGTAGCGGTTCTCGGTGGGCACGAAGTCATCGACCGACAGAGTCGGCTCCTTGGAGTCTATCTGCAGCGGGTTCTTGCCCTGAGCCGCAAGCCGCGGGTCAAAGCGATAGCAGATCCACGAGCCCGACTGCACCGCCGCTTTCTGGTGCTCGTAGCCCTTGACCACGTCGAAGCCCATGCTGATGCAGTGGCTGTACGCGATGATCAAGCTGGGGCCGTCGTATGACTCCGCTTCGACGAATGCCCGCACCGTCTGTGAGTCGCTGTAACCCATTGCCACCTGGGCCACATAGATGTTGCCGTAGGTCATGGCGATCGAGCCAAGATCCTTCTTGCCTATCGCCTTTCCGCCCGCGGCGAACAGGGCGACCGAGCCCATGGGCGTGGCCTTGGAGCACTGCCCGCCGGTGTTCGAGTACATCTGGGTGTTCAACACCAACAGGTTGATGTTGCGCTGCGAGGCGAGCACGTGGTCGAGGCCGCCGTATCCGATGTCGAAAGCCCAGCCGTCGCCGCCGACCCCCCAGACGCTCTTCCTCACCAGGTAGTCGGCGATGGCCAACAACTGCCCGACGCGGAAATCGCTGCCGTTGCCGGCAACGAGCGACTGCAACTTCTCCTTGAGTTGGGCGACCCGGGCACGCTGGGCGGCGATCTCGGTCTCACCAGACTGCTTCGAAGCGAGCAGCGCCTCGGCCAGATCGGAGCCGATAACGTCGCGAAGCGACCGAACCAGTTCGCGGGCGAACTCTCTGTGCTTGTCCACGGTCAGCCGCAGACCGAAGCTGAACTCGGCGGCGTCCTCGAACAAGGAGTTGTTCCACGTGGGCCCACGGCCCTCAGGGTCGGTAGCGTACGGCGTGGTAGGCAGGTTGCCCCCGTAGATGCTCGAGCAGCCGGTGGCGTTACCGATGAGCAGACGGTCGCCGACCAACTGGGTGAGCAGCTTCACGTACGGGGTTTCGCCGCAGCCCGCGCAGGCCCCCGAATACTCGAAGAGCGGACGCAGCAACTGGCTGCCCTTGACCGAGTCGACCCTCACCTTTCCACGGTCGGGATCGGGGAGATTGATAAGGAAGTGCAGGTAGTTCGCCCGCTCCGATTCCCTAAGCGGCAACTGGGGCGCCATAGTGAGGGCCTTGCGCTCGGGGTTGGCCTTGTCGCGGCCAGGGCAGATCTCAGCACACGCACCGCATCCGGTGCAGTCCTCCACGGCCACCTGGACGGTCCACTTCTGGCCGGCGTATTCCTTGCCCCTCGCGTCGACCGACTTGAAGGTCGGCGGGGCGCCTTCGAGATGGACGGAGTCGTAGACCTTGGTTCGTATGGTGGCATGCGGGCAGTGCAGCGAGCACTTGCCGCACTGGATGCACAATTCCGGATCCCACACTGGGACTTCGAGCGCTATGTTCCGCTTCTCCCAGCGAGTGGTATGAGTCGGCCACACGCCGTCTTCGGGGATCTGACTCACAGCCAGCTTGTCGCCCTCGCCGGCCATGATCCACGCGGTCACGTGCTTCACGAAGTCGGGAGCGCTCGCGGGTATCAGCTTCGGCTTGTGGTGGGTGCTCGTGACTTCGGCCGGCACCTCGATGCGCCGGAGGTTGGCGATCGCCTGATCGACGGCGTTGTAGTTCTTCTGCACCACCTTGTCGCCTTGCTTGCCGTAGGTCTTGTCGATGGCGTTCTTGATGGCGGCGATGGCGTCGTCGGCCGGGATGATGCCCGACAGGTAGAAGAAACAGGTCTGCATGATGGTATTGATGCGCGCGCCCATGCCGGTCTGCTTCGCTACATCGTAGGCGTTGATGGTGTACACGTTGAGACCCATCTTGATGATCCACTCCTGGGTCTCATACGGAAGCCGGTCCCAAACCTCCTCCGCCGGGAAGGGGGCGTTGATGAGGAAGGTGCCTCCTGGGATGGCCGCGGCCAGCGTACGGTAGCGCTCGATGAACGCCCACACGTGGCAGGCGATGAAGTCGGCCTTGTTCACCAGATACGAAGAACGGATGGGCTGCGGCCCGAAGCGCAGATGGCTGACCGTGAGCACTCCCGACTTCTTCGAGTCGTAGACGAAATACCCCTGGACGTAGTTGTCGGTGTCGTCACCGATGATCTTGATGCTGTTCTTGTTGGCGCCCACAGTCCCGTCGCTTCCCAAGCCGTAGAACAGTGCCCGGTAGGCGTTCTCGGGCTCGGTGGTGAAGGCCGGGTCGTACTCCAGGCTGGTGTGGGTCAGATCGTCGTTGATGCCCACGGTGAAGTGGTTCTTGGGCTCGGCGCGCAGGAGCTCGTCGAGGATGGCCTTGATCATGGCCGGCGTGAACTCTTTGCTCGACATTCCGTAGCGGCCGCCGATGACCTTGATTGCGCGCCCGGTCTCGGCCATCGCGCTCACGACATCGAGGTAGAGGGGCTCGCCCGCCGATCCGGGCTCCTTGGTGCGGTCGAGCACCGCGATCGATCTCACGCTCGCCGGCAGCGCCGCCGCGAAGTGCGCCACACTGAACGGCCTGAAGAGGCGGACCTTGAGCACACCCACTTTCTCGCCCCGCTCGGCCAGGTACTCGACCGTCTCGTGGGCGGTGTCGGCGCCCGACCCCATGAGCACGATCACCCGTTCGGCATCGGGAGCGCCGACGTAGTCGAACAGGCGGTAACTACGCCCAGTCAAGCTGGCGAAACGGTCCATGTAGTCCTGGACGATGCCGGGGCAGGCCAGATAGAACCGGTTGACCGTCTCACGACCCTGGAAGTAGACGTCGGGGTTCTGGCTGGTGCCGCGCACGGTGGGCCGGTCGGGGGTCATCGCCCTCTGCCGCACAGCCAGTACGAGTTCCTCGTCGATCATGGCTCTGATGGCTTCGTCTGCCAAGAACTCGAACTTCTGAACCTCATGTGAGGTACGGAATCCGTCGCAGAAATGGATGAACGGCACGCGCGACCGCAGAGTGGCCGCCGTCCCGATCAGGGCGAAATCGTGCGCCTCCTGCACAGAGCACGACGAGAGCAGGGCGAACCCGGTCTGCCGCACCGCCATCACATCCTGGTGGTCGCCGAAGATACTGAGCGCCTGCGCGGCCAGCGAACGGGCGGTGACGTGCCAGCAGGTCGGCGTCAACTCCCCAGCGATCTTGTACATGGTCGGGATCATGAGCAGCAGGCCCTGGCTTGCCGTGAAGGTGGTGCTGAGAGAGCCGGCCTGCAGCGCCCCGTGGACCGCGGCGGCCGCGCCGCCCTCGGACTGCATCTCGACCACGACTGGCACCGAACCCCACAGGTTCTTCTGGCCCGTGGCGCTCCACGCATCGGCGTGCTCGGCTATAGGGCTCGACGGCGTTATCGGGTAGATCGCTATGACTTCGTTGACCTTGTGAGCAACGTGTGCGATCGCCTCGTTGCCGTCCATCACTGCCATGTTCTTAACCATCGTGGTCCTCTCCGTGGGGAGCTCCCCTTCCCAGGAGCTCGATCGACGCGGCGGGGTCTCGGTGTGTGCGGAAGATTGTACAGTGCCGAGGAGCGACTATGTCACGCAGCCGGCTCCTCGCTCAGGCTTCCGGCCAGACACTGATAGAGGATGGCCATGCGCACGGCCAATCCCGATTCGACTTGATGCAGTATCAGCGAGCGCTCGTCGTCGGCCAGGTCGGCCGACAGTTCGACACCGCGATTGATGGGGCCCGGATGCATGATCCGCTGGCCCGGCTTCACCCGCTGAGGAGACAGGCCCCAGACGCGACTGTATTCCCGGAGCGAAGGCAGCGGAGGCACCTTGCCTTTGGCGCGCTCGAGTTGCATACGCAGCAGATAGATCACATCGACGTCGTTCAAAGCCGAGAGGTCGCTGCAGACCGGCACTCCCCAGTACTCGATGCCGGGCGGCAGCAGCGTAGGCGGCGCCACAAGCCGTACGTCGATGCCCATCTTGCGAAAGCCGAAGAGGTCCGATCGGGCGACCCGGCTCCTCAGGATGTCGCCCACGATGGCGACCTTCAGTCCCGTCACGTCGCCGTATACCCTGCGCAGGCTATAGAGGTCGAGCAGGCACTGGGTGGGGTGTTCCCCTGTGCCGTCGCCTGCGTTGACCACCGAAGCGTTGGTGAAACGCGTGGCCAGGCGGGAGGCGCCGACCCTCGGATGGCGCATGACGATGATATCGGGCCGGTAGCTCTCGAGGGTCGAGATGGTGTCCTTGAGACTCTCCCCCTTCGACACGCTCGACGACGATTCTTTGATGTTGATGACGTCGGCGGAGAGCCTCTTTCCGGCGAGTTCGAACGACGACAGCGTTCGAGTCGACGGTTCCATGAAGACGTTGACAACGGTGCGGCCGCGGAGAGTCGGCACCTTCTTGATCGAGCGCGAGGCCACCTCGAGGAAGCCATCGCTGAGTTCGAAGAGGTGCTCAATATCGGCGGCCGTTAGGTCGTCGATGGATATGAGATGCATTGCGGTCACCCTTTCGGTCTCACAGGACACGTTTAAAAGGCTATGGAGCGACTTCTCTGCAGCTTCCCCATTGTAGCGTGCGGTGCGCCGATCTCCAATGTGCGATCGAGGGAATTCCCGAGAGCGGTCGGAGCCCGGTCGCCTCCAAAGCGGCCCGAAGAGATCTACTCCTCTATGACGACCTCATCGGAGCCGTCGCTTCCCGCCAGGTGCACCTCTACCCGTTCGGTGCGGCTTGTCGGCACGTTCTTGCCGACGTAGTCGGGCCGGATCGGCAGATCTCGGTGGCCCCGATCGACCAAGACGGCCAGTCTCACGGCGTGGGGCCGGCCGTAGTCGAAGAGCGCGTCGATGGCGGCTCTGATGGTGCGCCCCGTGTAGAGGACGTCATCGATCAGCACGATGGTCTTGCCGTTGATGTCGAACGGCAGGTCGGTCTCGCGTACCCGGGGCTGCATGTACTCCTTGCCGAGCCGGATATCGAGATCGTCGCGGTAGAACGTGATGTCGATGGTGCCGGTAGGCGGCCTAAGACCGTAGAAGGTGTCGAAGAGCGCCGCGAGACGTTCGGCCAACTCGACCCCGCCGCTCTGGATTCCCACGAGAACGAGATTGGTGAGATCGGGAGAATGCTCGGCCATCTCGTGGGTCATGCGGGCCAGGGTGCGGCCCATCTGGTCCTCGTCGAGGAGGACCTTCGACTTACGTGTGTGTTCTGTTGCGCCCTCAACCATTGCTCACCCACCCTACCGGCGCCGCGCCTGGCCGTCAAGCGCGGCCTACGAGGCCTACCTTCCTACCACCACCCGAGCCTTGGCCGCCAACGCCCCGGCGGTTATGCCGAACCGCTCGTAGAGCACGCCCGCAGGGGCGGACGCCCCGAAGTGGTCGATGCCAACGACCGAACCCTCGATACCGACGTAACGCTCCCAGCCGAACGTGGCACCCGCTTCTATGGCGACCCTGGCCTTCAATGCCCGCGGGAGGACGCTCTCCCGATAGGCGGGGGTCTGCTGCTCGAAGAGTTCCCAGCTCGGCAGCGCGACAACCCGTGTGGCGATGCCTTCGGCCTTCAGGGTCTCAGCCGCGGCGAGCGCGATCTCGACTTCCGACCCCGTGCCGATAAGGATGAGAGCCGGGTCGATCACGTCGGACACTATGTAGCCGCCCTTCGCCAGACCCTCGGCCGCGCCAAGCGCCGAGCGGTCGAGAACGGGCAGGTTCTGGCGGCTGAGCACCAGCGCGGTCGGTCCGTCGCGGCGCTCGAGCGCCACCCGCCAGGCGACGGCCGTCTCGGCCGCGTCGGCCGGGCCGGATGACCACCAGTTCGGGCATCGCCCGGAGTGAAGCAAGGTGCTCGACCGGCTGGTGAGTGGGACCATCTTCGCCGAGAGCGATGCTGTCGTGGGTGAAGACGTAGGTCACGGGCAGACCCGACAGCGCCGCCAACCTTATGGCCGGCCGCATGTAGTCGGAGAAGACGAAGAAAGTGCCCCCGAACACGAAGACCCCTCCGTGGTACGCCATGCCGTTGAGCACGCCTCCCATGGCGTGCTCTCGCACGCCGAACCTGAGGTTCCGCCCGTCGCGGGCGCCGGCCTGCCAGTCGGTGAACGCGGTGAGATACGTGTTGTTGGAGGGAGCCAGATCGGCCGAGCCCCCTAGCAAGGTGGGGATGACGCCGGCCAGAGCGTTGAGCATCTTTCCGGAGGCCGCCCGCGTCGCGATCTTCTCGCCGGTCGCGAAAACCGGCAGCGCCTTACTCCAGTCCGTCGGGAAGCCTGCCCTCGAGGGCAGCGTCCCACTGAGCGGCGAGTTCGGGTTCGTCGTTTTGGAAGGACGTGTGTACCCCCATCCACCGAGACCGCGCCGCGGCTCCGCGCGCGGCGACCTCGCCGTAGAAGTCGCGCACCCGCTGAGGCACCGCGAACGAACAGATGCGCAGGCCAGCCCAGGGCCTCCTTGGTCAACGCGCTCTCTTCGACTCCAAGCGGCGCCCCGTGGCATTCGGCTGTGCCCGCTTTGTGCGGGCTGCCGTAGCCGATGACGGTGCGCACCTTGATGAGTGACGGTCTGCCTGTTTCGGCGACCGCGGCCGAGATGGCCTGATCGATGGCCCTCAGGTCGTTGCCGTCGGCGACCGACAGCACCTGCCAGCCGTAGGCTTCGAAGCGAAGCCCCACGTCCTCGGTGAAAGCGAGTTCGGTGCAACCCTCGATGCTGATCTGGTTGTCGTCGTAGAACACGATCGAGCTTGCCGAGCTGGAGATGACCGGCCAGCGACGCTGCCTCCGCCGCGACGCCCTCCATCAGATCACCGTCGCCCACCATGCAGAACGTGCGGTGGTCGACGACCGTCAGGCCCGGCCTATTGAAGGTCGCGCCAAGAAACGCTTCGGCCACCGCCATGCCCACGGCGTTGGAGAAGCCGGCGCCCAGAGGACCCGGTGGTGGTCTCGACCCCGGGTGTCAAACCGTACTCCGGATGACCGGGAGTGCGGCTGCCCCACTGCCTGAAGTTCTCGATCTCATCAATGGAGAGGCCGAAGCCGGCGAGATGGAGCAGCGAGTAGAGCAGCATCGATCCGTGACCGCCGCTCAGCACGAAGCGATCGCGGTCGGGCCATTTCGGGTCGGCGGGATCGAACCTCAGATGCCGGGTCCACAGCACATGGGCCATGGGGGCCGCGCCGAGAGGCATTCCCGGATGGCCAGAATTGGCCTTCTGGACTGCGTCCACAGCCAGCGTGCGGATGGTCGCGACCGCCAGGTCGTCGACATCGCAACCCTCGGCGAGCGCCTCCGGGAACGTATCGGCCATGTCTATCTCTCCTCGGTCGAAGGTTGACGCCGGCAAGCGACGCTCACAGAACGATCGGCCAGCCCTCCTGCTCGGCCACCGAGCGCAGACTCAGGCTTTGGATTGACCGCGACGGGGTGCCCCACGCTCGCGAGCAGAGCCAGATCGGTGCCGTGGTCGGCGTACGCCCAGCAGTCGGCCGGGATCGACACCCCACTTCTTCATGTAGTCCCCGCGACCCGCACCTTCTCGTCGGCATGAGGACTCGGACCGGTCAAGCGCCCGCGAGAACCGCCCGTCGGCCATCTCGCAGGGGGTACCGACGAACTCCGCCACGCCCAGGTGCCGGCAGAGTCCCTTGACCACCGGATCGAGGGCCGCGCTCGAGACCACCACCCGTGGTCGCCCTCCGACAGATGCTCTGCGAGAGCGGCAGTGGCGGCAGGATGGAAGCGCGGCACCAGGACTTCCTCGGTGAAGCGGTCCATCAGCGACTCGACCTCCGCCTCGGAGAGTCCCTGAAGACGCCGGCGCCTTTCTCGCGGGATTCCTCGCTCACCTTCACCAGCCCGCACTTGTAGCCGAGGAACCAGAGACCGGTCCCCACGACGAAAGCCCGGCTCACAACGCCGGCCTTCCGCAGGAACTTGACCAACAGGAACAGTGGTCTGGCCGACCACCAGCGTGCCGTCAAGATCGAAGAAGGCGACCGCCGCGCCGTCACTGACGTCGGGTCGTGCGCGCCGACGGCGTCGGACGCGCGGTCGACCGCGAGCGCCTGAGTTGTCGCGAGAAGTCGTTCACGGTAGGCTGAAGTCTAACACCCGGGCTGGCCGGCTTCGGCGCGCAATCTCGCAGCAGCGTCCGCAGGTCCGGCGGCAACGGCGCCTCGACCTCGACCGGCGAGCGTGTCACCGGATGGTCGAAAGACAGCCGGTAGCTGTGCAGGAACTGCCGGCCCAGACCCAGGGCGTCACGGCGCGCGTATGTGGGATCTCCCGCCACCGGGTGCCCGATGGCGAGAAAATGCACGCGGATCTGGTGGGTGCGCCCGGTCTCCGAGCCGTGCCTCCACCAGAGAGAAATCGCCCAGCTGTTCGAGCACCCGGAAGTGCGTGCGCGCTTCGCGCGCGGCCACTCCGCCGACGGTCATCGACTTGCGCCTCACCGGATCGCGCCCCACCGGCGCCTCGATGGTGCCCGCTGTCGGCCGCGAAGCTTCCGTGTACCAGCGCGAGGTAGCGGCGGTCGACGTCGCGCCGCCGCATCATGGCCACGAGGCGACGATGCACCTCAGCCGACTTGGCGACGACCAGCAGCCCGGTAGTGTCTTTGTCGAGCCGGTGCACGCACCCGGGCCGGAAACTGCTCTCCGCCGGCCACCCCGTGTCCGAGCAGCGCGTGCACGAGCGTACCCGAGGCGTGGCCCGGCGACGGATGCACCGCCATGCCCGCCGGCTTGTCCACCACGAGCAGCCACTCGTCCTCGTAGAGGCACCGGCACCTCGATATCCTCCGGCTTCGAGCGTCGGAGGAGCGGCACTCGGGAGGATCACGCTCCACCGATTGGCCCTCCGATAGCGCATAGCTCTTGGCGCGCGCGACTCCCGTCAACGAGCACCGGCCCCGTCGGCGATCAGGCGCGCCACCTGCGAACGACTACCGACCTCGCGACGCGTGCCCAGAACCACGTCGAGCCGCCGGCGAGCGTCCTCGGGCCGTATCGTGAACTCGAACGCTCCGGCGCCCTTCTCGCGCGATTCATGAGAGCCGCTAGCCATGGCACCATCACGACGAAGTGGAGCGTCCGGCGCCCCGCCCTCCAGGCGAGGACCGCCTGCGCGACCAGCCCGACGACGACGCGGCGATGCCGGCGTCGATGAAGACGTCGGCCATGTTGAAGTTGGGCCAGTGGGGGAACTTCAGGAAGTCGGTGACATGACCGTCGGCCGTCAGTCGCTGCACCAGGTTGCCCAGACTGCCGCCGATGACGGCTACCCCCGGCGATCCCGGCGAGCACCGGACGGCGCTCGATGAAGACGTACGCGCAGACGACCAGCATGGCGACGACGTTGGCCACGACGATCAGACGCAGTCTTGCCTCCCAGCAGTCCGAAGGCTACACCACTCGTTGGCGGTACGCTGGAGATAGAAGAAACGGCAGCACCTTGTCTGTCTCGCCCATGACCAGGTCTGCGCTCGGCCCACTGCTTGGTCAGCAAGGTCGATGGTCAGCGCGACGGCGAGACACGCAACGAGCAGCCACCACTTGAGCAGCGCGCGTTTGAGACTCTGGACCGTGCCGGCGGAGCTTCAACCCTCGCGAACCGCCGTCCGGCCGGCTGCCGGCGTCAGAGGTTTCGCTCTTCAAGGCGCTTGCAGTCGATGCAGAGGGTGGCGAAGGGAGCGACGACCAGCCGGCCGTCGCCGATGGGCTTGCCGCACTGGTCGCACGATCCGTAGCGTGCCGCTCTCCAACTTGCGCGAGGGCCCGATCGATCTGGGCGACAGTGGACGCGGGCGTTGTCCTGCAGCGTGAGATCGATCTCACGGTCGAGCGTCACCGCGGCCGTCTCAGCCATGTGCTGATCGTACGGGCTTTCTTCCGACGAATCCTCGAGCGACTCCGACAGATCCGCGTCGAGATCCGGCGATCTCCTGGATCAGCCGATCGCGCTCCGTCGAAGAAGCTGCTCTCTGCAGGGCTTCCAGTTCCACCGTCATCTCTCCTCTACGGCCGATCTGCCTGCGAGCAACACGGTCAGTCTCCTGCGCAGTTCCGCTTCGTCCATGCCAGCGAAGGCTACCACCTTGTCCCGACTGGCGTGGCCCGACTCGATGCGCACCGTGTCGCGCCGCAGTCCCAGCCAGCGCGCCAGCGCCTCCACCAGTTCGCCGTTTGCCCGGTTGTCCTCGGGGGGCGCGTCATCGCCACCTTCAGGCGGTCGCCGTACACCGGGCCTACGCGGCGTACGCGGAGCGGAGGGAGCGACACGCACCCCTACCAGAGGTCCGGCCGTCCCCGATGTGACCGCCGGCGGCCAGCGGCGGACCCGGGCTCGGCGAGCCCTCACCACTCGAAGTCGCGGGTCCCTGTCCTTCTTGGTGGCATCGTCGGCCGGGAACGTATCGTCCATGTCGTTCATCTGCCGGCCGAAGAAGAACCGCCGGACAGGCTCCTCGCCCCCGAGCGGCCGTCGCCGATGTCCCCTCCAAGAAGACCGTCTCGGCCTCCTGCGTCGCTTCCGCGAGCGCGTCGCCCTGGCGGGGGTCCTGCCGGCAGAGTCCTCGCCCGGAGTCGGAGCCCAGGTAGGTCTCCTCCGTTGGCGTGTCGTCGCTCAGAGCCGGCGGCGCTAGACGCGAGAGCCGCTCTGCCGCTCGGCCTGAAGCGCCGCCATAGCCTTCTGCCCGTCTGTCTCAGCCGGCGGCGCCGGCTTGAAGACCGGAGGCGGCGCCATCTGCGCCGTCGAGGGAGGCTGAACGGCCGAAGACTCGACACGCGGGGCCGGCTGAGGCGGCGCGGTAGCGCGCGGCGCGACGGCCGCGTCGGAGCCGGCCGCCGTTGGCGCAAGCGCCGAACCCGCGGGCTGAGACCCGGCCTCGGCCTGCGGACGAGGCGGCACGGGCGGCACGGGCGGGAGGCCCTGCGACGGAATCTGCTCCATCGGCGGCGCCCAGGGCCGCGGAGCGGCAGCGGGCGCCGCCTGGGACGCCACCGTTGCTGTCGGCTGAGCGGGCGCGGCGGAGGGCGGTCTCGCCGCCTCTGAAGCGGGCACCGCTGTCGCCGCCGGCGACGAAGCCGCTTCGCTCCCGGCGCTCGCCAAGGGCGCCTCGCTCAGCAGCCGGAGGTATCCCTCGAGCAAAGAGCGGAACTTGAAACGGAAGTCCTCCTCGAGCAACTTGAGCTGAACGAGGGTCTGCTGCGTCTTCTGCGTCTCGCCGTAGGAGTCGCTGACGATGCCCCGCGCCTTCATCTCGGCGTCGCGCAAGATCAGTTCGGTCTCCTTGTGCGCGTTCGCCCGCAGCTCTTCGGCCTGGAGCTGCGCCGAGATCAGCGTCTTCTCGAGCGCATCCTTGAGTTGAGCGTGTCCGGCGATCTGCTCGTCCATGCGAGACATGCGGTCGTGGAGTTCCATATTCTCTTGGAAGAGGCGCTCGAACTCGTCGGCGACCTCGTCGAGGAAGATATCCACTTCCTCGTCGGAATACCCGCGGACGGAACGCTTGAACTCCTTACGCCGGATATCGAGAGGTGTGATCTTCACTTCGCTCTCCCTTCGTCGGGGCGGCCCGCACCACCCTCTTGTTCGTTACATGCGTGCGGCCCGAACCCGCATCCTCGTGCGTTTCAGCTCGCGCCGCCCGCCCTCTCCGAGTCGAGCACGGCGTCTCGCATGGCCGTCATGAGAGCGCCCCTAACGGTCTCTTCCTCGAGCACGGCCAGACCGCTGATAGTGGTGCCGCCGGGCGACGCCACCTGGTCTTTCAAGTCGGCGGGCGACCCCGGGTGCTCCTGTAGCAACCGGGCGGTCGTCAACAGGGTCTGGGTCACGAAAGCCCGCGCCGTGTCCTCGGGCAGGCCCGCCGCGATGGCCCCGTCTTCGATGCCCTGCAGCGCCACGGTCAGAAAGCCGATGGTCGCCTCGACCACGGCAGTCGAAGTCTCGTCGATGTGGTTCGATGCCGCCACGTGCGTCACTCCGCCCCGCCTGAATCCCTCAGAACTGGTTGAAGAAGCCTTTCTCAAGCATCCGCTGTCTCTCCTCCGCCGACACCTCCACGTTCTTCGGCGTCAGCAGGAAGACCTTGTCGGCTACCCGCTGCATGCCACCGTCGAGCGCGTATGTCAGCCCGCTGGCAAAATCTATGAGCCGCTTGGCGAGTTCGGTCTCGCTCGATTGGAGGTTCAGGATCACTGGGATGTCGCCCTTGTACTTGTCGGCGATCGTCTGCGCGTCGTTGAAGTTCTTCGGCATCACCAAGTGAACGCGCACCTGCGGTTGTTCCACGAGGCTCGGTAGCGGTCTGACGTTTGCGCCCCGCGGAGGCGGAGCCATACCCGAGCGCTGCGAGCTGCGATACGTGATCCTCGGAGTAGATGTCATCGAATTCGCTGGGCGAACGTCTCCGGCCGCCACTGCCGCGATCGATCTTCTTCACGTACGACCGCTCCCCGTAGGTGGGCTCGACGTCGGGGCGCATGTTGATCGTCTCGTCTTCGAAGTCCTCGTCCTCGTCGGCGAGGCCGAAGTAAACGAGTGTCTTGTGCCACAAGCCACCGCCAGCCATCATTTCCTCCTTACGTGCTTGAAAGGAGAGCGCTTCCCAATCTCACGATCGTCGCGCCCTCCTCCACGGCTACTTCGTAATCGTTGCTCATGCCCATGGAGAGTTCGGACGAGCTCATAGCGGCCCGCGAATGCTTCTGCCAGTCTGTCGCGAAGCTGCGGAGATCTCGGAAGTACGGCCTCGCCGTCTCCGGGTCGGCCACCAGGGGAGCCATGGTCATCAATCCCACCAACGATGACCTTCCGGTAGGCCGCAACCCGCTCCAGAAAAGCTGTCCGCGGCCGCCGGGAGGATACCATACTTGGTCTCTTCGCCAGATATGTTCACCTCAAGAAGCACCTGCACGTCCGCCTCCGCCCTCCTGTCCAGCTCCTCCACGAGCGAGATCGAGTCGACCGAGTGGACCATCGTCACATACGGCAACACCTGCCGAACCTTGCGGCTCTGCAGGTGACCGATGAAGTGGAACTCGAACGCCTCGTTCCACCTTTGCCACTTGGCGTCCAGTTCATCTGCCCTGTTCTCCCCCACCAGGCGGATTCCTGCCTCGTGGAGAAGAGCCATGCTCCTCGACGTCGAGGTACTTCGAAGCGACGAGCAGCCGCGGCCGGTCATTCCTGCCGGCCCTGCTGCATGCCGCATCGACACGTGACTCGATCGGCAAGCAGGTTGGGCGCAGCTGTTCACGGATCCCACCATGGTCACGGTCAGGTCGCCGCCCAGGCCACGCAGCCCTGGCGGCCCGTCACCGGCCCCTCCGCACGGTACGAGTAGAACAGATCGTTGTTGCAGACCGTGCAGAGACGGGGGTTGACTATCTGCGACGCGCTGGATGTTGATCTCGGAGAGCGCCGTAGCGGTCGCCCCCCACAGGTCTACGCGCTTCGGCTCTCCAGACCGCGCGGGCGCCACCACCACCTCGCGCGCCGAATCGGGCGGCAAAGGCCGCCGCGACCTCGTCGTCGACCGTGAAGCAGCACGGACCGATGCTCGGTCCGATGACCGCCATACCCGCCATGCCCATGAGCGACGCGGCCGGCCTGCTGCACGATGCCGCCGAGGATCCCCCGCCAGCCCGCGTGAGCCACGGCCATGTCGACCTCGCCGCACAATACCACCGGCACGCAATCGGCGAACAGCAGAAGGGCGCGCGAGGCCCTTGTCGATCTCGAAGTGTACGGTGAGACCGTCGCAGGGAGTGTCGGGGTCTTCGAGCACGTACTCCGCCGCCCCCACGACCCGCAGCCCGTGCGCCTGCCGGGGACTGACCAGACGCCGGTTTCACCACTCGCTCAAGACGGGCGCGGTTTCGAGCGACAGCTGTTGGGTCGTCGCCTACGAACGGGGAGAGGTTAAGCCACGAGAACGGCCGCGGCGCTCTCAGCTCCCTGCCGGGTAGTGAAGAACGCGCGGAACGGGCCGGGGCAAGGAGGCCTCCAAGACTGGCAGCCCCGCGACCTCGCCCACTGTCACCCGCGACCGCGCGGCAGGGTCGATGCGTTCAGCGAGCGGTTCGTTCAGACGGCCACCATCCTCTTTGCCGATCGCGCCTATAGCCGCCCCTTGCCTGGATCCCTATCGCGCAAGAAGCGCGGGACCTCGAGCAGATCCTCGTCCATCTCGAAGGAGTGGGTCTCTGGGAGGCATGATATCGCCCAGTTCCCCCGGTGGAGGCGGCGGCGCGGGAGCCGGCTGCTCGACCGACAGATCGCTGCGCGGCTCGCGCATGGGGGGCTCGGCCGACTCGTAGTGATCCCGCCGTTCGAGGCGGCGCCTCTCGTCGAATCCCGTGGCGATGACGGTCACCCGCATCTGGTCGCCGAGTGATTCGTCGATGACGGCGCCGAAGATCACGTTGGCCTCGATATCGGCCGCGTCGGCGATGATCTCGGCCGCTTCGTTCACCTCGAACAGTCCCATATCGGGCCCGCCGCTGATGTTCAGAAGGATACCCGTGGCCCCCTCGATGGAAGCTTCCAGGAGCGGTGACGAGATGGCCGACTTTGCCGCCTCGACACCCCGGTTCTCGCCGCTCGCCACGCCGATGCCCATGAGGGCCGACCCCGCGTTGCGCATGACGGTGCGCACGTCGGCGAAATCGAGGTTGATGAGTCCCGGGACGGTGATCAGATCGGTGATGCCCTGGACGCCCTGGCGCAGGACGTCGTCGGCCACCTTGAAGGCCTCGATGATCGACGTCCTCTTCTCGACCACCTGCAGCAGCCGGTCGTTGGGGATGATGATGATGGTGTCGACCTTCTTGGAGAGGGTCTCGATGCCGGTCTCGGCCTGGCTGGACCGCTTGCGACCCTCGAAGGTGAACGGCCTGGTGACCACGCCCACCGTGAGCGCGCCGATCTCGCGCGCCAGCTCGGCGATGACCGGCGCGCCGCCGGTACCGGTGCCGCCGCCTTTGCCCGCGGTCACGAACACCATGTCGGCGCCCTTGAGGGCCTCACGTATCTCGTCACGGCTCTCCTCGGCGGCCTCGCGGCCCACCTCTGGGTTCGCCCCGGCGCCGAGGCCCCGGGTGACCTTGCCCCCGATGTGCAGCTTGACGTCGGCATCGCACATGAGAAGCGCCTGAGCATCGGTGTTGACGGCGATGAACTCGACTCCCTTGAGTCCGGCGTCAACCATCCGGTTGACGGCGTTCGTACCACCACCGCCGACTCCCACGACCTTGATAACCGCAAGGTAGCCGGATCCCGTGTCGCTCATGGTACTCGAACCTCCAGAATCATCAGATCACAGGACTTCAACTTGAGCCTTTGCGCGGGCGCCCTCAGTCCTCGATTAACACTTCGCTTCTTCGAGCAGTACGTGCTAATGCCACACATTCCTGCTAGAAAGCACCATACCACTTTCATTTGGCCTTGACAGCGGGCCGCGTTCGGCACGCTGACATCGACGTACTCGACTCTGCTTGCCATCCCTCAAGTAGCGCTCGATGACCATCGCGGCCGCCCTCAACTTCTGCTGCAGATTCGACGGCGTCGCCCAACCGCAACTGGCTGCCATCGGCCAACGTGAGACCCACCTCGCCGGCGGCCGAGACATCCACCTGCTTCACGTCGGGCAGTTCCTGCGCCATCTCGCCGTCCAGCAATTCGGTGACCACCGGCAAAGCCGCCACGATCTCGGCGGGTGCCTGGCTCGCCTGGCGTCACCGAGAACCCCACGGCCGGGATGATCAGAGGCAAGCTCTGGCCGCGAGGAGGCACCGCCTTTTCGAGGACGCGGCCGTCCTCACTGACCAGCCACACGGTCGCCCTGAGATGCCTGCACCCGAGCCACTGGCTCGTACTCCACCACCCGCACCTCGAGGCCGTTGGGAAACGATCGGTAGACCTCCGCCGATCGGACGTACGGTAGCGCGGAGAGGGCCTCTTCGATGGCGCCGGTCGACAGTCGCAGCAGGCTGACGCCCATAGCGGCCGAGGTGGCCTCGACGATCTCTTCGCGCGTGACCCGCTCGGTGGCTGTAGCCACGACCGTGTTCACCGCGAACACCGACGACGAACGCAGCCAGAGGAACAGACCCGCAGCGGCCACCACCAGGATCAGCGATGACGACGGGTATGGCCCGGCGCCGGCCGCGCTGCCGAGTCACCGAGCGCCGCGGTCGCGGATGCGGTCATCCATCGGAGTCGGGCGCCCCCCGGGAGACGACCACCGGCGACTCCCACGGGAAGTGGCGCCGAGAAGCCTGACCTCCGGCTCGAGCACCACCCCGCTGCGTCCGTCTCCACTTCCTCGCGCATGAGGCTCATCAAGGCCAGCACATCCGCGGTTGTCGCGTCTCCCCTGTTCACCAAGAAGTTGGCGTGTACCCTCGATATTTCGGCGCCGCCGCGCCGCGACTCCTTTGAGACCCGCCGCCTCGATGAGCCGCCCGGCTCCGCCCTGCCGCCGGGGTTCTTGAACGTGCTGCCGAACGTGCGCACCCCCTGGGGTTGCACCGACCGCCGTTTGCGAAGAATCACGCGATGGCACTCCGAGGACCGTCGCGGCTTCGCCCGGGCAAGAGCTGAAACGGACCGCCGTGACCACGCCGGCCGCGGGCAGACGGCAGTAGCGGTAACCCCAGTCCAACTGTCCCGCGGTCGAAGCCATGTGCCGCCCGAGGCGGTGGCCAACTCGCACCTCGTCCACGACGTCGGCCAGAGAGCGGCCGTACGCGCCGGCGTTCATCGCCACCGCTCCCCCTACCGAACCGGGTATGCCGCAGGCGAAGTCGAGACCGGCGAGACCCGCGTCGGCGGTCGCGGCCGCCAGACGCGGCAGCGACGCGGCAGCCCCGGCAGCCACGATCACCGGTCCGCGCGCTCCGGCGCCGGGGCGCGAGGGCATCCCCTCCACGAAGTCGAAGGTGTCGTCCAGCTTGACCACCACCCCGTCGAAGCCCTCGTCGGCCACCAGGAAGTTCGAGCCGGCGCCCAGGCAGACCCAGGGCACGATCGTGGGCCTCGAGGATCTTCAGCGGGGCCGACGACCGCGGCGTGGACACGGCCACCGTGACAAGCAGTCGCGCCTTGCCGCCGGTACCTATGGTGGTGAAAGGCGCGAGCGGCGCGTCCACCCACAGACGCACTCCGTCGAGGGCACGCAGCTCCTGCATGAGGTTGAGACCGGAAGAGCCATCGAACCTCCGCTCAGGCGGCGGCCAGGAAACGCTCACCGACCCGGTGGACGTCACCGGCGCCCGAGGGTCAGCACCAGATCTCCGGGCGTCGGTCACGTGCTGCAGGTAGTCGACGACGGAGCGACAGGCGAGGCAGATAGACCACCGGCTTGTTCTTCGGCCAGACCGGAGCATGCCATCCACGATCAGCTTGCCGCTCACCCCCGGCCAGCGGGTCCTCGCGGGCGCCGTACACGTCGGTGACCACCGCCACGTCGGCCTCGAGCAGGGCCTCGGCGAACTCCCTCTGCAGGAACTCGGTGCGCGAGTACAGGTGGGGCTGGAAGACCGCGATGACCCGCGACCAATCCCCGTCCCGGGCCGCCCGTAGGGTCGCTCGCAGCTCGGTGGGATGATGAGCGTAGTCGTCGACCACCGTCACGCCGTCCCGCTCGCCCTTGAGCTGGAAGCGGCGCACCGCCCCGGTGAAAGAGGCGAGCGCCGCGACGATCGGATCCGGCGGCAGGACCCAGCTCGGTGAGAGTCGCGAAGCACGCCAGCGCGTTCAGAACGTTGTGCCTGCCCAGGCACCTGCAGAGTCGCACCGGCCAGCCCGCGCGCCCTCGTGCCAGATCTCGAAGCTGCTGCCCGGTGCTTCGGCGACCACCTCGCGCGCCTGATAGGCCGCCGAAGCCGAGAAGCCGTACGAGCAGGTGCGGCAGCCCGCCTTGGCGAGCAAGCGCCGTCGCGCTGACTGTCCTCGGCGCAGTACACGAGCAGGCCGTTCTGGGGCAGGCAGGCCAGATGAAGTCCGCGAAGACCCGCTCCACGTCTTCGAGTGCAGGTAGTGGCTGTGATGGTCGAGCTCCACGTTGGTGAGCACGGCCACTTCGGGCGTAGAGCAGCAGGAGCGAGCCGTCGGACTCGTCTGCCTCGCAGACAACGAAGTCCCCCTTGCCGTGGCGCGCGTTCGACCCCAGGTCGTTGAGTTCGCCGCCGACGAGAAAGGTCGGGTCGAAGCCGCCGTCGACCAGCGAGCGGCTGATCATCGAGGTAGTGGTGGTCTTGCCGTGAGTCCCACAGACCGCTACGCCCCGGCCGGCACTCCATGAGCCAGGCCAGAGACTGGGCACGCTTGACCACGAGGATGCCCCGCCGGCGAGCCTCCTGGAGTTCCACGTTGTGAGCGGGGATGGCCGACGAGATGACGACCACGTCGGGATGGTCGAGGTTGACGGCTTTGTGACCGATCTTCACGTCGACGCCCGCCCGCTGCAAGAGGGCGGTATAGCGCGACGGCTTGAGGTCCGACCCGGTGACGTCGTAGCCGCGGCTGTGCAGCACCAGGGCGATGCCGCTCATGCCGGCTCCGCCTATGCCGATGAAGTGGAGGCTACGCAGCCACTCGGGCGCGGCTGTGCTCTTGGTGTTGTCGATGGTTGATCAGTCATGGTGTCCCGCCGCAGGCGCGGCGACCAATTCTACTACGACGTCGGCGATGCGGTCAGCGGCGTCGGGCCGGGCCAGGCGCAGCGCAGCCTCTCTCATCCGGCCGTTGCGTCTCGCGTCGAGCAGGCTGTCGACCGCGTCGGTCAGCCGGTCGGCGTCAAGGTCGCGCATCGGCCATGAAGAGCGCGGCGCCCGCGTCGCCTCCACCATGCGCGCGTTCACCGTCTGGTGGTCACCTGTCGCCAGCGGATACGGGACCAGCAGCGACGGCACCCCGCGGGCCAGGATCTCCGCCACCGACCCGCCCGCCCGGGCCACGACCGCGTCGGCCGCGGCTAGGGCCAGGGCGAAATCATCGAGAAAGGCGAAGGCCTGGTAGGAGCCGGTTGGCGTCCGGGTCCTTGAGCGACGCTCCGCCACCCGCTCATACTCGCGCTCGCCGGTCACGTGGAGCACCTGGAATAGAGTGTCCGGACGCCGCGAAGGCGGCCACCGTCGGCTTCGTTCAGGGTGTGGGCTCCCAGGCTGCCCGCCGAAGACCAGCAACACCGCGCCGCTCCGGGTCGAGACCGAAGCGGGCGCAGGCCCTCCTCGCGGGTCGCCGCGAGCAAGAGCGGGCCGCAGCGGCCGCCCGGTGTAGACGTACTTGTCGCGCCGATCCCGGCGGAGCTCTCGCGGTCGGGGAACGAAAGACACACCCTGTCGACCAGCCGGCTGAGGATGCGATTGGTCCACCCCATGTGCGAGTCCATCTCGACGGCCACCGACGGGATGCCCCGCACCGCGGCCTCGGCCACCACCGGACCCGAGGCGTAGGCCCCCACGCCGATCACGCAGTCGGGACGGACGCTCGCAGCACCTTCCACGCGTCGACAGCCGGCAACGGGCAATGGAGCCGAGGGTGCGCACGGTCGTGAGCCCCACCTTGCGACGTGAATCCGCGGATGCGGACGACCGAGAAGGGATAGCCCGGCGCGAGGAACGAGCTCCTTCTCCATGCCCCGCTCGGTGCCGCAGAAAGCTACCTCGTAACCCCCTGGCCCGACAGGACGTCAGCGAGCGCCAGAGCGGGCACCACGTGGCCCGCCGTCCCACCGCCTGCGATCAATATCGCGTGACATTCGTGCTGTACCTCACCTGCCGGCCGATGGCCGCGGCCTGACGGGAGCGCGCCTGGCGACCGCCAGGATCAATCCCACCGCCATCAGCATCGCAACAGGCTGCTGCGGCCGTAGCTGATGAAGGGAAGGGGCACACCGGTCAGCGGCATGGCCCCGATGACTCCGCCGATATTGACGATCGCCTGCAGCGTGACGAGCATACCGCACCCGGCGATGAGGTACTTGCCCATGGGTTCGAGCAGCGCCTGACGCGAGCTGCCAGCAGGCCACCGCGAAGACCCCGAAAAGCACGAGCACCACGCCGGCTGCCCACGAGGCCGAACTCCTCGCCGAGGATGCTGAAGATCATGTCGGTATGGGCCTTGGGCAGATACTGGAACTTCTGGATGCTCTCCCCCGGGCCCACGCCGAACCAGCCGCCCCGGCCCAGAGCCACAGCGACTGCGACAGCTGGTAGCCGATGTCCTGGGGGTCGGCCGATGGATTGAAGAAACGAGAAGATGCGGCTCATGCGCTCGTCGCTCGAGAAGACGAGACCAGCGCCGCGACCCCGACCACGCGCTCGGCGACCAGCGCCAGTGCCACCCCTTCATGCCGGCCAGCCACAGCATGCCGACCAGACAAGCCCCGCGATGATGATGGCGGTGCCCAGATCGCCCTCGAGCACGACCAGTCCGCACTGCCCAGACCGATCAGCCCGAACGGAGCCATGTATCGAGGCGAAGTCTCCGGGACGGACCCTCGCGCATCGAGAGCAGATGCGCGCCCACCAGACGACCGCCAGCTTGGCGAACTCCGAGGGCTGGAACGTGACCGGTCCCAGTTCGAGCCAACTCGCCGACCCTCCGTCGGCCAAGCTGAGCCCGGGAATGTGAACCATGAAGAGGAGGGCGAAGACCATGGCCAGAAAGCCGACGGAGAGCACCCTTACCTTGCGGTAGTCCACCAGCGATAGCACGACCAGCAGCACGAGACCCACAGCGGCGGCGATGGCCTGCGGCCGCAGCAGGCCATACTTCTCCCCGCCCCCGACCGCCTGCGCCACCGACACCGACAGCACCATGCACATGCCGGCGACGAGAAGCAGCAGCACGTGACCCACACCAGATGGTATGCCACCGGGAGGTCGTCCCTCAGCGTTGCGGCAGTCGACGAACCGCCCGACGGACGCGGAGCCGTCGTTCGGCCCGGCCGGACGCGGATGCGGAGCCGGCGCAGGCTCTCCGACTCACGATTCTTCCCGCTCCAGGCGGGCGACCAACGACATGAAGTGGTCGCCGCGTTCTTCGAAGTTCTTGTACTGGTCGAAGCTCGCGCACGCCGGAGCGAGCAAGCACCACGTCGCCGGTATCGGCCGCCCGCGAAGCCATGTCGAGAGCACGCTCCAGATCGCCGGCTTGGCGGAGAGCCGGGCGCGCCCGTCGCACCTTCGTGGTCGCGCACCTCGGCGAAGGCCGCTTCGATGAGTGGGGTCGCCTCGCCAATGAGGTAGACCGCTTTGCAGCCCCGCGTACACGCGCGGGCGACGGGTCGGTAGTCCGAGGCCTTGTCGCGCCCACCTAGGATCAAGTGGGTATTGCTGGGATACGCGCTCAAGGCGGTCAGGGTGGCCTCCACGTTAGTAGCTTTGCTGTCGTTCACATACGTCACGCCGGCCACCATTCCTGCGAACTGCAGTCGATGGGCCACTCCGGTGAAGGTCTGCAGCCCTTCTCCACTGCCTTGCGTTCGACACCACGGGCCACGGCGGCAGTCGCCGCCGCCAACGAGTTCTCGAGATTGTGGACGCCAGGAAGACGGATGTCGCTTACGGGCAGCAAGCGCTCGCCCAGGATGTAGACCCAGCCATCGTCGATCCAGGAGCCGGGCCGCACTGTTCGCACGAGACCCTTCGGCCCCGTTGAGGAGAAGAAGACCACCTCCGGTGCGTTCTCCCGCGCGAGCAGTTGGCGGCCGAGACCGGCTACCGAGGCGTCGAGCGCGTTGAGAACGGCCACGTCGCCCGGTCGCTGGTTGGTGAACAGACCGGCCTTGCTCGCCAGGTAGCGCTCCATGGTGCCATGCCGGTCGAGATGGTCGGGCGTGAGGTTGAGAAAGACGCCGCAGGCCGGTCGGAACGTGTGGATGTCTTCCAACTGGAAGCTCGACACCTCCACCACCAGCTCCTCATCAGGCCCGATGGCGCCGGCCACCGACGTGACCGCGACGCCGATGTTGCCCAGCACCCGGGCGGGCCGGCCGGCCGTCGCGAACAGGTGACCGAGCAACGCGGTGGTGGTGGTCTTGCCGTTCGTGCCTGTTATCGCATCGAACGGGTTGGCAAAGAGCACGTAGGCCAGCTCGAGCTCGCTCCAGACGGGCACCCCCCACTCCCGCGGCGAGCATCACGGGCTTGGCGTCGCCGGCACCCCAGGGCTCTTGATCACCAGGTCGGGCAGAGGCCAAGACTCGACGACGGCGTCCTCGGGCACGTAGACGACCCCAGCGGCGACGGCGGCCTCCAGGCCCGGAAGGTCTGCTCGCGGCCCGGCGGTCGCTGAGCAACACCTCGCGGCCGACGCCGGCCACGGCGTCGCGGCGCTCGTGCCCGAGCGGCTCGGCGCCGAGAATCGAGTATCCGCCTTACGTCGTCGGAAGACCTGTGCCAGACGGATGACGCTCACCGCACCGGGTTCACCGACCGGTCAGTGGATCGGCAGCCGGGTGTTGCTCAGGTAGTACAGGCGAAACCGGCGGCGCCCGCGATGGCCGACACGATCCAGAAACGGACGATGATCTTGGTCTCCGACCAGCCCTTGAGCTCGAAGTGGTGGTGGATGGGCGCCATGAGGAAGACCCGGCGGTGGAAGACCCTGAAGCTGAAGCACCTGGATCATCACGCTGAGCGCCTCTACACGAACACGAGGCCGACCAAGAAGAGAAGCAACTCCATGTCGGTCGCGACCGCCATGCCGGCCACGGCGGCCCCGAGCGCCAGAGAACCGGTGTCGCCCATGAACACGGCCGCCGGATGAGAGTTGTACCAAAGAAAGCCGACCGAGGCGCCGGTGAGACACGCCGCCAGGATGGCCAGATCGTTCTCGCCCTGGAGAAACGCGATGCCCGCGTAGGCGAACAGAGCGATGCCGGCGGTACCCGCGGCCAGTCCATCCAGTCCGTCGGTGAGGTTGACTGCATGCGAGAAGCCGGCGATCAGCAGAAAGGCGAAGAGGTAGTAGGCCCAGCCGATGTCGAGACCCTCGCGCACGAAGGGTAGGCTCAACCGCGTGTCGATTCCCCCGTACTCCGAAGCGAGCCAACAGCGAACGCCCACAGCGGCACCTGTAGAATCAGCTTGGCCTTGGCGTTCAGGCCGAAGAGCGCTGCCGCCACTGGCTGAGCAGATCGTCGGCGAAACCGATGAGTCCCGACCCGACCGCCAGGATGACCACCACCAGACTGGGAACCGTCTTCGTGGCGAAGACGACAGTAGGGGATGACCGCCGCTACCAAGATCAGCACCCCGCCCATGGTCGGCGTGCCCTGCTTGGTGCTATGGCTCTCGGGCCCGGACTCCCGCACGTTCTGGCCGATGCCGCGCCGGCTCAGCCAGCGGATGAAGCGAGGTCCCGCGACCATGCCGATGACGAGCGCCACGAGCGTCGCCGACAATAGCTTGAGCACTACTCTGTTCTCCTTCGTCGTCCCAGCACCGACCCCGATGCCCACGCATGCGTCGGCCACCTTCTCGAGCCTCATACCGCGCGTACGCCTTGAACAGGACACGTCGCCCGGCCTTGAAAGCACCGATGACCGGTCCGCAGCCTCCTCACAAGAGTCCACGGACCGGCCCCACGTCCTCTAGTCCGATCGCCACTGCCCTCTAGCCTACCCCGCGCGCCTCCGCAAAAGCCTCCACGATGGCCAGCGCCAGTGCCCACCGACGCCCCATAGCATCCGCACCCCCGCTCGGTCGCATACTCACCGACCTCCCGGTGGTAACGCTCTGAACTAGGACCCAATTCAAGCATATCGCCGAAACAGCGACCGGACGCCCCCACCCTCGCAGCGAGCCGACCAGATTGTCGATCGCCGCCCTACGGCCGCGGGGTTGGCGTTGTACGTGTCGTCGATGACGCACAGACCCGTCCAGCCGGATGATGTCTGCCCCGTCCCGCCATGAACCGTACGTTCGCACGCCCTTCGGCGCACTCCGCCACCGGCAGAGCCGCCGCATAGCAGGCCGCGATCGCAGTCACCGCATTGGCGACGGCATGATCGGCGACCCGAGAAGTCTCTACTTGGCGCTTCACCCTCGGGCCAGCGCACCCGCAACGTGTGACCCGACCGTCCCGCTTGGCCTCCAGCCACCCCGTCACGTCCGCCGCCGCCGATCGCGTCGTTCACCGCGCACGTCACCAGTCGAGCCCGTGCGCCCTTCAAGAAGGGCTGCAAAAACTCACAATCGCCGGAACCACCGCGGCGCCGCCCGGCCTCACTCCGTCGAACGAGCTCAGCCTTGGCTTGAGCGATACCCTCAAGGGAACCCAGAAGCTCCAGGTGGACTGGATGGACGTTGGTGATCACCCCGACATCGGGCTCGGCTATCGCGGCCAGCGCGGCGATCTGCCCCACTCCCCGCATTCCCATCTCGACCACTACGGCCTCGGTGTCAGGCTCGATGGCGAGAAGCGTCAGCGCCACGCCGATCTCGTTGTTCTGGTTCGCGGCGGTGACCACGCGTCCTGCGCACCCGTCCCACCATGGCCGCCAGCAGGTCCTTGGTGCTGGTCTTGCCGGCGCTGCCCGTGACCGCGAACACAATCGCGTTGACGTGCGCCTCACCTCCCGGGCCAAGGCCCCAGAGCGCGTCAGGGTGTCGTCCACTTCGTAGACCGGCCGCGTCGGCCCTCACCGCATCGTCTCGACTACCGCCCCTCGCCACGAGCGCCGCGCCCGCCTCGAATGCTGCGTCTACGAAGTCATGGCCGTCGAACCGTTCGCCCCGCAAGAGCCACGAAGAGGTCGCCCGGGGCGGACCGTGCGACTATCGATGCTCACTCCCGACCGGCAGCAGCGAGGGCGCCCGTCCGAGTGCTCGCCCGGCCTCGTCCGCAGGAGTGAGTTCGATCATCGCGTGTGCCTCGCCGCCTCGCCAGCGCCTCCCGGGCCACCCGCCGGTCGTCGAACGGCAGGGTCTCGCCCGCGAACTCCTGCCCGGTCTCGTGGCCCTTACCGAGGATCATCACCACGTCGCCCGCGCTGCGCCTCGTACTCGCTCAGCCGATGGCGAGGCGCCGATCTGGTTGCACGATGCCCGCCTTCCGGTGCTCGAGCCCGCGATGATATCGGCGATGATGCCGAGCGGATCTTCGCTCCGCGGGTTGTCGGAAGTGACGACTACGACGTCGGCCGTCTCTCTCAGCCTCGCGGCCCATGAGGGGCCGCTTCCCTCTGTCGCGTCACCGCCGCAACCGATGACCGCGATCAACTCTCCCGCGCGTGAAGCCCCGAGCCGTACGCAGGACGTTGTTCACCGAATCGGGAGTGTGGGCGTAGTCGACCAGACCGTGAAGGCTGCCCTACGTTTACGGTCTCCATGCGGCCGGGCACCCCCGGAAGCTCTCGCAGGGCCCGAGCCATCGGCCGCGGGTCGAGTCCGAGATCCGAGCCCGATCCGAGAGCGACCGAGGGTATTCGCGACGTTGAAGACGCCAAGCAAGGGAGTCCTCCACCTCGACGGCGCTCTCGCCGCACCGGTCGCTCCGGCCGCGCCCGCACGAGCGAGCGCGTGTCCACGGAGCACGACCGTCCCGCGCGTGCCTCCGCCTCAATGGAATAGTCGCTCCACTCCAAGCTCGGCCTGACCCCATCCGTCGCTACCGCTGTCGATACGGCGAAGGTGAGCACTCGTTCGCCGGCGCTTCAGACGCCAGATCGCGGCCGAAGGGGTCGTCGATGTTGATCACCGCGACGGGGTGCTTCGCCGCGCGAACTCGGCGTCCAGGAACAGCCGGTACTTGGCCGCGAAGTAGTCTCTCCAGGTCTTGTGGTAGTCGAGATGGTCCTGGGTGAGATTGGTGAAGGCGACGGCGTCGAAGTCGATGCCGATGCCCGCGTCCCCAGGTCGAGCGCGTGCGACGAGACCTCCATAACCACCGCCTTGTCACCCGCCTGCACCATCCGGCCAGATCGCGTTGGATGTCGAGCGCCTCAGGCGTCGTCCTACCCGCGGGCGAGACCTCCGGCCGCCGATCCGTCGCTCCACGGTACCCATCAGGCCCGACGGCAGGCCGGCCTGGTCGAGTAAGTGGGCGGTGAGGAAAGCCGAGGTGGTCTTGCCGTTGGTGCCGGTTATGCCCGCGGTCAGCAGAGCCGGCGGCTCGGACGCCCGTAGAACGCCGCCGCCACCGGTCCCATGACGGCGCGCACCGACCCGACGACGATCTGCGCGACCGGCAGATCGAGCTCGCGTTCCACACAGAGCGCGACAGCGCCTCGCGCACGGCGTCGGGCGCGAAGTCGTGTCCATCGC
This sequence comes from uncultured Actinomycetota bacterium, assembly GCA_963803925.1. Classification (GTDB taxonomy): domain Bacteria; phylum Actinomycetota; class Thermoleophilia; order RBG-16-64-13; family RBG-16-64-13; genus RBG-16-64-13. The sequence goes on along the minus strand of CAWDOM010000008.1, from coordinate 210,174 downwards.
GGGCGAAACCCGGGCACGCAGAAGAACAGGCTGCCGGGACCGGCCTGATCGCTTCGATAGGCAGAGCGTGCTGACAGCGACGTCGGCCGCGCCCGCCAGGCGCCAGTCCTCGACACCGGCGAAAAGGTCACTGAGTCTCACGGGTTCGGATTCTATCATCGTTGGACCCCGACGAGCGGCGCCCGTCGCCTCGGGAGCTCGTCCGCCGCGTCCGGGGCGACGCTCAAACGCTGAGAGCGAAGTCCGCGATCTGGCGAAGGCCGGCGCGGCCACGTACGACCCGTACTGCTGCGTGAGCGGATCGTCGACCGTCACCAGAATGACCAACCTGGGGTCGTCGGCGGGCACCATGCCGACGAACGACGCGACAACGTGATCGCTCGTAGTAGCCGCCGTTCCATTGACCTTCTGGGCCGTACCCGTCTTGCCGGCCACCCGTAGCCCTTCACCGGCGGCCAGCGTGCCGGTGCCGTCTTCCACAGTCACGGTCAGCATCTCACGCAGTTGGTCGGCCACCGTCTTGCTCACCACCTGCCGGCTCGACGGCGTCGCCCTACCCTGCACGAGATGCGGCTGCACCATGATGCCGTCGTTGGCTATGGCCGCATAGGCCGCTGTCAGCTGCAGTGGCGTGACGGCGATGCCTTGGCCCATCGGCACGTTGGCGATCGTGGTGCCCGACCACTTCTCGGGCGCGAGCATCTGACCGTCGACCTCACCCGGGAAGTCGATTCCGGCCTTCGCGGTGAATCCGAACTTGTGGATCATGTCCACGAGCCGCCTTCTTGCCCACCTTCTTGCCCAAGGTCACCGTGCCGACGTTGGACGACTTGGCCAGGATCTCGTCACGGTGAGTTCACGGACGTCCGGCGTACGTCTCGTCGTGGGCCTCGTGGACGCTCCCGGTCGTAGATCGTGATGGTCGTGCCGAGCTTGAAGATCGTGTCCGGGGCCACAATGCCGGCCTCGAAGCGCTGCCGCCACCGTGACCATCTTGAAAGTCGATCCAGGCTCGTACTGGTCGGTGACCGCCATGTTGCGGCGGTCGCTCTCCGCACGGTGACGCCGCGTAGTCGTTGGCGTCGAAGACGGGGGTGTTGGCCATGGCCAGAATCTCGCCGTGTGGTCGGTTCGAGCACCACAGCACAGGCCTTCTTCGCCTCGAACTCCTCTACCGTGTCGGCGAGCACCTCTCTCGGTCTCGATACTGGATCTCGGCGTCGATGGTGAGATGTGATGGCCTCGCCCGGAACGGCCTCCTTCAGCGAGACCGTGGAGAGACGGTTGCCCTGCAGATCGCTGACCACCTGCGACTCTCCTGGCTCCCCGGAGAGCAGCGTCGTCGTACTGCAAGTTCCAGTCCGGCCAGGCCCGTGTATTCGTCCCCGCCCACGAAGCCCAGCAACTGTGGAGCAAGCTCACCCTTGGGATAGACGCGCTTCGACTCGGAGCATACGCCGATACCGCGAGTATCGAGAGCCTTCACCTTGTCCCCCGTCGACTCGTCGACCCTGCGGGCCAGATACCGGAACACCGAGTCGCTGGTGAGCTTCGCACCTCGGTCTTCCGAGGAGATGCCAAGAACCGGAGCGAGCTTGACGGCCCGTCGCTGCCGGATTCCTTGATCTGCCTGGGATTGGCGTACACGCTCGCGGTGGCCCGCGACATGGCCAGGATCTCGCCGTTGCGGTCGTAGATGACCCCTCGCGGAGCTTCAAGCGTGATGGTGCGTACCGACTGGCCCTCGGCCTTCTCCTGAAGGGCCGGCGCGGCGACTCACCTGCACCCAGAACGTCCGTCCCCATGAGAACCAACAGGAACGACACGGCGAACCCCATGAACAGAGCCAGACGTTTGTTCGTCCGGCTCATGGTCACCGCCCGGCGACCGTCGTATCACCCTCCGTCGCCGCGGCGTCGGTGTCCGGTCTCTAAATAGTCAGACCGACTGAGCAGGGCCGAGGCCGAGCCGAGCGGCCTGCTCGGCGACCCTGTCGGGAGAAGACAGCGCCGAGATCTGGGCGGAGAGGGCAGCCGTATCGGCCGCCAAGGCCTTCTGCTGCTTCTCCAGCTGACCGATCCTCGATCTCCAGTCCGGTAGTCGCCGAGTTGATAAGCACCGGGGCGACGATCGAAGCCCCAAGAAGTACCGTGGCCAGAACCAGCGCGAGGATCGCCATGCCCCAACGTGGCGCTCTGCCGCGTGACGATCCTCAGCTGTTGAACCGGCGCGGGCGGGCTCTCCACCCGGCCTCTCGTACCGATCCGGGGACGCGGGCCATGGCCTCGCGACTGTAGTAGCGAGCTCGAGTGGATATGAGCGGCTCCACGCCGGCTGCGCTGCGCCTGGCGGCCGCCGACGGGGTGAGGTCACCCTCCCAGGCCTCCATCCAGCGTACCGTCGCGGTAGTGGGCATCAGAGCCTCCTGAGCGCCCGCAGCTTGGCGGAACTCGACCGGGGGTTGTTCTGCAACTCGCGCGGCCGGGCGTGACCGCCTTGGTGGTGAGCAACTCGCCCGGTGGCCTTCCCGCCACAGACGCACACGGGGAAACCGGGCGGGCAGGTGCACGCCTTGGCCTTGCCGACGAAGAACTCCTTGACGATGCGATCTTCGAGCGAATGGAAGCTGATGACTGCCAGGACCCCCCCGCGCTCGAGGAGCGAGAAGGCCTCCGGCAGAGCGCGGCGTAGGCTGCTCAGCTCGTCGTTGACCTCGATGCGGAGCGCCTGGAACACGCGGCGCGCCGGATTGCCGGCCGCGAAGCGCGCCGGCGTGGGAATGGCCGATCTTGATCGTGTCGACCAGTTCCGGGTACGGGTGTACGGGGTGTGCGCCCGCCGGATGACGATGGCTCGGGCGATGCGCCGCGAATAGCGTTCTTCGCCGTAGCGGCCGAACAGAGTGGTGAGAGCTTCCGATTCAGGCCAGCTGTTCAAGATGTCGCCTGCCGTCACGGGCAGAGACGGGTCCATGCGCATGTCCAGCGGAGCGTCGTAGCTGTACGAGAAGCCCCGATCGGGCGTATCGATCTGCATGCTGCTCACGCCCAGATCCATGTAGATGTGCGTGGCCCTGAAACCGTTCGACAGTGAGTTCGGCGAGTGAGTCGGCGAAGTTGCCCAGGAAGAAGCGCGAGCGGCAGCGCAGTTCAGCTCGCAGATCGATAGTAGTACTCCTCGGCGATAGGGTCCTGATCGCAGGCGACCAGTACCCCGTGCGGACCAAGATCCGCCGCCACGGCCGCGGCGTGCCCCCCACCGCCGAACGTGCAGTCCACGACCCGGCTGTCCACGCGGACGTCGAGCAGGTCGAGCAACTCCTGAGTCAAGACCGGAACGTGAGCCATGGCCATCTCCGTGACGAACGAGGCTGCCGCGCTACCCATCCTTTCCCCGCCTTTCTGCTTTGCACTTCTCGTATTCATCAGGATCCCAGATCTCCAGACGGTCTCTCACCCCAAGGATCAGGACTTTGCCGGAGAGCTCGAGATCTTCACCAGCTTTGGCGGCAGAAGAAGACGCCCCTGCCGGTCCGGCTCAACGGAGTACTTGTTGGCGTAGGTGAGGCGGACGCAACCACTCGTCCTCCTTCTTCTTGAATGCATCCCGAGGCACGATGTGCTTGGCGTCGTACTCGTCCCACGCGGCGGGGTGAAATACCGATATGCAGGGGTCTTTGTCGGGGAAGCGAACAAGTTCGGCACCATCGGAGAAGTAGCTCGCGATAGCGCGAAGGAAGAGTCACCCGCCCTTTGGGGTCAAGTGTGTGGTCGAAGAAGCCTGATAGCAATTGTTGTTGCATGAGCAGGATATTAGCACCACTTTGCCCCACAATGCAACACTTTTGCTTCATCTTTGCCCCACATCGTCACCAATCGTACCCCTTCGCCCCACTTGTCGGCTATCCAGGGCGTTTCGGTGCCTCGGACCCGTCAGCGCCTCGCTCCCGGCTGACGTCCCCCACGTGCCCAGACGTCTGTGCAACATCTTATGCTTAGTGGTTCTCTTGCAGTATCTATTGCACTGCGACGGTGACGAAGACCAACCTGGCACGGCCGTCGTGGGGGAATTGCAGTGTCCCTCTCTGGTCCTCACACCACGCGGCACCAGGAGAAAGATGGTACGACGCGGCGGCAGCCCCCCACTGCCCCACTTCCTCATAGCGGGTGACTGCGCAGCGGTGCGCAGCGGCGGGGATCGCCCGGCCGCGGCTAGCGCGCTGAAGCTAGACAGCGCCGGAGCGGAGCGTATTCGAGGAGAAGGCGTCTTCTGCTCACCGAGTTCGGAGAAGAACACACGGACGATGGCTCCCGGCTCGAGTCCGAGCACCACGCCTTCGCCGAACTTGGCGTGAACCACCTTGTCGCCCGGCGCCAGACCGGCGACCGCCGCGCCGCCCTGTCCGCCCTGGTCGCGACGCCGCCCGAGCGGGCGGCACCGGCACCGGTGCGCGGCGTCGCGGGTTGATACGCTCGAGGTGGTCTTGCCGCCTGTTCGGGCGAGAAAGGACCGACGTCTGCCGGTACTCCAGCAGACGGCTCGGTATCTCGCCCAGGAATCGGCTCGGCAGCTTGTAGCCCGCTCCCCCGTGGAGCGTCCGCGAGCGTGCGTGCGAGAGGTAGAGCCGGTCTCGCGCGCGGGTCATGCCCACGTAGCAGAGACGCCGCTCCTCCTCCAGCCGCTGCTCGTCGAGCGAGCGGGAATGCGGAAACAGCCCTTCTTCCATGCCGGTGATGAAGACCACCGGGAATTCGAGGCCCTTGGCATTGTGGAGCGTCATCATGGTGACGACCGCCTGACCCTCCTCCATGCCATCGATGTCGGCGTAGAGGCTTATCTCCTGCAGAAAGTCGGCTATCGTGCCGTCGGGGTTCATACGATCGAACTCCTCGGCAACCCCCGCGAACTCCTCCAGGTTCTCCATGCGCCCCTCGGCTTCGAGGGTCCGCTCGGCCCTCAGCGAATCGAGCAGGCCGCTCCCCTTGAGAACCGTACGCACGAGGTCGGCCACCCGGTTCTTGCCTTCGCTCGCTTCGGCCCAGCAGACGAAGCCCTCGCCCAGTCGCATACACGACTCGGCTGCACCACTCGTGATGCCCGGAACCTCGGAGGCATGCAGCAGCGCCTCGCGAAGGGCCACCTGGTTCTCGGCTGCGTAGTTCTGCAAGCGACCGATCGCGACGTCGCCCAATCCGCGCCGTGGCGTATTGATGACGCGGAGCAGCGATAGATCGTCGGTCGCGTTCATCATGACGCGCAGATAGGCCAGCAGATCCTTGATCTCGGCCCGCTGATAGAACTTGGTGCCGCCGAACACTCGATAGCCCACACCCTTGCCGCACCAGCATATCTTCGAGTACGCGCGACTGGGCGTTGACCCGGTAGAAGACGGCGATGTCGGAGGCCGGACGTTCACGCAGCACTCGCACGATCTCGTCGCAGACGAGGCGGGCCTCCTCGTGCTCGTCGCGGCATTCGAAGATCTGGACCGGCCCTCCCACTCCGCGCTCGCTCCACAGGTTCTTCGGCTTGCGCTTGCGGTTGTTGCGAGACCAGAGCGTTCGCCGCATCGAGTATCGTCGTGGTCGACCGATAGTTCTGGTCGAGCGTGACGATCATCGTGTCGGGGTAGTCCTCTTCGAAGTTGAGGATGTTACGGACGTCGGCGCCCCGCCACGAGTAGACCGACTGGTCGTCATCGCCCACGACGGTCACCTGGCGGTGCTCCTCGGTGAGCAGCTTCACCAGCACGTACTGCGCCCTGTTGGTGTCCTGATACTCGTCCACCAGCACGTGCCGGAACTGGTCTCGGTAGTACCCGAGCCGGTCCGGAAACAGCCGCAGCACGTCGACCGTGCGCATGATGAGGTCGTCGAAATCGAAGGCGTTCTGTTCGAGCAGGCGCTTCTGATAGCGGTGGTAGACCTGAGCGGCCACCTCCACAAGACCCGACCCACCATCGCCCGTCCCGACAGGCTCGAGGCACCGTCGGTCTTGCGCTATCCCGGGCGAAGTCGTCGACGTCGATCAGCTTGTTCTTCGCGTCGGAGATGAGGTCCCTGCACGGCGCGGGGCGGAAAGCGCTTGGTATCGAGGCGCAGATCCTCGAGACAGTGTTTGATGAGTCTCGTGGAATCGTCGTCGTCGTAGATGGTGAAGTTGGTGCGATAGCCGAGCCACGGCGCATCGTGGCGCAGTATGCGCGCGCAGGCCGAGTGGAACGTGCAGACCCACATCCATTCCGGAGACGGGTCCGAGCAACCCGGCGACCCGCTCCTTCATCTCGCCGGCGGCTTTGTTGGTGAAGGTGATAGCGAGCGTCTGATGTGGTCGCACCTGCCGGCTCTCGATGAGATGGGCGAGACGGTAGGTGAGCACGCGGGTCTTGCCCGACCCAGCACCCGCCAGGACGAGAAGAGGACCTCCGCTGTGGTAGACGGCCTCGCGCTGGCGCTCATTGAGATCGGCCGCCAGTCGCGACCCCGCCGGATCAGGAGCCGGGAATGCCATGGAGCCTCGCCGGATCGCAGGTCGCGTTGGAGCCCGTCGGCGCTATCAAGGAAAGAGGATCTGATGCCTGACCGCGCGCCCCCCCGATCGCGACCGATACTGTCTGTGCAGCGTTGCCCACGCTCATGTGCCCTCCTTGCCGGCCGCCGGTAGCCGCACCCCTCTGTTCAGACTGCCGCTCCGGAACCCCTCGAGATCCACAGTCACGTAGTCGTAGCCAATCGAGCGCAGCAGGTTCACGATAGTATGCCGCACCGGCTCCCCGGCCGCACGTTCGATGTCGGCCGCGTCTACCTCCACTCTCGCGAGGTTCCCGTGGTGTCGCACCCTGACCTGCCTCAGACCAAGATCGCGAAGGCCCCGCTCGGCGGCCGCCACCATCTGAAGCTTGGGCTCTGTGATGGTCTCCCCATAGGGGAAACGCGACGAGAGGCACGGCGACGAGGGCAGATCCCAGTTGGTAAGCCCAAGGCGGCGGGCCAGCGCGCGGACCTCGTCCTTGCCCATGCCCGACTCGGCCAGCGGGCTGCGAACACCCAGCGCCGTTGCCGCCTTCATGCCCGGGCGATAGTCGGACAGGTCGTCGAGGTTGGCGCCGTCGACCAGGGTCGACCCGCCCTCCGAATGAGCGAGTTCGAGCATGGCCCGGTACATGGAGCCACGGCAGAGATAGCATCTGTCGGGAGGGTTCTCGGCAAACCCGGGTATCGACAGCTCTTGTGTGGTGAGAACGACGTGCCGCGCACCCAGTCGCGCGGCCGCTTCGCGGGCCGCGGCGGTCTCTTCGGCGGTGTGCACGTCGCCGCAGGCTGTGACGGCCAGCACCTGGCCCTCTCCGAGTTCGTCAAGAGCCAGCTTCAACAAGAGGGTCGAATCCACCCCGCCCGAAAAGGCGACCGCCACCGGCCCACACTCCCGCAGCAGACGCCGCGCCTTCTCCTCGGAGTTCATGGCCCGCTCGGCTCTGCCCGATCGGCCTCGATCGCGCCGCAACACACGCAAGCGACATCCCGAGGCACCTCGAGCTTCTCGAACACTGAATCCCAAACGTCAACGACGACGAGATGCCTGCTCCGCGCCTGGGGCGCGACGACGAGCTTCACTACCTCGGTCGCCTCCAGACTGCCGATGACCCCCACCACTGTATTGAGGACGCCGGCCACATCGGCCGTGGGCGCCTCCTCAGGCCTGGGCACATCGCGCACCAGGCAACGCAGGCAAGGGCCGTCGCCCGGAACCACCGTCAAGGTCATGCCGCTCGTGGCCACCACCCCCCCGTACACCCAGGGCATACCCTGCGCGACACAGTGATCGTTGATGACGAAGCGGGTGGGAAAATTGTCGGTGCCGTCGACCAGCAGATCGAGACCGCCGGCGAAGGAGGCGACGCTATCGCTGCTCAGACGGCCGACGATGCCCTCGATGGTCACCTCGCTGTTGACCCGTCTCAGGTATGCGGCCGCGGCCTCGGCCTTGGGGGCTTGTCGAACCACGTCGTCCTCGGTGAAGAGACTCTGCCGGTGCAGATTGTGCAGTTCGGCCCGATCGCTGTCGATGATCCGCAGGTATCCCACCCCAGCCCTGACCAAGTGGCCCGCTATCGTCGAGCCGAGCGCTCCGCAGCCCACAAGCCCCACCCGCGCCGCACCGAGCTTCTCCTGGCCCTCGCGGCCCAGGCTCGTCAGCAGTATCTGCCGGCTATAGCGTTGGAACGGATCGAGCACGGTCATGCGATCATTCGACCGCGTCGGCACTGGGTAGGGCTACTGGAGCGTAGTCGCTCCCCAAGATGACGACCACGCGGTCGACATCGAGTCCAGAGTCCTCTGCCACAGTTCCGGCGCCGATGAGGGCCCGCACCCGCTCAGCCGCGGCGGCCGCACCCACCGAGTAGGTGATGAACGTCTGTGCCACGTTAGGAAAGTCCGCGGCATTGCCGCCGGGCGCGATCGCATATCCGAGCGGCTGTAGTTGCGCCGCGGCCGCCTCCACGATGCCGACAGCACCCGAGCCGTTGCGTAGCTCGACGGTGACGAGCGCATCGCCCGATCCGCCACTCAGCAGGGCGCGTGCCACCGCTACATCTGGCTCCACATAGACGAATCCGATGCCTTCGACCAGCCGCCCGGTGACCGCCACAGTCGTCCATTGCTTCGCCCGGCCGGCAGCCGTCTCGAGAGCTTTCCGGAACGCCGCGGAATCACCCTGTAGTCCCAGACCCTCCCACAGGACGCTCGCGGTTGGGCCCGCGGCCACCTGCTGAAGGGCGTGGGCCAATTGCCGGCTGTCATCTTCTGTAGTCAGCGTCGCGGGTACAGCCGCAGCGCCCGCCGAGACCAGCACCGCCCGCAGGCTCTCCCACGACACCGAGGCCACCGCCTGTGCCCTGGTTCCGAACACGAGTCTTAGAGCCTCGGATAGCGCAGAATCGTCGCCGGCCGCCTGCAGATCGGCAAGTGTCACAAAGCGGGCGCCGTCGTAGAGTAGGGCCAGTCCGGGCACTACGAGCAGCACTCCCTCCGATTCTCGGGCCTCGAAAACGACCGCGACCCGCGTAGCCCCGTCTTGTTTGACGGCAAGCAGCGCTCCTTCGGCCTTAGCGACGGTTGCGGTGGACGCCACAGCCGCCGTGGTAGACGTGGTGACGGCCGGCTGCTCGTCGCCGGACGATCCGAAGAGTACGAAGAGCACGGCCGCGATCACGATGATCACGACGACCGGAGCGGTCACCAGCCAGAACCTGGTGCGCAGCTTGCGGCGGCGCGCCGCGCCACGAAGCGCGCGCCGCTCCGACCGGCCCCGGGAGCCTGGATCCGCGCTCCGGCGCCGCACCACCGACTGCTCCTCCTGAGGTTCCGCCCGCCGGTCCTCGGGTCGTGACTCGTCGTTCATGCCGCGTAGAACCCGCTCTTGGCGATCAGGTCGGCCGCGGAGCCAGGCACAAGGTAGCGTACGCTCCTGCCTTCGGCCAGCCGTGCGCGGATCATGCTCGACGAGATGGCCAGGGCCGGGATCTCCATGGTCTTGACTCTGGATTCGAGATCGAGGCCCGGCACGATCGCGCGCAGTCGCCCGAGGCGTTCGGATAGGTCGGACAGGTCGTACCCCGGGCGCGTCGCGGCGATGAACGTGGCCAGTTCGAGCACCCTGGCCGGATTCTTCCACGTGAGTATGTCGAGGATCGCGTCGGCGCCGATGACGAAGAACATCTCGCTGCCGGCAGTGAGCACGCCGGCGAGGTGCTCGAGGGTGTCGACCGTGTAGCTCACGCAGTCGCGGTCTATCTCGAAGCGCGACACCGAGAACCGAGGATTGCCCGCGGTCGCGGCCGCGACGAGCAGGTAACGGAACTCGGCCGGCGCGATGTGGCGGTCCTTGTGCGGTGCGTCGCCCGCCGGCACGAAGAGAACCTGGTCGAGAGCGAACTGCTGCAACGCCTCCTCGGCCGCTACCAAATGAGCCACGTGTATGGGATCGAACGCGCCGCCCATGATACCCAGGCGTAGACCCGGCTTGTCACGTAGGCCGGCGATGAGTTCTTCTCTCTCCATCTCGCCTTCAACCCCACTAACCACAGGTCAGAACCATGAAGTCCCTGTGGATGGCTTCGGGCGACGCATGGGGAAGCATTTCGGCCACCCTCGCGCTCTGGAGGCCTTTCACGCGTTCGAGATCATCCCTGGAGTAGCTGACAAGGCCTTTGGCCAGTTCGGCCCCGTCTTCGCCTACCACGGCCACCGCGTCGCCCGCCGCGAACTCACCCTCGACGCCTACGATGCCCACCGGCAGCAGACTGCCTTTGCCGTGGAGCGCTTTGGCGGCGCCCGCGTCGACGATGACCTTGCCACGGGCCGGTTTGCCGTAGAGCAGCCACAGCTTGTAGTCGGGCACCCCCAACGGGCGCGGCAAGAAGCGCGTACCCACAGCCGCTCCGGCCACACACTCCTTCAGCACGTCGGGCCGGGTGCCCCGCGCAATGACGGTCTCCACGCCGCCGCTCGCGGCGATACGGGCGCTGTTGACCTTGCTGCCCATGCCTCCCCTGCCGAGCGGGCCCACGGCGCCGATCTGCACGCAGTCCAGCTCGCTCGGGTCATCGACGGTGGCGATCAGCGCCGCGCCCGCGTCCGAGGCGGGGTCAGCGGTGTACAGCCCATCGGTGTCGGTCAGCAGGACCAGTAGGTCGGCCTTGACAAGAAGAGCCACTTGAGCGGCCAACGCATCGTTGTCGCCGAAGCACAGTTCGTCGGTGGCCGTCGTGTCGTTCTCGTTGATGATCGGCACGACCCTCCACTCGAGCAGGCGGTTGAGGGTGTTGCGAGCGTTGAGATACTGGGTGCGCGCCGCTACGTCGAACGCGGTCAGCAGTACTTGCGCTGTGACGACGTTCTCGTGGGCGAAAAGGTCGGTGTAGATGTGAAAGAGCCGCCCCTGCCCCACAGCCGCCGCCGCCTGCAGATCGACGACCTCCGAAGGCCGCTTTTTGACCTTGAGCACGCCCATGCCCGAAGAAACGGCTCCAGAAGATACGAGGAGCACTCTATGCCCCTGGCCTTGCAGCTCACAGATCTCGGCCACCAGTCCGGCCACCGGGGACAGTCTGAAGGTGCCCCGTTTGCTCGTCAGCGTGCTGGACCCGATCTTGACGACAACCGTCTTGCCCGAACTCTTGCCTGCCACGTCCGCCCCTACTGGAATTCGAATTCGAAGCCCTCGATGTCGACATCGTCACCTGGCTGGGCGCCCTGCGCCCGCAGAGCAGAATACACCCCCAGCCGGTCGAGTCGCTCGTTCAGATAGCGAATAGCTTCTTCATTGTCGAGGTCGAACCTGCTTACGAGCCGGCGCACCACCTCTCCTTGGACCGTCCAGGCGCGCTCGCCACGACCTACCACGAACCCTCGCCGCGAACTTGCCCGCGGCCTGTAGGTGACGTGACCTCCCGCCCCTTCGCTCATCTCGACCCCGGGTTGAACAGTCTGTCCCTCCGACGGCGTGGGGATCTCGGGCTCGATCGAGCCCAACTCCTGCAGGAGTGGTCCCACCCAACGGACGAGCGCGGGTAGACCCGCTCCGGTGGCGGCCGACACCGGCCAGACCAGCTGTTTGGCAAGTGGTTCGTCCTCGCCCACTAGATAGGTGAACGCCGGGTGTCCCTCTGCGCGGAGACGCTCCACCTCGGCGCAGAAGAGCGCCTTCAGTTCTTCGACACCGCCGGCGGGCACGGCGTCGATCTTGTTGATGACTACCACCTGAGGCTTCCCCGCCAGGCTGGTCGCGTGCGCGTCGAGTTCGTGGAGGATCGTACGGAAACCTTGCAGGGGTTCGGTCTCGTAGTACCCGGTGGCGTCGACCACGTGCAGCAAGACACGGCAGCGCTCCAAGTGGGCCAGGAATTCGTGGCCGAGTCCCACCCCTTCACTCGCCCCTTCGAGGAGACCCGGAACGTCGGCCAGCGTGAACACCTCGCCCTCACCTGACCAGTCGACCACACCGAGCATCGGCTCTATCGTGGTGAACGGGTAGTCGGCCACCTTCGGCTTCGCGTTGGAGAGCCGTCGCAACAGAGACGATTTGCCCGCGTTCGGCAGACCAGCCAGACCGGCGTCGGCTATGAGCTTGAGAGAGAGACGCAGCCAGCAGCCCGAGGCCGCCTCGCCGAGCTCGGCGAACTTGGGGGCCTGCCGCACCGAATTGACGAACCGCGCGTTGCCGTGGCCTCCGCCGCCACCCTGGGCCACCAACACGCGCTGACCGGGCCGCACGATATCGGCGAGCAACTCGGGCTCGGAGCCCTCGGCTCCAGACGCGGCACCTCCCCCGGCAGGCCCGTCCGTCTCATCGCGAGCGCCGGCATCGTCGACAGAACTCGCGCCGGCGACACCACGGCCATCTCCATCGAGATCGTCGTCGAAGTCCGCTCCGGGGTCTTGCTCTACCGTCCAGACCTGGGTGCCCAGCGGCACCGGTATGACCACGTCGTCGCCATTCGCCCCGTGTTTCCGGGCGCCATGCCCGGCACGGCCGTGGCCGGCCTTGAAGTGGATCTTGTACGTGAACGACTGAAGGTCGCGCAGTTGGTCGTCGCCGACGAGGTAGACATCGCCGCCCCGACCGCCGTCGCCGCCGTCGGGCCCCCCCCGCGGCACGTGCATCTCTCTACGAAAGGAAACGCACCCGTTTCCACCATTCCCGGCCGCCACATGGATCTTTGCGTAATCGAAGAACATGGGCTATCGGTTTAGGCGAGCCCGGGTGCGGACTCTAGTAGGCTACTGAAGAAGGGACGTCTCGCCGCGAGGATGTGATGGGTACGCGCAGCGCGTTCTCGGGGCCGGGACTTCTTTCTTCAGCAGCCTCCAAACCTCGAACTACTCGGTGACTATGCTGATGACACGCCCCGCCTTGCCGGTGGAGAAGACCACCTTGCCGGCAGCGGTGGCGAAAAGGGTATCGTCTTTGCCCATGCTCACGTTGACACCGGGGCGGAATCGACTTCCGCGCTGACGAACGAGGATGGAGCCGGCCTTCACGGTCTCGCCGGCGAAGGCCTTGACACCGAGGCGCTGAGCGTTGGAATCACGGCCGTTCCTGGAACTGCCGCCACCTTTCTTGTGAGCCATTCCCGATCCTCCCTATGCGATCTTTTGCACTTCGAGGCGGGTGAGCGCCGAGCGGAAGCCGGTCTTCTTGCGCCAGCCGCGCTTGGGCTTGAACCTCGAGATGACGATCTTCGGTCCACGGAAGTGCTCGACCACCGTCGCCGTGACCTTGGCCTCTCCGGCCTGTGCGGCCAACCGCAGATCGTTGCCGTCGGCTACCAGCAGGGAACGCAACTCGACGACGTCGCCCGGAGCGGCGTCGAGACGGTCGACCACGACCTCCCGGCCTTCTTCAACTCGGTACTGCTTACCGCCGACCATAACGATGGCGAACATTCCGAACTCCTCGCATATTTCATCGAACAACAAAGGCCGCGCAGGCGGCGGCCGCGAGCAAGGCAGTATATCAGGGTTGCTGTACGGTGCCTAGGTCCCCGCCGCAGGCTAATCCGGCATCACGGCTAGATGTTCGAGCGCAACCGACTCAGCCGCGCTTTGCAGGAACACACGGCGCTCCGTCTCCTCCTCGATGCACGCCAGCGGAGGCTTCGGGCCTTCCACCAGACGTCGCGCCACGCGTGGGTGCACCTCCACCCGGAGACCGGCCCCCGTCGATGAACGAGCGAGCGACCGCAAGCGCCGCTCGACCTCGATCAGGGCGGAGTCCTCGGAGTTGACACGCCCTGTACCCCGGCAGTGCGGGCACTGGGTGGTCACCACCTCCAACAATCCCCTACTGGTATTCTGACGCGTCATCTCGACCAGACCGAGTGGCGATATCTCTACGACGTAGGTCTTGGTACGATCCTGCTGGAGTTCCGTCGAGAGAGTCCTGAGCACCGCTTCTCGATTCGAGCTCGCGCTCATGTCGATGAAATCGATGACGATGATGCCCCCGATGTCGCGTAGACGCAGTTGCCTGACGATCTCCCGGCACGCCTCGACATTCGTCTTGACGATCGTCTCCTCGAGCATACGCCGGCCCGTGTAGCGCCCGGTGTTCACGTCGATCACCGTCATGGCTTCGGTGTGGTCGATGACGAGGTAGCCGCCCGAGGGCAACTCCACCCGCCTGGCCAGCGCCCTCTTGATCTGCGCCTCGAGCCCGTACAGCTCGAATAGGGGCGCCCCACCGTCGTACAACCGCACTCTCGAAGCCAACTCAGGCGCGACCGCCCTCAGGTAGTTGACCAGCCGCCTGTGTACCGAACGGTCGTCGACCACCACCGCCCCGAACTCCGCCCCCAGCACGTCGCGTGCCGACCGCAGAGCCAGGTCGGCCTCGGCGTGCACGAGCGATGGCGCTTGGCAGGCGCCTGCCTCGTGCTTCACCCTGCCCCAGACCTTCTGGAGAAAGCGCAGATCGCGGGATATGGCCTCGGCATCGGCGCCTTCGGCCGCCGTCCGGATTATCACGCCTCCCCCGGTCTCGCTCAGTTCTTTGCAGACCGTGCGCAGCCGCTCCCGCTCGCCGACCGCGAGCCTACGCGACACGCCTGTGGCGCAACTGCCCGGCAGGTAAACGGAGTAACGGCCGGCGATACCTACTTGGGTGGTAAGCCGAGGCCCCTTGCCGCCCATGGGATCGCGAACCACCTGCACGAGCACTTCTTTGCCCCCGCGCAGTAGCTCGGTGATCTTCTTGGTGTGGCCGTTTCTCGCGTCGGGCTGGGCTACATCGTCGATGTAGAGAAAGCCGTTGCGATCGAGTCCGAGATCGACGAAGGCCGCTTCCATGCCGGCGAGGACGTTCTCGACACGCCCCTTGTAGATGTTTCCGACCAGCGATGCCTGCCCCGGCCTCTCGACGTAGAACTCGGCGGCGCGCCCGTCCTCGATGAGGGCGACCCGAGTCTCGAGGCATCCGGATGATATGAGGAGTTCTTTCAAGAATGATCGCTGTCTAGGCGAGTTGCAGTTCGAGACGCGTGATCGTGTCTATGCTCAATCGTACTCCCGCGAGAGCGCCCAGCGCATCGACGACCCGCTCGGGCCGCGCGCTGCCCGTAGGAGTCACGGCGACCTGGTATGAGAGACTGCAGGTCTCGCCGGCTCCCTGAGCGACCGACACCTGCTCCACGTAACGCCTGACGTCGACCACGCGGACCCTGTTCTCGCGAGTCTCCTCAACAAGCAGCTCGGTCGCGGCCGCGAAGCGCCGCGCGGCTTCGGAGAGCGTGCTGCACAAGCCGCCTTGTCCGCTGACATCCGCGGACCGCACACCGACTGCGTACAGGGCGCCGACGACCCGGGCGGGCACCGAGCGGGCGTGCGAGTACTGCTCCAGACCAAGAAGAGCCATGTGCGTGGGGAGAGCGCGACGCAACCGCTCCTCGAGATCCGCGGCGGCGGGCTCCGCCAGCTCGAACTCACAGAGCTCCCGCTGACCCTCCACCCCCACAGCGAGAGGTAACGCGAGACTCAACTGCGGCTTCGGACGCATACCGGCCGAGAGCGCCAGCCTGCCTCCCGCCCGCCGGAGCGCGCGGCGGAGGATCTCCGCCCGGTCGAGATGGCCCACAAAGCGGCCCCGGCCGGTCACCGAGAAGGTGGCGACATAGCGCCACCGAAGCATGGCCGGGCGCGCCGCGTCGCCACGGGGCTCTGCGTGGCTAGGGGATTCTGCGTCGGCACAGGGCGCCGCGTCGCCGCAGGGTGCGCCACCCGTGCCGGCCACGGCGCCATCACAGGCCCCGCAGAGGCCACAACCGTCCCAACGGCAGTCGGCAGTCGGCTCTCCGATCTCTGCCCTTTCCCATTCTGCCCACAAGAAGTCGCGGTCGACGACTCCCGTGACGAAGTCCCAAGGCAGCCGTGTGTCCTTCGCGTAGCTCGTGGTAGCTACCCGTTCGGCGGTCGTCCCGGCGTTCGCGAAAGCACGCGCCCAGGCGCTATCGCTGAATTGCTCGGTCCAATTGTCAAAGCGTGCGCCCGCTCTCCACGCCTCCTCGATGATTCCGGCGGTCTCGGCCCCACCGCGCGCAAGCGCGGCCTCGAGATAGCTCCTGTCGACACTGTGGAGCGAGACCCGTATTCCCGGCCTGCGAAGACGGTCGCGCAGCCGGTCCTGGCGTCGGCGCAGAGTCGCACGGCCGGCCATCGCCGCCCACTGAAACGGTGTGAATGGCTTTGGGATGAAGTTGTTCACGCTGACATTGAGCTGCAACCGGTTCTTGCGCTCACCCAGTATCTCTCGGCCACGCTCGCGGATCTTGAGACACAGCTCGGCGATGCCCGCCACGTCTTCGTCTTCTTCGAACGGAAATCCGATCATGAAATACAGCTTGAGGGTGGTCCGGCCGGTGCGGAACGCCTCCTCGGCGGCCGCCATCACGTCACCTTCGCCCACGTTCTTGTTGATCGAGCTCCACATGCGCGCGCTGCCCGCCTCGGGCGCCAGAGTCAGCGAGGCGCCGGTGGGAGAGACGAGTTGGGCCAGCCGGACCGCCGCGCTGTCCACACGAAGGGAGGGTAGAGACACCCTTACCTCAGGGTGCTCGTGCGCCGTCCCGGCGAGCACGTCTCGCAGGTGCGAGTAGTCCGTTGTCGAGAGAGACGCGAAAGCCAGTTCTTGATGACCGCTTTCCGCAAGCTGCTCCGCCGCCATCCGCATGACCTCGGCGGCGGGTCTCTCGCGCACCGGGCGGTACCACATGCCGGCTTGGCAGAAGCGGCAGCCCCGAGTGCAGCCCCGCATCACCTCGATCCAGGCCCGATCGTGCACCCCCGCGGTGAGCGGCACCAGACACGAACCCGGGTATGGGGCACCCTGCAGCCGGGACGAGATACGCCGCGCCACTCCGGCGCTGACGCCAGGCACGAAGACGCCACCTATACGGCTCAGCCGTTCTTTCAGTTCCGGGCGTGGCACGCCGGCGCGCTTCGCCTCGAGGGCCACCGCCAGAACGTCGGGAAAGACCTCCTCGCCGTCGCCGACCACGAACGCGTCGAAGAAGGTCTCGAGAGGCACAAAATTGGCGCATCCAGGACCCCCGCCGATCACCAGCGGATGCGCTTCGACCCGCTCATCCGCGTGGATAGGCACGCCCGCCACGTCGAGCATCTCGAGGACGTTGGTGTAGTAGAACTCGTGCTGAAGGGTGATGCCGAGCAGATCGGCGCTCCGCTACAGGCGTCCACGTCTCGATGGTGAGCAGCGGCACGTGCTCCCGGCGCATCGCCTCGAGGACGTCCACCCACGGCAGGTAGGTGCGCTCCACACGCCACGCCGTCAGGCCTCACGGGCGAGGTGGTAGAGGATCTGCAACGCCTGGTTTGAGATACCGATCTCGTAGGTGTCGGGGAAAGCGAGAACCACCCGCAATTCCTCGCTCGTCCCGCTGAACCCGGCGCCGGCGCCGGGTTCGCCGCCTATGTATCGCGCCGGTTGCCGTACTCCGGCGAGGATGCTCTCGAAGCGAACCGCGCCGCGGGCCCACAGCCGGCAGTCTCGCTCAACGCCGCAGCGAGCCGGCCAGCGCCATGACGTGGCTGGTCGAAGCCGGAGCGCCGTGCTCGAAATACCGCACGGCCGAGAAGCCCAGGGCGAGGGTCGCGGTATAGCCGGTGCCGGCCTTCACGATCAGCCCCAGGCCGGGCAGGCCTCGCGCGAGCGAGCGAGCCAACGCCCGCAGCCCGAAACCTGCCGCCACGAGACCGACCAATTCGACAGCCCGCTCGCGGTCGATCTCCACGCCGTAAAGACTCGCTATCGAGAGGATCATCCTCACCTGGTTGGCCGTCATGGCAGGCATGTCAGACCCAGGCACGAAGAACGCGACTCCTATGAGGGCGTTCTGAGCCGCGGTCCTCGAGATCAGCCTGTTGGCCGCGGCCCTACGCAATGCCGGATAACGGCGTCCCAACGCCGCGACCTTGTCGCCCGCGAGTTCGGCGCATAGCCCGAAGAGCTTCGCCCACCCCGTTTCGCAGTCGCAAAACGAGACGCGGGTGCACCGAGCGAACGGACGCGTGACCTTGCCAGTAGCTTGTGCGCCCTCGTCTACGGCCACAATCGCCCCACCCTTTGGCGCCGCCGGTCCGAGAGCCGCGAGCACCTCAGCCTCGGCCTCCGGCCGCGTGAACACAAGCAGCAGCTCACCCGGCACCGAAGCGAGAGCAGAGAGCTCGGACAGGGGCCGCGCCCAAGCTGAGGGCACCGTGCCACCCGGCGAGAAGCGCTGTTGCGCGGCCGCTACCAGGTCGGGATCGCCCGCCAGCGTCATGCCGGCCGACTCGGCCGTCTTGGCCGCGGCTTCTTTCCACGCCTCGAATGCCTTGGATAGGCTCAACGGCAATCTGGCCACTCACAGCCTCCCCAGTGCTCCGGGTCTACCGATATCTACTTGGACGCACCGGCCACTGAGTGCACGTGGATGCTCTCCAGTAGTCCGATGGCCATCAAGAATACTACCAGGGAGCTGCTTCCGAAACTCACGAACGGTAGTGGCAAGCCCTGTGACCGGCATGATGCCGATAGTCATGCCGATGTTCACGAACACCTGGAAGACCAGCACCCCCGCGACACCGGCGGCAATCAGCGTGCCATAGATGTCGCGCGACATGCGGGCGATGCGGAACGCCCGCCACACGATGACCGCGAACAGGCCGATAAGCAGAGCCGCCCCGAGAAAGCCCAATTCCTCGCCGATCACAGCGAAGATGAAGTCCGTATGGCGCTCCGGCAAGAAGTTCAGGTTGTGCTGGGTGCCGGCCATATAGCCCTTGCCGGTGAACATGCCGCTGCCGACGGCGATCTTGCTCTGGATGAGCTGGTAGCCCTCGTTGTCGGGATACTTCTCCGGGTTCGAGAACACCTGCAGACGCGCAAGCTGCCAGTCCTTGAGCACATGCACCCCGAAGACACTCGGCAGGATGCGAAGCACGGTCACAGCGCCAAATATCCCGACCCCGATCAGGATCGCGAGGTGGCTCATCCGGATGCCCCAGACGATGAGCATGACAAGCAGAATGGCCACGAACACCAGCGAGGTGCCGAGGTCGGGCTGGAGAAAGATGAGTATGCCGGGCACCAGAACGTATCCGATGCACAGAACGACGAACCGGAAGCGGTGGCGGAGTTCGACGCCTTCGGCAAGAACCGCCCCCAGCGCGATGATCATCAAGAACTTGACCAATTCGGCCGTCTGCAGTCTGGTGAAACCGAACTCGAGCCACCGGTTGGCGCCCGACTGTCTCACCGCCCCTTCCGATGACGAGAGTGAGTATCAGCAACACGATACTGCCGCCGTAGATGTACGAGCTGCCAGCGCGCGAACCACTGATAGTTGACGATGCTGAGTGCGATGAGAAAGAAGAACCCCAGCACCAGACCGATGGCCTGCGACCGGAGGTAGTAGATCGGGCGAAGGCTGCGTCGCTGAGTAGAGCATGAAGAAGCCGTAGGTGACCAATCCCAAGGTGGCTCCCAGTAGGATCCAGTCCATGCTGCGTAGGTAGGTGCCGATGGAGAAGCCGAGCGGTTGCCGTCGTTCGGTCGCTACCTGTAGTACCCTAGAGGGTCTGTTCATGACATGGCTCCCCAGCTACTCGGTCGGCTGGATGGGACGAGTCCACCCGGCTCGAATAGTCGAAGTACGCTTCCATGACCCTTCGCACCACCGGTGCGGCTACCGAGCTGCCGTGGCCACCCTGTTCGATGACCGCGACCACGACTATCTGGGGCTCGCTGTTGCCGTCGGCGGGCGCGTAGCCCATGAACAGCGCGTAGTCCTGGTCAGGCTTCTTCTCGGACGTGCCGGTCTTTCCACCGACGGCCACCGGGAAGCCCTCAGAAGGCGTCGTATGGCAGTGCCGCGTAGGATCGTCGACGACCAGCCGCATGCCTTTACGGACCGCGCTTGAGATACCTCGTCGCTGATCTCGAGCTGGGTCCTCCACTCGTCCTCGAACTGATGGATCACGGTGCCGGCGGAGTCGGTGATCTGCAAGGCCCAGATGAGGCACCCAGACGGTGCCGCCCGTGTCCCTGCCGTCGGGCATCGCGGCGTTGGCGATGGCCGAGCAGGCGACGGCCAGCTGCAGCGGCGTGACGAGCAGGTCTCCCTGGCCGATGGCCAGGTTGATCTCGTCGCCCGGCTTCCACAACTTGTCCTCGGCCGTCTTCCCAGTCTCTCGCTTCCAGGTCTTGTCGGGCACCCGGCTCCGTGTGGTCTCTCCCGGCAGATCGATGCCTGTCTGCGTGCCGAAGCCGAACTGGCGCAGACCTTCCTGCATGCGGAGCGTGCGGTTCCTGATAGAGGCGGTAGCCGACGTTGTAGAAGAAGACGTCGCAGGACTGCTCGAGCGCCTGCAGGACATTGATGTTGCTGCCATGGCCCTCGGGTGCCCAGTCACTTCCATGTCTGCTGGAGCAGGTTGAACTTGCCGTCGCAATCGAAACGTCGTCTGCTTCGTGATAACACCCGCGTCGAGAGCCACGGCCGCCACGAACGGCTTGAAGGTCGATCCCGCCGGGTAGAGTCCGTTGATGGCCCGGTTGAAGAGAGGGTAGTTCGACGTCTCCGAGTTCAACTCGGCGAAATCGGTGTTACTGATGCCGCCCACCCAGATCGACGGGTCGTAGTCCGGGTACGAGGCCATAGCCAGAATCTCGCCGTTGCGCGGATCGATGGCCACTACGGCCCCGCCCGCGGCATTGGTATACGCATCGGCGTGCGCGCGCTGGATGCCCTCTACGATCGCCTCCTCGGCGGCCTCCTGCAGATCGTTGTCGATAGTCAGCACCAGGTTGTTGCCTGCCTGGGCGGCCACGTCGGTCGACGAAGTCGATCGGTTGGCCCCCGGCGTTCACTTCGACCGTCTTCCAGCCGTCGGTGCCCCGTAGGTACGAGTCGTACTGCCGCTCCACCCCGTCCTTGCCCACGTGAGCCCCGGCCTTCAGTTCGATGAACTCCTCCTGGTCGAGGTCGGTCTGCGAGATCTCCCCCACGTACCCCAGCAGATGCGCGGCAAGGGCCTTGTCGGAGTACTCGCGCAGATAGGTCTTCTCGACTATCACGCCGGGGAACTCGTCGCTATGCTCCTTCAAGTACGCGACGACGGTGTCTTCGGGCACGTCCTCCTCGAGCACGTAGGTCATGTAGGGGTCCTTGTAGGCCCTCTTGTAGCCATCGAGCACATCGCCGACGGGCATGCCGAGCACCCCGGCGAGCGACGCGATTTCGCGCTGGAAGTCGGCGGCCTCATCTTCGGGGTCGTACATGTCCATCGGCAGCAGACCAACGCTCAAGCCGCCCCGGTTCTCCACCAGCGGCTCACCGTTGCGGTCGTAGATAATGCCCCGCGGAGCCTCCACCATGACTGTGCGCATCCGGTTGCCGGTCGCCGAAGCCGACGAAGTCGTCGCCGGAGAGGATCTGCAGGTACCAGAGCCGAAAGACGAGGATGCCCAACACGACGAAGGCGAGCAGCAACAGCACGCCCACCCTGATGCCCACGAACGAGTCGTCCTCGGGCATGCGCTTCTTCTTGGCCGGTTGCAGGATCATTCCGACACCGCCCTTGGCGCGCCCGGCTGCTTTCGCGGCTCGGGGACGATCCCAAGATGTACCAAGCAGCACGAATATCGGTACGGCCATAAGACCGTCCAGAATGGCTTCTGGAAGCATCTGGATGCCGAGCATGGTGAAGAAACCCGCTCTGGGTCCCAAGATGAACTGGAAGATGCCGAACACCAATTGCGCCGAAAACGAGGCGCCTATGGCGACCAGGAAGACCGCCCAGGGACCGACGCTTCCAAAGCGCACCACCACCATGCCGACGAAGTAGCCTGCGATCACATAGACGAGCGCCCGCACCCCAAGAGGCTGCATGAAGGCAATATCAGCCATCAATCCGGCGGCGAAGCCGAAGAGCGGCCCGGTCAGGGAACCCCGGCCTATGGCTATCACGATCGTCAATATCAGAAAGAGATCGGCGGTCACTCCCAAGACGCTGACCTGCGACACGATCAGGGTCTGGAGAGCGATCGCCACCACGAAGAGCAGCAAGGCCTTGCCCAGAACGATGAGATTACGCCTGTTCATTCCGCCGCCTCTGGAATGAGCAGTACCATCACCTGCTCGAGCACCCGGAAGTCGACGAACGGCTGCACCTCGATCTCTTTGTAGATGTTGACGTCTTCTTCGCCGACATTGGCGACAATGCCTATGGGGATGTCCGGCGGATAGATACCCCCGTAGCCCGACGTCACGATCACCAGCTTCGGATCGACTTTGATGTCGCGGTCAACGAAGTCCATCGCGAGGCTCCCCGTCAGCGAACCCTCGACGATCCCCTCCGCGCGCAACCCCTGGATCTTCGCGGTCACGCTCGACCCCACGTCGGTGATCAGCAGCACCTTCGCGGTGTGAGCGGTCACCTCGGTGACCCTGCCGACCAATCCCTTGCCGGCGAGCGACTCTCCCGCCGAGGGCGTCGCCCCTACGACGGGCATACCCACCCGCACCCCGTCGGCCGAACCCTTGTTTATCATTATCCAGGATGCCCAGCGAGTGGGCGACTTGACCACCACCTCGGCCACCTCGAAGTCCGTGCCGTCCGGATAGGTGCCCTTGTCGCGTATGTCGAGCAGGGCCTTCAGCCGCTCGTTCTCCTCGGCCTTCTCTTCGAGTTGGACAAGCTTGCCCTGCAGCATCTGCACCTCCTCCTCCAGCTCGTCGGCCCGTTTGTGAGCCGACATGAGGGTCTTGAACCACTGGTAACCGTCTTGGAATGGGTCGGCAATCTTGGAGCCCCACGATTGGAGCGGAGTAAGGAGCCCCGCCGCGAACTGCTGGACTGAGTGCACAGGGCCAGAATCCGCCTCACGAAAGCTCACCGTGAGAAGGGCCAGCGACAGTATGATCAAGACGACGAAGACAGCTCTCCGCCAGGCTACCTTGTTACGCGGCATCTTGCCCCCCGCTACCTAGTAGCGGCGTCTCTTGGTCCTCAGCGACATCCGGTGAAGCGTGTCGAACTCTTCCAGGGACCGGCCCGACCCTACCGCGACACAGGTGAGAGGCGATTCAGCGAGGTTCACCGGCATCTGGGTCTCTTCGCGCACCCGCTCGCACATGCCTCGCAGAAGCGAACCGCCGCCGGCGAGCATGATGCCGCGGTCCATGATGTCGGAGGCGAGTTCGGGCGGGGTCTTGTCGAGTGTTGACTTTATGGCGTCGATGATGGCCGCCACCGGCTCCTCGATGGCCTCCCTGAGTTCTTCAGAGGAGATCACGAGGTTCTTCGGCAGACCGGTGACCAAGTCGCGACCTCTGATTTCGGCTTCTTCTTCCTGATCCAAGGGGTAAGCCGAACCGATCTCGAGCTTCAGCTCCTCGGCCGTCTGGCTACCAATCATGAGTTTGTACTCTTTCTTGATGTAGGCGATGATCGCCTCATCGAGCTCGTCGCCGCCGATGCGCACAGACTGAGCGACCACGATGCCGGCCAGCGAGATAACCGCCACTTCGCTCGTTCCGCCGCCGATGTCGACGATCATGCTTCCCGTAGCCTCGGCAACCGGTAGCCCTGCCCCGATGGCGGCGGCCATGGGCTCCTCGATGAGGTAGGCGCTCCTCGCGCCCGCGCTGATCGTGGCCTCCTCGACCGCCCTGCGCTCCACCCCGGTGACGCCCGAAGGCACGCATACTACGACACGCGGATGAGCCCAGCGGTTCTGGTGAACGCGCTGGATGAAATGACGCAGCATCTGCTCAGTTACGTCGAAGTCGGCGATGACGCCGTCTTTGAGAGGACGGATGGCCGTGATCGTGCCGGGAGTCCGGCCAAGCATGCGCTTGGCTTCGCCGCCGACCGCAAGCACCTCGCCCGTTCGCGAGTCGATAGCTACGACGGAAGGCTCGGAGAGGACTATCCCACGCCCGCGCACGTACACCAGGGTGGTCGCCGTGCCTAGATCCACTGCCATATCGCGTCCGGCGAAGCCGGTGATGAACTCGGTGAAGGCTATTGTGCTACCTCCATGGCTGTGCCGAAGCTGACCGGGTCGGTGACCTTCAAGCGCGGGTATTATACGTCATGAAGTGAGAAGCGGGCGGCTTGCACCCAAGAGCCATCTTCGCTGCACCAGATCGAAGCCCTGCTCCTTGAACATCTCACCGAGCAAGGACAGCGGCAGACCGACCACGTTGCTGTACTCGCCCCGCACTTCGCAGGCGAAGAACGCGGCTACTCCCTGGATGGCGTAGCCCCCCGCCTTGCCCTTCCATTCTCCCGAATCCGCATAGGCGGAGATCTCCCCAGCGGCGAGTTCGCGAAAGACCACATGGGTCGTCGCGACCGCCGAGCGGAACCCGCCTCGGTCGTCTCCCACCAAAGCCGCGGCACCGCCCGCGTCCAGTTCGGTCCGCGCCAGCGCCACGCCCGAGACGACCTGGTGCGTCCGGCCCGACAGCCGCCGCAGCATCTCCCCCGCTTCGCCGGCTGAAGCAGGCTTGCCCATGACTACGTCATCGACCGTCACCAGCGTGTCTGTGCCGAGAACGAACGAGCCGGCAGCAAGCCCGGCGGGCAACTCAGCGCCGTGAACCTTAGCCCTGGCGTTTGCCTCGGCAAGCGCCACCGCGGCGCCTCCCTCCAGCGCCTCCTTGGCCCGCGACTGCACGACGGTGAACGGAACGCCAACGTCGCGCAGAAGGGAGTGCCTGCGAGGGGATTGCGAGGCGAGAATGAGCCTGAAATCAGGCGGAAAAGCGGTCATAATCTCCTACGGAGTGAGTTCTCCGCCTTCGGGGAAGAAGATACCGATCTCGCGCTCGGCGCTCGCCAAGCTGTCGGCGCTGTGCACAACATTGCGGCGAACATCGAGACCGAAATCGCCACGAACGGTGCCGGGAGCGGCCTCCAGCGGGTTCGTCGCGCCCATCATGCGCCGGACGATGCTGACCACCGAGGGACCTTCGACTACCATGGCGAAGATCGGCGCCGAGGTGATGTGCTCGACGAGATCCTCGTAGAAATCCTTGCCCTTGTGCTCGGCGTAGTGCCTCGCTGCCATCTCCGGCGTCACCATAAGCATGCGAGCCACTTTGATGGTCAGCCCACGGCGTTCCATTCGGCTGATCACCTCCCCCACGAGGCCTCGGGCGACCCCACTGGGTTTGATGAGCACAAGCGTTCGTTCGATCACGTCTTCCTCCCGATGCTAGAGCGCACACGTGCGCGATTCGTTGACCAAAGTTAGATGGTACTGGAAGCGTCCAGCGTGTCATCAAACGGAGGCGGCACCCTCCGGGCCCGCGGGTCGTGCCCACAGAACGGGCACAGCTTCCATCCGGGCTCGAGCACCCTATCACACGATGGGCAAAGAGAGCGCAAAGGCCTGCGACAATTGGGACAGGCTACGAAGTCGGGCCCAACGACCTCGCCGCACGACGGGCAGGCGCGCATGACCTGGAGTTCCTGCTCCATAGCCCGCATCTCGAGTTCCCGCTCACGCGCTTCGGCCAAGTACTCCGCCGGACGGAGGATGGCGTAGACCACGGTGCCCATGAAGGGGAGCACGAGCGAGGTGAGCACGGCAACGCCGACGATGATCGGATCTTCGACGCGCTTGCGGGCGTCTTTCAGGGTCCAGAAGACCAGCGCCAGCCAGAGCACCCCGAGACAGAACAAGAAGACATAGGCCGACAGCGCCCAGAAGGGCGAGGTGATGATCTTCTGAATCGTCTCGTAGAAATTCTCCACCCGCCACCCCTAGATGAGAATACGCGCCAGGACGTACCCGGCTGTAAAGAATACCACCATGATAATGAGCAGCACGAGCAGGGTGATCAGCACCGAGGAGCCTCCCCTGTTGTGTCTCGTCCGGCCGGCCACTGGATTCCTAGTTGAGTTCCCGCTTGAGATCAGAGATAAGCGTCAGCGAGCCGGTCACCAGTATCACCTGGTTCGACGTCGCCAATCGATACGCGCTGATCATGGCCGAACGAGGATCGGCGTCAACGAAGACCTCCGGACCCTTGCCCGCTGAGACGATGATCGTCGCCAGCTCGTCGGCGCTCATGGCCCGTGCGCTGGCGCTCTGCGTAGCGAACATGATGTCGCAACGCGGCACCAGATGCTTCATCATCTCGAGAGCTTCTTTGTCCTTCAGCACCGAGACGACCGCGATAAGGCGCCGCCGCTCAAGGATCTGATCGAGGGAATGCATGGTCTCGGCCATGCCGGGAGGATTGTGCGAGCCGTCGAAGATGCAGAGAGGCTGTGTGCTTATGATCTCGAGCCTGCCCGGAACGCGCGTGCCGGCCAGCGCCGCCCTCACGATCTGGCCATCGAGCTCCGCCCGGTTGAACAGTTCCACGGCCGCTACCGCTAGAGCGGCGTTGGCCCGCTGGTAGCTGCCGAGCAGCTTGAGGCTCAAGTCCGTGTAGCACCCATAGAGGCCGAACACGTCGAAGGTCGCGGCGCGCGGATCGGCCAGCACCACGAAGTCGTCGCCGAGGAACCGGCACTCGGCGCGCTGCCCGGCGCAGATGTCCTTCAGTTCCGCCTTGAGGTCCGGCGACAGGAAGCCGGCGGCCACACATCCATCGCGAGGGATGACCGCCGCCTTCTCGCGAAGAATCGCCGATTCGGTGTCGCCAAGTAACTCGGTGTGCTCCCTGCCGATAGTCGTCAACACCTGCACCTCAGACGAGACCACCGAGGTCGCATCGAGGCGGCCGCCAAGACCCGCTTCGATCACGGCGACCTCGCATCCCTGCTCCTCGAAGTACAAGAACGCCGCGGCGGTGAGTACCTCGAACTGGGTAAGTTGATCGCCTTCAGCAAAGGTCTTGTTGAGCCCTTCGACCACTGGGCGCACGCGCGAGACCACGTCGCAGAACTCCTCGTCGGTGGAGGGCACCGAGTTGACCATCTGCCGCTCGGCCAGACTGACGAGATGCGGCGACACGTAGGCGCCTACCCGGACGCCTTGCGCCTCCAGGAGCGCCGAGATGAAACGAGTGGTCGAACTCTTGCCATTGGTGCCGACCACGTGGATTGTCTTGTAGGCCTTGTGGGGCGACCCAAGAGCCTCCACCAGTTGCGTCACGCGTTCGAGCCCCAGGTGCATGCCAAGGCGCTCGAGACCGTTCACATACTCCCAGATCTCCTGGGGATCACAGCTCATGCCGCTCACCCGCGCTTACCGTCGAGTTGAAGCTCGCCGCCCACCCGCTCCGCATACTGCTGGCGGACCTCCCGGAGCACGTCCTCGGCGGCCGCGAGTCGCTCCCTCTCCTCGGCGACGACCGCCTCGGGAGCCTTGGCGACAAAGCCCTGGTTGGAGAGCTTGCCCCGAGCCTTCACGGCTTCGGCCTCAGCCTTCTTGGCCTTGCCGATCAGCCGCTCTCTCTCGCGCTCCACATCGACTAAGTCCTCAAGATCAAGGAGGGCCTTCAGGCCCGGCGCCGTGATCGAGGCGAAGCGTCCCGCGGGGGCCGCTTCGCCCGGATCGAAGGCTGTGAGCTCACAGCCCGACAGCTGGCGGAACGCGCCCTTGAGACCGGTGATCGCCCGCGCGGCGCCCGATTCTTGTTCCACGAGACGCACCGCGCCCACCAGGTCGCGCGGCAGACCGAGTTCCTCTCGCGTGGAGCGCAGCCCGGCCACCACAGCCATGAAGACTTCCATGCTCTTCTCGGCGGTAGGGTCGCTCCACTCCGCCGGGACGTCCGCATAGCGGGAGTCGAACAGACTGGCCGGCCGGTCGCCCGCGGCGACCTGCGGCAGGTTCCCGTAGATCTCCTCGGTCACGAACGGCATGAGCGGATGCAGCAACGCCATGACCCGCTCAAGGAGCACGAGCAGGTTGCCACTGACCTCCAGCTGTTCGGCTTCCGCCTCGCCGTAGAGCCTGGTCTTGGCGACTTCGAGATACCAGTCGCAGATCTCGTTCCACACGAACCGGTAGAGCACTCTCGCCACATCGTCGAACTCGTAGGCCTCGTAGAGGTCGGTCGCCTCCTTGGTGACCGATGCCAGGCGGCTGAATATCCACCTGTCGGCCGGGTTCTCCAACCGGACCTCGGGGCGCGCGCGCCTCGTGAGCGCCTTGCAGGATGAAGCGCGAGGCGTTCCATATCTTGTTGGCGAAGTTGCGCCCCATCTCAATGCGCTCGGCGCTGAAGCGCACGTCTTGCACCGAACTCATGTAGGCAAGGCCGAACCGGGTGGCGTCGGCGCCGTAGTCCGCGATCAACTCCAGCGGGTCCACACCCGTTCCCAGGCTCTTGCTCATCCGCCGGCCGTCGGAGGCCAGCACGGTCGGATGGATGATGACGTCTTTGAAGGGCACGTCACCCATGAACTCGAGGCCCATCATGATCATGCGGGCCACCCACAGGTAGATGATGTCGCGCGCGGTGCTGAGCACCGTGGTGGGATAGAAGGACTCGAGACGCGGAGTCTTCTCTGGCCAGCCCAACGTCGCGAACGGCCAGAGCGCCGAGCTGAACCACGTGTCGAGCACGTCTTCCTCTGCCCTCACAGGTCCGCCGCACTTCTCACAGCCGGCGGGTGGCGACGCGGCGACCATCAAGTGGTCACACTCCTCGCAGAAGTAGGCGGGCACGCGGTGTCCCCACCACAGCTGGCGGCTCACGCACCAGGGACGGATATTGCGCATCCATTCGAGGTAGACCTCGCCCCAGCGCGGCGGTACGAAGCGCACACGTCCCTCTTCGACGGCTTTGATGGCCGGCTGCACCAACCGGTCCATCTTCATGAACCACTGCAGCGACAGCAACGGCTCGATAGTGGTGCTGCACCGATAGCAGGTACTCACCGCGTGCTGGTAGTCGTCGGCCTTGACGAAGAGTCCCTCCACCTCGAGCGCCTCGAGCACAGCGGCACGGGCATCCACCGTCGTGAGGCCGGCGAACCGGCCCGCCTCCTCGGTCATGAGCCCGTCGAGACCGATGACAGAGATGCTCGGTAGGCCGTGGCGCAGGCCGATCTCCCAGTCGTCGGGGTCGTGACCCGGGGTGATCTTGAGAGCGCCGGTGCCGAAGCCTATGTCCACGTGCTCGTCGGCGATCACGGGCACCTCACGTCCCGCCAGCGGCACTATGGCCGTGTGACCGACGAGATGCCCATAGCGTGGGTCCTTCGGGTTGACCGCCACAGCGGTGTCGCCCAAGATGGTCTCGGGCCTCGTGGTCGCGACGGTGAGCGTCTCGCCTGAGTCGGCGAGCCGGTAGGTCACGTAGTACAGTTTCGACGCGCGGTCCTCGTGCTCCACCTCGAGGTCGGAGATGGCCGAGCCGCAGCGCACGCACCAGTTGACCAGATATACGTCGCGATAGATGTCACCCTTGTTGTAGAGGTCGACGAAGACCTTGACGACCGCCTTCTGGTACCCCTCGTCCATGGTGAAGCGCTCTGAGTCGTAGTCACAGGCGCTACCCAAGCTCTTCAGCTGGTGGATGATGGTCGAACCATACTCCTGGCGCCAATCCCAGACGCGCTTCTCGAAGGCTTCGCGACCGATATCCTCTTTGCGCAGCCCGTCTTCGCGAGCCAGCTGGGCTTCGACCTTGTTCTGCGTGGCGATGCCCGCGTGGTCGGTGCCGACGATCCACAGGGTGTTGTAACCACGCAAGTGGTGGTGGCGGATGAGGATGTCTTGGATGGTGTCATTGAGCGCGTGCCCCATGTGCAGCGAACCGGTGACGTTCGGCGGTGGAATCGCGACAACGTAGGGCGGGCGATGATCGTCAGGGTCGGCGCGAAAGGCAGATCGCTCCAGCCAACGTTTCATCAACCGCTGCTCGACCTCGTGCGGCTCGTAACGCGCCGCCATGTTCACGTTGCCCACTACGGTTCCATCTCCTCTTGTTCCAGCACGACCGAGAGGGCCAGCGGGAGCACGTCGATGAAGCTGTCCACATACGCGATATCGATTGACTTCCTGATCTCGGCCTCGAGCTCCTCCACTTCGGGAGCCACGGTGCTCGGCAACACGACCGTCTGCACGCCCTCACGCAGCGCCGCCAGCAGCTTCTCCTTGAGCCCGCCCACAGGCAGAACCTGCCCGGTCAGCGTGATCTCGCCCGAGAGGGCCACCCGTGGCCGCACAGGCACCTGCATCAGGGCCGAGAGTAGCGAGGTCGCAACCGCGATGCCGGCCGAAGGCCCTTCCTTGGGCACTCCGCCTTCGGGAAAGTGCATGCGCACCTCGAGACTCGACAGCAGTTCGTGATCCGACGGCTGGGGGGGTTCGCACTCGGGTGCTGCTTCAGGCCTGAAACCAGTCTCAGGCGCCGGCGCCTCCACCACGCGGCCGATCGGCCCGTGGGCGTCCGCCGCGGCCTTCGGCCCCCCTTCATCGGGCTCGGGCTGCTGGTAGTTGTCCAAGAGATATGCCCGGCCGGGAGACCCACTCCATAGGTCAGACAGCACCGGGTCGCGCATGAGCGAGGTCTTCAGATAGCCCCACGCGGCGGTGACGCTCTCCTGCATGATCTCTCCCAACTGGCCGGTCAGATGGAAGTCTCCTTTTCCAGGAGTGACCACGCATTCGATGCGCAAGACGTCTCCCCCAGCCCCTGTGTAGGCAAGACCGAGGCTCACCCCGATCTGAGGTTCGGTCGATAGCCGGGCCGACAGGAAGGGCTCAGGCCCGACCAGGGGGCGAAGCCCGCGTGGTCCCAGGCGCCGCGGGATCGACCTACCCTCGACCTTCATGCGGGCAAGCCGCCGGTACACCTTGCCGATGAGCCTCGCCATCTCGCGCACGCCCGCCTCGCGAGTGTAGGCGCGCACCAGGGTGCGTAGTGACGTCGGGGTGAAGACGTTGCCCAACTCAGCCAACCCGCTCTCCTCGGCGATCCTCGGAACGAGGTGCCGTTGCGCGATCTCCAACTTCTCGCGGTCGGTGTAGCCGGACAGACGGATGATCTCCAACCGGTCGTGCAACGTCTCGGGGATATCTTCCTCGTAGTTGGCCGTGGCGATAAAGAACACGTGCGACAAGTCGTACTCGAGTTCCAGGTAGTTGTCGCGGAACGCCCGGTTCTGCACCGGGTCGAGCACCTCCATGAGGGCCGCCGCCGGATCGCCCCGCCAATCGGCCTCCATCTTGTCGATCTCGTCGAGCACGATCACCGGGTCGTCGACCCCGGCTCGTTTGAGCGCGTCGATGATACGTCCCGGCATCGCGCCCACGTACGTACGGCGATGGCCGCGGATCTCTCCTTCGTCGCGGATGCCGCCGAGGCTGATGCGCTGAAGAGGCCTTTCCAGTCCTTTCGCCGTGGCCATGGCGACCGAGGTCTTGCCGACGCCGGGGGGTCCGACCAAGCAAAGGATCGCGCTGGGCGGCGTGCCGCCCCGCAGCGAGGCCACCGCCAGGTACTCGATGATGCGGTCTTTCACGCTCTTCAGGCCGTAGTGCGTCTCGTCGAGCACGCGGGCGACCGCCTTCACGTCGGGGATCGCCGAGCCCGAGCGCGTTCCCCACGGCAGGCCAAGCGCCGTGTCGAGGTAGGTCTTGGCGACCGCCACCTCGGCCGAAAGCGGTGGGAGATCACCCAGTCGTTTGATCTCTTTGGTGAGCGCGGCCGCGGTCGCCTCAGGCAGCTTCTTCTCCTGCAGTTGCTTGAGATAGGCGCCTCGTTCGGAATCCTCTTCGCCCTCTTCGCCCAGTTCCTCCTGCAGGACTTTGAGGCGTTCGTGCAGGAACATCCGGCGCTGCTGCCGCTCGAAGCTATCGTGAACCCGCTCGGATATCTCGTTCTCAAGCGCGATGAACTCATTCTCCTGGATCAGGGTCTCAAGCAGCAACAGGAGTCGCGCATCGCTCTCGTCACCTTCGAGCAGTTCCTGCTTGCGGTCGGGTCCGATCATGAGGTTCGAGGCCACGACGTCGACCATCTCCTCTGGGTCGGTGACCACTTCGAGAGCGGTCTCGGCTTCTTCGGGGAGCTGGGGCGTCTGCCCGACATAGGCGGCGAACTCCCTGGACACCGAATCCATGAGGGCACTCAGCCGCGGCCGCCGCGAGGTGGTACGACTCACGATGGGCGTGTACTGCACCGTGAAGAAGGGCGCGGCAGTCACGTAGGTATCGACGGTCACTCGTTCGCGTCCCTCGATGAGGGCTTTTAGCGTGCCGTCGGCCAGGCGCGAGAACTGCACGACCTTGGCAAGCGTGCCGACGGAGTAGATGTCGGGCGGCTCTGGGTCGTCGGTCGCCGCCGAGCGCTGCGCGGCCATCACCAGCATGCCCTGGGATTGTTGCGTCTGTTCCAAAGCCCGCACTCCCTTGTCGCGCTCGACGAAGATCGGCGCGAGCATGCCCGGAAAGAGAACCAGATCGCGGGTGGCGAGAAGAGGAACCGCCCGCCGGTCGCCGGCGTTCATAGCCCCGCCTCCGTAGCAGCGCTACGGGTGCGACTGGGAACGCCGCATCTTACCGTCCAGTGCGGACTCGGCGGCCGTAGCTTCATCTCGGTTCGTGTCCCTATGCGGATTCTTGATCCAACTCCAGATCGTCGTGCGTGCTGCTCGTGACCAGCGTCGGATCGAGCTTCTTCTCAATCACCTCGCGGGTGACCACGCACTTGGTCACGTCTCGCCGGCTGGGGAGCTCGAACATGACGTTGATGAGCGCCGCCTCAATGATCGAGCGCAGGCCCCGGGCTCCGGTCTCGAGCTTGAGCGCCTGCGTGGCGATCGCCTGGAGTGCGTCCTTCGCGAAAATCAACTCGACGCCGTCGTATGCGAAGAACTTCTTGTACTGCTTCGAGAGTGCGTTCTTCGGCTCGGTGAGAATCGAGACCAGGTCTTCTTCGCGCAATTGGTGAACGTTGCAGACGACCGGCAGCCGGCCGATGAATTCAGGGATCAGACCGAAGGCGAGCAGGTCCTCCGGCAACACGTGTGAGAACAACTCGCCGACGTCCCTGCGGTCGCGGCTCTCGATCACGGCGCCGAAGCCGACGCCCTTCTTCCCGATCCTCCGTTCGATGATCTTCTCGAGTCCCGCGAAGGCACCACCGCAGATGAACAGGATGTTCGTCGTGTCGATAGTCAGGAACTCCTGGTGCGGGTGCTTGCGCCCGCCCTGCGGCGGAACGCTCGCGTGCGTGCCCTCGAGGATCTTGAGTAGCGCCTGTTGAACGCCCTCGCCCGACACATCGCGCGTGATCGAAGGGTTGTCGGCCTTGCGCGCGATCTTGTCGACTTCGTCGATATAGATGATGCCCGTCTCGGCCTTCTTGATGTCGAAATCGGCGGCCTGTATGAGCTTCAGCAGGATGTTCTCGACGTCTTCGCCCACGTAGCCAGCCTCGGTGAGAGCGGTCGCGTCGGCGATGGCAAAGGGCACGTTGAGGATGCGGGCAAGGGTCTGCGCCAGCAGGGTCTTGCCGCAGCCGGTCGGACCGAGAAGCAGGATGTTCGACTTCTGCAGCTCCACTTCAGCGTCGCTGGACGCGCCCATATGGACACGCTTGTAGTGGTTGTAAACAGCCACAGAGAGAGCCCTCTTCGCCTCCTCTTGACCTATGACGTAGTCGGAGAGGATCGAGTAGATCTGCTTGGGCTTCGGCAGATTGTCCAGGTCGAGCAACGGCGCGGGCGAACACTCCTCGTCGATGATCTCGTTGCAGAGGTCGATGCACTCATCACAGATGTATACCCCCGGGCCGGCGATCAGCTTCTTGACCTGACGCTGGCTCTTGCCGCAGAAGCTGCAAAGCAGCTGCTCGGATCCTCCCGGCGATTTCGGCACCGTGCAACCCCCTACCTGTGTTCGAGTATCTTGTCGATGATCCCGTAACCGAGGGAGTCCTCCGCCGTCATGAAGTAGTCACGCTCTGTGTCGTGCGCGACCTTCTCCAATTCCTGGCCGGTCTGCTTGGCGAGGATCTCGTCAAGCCTCGAACGAAGGCTGAGCGCCTCTCGAGCATGAATCTCGATGTCGGTCGCGGGGCCTTCAAAGCCTCCCGATACTTGGTGGATCAGTATCTTGGAATTCGGGAGGGCGTAGCGTTTACCTTTCGCTCCGCCGGCCAGCAAGATGGCGGCCATCGACATTGCGATGCCGACGCAGATCGTCGACACGTCGGGCTTGATGAACTGCATCGTGTCGTAGATAGCGAGCCCCGAATAAACGCTACCGCCAGGGCTGTTGACGTAGAGCGAGATGTCCTTGTCGGGATCTTCCGACTCGAGATGGAGCAACTGGGCGACCACTACATTGGCCACCTGGTCGTTGATCGGGCTGCCCAGGAAGATAATGCGCTCGTTCAGGAGACGCGAATAGATGTCGAAGGCGCGTTCGCCCCGGCTCG
The DNA here is from genome assembly GCA_963803925.1 of uncultured Actinomycetota bacterium. Taxonomy (GTDB): domain Bacteria; phylum Actinomycetota; class Thermoleophilia; order RBG-16-64-13; family RBG-16-64-13; genus RBG-16-64-13. The sequence goes on along the minus strand of CAWDOM010000008.1, from coordinate 175,754 downwards.
TCTGCTCGACCACCATGGGGATCAATGGCATGGCTTCATCCTTTCTGCCCGATGGATTCAGCTTGTACTAGCTCTCGGAAGTCGCGTCGGTGGCTTCATCCGCCGGCGACGGGGTCTCAACTACAAGTTCGGCCGAAGGTTCTTCGGCGGGCGGATCGACAGCGGCGGCCGCCTTCTTTCTGCTCTTCGTGGCCTTCGGAGCAGGCTGGTCGCCTTCGGCACCGGCCTCGCCGGCCGCAGGTTCGGGCTCGGGCGCGGTAGCCACCGCGTTCGCAACTATGAAGTCGGCGACCTTGTCGCGCACGATCTGCTCCGCCAGGGCCGCGATGCGGCCGGACTTACGCAGCCGGTTCTCGAACGTCTTGGGGTCGACCTTGCCCGCCGCGGCCATCTGCGCGGCCAGCGCGCTGATTTCCTCATCGGTGGCCTCGATGCCCTCGACCTTGGCCACCGCGTCGAGCATGAGACTCGTCTTCACGTTGTTGGCCGCGGTCGGCTTCATGTCTTCGAGGATCTGCTCGCGCGTCAGGCCCGAGAACTCCGCGTACATCTCGAGAGTCATGCCCTGCGACTGCAGCGAACGCGTGAAGTCGCCCACCAGGTCTTCGGCCCGCTCGGCGACGACTACCTCGGGTAGATCGATGGTCGCGTTATCCGTCGCGGCCTTGACCGCCCGCGCCCGGAAGAGCTGCTCGGCGGCGCTCTCTTTGCCGGCCTTGATGCGATTGCGGATCTCCATGCGGAGCTCGAGCAGAGTCGCGAACTCGCTGACCTCAGAAGCCCACTGGTCGGTCGGCTCCGGCAGCACCTTCTCCTTGATCTCTTTCAGAGAGACGGTGAAGTCAACGGTCTTGCCCCCCAGTTCCTCCATGGCCTCGGGCGCGGTGAACGGAAAGGTCTTCTCCTCGCCCCCGTTCATGCCCACGATCTGCTCCTCGATCTCGGGGAACATGCGGCCGCCACCGACCTCGAACACGAAATCGCTGGCCTGCAGATTCTCGAGCGACTCGCCGTCGAGCACGCCGTTCAGGTCGACCGTCACGAAGTCGCCGGCCTGAGTCGCGCGGCCCGAGACAGGACGCAGCTCGGCGAATTCGCCGCGTAGGCGCTCGACCTGCGCGTCGACCTCCTCGTCACCGGGTTCGCTCGGCTCTTTCGGCGCTTCCACGCCCTTGTACTCGCCTAGAACGATCTCCGGCATGACGGTGACGGTGGCGGTGAAGCCAAGTGACTTGCCGAGCTCGGGCATGCTCTCTTCGTCTTCCATCTCGATCTGCGGCCGGTCGACCGGGTTGAGGTCGAGATCGACGGCCGCCTGGGCGAACCAGCCGCCCATCGCCTCTTCGATGGCGTCGGCCAGGATCATCTCGTCGCCCAATCGCTGGCGCACCATAGTAAGAGGCGCCTTTCCGGGACGGAAGCCAGGGAGGCGCACCTCACGGGCAAGATGCTTCAGGCGGGCATCAAAAGCTTCCTGCAGCTCTTCGCTGGAAACCTCGACCGCAAGCTTGACCGTGTTACCATCGCGCTCACTGAGGCTAGTCTTCACATTGTTCCTTTCCTCGATTAGGCTCCCAGACTTCGACGAGTGCGGGTGAGAGGACTCGAACCTCCACGTCAAAGACACATGCTCCTAAGGCATGCGCGTCTGCCATTCCGCCACACCCGCGAACTCCCAGCAGGAGACCGCTGATGAACAGGGGCTCGGCCAAAACAACCGGCCGCCGCTCTGGCCCCTGGCCTTCGCTCCGAAGCGACCGTCCACGCCTCTCGCTTCGATCGACCCGCCCAAGTGGCCATGGCTTCGCTTCTTCAGCAGCCTCCTCAAGGGTGAACGACGGGACTTGAACCCGCGACCGCTGGGGCCACAACCCAGTGCTCTACCACCTGAGCTACGTTCACCTCGTTCGCCCACCCATGAGACGCCCCTAGGACGACCGCCGGACGAGCGTTACGCAGTATAGCCTACTCATCGGAGCAGGCCACCCCAAAACGCCGCTTCGAGACGCATTTGAGCGCAGAAAGGGCGGCCGGACGCCACCGTCCGGCCGCCCCCAGTCGTTTGTCTAGCGCGGGCTAGTCAGACCACGTGAAGCTGAAGACACGCGCGGTCGTCGGGCCGGGCATCTCATAGAACAGCGGTCCGGACCGGAGCCGAAGCCCGAGCATGAACGCGTACGTCGAATCGCTGAATCCGCCCAGAGCGCTCCAGTAGAGATATCCATCCTGGTCGGTGACCGTTACCAGGGGCGGCTCTCCCGCGGACTGCGCCGAGAACGGGACGGCAAGGGGCGCGATCCTGGTCCAGTAGCACCATGGGAAGTACGCGCTGACATTCGCGTCTGCGAGGGGAACGCCGGACCGGTCCACCACCCGCATCCGGAAATCCAGCTGCGTGTTGTTGACCCAAACGTGCGATGCCGCCGCCTCCCAGACACCGGCGCCGGCAAGGGAGTATTCGACCACATCGATGCCGCCGACGACGATCTCGGGGCCGACGTATGTGAAGTCGTCGGCCGGCGTGTTCGCGCTCGTGCCGTAGTCGGTCACGACCGTCACGCGGACTGTCTGTCCGTCGTAGTAGCCCCCGGGCACGACCGCCTGCAGCTTCGTGGAACTGAAGTACGTGATGTCGCCGCTATCCACCGGCTCGCTGCCAAACCACACTTCAAGACCATTCGGGCTGAAGTTATGGCCGTAGATGGTCACAACGTCGCCCGTCCACCCGTGGTCGGGCACGACGTCGCCGACGATCGGGTCGTCGGTCAGGTAGTAGGTGAAGTCATCAGCCGGCGTGTTCGGGCTCACGCCGTAGGCCGTGAGCACCTTGACCCGCACGGTGGCGCCGTCCGCACCCTCGGGCACCACGACCGCGATGTGGGTCGAGCCATAGTACGTGACGTAGTGGTAGTCAACCGGCTCGCCGCCGAACCAGACATCGGTACCCCACTGTATGAGGTTCGTGCCGTAGATGTGAACCACATCGCCTTCCCAGCCGTAGTTCGGGCTAATGCCGGTGATCGACGGAGCACCGATCGCGTAGTAGGTGAAATCGTCGGCCGGAGTATTGGGACTTGAACCGTAGGCCGTCACCACCTTGACCCTCACCGTGTCACCCGCAACGCCGTAGGGAACGAGCACCGTGAGACGGGTCGGACTCACGTACGCGACGCCGCCGGCCGCCAGTTGCTGGCCGCCGAACCAGACCTGGAGCCCCTCAGCGGTGAAGTTGGCGCCGTAGATGTTGATCGTATCGCCCGGACGGCCGAAGCTCGCGCTGAGCGACGTTATGCTCGGCGGCCCCCAGGTGCTGTAGGTGAAATCATCGGCCGGGGTGTTGACGCTCGTGCCCGACCCAGTGGTGACCGACACCTGCACCGTGCTGCCCGCCGCCCCAGCCGGGCTCGTCGCCACGATCAGGGTGGGACTGCTCACTACTACGCTGGTGGCCGCAACCGAGCCGAAGCGCACGACGGCGCCGCTCGTGAAACCACCGCCAACAATCTGCACGCTCGTCCCGCCCAGATAGGAACCTGCCGACGGGTGCACAGACGTCACGACCGGAGGCACGACGACCGGCGTCACGAACGACTTCGCCACATCGGCCGTACGCGCGATGAATGCGACGCACTGTCCTACCGTGACCGACGACAGCGGATTGAACCATCCGTTGGAGCCAAGTGCGATGTCGTGCATGGCAAGGTATGCGACACCCGGGCGGTGGACGGCTGAGATGCTCAAGCTGTCGGCGAAGCCCGCGAGTTGTTGCGTTCCCTCGGCCTCGAACCACCCGGCGAGGGTCGCGTACGTCGCGTACTCACCGGTAACGTAGCCGAAGACGCGGAGTTCCATGGCCGACAGGTACCGGGCGAGTATCGTCGCCACCTGCTGACGCGCTACGTCCATATCCGGCCCGAAGTAGCCGTTGCCAAGCCCCTGCACCAGGCCGGCCGCGTGGGCGCCCTCGACGTAGGCATAGTAGGGGCTGCTCCAGGGTACGTCGACGAAGGTCGGGGTAGCAGGCGACGACGTGGCCAGCGCGAGACCGGTGACGGCCAGCATCGCGAACTCGGCCCGCGTCGCCGCGGCCGAGGAATCGAGCGGCGCCGCGGCGGCCGCCAACGGCTCCGACGGCTCGGCCGCCCACGCGGTGATCGGCACGATCAAGGCGCCCGCGACGAGCGCGAGAACCAACAGCATCCAAAGCGTCTTCCTGGGCAATAATCTCGTGTGTCCAGCCATGGCCCCACCCTCCGTCTTCCGACACATACCTACGCCGCGGCGATGTCCGCCGCAATCACCATCTTAGTGACTTTGAGCGCTCTGATGTAGGTTCCGCGTAAATATTTTCTAGAACCGACACACGGGGCGCGACACGCGCAACCTGCACGCGCCGTACCGGCGAGGTCCACGACGAGACGGCCAACCGGCTGCCGGAGTTGCGGAAGTGCTTTGGAGACCGCCGCGCGTAGACCCGCGAGAACGGGTCACGCCCAGGTCGACTTCACCATGTCGGCGTACTCGTCGCTACGAATCGCGATGAGAGCCAAGACCGCATCATAGAGAAGCACGAGCGCGAAGAAGAACATCGCGATCGCCTCGACGTAGTAGAACGGATAGAGGGGGATCTCCAGAACGCTGGTCACGGCGTTGCGGTCCAACGAAGAAGCCGCCTGGAGCACAGCGGCGTATCCGACGGCGCCCGCGGTAGCGGCAGAGAGAACTCCCATGAACGAGAACAGCGCGAAGGCCAAGCGCCGGGGCAGCCGGTTCAGGATCATCCCCATGTTGATGTGCGACTTCTGCGACTGGGCGTAGGCGAACGAGGCCATCACCGTGCAGAGCAGAAGGACCTCGGTAATCTCATAGGCTCCAGTAATGGGCGCCTTGAACAGCTTGGTGGTAAACACGTCGGCCACGTTGAGCAACATGATCGCGAGCACGCCCGCGTAGCTGACAAGACTCACCGCGAGGGTGAACCGGCCCACGATCCTTCCGAATCTCAGCATGGACAGCTCACTCCTTTCACAGCAAGTTCGGAAGCACGAGGACGATTTGTGGGAAGAAGTAGATCAGAAGGATACCGACCAGTATTGTGATAACGAACGGTAAGGCTCCCTTATAGATCGAGCCAAGCGGTATGTCTTTGGCTATCCCTTGGATAATGAAGCAGTTCAAGCCGACGGGCGGAGCGATGGCTCCCAGTTCCATCACCAGGATGATGTAAATGCCGAACCAGATGAAATTAACCCCGTAGCTCTCGACGATCGGCAAGAATATCGGCACCGTCAACATGATCATGGGGAGTTCATCCATGAGCATACCCAAGATGATGTAGATGATCGTCATGATGATCAACACCACGCCGAAAGGCAGGTCCACAGACTGCAGCGCCTCCGCGAGCGCCAGAGGCATCTTGGTGACCGCGAGGAAACTGGCGAAGACACTGGCGCCGATCACAATCAGGAACATCATGGAGAACGTCTTGACGGTGTCCTTCATGGCCGCCTTGAAAGTCGCACGATTGAGCGTCCTATTGACGACACACAGCAGAATCGCCAGGAAGGCGCCCACAGCGGCCGCCTGATTTACCGAGAAGAAGCCCGAGAACATACCCCCGAGAACTGCCCCAAACAACACCACAACGCCCCAGAGACCACGCAGCGACATGAACTTCTCCCGCCAGGTGGAACGCGTGGGCGTCGGCGCGATCGACGGCTTGAGCTTCACCATGACCGCGATGGTGGCGATGCCGAGGACGGCCAACATGATGCCCGGCAGGATGCCCGCGATGAACTGCTTGCCGATCGACTCCTCCGCCATGATGCAGTAGATGATCATCGGCGTGCTCGGGGGTATCAGGATCCCCAGCGTGCCTCCGAAGGCGATCGATCCCGTTGACAGCCTGTCGGCGTAGCCGTACTTGCGCATCTCGGGCAGAGCGATAGTGCCCATCGTGGCGCACGTGGCAGCGCAGGAGCCACATATCGCCCCGAAGCCGGCACTGGCGGCCACCGTCGACGCGGCGAGGCTCCCCGGCACTCGGGCAAGCCAAGCGTGTCCAGCCTTGTAGAGACTGCTCGACATTCCCGCCTGGAACGCGAAATTGCCCATCATGATGAACAGAGGTATGACAATCAACGCGTAGGTACTCGCCTGGGTGGCGGGCACCTTCCGCAACATGCCGATCGCGGCGCCGGGGTCGAGAATGGTCGCGTAACCGACGAAACCTACGATGAGAAGAGCGAGACCGATATTCATACCGAGGAATATCAGGATCAAGAAGACAATGATGCCGATGATGCCGATGAGGGCTGGAGACACGGGTTGCTGGATCCTCCTGGGTGCCCGACCACGCGAGGGCGGGCTCGTCTGCCGAGGTCGAACCGCGCGGCTCCCGGCCGGCTGAGCCGGCCGGGAGCCGCCAGATAGAAGCTACCTCAGACTATCTATACTTCTCGAGAATCGAGAGTGCGTCGGCCATGTACGCCGCGGCGTCGAAGCCATCGAGCTTTACCGTGGCGGGCCACATCTTGGCCACTTCGTCGGCCGCGGCCTTGAAGCCGGCCTTGGCCGCTTCGTCGGGAGTTACCCACTCGGCGCCGGCGTCGATGAAGGCCTGATGGCCCTTATCAGCGGCGGCCTGCATGTCGGCCGACGCAGCAAGGGAACCGTCCCTGTACGAGAGACTCTCGATGACAGCCTGGTATTCGGGTGGCAGCGCGTTCCACTTGTCCCAGTTCATCACGAGTCCGAAGATACCGATGTAGATCGGAAGCTGAGTGTAGTAGTCGGTGACTTCCTGGAGCTTGAAGTTCTGGATGCCGGCCGGCTCGAAGATGTAGCCGTTGATGTTGTTCTTCTCCAAAGCCTCATACATATCAGGCGGAGCCATCACGACAGGGCTCGCTCCGAGTTTGGTGACCAATTCTGTGACCAGGCCCGCGGGAGTGCGGAGCACGAGACCCTTGAGATCTGACGGAGCGGTCACCGGCTTGCCGGTGGTGCCGAAGATCGAGGCCGGGATGCCATACATGTTGAGGAGCTTGTAGCGCGACCACTCCTTCTGCAGTTCGGGGTACTTGTCGTGCAGGTCCCACAGTACGTTCGTGGCCATGGTGCCGCTGTCGAAGCCGACCATCGGAACGCTTGCCACCTCGGTCAACGGGAACTGCCCCTTGTAGAACGGAGTGAAGAGCCATCCGATATCCACACCGCCGGTCTCGACCATCTCACCCACGTCGGGGGCGGCGGCCAACTGGCTACTCGGATAGATCACTATCTTCACGTGCCCGTCTGTAGCCTCGAAGATCTTGTCCGACCAGGCCTGCCAGAACAAAGCATTGTTCGAGGTAAGGGGGTCGTGCATCGATAGAGAGAACTCGAAATCGCCGAGGTCGGGCACCGTACCGGTGGCGACCGTCGTCGAGGTTGTCGACTCTACCGCGGCCGGAGCGGTAGTGGTGGAAGATTCCGCCGGCGGGGCCGCCGTAGTCGTGGTCTCAGTGGCCGGCCCGCTCCCGCAGGCAGCGAGCCCGACTACGGCTACGAGGCAGACAAGCAACAGGACGGCGCGGTGAAGCATGCTAGATCTCACGGATATCCCCTCCTTATGGGAGTTATCACTCGGAGTCACGCGAAGACGCGAGACGTTCGGTACTGGCGTCCATTCTGATGGAGCGAGCAGTTGATGTCAAACCAGGTGCCGCCCGGTCAATGCGCCACGAGAACAGGCATCTTTGCGCGGCGCACCACATACTCCGACACCGAGCCGAGTAGCAGCGCGACGGTCGGACCATGGCCCCGACGGCCCACCACGATAAGATCCGCCGAGTGCGCCGCGGCCGCGCGAAGCACTACTTCGCCGGCTTGGCCCTCCAGAACTTCCGTCAGCACGTCGACTCCCTGTGCCTGTAGTCGCTCGACCGCCGCCTGCGCGGTAGCCTCAGCCTCGTCGGCGACGCGCCGGGCCTGCTCCCCCATGACATCGAGCGAGTACGACCAGTGAAAGGCTGTGGCCACCACTACTGTCGCCTCATTCTGAACCGCCAGAGCCCCTGCTAATCCGGATGCGACCTTCGCCCCCTCCGAACCGTCGTAGGCAAGCAGAATCGTCTTGATCTCCCAACCGTTCATCCGCGTGTCCTCCTGACGTAGCTCGTGCAGTCCGGACCGGCGTGGCCGCTCGGTCCCGTTGAATTCTACCCCCGCTCGGCGAACTCCGGTCGCGCTGAGGGCCGTCATGCCGGGAGTCGTTGCGACCAGTTCCCCGGAGGATTCTGATACAAAGGGGCGACCGCGCCATCGTCTCGTCGGGAGCGGCGTTGGGTCTGGTGGTCGTCGGTCCGCTCGTTCCGGCGATCATCGATCGAGGCGGCGCCGACGGCTGGCGCGCCGTCTGGTGTTGCTTCGCGGTCATCGCGGCCTGCGTGGCAGCGGTCGGCGGGTTCGTCCTCCGCAATAGACCGCGTGATGCGGCCGAGCCATCCGCGCGCGACAACGGCGTGGTATTTCGGGAATTCGGAGCCGTCGCCCGCTCCCGGTTCGCGTGGCACCTGGGATCGGTCTACTTCCTCTACGGGTTCGGATCCATCACCTTCGTCACCTTCTTTCAGAGGCGCCTCACCGGCGACCTGGGCTTGAGCGGCGAAACCGCGGCTACCTCTTCCTCGCCGCGGGCATCGCCAGCCTGGCGTTCGGTTTGGCGTATGGCATCCCTTCCGATCGCTTTGGACGAGGAAAGGCCATTTCGCTTGCGCTGACGCTCCAAGCTTCGTCGGCTCTGCTATTCGGCCTCAGACCCAGGCTGGCCGCGCTCACCCTCGCGGCGATCGTCTTCGGTTCGGGCGGGTTCAGGCTGCCAGGGCTGATCGGAGAAGCGTGCGGAGAGCGCTTCGGGGCCAAGATCGCCGGCCTCCCTGGGTTTCGTGACCATCTTCATAGGCGTCGGGCAGGCCCCCGGGCCCTACCTCGCGGGCCTGTTGGCGGATGCGGTGTCGTCTTATGGCCCATCGCATCTGCTGTCTACAGGAGTACTTCTGGCCAGCGCGGCGATAGCGAGGGAGATTGACGCCCCGAGGGCGAGAGCGACCTGATGGCACCGGAACGCGCCTGGCAGGATTCGAACCTGCGACCCACGGATTAGAAGTCCGTTGCTCTATCCAGCTGAGCTACAGGCGCCCGAGGAGGGTAGGAGCGGGCGACGGGATTCGAACCCGCGACAACCAGCTTGGAAGGCTGGAGCTCTACCAGCTGAGCTACACCCGCCTGCACATCAAAACATCCACCGAATCGTGGTCGGGACGAGAGGATTCGAACCTCCGGCCCCCTGCTCCCAAAGCAGGTGCGCTACCAGGCTGCGCCACGTCCCGACAACCGCACGCCCCTAGGCTCCGGTGGCGTGAGTATACCGTATCGGCGGGAGCCCCTGACCCTGAGACGGATTGTGCATTACACTTGGAACGGACCCATGAGAGTCGGCAAGGAGAGCATATGAGGATACTGGTCACCGGAGGCGCGGGCTTCATCGGCTCCCACATCTGCGATCGCCTCCTGTCGCTCGGCCAGCACGTGGCCATCGTCGACAACCTATCCACCGGCAAGCGCGAGAACCTGCCCGCAGAGGCCGTCTTCTATGAGATCGATATCCGCGACAAGGGGCTCGACAAGGTGTTCGAAGATGAGAAGCCCGAGGTCGTGATCCACGAAGCGGCTCATGCCAACGTCACCGAATCGGTGCGAAATCCCGGCTACGACGCCGCTGTGAACATCGCCGGCTCGATCAACCTCCTCGAGTGCTGCGTGCGCCACGACGTGGATCGGGTCGTCTATTCGAGCACTGGTGGGGCGCTCTACGGCGAAGCCTGCTACCTACCGGCGGACGAGAGCCATCCCATCGACCCGGTGTCGCCGTACGGCGTCAGCAAGCACGCGGTCGAGCAGTACCTCTATGCGTACCGCGAGAATCACGGTATCGACTATGTGGTGCTCCGCTACCCGAACGTCTACGGGCCACGTCAGGACCCCCACGGTGAGGCGGGCGTCGTCGCCATCTTTTCGCTACAATTGCTGACCGGCCGCCAGCCGACTATCTTCGGCGACGGTAGCAAGACCCGGGACTACTGCTACGTATCGGATATCGTCGATGCGAATATCCTCGCTCTGAGCAGTCATACGACCGGCACCTACAACCTCGGGCGCGGCATCGAGGTGAGCGATCTCGAGGTCTTCGAGACGGTGCAAGAGACGGTCGGCACGCAGATCGAGCCCCTGTACCAGCCGGTCAGGCCGGGCGAGGTCGAGCACATCGCCTTGGACGCATCCAAGGTCGAACGTGAACTGGGCTGGAAATGGAAGGTGGACCTGATCGATGGCGTCGCGGAGTCGGTGAAGTTCTACCAGCAAATAACCGAGAGGATGCGGCCATGAGTAAACGGGGTCGTGATGGGGACAGAGGTCGAGACGGAGATCGCGGCGATCGTGGACGCGACGGCGATCGTGGACGCGACCGGCGAGACAGCCAACCTGACGACGAGCAGCAGCGCCGTCTCGGCGACGATGCGCAGGAGGGCGACTCGCTCACGGCCCTGAAGGCTATCCTCTCCAAGGTGGCCAGCCTGCTCAACCCGCTGCAGTTGAATCAGGACGAGTCTATCCGCCTCGTCGAGCAGCTCTATGGCAGCGTCTTGGCGATGGACGTGCTGTTGGCGGGCGAGCCCGACGAGACCCGCAAGTCGCTGATCTTGGGCCATCTTCAGAACACGGCCATCTCGCGCGACGGCGGCAAGATCATCGTGACATACCCGACCGGCAAGGAGAGCCCCGCCGAGACCGACGCTCCCCCCGAAGCCCCGCGGACCGCTGAGACTCCGCGGATTGCTGAGACTCCAGGCCGCGCCGAGACTCCCCCGCCCTCCGCTCCGGCCGCGAAACCGGTCGCCACGAGGCCGGCAGCCGTCGCACCCAGACCTGTCGAATCGGCGCCGCCGGCAGCGGCACCTGTCGTCGCGACGCTCGTCGCGACGGAGCCGGTCAGTCCGGAAGCCCCGGCCGCCGAGCACGCCGGTCAGGAGCGCCCGGCGAGCGACGGCGGTGAGAGCCAGCCCGTCAAGGCAAAAGCCCCGGCCAAACCTCGGGCCCCCCGAGCGCCGCGCCCCGCGGCTGCAAAGACGGCTCCGGCGGCTGAGCAGACGGCCGCCGCGACTGACGAGATCCGGGCCGCCGAGACGGCGGCACCCGAGTCGGCGCCCACCGGCGACTGACGGGCAGGACAGCCGGGGCGAGTCCCCGGCCGCGGCGCGAAGCCCGCGCGAGTCAGTCGAGTTCGAAGTGCGTCAGCCGCTTGAAGCGTCCGAAGCGGTTGCGTATCTCGTCATCGGTCAACGTCAGCAGACGATCGAGACCAAAATCCTCGACCGCGAACGACGCGAGCGTGCTGCCATAGATGATCGCCCGGGCCATGGCCGAGTCGTCGATAGCGAGACAGGCGGCGAGCGAGCCGACGAAGCCCCCCGCGAACGTGTCACCGGCTCCGGTAGGGTCGAACACCTCTTCGAGCGGCATGGCGGGTGCGGCGAAGAACTCGCCGTCACCGGCGCGGGTCATGAGCACGCCGTGCTCCCCCCTCTTGATGACGACTGTCTTCGGCCCCATTGCTCTGATCGCCCGAGCGGCCTTCACTAGGTTGGCCTCGCGCGACAGTTCTCTGGCCTCCGAGTCGTTGACGATGAGTACGTCGACCCTCTTCAGCACTTCGCGCAGTTCGTTGGGAGTCGTCTCGATCCATAGATTCATGGTATCCGCGGCCACGAGCCGGGGCGCATCGACCTGGTCGAGCACCTCGAGTTGCAGTTGAGGATGGATGTTGCCCAGAAACACGATGGGCGACGACCGGTAGACCTCGGGGATGGCCGGATGGAACTGCTCGAACACGTTGAGCTTCGTATAGATGGTCTCGCGGCTGTTGAGGTCGAACCCGTACTCGCCCTTCCAGCGAAAGGTCTCGCCGGGCACGGTCTGCAAACCACTGAGATCTACGCGCCTCCCGCCAAAGAGCTGAGCGCCGCGGCCGGCGAAGTCTTCACCCACGACCGCGACCAGCCGTACATCGGTGAAGAACGAAGCGGCTATGGAGAAGTAGGTGGCCGACCCACCGACGACGCGGGGCGCTTCGCCGAATGGGTTGATGATGGTGTCGAACGCTACCGAGCCGACAGCGAGTATGGGATTCACACCGGCCTCACTTGACGTACTTACTGATGATAGGAGCAAGGTCGCGCTTGACACCATCGGGGATCGCGGCCGGGTTCGTGATGATGGCTGTAGCCAGCGCGTCTGCGCAGAGACAACCCCGCTCGCCCAGGGGAACGCGGCCGACGGCCTCGGCGATGAGCGCCTTGGCCACTTCGGCGTTGCGGCTCAGATTGCCGACGATCATGTCGACGGTCACGTGGTCGGCCTCGGGGTGCCAGCAGTCGTAGTCGGTGACGAGCGCCACGGTCGTGTAGCAGATCTCGGCTTCGCGCGCCAGCTTCGCCTCCTGCAGATTGGTCATGCCGATCACGTCCATCCCCCAGCTCTTGTACATGCGCGACTCGGCGAGCGTGGAGAATTGGGGACCTTCCATGCACACGTACGTGCCGCCTCTGTGCGCGTTGGCCCCCACCGACAGCGCCGACTCGTATGCGATATCCGCCAGGTCGGGACATACAGGATGCGCGAAGGAGACGTGCGCTACCAGCCCGTTGCCGAAGAAGGTGCCCGCGCGGCCCTGCGTGCGATCGAAGAACTGGTCGGGAACGACCACGTCGAGAGGCGGGAGTTCTTCTTTGAAGCTTCCGACGGCACTCGCCGAGAAGAGCCGCTCGACTCCGAGGAGTTTGAACCCGTAGATGTTGGCGCGGAAGTTGAGCTCGGACGGCGAGAGGCGATGACCGGCGCCGTGCCTGGCAAGGAACGCCACCCGGCGTCCACGTAGAGTCCCGGTCAAGTACGGCCCGCTGGGGTCCCCGAACGGCGTCGTGAGCCGGACTTCCTCGCGGTCGCTGAGCTCCTCCATGTCATAGAGCCCACTACCCCCGATGATGCCTATTTGAACGGACATGCTCCTCCTTTGGGGCTACACGGCACGCGGACGCGAGTCCACCCTCGCGCCGTCGACGTCGAGAACGTGTAAAAGGTACCATGGCCGCCGAGCGCGGCCGCGCCACCGATGCTACGCCGGAGGCGCCTCGGCGTCGTGCGTCGCTTCGTCGGGACCCGCTCCTGCGCCACGATCGTCGAGCGCCGCCACATACGCGAGCTGCAACTGCGACAGCATCCCCCTGTGGGCCGCGGCGTCGGCGATTCTCACACCCTCGACGACCTCGAGAAGGGCTTTGAAGGCATCGATCGCCAGTCGCGCCTGGTCGAGGTCTCTCTCAGGCTGCGCTTCACCACTCAGGCCCAGACGGCCCACCGCGAGCGCCGACAACGAGTGCATCATGTAGAGCACGTGGTCGGCCACCGGCAGATTGCGGATCTCCTCCTCCAAGAGGCGCATATCGGCATCTTCGGCCTTCGTAGCTGCGCTTTCCTCGCCGGTTATCTGTTCGTCCATCGTCGATCACCACCCCTTGTGTTCCGACTGCCCGGGTCCTGGACGTTACCACACTCTTCACTGTTAGAATGGCAGCAGAAACCGCCCGCGACCGAGTGGAAGGAAAGCGAATACTGGGGCTAGTCGAGCATGCGCACGATGGTCAGGCCGACCTCGACGTTGCGCTGGTGGAGCGCGCGCGGACGGGCGACGAAGGCGCGCTGACCGACCTGTACCGCCGCCACGAGCGCCGCGCGTACAATTTGGCCCTCCGCACCCTGGGTAACTCGTGGGATGCCGCCGACGTCACCCAAGAAGCGTTCGTAAAGGCCTTCCGCAATCTCGACTCGTTCAAGGGCGAAGCCCGGTTCGGCACTTGGCTGCACCGCATCGTCGTCAACGCGGCCTACGACCACTTGCGCCGGCATCGTCCGGAACCCATGGATTCGGACATTCTCGACGATCTCTCATCTCCGACTGGGGCCGGCTCGGTCGTGGGGTCAGGACGCGAAGGTATCGATCCCGCGGTCGATGGACTGTCGGACCCGGTTCGCAAGGCCCTGATGTCGCTGAACGAGGGCTTCAGGTTCGCGGTGGTCCTCTGCGACCTCCTCGGTTTCCCCTACAACGAGGCCGCCGACATCCTGGGTGTTCAGGAAGGCACCATCAAGTCACGCATCTTCCGGGCTCGAGAGGCGCTGGCAACCGCTCTCGCCGAGGCCGGGTACGACATGAACGGGTCCGCCTCCCGAGGCGCTGAGGGCTCGCCGGGCAGGAACTTAGATGCAATCGGTGGCGTCACACCACCGAAGCTCACCGAGGAAGAAGTGTGATGGCAGGAAGCAAGCACCCAGATCGAAGCAGTTCCGCAGCCCGTGCCGTATCGGGGCACGTAGATGACTGGGAAGAACTGGCGATCGACTACCTAGACGGTTCCATCGACGCCATGAACAAGGCCGCCGTCGAGGCACATATCGACTCCTGCTCATCGTGTGCCGCTCGCCTCGGCGTACAGCGGGGCGTCTGCAACGTGCTGCGCTTGGTCGCCCTCGACGACGCGCCCCCAAGGCTCGAGGACGAGACCATCGGCGATATCCTCTTTCCGCCCGAGCTGAGCAGGCCGCTCGTCCCTGCAACCTCACGGTCCCGCTGGTCGACATGGCGCCGCAGATATAAGCCCTGGATCCCGGTCACAGCGGCGGTAGTCGCCTTCTTCGCGATAATGATCAGTGTCGGCGTGTTGCGGTCGGGTGGACTCAATGAAATGGCCGCGATCACAACGACCGCCGGCTCCGGGCAGTCGACCTCCGCCGCGCGAGGCGAAGGCGATCTCGCCGCGGCAGCACCCACGACGGCGGCTCCGGGCGCGACAGTGGCCGCCACCGCTGCAGCGACCGAAAGCGCCACTGCCGACGATGGCGCAGTCGGGGCCGGGGCAGCCGGGCCCACGACTACGGCCGTTCCCGCGGCAACGTATGCCGACCCGGGCCAAGACAAGAAGACCATGGTGGCCCAACTGCAGGCAGCCAGCACTCCCGTCTATTTCGTCTACCAGTCCATCGGCACGCCCCCGGCCGCCGGACCCGGTGAGACCGCCACCGCCCTGACCGAGCAGATCACCATGCTCACCGGCCTGAAACCTGTGCTGGGCGACTTGGCACTCGACGGAGCGACTTTCGCCGCGTTCGTCCTCAAGAAGGACGCCACAGCGCTCGTGGAACTCCTTCAGTCGATCGGTTCCTCGCTGGAGTTGACGCTCAACTTGGCCTTGGAGCCGATTGCGCTGCCGGCCTCTCAGTGGAAGACCAACTATGGGGATACGTTGCGGGAGAGAAAGGCCGAACTGCCCGAGCTATCGGCACAGAGAACACCGCAGCCGGCGGTCACCAAGTACTCCTTCACCACCTCGACGGTGGTGGCCGACTCCGGACACCTGCCCCCGGGGTGGACCGCCCCAGACGACGCCGGCACTCACGTGCTCGTGGTCATCTACCTGGGGGAATAGCCGGGAAGGAAATGGTCGGGGTGCCGGGATTTGAACCCGGGACCTCATCGTCCCGAACGATGCGCGCTACCAGGCTGCGCTACACCCCGCCGAAGACAGATGCCGCCCTGTCTCCAAGGGGGCCTATTGTATACCATCCGGGGACCCTGGAGCCATGATCTCGCACACTTCGTGCACCGCACATTCGTCGCACTGCTTCCCAGGAGCCCGGTCGAACCGGTTCTGCTCGAGCCCGATGAGCTCTGCATCGATGATCTCGGCGAGACCGGCGACGCTCTCTAGTGAGTACTCGAACGTCACGGGTGTTCCAGGTTGCTCGAGGAACACAAAGTCCATCCGCGCAGTCCGGGCACCACTGCGGAGCGCCGCCAAGCAATAGACCACTGCCTGCAGCTCGTAGTTCGCGGCCATCTGCGCGGGAGTCCGCCCAGCGAGCGCGTTGGTCTTGTAGTCGACGATGTGCCAAAGACCGTCGTGGCGATGCAGGAGATCCATGACTCCAGACACCACCCAACCTCCCTGGACGAAGAGAAACGGCGCCTCTTTGGCCGCGTCGCTCACGTCGCGCACTCCCGCGAATGGGGACTCCCAGAAGGCCCGGGTCAGGCGGACGACGGTCTGGAGATCGGCGTCTCGTAGCACGACGCCGGTCTCCTCGAGCCACGCGGCCGCCAGTTCGTGTGTCAGATCCGCCGAAGGGCAGCCGAGTCCGACGGGAAGCCGTTCCAGAAGCGCGTGAACGGCCAGACCGATCTCCTGGCCCGCCCGGAGTTCGTGCTCGTCGAGCACCAACTCGGCGATGGCCGGCTCGATATCGGCGTCGACTTCGGAACCGCCCGCCACCAGGGCTCCCGTACCCGAGTGCGCCGCCGAGCCGGCCGCTCCGAGATCGAGGCCCAGCAGCCTCTCGAGGTAGTACCCGCGGGGGCAGCGACGGTAGGCGGCAAGCGTGGAGAAACTTATGCGACGCGGCCCCCGGGCGCGGTGATCCGTCTCCATGAACTGCGGAAACGGCGCTAATTCATCCGGCAAAGAGGCGGGCGGGGGGACGGCGGGAAGATGGCGACCCGGACGGAGCGTCTGGCCGGTCTCTTCTGGTCGCAAGCAGGCGGGGGCCACGATCACAGCGTCGAGATCGGGCAGAGACGCCTCACTCCCCGCTGCGGGCATCGTGTCGATATCGAGCGCGTGAAGCACCCTACCGATGCGCGATTTCTCCATGGCGCCGGCGCTGGGTTTCGCACCGACGAGGATCAGCCTCTTCTCGGCCCTGGTCATGGCGACGTAGAGCAGCCGTATATCTTCTTCGCGCTCTTTGGCTCGTTCGCTCTCGAGCACATCAGCGGCCGGCCCCAGGCTGAGATCCTGGTCTTCGTAGCGATCACGCGCCGAACCCCTCAGGAATACGCCGGCGCGGCCGTCGTCGGCGACCATGAAGTCGGCTGCATCACTGGTGCGGACATCGGAGCCAAGCGCGGCCAACAGAACGACCGGAAACTCGAGGCCTTTGGCCTGATGGACAGTCATGATGCGCACGACGTCCTCGCCCTCGGCGAGGATCGGAGCACTGCCTTCGCGGTCACTGAGATCGTCCATGGATTCGACGAGTTCGACGAACCCGGCGAGATCGGGACCCTCCAGGGCCTCGAAATCGCTGGCCATGCGCATCATCTTGCGGATGTTGGCGAAACGGCGCCTGCCATGCCCGAGCGCCAGCAGGCAAAGATCGTAGTCGCTCGAACTGATCGCCTCGTCGATCAGGCCGGCGATGCCCGGCCGGCCGACCCGTGCGCGCAGGGCGAGGAGACGCTCGGTGAACTGCCCGAGCCGCCTCGCGTCGTCGGACCGGAGCAGCGACTGACCGTCGTTGCGGACCGCCTCCCACAGGGAGATCCGCGTTCTGCGGCCCTCTCGGCCCAGAAGGTACAGCCCGTCGTCGGAGATGCCCACCAGAGGTGACCTGAGCGCTGCGACGAGAGCTAGGTCGTCGTGCGGGTTCACCAGCAGACGGAGCAGGGCGATGACGTCGGACACCTCCTCCTGGCTGTAGTAGCCTTTGCCGCCAACGACGTAGACATCGATACCCCGAGAGACGAGAGCCCGCTGGTATGCCTCTACGTGCGTCTGCGCCGGAATCAGGATGGTGATCTCACGTTGCGTCCACCCCTCTTCGTCGATCAGTCTACGGACGCGCAGGGCGACCTCCTTCGCCTCCGCCTCCTGCGCCGGCTCGGCGACCGTCGCGTCGTCACCCCCTTGGCAGCGCTCGACTACCACCACCTCCACCGCGGGCACACCATTGGCTCGAGGCGCATCGTCCGACGACGTACTACGGGGGTCGCCCCCGGAGCTGTCGACCGGCACCCCGTCCGACCGCCTCAACTGATTGTCGCCATGGCCATCGGGCTCCCTCAGCGGCACGAATCTGTCGCCGAAGAACGACTCGTGCGCAAACAGCGCGTTGACAAAGGCGAGGACTTCGGGCCGGCTGCGATAGTTGACGTCGAGACGGTGCACCCGGCCGTGCGACTCGCCTGGTCTGGGCGGATCGAGCTCCGACTCGCGCCCCCGGAACACGCCGACGTCGGCGCCCCGGAAGCGATAGATGCTCTGACGCGCGTCGCCTACCATGAGCAGTCGCGACGCCCCCAGACCGCTCAGGATGCTGTACTGCAAAGCATTCGTATCTTGGAACTCGTCGATCAGCAGACGCGACGCCGGCGGCAGGATGCCGCCGGCGTCGGCCACAACGGCCGCCACGAGCCGATGGGCACGCAATTCGAGATCGGCGAAGTCGAGCAACCCTTTCTCGAGCTTGTGGGCTTCATACGCGTCGTGAAACTCCGCCAGCAGCAGGTTCATGACTTCGACGAGAGGCCACAGGCGCAACCGGGCCAACGTCTCGCGATACCGTGTGAGCATGAGCCGCACGGGCCGGAAGTAGGGCTCGGCTGAAGAGGTCTTCCTGCTGGGAAAGAAATCCGCCGTGTCGTCGAGCGCCATCGCGCGCTGCTCGAGGGTCAGCGACGCGCCCAACCAATCGAGGCACCTCTCCAACGAATCGAGGTCCTTGCGAAGTGTCGCCGTGATGCGGGGGGCCTCGGCGGCGGCGGCGAGCGCGGCCCGGACGGCCTGGGTGAGTTCAGCAGCGGCCGCGTCGACCGCGAGGCCACCGAGCGGGGCTCGGCCTGCTTCGGGTTGTCCGCTGACGACCACCTGTGGACGCTCGACACCCAAGCCACGTAGACGGTCGTAGAGCGGGACGATCTGCTTACGCAGCTTCGCGCCCCAGAGAGCGAGCACCCCTAGGTGCTCCTGATCCGAACGCTCGGCCACCGAATCCCACACCTGGCGGCTGATCCTCTCCTTGAGGACGGAGGCCGCATCGGCCTCGAGAACGGCCGCGGCCGGGTCGGTATCGATCTGAAGGGCTCTCTCATGTACCAACCGGCTGCAGAGGCTGTGGATCGTGCCGATCGTCGTCCTGTCGAGGGTTCGAGCCAGATCGGCCCTCCCTGACTCCTCGAGGGCCGTGCGGATGCGGGCCACAAGTTCGGCCGCGGCCTTGCGCGTGAAGGTCACCGCCACGAGCTGCTCGGGCGCGAGACCTTCGTCGGTGAGCGCGCGTACGAAGTAGGCCACGAGCAGCCTGGTCTTGCCGCTGCCGGCCCCGGCGGAGACCAGCAAGGGAGACCGATCGTCGAGCACCGGCGCCCGCTGGAGCGGCGAGAGACCCATTTTCTCCATCACGGCCGATACCCCCCTCTTCGGGCGCGGCACGCCGGGCCCAGCTCGCACCACGGCGGGCAGGAGCGATCGTCGCGAGGCGCTATGACTCCGTTGCGGATGCCCTCGACCGCGCTCCTGCTGATATCGAGGGTCTTCTGCAGCAGTTCGTCCATGGCCGTCTGGTCGAGCACGCGACAGCCCCGTATGGCCTCACCGAGGAACTGCTCGGACCCTTCGACGGCGATGCCCGAGCGTTTCTTGTCGGAGAGCGCCAGGTACGCGCCGCCCAGTAGCGCGCTTTTCGGGCGCTCGGCCGCCATGGCCATGAGATAGAGCGGCAGTTGCAGCCCGCCTTCACTGCCGATCGCCGAAGCGGAGGGGATGTTGCCACTCTTGTAGTCGATGACGAACAAACCGCGCCGGTCGCCGCTGGCGTCGACCCGATCGACACGCCCGTGCACTCTGAAGCCACCCAGGTCGACTCCATGGCGGCCGCCCACCCAGACCTCGTACTCGTGCGGGACGAGAGACCAATCGGCGGCGATCTCCATGTCGAAGAGATTGCCGGTCATGCGGCCAAGCTGCCACCCCGCCAGACGCCGCTCAGCCACCGACCCGGGACACTCAGCGCCGCCCACGAGTGTCTCGATGACACCTTCGGCGACGCGCCGCGCCGCGCTAACCCCGTCGCCCCGCAAGGGCAGGAGACCCAGTGACTCCAACTCCTGGTAGATGCTTCGGAGAGCGCTGTGGAGAAGCTGGCCGATCTGACGGCCGTCGAGTTCGACTTCCAACTCCTCGGCGCCTACGGTCTTCTGCACGAACCACACGAAAGGGCACTTCGCATAGGACTCGAGCCCCGACGGGCTGAAACGCTGGGTCGCAGACAACTCGGCAAGCACGTCCGGGTCCGAGAGGGCCGCGCGCGCACACTCCCAGGAGGGGATGCTCCTGACGGGACCCGCGCCGGCGCGATCGATACCCAGACCCGCCACCGCGCACGCGCGTTCGTAGTGACGCACGGTCGGAGCCGTTCTAAGACTGAAGGCCTGATCGCCCAGCGTACGGCACAGGAGTTCACTCTCGCCCGCCTCCAGGAGGTCTCTCGCCCACGTCCAAAAATGTGATGGAGTGGCCTCGGAACCGTCGTCTTCAGCGTCTCGCGCGCTGAGGTACAAGAGCCGCGAGGCCCGCGACAAGGCGCTGACAAAGAGAGCCGCCTCGTCGTCGGCCTCTTCCGCGAATAGCCCCCCACCGAGACGATCGAGCCGCGAGCGTTGCGCGGGCGTGAGCAGTGAAGGCCGCTCGGCGCGCGCCGGGAATTCGCCTTCGACCAAGCCCAGTACGAAGACCACCGGAAACCGCCGGGCGCGCGCCCGCTGTACGCTCAGAACGTGCACAGCGGCCGCGTCGTCCCGCGGCGGAGCGACGCGCACCGAGCCGAGACCGGCCAGAACCGTGCGGTAGTCGACCAGCGTGTGCGCTCCGCCCACGGTCGCGCCGGCGCCGGCCAGCTCGGAGAGCGCCTGAAGGGCGCCATCGAGAGCCCGGAAGGCGCGGGCATCTTCTTCGAGGTCGAGACTCGTAGGCAACACTCCGGCGGAGGCCGCGACCAACATGCCGAGGACGACCCCTCGCGCGGCCACCGGATCGAGCAGTCCGTCTGAGGCACTCATGCCCCATAGAGAACCGACGGTTTGAAGACCGGCCGCGGCGGCTCCCTCCGCCAAAACCCGGGCGCCCTTGGAGGCACCCCGACGGTAGCGCACCTCGAGGTCGGACACCCTGTCGAGCGACAAGCCGCTGTACGGACTCCGCAGATAGGCGAGCACGGCTCGGGCGTCGTCGCAGAAGACCCCCCTGACCGCACTGATAAAAGCGTGCCCCAACCCGGTCTGCCTGAGAGACGGTCGATGATCGAGGGAGTACGGGATAGAACAGGAATCGAAGACCCTTGGGAGCAACCGGCTCCAAGTCGATACGCTCCGTACGACGACCGCGATCTCGCGTCCCTCGACGCCCGCGCGCATGAGTTCGGCGATCTGCTCGGCCGCCGATTCGGCTTCGGCACGCCGCCCCGCCGCCTTCATGAACCGGACTCCTTCGCCGGGCCGCGACTCCGGTGGCTCGCTCCGCTGCTCGTCGCTCATGAAGTACCGCTCGAGATACTCGACTGCCGCCGACTCGTAGGCTCTGCCGCTCGATGTGACCCAGGTCTCGGCGGAAGCCCTGGAGCGCCACCAGGCGATCTCGGCCGGCGTAGAGAGATTGACCTCGCGGGCGCCGTCGTACGTGAAGGCGACCAAGACCTCGGTCCGCCTCGCCAATGCTTCGATGAGCGAGCGCTGGCCCGGTGTGAATGACGTGAACCCATAGAGAGCGACCGGCCGGCACCAACCGGGCCCGCCGCCGCGTCCACCGCCCGCGCTGACCGCCTCTGTGGCCTCACGGACCGTCGCCGACCTGTCGCACCGGCCCAAGCGCGAGCACGTCTCATCGTACGCACGCGCCAACCGGCGCACGTCTTCGGCAATCGCTTCTTCCGCGAGATCGGCCGCGGCCCAGCGGGCAAGAATGCTGTCGATTTCCTCGGACGGCCTGCCGCTCTCGCCCAGTTGCTGTAGGAGCGCACCCAGGGCGGAAACGACCCCCGGCAGCCGTGCCGCCGTCTGAAGAGCGCGAGTCGGCGTCTCGGCCAGCACGCGCGAAACCATGAGGAAGCGCTCCAGCTCCGTGGCGTATCGGAGCGAGCGGCCCACCAGCAA
The DNA here is from genome assembly GCA_963803925.1 of uncultured Actinomycetota bacterium. Taxonomy (GTDB): domain Bacteria; phylum Actinomycetota; class Thermoleophilia; order RBG-16-64-13; family RBG-16-64-13; genus RBG-16-64-13. Next base: position 153,679 of record CAWDOM010000008.1, on the reverse strand, counting down.
CTGCACCAACCCGTCGAACGTCAGGGCCGGCGCCTGTTGCACCAGCCCACCCTCGCGGCCCACCATCTCGGCTGTCAATTCGCGCGCGTCGGGACCCGTTGGCGTGACCACGACCGCGTGCTCGCCCAACCGCTCACGCCACCAATCGAGTACGAGGCCCAATTTGCCCGAATTGGCCGGTCCGAAAACGAGTGTAAGACCTATCTCCCTGTCAGCGCACATGTCTTCTCACATTGTAGATGGCCCTTCGGACGGATGCCGGGTTATCGGCGAGGCCGGGGTGCGCTAGTCTTAGCGCATGGCACGCGACGAAGACAAGCTCATACGCCAACTCTCCCTGCTTTCGTTCCTGCTCAACCGGCGCAGGCCCGTTACGGCGCGCGAGGTGCAGGACTCCGTGGAGGGTTACGCTGAGATGTCCGACGACACCTTCGCCCGGCGCTTCTTCGCCGACCGTGCGGATCTCGCCAAGATAGGCATCGAGGTCAGCGCAGTCGCCGACGAGACCGAGACCGGCGATGCCCAACTCTACTACCTATCGGAGCAGGAATTCCGTCTGCCCGAAGTCACCTTCACCGAGCCCGAATGCCGCGCTCTCGCGGTCAGCCTCGCGGCGTTGGAGGGACGCTTCGCCTATGCCCGTCCACTACGCCTCGCCCTCACGGCGATTCTCGGGGGCCGCCACGACGTGGTGGCCGGCGACCTCGGACCCCTCCCCATAGCGCTCGCCGCCGACGAGGACGCCGAGCGCGCCGGAAAACAGCTCTCCCGCCTCGAGGAAGCTGTGACCCGAGGCAAGACGGTGCGGTTCACGTATCCGTCGGGCGACGTCACGCCGCTCGAACGCACGCTCGACCCGTACAGCCTGTTTCTGCTGCACGGCCGCTGGTACGCGATCGGGCACGATCACGCCCGGGGGGCAATCCGCACCTTCCGGGTGGGTAGGATCCAGGGCCCGGTGCATTTCGTCGGTGAGAAGGGTCGCGATTTCTCGATACCCGCCGACTACGATCCCGACCACTATCGCGCCCGCCCACCCTGGCTGATCGGCCCAATTCAGGGAGTGGCGACGATCAGGGTGGGTGAGGAGCTTGCCTGGTGGGCCGGAAGGCTCGAGCCACATGTGCGCGCGCTGGGTGAGGACGACCGCGGAGGCACCATCTTCGAGATCCCGTACGCCGACGAGTTCGTTCTTCTCTCTTGGGTCGTCGGCCTGGGCGCGTCGGGCGAACTCCTGGCGCCGCCCGAACTGCGCACCCGCATCGAGAAGGCCCTGTGTGACATCGCACTGGCGCACGAAGGGCCAGGCCGGGCCGGCGCCGGGCCACCTCCGGAGAAGCGGCCGGTCCGTCCCAAACGCCGCGACGCCGCAAAGGCCGCCCCTGTGGCCCCCGAGCATCTCGCTCGAGCCATTGCGCTCGTGCAGTACCTGGTCGACGAGGACCGGCCCGCACTCGTGACCTGGAAGACGCTGGAGGCAGACCTGGGTCTCAGCCGGGCGGAGGTGGAGACCGACCTTTCGCTCATCAACCTCGTGAACTTCGGTGGCGGAACCTACGTGCTCATGGCCGAGGCCCAGGATGAGGGCGTGCAGATCGTGCGCGACGTCATGGCCGAGACGTTCGCTCAGGCCGCCCGCCTATCCCCCGTGATGGCCCGGGCTCTCCTCCTGGCGCTCGACCTCCTCGGCGACACCTTCGCCCTCGAAGGGCTCGAGTCGCTCGCCTCGGTGCGACAGAAGGTGATGGCCCTCGTGGGCGACGACCGGCCTGGTGGCGTTGTGGTCCTCGACGAGGTGCTGCCGCCCGCCGCGGAGACGGTCGAGGTGCTCAACCGCGCCATACGCGACCATGCCGTCGTGTCGCTCGAGTACTACACATCGTCACGGCAGGAGCTCACCACGCGTGAGGTCGAGCCCTACCTGCTGTTCCGCTCGCCCGCGGGCTGGTACCTCGAGGCCTTCTGCCTTAAAGCCATGGAGCAACGTACCTTCAAGCTGGAACGCGTTCGGAGCGTACATTCAACGGGCACAGCGTTCGCGCCTCGCCCTGAGGTGGACCTCGCCCGGCGGCGCAGCGGCCAGGCCTTCGCCCCCGATGACGCGGCCGGATGGGCAGTCGTCAGCTTCGCGCCCCGCTGGCTGACGTACTTGGTCGAAGAGGGCATGCCCTGCGCGCGGCTCGACAACGGCACGTGCGAGGCCCGAATCCCCTATCTCGACGAGCGCTGGATGGCGCAGCACATCGTCGGTTACCTCGGCGAAGCGGTGCTCGAACAACCCCCGACCGCCCGAAAGAGAGTCCGCGAACTGGCTTCCGTGCTCGCCGCGCGCCATGCGGGCGATCGAGGCCCGATTCCCGCGTCGCAGCGCGACCGCGCGCCGGAGGCCGCTCGATGAAGTTCATGCTCCGCTGGATCGCGAACTCCCTCGCGTTCTACCTTGCCCTCTACCTGCTCGACTCACTAGTAGCCCCTCGGTTCCGGCTTCAGGCTGTCTGGGCCGCGGTGGTTCTCGCCATCTTCCTGGCTCTGTTCGACAGCTTGATACGCCCGCTGCATAGGCTGCGCTCCCGGCCATACCGCGCCATGGTCGTAGCTCTGTTCGCGCTGCTGGTGAACACGCTGGTGATCCAAGCCTTCGTCTGGACCGGCGCTCATGTCGAGACCACGAATCCCGCGTGGGTGCTCGTCGCCGCCATGTTCCTCGCGACGCTGGGTGGGGTCATCAACTGGCTGATCGGGTTTCGCGTCAAGGAGAAGCCGGGAGGGCTCGCGCGAGAGAAGAAGCCTCCCTCTCCGCCGGGCGGCCGCGAGACGCGAGCGACCAAGAGACCGGCTCGAACCACACGATCGGGGGATAGAACCTAGTCGTTGACTGGGATCTCGTGCCCGTGCGCCTGCACGAGAAGTCTGAAGTCGTGCGGGTTGCTTGCTACGAGCTGTGCGTCGTACATGCTGATGAGACCCTTCTCGAAGAGACTGAGCAGGCTCTGATCGAACGTCTGCATGCCGTAGAAGTCGCCCTCCTGGATGGCGGTCTTCATGTTGTGGGTCTGCGCCGGGTCGAGGATGAGGTCGCGGACGCGGCCCGTCATCACCATGACCTCGACCGCGGGCACGCGGCCGGTGCCATCGGCCTTGACGATAAGTCGCTGCGAGACGATGCCGCGCAGCGATCCGGCGAGCATGATGCGTACCTGCTTCTGCTGGTAGAGCGGAAAGAAGTCGATGATGCGGTTGACCGTCTCGGTGGCGTCGATGGTGTGCAGGGTGCTGAGCACGAAGTGGCCCGTCTGCGCGGCTGTGAGCGCCGTGCGCACGGTCTCCTGGTCGCGCATCTCGCCGATGAAGATGATGTCGGGGTCTTGGCGGAGAACGTACTTGAGCGCGCTGCCGTAGTTCTCTGTATCGAGACCGACCTCGCGCTGATTCACGATGCAACGGTGGTCGCGATGCAGGATCTCGATCGGATCCTCGACGGTGACTATGTGTTTGCGCAACTGGCGGTTGATGTGGTCGATCATGGCCGCCAAGGTCGTGGTCTTTCCCGAGCCCGTCGTGCCGGTGACCAAGACCATCCCTCGCGGCTCGAGCGCCAGCTTCTGGACTATCGGCGGGAGGTTCAGTTCGTGGAAATCTGGCACCCGGGTGACCACCTGGCGCATGGCGATGGAGATAGTACCGCGCTGCCGGTACACGTTCACCCTGTAACGCCCGACCTGAGCGGCGCTGTAGGCGAAGTCGATCTCGTTGGTCTCGCTGAAACGGCGTATCTGCTTCTCGCTCATGAGCGAGGCAGCATAGTCCTTGGTATCGTCGGGCGTGCAGGGAGGCTCGTCGAGGCTCTCCAACTCCCCGTCGAGACGGATCATTGGTGGGCTGCCGACCTTGATGTGCAAGTCGGAAGCTCCGAGCTCCGTGACCTTGCGTAGCAGCTCATCGATGGTCTTCATGCAGCGTCAGACCCTCCCCGGATCTGCGATTCTGACTTGTCTCCTAACAGTATGTCGGTGGAAAGCCGTGCCGACTTGAGCGCCAAGAGAGAATCAGCCCGCAGATTCCATGCCGCATCGGTCTCCCTAGAAGGCGGACCTCCAGTAGGGCTTGACCTCTTCGAGAGCCTCGCGCACATCGGCACGCTCGTCGGGCGAGACCGCCGGATCGAAGTCGGGCCGCTCGCCCGACATGCCCCTGAGAGTGGCGGCCACCGAGGCGGCCATCATCTCGGGCACGTACCCGCCCTCGAGGAAGAACACCGGGCCCGGCACTCCCTGCTCGAGGCAGAAGCCGGCCAGGTAGGCCGACATCCACTGGAACGCGTTCTGCGAGAAGCGCAGACCCCCGAGGGGATCGCCCTCCTGCGGGTCGTAACCGGCGGAGACCAGCACCAATTGCGGTCTGAAGGCGTGCGCGAGCGGGCTGAGCAGAGTCTCGAACGCGAGCTTGACCGCGCCGTCGCCGTCGCCGTACTGTAGCGGGACGTTGACGGTATAGCCCGCTGCATCGCCGGTGCCGACCTCTCTCGCCTGTCCGGTGCCAGGGTAGTGGCCCGCGAGATGCGTGCTGAAGAACAGCACGCGACGATCGCCGAGGAAGGCGGCCTGGGTGCCGTTACCGTGGTGCACATCCCAGTCGACGATCAGCACCCGGTCGAGGCCGAGGCCGACGATCGCGTGCTCAGCGGCCACGGCGATGTTGTTGAACAGGCAGAAGCCCATGCCCCGGGCCCGGCAGGCATGATGCCCGGGCGGCCTGACGAGGAGAAACGCGCTCGATCCGCCCGCCACCGCCCGCTCCGTAGCGAGAAGGCCCGCCCCCGCGGCCATGAGCGCGGCGTCGTACGAACGGGGCGACACCGCCGTGTCGGCATCGAGCCATCCCCCACCGTCTTCGGCCATGTGCCGCACCCGTTCGATGTACGACCGATCGTGAACGCGCTCGATCGCCGTCACCGGAGCCGGTTCGGGGGAGGTCCATTCGATGTCGAGGCCACTCTGCTCGAGAACGCTCTTGGCAACAATCAGCCGGCGTTTGTTCTCGGGATGCTCGCCGGTCTCGTGCTCTATGAAGAGTGGATCGTAGTAAACGGGGATGGAGGTCATGGTCGGTCCTAGTCGATGATTCGGCAAGCCCCATAATAGCTGCTCGACCACACATCATCGATACGCACACCCTTGCCCGTGCCCGCGGCGTTGATCATTTGCCCATCGCCGATGTAGATGCCGACATGGCTTATCGGATTGTGGAAGAAGACGAGGTCGCCGGGTTCCAGATCGTTGCGCGAGACCGGACGGCCGTAGCCGTACTGCATGCGGCTGGAATGAGGCAGACTGACGCCTACTTTGCGATAGACGTACATGACAAGACCCGAACAGTCGAAGCCCTTGGGAGATGATCCTCCCCACACGTAGGGCACGCCCAGGTATTGCATGGCTATGGAGACCACCTCACTGCTACTCGCCGACTCGGGGACCGACGCTTTCGGCTTGGCGGTTGTAGGCGTCGTCGTTCCACCCGACGAGGCCCTCTTCGTGGTTGTTGTCGTCGTCTGCTTCGCCTTCTCGGCTGCCTGCCTAGCCGCCTCTTCTGCGGCCTGCTGGGCCGCCAGCCGTCTAGCCTCCTCAGCCTTCTTGCGGGCCTCCTCGGCCCTCTTGCGGGCCTCCTCTGCGAGCCTGGCCTGGCGTTCGGCTTCTTCCTTCTCGAGCTGCGCTATCTCGGCCTCTTTGCCCGCTAGCGCCTTCTGGTTGGCGGTGAGTCGCTGCTCGACCTTCTCTCTGGCGACTTCGGCCTGAGCCGCGAGTTTCTTCTCGTCGGCGAGTTGTGTCGCCAGTTCGGCCTTGCGCGCTTCTACGCTGTCACGGTAGACAGAGACATCGGCCACGAGTTGGGCATCTTGCTGGCTGAGCCTCTCCATCAGATCCATGCGGTTTATGAGATCGGCAAACGACGAGGAGCCCATGATCGTCCCGATCGCGTCGAGCTCTCCTGCCTTGTATATCTCGACGAGGCGGACCGTCAGGCGGTCCGACGAGTCGGCGAAGTCCGCCTCCGCCTTAGCCAGATCGGCCGCGGTCATCTCAGCCGCATCCTTGGTTTCGGCCAGCTTGGCCCTGGCGTAGTTGTAGTCCTCGACAGCGGCGCTCAACAGTTCGTTCAACTCATCGATGCGCGTCCGTAGATCCTGGGCTTCGTCCTTGGCCTCGGTTATGGCCGCGGGCTCAGCAGACGCAGCGGCGCCGAACGCCATGGGGATGCCGATGAGGATGAAGAGAAGGAAGAACAGACGCCGCCCGATGCCACCTGAAATACCGGCTATGATCGGTGCCTCCTGATAGCTTTTTACTGCGGGCGGCCGAGGCCACCCGGTTCAAATTCTCGTGCACTGTAGCAGATACCAGCCCTGCCGACCACTCGGCTCGTGCCTCAAAGCCGTGCCAGATAGGCCTCGATACCGCGGAGAATCGCCCGAGCCTCACGTGTGATAATCGCTGGCTCCAACAGAAGTGGACCTTCCTGCGGGTGGGTCAGAAACCCGGGCTCGACCATGACAGAGAGCGGCTTGACCTCACGCAGGCTGGCATAGTTGCGCCCGTGTTTGTGCAGGTCGACCCGCCCCAGATCCTTCGACAGAGCGTCGACGATGTATCCGGCCAGGCGCTTGCCGGCCGCTGACTGGTACGTGCGATTGGCGAAGAAGTACGTCGCCGCCCCTTCAGCCCTGGGGCTGCGGTTCACGCCGTGATGGATGCAGAAGTGCATGTGGGGCTCCCAAGCACTGGCAGCCTCGGTGCGTTCGTACAGCGGCATGGAGATGTCGGCCTCGCGGGTGAGGAAGACGATCGCCCCATGGGCCTCGAGAACCATCGCCAATTCCTTGCCGAGAGCGAGGTTCACATCTTTTTCATCGGACCCACCGCCGAACTGCCTCATGCACGTGCGCTCGCTGCCGCCATGAGCCGGGTCGATGCTCACCCTCAGGCCGGAGAGATCGCTCTGGCCCACGTAGCCGTTCATCCGATCGGCGATGCTGCCGTGGTCGTCGTCGGCAAGTTTCTTGAGCCGCGACAAGCGGTCGAGAGTCGTCTCGCCCACTATGCCGTCGACGTTGAGACCGACGTTTCGCTGGAAGTCGGTCACGGCCACCTCGAGCGCCGGCGAGAAGATGCCGTCGCCCGGCCCGCAGTCGAAGCCCAGTTCGCCGAGGCGCCGCTGCAAGAAGAGCACGTCGTCGCCGCGCATATGGGGCACACGCATGTAGAGGAGCCGTTCGCCGGGCTTGTAGCCGGCCTCCACGAGTTCGGTCCAGGAATTGTCGCCCACGATGCCGTCGGCGAACAGCAGACGAGTCTGCTGGAAGGCCCTGATGGCCCTCTCTGTGTGCGGTCCGAACATGCCGTCGGCGCCTTCGTTGCCGAGAAAATATCCCAAAGCAGCCAGGCGCGTCTGGATGTCGACCACCTGTTTGCCTTTATCACCTCTGCCGACTGGACGCATTTGGCTATTATACTCAACGGCATGTCCCCCACGATGATGACATCCGGGAGCGCGCGCTCGACCAACGGCCTATGGACGGTGGCCGCCGTCGTGGTCTGGGTCGCGGCGGTCGCCCTCGCGGTCTCGTATTTCTGGGGCGAGGGGTGGGCCTCGGCCAGAACGGTCGAGACTTCGCTCACCGCGGCTGTCGTCTCGACCGCCGGCCCGCCCGGATCTGGCGCACCGCTCTCGGTCGCCGCCACGACGACCACCACCGAGGTGACCACTACCACCGTCAAGGCGACTACTACCACACAGCCGACCACGACGACCACCGCCCGGAGAGCGCTCACGGTAGCCGCGAGCGGGGACGTTCTCGGTGACCGGGGTGTGGGCCTGTTCATAGACAAGAACGGCGCCGAGCCCCTGTTCGCGAACGTGAGACCGTTTCTCGAGGAGTCGTCTCTCGCGTTCGTCAACCTGGAAGGGCCCATCTCCGACCTGGGCACGCGTGCCTCGTGGAAGGAGTACACGTTCCGCGGCCGCACCGCACTGGCCGGCGGACTGGCCTCAGCGGGCATCGATGTGGTGAGCCTCGCCAACAACCACAGCAACGACTACGGCACGAAGGCCCTGCTCGACACCTTCACGCGGCTGCGAGCCGCCGGCGTCCACTACGTGGGAGCGGGCACCGACGCCGCGGCGGCGTCGGCGCCCTCGCTGCTCATCACCCCCGCGGGCATGGTCGCGGTGCTTGCCTTCACCGACATCATCCCCGGTGGTTTCGCGGCCGGCGCCGACACTCCCGGGGTCAATACCACGACTCCCGACCGCAAGAAGATGATCGAGGCGGTCGAGAAGGCCGCCAAGAAGGCCAAGTTCGTCATCTGCAGCTTCCACTGGGGCGAGGAGTACACGGGGCGGCCCAACCAGACACAGCGCGAACTCGCCCACGCCGTGATCGACGCGGGAGCCGACCTCGTGCTCGGCCACCACCCCCACGTTCTACAGGGCTTCGAGATCTACAACGACAGGCTCATCGCCTACAGCCTCGGCGACTTCGTCTGGGACCACTACTCCCGCGAGACCGGCGAGACCGTCATCCTCCGGGTCGCCATACCAGGCAAGGGCGAGCCGAGCTTCGAGCTGATCCCGATCTATCTGAGCGAGGTTACCGGGGTGCCTTCGCCCGTCACGGGCGACCACGCGGCCTCGATTCTCAAGCGGGTGGCCGGCTTCAGCGCCGATCTTGGAGTCCAGTTGACCATACGTGACGACCGCGCCTACTACGAGCCCGAGGGAGCGCCCTCGCCCGAGTAGGGTCCACCGTGGACGACCCGAAGCCGGAGCCGCCGCTAAGCCCTGAGGGCGCTACTCCTTGACCTGAAGCATCACCTTGAACGAGCCGCCGACGCCGTCCTCGTCGAGCAGAGCCGCGAGTACGGTGGCCTCCCGGTCGGCATCCAGGGCGCTCGCGCTCGCGCTGCCCGCCGCATGCCGCAACGACCGGAGCCGCTCCTCGCCGCCGTTCGCCCCGAGCAAGGCCGCCACGGTGGTGAAGACGACAGTTTCGAAGCCTTTCTGCCCGCCATGAAGACTAAGAGCCGCGAAGTCGACGTCGGCAGTCAGGTCCTGCCGTCCCACCCGCTCGTACGCGTCGAACACAACCTGGTGACGGAAGAAGCCCCGGAGCGTCCGCCCGCGCAGCGGCACGCGGCCAGGCCGCCCCGTGCCCCCCGGGGGGCCGCCGGCGTCCGCGGCGGCCGCGCCCGGGCCGGCGGCGAAGAACTCCCCATAGTCGATTGTCAAGAGGCACGCTGGGAGCCGGCAAGCAGCCAGATCGTCGAACACCCTGGCGACCGAAGGACGCAACTCCACGAGGCCGTCCCGGGTCAGGCGGCGCAGCACCGCGGCGTCATCGCTCGCGAGCACAGTCCTCATCTCCGCCCCCGCCTCCGGACACGGCGGCAGCCACACCTCGCGAGCGGCGCGGCCTCCGGCGGCTTCAGTAAGTTCGACCCAGGCCTCGCGCGGCTCCGGGCCGCGCACGTCGATCAGATGCACCGGTAGGACATCGATGAATTCGTTGCTGAGCACCACGGCCGCATCCGCTCCCCGCAGAGCCTCCCTGAGGTTTCCGGCCCAGCCGACCTCCCAGCCCCGCCGCCTGGCCCCGGCCAGCGCGCGCCGCTGCCGGGCGCGCAGCCGGGCGCCCACGTCGACTATGGAGTAGCGGACCGCGTCGCTCCGATCGGGATGCTCGGCGCCCCAGTGGCCGAGAAGGGCGCTCGCCAAGTCCCCTTCACCCGCGCCCAGCTCCACGACCGCCGCGCCCCGGGCGCCGGCGGGCCGCCCGGTCGAGTCCGCGCCGGCGGCCGGTGTGCCGCCGGCCGCCTCGGTGTCGCCCAACCGCCGCGCTGTCGCGTTCTGCACCACCAGGCCGTCGACCAGTTCACCGGCCAGTCTCGCGACAGCCAGGTTGAAAGCGGGCGCGAGCCGCGGGGCAGTGCTGAAATCGCCACGAGGGCCGAGCACGCGGTCTGCGCGGCTGTAGTAGCCCTCGAGGGGATGAGTGAGAGCCAGTTCCATGAAGCGGGCGAACGTCACGCGACCACCGTCGGCGGCGATCTCCTCCGCGATGGCGGCCGGCAGCAGGTGCCGCCGCGGCTCCGGGGGCGGCCCTGCCATCAGGAGTTGAGACTACGCCCCTTGCGCCGCAGGTACGCTCCATATGCCGCCATCTTGCCAAGGATGCGCACGCCCCGCAGCGGCGACGGCAAGATGAAACTGGCGTGGCGCCCACCCGCGGAGTAGATGGCCTGAGTCAGCGGCCGTTGCGAGATATTGACGATCGGCTTGCGGTACCGGTCCATGAGTCCGGCACAATTCTTGATGAAATCGAATTCGCGTTCACTCAGCTCGGGCTCGACTCCGAGATCGTCACGGCAGTGATCGGCGCGCGACATGTCGCCTTCGGCTCCCTCGATGGTCTTCATCTCCTCGAGTTCGCTCACAGCCCGGCGGCTCTCCCCCACCGAGCCGACGACTCCCATGACGATGATGGCGTCGACCTGGTCGCTCGCCGCGAGCGCTTCGACGACCGCCTCGGGCACGCCCGGGGTCACCGTAGCCACCATGTCGATGGGGTTGGAGTGGCTCCAGTAAGCAGGCAACACCTTGTTGAGCGCTTCGGTCACTTCGGCCGAGAGTCCGGCCAATTCCAGACCCGAGCGGGCGATCTCGTCAGAAACCAGCACTCCCCAGCCGCCGCCGAGCGTGGCGACGGCCACTCGCTTGCCCGCGGGCAGTGGCATGTAGGCTAGGGCGAAGGTGAGGTCCATGAACTCGTCGGGGTCGGTCACCACGATCAGTCCCGACTGCCGTGCCGCCGCCTGGAAGACAGCCGTGGACGACGTGAGCGCGCCCGTATGCGACGCCGCGGCCTTCTTGCCGTATTCGCTCATGCCGCCCCGGAGAACCACGACGGGTTTGTCGAGGGAGGTCTCGCGCACCACGTCGAGCAGGCGCCGGCCGTCGTCGAAACCCTCCATATAGGCCACGATGGTGTTGGTATCGGGGTCGTTGTGCAGGTAGTTGATGAAGTCGACGGCGTCGATCATGGCCTCGTTGCCCACGCCGATGAACTTGCCCACGCCCCCGCGCCGGCTCTCGGCCGACACCAACAGCTGAAGGCCCAGGTTGCCCGATTGCGACACCATGCTCGCTCCGCCCGGCTCCGGACGGACCAGCATGAAGCCCGTGCCGTACAACTTGTGGTGCGACGAAATGACGCCCATGCAGTTGGGCCCTACCAGCGCCATGTCGTACCTATCGGCGATGGCGATCATCTCGTCTTCCATGGCCCGGCCCTCGGGGCCCATCTCCGAGAAGCCCGCCGACACCACGACCACCGCGGCGACTCCCCGGCGTCCACACTCCTCCATGACGCCGTTGACGAACTTCGAAGGCACCGCGATCAGCACCAACTCGGGCGTCTCCGGCAAGTCGCTTATGGTCGGATAGACCGGGAGGCCCAGGATCGTGCCGCCCTTGGGATTCACGAGGTAGATAGGTCCTGGAAACTCGCCCAACCGTAGGTTTGCTACCAGCATCCCGCCCCACTTGGAGGTGTCCGACGAGGCTCCCACCACCGCGACGCTGCGCGGCGCCAGCATGGTATCCAGCCGGGAGATGTCGGCCGGAGGCCGCGTGGAGACCCGCACCGGCTCGCCCACCGCTATGAGGGCGTCCACGGCGACGGGCGTCGACCCGTCGATGAGCAGCGGGTTCACATCGATCTCGCGGATCTCGGGATGGTCCTCGGCCATCTGGCCAACGGCCATGATGGTCTTCACGAGTTCCTCCCGGTCGACGGCAGGCTCCCCGCGCACCGGACCGAGCAGCACCTTCGCCTCGATCTGGTCGAGAAGCTCGTAGGCGTCGCCCTCGGATAGGGGAGCCACCGCGAACGCCACGTCTTTGAGAGCTTCGGTGTAGATGCCACCGAGTCCGAACATGACCACCGGCCCGAAGAGCAGGTCGCGTACGAGCCCGACGACGAACTCGCGCCTGCCGATCACCATGTGCTCGACGAGCACCCCTTCGAGAGCCGCCCCGGCGGCCGCCGTCCGGGTCTCGAGCGTGCGATAGGCCTCGCGGACCTCTGTCTCGTCGCTCACCCGCAAGATCACGAGACCCGCGTCGGTCTTGTGTTGAATCGAGGGAGCAGAGCCCTTCATCACAACCGGAAAGCCTATCTTCACGGCGAGCGCGACCGCCTCGTCGGCTGAGTTGACGGTGCCACCCTGCGGCACCGCGATGCCGTACGCGGCGAAGAACTGCTTGCCCGCGTCCTCATCGAGAGCGGCCGCGCCGCTCGCTAGGGCCTCCTCGATGAGTGTCCGTCCCGGCTTGGTCATCCCGCCTCCTCAGTCTCCTTGGTCTTCGCGTGATCGCTAGGCTCCAAGTATCGCCCATACTCGCCCTCGTCGACAGGTCCGGCGCCCCCGTGACGCAAGAGACACATCACGCCGCGCACGATGCTGTGGGCCGCCACCTCCTCGACGATGACCGTCGGTTCGACGATCGCAAGGATATCGGGCGGAAAGAGCAGGCTGCGGCAGCAATCGGCGCGACCCTTGCCGTCGAGGTAGCCGTTGACCCACGCGCGAGAACGGACCTGCACGCGGCGAGACCGGCCGCCGGCCAGACCCACCTCGACCTCGAGGGCGAGCGCAGGTTCGCCCACCGCGCTGCCGGGCACGAGGACGATTGCCTCCACGCCCTGCCGGTTTTCGAGCGGAAGTCTGAGCAGGCAGTCGTCGACCGAGGTCTGAAGATCCCTCATCAGCCGTCGACTGGGCCGCGCCGGCCGACACGGGCCGCCTTCTGCGTCTTGCGCTCCTCGGGCGACACCTCGCAGCCGCTCGCGCACGAATCGGAACAGTCGAAGGCGCAGGGCTCCACATGGATGTGCACCCTCGTCTCAGGAAGCCTTTCCTTGATCGCCGCGACGATCTCGTCGCCCAACCTATGGGCCTCGCCCACCGACATGGCGTCGTCGACCACCAGATGGCAGTCGATGAAACGGTTCGAACCGGCCTTGCGAGTGCGCAGGTGATGAAAGCTACGGACGTCGGGCCAGGTCTCGGCCACATAGCCCGCGATCCAATCGATGTCCTCGCCTGGCAGGCGGGCGTCGAGCAGATCTCGGGCCGCATCCCGCGTAAGCCTCCATGCGGCCCGCACGATCATGAGAGCCACCACGATGGCGACTGCCGGATCTATCCAGCTCACGTTCACGTCCGGCGAGACGAGCCGCACGATCACTATTACCAGTAGGCCGAACATCACGCCGACCGATGTGTAGACGTCGGTGCGAAGATGCCAAGCGTCGGCTTGGAGGGCCACCGAGTCGGTCTCCTTGCCGACCTTCGCCAGCCGCCGCGAAACGAAGGTGTTGACGACAGCTGAGACGAGCATCACCGCCACGCCCCACACCGGCATGTTTACAGGCTCAGGGTCGGCCAGCTTGCGAATCGCTTCGTAGATGATCCAGGCCGCGGCGGCGAAGATGAGCAGCGCTTCGATCGTGCCCGAGATGTTCTCGACCTTGCCGTGTCCGTATGGATGTTGCTCGTCGGCTTCGTGACTCGAAACGCGTACGGCGAACCAAGCGATGAAGGCCGCGACGAGGTCGATCGCCGAATGGATCGCCTCCGACAGCACCGCCACCGAACCTGTGACGACGCCGACCACCACTTTGAGAACGATGAGGAGGCTGTTGGACGCCACCGACAGAACAGCGGCCTGTGTCTTCTTGTTGCCTGCCAACTTCAAGAGATCCCCCATAAATGCGCAAAAGCTCCACGGGAACCGTAACGTCCCGCGGAGCCACACAACCCTTCGCTCCACTGCTTGATGCCCGGCTACACCTTGCCGAGACCGACGAAACGGCCTAGTGGGCAGGGCTGCCTGATCGACCCGAAGTATAGGGCTTGGTGCGAACGCCCGCAAGCCTTCGGCGAACCGCCCGGGGACCGCGCGACTATGGGCGGCCGGCCCCCGCGCGAGAGGGCTACCTCACCTCGATCTCTAGCAGCCACTTCACCCAGTACGACCCGTACCGCTCAGGAAAGACGGCCCTCAGCGGGAAACCGTGGAGAGCGGGAAGTGTCTCCCCCTCGAGCTCGTAGGCGAGAAACCCCTCCGATTCGAGCGCGGCATCGAGGCTGATCGTGGTTGTGTACTGGTCGGCGCCGGTCAGGACGAGGCTGACCGCCCCCGGCTGCGCCACAGCCATGTCGAGCACCGCGCTCAACGGGACCCCCGTCCACGCTGCCGTATCGTTGAACTCCCCGGGGCAGATCAGTATGGGAGCCGCCGTCACGGCCGGCAGGCCGCGCAGCTCATCGTACGTCAGGCTGAGCTGGTTCTCGACCTTGCCGGTCACCCGGAGGCGGTACGAGCCGATGTCGACGGCCTGCGGAGTCCCGGTCACGTGCAGCCCGGTGGCCGGGTCGACCTCCGCGTAGCCGGGGATGACCTCAGGCAGTGTGGGAGCCACGACCGGCCTCGGCGCCGCTGTGCTCGAGACCGGCCCCTCACCCGGGCCGCAAGCGGCCGACGTGAGGGCCAGGGCGACGACCACAGAGCATCAGGGTTCTCGTGATGGGCGATCTCAACACCACCGTGCTCCGCTACGCGGGTTCTCCAGCCGCTGGTCGACGATCAGAACGCTATGACTCTCGGAGCGGCCGTGAAGGAGGCGAAGGTAGCGACCGCGTCCTGGAGATAGAACACCTGCATGTTGTCGTCGTCGGCCGAGTATCTGCCCTTCAGCGAGGGGTATGCCTCGAGCATGCTCACCTTCGCTTCGAGACGGTCGTCGTTCACGGCGGTCGCCTGCACCCTGATCCACTGCTCGCCGTCCCACGCGCAGATCTCGATCTTGGGGTTGGCGGCGATCTGCTGCGAGACATCTTTGACTTTGCCCGTCTGGATGTAGAGCTTGTCGTCGAAGATATGCACCGTGCCGAACGGGCGGACCCGGGGCTGGTCGCCGTCCACGGTAGCCACATAGTACGTCTTGCACGCCTTGAGGAAATCGTGCACTTCTTGCATGGAAACACTCCTTGCCGTCTTTGGACTCGTTGCTCACGCCTCGAACGGCCGCGCCGGTGCCGCCCTGCAATGGCATATCGTAGGGCGATAGACCGGCTCAGTCAACACGCGGTGCGGCCGGCTATTGCCCCAAGGTCCCATTCGGACCGCCCTCGCGCCTGCCGATTCCATGAGTGACAGACCCGTACGACATTCGAGGGCCGGAACATGGTGAAGGTGGCAGTGGCGATTCGTGAGTTAGTGGGTAACGAAATGAGTTCCGGCCGGAAGGGCCAGCATGTGGCGGCGTCCGCGCGGTCGAAGATGAGCGCGAGCCGGTCCTGCCTCCCGTACGACGCCGATGTCTCGAGGCGCATCAGCGCCCTGCGGGCTCCCGACTCCTCGCTGCTGCTCGAGACGATGATGAGCGGCTACGCCTACTGCCACATGGTCTACGACCAGCAGGGCCGGCCGGTCGACTGGGTGCACCTCGAGGTGAACCCCGCCTACGTGCGCCTGACCGGTCTTCACGACGCGATCGGGCGGACCATGACCGAGGTCGTCCCCGATATCCACGAGTCGTGCCCGGAGTTCTTCGCCGCCTGCAGCCGGGTGGCCTCGGTCACGGTTCAGAGATGCTCGAGATCGACTTCCGCCCATTGTCGCTGTGGCTGCGCATGGCGATCTCGAGCCCCGCTCCCGGCTACTTCTTCGCCCTGTTCGAAGACATCTCCGAACGCAAGAGCATGGAGACCGCTCTTCGCCTGACCCAAGTGTCGGTGGATCGCGCGGCCGACCTCATCCACTGGGTGGACTTCAAGGGCAATCTCCTGTATGTGAGCGATTCGACCTGTGAGCGCCACGGCTACTCCCGCGAAGAACTCCTATCGATGACCATCTTCGATCTCGATCCGGTGCTCACACGCACCGCCTGGGAGTCTCGCTGGCAAGACCTCAAGCGGGAGATATGCCTGACCACCGAGTCGGTCCACGTGACGAAAGACGGTGAACTGTTCCCCGTGGAGGTAGTAAGAAACTACGTGCGCCAGGGGGCGGCGGAGTACGACTTCGTCTATGCCCGCGACATCAGCGAGCGCAAGAAGGCCGAACAGGACCTGCAGAGAACGAGGGTGGACCTCCAGTCGCGCAACCGCGAACTCGAGGAAACGAGCCGCCGCCTCCAGAAAGCCAACGAAGACCTGCGGGCCACTCGCGACGCGCTGGCCGTGCAGGCGCGCACCGATGCTCTCACGGGGTGTCTCAACCGCGGTGCCGTGCTCGCCCGCCTCGAGGAAGAACTCGCCCGCTCTGACCGCGATGGAGACCCGCTCGCCGTGGGCATGCTCGACATAGATCACTTCAAGAACATCAACGACACCTACGGTCATCCCGCGGGCGACGCCGTATTGTGTGAGGTCGTCGCGCGGGCCCTCGGGGCCCTGCGACCCTACGACGTGTTCGGCCGCTTCGGTGGCGAGGAGTTCCTTTTGGTGGTCACGAGCGCCGATGCTGACGAAGCGGCCCACATCTTCGAGAGGGTGAGAACGGCGATCGAGGCTTCGCCTGTGACCGTAGATGGCCAGAGCATCTGTGTAACGGCGAGCATCGGGGGAGTCGCGCGCCGGGCGCAGCCCGCCGACGGAGTGATGCGGCTGGCGGATGAGGCCCTCTACGCGGCCAAAGCACAGGGTAGGAACCGGGTAGAGATGACCGGAGGCGTAAGCCCCCGCCGCTCACGCCGGCGCCAGCCGCCGGAGCGCGCCTCGCGGCCACCGGCCGACCGGTCTTGAGCAAGCCCTTCTGGTGGAGGCGGGGGGAATCGAACCCCCGTCCGAAACCCGTCTGGCCCAGGTGTCTACGAGCGTAGCCCCTACTACGTTTCTCGTCTCGCGCCCCCGTAGGAGCTGGGTGCGTCCGACCAACCACCTTGATGTCCCCCCGACGCCGGCGGCCCTCGCCGGGAGTAAGCCCGCCTGGTTTATGCCACGACCCTCCACGACAGGCCTAGGAGGCGCGACAGGCGCTTAAGTCTTGTTCAGACTAAGCGGCCAGAGCCAATTCAGGTTTGGCAATTGTGTTTTTCCAGCCTGTTTAACGAGAACTGCTGGAATCTCGGCTCGCTACCCAAACTCAGACATGAGCCCCGTCGAAACCATGTCGCCCCCACGAGACCCAGACGCGCGGTTCCTGACGCCGCGCTGACTGAGTGATGCAATTATACAGGAGTCCGGCCCGTCCCGAGGGCCCCACCCCCGAGAGGCGCGAAGAACCGGTATACGTCGCCGGGTAGCGGCTCAAAACCATTGTTCTCAAAGAATGATCGCGTCCTATGGTCCGTCGCGGTAGTCACGAGGGCCCGGGCGCCGATCACCTGAGCGGCGCCGGCGCTCCGGCGAACGGCCCACTCCACCAACGCCCGCCCGATGCCCATTCGCTGCCACTCTCTATCGACGGCGATGCGGCTGAGAACCACCACGGGCACCGCCTGGCGCCGGCGGCGTTGCGCGATGCGCTCACGTGATGGTGCGGCTTCGACGACGCCCGCCAAGATGCACAGGTACGCGACAACCCGCGCGCCCTCGCTCACCACGTAGGTGCGGATCTTCGCGGATCCCTGATCGACCAGGGCCTCCCGATGGAGATACCGTTCAAGTGCCACGCTCGAACAGCCGAACGACTCCACGTCGTGGGTCTCGTCGAGCGGCGTGGGGCCTACCATTGACTCACGAACCATCTCTATTGCTGAGCCAGGATTCGGCGGTCGACTCCAACGACGGATCCGAACCCGCTCCCGCGGCGTCGAGTGCCACGACGAACTCCGCCCACTGCCCCGCGGGGACCACGAAGCGGTTCTGTCGCGAGACCGCCTCCTCGGCGGCGCGCACCGCCACCATGAGTATGAACCGGCTTGCGCTCATGCCCGCCTCCTTCGCGGCACGTCGCACCAGAGCCTTCTCCGCGCCGTCCACCCGCATGTGGAGATGCTCGTCCTTCACGCTTCACACTCCTTTGCCGACCACCCCTCTGATTGTCAACACATTGTGATGACAATCAGAGGGCTGGTCCGTCGGTCGAAGGTAGTAGCTTGGTCGCCCGCGGGCCGCTAGCCGGCTGCTGAAAAAGGACGTTTCGCCGCCGGGGCGCGACGGGCACGCGCAAGGCAAGGACGCAAGGAGCCTGAATAGCGGCGCTATTTGCGCGACTGAGGACGAAGCATCGCGCCGCCAAGTGCGTTCTGGCGGCCGGGACTTCGTCTTTCAGCAACCTCCGAGGGCGGAGGGTTGGCGAGGGTGGGACCCGTTGGACCGGGGCCGTGCGGCTGCGTTGCGCGGGAGTCCCGGTGCGCCGCACCGGCGACAGCTGGTTGCGCCGGCCCGGGACCGGCTGTGGAGGGGCGGGCCCCCCGGCTCAGCGGGGCGGGCCCGCGAGGGGTCAGTCGTCGCGGTCGGCGCGACGGAACGAGCGCTGCATGTCGCGCTCGGCTTCCTTCTTGGCGAGGGTCTCGCGTTTGTCGTAGAGGGCCTTGCCCTTGGCCAGCCCGATCTCGATCTTGGCGCGGCCGTCTTTGAAGTACATCTTCGTGGGCACCAGCGTATAGCCGGCCACCTGCACCTTGCCGAACAACCGGCGGATCTCACGCGCGTGCACGAGCAACTTGCGCCTGCGCAGCGGGTCGTGGTTGAAGATGTTGCCCTGCTCGTAGGGGCTGATGTGGACATTGATCAGCCACAACTCTCCCTTCTCCACAGCCGCGTAGCTGTCGCGAAGGTTGACGCGGCCGGCCCGGAGGGACTTGACCTCGGTGCCGGTGAGCGCGATGCCGGCCTCCAACGTCTCTTCGATGAAGTAGTCGTGGTAGGCCTTCTTGTTCTGAGCGATGAGCTTTGTGCCGGTGGGCTTCATGGTGCCGGGGAGTATAGCGGACCGGCGGCGCCGGGCCGCCCGCAGCAGGCGGCGCTCCGGACCGGGGACGGCCCACGCGCACGCCGTCGCGGCGCGGCGCGGCGCAGCGTCACGACCACACGCGGCGCGCCGGGCTCAGTAGCAGGTCCACCCTCCGTCGACCACGATGGCCTGGCCATTGATGTAGGACGCGCTCTCGGAGGCGAGAAACACCGCCACCTCGGCGATCTCCTCAGATTCGCCGGGGCGATCCATCAAGCCAAGACCTTTCATGGCGATGGTCCTGCCGCCCTCGTTGAACTCTTCGAGGAAGTCGTGGCTGCCGACCTCCTTCTTGATGGAGCCCGGGCAGATGGCGTTGCAGCGGATGTTCTTGTTGGCGTACATGTAGGCTGTGTTCTTCGTCAGCCCTATGAGGCCGTGCTTGGAGGCCGTGTAGGCCGCGCCACCCCGGCTCCCGAACAGGCCGCCCACCGAGGCGATGTTGATGATGACGCCCCCACCCTCTTTCTCGAACTCCTTGATGGCACGGCGCATCGCGTAAGCCGGCGCCTCGAGATTGAGCTTCATGACCTTCTCGAATACGGCGTCGTCGAACTCGCCCACAGGGCTGAAATCGTCCATGAGCCCGGCGTTGTTGACGAGCACGTCGATCCGGCCGAAACGCCGCACCGCCTCGTCGATCATGCCCTCTACCTGGTCTTTGATCAGCATGTCGCCGACCATGGGCACGACCTCGCCTCCGTACTCGACGGCTTGGGCGGCCACGCCCTCGAGCCGCTTGGTGCCCATTGCCACGGCGAGCACGCGCGCGCCTTCGGTGGCGAAGAGTATGGTGAGCGCTCTTCCCAGGGTCGAGCTCGCGCCGGTGATCACGACTACTTTCTTTGCTAGCCTCATCTCTGTCTCCTCAGCTATCGAAGAGCCACTTGTGGCGGATCTCCTGGGTCATGTTGTAGACGGCGAGAGTCTTGTAGAACGCGTCGAGGTTGGCGAGAGGAACACCCGGCGGCACCTCGCAGCCCGTGGAGAGAACGAAATTCTTGTACTTCGACATCTCCTCGAGCAATTCGAGCGTGGTGACCTTCACGTCCCTGACGCTGCCCAATTTCATGACCTTGAGCGGGTCGACGTTGCCGAAGGCGACGACGTCACTCGGAAGTTGGGGCATGATCTCGAGCATGTCGACCACGTTGCCGAAGTGGAGTGCCTTGCTGCCCGTGAACAGCATCGCGTTGACCAGCACCTCGGTGTTGCCGCAGTTGTGCAGCACGACGATGAAGGAGTCGTCCTGCGTGGCATCGACGATGCGCTTGATGTATTCCGAGGAGAACCGTTGGCACTGCGCGGGCGAGATCAGCCCGGCCGCCGGTTCGGCCACAACGACGCCGTTCGCTCCCGCGTCTTTGAACGCCGCCGCGTACTCCATCAGAAACTCGGTGCACTTCTCGAGGAGCGCGGCGGCCGTCTCGGGGTCGCGCCGCAGGGTGAGCATCAACTTGGTCATGTCGAACAGCCTGCAGGCCAGCGAGAACGGCCCGATAACGCCGCCCAGCACGACCTTGCCACCGAGTCCCTCGGACGCGAGACGCGCGGCCTCGAGATACTCGCCGGTGCGACCGGCGCCGACTGGCGGCACCTGCAGCGCCTCGACGCCCTCCATTCCCGTGGCGACAGTGCCGACCACCGTGGGCGCCTCGCCCTCCGAGAAACGCACCGGACTGCCGAAGGCCTCGGCCTCGACGGAGAGGTCCATCGCCGTGAGTACGGCCAGCGTGGGATAGCGCTCCCCCACGGCGCGCATGGATTCGAACTGCGCCGATCCGCTGCTGTAGAGACCGCTGAGGGGTTGGCCTATGAGATCCATGCCCGGGGAACCCGTGATAGGCATCGCCAGGCGTGTGGGAGCCGATTCGAGAATGGACTGCAGCCATTCATTCATGTCGCGCTTCATAGAGGCATCACCTTTCGGCAGTGATGTAACCGGCTCCTATCGTACCAGGGCGACCTGACCTCAGAACGCCGGCGGCTCCTCGCGGGACGGATCCGGTCTCCGGCAGTTCCTAGCGTCCCCGGCGAGATTGGGGCGGACGAGTCGTCTTCGACGACCGCGTCCGCGGCGCTCCCTTCTTGCGCGACCCGGAGTGCGGACCGCTTGGCGCCTGCCCCCCGCCCCGGCCCCGGCCCCGGCCGCCGGCGCGCCGGTCGTCGGAGCGACCGCGGTCGCTGAGGTCTTGATCTCGACCGCCGTCGCCGGGCTTCACCTCGTCGGCCAGCGCGAGGTCGACTCTCCCCGGGCCTCGTCGATGGCGACGACCCGTACCTGCACGAGATCGGCCAACTGGAAGGTCGCTCCGGTGCGACGGCCCTCGAGCACCGTCTCGAGTTCGTTCAGGTCGTACTCGTCGCGAGGCAGTTCACGAGTCGACAGGTATCCCTGGAAGAGGCGGTCGAAGAGCACGAACATGCCCCGCCGGGTCAGGCTCACGATCTGTCCTTCGAAGACGGTCTCGATCCACCCTGCCGCGTCGAGCTTGCGCCGCAGGAGGTGCGCGAGCACTATGTCGTCGGCCTTGAGTTCGATCTTGGACGCTTCGCGCTCGGTCTTCGAGCAGTGCTCGGCCCAGTCGCCGAGCGCGGTGGTCGTAGGCGCCGGACCCAGCTCCAGCTTGGCCAGCAGCCCCCGGTGGACCAACAGGTCGGGATAGCGTCTGATGGGCGACGTGAAGTGGCAGTAGGTCTGCGAGGCGAGACCGAAGTGGCCGATGTTGGCCGTGTGGTAGATCGCCCGGGCCTGCGAGCGCAGCACCTGCTGCACGAGGGCCTGCTTGCCTCTCCCCGCCGGCGTGAAGCGGTCGACCCACGCCGCGGTCTCGCGCATGACCCGCCGGATCTCCTGTGGCGTCGCCGCCAGAGCGTTGAAGGCAGGCGTCGGTAGGCCGAGGCTGGCCAGCACGTCGAGCAGCTTCTCCAGATTGAAGGGGTCGGGCAGATCGTGCACGCGGTAGACGGTCGGCACCCTCTCGCTCTCCAAGAACGTCGCCACCTGCTCGTTGGCGAGCACCATGAAGCTCTCGATGAACCAGTGGCTCTCGAGTTCCTCGCTGGGGTCGGCGCCGATGACCTGGCCCTCACCGTTCCATTCGAACTCGGGCTCGGGACTCTCTATTTGCAGGCTCCCCCGCTCGTGCCGCAGTTCCCGCAGCTTCTTGGCAAGCGACCGCCCCCACTCCATTCGCTGCGCGAGATCCGCGTCCATGCCTTCCTCGCCCCGCCACATGCGTTCCACCTGCTCGTAGTCGAGCCGCTTGTCGCTGCGTATGAGCGAGCGGTAGAAACGGCTGTGCAACACCGCGCCGGCGTCTGTGAGTTCCATCTCGACCGTGACCGCCTTGCGATCCTCCTCCGGCCTCAGCGAGCACACACCCGACGAGAGTTGCGGCGGAAGCATCGGCTCCGCGCCCGTGGCGACGTAGACCGAGTTGCCGCGCCGCAGGGCCTCCTTGTCGAGTGCGCTCCGCTCTCGCACGAAGTAAGAGACGTCGGCGATGTGTACGTAGGCAAGGGTGGTACCGGCCGGAGTGCGTTCGAACGAGAGAGCGTCGTCGAAATCCTGCGCCATCACCGGATCGACCGTGAACGTGCACAGGTGCCGCAGGTCGGCGCGCCGCGGATCGACCACGTCTTGCGATTCGGCGGCCTTCGCCGCGTCCTCGAGCACTTTGGGACCAAATCCGCGCTGCACGAGACCGTCGGCAAGGAGGGCTTCCATAACGTCGGCGAGCACGTTGCTCTTGCCGATGGCCTTGACGATGCTCGCCTTGAAACCGAACGCGAACGTGAAGAGCACCAGATCGCCGGGTTGCGGCTTGATCGGTCCGCGCTCCAGGGGCAGGGTGGTGATGGGTTGGAACAGCGGTTCCACTTCCATGCTCTTGCCCCGCCGAACCACGACTCCGGCGATGCTGGCCGAGCGTCCGGTGGGGTCGCCCGCCGGGATCAGTCCGGCGCGCGCAAGCTGCGCTCTTCGCCGATCGGAGCGGCTGCGCCCCGGCGTGTGCCGCGCCACTCCCGTCAGCCCCAGAGCCGCTCGGCGGAGACCCGCGGCCTCGAGGGCACGAACTCCATGCTCACCCACTCGCCCTCGCAGATGGTACGCACAGGCTTGAAGCCCGCAAGGCGCCCCGCGCCGACCACCTTGAACTCCTGACCACCCGCGAGGATGCCCGAGACTATCAGACGCTCGGGCCAGCGGACCGACGCGGCGTCGCCCGAACAACCCCACTGCCGCGATAGCGGAGCAAGCTTCTGAAGCAGGAGCAGCACCGGATCGAGCGTCATGTTCGCGAGCACGGTCGCGCCCGAGAACCAGAAGAGAGAAGCCCCTTCGATGTCGGTCTGGTGCATCTCGACTATGCCCGCGACGCCGTTCTCGACAACATTCTCTCGAGCGGAGGCGAGGGCGACGGCGTCGCTGTCGAAGGCGAACACCGGGCCCCAGCCGAGCTTGGCGGCCGCGATGGCGAGGATGCCCGATCCTGTGCCGGCGTCGACCACGGAGCCACACGAAACGCAGCCGCCGCCCGGGTCGCCGGCTTCCTGGAGAAGCGTCAAGGTACCTCGTGTGGTCGGATGAAGACCGGTGCCGAACGCCAATCCGGGATTGATGACCACGTCGACCAGCGGCCCGTCGGGTTCAGCCGGCTCCTCCCAGGGCGGCCGCACACGCACTTCGCCGATGACGACCGGCTTGAAGTGGTCGCGCCAACCCTCGATCCAGTCGCGGGGGATGTCTTCGGTAGTGAGCGTGACGTGGCCCGACGTGCGGAGTTCCTCGGGCAGAGCCGCGAGCAGCTCCGCTTCGTCGATGAGGGTCTCAGCCGGTGGGTAGAAGACCAGGGCCACGAAACCGGGCGGCGCGCCCGTGGGCGCCGCCCCACCCGCCCCACCGCCCCAGACCGGCAGCTCCGCGACGGGCATGCCCGCCGGCGGCGTCCACTTCGCTGCCTGCAGTTCGAACGGGCCGAGCAGCTCCATGAGTATGGCGCCGGCGATCTCCGCGCCTTCTTCAGGCAGGGTCACGCGCACTGCAAGGTCGGCGCCGGCCGGCTGTGCCGCCGGCCGCCCGCCGGTGCCCCGGTCGTCACCGTCTCGCGGCATCAGCTGCTGAACCAGTTGCGGAGCTTCTGTAGCACGCCCTCTTCGGGCTCGTCGTAGTGCTCGACTCCACAGGCCTCGTCGAACTCCTGCAGGAGCCGCTTCTGCTTCTCGTCGAGATCGCGCGGCACCAGCACCCTCACGTGGATCTCCTGGTCGCCACGGCCATGCCCGTTGAGGTGGTGGGCGCCCTTACCCCGCAGCACCTTCATATCGCCGGGTTGGGTTCCGGCCGCGAAAGAGACCTCTTCGTCGCCGTCGAGCGTCGGTATGGTGAGGGTGGCGCCAAGCGTCGCCTGCACCATGGTGAGATCGACTGCGTAGAGTATGTCGTCCTCGCGCCGCTCGAACGTGTCGTGCCGCTCCACGCGTATGCGCACGTAGAGGTCGCCCGGCCGCGCACCCCTCTCGCCCGCGCCGCCGCGCCCCGTGACGCGCATGCGCTGGCCTGTGTCGATGCCGGCGGGAATCTGCACGGTCACCATGCGCTCTGCATAGGCCCGGCCGGTTCCCCTGCACTCGTCGCAGGGATTCTCGATAGTCTGGCCGCGGCCTCCGCAGCGCACGCAGGGAGCGCTCTGCACGATCTGGCCGATGATCGTACGCCGGACCGTGCGTACCTGCCCCGAGCCGCCACAGTCGCCGCAGGTCTTGATGGAACCGGCATCGGCGGTGCCCACGCCCTCGCACTTCTGGCAGGTGGCGTAGGCCTCGAAGGTGATCTCCTTCTCGACACCGAAGGCCGCCTCTTCGAGCGTGATCTCGGCCTCGACCGCCAGGTCGTCGCCACGAGCGGGTCCCGACGGACGGCCCTGGCCGAAGGGCGAGCCGAATCCCCCGCCGAAGGCGCCGCCGAACAAGTTCTCAAACAAGTCGCCGAAGCCACCGAAGCCGTCGAAGCCACCGGCCCCACCAGTGCCGCGGCGCAGGCCCTCATGGCCGTAGGCGTCGTACACCTGGCGCTTCTGCTGGTCGCAGAGCACCTCGTAGGCCTCGGTGGCCTCTTTGAACTTCTCCTCGCACGCCGGATCGTCGGTGTTGACGTCGGGGTGTAACTCGCGGGCGAGCTTGCGATAGCCCTTCTTGATCTGCTGCAGGTCTGCGTCGCGAGCGACGCCCAGCACTTCATAGTAATCGCGTTTCATCAAGCGTTTCTCACGTGGGGATTGGGTTTCTGGGAATCACTCGTAGCGGTCGCCGACGAGTTCCGATAGCAACTGAGCCGTCTCTTTGACGGTGACTATGGCGTGTTGGTAGTCCATGCGAGTCGGTCCAACGAGGCTGACCGTTCCCAGCCGGCGCTGCGGAAGGCCGTAACTGGCGGCCACTACCGAGAAGGGCTGGAGCGCGGTGGCCTCGTGCTCGCTGCCGATCCTGACGACCACCGTCCCGCTGCCGAGAGCGTTGCGCAACACCTGGAGTAGTAGGAATCTTTCTTCGAGAAGCGAGAGAAGGTCGCGCAGCGACGAGACGTCTTGGATGCGAGGCTCGACCAGCAGCCGCGAAGCGCCGCCTACGTAGAGTTCTTCCTGGGCCTGTTCGTCGACCAGTTTCTGGAACGCCGGCGCCAACGCATGCAGGAACGCCGTTTCGCGCTGGCTGAGCCCGGGATTGTCGAGCGCACGCTTGATGAGCCGCGAGGTGAGTGCTTGGCCTTCGAACGTCTCGTTGAGGTAGGTGCGGGCCCAGTCCACGAGGCCCGAATCAACTGCCGCCGGCCACTCGAAGACCCCCTTCATCACGGCCCCGGTGGACACGATGAAGACATACATCAACTGGGTCGGTTGGAGCATCAGCAGTTCGACGTGCCGCAACCGGGCGCCGCTCATGCGCGGGGCGAGCACCAGGGCCAACAGGTTGGTGGCGCGAGACATGGCGTCGGTGGCCTGCCGCAGGGCGGTCTCGATCTCACCGGTGAGGTCCTCGGGGTGCATCTCGGCCAATGCGGCCGTCCGGCCCCCCGGACGGAGGCTCAAGCGCGGAGTGGCGCCGGTCATGAGAAAGTCGACGAACTCCCTGTAGCCAAGGTCGGTGGGCACCCGGCCGGCCGAGGTGTGCGGGTGCGTGAGGTAGCCCTTCTCCTCGAGCAGAGCGAACTCGTTGCGCACAGTGGACGACGAGCACTGCAGGCCGGTCGCTCCCACCAGCTCCCTCGACGATACCGGCGTGCCCGTGCCGATATACCGCTGGGTAACGGCGTTGAGAATGGTCCTCTGTCGTTCAGTGATCGTCATGTGTGCCGGCCGGCTTACGTACCCCCTGGGCGGACCAGGAGCGCCGAGATGACGGCGTTGCTTACGTCCAAGAACCCGCTATTTATCCGAAGTCTACCACAGCGGCTCTCCACGCAGCCCTGACCGAGCAGCCGGCCGCGAGCCGCCCAGTCGAGCACCGGCGAGACCTCCCGCTCGTCGACCCCCTCGATGGTGCGGAGCCCCAGCATTGCCATCTCCCAGAGGCGGACCTCGTGCGTGATGACCTCCACTTCGGGCGCGTCGCCGCGCAGATAGGCGGCCACCGACCGCGGGTTGGTGCGTCGCGCGCCGCCCATCGTCGACACGGCCGACGCACCGAGGCCCACGTAGTCTTCGCCACGCCAGTAGGCCAGGTTGTGCAGGCACTCGTGCCCGGGCAACGCGAAGTTCGAGACCTCGTAGCGGCGGTAGCCGGCGGCCTCCAGCCGCGCGACCGCCGCGGCGAAGTAGGTCTCGGCGAAGGCGTCGCCAAGGTCGTCGGGATCCGCCGCGGGCATGGCGCCGGCGGCCGGCGCCGCCGCCGGCGCGGCTTCGCGGGCGCCGGCGCCCGGCGCGGCCATGACCGGCGAAGCGTCGGGACCCGCGGCTCCCGGCGCCCCGGGGGCCGGCGCGGACTCGGGGGTCCCGCTGGGCGCGGCGGCCGCGGCCGGCGAAGCGGGCGCGGCGCCGCCGGCCGGCGCCGCCGCCGGCCCGGCCTCGGGGGCGCCGCCCGCGCGCCGCGTCGCGCGGCGCCCTGACTCCAAGCGCGCCAGATAGGCGGGCGTATACGTCAGATCGTACATGGAGATGTGCGCCGGCCCGGCGGCCACGGCGGCGTCGATGTCGGCGGCCGCGCCGGCCCAGGTCTGCCCGGGTATGCCGAAGACCAGGTCGAGGCTCCACTCACGCCAGCCGGCGAGACGCACCGCCTCCAGGGCCTGCTCGATCTCTCGTTGGGCGACCCGCCGGCCGAGCGCCGCGCGCAGCGCAGGCGCGAACGACTGCACGCCCAGCGACAGCCGGGTCACACCGGCCTCGGCCAGGAGACGCAGCAGCTGTGTGTCGATAGTGCCTGGGTTGGCCTCGATGGTGAACTCCGGTAGCGAACCGCCGAGCGGCGCCTCGGCGCGGGTGCTCCGGAGCGCGCCCGTCGCCGCGGCGCGCCTGGCCGGCGCTCCCGCGATGCCTCCCGCCGCGCGGCCGCCGGCGGCGGCCGTCGCCTCAGGCGGCGCATGTAGTCGCACCGCCAAGTCTCGGACCAGATCCAGGAGCAGTTCGCGCGGCAACACGGTGGGCGTGCCGCCCCCCAGGTAGATGGTATCGACGGTGTCAAGCGCCCCGGCGGGCGAGTCCGACGGCGTCGGGCGCTCCTCCCCCAGATCCCAGTCGCTCCGCCAATTCGGCACGCAAAGCCAGCACGTACTCCTCAAGCCGGCCCGCGCGGGCATGCGGCCCGACAGGTTCAGAGGAGAAGTCGCAGTACGAGCACCGCGATCTGCAGAAGGGAATGTGCGCGTAGAGGTGCTTCACCGCGTCACGTTTGGAGGCGCCACCCACGCGGCGTGTCGCCTGCTAACCGCCGACGATCCCCAGCACCACCAGAACGATACCAAACGCCGCGCCGACACCGCCCAGAACAGCGGTCCAAGAGTTCCACATCTTGCCGCTGCGCTTGATCGACTTGTAGGCTGGGTCGCTCGCGGAGCCGGCCGGTAGGTTCTCCAGACGGCGTTCGGCCAACTCCCGCTGCTCGGCCCGCAGCTTCTTGCCCTCAGGTCCGTGCCGCAGCCACGTCTGCACGATGCCCATGATGATCAGGATCGCCCCCAGAACGATGTACTCGATGGTCATTTCTTCCCCTCTTTCCCCTCGCCCAGGTCAAGAACGGCCAAGAACGCTTCTTGCGGGATTTCGACGTTGCCCACCATCTTCATGCGTTTCTTGCCGGCTTTCTGCTTCTCCAGCAACTTCCGCTTGCGCGAGATGTCGCCACCGTAGCACTTCGCCAGAACGTCTTTGCGAAGAGCCGCCACGTTCTCGCGGGCGATGATGCGGCTGCCCACGGCCGCCTGGATGGCTATCTCGAACATCTGCCGCGGTATCTTCTTGCGCAACCGCTCAACCAAGGCGCGGCCGACGCTGTAGGCCCGGTCCTCATGAACGATGAGACTGAGCGCATCGACGATCTCTCCGCCCACCCGGATATCGAGCCGCACCAGGTCGCCCGGCTCGTAGTCCTTGAGCTCGTAGTCGAGGCTGGCGTAGCCGCGGCTCTTGGTCTTGAGCAGGTCGTAGAAATCGAGGACGATCTCCGCCAGCGGCAGCGCGTAGTCCAGCCGGACCCTGTCGGTGGTCAGGTACTCCATGTGCTCGAAACGGCCCCGTTTATCGTTGCACAGCTCCATGATGGGGCCGACGTAGTCCGCCGGCAGCAGGATGGTCGCCGCGATGTACGGCTCGCGCACCTCTTTGATAGAGCCCGAGTCGGCGGGAAAGTCGACAGGGTTGCTGATGCCGAACACCTGGCCCGTCATGAGCTCCACCTCGTAGTGCACGCTCGGCGTGGTGGCCAGCAGGTCGAGGTCGAACTCCCGCTCCAGCCGTTCCCTGACGATGTCCATGTGCAAGAGCCCCAAAAAACCGCAGCGGAATCCGAATCCGAGAGCTTGGGACGTCTCCGGCTCGAAGTGCAGGCTGGCGTCGTTGAGCTTGAGCTTCTCGAGCGCGTCGCGCAGGGCGGGGTAATCCTCACCGTTTACCGGGAACAGCCCGCAGAACACCATCGGGGTTATGTCGCGGTATCCCGGGAGGGGCTCGGTGGCCCGATTCCCGGCGCTGGTGAGCGTGTCGCCCACGCGCAGGTCGGCCACCTCTTTGTACCCGGGGATGACGTAGCCCACTTCTCCGGCGTGGAGCACGTCGGTCTTGAGCATGTCCGGCGAAAAAATGCCCACTTCCTCGATCTCGCTGCGGCGCTCGGTGGCCATGGAGAACAGCGCGTCATTCTTCTTGAAACTGCCGTCGCGCACGCGCACGAAGGCCACCACGCCCCGGTAGATGTCGTAGACCGAGTCGAAGATGAGGGCGCGCGGCGACCCCGTGGGCTCGCCCTGCGGCGGCGGGATGCGCTTCACGACCGCCTCCAACACGGCGGCCACGCCCTCCCCCGTCTTGGCGGAGATCTGGAGGATCTCGTCATGCGCGCACCCGATGACGCTGACGATCTCTTCGGCCCGCTTCTCGGGCTCGGCGCCGGGCAGGTCGATCTTGTTGAGCACCGGGATGATCTCGAGGTCGTTCTCGAGAGCAAGAAGAGTATTGGCAAGAGTTTGAGCCTCGACCCCCTGGGTGGCGTCGACCACCAGGATGGCCCCCTCGCACGCGGCCAGGCTGCGCGACACTTCATAGGTGAAGTCAACGTGGCCAGGAGTGTCGATGAGATTGAACTGGTACTCCCGCCCATCGTCCGCGTGATAGTAGATGCGGACGGCCTGGGCCTTGATGGTGATGCCCCGCTCGCGCTCGAGGTCCATGCGGTCGAGCACCTGCTCGCGCATGTCGCGCTCGGCGACGGTGTTGGTCATCTGCAGGATGCGGTCGGCCAGCGTCGACTTCCCATGGTCGATGTGGGCGATGATGCAGAAATTTCTTATGTGAGCGAAGGTGGTCATCAAGGCGGATATTCTAGCGGAAAGGGAGAGGCGGGACGGCCGCCGGGTCCTTGTATACTGTGATCATGAGTGCAAGACCCACTTTGGAGAACGTGGTCGCGACGCTCGGCAGGCTGAAGCCCGAGTTGGAGACGCTCTACCACGTAGGGAGCGTCGCCGTGTTTGGCTCCTACGCTCACGGCGAGGACACGCCCAGCAGTGATCTCGACCTCCTGGTCTCGTTCACTGAGGCTCCCTCCCTCCTCACCTTCATTGCGATCGAAGACTTCCTTTCCGAGACCCTCGGGGTGAAGGTCGATCTGGTGATGGAGGAGGCGCTCAAGCCGAACATCGGCCGTCGCATCCATAAGGACCTGGTGCGTGTATGAGAGAGGCTCGCGACCATCGGGACAACGTCGCGGACATGCTTGAGTCGGCCGCCAAAGTGATCGAGTTCACTAGGCGAGGCCGCGAAGAAGCTGCCTGACTCCTTAAAGGCCCAGCACCCTCGGGTGCCCTGGCGCCAGATAGCCGGGATGAGAGACAAGCTTGTTCACGACTACTTCGGCGTCAACGCGGAAGTAGTCTGGAAGACCGCTGTCGAGGACGTCCCTGCCATCATCGCTTCTCTTCGGGAGATTGAGACCTAGGAGGCTTACGGCGGCGTTCTCCTGGCAGCATATACTGTCTGAATATGCGCGACGCCACGGGAGACGCCTGGCGCTTCGACGTCCGTCGCGAGCCTATTCGGGGGGACCATGTTGGGACTCGTCGTCGTTGTTATGCTGACACCGCGACGCAGTAGTTGTCGAGTTATGCAGACCGGATAGACACTGTTAGAAATACTTCTTCCCTCGATCATTCAAGGTTGACTCCTGCTCTGGAAGCGGTATAGTTTCTATACCGTAATGGCGCACGGGGGGGCGATTGGTGGAGTTCGAGTTCGATGAGACCAAGTCCAAGGCGAACGCGGCCAAACATGGCATCGACTTTGGGGCTGCCCAAGCGCTCTGGCGGGATGAGCGTCTGATCGTGATTCCCGCTAAGACGGCAGACGAATCGCGTTGGCTCGTCGTCGGTACCATCGAAGGCATACACTACTCGGCGGTCATCACGTACCGTGCGGACCGCGTCCGAATCATCTCGGTCCGGCGTTCTCGGGCGAAGGAGGTGGCGCTATATGAAAGCGACTGAGTTAGACAAGAAGTTCGACGAGGGGGTCGAGGACATCGTCGACGACCTCGACATGTCCAAGGCGATGCGTCCCAATGAGCCGTCGCGCCGCGTGAACGTCGACTTCCCCCCATGGATGGTCGATTCCTTGGATCGGGAGGCGAAACGACTCGGGGTTACGCGCCAGTCTGTGATCAAGGTTTGGATCGCAGAGAGGCTGGAGCGCAAGGCGTCCTAAAGTGCCTGCTAGGCCCAGATTTCTAACAAGTGCGTGCAACCGACACCGGCGTTGGCTATTGCATGGAGTACCATGGCCAACGGGCGCGGCTGACGCACTGAGTCGCTAGGCGTATTCGGCAGTCGTCCAAGACCGGTGCTATAATCGGCACCAGAATAGCGATGCGCTTGGAGGTCTGTCATGCGGAACGCCGCAGTGAAGTTCTCGGAGGATGTCGTCCCGCTGGGCGACATGAAGATCAATCCCGGCAAGATAGTCCGTCGCGTTGATGAGACCGGGCGGCCAGTGCTTCTCACAAGTCACGGCCGTGGGGTAGCGGTCCTACAGGCGCTAGGTGAATACGAAGCAGCCCAAGAAGAGCGCGACTTCATGAGAGCTGTGGTCGCAGGCCTTGCGGATATCGAGGCCGGACGGGTCATGTCGCTTGACGAGGTCGTGCGCTCTCTCGGTCTGGAATGAGCGAGACGCGGTGCACTATCGAGTTCGCGCAGTCGGCGCGTGACGACCTACGCGACATTCTCGACTGGCATGCATCCCAAGAAGTACCGGACGTAGGTACACGCATGGTGCTGGAGATCGTGGCGCTCGTACGACAGCTCGCCGTGTTTCCCGACAGTGGCAAGGTCGTGCCGGAGCTGGAGACGCCGTGGCTTCGCGAGATCGAGCATCCGCCGTTTCGAATCGTGTATCGGAGGGATGAGACCATTGTCACTGTCGTGCGTGTGTGGCGTAGCGAGCGTTTGATGGATTCGGGCCTTGCGAGAAACGCCTAACACTCCGGTGCAACCGACCAGCGTGGCCGGCCGCTGGCCGGCTGAGACGTCAACACCATGTGAGCTACTGCCGAGACCGCGTCGCATTGCCTGCGACCAGTGCGACATTTTCGGCCATGGACATGGCCCGGCGGCAACTACCGCAAAAACCTCGGCTATGTGCTGAACGGATGTTGATGGGATGAACATGTGGCACTATCCGCGTGTCAGACCACGCGACAAAGATGAGGACGAATCCAAATGGAAGAAGCAAGCACCAAAGACCCCTCGGAGGCAGTTGACCTACTGCTGGGCAGCGCGCTGGATGCATCACCGTGCATCACTGAGAATCAGATTCTTGACGAGTATCGACCGCTCAAGGACGCCTGGGGGTCTCGGCAACTCTTCGTGGGCTCGCCCGCGGAACTACGCACGACCATACTTGCGAACCTTGAAGAGCTGGGCGCAATAAAGGAATTCGAGGAGTTCATTGTCAAGGTGCTCGACAACCAGGCTTGCGCACAGGTCATCGCGGTATTCTCTACCGGCACGTTTACCGGCATACGAGTTTGGCATAGCGAAACGATGGCATATGCCTGCGGCAACTCCGCCTTTCACATGTAGCCCATGACCTCCCGCGGAGCCTGTTGAGAACCGGGACTACCCGCCAGGAGCGTGCCGTATGTGGCTCCGCGGGCGGCAGTTCAACCGGCGGACGCCCGCCGCTTCTTGATCCGACCCCTCACCCACTCCGCGAGCTCAGGCTCGTCGACGTTTCCAGCCGCGAGAGCCACTATGGTCGTCACCACGTCGCTTTCACTCGTGCATAGGTCGTAGGCGTTCAAGCCGATAAACACGGCCATGACCACGAAGGCGACGCGCTTGTTGCCGTCGTTGTACGGGTGGTCGCGGGCTAGACCATGCCCGTAGGCCGCGGCGAGCGCCGCCAGGTCGGTGTCCGGCTCATAGGCGAAACGTTGTCTCGGCCGCGCGAGCGCCGATTCGAGAGCGTTCTCGTCGCGGGTTCCGGGCATGCCCCCGTGGGTGAGCAGCATATCCGTCTGGACTGCGTCCACTACCAGCCGCGACACCCAGCGAGGCTCGTCCTTCGGCACGACAGCAGGCTACTTCGCCAGTTCGCGCAGTGCGTTGCGATAGGTGCGCCCCACTTCCGCGGCGATGGAGAGCGCCTCTTCGGTATCCGGGTCGTAGGGCGTGATCAAGATCCCCCGTTCCGTCTCGATGGCGATGACGCTGTCCCCGGGAGCCAACTTCAATCTGTCGGCCATCTCCTTGGGCAGAGTCGCCGCTATGGAACCGCCCGCTCTGCGCAACTTCACTCCCTGAGCCATCTCGCACTCCCTTCCAAGCACTGACGCCATGGTAGCATATATGTGCTACATCGCGCGCTGAGCAGCATATGTGCAGACTGACATGATGGCATTGACCGCCGGGGATAGCCGGGTCGGAAGCCATCCGCCAAACACTGGCATCGGGCGGACGGCGCAAGCGCTAGAGTGATGGAAGGTATGGACCGCGCGCGCAGGATCTCGTGAAGGCGGGCGCGGCGGCATCCATACTCTGGCTATGACATGTTGGCGTTGGCCCATACCGCTGTCCCAAATGTCGTTGGCAACGGCTGGCTCTCTGTTAGGCGTTCGGAGCCCTGGTATTCGTGACCGAACGAAAGGAATCCCCTGGAACTCAACAGCAGAACCGCCCAGCTATGTAGCGCGGGAACGCAAGCTGAGTTCAAGCGTGATCTCGAATCGGCCCGGCAGCTGTTCTCAGATGCCTGGGACGCAGCGGCAGACGACTACGACGCCGCGATGGCCGCCCACTATGTGGCTCATCTCGAATCAGATCCCCAGCAAGCGCTTCGGTGGAATCTCGTCGCCCTCGAGCGGGGGCAGAAAGACCAGCGTGCCGAATCGTTCTTGGGCTCGCTGCTTGTCAGCCTCGGCGGATCATACGAAGCGCTCGGCCGGCATGAAGAAGCCGAACACTACTTTGCACTGGCCTCCGAACGAGGCGTCGAGCATTACCGGGGCTAGTCGGGGCCGGGAGCCATAGTCCCGCATTAGACGCGCCCGAACCAGGAAGCTTCTTGGCATCCGCGGATGCGCACCGGCGGTGTAGGATTGCGGCCTGAGAGGCAGTTCGAATCGACCCGCTCGGGTCGCGGCGCATGATGAACGCCCTGGCCGATGGAGCCATGACAGCGTACTTTCACTACCTGCTCGTGAGGCCCGAGCATCAATCACGGGGCATCGGGTGCAAGCTCGTCTCCACGATGCTCGACCGGTATGAGTCGTATGCGCGCAAGGTCTTGATCGCCTACGACGAGTAGGTCGGCTTCTACGAGAAGTGCGGGTTCAGGCTCGGCGGCGGCAGTAGTCCGATGTTCATCACCTATCTTACGACGTGAGCTCGCGGTCGCGACTGACCGGCAAGGACTGGCACCACTCCTGCGGACGGCAACGCCAAGACCTACCGCTCCTGCTCGACACCCTCCTTGGTGCCGCCGCCTCGAACGCGGCGACTTCTCCCCTACATGGCCAAGTACCCACCGTCGATGACGAGCTCGGTGCCCGTGCTGAACTTCGACTCGTCCGACGCCAGGTAGAGCACCCCATAGGCGACGTCGATCGGGTCCCCGTAGTGTCCCAGGGGCACGCGACTGAGGATGCGCTCGTGGAAGGCCTCAGGTCCCTCAGTGGCGTTCTTGCCCACGTTCTCCAGCATCGGTGTCCACAGCCACCCCGGATGTATGGAGTTCACCCTGATCTTGTCCTTGGCGTAGCACAGGGCGTCGGACTTCGTCATGAGCCGCACCGCTCCCTTGGCCGCGTGATACAAGAACGGCGGGGGAACGTCCATGCCGCCCACGATTCCGTAGACCGACGAGATGTTGACGATGCTGCCGCCGCCTCCCTGGATCATGTAGGGAATTGCGTGCTTCGTGCACAGGAAGACGCCCTTGGCGTCGACCCCGAGCACCTGGTCCCACTCTTCGAGGGTGATCTCGTGAGTGGGCTTCGGCGCTCCGGTGATGCCGGCGTTGTTCACGAGCACGTCGAGCCGTCCGAAGCGTTCGAACACGCGAGCGCAGACATCCGTGACCTGAGCTTCGTCGGTGACATCCATGTGGAAGTAGTGACCGGATCCATCGGCGGCCCCGATCTCCCCGGCGACTGCCGCGCCCTGTGCGTCCTGGATGTCGACGACGACCACGTGGGCCCCCTCGCGGGCGAGGAGCAGGCTGGTGGCCTTCCCCAGCCCCGTGGACCCACCGGTGACGATCGCGACCTTGTCCTGCATTCTGCCCACGCGAGCCTCCTTTGCGGACGCGTTTCTCATCTCGAGTACAGTGGCCGGACGGCCCGACAAGCCTACCCCAACCTCTCGTTGATGGCTAGGTAGCGTGTCTCGAAGCGTATACTCCGTCCCCAGATGTGCTGCACAGCACGCTGTCCCCCATCATCAGCTTGGGGCGCTCGCGTCAACACGGCCTAGACATAGCATTCCTCCGGTGTCAGGTAGTCCAGCCGCTTTCTAGACGAGCGTACAGAAAGGGGCCGCATGCGGTTCGAAGTCAGGTTGGCTCGGCAGTCCGATGCCGGCGACGTCTCATCCCTCATCCGCGGACTCGGCATCTTCTCCCGGCTTGAAGGCGAGGATCCGGACGTAACCGGGGAGAGTGACCCATGCGGAAGATAATCGCCGGCGCCATGGTCTCTATGGATGGCATTATGCAAGCGCCGGGCGGGCCGACCGAGGATCCGACCAAGGGCTTCGAGTCCGGCGGATGGGTGATGCCCTATTTGAGTCAAGAGTTCGGCGAAGAGATCAACCACGTATTCGAGGAGGAATTCGACCTCCTGCTCGGCCGCAAGACCTACGAGATCTTCGCCGCATACTGGCTGCGCGACATCGCCGCCGTGAAGCGCCTGAAGCAGGAAGATGGCCCGAACCTCGTTACTCAGGGCAGTAGCGAACTCGTGCACGCTCTGCTCGCCGATGACCTGGTCGATGCTATGAGCATCTTCACGGTGCCCGTCGTGCTTGGGAGCGGCAAGAAGCTGTTCGCCGACGGCTCGGCGCCGCATTCGTTCAAGCTGGCTAGGTCCCGCGTCTCTCAAAATGGCCTGATCATGGGCCATTACGAGCGAGAGGGCGAGATCAAGATCGGCGACACCGCGTTTGACGCGCCAAGCGATCGCGAGGTCGCCCGCCAGGAGCGGATGAAGCGCGAGGGCTAGAGCAGCGGCGCGCGGCAAGAGAGGAGCGAGCAGGTGGCGGTTACCGGCGGCGCGAGTTCAGAGCGAACGCCTTCGACCGCGCCGGTGCGGTCGAGCTGGTGCGGCCCACGTTCCTCGACGACACCCCTCACGGCGTGTTCTCGTCGCGGCACCCATGTCGTCCGAACGGGATCGGCCTGTCAATCGTTCGGCTTGTCGAACGGCACGCCAACGTCCTCATCGTGAGCGGCATCGACGTGCTCGACGGGACGCCGCTTCTCGACATCAAGCCGTGCATGCCGCGCTACGACGTGGTGGAGTCCGCCTCGGTGGGCTGGGCGCTGTCGATCCGCAGCTACGAGATCTTCCGCCGGTACGTGACCATGGCGAAGCCGTACGCGACTATGAGGATGCCGACGCACCAGGCCAGGGCGATCCAGATGCCGGTGCCGGCCGGCTGCTCTGTGAGTAGGTCGCGAATCGCGTTGACTATCGACGTCACCGGCTGGTGCTCGGCGAAGGCGCGCACCGGGCCGGGCATGGTGTCGGTTGGCACGAACGCCGAACTGATGAACGGCAGGAAGATGAGCGGGTAGGAGAACGCGCTCGCGCCGTCCACGGACTTCGCGGAGAGACCGGGGATCACGGCGAGCCACGTCAAAGTCAGCGTGAACAGGATCAGGATGCCGGCGACCACCAGCCAGGCCAGCACTCCCGCCCCCGAGCGGAAGCCCATGAGGACGGCGACGAGGACAACGACCACGAGCGAGACCAGGTTGGCGACGAGCGAGGTGAGCACGTGGGCCCACAGCAAGGACGACCGCGCGATCGGCATGGACTGGAATCGGTCGAAGATGCCGCTCTTCATGTCCAGGAAGAGCCGGAATGCGGTGTAGGAAACGCCCGAAGCGATGGTGATGAGCAGGATGCCGGGCAGCAGGTAGGTCACATACGAGTCCGACCCTGAATCGATCGCGCCGCCGAACACGTAGACGAACAGCAGCATGAAGACGACCGGCATGATGGTGGTCGTGATGATGGTGTCCAGGCTGCGCGTGATGTGCCGCAGGGATCGCCCCGTGAGTACGGCGGTGTCGCCGACGAAATGCTTGGTCATCATGGCTCCTTGGTGGTCAGCGCCGGCGCCGCGGTCTGTCCCGGCGCGCGGTCGTTTCCGGCGTCACCGTCCGTCCCGGCGTCGCCCGTAGCGGCCGCGCCGACGGAGCCGACGATGGCGAGGAAGACGTCCTCAAGAGTCGGCTGCTTCTCGACGTATTCGACCTTGGCGGGCGGGAGCAGCTTCCTGAGCTCGGCGAGAGTGTCGTTCACGATGATCCGGCCCTCGTGGAGGATCGCGATGCGGTCGGCAAGTTGTTCGGCCTCGTCTAAGTCCTGCGTCGTGAGCAGTACTGTCGCGCCGCACCCGGCGAGTTCCTTGACGGTCTGCCACACCTCGATGCGCGCCTGGGGATCGAGCCCGGTGGTCGGCTCGTCGAGGAAGATGACCTGCGGATTCCCGATAAGGCTCATGGCGATGTCGAGGCGGCGGCGCATGCCACCAGAATACGTCGACACCTTGCGCGCGCCTGCGTCGGTCAGCGAGAAACGATCGAGCAGGCGGTCCGCGATCGTGGTTGGATGCTTGAGGTGCCGCAATCGGGCGACCAGTATGAGGTTCTCACGTCCGCTGAGAATTTCATCGACGGCCGCGAACTGTCCGGTGAGACTGATGGACTCCCGCACGTGGGCAGCGTGGGTGGCGACATCGAAGCCGTTGACGCTGGCAGTTCCCGCGTCGGCATGGAGCAGCGTGCACAGGATGTTCACGACCGTGGTCTTGCCCGCCCCATTCGCGCCGAGCAAAGCGAAGACGCTGCCCCGCGGTATGTCGAAGTCCACGCCCCGCAGCACGCGCAACGTCTTGTACGACTTCTCCAATCCCCGCACGTAGATCGCGGGTTCGTGGACCTGATTGGCGGTCATCTGGATATCGGCTCTCACGGCCGCCAGGCGTCGTTGCCCGCGGCACGATTGATAGCGTCGATCAGCCGTTTCTGCTCACGAGCCACGTAGCCACCCTTCTCGTAGTTCTGAATGAGCGCCTCGACAAACTCAACCGGGTCCTCCCCGACGATCTCGCGGATCGGCGTTCCGTCGGCGGCGGCCTGCTCGAAGAGATCGGCGACATCCTCGAAGATCGAGGCCGCGCTGTCGCCGTCGACCGCCCCGAAGTGCATCAGGTATCGCTCGATCGCATCGACCGCCGTGCGATAGGTCTCGGGAAGCGCCCGCACGCGCGCTCTGTAGTGCCGCCATCGCCGCTTGTCGCCTATGACCTTCGAGCTGAAGTCCGATATGGACATTGTCATCTGCCTCCTTCGTGGAGCTGTTCGAGCCGTTCCTTGAGGAAGTCCCACGTACTCCAGAACTCATCGAGGTACTCTTGCCCCCGGCCGTTGAGTGAATACACTTTGCGCGGCGGTCCCTTCTCCGACGGGATCCTCTCCACGTCGACCAGGCCTCTCTGCTCGATCCTGATAAGGAGCGCGTAGACGGTGCCTTCGGCGATGCCGGAGATGCCCATCTCCCGCAACCGCGCCGTGATCTCGTAGCCATAGGCGGGCCTCAGGCGGAGGATCGCGAGAACCATGCCCTCGAGCGTCCCCTTGAGCATCTCGGTCATCTGTTTGCCCACGGAACACCTTCCCGCGCTACTCATTATTACTAGCTACCGGTACATAGTAGCACAGAGTAGAGGCCGCGCAAGCTCCGCGTGACGACCGGCAACCGGCGAACGCGTGCTTCAGCGCCTGCTCGTGGCCGCGTCCAAGAGTCTTTGCAGCCCATCCAGAATGAGGCTGAGCCCGAAGTCGAAGTCGGCGCTTTCGTCGTGGCCGGTGTTTATCGCGTACTCGACGACCATCTCCCTGAGGTAGGGGTACTCGCCGGCCGGTATCGCTCGCAGGAAGGCTTGGGTGGTCTCTTCGGGCTTGACGCCGGCTCCGGCGGACATGTTGAGTTGCTGTCGACCGAAGCCATAGATGTAGCTGTCGAGCACCGAAAACGCGCGGACGGTCATCTCGGTCGTGAAACCGGCTCGCCGGAACGTGCCCAGCATCCAGTCAAGGTAGCGAAGCCGCGCGGGTCCGCTGCTTTCTCGCGAATCGATCAGAGCGCTCGCCCACGGGTGAAGGGAGAACACCGCTTGGGCCGAGATCGCGCGGCGGCGCATTGCCTCCCTCCAGTCGACAGCGTCGGGAGGCAGATCGATCTCGCTCACCACGAGATCGACGATGCCGTCGAGGATGTCGCCTTTGTTGGCCACGTGGTTGTACAACGACATGGCTTCGACCCCGAGCCTGAGGCCAAGCTCGCGCATGGTGAGTGACTCGATGCCCTTGTCGTCGGCGAGTGCGACAGCGGCGCGCAACACACGCTCTCTGCTCAGCGGGATCCGGGACTCAGGCTTCGGTGTGGCTGACGTTGGCATCGGAATTCTCCACTCAGACTGTGGCGCGTTCAGCAGGGGCCGGCACAGGACAGCGGTTGATGTGCTTACCCTGTAAGTCTTATACTTACTACATAAGTATACGCCGCGCCCGTCAGGTGGGAAGGGCCTCGGCTCAAGGTTTGGAGGCGTATCAACGCCGCGGCGGCCGCTGTTGGCCTATAATCTCCACGGGATTGCCTAGGCGGCGTGCTATCCCCCCGACCTTCCTCATCTTTCAAGGAGCAACCATGGACAGAGCAACGTTCGACGACTACATCAACCGCTTCAACGCGCGCGATCCAGGCGCTTTCGCCGACTACATCGATCCGAACGCGAGGGTTCTCAACGGGTTGCTCGAGATCAACGGCGCGGACGGCATGAAGGCTCACTACGCGTGGATATGGCAATCGTTCACCGAGGAGCTTGCACGTCGAGCGCTTCGTGAGCGACGAAGACACGCTCGCCATTCAGATGTGGACGCACTTCACGGTGAACAAAGACGATGACGATTCCCCGTTCGGCGAAGTGAAGGCAGGGGAATGCTTCGACTATCACGGCATCATCATGTATCAGATGGTGAACAACAAGTTCACCGACATCAAAGTGTCGTACCTCAGCTTCAGCCGCACCGACCTCGAGGGCAAGACGACCCAGCTCGGCATCCCCCACTGATAGGCGGGGACAACCCCGACTCACAAGCGCACCGACCAGCGCCGCTGCACCGGAAGGACACCCATGGGAAAGGCACCACCGGCACATCCCGAGTCGCTAGCCGCGAAGCTGATCGCTCCGTGTGGAATGAACTGCGGGGTCTGCATCGGCCACCTGCGAGAGCGCAAGGTTTGTCCCGGCTGCAACGACCCAGGCGACTCCTCCAAGGCCAACCACTGCGCCGCGTGCATCATCAGGCGATGCGAGCACCTAGCTCGAGGCCCGCAGACATTCTGCGGCGACTGCGCCAAGTATCCTTGCGCACGCCTTCGGCAGCTCGACAAGCGCTACCGCTCGAAGTACCGCATGAGCATGATCGAGAACTTGGCCGAGCTGCGCGCGGTGGGCGCGGAGGCGTTCGTCGAGCTCGAGCGCGCGCGATGGGCTTGCCCGCACTGCGGCGCGCTCGTGTCAGTGCACAGAACAGTCTGTCTGGCCTGCGGAGAGTCTGTGGAGGATACTCACGGTGCCGGTCTAACCCGCGCTTCCATCTGACGCACGACAGCGCTAGGCTGAGAAGCGGCGCTTGTTCGAGGCCGAAACGCAATCACGTCAGCAACACGGAGGGTCGATGGGCGGCGGGAATGCCGGTGGGCGTTATCAGTCGTCCTCAGCGCCCGCGACTCACGCTGCGTCACTACGACCCTAAGGAGGCGGAATGTCGATCTCGGGAAGCCTGGGATCAGGCACCAAGGAAGACCCATGGGTTCTGAAAACACCGCCGGGTACGTCGGAGTACCGCATGTATCGCGACGAGTCCGCCGATCCTCCCGCGCTCATCTGCGTCGTCGGCTCGACCACGCTCAGCTACCGGCTGCGGGCGATCGACGATCTTCACGCGTGGCTCAAGGAGCGCGGCGACTGGGTTCCGCTCGGCTCGGCGGATGAGCAGAAGGAGGCGGCTCCGGGGACTGTCGAGGCGTGGGGCCGTTCTCCGGAGAACCCGGTCGGAGGCTGGTACGGACTGAAGAAGGGTTTGCGCGGCCGTTTCGGCATGTACCTGCCGCCGCTGCTCGAGGCGCTCGAGCTCGCTGAACTCGAACACAATCCTCGCAACAACCGTATGCGCGCGCTGTAGGAGTTGCGGGAAGGAGCATTCTATGAGTCCGGAGAAGCGAGCACGAGACACCGGCCCGGAAGGCGCGGCGATCGACGAGAAGTCCGCCGGCTTCTCGGCCGAAGAACGAGCCGCGATGAGAGAGCGCGCCCAAGAGCTGAAGGCCGAATCACGCCGGGGTCCGCGCCCCCGCAAAGACGGCGAAAGCGACGTGCTTGCCAAGATCGCCGAGATGCCTGAGCCCGACCGGCGCATGGCCGAGCGCCTCCACGCGATCGTCAGGGCGAACGCTCCCGGCCTGTCGCCCAAGACCTGGTACGGAATGCCCGCGTACGCGCTGGGTGGCAAGGTCGTCTGCTTCTTTCAGAGCGCGAAGAGGTTCGATTCCAGGTACGCGACCCTCGGCTTCAGCGACGCGGCGAGCCTTGACGAGGGCGACATGTGGCCGACTTCGTTCGCGGTGAAGCAAATGACACCAGCCGTCGAGCGAGCGATCGCCACGCTGCTCAAGAAGGCCGCCGGCTGATCACCGGGCCGGCAACGCGCAACGGAGAGTGAAGACATGATGATCCTTGCCGTCTCAT
This sequence comes from uncultured Actinomycetota bacterium, assembly GCA_963803925.1. Taxonomy (GTDB): domain Bacteria; phylum Actinomycetota; class Thermoleophilia; order RBG-16-64-13; family RBG-16-64-13; genus RBG-16-64-13. The sequence continues at coordinate 111,414 of CAWDOM010000008.1, read as the reverse complement.
GCAGCCCGAGAATCGCGGGCAACACCGTGGCTATGCTGCGCGAGACCCTGAGCGCGGCTGAGGCCCAAGGGGCCGAGGTCGAGCTCTACAGCGTCGCCGGCAAAGATATCCAGCCCTGCGAAGGCTGCTGGAGCTGCTTCGAGACCGGCAGGTGCCGCAAACACGACGACACTGCGCTGCTGCTCGAGAAGATGCTGGCGGCCGACGGCATCGTCTTCGGAGTGCCGGTCTACTTTCATGGCCTGACCGCCCAGGCGAAGGCCATCATCGACCGAACCATATCGTTGAGCACGCCCGAGCAGGAGCCTCGCCAACAAGGTCTTCGGCATGGTGACCTCGGCCGGTTCGCTCGGACTCGTGCAGGTGCTCAAGGATCTCACCTACTACGCCCACACGAAGTACATGCTGCCGGCCAATCACGTGGCTGCATACCCCAACATGGACGACGGTCTGGACGGGATGCCCCGATGCCGGCAGGAGTTGCGCGATCTGGGCTGCCAGATGGTGGCGCTGGTGAACCTCGGCTTCAGGTACCCTGCTGAATACCTGAGAGGGCCGACGACGTTCGGCACTCACACCATGTGACCAGGCTCTGAGAGGAAGGTGCATCCTTGGCGGGCGGCATCTCGGAGAAGGTGCGCGTAGACATCAATGGAGTGCGGCAGGGGATGTTCATCAGAAGCCGCGACGCCGACAACCCCGTCATGCTCTACCTCCACGGGGGCATGCCCGACTACTTTCTCACCAAGCGCTACCCCACCGGTCTCGATGAGCAGTTCACCATGGTCTGGTGGGAACAGCGAGGCTCCGGACTCTCCTACCGCGCCGATATGCCCCCTGAGACCCTCAACCTCCAGCAGCTCACACACGACACGATCGAGCTGGCGACCTACCTCCGCGACCGCTACGATCGGGAGAAGATCTACCTCATGGGGCACTCCGGGGGGACTTTCATCGGCATACAGGCGGCCGCACGGGCGCCCGAACTCTTTCACGCCTACATCGCCGTGGCCCAGATGTCGCGCCAGCTCAAGTCGGAGATGCTGGCCTACGAGTACATGCTCGAGCGTTTCAAGCAGCAAGGCGACACGAGAATGGTGCGCAGGCTCGAGCGGGCGCCGGTCACCGGCTCGATTCCGCTGCCGCGTGGGTACCAATCTGTGCGTGATGTGGCCATGCACAGGCTGGGTGTCGGCACGACTCACGACATGCGGTCGATCGTCACCGGCCTCCTCCTGCCCTCCCTGCGCTGCGCGGACTACACCGTCAAGGAGCGCATCGACATGTGGCGCGGCAAGCTCTTCTCGGGCAAGGTCTTGTGGAACGCGCAGCTCGCGACCGACCTGACGAAGCTGGTGACCCGCCTCGATATCCCCATGTACTTCCTTCACGGCGTCCACGACTACACAGTCTCGTACACGGAGGCGAGGTCCTTCTACGAGCGGCTCGACGCGCCGTTGAAGGGCTTCTATACGTTCGCGCAGTCCGCGCACAGCCCTCTCTTCGAGGAGCCGGTGCGGACCTGCGCGATCATGCGGGGGGACGTGGTAAACGGTACGAACAGGCTGGCCGATGCCGGCTAGGTCCGCGGGCCGGCGGAGGGAACAACAGGGTGGGTGTTCAGCAGACGACTAGCCGCATTGCCGCGATTGACGCGTTGAAGGCCATAGCCATCATCTGCGTGCTGCTCTATCATGCGGTGCCGGAACAGGTCCTGAACGACTCTTTTGCCGTCTTTCACATCTGGCAGGGAGTCCCCATCCTACTCGTGCTGATGGGCTACACGGGCGTGCTGGCAAGGGTCAAACCGCTGCGCTCGTATCTGACCCGTCGTGCCCGGCGCCTACTCATCCCTCTGGCGTTCATCTGGCTGGCCTCCGCCACCATCGCGGTCTCGAAGGGCGAGTTCGCGTGGGATCCTCTGCTCCTGCTGGGGCTCCTCCCCGCGAGCGGGCCCGGCAACTACTTCATCTTGTTCGCCGTCGCGTTCGCGCTTGTTCTTCCATTGCTTCGACGAATCCTCGACGCGAATCCGATCGCGTTCATTGCTATCTGCCTGGCAGTCAGCGTCACCCACGAGCTACTCGCGCCGTACCTCGACTACGAAGCGTATCTCCGCAGCGCCTCGTTGGCCCGAGTGCTGTTTTGCGTCGGCCTCGGAATGCTGCTGGCATCGGGGCACAGGGCCAGCAGGTGGATTCCCGTGCTGCTGCTCGTTTCGGTGCCGTATCTCGTAGCGATGGGCTTGGGGTACCGGCTGCCATTCATGGTGGAATCGTGGCAGAGTCAATCCTTCTTCGCGTCCGCCTATCCCGCCGTCTTGGTCATCCTGGGTCTCCGGCTACGCTACCCCCGGTGGCTGGCCGGCCTCGGACGAGCTTCATATCACATCTTTCTCCTGCAAATCCTCTGGTTCGGCCAAGTCGCTCCGCACGTGACGGGGCGACTCCCCGTACATACGGCTGTGCGCGTACTCCTCGACGTAGTCATCTGCCTCGCCGCGGGTGTTCTGTTCGCCCAGGCCGGAAAACGGCTGTTCGGCGAACAAGTAGGGTCGCATGCGATGTGTGCCCAACCTTCTGGCAGCATCAACCCAGACGACCCGAATGGATGAATCGGCTGATCATCCGGCGTTGGTCCGCGTCGTCGGCTCGACCATGCTCAGCTAGCGGCTCCGCACCATCCAAGACCTACGCACGTGGCTCGTGGAGGCGGGCGACTGGATTCTACCCGGCGCGGCTGACGAACAGAGGGTGGCCGCCCCAGGCACCGTGGAGACCTGGGTCAGTCGCCGGATTACAGTCTCCCTCGATTCCAGTCGATACCAAGTATGACCGGGCGACCGTACGTAGCGAGGGAGACGGCCGGTGACCGACCGCGTGACAAGACAGAGTGTAGGGCGAATCCTAGAAGCCATGTTCGACGCCATCCAGGATGGGCTGATCGTGCTCGACCTGGACTTCAACATCGTGCTCGCCAACGGCTGGATGGAACGACGGTACTCGCACGAGATGCCTCTGCAGGGCAAGAAGTGCTACGTAGCCCTCCATGGCCGGCGAGACCACTGCCCAGACTGCGGATTCGCCGAGAGCCTCGAGACGGGCACGGCCCATTCGCGCGTTCTTCGGAGTTCGTCGGCTTTGGACCCCGAAGCGTGGTTCGAGGTCTGCGCGTATCCGTTGACGGACGACGCGGGCAACCCGATCGGAGCCGTGGAGCACGTCAAAGACATCTCCGAGTGCAAGCAGGCCGAGGAATGGGCGCGCGACGAGGCCACGTGGCGGCGGCTCCTGGTCGACCAATCGCGCGACGGCATCGTCGTGATGGACCTGCAAGGCAATGTGTGCGAAGCGAACCAAGAGTTCGCCCGCATGCTCGGCTACACCATGGAAGAGATCTACGATCTTCGCGTCTGGGACTGGGACACGCAGTTCGACAAGGAGACGCTGCTCGGCATGATAGCGGCCGTCGACGAGACCGGCGCTCGATTCGAGACCACCCACCGCCGCAAAGACGGCACCATCTGCGAGATCGAGCTCAGTTCCAACGGCACTGTCTACGGCGGGCAGAAGTACGTCTTCGCGGTATGTCGTGACATCACCGAGAGAAAGGCCCTCGAGGCCCAGATCCGCGATCTCGCCATACGCGACCCGCTCACCAACGTGTACAACAGGCGCCACGTCTTCGAGCGTTTGGACGAGATGGCGGCGGAGTACGCCCGGACCGGGAATCTCTTCTGCGTCTCCCTCATCGACCTCGACCATTTCAAAGCGCTCAACGACGCGCACGGCCATCTGGCGGGCGATTTCGCGCTCAGGGAGTTCGCGGCCACTCTCGGCTCGCTGATCAGGCCGTACGATCTCCTCGGCCGCTTGGGCGGCGAGGAGTTCATCATCGTCTCGCGCAACGCCGGCGCCGACGAGACGGCTGCGATGATCGAGCGGATCATGTCGGCGGTGCGTGGCATGACCTTCGACTTCGAGGGCCACGAGATGACGATCACCTTCAGTTGCGGAATCGCTGAGAGTCCGGAGTTTGCGCGTGTGGGCTTCTCGGCGGAGGTGGTGGTAGGTCGCGCCGACGAGCGCCTCTACGAGGCCAAGAGGAACGGCCGCGATCGAAGTGTCACACCCGCCCCCCGCGCACGCGGCACCACTGACGATCAGGCGGTGGTGCGACTGGTTTCGTGACCGGCGCCGGCCGGCAGGCGCCACGACCACCCTGCGGGCGGCCGCGGCTCACGCTACTCCCGGCAGAGCCGGCCGAGGCGGCGCACGCCTTCGCGGATGCGCTCTGGAGTGGAGTTCGAGAAGTTGAGTCGCATGAAATTGGTTCCCCCCTCACCCGCGAAGAAATCCCGCCCCGGCACGAACGCCACTTCACGCTCTACGGCGCGGGCGAGCAACGCCAGGCTGTCGAGTTCCGCGGGGCCCGTGACCCAAAGGAACATGCCTCCCTCGGGATGGGTCCACGAGTAGCCGGCCGGCATCTCCGCGCGCAGAGCGGCGTCCATGACGGCGAACCGTTCGCCATATGCACAGCGGATCGTCTCGATGTGCGCGGCGTCGTCGCACTGCGTAAGGTACGCGTGAGCGACCCGCTGGTCGAAGCTCGAGGTGTGAAGATCCGAGGCCTGTTTGAGGATCAGCAGGCGCGAGAATACCTCCGGGGGAGCCACCACCCACCCGAGCCGCAGGCCCGGGGCGATGGTCTTCGAGAAGGTGCTCGCGTAGATCACCCGGCCGGCGTCGTCCCAGTGCCTCACCGGCGGGATGTCGACGCCGCGGTAGCGGAGCTTGCCGTACGGATCGTCCTCGAGGATCGTGAGACCGTACTCCGCCGCTATGCGTACCAGTTCCTGACGGCGATCGGCCCTCAGTGTGATCCCGGTGGGATTCTGAAAGTTCGGGATTGTGTAGAGCAGCTTCGGATTGTGCCGCCTGATCAGGCAGGGCAGCGATTCGGGGATGAGCCCGTGTTCGTCGGTCGGCACCGGCACGAAGTGGGCCTCCAAAGTCTGGAACGCCTGGATGGCCGCCAGATACGTGGGATCCTCAGTGAGGACGGCGTCGCCCGGGTCGAGAAACAACTTACCCGCGAGATCGAGCACCTGCTGCGAGCCGCTGGTGACAAGCACGTCGCCGGCCTGGGTAGGAACCCCCCGCCGGCCCATCTCGGCCGCGATCCACTCGCGAAGCGGCATGTAGCCTTCGCTCGGCCCGTACTGCAACGCTTGGCGACCACCGCAGGACAAGGCGCTCTCGGCAGCGGCGCGGACGCTGTCGAGCGGAAACAGTTCCGGCGCGGGCAGCCCGCCGGCGAAGGAGATGATCTCGGGCTGCGCCGTGACCTTGAGGATCTCGCGGATGGTCGACGGACGTAGCTGCCGCATGCGACGGGCGAACTGGGTGCCGGATTCGGACATGCCGGGATATAAGCACGAACCGGCGTCGGCCATCAACCCGCGTCACTCACGTTCGTGTGCATGCCGGCGCGCGCCGGACGCGGCGCACCGGTAGAAGGTCCCCCGCATTCGTGCTAGCGTCTGGTTCTCGCCCAGGCGTAGCGGCTCACTATGCCGGCCGCGAGCGACCCGGAGCCGTGGACTTCACCCCGCCACATGTGGAGGATTTGCTGGTGAATGAGAGACAGACGATGGTTCACCTGACGCTCGGCACGCTGGAGGGCACGTACGACCGAGGTGTCTACGCCTTCAAGGGCGTCCCCTACGCGGCTCCTCCGGTCGGATCGAGACGATGGCTGCCGCCACAGCCCGTCGAGCCCTGGCAGGGCGTCTACCGAGCCGACCGGTTTCGGGAGATCGCGCCCCAGAATCCTCTGGTGGGCGCTCCGATGCCCGAGGGGCCTGAGCCCCAGGATGAGGACTGCCTCTTTCTCAACATCTACACTCCTGGCTTGGATGACAGGGAGCGCCCGGTGATGGTCTGGATCCACGGCGGCGCGTTCAGTTTCGGTTCCGGCTCCTCCCCCGTGTCCGATGGCAGCCGGCTCGCCGGCGGCAATGACGTCGTGGTGGTCACGCTCAACTACCGGTTGAATCTGCTGGGCTTTCTCAATCTGAACGAGTTGACCGCCGGGGCCATCCCCGCGACCGGCAACGAGGGTCTCCTCGACCAGGTGGCGGCGCTCCGCTGGGTCCGCGAGCATATCGCCGTGTTCGGGGGCGATCCGGGCAACGTGACCGTTTTCGGCGAATCCGCTGGCGCGATGAGTATCGCCTGCCTCCTGGCCATGCCCGCGGCGCAGGGAGCCTTCGACAAGGCCATACTGGAGAGCGGCGCCGGCACGACCACGACCCCCCTTGCCGACGCCGTCGCTGCCGCCAGAGTGTTTCTCGATGTGGCCGGACTAGCCGCCGATGACGTGGGGAAGATCCGCGGCCTTACGGTTCGTCAACTGCTCGATATTGAATCGGCCATGCGCCGGCGAATGGCCGCCCCTTGGGAAGAGTGGCGCATCACCGCCGTGTCGCCGGTCGTCGACGGCCGCGTGATCGCGGCGATGCCTACCCAGCTCTCGGCCGACGGAGCGTCGACAGGCATCCCCGTGATCATCGGCAGCAACCTCGAGGAGTGGAAGCTCTTCGCCTTCGGCGACGCGCATAGGGATTCCGTCGACCGGGCGGAGATCGTACGCCGGCTGTCGGCGTTCGTGCCGCCGGAGCTCGTTCCCGCGATCGTCGACCGGTACTACGAAGCGCGCGCGCGGCGCGGCGACAGCACCAGTCCGCCTGAGGTGCTCAGCGCGGTCAACACCGACGTCATGTTCCGCATGCCGGTGCTTCAATTGGTCGAAGCGCACTCGCGGCACACTCCGCGGACGTTCAACTACTTGTTCACTTATCGCTCACCGGTCATGGGCGGCATCTTCGGCGCCTGTCACGCTCTCGAAATGGGCTTCGTGTTCGGAACGCACGACGACCTCTTCTGCGGCAGCGGGGTCATCGCCGACCGGCTGTCCCGATCGATGCAGGAGGCGTGGACGGCGTTCGCCCGCAGCGGAGACCCGAGTTGCCCCTCGATGGGTGGCTGGCCCCCCTACGGCGACCAGCGGCTGACCATGATCATCGACACAGACAGCCACGTCGAACCGTCTCCGTATGAAGACGAGCGCAGGGCCTGGGACGAGGTGGGACAACTGGGCACCGTCCTCATGTGAGGGCTCCGCGCGGCCGCCCCGAGCTGAGCGGACCAGGCCACACAGGGCGCCGAGTGTCGGCTGCGCGCAGTGGTAGAATCCTGGACGTGGCAGAAAGGTCGGGGCAGCGGCTCGTCTCCGCGTGAATGCAGCCGCTGCGCAACCCATGCCGAACGGATGTCATGGCCTCGGGAGGAGTTGGTCGGTGCCGGCTATTACCATTTTCGAGACCTCACAAATAACTATCTGGTTTCACCCGGATACCAAGATCATCCATCACCAGATGCACCAGTACACCCATGGCAGGGACTTCCGCGACGCACTGATGATCGGCATGGAAGCGCTGCGGAGATACCGGGCGAACAAGTGGCTGTCGGACGACCGCAAGATGCCCGTGATGACACCCGAAGACCAGCAGTGGGGAACCGAAGTCTGGCAGCCCTTGGTGATCAAGGCCGGCTGGAAGTACTGGGCGGTGGTGCGACCCAAGGCGGAGTTGGCGGCCATGCGTATGGAGAAGCTCGCCGAGAAGTACACGTCGCTGGGCGTCACGGTCCAGATCTTCGACACGCCCGATGAGGCCATGAGGTGGCTGGAAGCCTGTAGGTAGGCGCGCCGCCCCACGGAGCGACCAAACATGGGCTCGACGCGCCGACACGACTTCGTATACGACTTCTCATTGCATCGCGACGCCCGTCTTGAGACAATGAGCGGCACTGATTGATGCTTCGAACCTATGACTGCGCCCACCGCCCAGGCAGGTCGCAGTCGAGCTGAGCATGTGCGTTGCTGTGCCCGCCGGCCGCGAAGCTCTTGGTTCGACGTAAGGGCACTCCACTACCCGTACTCGGAAAAGGAGTCGCCAGTGATCATCGACATCAACATGCACCATCTTCCCCAGAACCTGTTCAGCGACGAGAAGACCCTCGACGGGTTCATGAGCTGCGTACCCCGGGAATTCGGCGAGTGCGCCTCCCTGAGCACCGTGGAGTCGGGAAAGAAACAGCTCATTCTTGAGAAACCCAAGGGCTACCAGAACCTCAACTATGTCGAGGGCGACTATTCGCTCGAGGCCAAACTCGCGGCAATGGACGACGCCGGCGTCGATATCGGCATCCTCCGGGTGCCGGTGTGGCAGGAGTGGCTGAAACTCGACGCGTGCAGGGCCGTCAACGACGAGGCAGCCGACATGTGCGGCGCGGTCGAACGGTCGCCTCTACGGCACGGCGTGCGTTCCGCCGTGGGGTGGCAAAGACAACGTCTACGAGCTCGAACGGTGCATCAAAGACCTGGGGTTCGTCGGCGCGCAGCTCGCCTGCCACTACGGCCAGCTCTACCTCGACGACGACGCCTTCAAACCCTACCTGAAGGCGCTCAACGACATGAACGTGCCGGTCATCGTCCACCATACACCGCTGCCGGTGCAGTGGCAGTCGATCATCGAGTGGACGAACCTGCGGCGCGAGCTGGGGCGGATCATGGACCAGGCCACGGCCGTCGGACGCGAGCTGTTCAGCGGCATGTTCGAGGAGTTCCCGAACTTGAGGTTCATCCACACCATGTTCGGTGGTAACTGGTTCGCCAACCAGAAGCTGCTCACGCCGAAGAAGGGTGCCAAGAAGGAGGCCATGCTGCGCCTCGACATGAACGAGGGCGAGCGGATCACCCGGTACCTGCAGAACAACGTCTTCTTCGATACCACGCACCCGGCGTCGTGGGGCAAGGCCCAGGTAGAGTGCGCGATCGAGGTGTCGGGAGCCGACCACATCTTGTTCGGCACGTCGTTCCCGGTGTTCTACAACTGGATGAGCGACGGTGTGGAGTTCATGAAGACCCTCGATATCACCGATGACGAGCGCGCGGCGATCATGAGCGCGAACGCCATCAAGATGTTCAACCTGAAGGTCTGAGACTGACCCCTGGCATGAGCGCCCCAGCTGCTCATCAGAGTGTGGACACGCCCTCCCTCGGCGAGCTGGCCGGTCTCTTCGAACTCCACGTGGGAACCTTCGAACAGCGACTCGACGCGGACGCCACGTCGCCCGAGAAAGGCTGCGCCGGCGACCATCGTGTGAATCGTTCTTGACAAAAGCCTCTCCGGTCACTCTTATATGCCTGTATCGTTCCATCTCACGTGCGTTGCCGTGTCCAGTGACCCGAACTCCAGGAGGAGTCCCCGTGGGCAAGAAAAGCAGCATCGTGTTCGGTGTCGTAGGGATCGTGCTGGTCGTGGTGGCGATCGTGTGGTGGGCCGTCATCGCGCCCTCGCTCGTCAAGCTTCCGAGCGACATCAACACCCCTATGGACTTCGAGGGTACGCTCACCTACTACGTCGATCCCGCCACCGGAGCGCCGCTGCCCGAAGGCAAGGAGATGGCCGTTCCGTTCACGGCGCTCCGCACGTTCGCCTCGGTGACCGATCTCTACACCTCGGGCACCGCCATCTGCTCCGACACCATCGTGCTCAACGTGGGCGGGCAGGCGAGGCCGGCTCAAGTGACGCAGTACGCGCTCGATCGCTCGAGTCGCAAGTGCGTTGAGAGCGACCAGAACTGGGCCTACGCGCCGCAGATCGTTCTGAACGACCGAGTCGGCAACTACGGCCCGCTCTTTCCCGGCGGCCTATCGGTCGGAGAATCCCTCTCTGCTTTCTTCAACGACGTCAACAAGGCGTTCGATGTGAAAGTGGCGGAGAAGATCGCCGACTACAACGGTCTCGGCGTGACCGCCATGAAGGTCGACGCGACCCGTCCGGCGGCCGACTACTACGCCCCCGTCGCGCAGGCTTTCCTGGGCAGCCAGGGTCTCCCCATGGAGATCACGTTCGCGCAGCTGAGCGCCCAGCTCAAGGCCCAGGGACTCGATCTCGAAGCCCTACTCGGAGCCCTCGCCCAGGTCGCCGCCCCTGAGGACATGCAGGCCCTCCAGGCTGTCACTCAGCAGCCCGTCAAGCTGGTCTACAAGCAAGAGGGCGCCGACATGATCTACATCGAGCAGATGACCGGTGCCACTGTCGGAGCCACCTTCGACCGCACCACCACCATGCAGATGGACACGGCCAACCTGCTGCAGGCGTTCGCGATCATCGGCAAGTACGCGCAGGATGCCACCGTGGGTCCGGCGATCCAGCAAGTCATGCAGGCGGCGGGCCAGTTGGCCCAGGCCGGCCCGAGCAAGGTCTTCAACCAGAAGATGAGCATCGTCGCGGCCAGTGAGGCGAAGCTCGCGGCCGACGCCAAGGACAAGAGCGGTCTGATGGGCTGGGCCAAGCTGTGGATCCCCTTGATCATCGTGATCGTCGGGGCGCTGCTCGTGCTGCTCGCGGGCCTATTGCTCATGCGAGGGAGGAAGCCCGCCGGCGCGTAGGCGCATGGAAGTATCCCGCGCGACGACAGCCGGCGCTGAGACATAGCGAGGAAGAACATGCGTGGCCGCTGAACCCGTAGACCGAAAGGCGCTCCGGCGCCAATACAAGGAGACCGCCAAGCCCGCGGGAGTCTTTGCGGTACGCAACATCGCGGAGGGGTCGCTCCTGATCGGAAGCACCGTCGACCTCCCGAGCATGCTCAATCGCCAACGTTTCCAGCTCGAGATGGGGGCGCACCCCGACAAGACGCTTCAAGCCGACTGGGAGCGTCTCGGCCCCGACGCCTTCAGCTTCGAGACGCTCGACCGGCTCGATCCAGCCACCGATCCAGCGCGCAGCCTGCAGGAGGACCTCGCGGCCCTGCGAGATATCTGGCTCGCGAAACTGGCGGCGGAGGGCCGGCGGCTCTACGGCCCGCCGGGAGGCTCAGCCGGAACGGCCAAGGCAATCGACTGAGGAGACTGCGTGGATCTCGGGATTCGGGGTAGGAAGGCGATCGTCTGTGCCTCCAGCCGGGGGCTCGGACGAGGTTGCGCGCAAGCGCTCGCGGAGGCGGGAGTGGCGCTCGTGATCAATGGCCGCGATCGCGTGGCCCTCGAGAAGGCAGCCGAAGAGATCAGGCGCGCGACGGGAGTCGAGGTAACGCCGGTCGCCGCCGACATCAGCACGCCCGAAGGGCAGGCCGCGGTGCTCGCGGCCTGCCCCGAGCCCGACATCCTCGTCAACAACAACAGTGGCCCCCCGTTTCGAGATTTCCGCGCCATAGACCGCTCCGCCATGCTCGCCGGACTGACGATGAACATGGTGACTCCGCTCGAACTCATCCAGAAGGTCATCGACCCCATGGCCGCCCGAGGGTTCGGCCGCGTCGTCAACATAACGTCGCTCGGCGTCAAAATGCCCCTCGCCGGTCTCGACCTCTCCAGCGGAGCCCGCGCCGGCCTCACCGCGTTCGTGGCCGGCGTCGCCCGCTCGGTCGCCGGCAAGAACGTCACCATCAACAACCTGCTGCCCGGATACTTCGACACCGAACGCCTGCGCCAAGGCTTCGCGGCCACGGCCGAGCGCACCGGCTCCACCCTCGACGAAGTCGTGGCCGCGTGGCAGGAGAGCGTGCCGGCGAAGCGTTTCGGCACCCCCGTCGAGTTCGGGCGGATGTGCGCCTTCTTGTGCAGCGTCCACGCGGGCTACATCACCGGGCAGAGCATCCTCATGGACGGCGGGCTGTTTCCGAGCAACTTCTGAGCCGGCTGCGCCCGGGTGTCCGGCAGAATGTGGCCGGGCGCGAGCCCGCCCCGGTTTCGCGCTGCAAAACGCGCTAACATTCTGATTCAGCCACGTATGCCGGCCTCGTTGACCAAGACAGGGGATACGATGAACAACAAGGTGGTCGCGCGTTTCCTCGACGGTCGCACCATCAAGGGCACCACCGTCGATTTCAGCCCCGGCAAACCGGCCTTCCACGTGATCGAAGCCGACGCGCCCGCCGGCTCCATGGCCGTAAGCGTCCAGGTGTCGCAACTCAAGGCGGTCTTCTTCGTGAAAGACCTGGCGGGCGACCCCGACCGCGTCAAGGGCGCCGCCACGATCGACCACCCCCTGCCCGCCATGGGGCGGCGGATCCGGGTCGTGTTCAAAGACGGAGAGGTGATGAACGGCACCACCGCGGGGTACCAGCCGGGCCGCCCCGGATTCTTCGTGGAACCGCTCGATCCTGACGCCAACGAGGAGCGCTGCTACGTGCTGGCCGAGGCGACCCTGGAGATCGAGATGCTCTAGGATCGGCGCCGCGCCGCCAGACGGTCTCCGGCCTGGGAGCCATCCTCCACGGCTGCTATGCTCTCTTCGAAAGCGAGCCGAAGGAGGAGCTCTTGTCATTCAGACACGCGGGAGCCGCCGAGAGCATCGTCCCGACCTTCTGCCACGGTTGTGGGTCGTACCACCCTGAGTGTGGCCTCCTCTGCCACATTCGCGATGGCAGGTTCGTCCGGGTCGAGGCGAATCCCGCGGCGGCCAACAACGGGGTCCCTGGGTCGAAGATGCTGTGCGCCAAGGGCCTCACCGGCCCACAGTTCGTCTACGCGGCCGACCGCCTCGAGTACCCCCTCATGCGGGTGGGGCCGAAGGGTGAGGGCAGGTTCCGGCGCATCTCGTGGGATGAAGCCCTCGACACCGTCGCCGCGAAGCTCCTCGAGACCAAGGCCGCCTACGGCCCCGAGAGCTATGGCGTGCTCTCTCCAGAGTTCTGGCCGGTGCTGGTCACGCTCGGCAGACGCTTTCTCAACGTGCACGGGAGCCCCAACTACATGCATAGCGCCATCTGCGCGACGCCGCGCATGGCCGCCTCGAAGATAACCGTGGGCTACATGAGCATGGCTCCCGACGACTGGCAGAAGACCAAGTTGTTCGTGAACTGGGGCGCGAACGTCGAGAACTCCGGCGTCAACCAGGGCGCTCCACGGGCGATTCTGAACGCGCGTGCGAACGGCATGAAATATGTCGACATCCGGCCGATGCTCGACCCTCTCGGTTCGAAGGCCGACGTGTGGTTGCCCGTCAGGCCCGGCACCGACGCCGCCCTTGCGCTGGCCTTTCTCAACGTGCTCATCGGCGAGAAGCTCTACGACGCCGGGTTCGTCGAGCGCTGGTGTCACGGTTTCGACAAGTTGGCCGACCATGTGCGGCAGCTCACCCCCGAGTGGGCCTCCCCCCTCACCGGTCTCCCCGCTGAGCGCATCCGCGAGGTCGCCCGCCTCATCGGCGCCACCCACCCTACCTTCATCCGCATTGGCAACGGGGTCGGCGACCAGACCAACGACGGCACCGCGACCGTGATGGCCATCAACCTCATCGCGGCCATCACCGGTAACCTCGACGTGCCCGGCGGCCACTTCTCCTCGCCGTTCGGACGCCCCGGAATGGCCCTCGCACCCACCCACGACCTAGCGCCCGCCGGCATGGTCGAGCGGCTCGTGGCGCCTGAAAGCCCGGTCTGGTACCAGAAAACCGGCCGGTGGGACGACGGACCCACCACCGCCTACTACAAAGGGCTCATGAGCATTCTTTCCGAAAAGCCTTACCCGCTCCGAGTCCTCAACGCGAGCTGCTCGAATCCGCTGTCGGCCACCCGCAACCCCCGCAAGGTGGCCGAGGCCCTCAAGAAGCTCGATTTCATGTTCGTCGTCGACGTGTTTCACGCTCCCCATGTCGACTTCGCCGACATAGTCCTTCCCGCCTGCACGAGCTACGAACAAGGCGGTTTCTTCGGAGTGCGGCCGGCGAGCGGAGGTCGCTGGGTGGCCCCGTACAACCAGGTGATCGCGCCACTCGGCGAATCGCGCAGCGACTGGGAGATCTACCTCGACCTGGCGGTGCGGATGGGCTATGGCGAGCACTTCTGGCAGGGCAGCATCGACGGCCTCATGGACGAGCTTCTGCTTCCTCTCGGCGCCACCGTCGAGCAGTTGCGTCAGAATCCCGAGGGGCTCATCGTGCCGCCGCCGGCGCCGGCCGGCGCGGCGGCACAGCAGCCGCCTCCGCCGCAGTACCGCAAGTACGACCAGCTCTTCGCCGGCCTGCCCCACGGCAAGGTGCAGTGCTACAACGAGCTCATCGGCGGGCGGCCGGGCAACGATGGCACGGCGGTCCTCCCCTATATGCCCGAGTACAAAGGCCCTCCCGAGGGCATCGCCGAGACGCCCGAGTTGGCCAAGGAATACCCGTTGATCTTGAGCGACGTCCACGCGCACCGGCTCTCGCAGCACAGCTACCACCACAACGTGGCCTACCTACGCGAACTGCAGCCCTACCCGTGGTTGAAGATCAACCCGACCACCGCCGAGACGTATGGCATCGCCGACGGCGACTGGGTGCGGGTGGAATCGCCGCACGGCTGGAGCAGATTCGTGGCCCGCTACTTCCCGGGCATCTCGCCCGAAGTGGTCATGGCCAAGCGTGGTTGGTGGCAGGCTTGCGAAGAGCTGGGGTTGCCCGGTTACAGCTCGTTCGAAGGCGGCAGCGAGGTCAATAACCTCTACGGCTCCGACGAGACCCTGTTCGACACGTTCTACTCGCAGATGGCCAAGCAGACGTTGGTCAAGATCAGCAAACTGGAAGAGGCGTAGGTCATGCCCGAGACTCTCGCATTCACACACGATCCCGAGCGGTGCATCAAGTGCTTCTCGTGTGAGACGGCCTGCAAGCAGTGGCGCGAGATCGCGCCGTCCACCATCAAGCTGAGGCGGGTCTACGAAGTGGCCACCGGGACCTTCCCCGATGTAGCCCGCACCTTCCACTCGATCTCGTGCCAGCACTGCGCCGACGCGCCCTGCATCGCGGCCTGCCCGCCCGGCGCGCTCCGCAGGCGGCCGGCCGGCGAAGGCGACGCGGTGGATAGCATCGTGACTGTCGATGCGGCTCTGTGCGACGGGTGCGGCACGTGCCTCGAGGCCTGCCCGTTCGACGTGCCACAGTTCGACTCGGCCGGGCTCATGCACCTCTGCGATCTCTGCTCCGACCGGCTCGCCCAGGGTGCGACCCCCATGTGCAGCGACGTCTGTCCGACCCAGGCGCTGCGGTTCAATATGAGGTGACGAGCGAACGATGTACGAACCATTCGTGCACGACCGATGATGGCCGCCCCCGCTGGACTCCTGTCGTTCGCGTCGCGAGCGGAGTGGCGGGCGTGGCTCGAAGCGCACCACGCGACGGCCGCCGAGGCCCTGGTAGCGATAAGCAAGAAGGCGCCGGGCGCCCTGACCATCGCCGGGGTACAAGAAGAGGCGCTCCGCTTCGGCTGGATCGACACCACCGCCCGCGTGGTCGACGACTCACGCTGGGCGGTCCGGCTCACGCCCAGGCGCCATGCGAGCGAGCGGTCGATCAGCAACGTGCGCCTCGTCGCACGATTGGCCGCCCAAGGCCTCATGACCGACGCAGGCTCGATGGCCGTCGACGAGGCCAAGCGCAACGGCCAGTGGGACAGAGCCTTTCGAATCGAGCAGACCGACCCCACTCGCAATCGCCGCATCGAAGCGGTCGTCGCGGAGGTGGAGGCGCCGGCCGAGGAGGCGCCGGGCCGCCTGAGTGCTGTTGAGTGCCTCCGGACTCGTCGTAGCGGCATATACTTTCGCCGAGGTGCCAGATTCCTTGGACATGCAGATCGATATCCGCCACGAGCGTCTCGATTCGACGCCTGCCGCCGGACTGATCGCCGCCCTGAACGCGGAACTCTCCGGCCGCTACCCGGAGGCCGGCTCCACCCACTTCAGGCTCGGCGCCGAGGAGGTCGAGGAAGACCGGGGCGCCTTTCTCGTCGCCTACGAGGGGGGATGGCCGGTCGTCTGTGGCGCTCTCCGCCAAATCGACGCCGCCACCGTCGAGATCAAGAGAATGTACGCGACCCCCGAGACGCGAGGCCGGGGAATCGCCCACGCGGTGCTCGAATCGCTCCAGACCGAGGCACGACGTCTCGGCGCCGTCCGGGTGCTGCTCGAGACCGGCGTTCGGCAGCCCGAAGCGGTGAGCTTCTACCTCAAGGCCGGCTTCGTCCGGATCGCCCCGTTCGGGGGGCATCTGGGTTCGCCGCTCAGCGTTTGCATGGCGAAATCGCTGCAGCCACCCGCGGGCGAGCGGGCCCTTGGCACACCCCGGCTCGTTCTCTCGCCCTTGGCGGCCGACGACGCTGAGGCGCTCTTCGCGTACCGCGCCCATCCCGAGGTGAGCCGCCACCAGTTCTTCGCCCCCGAGTCGATCGACGACGCCCGGGCCTTCATAGCCGCCGGATCGACCGAGGGTTCCGCTTGGCGCCAATTCGGCATCCGCCTCAGGGAGACCGCGATGCTCGCGGGCGATGTCGGCTACCGGCCTGTGCCCGGGGATTCCCAGCAGGCGGAGATCGGCATCACCGTGGCGCCGGAATACCAGCTCCGGGGATTCGCGGCCGAAGCTGCAGCGGGCCTACTCGACAGGCTCTTCGGATGCCTGTCGTCGCACCGCGTCTTCGCGTGCGTCGACCCGCGCAACCATGCCTCGACGCGGTTGTTCGAGCGACTGGGTTTTCGCCGCGAGGCCCACCTTCGCGAAAGCACGTGGTTCAAGGGCCAGTGGGCCGACGACCTTATCTTCGCCCTTCTCGCCGGCGAGTGGCACAATCGACACGTACACAGCATCGAGAGCGGGAGCACACCATGCGATCCCACGTGAGAATCGCCATAGTGGGTGATTTCAGACCAGAGGCCGAATACCATCGCGCAACCAACGAGTCGTTGGAACACGCGGCACGACACCTTGGTGTCGCGGTCACCGGCGACTGGATACCTACCGACAGCATCCAACCCGGCGCCTGGCCGTCCCGGCTCGAGCGCTACGACGCCGTCTTCCTCGCCCCCGGCGCCCCCTACCGCGGCGCCGAGGGAGCGTTCGCCGCAATCGGCTTCGCCCGGGAACGGGGCTGGCCGTTCTTCGGCACCTGAGGCGGATTTCAACATGCTCTGGTAGAGCATGCACGTAACGTGTCGGGAATCCCCGGCGCCCAGTTCGAGGAGAGTGACCCCGGCTCTCCGACGCTGGTCATCACGAAGCTGTCGTGCTCGCTGAAGGGCATCGAGCAGGAAGTGCTGCTCACCCCCGGCACGCTGGCGGTCGAGGCATACGGCGACGATCGGGTGACCGAGACGTTTCTCTGCAACTACGGCCTCAACAACGAGTTCCGCGATCGCATCTTCGACCACGGTCTGCGTGTGGCCGGCACAGATGCGGAGGGCAACGTCCGCATAGCCGAATTGGCGGCGCATCCGTTCTTCATGGGCACGCTCTTCGTGCCCCAGTTGCGGTCTCTGCCCGACGCGCCGCATCCGCTCATAGTGGCCTTCGTGCGCGCGGCCGCCACGGTCGGGGCCGCTCGGCGGCCGGCTTCTTGAAGCGCTCGGAACTGCTGCACGATCTCGCGGCCCGCATCGCCCGATGCCAGGTGGACCATCCGCTGCGGGTCGCCATCGACGGCGTCGACGCCGCCGGCAAGACCGCCCTCGCCGAGGAGCTCGCTCCGTACCTGGCCGGCATGGGCCGGCCCGTGATCAGAGCGTCGATCGACGGGTTCCACAATCCCGAGATCATACGGCGCCGCCGCGGCCCGCTCTCGCCCGAGGGCTACTACGAAGACTCCTTCGACTACGAAGCCCTCTTTGACGCCTTACTGCGGCCGCTCGGTCGGGGAGGTGACCGGCGGTACCGCACTGCCGTCTTCGATTATCGGACCGACAGTCCGGCGGCGCCCGCGACGGCCGAGGCCCCTCCCCAGGCCGTCTTGCTCTTCGACGGGGTATTCCTCCTCCGTCCCGAACTCCGTGCCTTCTGGGATTTCTCGGTCTTCGTGCGCGCCGGCTTCAGAGCCACTCTCCCGCGGGCGATGAAGCGCGACGTGGACCTGTTCGGCGGTGCAGACGCGGTCCGCGAGCGCTATGAGCGCCGCTACATCCCCGGGCAGATGCTCTACATCTCCGAGGCCGCTCCCGAGGAGTGGGCCACGGTAGTCGTCGACAACAACGATCCCGACGAGCCGTTCTTCTCATGATCGCCTGACTCCGGCCGCCTCCCTGGGGTCCGCGGTACCCGGCGCCGATACCCCGAGAACGCCTTCGAACCCGGATAGCCCTCAGCTCCCGCCCCCGATCTGCCGATAAACGAAGTGAGGTGTCACATGTGCGAACCGCTCGAGCGGTTCGCACCAGCAAGACGGAGGCTCCATGACACTGCCGAATGAAAACGACACCCCACGGCACGGCACGGCTTGCGAGACCGTCTTCGAGAACCTCGGAGACGGGATGCTCGTTCTCGATCGCCGGCTTCGCGTGACGCAGGCAAACCGCTGGATCGAGAAACGATACTCCGGCACCGAACCCCTTGTGGGCCAGAAGTGCCATGCCGCTCTCTACCGGCGCGACCAGCCGTGCCCTGCCTGCCCGGCCCTGCGGACCCTTCAGACAGGCAAGCCGCAGTCGCAGATCGCTAAGGTCGCAGCCGGGCCCGGCCGGGTCCTGTGGTTCGAGTTCATCACCTTTCCCCTGCTGACAGGCGAAGGCGAGACCGTTGGTGTTGTCGAGCAGGTCAAAGACATAACCAAGCTCCGCCTCGCCGAGGACAGGCTGCGCGACCTGGCGGCGCTGCGCCACATCTTCATCGACGAATCCCGCGACGGCATCGTGGTACTGCGGCCCGACGGCGCGGTTCGCGAGGCGAACCTCCAATTCGCCCTGATGCTCGGATTGACGATGGATGAACTCCTCGCATCGCGGGTCTGGGATTGGGACCCTCAATGGGACAAGACACGGCTCCTCAGCATGCTCGAGCGGTCGGAAGTGACGGGCGAGAGTTTCGAGATGCGCTTCCAGCGTGAGAGCGCCCCACCTATCCATGTGGAGATAGCGAGTGTTGGCGCCGTGAGTTCCGGCGAGAGGCTGATCTACTGGTGTTGCCGTGACATCACCGGCACCAAAGCCCTCCAGGAGGAGATCCGCCAACTCGGCATCCACGACCCGCTCACAGGGCTCTACAACCGCCGCTACGTCCTCGAGCGTCTCACGGAAGCGGCGGCTGAGTACCTGCGCGGCGGTTCTGAATTCTGTATCTCTATCATCGATCTCGATCATTTCCGAACGGTGAACGACGTCCATGGGCCCAAGGCCGCCGATCTCGCTCTCGAGGAGTTCGCCGACATCATCGGAGCGACGGTGCGACCATACGACCTGGTCGGGCGGTTCGGAGGCGACGAGTTCATCATCGTCTCGCGCAATGCGGGGCAAAACGAGGCCGATGCGATGCTGCGACGAATCTTCGGCGCCGTCAGGGGCAGAGACCTGTCGTTCGAAGGTCACATGATGCGCCTGACCTTCAGTTGCGGGCTCGTCTGCTGCGGCGGGTTCCCCGCCGACGCGCTCTCAATCGACGCCATGATCGCCCGCGCGTACGAACACCTCGAAGCGGCCAAGTCGGCCGGCGGCGACCGGAGCGTGAGTGGGCTCAGCCCCGAGGCGGCGGTGGCTTCCGCCGACGGCGGATGATACCGGCCAGGTCGGTCAACTCGGGCATCTTCATCGCCCACGCCATCAGGCAGTAGACGAGGGCGCCGGCGATGTAGGCGGCGCCGACCGAGATGAGCCGCGCCCACCACGATGCGTGCCCAAGCGATCCCTCGAGCGCATACCAGACTCCGTAGGCCACCCCCGCCAGGGGAATAAGAGCGATGATCGCCCGCAGTGCCGACCAGGCAACCCGCCGGGCGTCGACGCCCCCAATGCGTGGGCCGAGGAGCAGTATCAGGCCGAAGAAGTTGACCACGCTGACTATTGAAGTGGAGAGCGTGATGCCGCCGACTCCCAGAGGCTTGTAGAGCAGGGCGTCGAGGCCGACGTTGAGTGCGAGGTTGACAACGCCCATGACGAGTGGAAGCGACGGCTTCTGGATGCTGTAGAAGGCCCGATTGAGCAGCGTGTTCACGCTGACGAAGGCCATGCCGATGCTGAAGAACAGGAGTGCTTGGCCCACGCCCGAGATCGCCACCTCGTCTCCGCGCACCTTGCCATACTCGTAGATGAGCCGGACGGTCGGAACCGAAAGCACCGCGAACAGGGCCGCGAACGGGAGGGTGACGAAGAAGATCTGGCGAAGCCCGGTTGACAGGTCTTCTCGGAACTCGACCATGCGCTTGGCCGTGGCATGCCGCGAGAGGGCCGGGAATAGGACCGTGCCGATCGCAACGGCGAACACTCCCTGCGGAAGCTGGAAGAGCCTGAACGCGCGTTCGATCCAGCCGGGCGCGGCGCCCTCGGGATCGGTGTGGATAAGGGTGGCGAAGATGGTGTCGATGAACGCGTTGAAGTTGATGACCCCGAGACTGAGGACTACCGGGCCGAGCAGGATGGCCACCCGGCGCACTTCGGGGCTACGCAATGAAAGACGCCACGGCGACGGCCCGGGCGCGGCCGCGGCTGCGCCCGCCGCCGCGCCGCCGGTCTCCCCTTCGAACCGGGCTTTCCAGCGGCGCCTCCACACAGCCGGCACTTGGATTATCAGTTCGACCACAGTGCCCGCGAGCGTACCCCAGGCGAGCGCCTTCACCCCGTAGCCGCTGGTGAGAGCAATGACCACTCCGATGATGACGAGGTTCCAGGCGATCGGCGCGATGGCCGGCAGGGCGAAGTGGTTGTAGGAATTGAGAATGCCCATGAAGATGCCCGCGATGCCGAGTATCACGACCGTTGGGAACATGATCCGCATGAGGCTAACGGTCTGGGCGACGATCTGCGCGTCTTGAAAATCCTTGCCGGGAGCGATTACTCTCACGACCTGCGGCGCGAAGACCATCCCGAGGAGCGTGACTACCCCAAGGACTACCGTCGCTAGTAGGGTCACGGTGAACGCCACCTGCCAGGCGTCGCGCCTGCGTTCCTTCTCCAGCAGGCCCGAAAAGACCGGGATGAAGGCCGCGGACAGCGCGGTGTCGGCCAGTAGCGTCCGCACCAAGCTGGGGACCTTGTTGGCGACGGTGTAGACGCCCATGTCGGTGCCCAACCCCACGTAGCTCGCCATGATGATCTCTCGCACCAAGCCGAGCACCCGCGAGCCCGCGGTCGCTACGACCAGAAAAGCGGCGGCCAGCGCAAGCCGCCTTCTCACATTCGTTCGGGTGCTGTCGTCTGCTTCATTGCCCATGTGCGACCGTTATGCTAGACTGCTCCGACTTTGAAGGGAAGACGGGAGGAATGAAGGTTGGCTAACACGAAGCAGCAGCGTAAACGGGTTCGCATCGCCCAGCGCCAGCGCCTCGAGAACCTGCGGTACAAGTCGTCGATCAAGACGCACTTCAGGCGCCTCAAGGACAACATCACCGCCGGCAACTCTGATGCAGCTGCTGAGACGGCCAAGAAGCTGACTTCCACCATCGACAAGGCCGCCGCGCACAATGCTATTCATAGCAACAACGCGGCCCGCAAGAAGTCGAGGGTGGCCCGGCTCCTCGCGCATCTCTAGAGCTCCCGCGGCGGCGTGTACTCGCCGCCCGACGATCGACCTATCCCCCTGACGGCCATACCGTCGTTCTTCGATGCGGTGATATGCCTCGCCGCGCCGCCTTTCGCCGTTCACGCGCCGAGCAGCTTGCCGAGACAGAGCTGAAGCTCCATCTCGGCCGGTAGATTGCCCATGCCCTTCAGCCGGCCATCAGTGTCGGCCAACACGGCCAACCGCCGGGCTATGCCATCGACACCGAGAAGAGCCGACTGCTCCATGAGTTTCTTGACCGGATAGGGCTTCATCTTGAGCTCAACCTGGATGGCCTCGGGTCTCATACCTTCGTCGCGCATGGCCGCGACCTTGGCGAGATTCTGAAAATACCGGGATATGCGGGCGAACAACACGTCTGCCCTCTCGCCGAGCGACAGCAGGTCGTCGACCGCTGTGAATGTCGCCGATCCCCGACCCAGCGCCACCGAATCGAGCAGGTCGAAGATGCTCGCTTCGACCGTGGGTATCGCGAGAACACGGATGTCGTCGATGGTGACCCGCCGGCCGCCCGCGTATGCCTGCAGCTTCTCCACCTCGCGCAGCAGGATCTGCTGATTATCGCCGCACCTCTGCACGAGAAAACGGGCTTCTTGAAAACCGAGATCCATATCGAGACGAGCGGCCGCTTCTTGCACCAACCATTGCGGCAACTGACCCTCTTTCGGCGCGGCGTACTCGAGGATCTCGCCATGTTCCTTCATCGCCGACCGCAGCAGATCGGAGGCGGGCAGTTTGCCCGCGACTAGAGTAAGGCAGGCGTCGGGAGCGGGTGATTTGAGATACGCGGCTACGATCTCCTTGTCAGCTTTGAGCCAAGCCTGCGCCTCATGTACGAGCACCAGGCGGGTGCCACCGAGAAACGCTAGGGTGTTGGCCGAGTTGACCACCTGCACGGCGGAATCGACGCCGGCCTCGAACTCCTCGATGTTGAGATCGCTGCCCGACTGCTCGACGATGCGCGCCCGCAGCCTCTTCAGCGCGTTCTCGATCTTGGGCAGATCGTCACCCAGGATGAGATAGGCGGGCTTGAGTGCCTGCCGCGCGGGCGGGCTCACCGTTGGGCCGCTCTTTCGATGACGCTGACTGGTGCGTGTTCGACGCTGAAGCTCATGCTGTCCCCTTTCACGCTACAGCATACCCAACCGGCGTCATCGGTGCGCATCACGTAGCCGACCGAGTCGAGCAGAAGGCCAAGCGTGCCCTCGTCGGGATGGCCGAAGTTGTTCTCTCTACCGACCGAGATCACGGCGGCCACGGTGCCCCACTCGCTTAGCAGACGCGACGTGAGCGCGCCCCGGCTTCCATGGTGTGGCACCACCAGCACTTCAGTCGACGGAAGATGATATCGCTGCAGCACCTGGGACTCGGCGTCGCCGGGCAGAAGGACGTCGACGCCGCCGGCCGTGACCACGGCGACCAGCGACGCGGCATTGAGTTCGTCGCCCGCCGGCGCCGCACGCCCCGCGCCCCACGGCGACGCCCCCTCATAGAGCACCAGAGGATCGGAGGGCGCGTAGAAGCTCACGGTGACGTCACCAAGCCTCAGACTGCCGCCTGTGGAGACGAGCGCGTAGGCGCCGCCCTCTTCGGCAACGCGACGGCGGAGCTCGAGGTAGTCGCCGGCCTCGCTTGGGATCGACGCGCGGCTCGGGGAAGCCCTAGCGCGGCCGGACTCGGCAGGCGACGGCAACAGCCGGACACAATCGACCAATGTCTTGACCTCCACCTGCTCGAGCGACTCGAGGAGCCCGGCAAAGTGGTCGGCGTGCGGATGTGAGATGACCACCAGATCGAGTTCATCGACTCCCAGCGCGTGGAGTTGGCCGGCCAGATCGCATCCTGCCGGACCGCCGTCGAAGAGGGCGGCCTGGCGCTGAGGAGTGCGCAGAAGAACCGCATTGCCTTGGCCGATGTCGAGCACGCGCAGCTCCACCTCTTTCGGCCAGCCCCGCCCGCCGAGCGCGATGCGCAGCCCTTCGGCACTGCGAGCCACCACCGGGTAGGCCGCCGCACCGACCGCCAAGCCCGCGCAGACAACGATAGTCGCCGCCATGAGGGCGAGCCGCCGGCTGCGCGGCCGCCGGGCTCGCACCCAACGTATCGCGCCGCCGAAGGGACGTCCTCGAAGGCCGAAGGGCAGGCTGACGGCGCGACCGAGCAGCGCCCAGGCAACGGGCAACACCGTAGCGCCGGCCACAAGCGCCGCGGCCACCCGGCCGAGGTCTCCGGTGTTGAGAACGGGAGCAAGCGACATGAGCCTCGATACAAGGACTGTCCACATGAGCGGTATGGCGGCAAGGGTGTCGAGAGCGGTGCTGAGGCCGGTCCAGACGAATCCCAGAAACACGCTTGCCATGCCGAGACCCGTGACCACGGGCAGAGTCGGAACCACAAGCAGGTTCGCCAGGGGAGCCACCAGAGAAGTCTTGCCAAACACCACGAGGGCGACGGGGGCCGTGCCGGCGCTCGCCGCCAGCGACACGGCCACATTGGAGCCGATGAACGCGGGCAGCCGGCGCAGCGACCGCTGCAGCGGACCGACCAGGAGGAGCATGCCGACGAAGGCCGCGAACGACAGCTGGAACCCCACGTCGAAGACGGCGAAGGGGTTGAGCCCGAGCACCGCCACCGCCGCGAGCGCCAGCACTTGCCACTGGTCTCTCCCCCTCCCCATCCAACGGCCCAGCAGCACCACGACGATCATGACGGCGGAACGCAGAACCGGCGGGGAAGCACCGACGAACGGAACCAGAAGCACCGCCGCGGCGGCAGCGAGCAGAAACCCCACCCACCGGGGCGCCCTCAGCAACCTGGCGAGACCGATCATGATCGCGGCCAGACTCGCGACGTGGAGACCGCTGACCGAGAGCATGTGAGCGGTGCCGGCCCGCCTGAACGCTTCGAGCCAGCCATCATCGATGCCAACCGTGTCGCCCACGACCACTCCCTGCAACACCTCGTCGATGCGGTCGTCGGGACCAAGGCTCATGTGCTCGCGCGCGGCCACCCGCAGCCTATCGAACCAGCCCGCTACCCCACCGCGGCGTCCGGTGATCGCCACAGAATCGATCGTGCCGGCCCGGAGCACGACTTTGACGCCCTGATGCAGCAGTTGGCGCGCCTGGTCGTACCCCGACTGCGACGCGCCCCGAGGGGCTTGCACCCGGCCCGTGAAGGTCACGATGGCCCCTTGGCTCAGCGCCGTGGCAGGGCCCGGGTCGGCGCCGTCGGGGGGCTCGATCTCGAGCAGCACTCTCTCGCCCACGACGCCATCTCCGGCCGCGGGGCCGCCGGTCTGCCGACCTCCGACCGTAGTGAGCCCGCGCACAACCGCCGCGGCGCTCAACCAACCGCTTGAGGATCGCACAGAGCCGGTCACGACGAGTTCGGCCTCGACCCGCTGGCCAACGTACTGCTGGAGATCGCTCTCGGTCAAGGCGCTCGCACGCATGCCGCCCAGTAGATACCCAGAGAAGAGACCCGTGGCCAGGATGCCCAAGACGAGCAGCGACGACCCTGCCCGCGACTGCCGCCGACCGTCGAAGAGAGCACGGTGTCGAGCGGCCGCCGCGCCGATGGTCGCAAGAAGCGCGCCCGCGAGACAGCACAGCGCAAGACCCTGACGCGCTCCAACCAGGCCCGCGAGGGCCATGCCCGCGGCGGCCGCGAACGTGCTGAACCTGGCGACACCCGCACGGCGCACGAACCACTCCACCGCGTCGCGCCGGCGCCGCGGCCCGACGGCCTCGGGGTCCGCGTTCACAAGCCGACCAGCGGCCGCAACTGCTCGAGTTTCGCCGGCCCTATGCCGGGGACCTCATCGAGTTGATCGACCGATATGAAAGGCCCGTTCGCTTCTCTGTAGGTCACGATCTGCTGCGCCAGGGCGGGGCCCACTCCCGGCAGGGAGTCGAGTTGCTCAAGGGTAGCCGTGTTGAGGGAGACGGGGCCTGCCGCGCCACCGGCGGCGCCCTCCGGCGCAGCCGGACCGCCCGAAAGCCCGGCCATCGACTGCGTGGGAGCTTGAACCTGCCCCGCGGGCGCCTCCCCCCCGACCGGCACGTACAGCCTGCACCCGTCGCTGAGGCGGGCAGCCAAGGCGACACCCTGCTGATCGGCGTTCTCGGCGAACCCACCCGCGGCCAGCACGGCCTCGAAGGCCCGCGCCCCACTTTCGACCTGATACACCCCCGGACGGCGCACCGCGCCCGCCACCTGCACCCATATCTTGGCCACCTCGATGGTGCTCGTCGTGCTGGAGGAGCCGGCGTCGCCAACGATACCCCCAGGCGCGGCCGAACCCATGCTCCCCGCCTCTGCGACCTCGACCGCGGTCTCGAGCACCACATCGCCGCCACCCTCGGCGCCTCGCGACGCCCAGAGACCCGCAACGCCGACCGCGAGTACGATCAGGCCCGCGGCGACGTAGACGAAGACTCTCCTTGTAGGTACGCCGTGCATTTCAGAAGCCTACAAGCGGCGCCGCACTCGACGTCTCCAACCTTGGTCTTACTCTGGCGGCCGCGTGGCCGGGCGGCGCGCGAAACCCCGACCGGTTCGTACGGCCCCTTGTGCTAATGCGATTTGGTTCCTATCATTAACCCTTGTCGATTGTGCAGGCAGCCGCTGCACGCGAGCACGACCCGGAGGGCTGCGTTGGAGATCACACGGCGCACGGACTATGCGATACGCATGCTCATCGCGCTCGCCCGCCTCCCCGAAGGGCAGTCGTGCTCGGCCCGCCGGCTCTCCCTCGAGCAACGCGTGCCTCACCCCCTTGCCCGCGGCATCTTGTCGGAATTGGCGAGAGCGGGGTTCGTGAACACCCGGCGAGGCAGCGGTGGTGGCGTGGCCCTCGCGAGACCGGCCGGCGAGATCACCGTCCTCTCTCTGGTGGAAAGCCTCGAGGGACCAGTGACACTCGGTCTCTGCACTACCGACACCGAGTACTGTGACCAAGTCGACGCCTGTGTGATGCACGAGGTATGGATGGAGGCCGAAGACCAACTCCGCGGCCTCCTTGCCTCACGTACGCTGGCCTATCTCGCGAACGAGGGAGTCACCGGCCACAACCGGCAGGGACCATCGCCGGAGTAAGACGCGGTCGCGCGCGAGGCCATGACACGACGCGGGGCTTCGCGGCCACCGATCGGCGGCCGCGAACGTCAGTCGAGCGCCAGACGTTCGAGGGCGAGCTTCTCGGCAAAGAAGCCCGCGACGATCTCGCCGACCTCGCGGTGGCGGCCTTCGAGAAAGTGGCCGGCGCCCTCTATCACCACCATGCTGAAGTCGAGGCCGAGCCGCTCGAGAGTCCTCTCGACATCGCGGGGATAGCCGAAGTCGTCGTTCTCGGCCGCGACCGCCAGTACCGGCCCCTTGAAGCTCGCCAGCCGTTCGTACGTTTCTGGGGGCGACTCAGGCCAATCGGGCAGGAAGGCGATGAGCGCCAAGCCTTGACGGGCACCTCCCCCGCGGCGGCGTTGGCCGCCATCATGCTGCCGAACGAATAGCCGGCCACGCCGAGTGGTGGCGTCTCGGGCCCGGGGAGAGCGTCGCCGGCGGCCCCGGCAAGCCGGCCGCGCAAGAAGGCCGCCGCGGCCTCGATGTCGCGGTACTCATCGGCGCCGCTGTAGCTGCCGCGGCTCTGGCCCACACCGCGAAAGTTGAACCTCATCGAGGCCAGGCCGCGCTCGCGGCAGGCCTTCGCGACCCGATAGACGACCGGCTGGGCCATGGTGCCGCCGTGAAGCGGATGCGGGTGCGCCACCACCACGCCGCCGGCGGGCGGTTCTTGGTCGGGCCACTCGAGGACCCCCTCGAGCAGGTGATCTCCCGGAAAGAAGACGTGGCCGTCGCTCATTCGCGGTAGTTCACGAACTGCAGGGGCATGCCGAAATCGGCCTCTTTAACGGCGCCGATCGCATCCTGCAGGTCGTCGCGCTGCTTGCCGGTGACCCGCACCTCTTCGCCCTGGATAGCCACCTGCACCTTGAGCTTGCGGTCTTTGATCAGCTTGACCACCTTGCGGGCGGTCTCGATGTCGATGCCGTTGTGGATGCTCACCACCTGGCGCACCATGTCGCCTCCGGCCTTCTCGTGATCGCCGAAATCGAGCGCCGAGGCCTCGATGTCGCGCCGTATCACCTTGGCTATGAGCATGTCTTTGACGGCGCGCAGCTTCATGTCGTCCTCGGTGAGAACCGTTGCCTTGCCCTCTTTGCGATCGAGTTCGATGCTGGTCTTCGAGCCTCTGAAGTCGAAGCGAGTGCTGATCTCCTTCTTGACCTGGTTGATGGCGTTGTCCATCTCTTGCATGTCTACCCGGCTGACTATGTCGAAGGACGGCATCGCTTCCTCCTTGGTTGTGCCGTATGGTCACCCACAGGATACCTCAGGGTCGGAGGATCTCAGAGTTTCGGGCACGCCTGACGAGGGCAGGCGCCCGACGGGGGCTCCGAGCGCGGACGGTGTGACTCAGCGGCCCTCGGCCCTGCCCGCGCCGGCGGCGAACACCGGCACTCCGTGCGGCCCATCGGCGAGGTAGGCCACGGTCGCCGGCCTGCCGGTCTCTGCCTCGGACAGCGCCGCCGCCTCGGCCACGGCTGCGCTCACGAACGCGGCCACACTGTCGCCCGGGCCGCACCCTTCGGCAAGCCCGTCCAGGCGCGGTGGAAGCCGGCACATCAAGATAGGGTAGTCGGCCGCGGCGGTCTGCGGGCTGAAGTAGTAGATGTGATCCTTGGGCACCTTGTCCATGAGTTGCGCCCAGACTTGAGCGCCCCACTGATCGTGCGTGAATTGCCAGTCGTCGGCCTGGATCATGCGCAAGAACTCCTCCGGGCCCACGTCGGTGAGCAGCGAGATCAGGCGCCGGTACGATGCGGTGCCTACCGGGTCGGGGTCGATGGTGTCGGCTACGATCACAAGGTATCCACCGGGGCGCACCGCTTTGGCCGCGACCGCGGCGGCCTTCTCAGCCTGGTAGTGGTTGACCCCCACATGCCCGCTGTGAGCGACGACCACGTCGTAGCGAGCCGTTATGGGAATCTCCACGAAGCTGCGCAGGTGTTCGAACGCCGCGAGGTGGGCCTGCTCCATGCCGCCGGCGAACACGCCCGCCACCCTGCCGTCGTGCCGCATGGTCACATTGACGATGAAGTCGCCCGGCACCATGCGCGCGATGCGCAGCGAGATCTCGTGGCACGGATTACCCTCGAGAAGCATGTCTGTCGCCCGCTCGTCGGCCAACACCCGCGCGCTGTGGAAGTCCTGCACGCCTTGCACGTTGAGCAATCCCGGACAGACGCTCTTGCGCCCTCCGGAGGCGCCGGCCATGAGGTGGGGCTCCACCAACCCTGTCAAGATGCGCAGGTCGGCTTCGACGTACACCCGGTTCATGAGCACGTCGGCGCCTGTCGCGGTCCGGCCGACGCGCACGAGCGCGCGCGCCTCGCCGGCGTCGTGGCAGCGGACGCGGACCCCGCTCGACCGCACCGCCTCGTCGAACAATGCCCACATCTCGTCTTTCGACAGCAACCGGTGAGTACCGGCCGCCACCAGCAGTGTGACCCACTCGGGCTTGATGCCCGCTAGCGACAGGGCATCGAGAAGTGGCCCCAGAATGCCGCCCTCGCCCTTGTAAGGAACCGGACGCGTGCTGTCGGAGACCACTACCACCACCGCCGGTGGCCGCCGCGCGGCCTTGGCCAGCGCCGTCCGGCAGAGATCGGCCAACGGCGGGCTGCCGACGGGCGCCGAGAGCGCGGCGGTCACCGCCGCGCGCACGTCGCGCACGGCGGCCGGCAGGCGCGCGTGCAAGACGTCGGTGCCTGAGGGCAGCTCGAGCCGCGCGGCGAAGGTACGCAGCCGCAGCTCCGTGCGCACGGGGTCGTCCCGTGACGCGCCCATCAGCCGGCCGTCGTCCCCAGGGCTTCGGCTACCTGGCCCCACTCGTCGTAGAGACCGCCGATCTCGCAGGCCAGCGCTCCGGCTTCGTCGGACGCCGAGAGCAGCAACTCGTAGTCCGACGCATGAGCCGGGTCGCTCATCAGTTCGGCCAGTTGCTTCTGCCTCTCCTCGGCGGCCAGGATGCGCCGCTCGATCTTGCGGTAGCGGCTGCTCAACTCCTTGCGTTCCTTGTAGCCCAGTTCCACGGTGCCGACGGCACGACGGGGCGGCTCCGAGCCAGGAAAGGGCTGCTTGGTGACGGGCGCCGCCGGCCCGGACGCCGCCGCTTCGGCTGCGGCGGGCGCGGCCTGCGGCCCGGTCCCGGTGAACGGCGCTCCTGCCGGACTCGGCGCGGCGCCCGCCGCGGACGCCGCATCCTGGGCCTTCTTCCACTGGTAGTACTCCCAGTCGCCCGGGTAGTGTACGAGACGCCCGTCGCGCACCTCGATCACCTTGGAGCCGATGGCGTTGATGAGGTGACGGTCGTGGCTGATGAAGACCACCGAGCCCTCGAACTGCCGCAGCGCTTCGGTCAGAATCGCGCGCGAATCCATGTCGAGATGGTTGGTCGGCTCGTCGAGCAGCAGCAGGCCCGCCGGGTCGATGAGCATCTTCGCCAGCGCCAGACGGGCCTTCTCGCCGCCCGAGAGCACGCCGACCAGCTTCGTCACGTCGTCTTCTCCGAAGAGGAAGGTGCCCAGGTAGCTACGCACCTCGGGCAGGCGCCCCGCGGGCCCCGCCACCTCCTCCATGGTCTTGAGCACGGTCGTCCCCGGGTGCAGCACCTCGAGCTGGTGCTGGGCGAAATACTCGCGGCGGACGTTATGCCCGAGTGTGAGCGAGCCGCCATCGGCCTGGATCACCCCGGCAAGCAGCTTGAGCAGCGTCGACTTGCCGGCGCCGTTGGGGCCCACGAGGGCGATCTTCTCCCCGCGCTCGATGACGAGGTCGAGCTTCTTGTAGACCACGATACTCCCGTAGCTCTTGCGCACATGCTTGACCTCGGCCACCACCCTGCCGGTGCGCGGGGGCTGCGGAAACCGGAACTTGATCGTCTTACGCTCCAGGGTGGGCGCATCGATACGCTCGGTCTTCTCGAGCTGCCGGATCCTCTGCTGCACCTGCTTGGCCTTGGTGTTCTTCGCCCGAAAACGGCGGATGAAAGCCTCGGCCGATTCGATCTCGCGCTGCTGGTTACGGGCGGCGTTGACCAGGGCCTCGTAACGCTGCCTCTTCTCTCCCTCGAAGTGGTCGTAGTCGCCCGCGTAGAGGTCGATGCGGCCGCGCTCGAGGTCGGCGATGTGCGTGACCATGCGATTCAAGAAGTAACGGTCGTGGCTGATCACGAGGAGCGCCCCCGGCCACGACAGCAGGAACTGCTCGAGCCAGATGAGGCTCTCGAGGTCGAGGTGGTTGGTGGGCTCGTCCATGAGCAGTAGATCGGGCTGCTCGAGCAGCAGTCGCGAAAGCGCGACACGCATGCGCCAGCCGCCCGACAGCTCGGCGATGGGCCGGTCGAAGTCCGAATCCTTGAAGCCCATGCCGCGCAGGATGGTCTGCGCCCGCGTCTCGAGTTCGTAGCCATGCACGCTCTCGAAGGCGGTCTGCAGGGTGCCCATCTCGTGCAGGAGTTCGTCGGGGTCGTCGCCGCCACCTGCCGGGGGGGCGGCGTTCCCGCCTCCGGCCGCCGCCAGAGCCGAGTAGGCCTCACTGATGCGGTGCCCCAGTTCGACGATGCGCCGCTCAGCGGTCAGCACGTCGGCATGCGACGCGAGCACCTCGTCGATGACCGCATGGTCGGCGATCTCCTCGATCTCCTGGGGTAAGAAGCCCACGCGCAGGTCTCTGCGCGCGCTGATCTCGCCGCCGTCGAGCGACATCTCGCCCACTATCAGGCGGAGTAGCGTCGTCTTGCCAGCTCCATTGGGGCCCACCAGCCCGACGCGCATGCCCGGCTTGATATGCAGACTCGCTTCGTCGAGCAAGGTCTGGGTGCCGAAAGACTTGGAGATGTCGGTGATATGGAGCATCGAGCGGTAGCATAGCAGTCCATGGGGAACTGGCGGTCTCGGACCGGCGCAGTCCCGTGGGGCTCGCCCGCGCGAAGTCGAGAGGCGAGGGCTCATCATGCCCAAGCGTGCGCCGCGAAGTAATGCCGGTGCGAAGAGCACTTCCTGATTTCCGGATATCTGATTCACGACACGTATTGCTGTTATTATCCCCCCTGCGTCGGTTTCTTGAGTGGTCGGCGTCGACGAGCAGGAGGCGATCGATGGAGAACGATTCTTTCGCGGTGGGGGCGGCCGAGGCAGATCCGAATAGGCGTGCTTCTGAGGCCGGCGCCCTCAAGCACGGCAGTGTCCCCGACGAGTCGGCGTCGCCGGCGAGACCACCGTGGACCTTCCTCACCAACCACGCGCACGTCCTTCTCTGCGTGGCGCGCCAACCTGAGGTACGCATGCGCGACGTCGCGGGGCTTGTGGGCGTCACAGAGCGAAGCGTACAGCGGATCCTCGCCGACCTCGAGGAAGCTGGTTTCATCAGCCGGGTGCACCAGGGCCGGCGAAACCACTACGAGGTCCACGCCGACCTCCCGCTGCGGCATCCCGCCGAGCAACACCAGCAGGTGTCGGCGCTCCTCTGGCTGCTGATCGGAGAGCCGGGTTCCAAACCGGAAAGCGAGGTCTGAAGATGACACCCCACGCCACACGAACCGGGTCCAGCGGCCGCGTAGCGAACGACGGCGCCAAGCCCGTCGTGCCCAATCTACCCGCCGGCATAGCCCGAGTCCTCGAGGCCGCACTATCGCTGCGATTGGTGGAGAGCACCGAGGAACTGCTGTCGCTGGCCACCGGGAATCCGAGCGCCGAGAGCATGGAGGTGTCGTACCGGCTCCCCGACGGCACAGAGATGGTCGAGGCTGAGGTGGCGCGAGTGCGCAACGGCATCTCCGTCAACTACACCGACCCATACATGCGCCGGCGCGATCCCGATTGCCTGTTCATCGGCGACTCGGGCCCCACCGACAAGCCCAGGTACGCCGAGCGCTTCGGCCAGGAGTTCGGCCCCATGCGCACCGAGACCTTGGATTGGCTGGCCACTCAACACCTGGCCGCCTTCTGCTTTCGCACCGGCTTCGCCGATCTCGGCGCCAGCGCTGTCGCCATCGTGCCCGCCAACGCCGCCTTCTTCGGTCTGGGGCTGGCCATGCTCCAGGGCATCATCCCTCCGGCCGAACTCCCCGATGATTTCAAGCCCACGGTGTTCCTTCTGGTCGCCCCTCCCTTCAGGCACACCCATTTCGCCGGCAAGCAGGTGGTCGTCCACAACCGCGTTCCGGGCCGCCACGAGATCTTCTCGTATAACCTCTACCCGGGTCCGAGCGCCAAGAAGGGCGTCTATGGCACCCTCATCCGCAAGGGCGCGAAGGAAGGATGGGTAGCGGCTCATTGCTCAGCGGTGCGCGTGATCACGCCCTACGACAACATCGTCACCTTCATGCACGAGGGAGCCAGCGGTGGAGGCAAGAGCGAGATGCTCGAGCAGCCGCACCGCCTGCCCGACGGACGCCTGCTGAAAGGCAAGAACCTCGTCACCGGGGAGGAACGGTTCCTCGAGATCCCACGCACGTGCGAACTCGAGCCCGTCTGTGACGATATGGCGATGTGCCACCCATCCTTCCAGAAAGAGGACGGCCGGTTGTGGATCGCCGATGCCGAAGACGCGTGGTTCGTAAGGGTGGATCACATCAGGGAATACGGCACCGATCCCGACCTGGAGAAGCTGACCGCCGCCCCCGCGACACCGCTTCTGTTTCTCAACATCGACGCGGTGCCGCACAGCAGGGCGCTCATCTGGGAGCATATCGAGGACGCACCGGGACAGCCGTGCCCCAATCCGCGGGTCATCATCCCGCGCAGGGTGATACCGCGGGTGGTGAACGAGCCTGTCCCCGTCGACGTGCGTAGCATCGGCCTGCGAACCCCGCCCTGCACCAGGGAAGCACCGACCTACGGCATACTCGGCCTCTTTCACGTGCTCCCCCCCGCTCTGGCCTGGCTCTGGCGACTTGTGGCTCCCCGGGGTCACGCCAACCCCAGTATCGTGGACACTGGAGCGATGGCCAGCGAGGGAGTGGGAAGCTACTGGCCCTTCGCCACCGAGAACATGGTCGACCAGGCGAACCTTCTACTCGCCCAATTCCAGAACGCGGTGCGCACCCGCTACATCCTCGTGCCCAATCAGCACGTGGGCGTCTGGCATACGGGCTTCATGCCCCAGTGGCTGGCCCGAGATTATCTCGCGCGTCGAGGTATCGCCCGGTTCCGCCCTGAGCAGCTCATCGCTTCTCGCTGTCCCCTGCTCGGATACAGCCTCAATGGCATGCGCATCGAGGGCGTCCCCATCATCTCTCAGTTCCTTCAGGTGGAGACTCAGCCGGAGGTAGGTCGAGAAGGCTACGATGCCGGAGCCGCCCAGTTGCAGGAGTTCTTCGTCCATCATCTGCAGAGTTTCCTTACCCCGACGCTCGACGCAAAAGGCCGGGAGATTGTGGAGTGCTGCCTTCGAGGCGGGTCGGTCGACGAATACGCCGCCCTGCTGCCCGGCCTCGACAACCCCACGACCGCGGCCTAGATCAGACCCTGGAGCGTTCGCGGCCACGGGGTTGACACACACTACGAGGGACACACCATGAAAGAGCACCGGCTCACGATCGACGAGACAATCCTCTCGCTGACCACCGACCTGGATAGGGGTCTTGACGCCTCCGAAGTCCAGGCGCGTCTCGCCACGTACGGACCCAACAGCATCACCCCGCAGAAGGGCAAAGGTCCCCTGCGCCGGATGCTCGCCCAGTTCAACCAAGCGCTCGTCATCATCTTGACCGTGGCCGGGGCGATCACGGCGGTACTTGGGGAATGGGTCGATTCGGGGGTGATCTTTGGGGTAGTGGCGATCAACGCGATCATCGGATACCTCCAGGAAGCCAAGGCGGTGAAAGCCATCGACGCGCTGTCGCGGTCGATGACCACTGAGGCCACGGTGGTGCGCGACGGGCAGCGGGTCCGCCTCCCGGCCTCCGAATTGGTGCCGGGCGATGTCGTCATCCTGCAGGCCGGCGACAAGATTCCCGCCGACATGCGCCTCACCTATTCGCGCGACCTGCGGGTGGACGAGTCCGCCCTCACGGGCGAATCGCTGCCGGTCGAGAAGCAGACCGGTCCTCTCCCCGAGGAGGCCACCCTGGCCGACCGCACCAACATGGCCTACGCCTCGACCCTGGCGACGGCCGGACAGGGAGCCGGCGTTGTGGTGACCACCGGCGACGCCACCGAGGTGGGACGCATCTCGCACCTCATCGCCGAGGCCCATGAGCTGCAGACGCCTCTCACCCGCAAGATCGGCGAGTTCAGCCGTCTTCTGCTCTATATCATCCTCGGCCTCGCGGTGGTCACCGCGATCGTCGGCATCTTACGTGGCGAGCCGGTTGTGGACATGTTCCTGGCGACGGTGGCCCTGGCCGTGGGTGCGATTCCCGAGGGTCTGCCGGCCGCGGTGACCATCACACTGGCCATCGGGGTGTCGAGGATGGCCCGCCGCCGGACGATCATACGCAAACTGCCGGCCGTGGAGACTCTCGGGAGCACCACGGTGATCTGCTCCGATAAGACCGGTACCCTCACCGAGAACCAGATGACGGTGCAGCGCCTCGTGGCCGGCGGAGCGACCTACACCGTCACCGGCGGCGGCTACGCGCCCGAAGGTCATGTCCTCGACGCCGCCGGCGACCCCCTCGCGCCCGTCGCGCCTGAGACCTTGGTCGAGATGCTACGCGCCGGCGCCCTGTGCAACGACAGCTCGCTCTACCAGGCAGAAGGGTACTGGCACATCGGCGGCGACCCTACGGAGGGCGCGCTCATCGTGTCGGCCATCAAGGCCGGTCTCAACCACGAAAGTCTGGAGCACGCCTTCCCCCGGTTGGACACGGTTCCGTTCGAGTCCGAACACCAATACATGGCCACCCTCCATCGCGTAGCGCCGCTTCACGAAGACCTGGGCGCGGACGCCCGGGTGGCCTACGTCAAGGGAGCGGCGGAGAAGGTGCTTGCTCGCTGTTCGGCCGAACTCGCATACGATGGTTCTCTGCGTCCTCTCGACGCCGACGACGTAGACCGACAGGCTCAGGCGATGGCGTCTGAGGGCCTGCGAGTGCTGGCCTTTGCCCGCAAGGAGTTGCCGGCCGGCATCACCGAGATCACCCACGAGCACGTGGAGCAGGATCTCGTCTTCTTGGGGCTGCAGGGCATGATCGACCCACCGCGGACGGAAGCCAGGGAGGCCATCAAGGCCTGCCACGTGGCCGGGATCCAGGTGAAGATGATAACGGGTGATCATGCGCTGACAGCGGCCGCCATCGCCTATCAGTTGGATCTCCGCAAACCGGGCTGCGCTGAGATCGCCGACATGCGCCCACTCATCGGCGCGCAGCTGGCGGCCATCAGCGACGCCGACCTCGTCGACGCGGCCGAAGAGACCTACGTGTTCGCGCGGGTCACTCCCGAACAGAAGCTGCGCTTGGTGAACGCCCTCCAGAGCCGCGGACACGTAGTGGCCATGACCGGAGACGGCGTGAACGACGCCCCCGCGCTGAAGCAGGCCGACATCGGTGTCGCCATGGGCGTCACCGGCACCGAGGTGGCCAAAGAAGCGGCCGACATGATCCTGACCGACGACAATTTCGCCTCCATAGAGGCCGCCGTCGAGGAAGGCCGGGGCGTGTTCGACAACCTCACCAAGTTCATCGCGTGGACGTTACCCACCAACCTGGGCGAGGGCCTGGTCATTCTGGCCGCGGTCTTCGCGGGTGTGGCGTTGCCGATACTTCCGGTACAGATACTGTGGATCAACATGACCACCGCCGTGCTTCTCGGCCTCACGCTGGCATTCGAGCACAAAGAAGACGGCATCATGCTCCGGCCTCCGCGTCAGCCTAATGCGCCGATCCTCGACCGGGTGCTCATGGGACGCATCGGCATCGTAGGGGTGCTACTTCTGGCCGGCGCCTTCGGCCTCTTCGAATATGCTCAATACACCGGCCACAGCCTACAGGAGGCCCGCACGCTCGCCTCCAACGTCTTCGTGTTCGGCGAGATGTTCTACTTGTTCAACTGCCGCTCGCTCACGCTGCCGTCGTGGAAGATGAGCCTGCGGACGAACCACTTCCTGCTCGGCGGCGTGGGCCTCATGCTTGCCCTACAGTTGCTCTACACCTATCTCCCGGGCATGAACCGGCTATTCGGTACGGCGCCGATCTCGCTCGCCGGTTGGGGCTGGATCATCGCCTCCGCGTTCGTCGTGCACGTGGTCGTGGAGATCGAGAAGGCCCTCCGACGCCGTAGGACGCGCTATCAGGCATCCGCCCGGGTAGCAGACCGGTGACCCCAGCACCCGGCGGCGGGATGCCGCCTATGGCCGCGGGCGGCGCGCAGAATCGAGTTCGGGGGCGAGCCGGTCTACCCGGCCGCCCCACTCACACTGACGGCCTGAGTGTCAGTCGGATTTCTTCTTCTTCTTGGCGTAGGTCCGCGCCAGAAGCGCCCCGAGGACGGCCCCGAGGATGCCGATGACGACTATCAGAATGACCAACGGGCCCGTGACGGTCCAGAACCACATCTTAACTGCCACTTCGGACGTGTTCTGCACGATCAGCACAACGAGCAGCACCACGACGACCAACGCTCCCACGAGTCGTGCCCATGTGCTCTTTTGCATGTGATCTCCCTTTGTCGGCATGGCGGTAGTCCGGGCCCCTCATCGATCGCTTTGATCATTCTATCCAGTCCGTGGGCCGCGCGGGAGCGTTCGTCAGGAGAGAATCGCGCGTCCGAGCCCTGTCTGCATCGCGGCGAATGCCCTATAGTGGAGCCATACGCGCGCGCCTCAGCGCCGCTACCTCAAACGCGCCCTTCGTGCGCACTAGGGAGTCACGAGTGAGAATCCGCCTCATCGAGCCGGAACCGCCCGGCATGAACGTTTTCAGCAAGGTCATGTTTCCGCGTCTGGGCCTACCGGCCATCGGCGCGTGCACTGATCAGCCAGGGGCACGACGTGTCCATCTACATGCCGCAGTTCTCCGCGATCGACTGGAACGACGTGCTACAGGTCCGACCTTGTCGGCATCTCGACCACCACGTCCACCGCGACGACCGGCTACCAGTTCGCCGACCGCATCCGGGCGCGCGGCATCCCGGTGGTCATGGGAGGTCCGCACGTCACCTTCATGGCCGCCGAGGCACTCGAGCACGCCGACTACGTGGCCCGCGGCGAAGGTGGCGAAGCCTTCATGACCGAGCTCATCGAGGCGCTGTCGGGTCAGCGCGACCTGTCCAGCATCGCCGGTCTCTCCTTCATGCGCGACGGCGTCGCGGTTCACAACGCCGACCGCCCGCGTTGCGAAGACCTCGACACGCTGCCGTTCCCAGACCTCACGCTCATCCAGGGCCACGAGAAGCTGGGCACGATCCCGATCATGACCAGCTGGGGCTGTCCCTTCGCCTGCAATTTCTGCTCGGTAACGGCCATGTTCGGCCGCAAGTACCGCTTCCGGTCTGCCGAGAGCGTCATCGCCGAGATCAAGCAGAGCAAGGCCCGCAGGATCTTCTTCTACGACGACAACATGGCGGCCGACAAGACGCGCCTCAAGGTGCTCCTACGCATGATGATCGACGAGGGTCTGGTCATGCCGTGGTCGGCGCAAGTGCGCACCGACGTCGTACGCGATCTCGAGCTGCTCGATCTCATGCGGCGCTCCGGGTGCTGCCGGGTATACCTGGGACTCGAGTCGGTGAACCAAGCGACCCTCGACCACTTCCACAAAGCGCAGAGCGTCGACGACATCGTCCAGGCCATCAAGAAGCTCCACGAGTTCGGCATCAACAGCCACGGCATGTTCGTGCTCGGCGCCGACGACGACACGAAGCAAACGGTGCGCGATACCGTGACCTTCGCTCTGAAGCACCGAATCGACACGGTGATGCTCAATATCCTCACTCCGCTGCCCGGCACGCCTCAGTACGAGGGACTGGAAGAGCAGGGCCGCATCTTCGACAAGCGCTGGCACCTCTACGACGCTCACCACGTGGTGTTCACGCCCAAGCAGATGACCGCCTACGAACTGCAGAACGAAGTCGTGCGGGGCTACATGCGCTTCTACTCGAAGCGTCAGTGGCTGAAGCTGCTCGTCACCTTCCGTTTCACGAAGCTCCTCTTTCATGGCTGGGGAATCTGGATCGTCCGGAACTGGCGCAAGGACGCGCGCAACAAAGCGTTCATGGCGGCGCTCAAGCGACTGCCCCACCCGCGCAGGTGGCACATGGACAACGGCACGCGGCATGGAGAGACTCGGTCTCTAGCAGACTGTACGACTAGATCGAGCGAGGGCGCTCAGCTGTCCCAGAAGAGGCCCTCGCCAGAGGCCGGCGCGACCCCTGTGGAGGCCGCGGCGTCGAGCAGGCGCCTTATGGCCTCCACGCCCTCAGGGCCATAGTCCACTGTGTAGTCGTTCACGTAGAGCTCGATATGAGCCCTGCACACGCCGAGGTCCATCTCTTGCGAGTGGGCCTGCACGTAGCCGGCGGTGGCCTCCGGATCGGCGAGTGCACGCTCCACGCTCTCACGCACGGCCTGCTCGACCCGCGCCGCGGTCGAGCGTTCGAGCCTACGCGACACTGCGATGCCCCCCAGTGCGAGCGGCAACCCGGTCGTCTCTTCCCACCATTCGCCGAGATCCACGAGCCGGCGCAGCCCATACGAGCCGTAGGTGAAGCGGCTCTCGTGAATGATCACTCCAACGTCGGCCTCGCCTGTGGCCACCGCAGGCATGATGCGATCGAACGGCATGACCACCGGCTGCCTCAGACCTCCCGTGAACAAGCCCACGAGCAACGCGGCCGTCGTCAGCTCGCCCGGAATGGCCACCCGGACCCGGGCCAACTCGTCGGCCAGCGCGGCTACCCTTGCCGGCGAGGGAGCAGGGCGCAGCTGATTGTCCTTGCTCGCGACCACCATCGGCCCGACTCCCCGGCCCATCGCTCCACCCGAGTGCAGCAAGGCGTACGAGTCGCGCAGGTAGGCGAAGGCATGCATGGAGACCTTGATGACATCGGCATCGCCGCGGGCGGCCCGGGCATTGAGCATGTCTATGTCCTCGAGCCGCTCCACCACGGGCGGCGCGCCTTCGAGCAGACCGTGCACCCAAGCGTGGAAGATGAACGTGTCGTTGGGGCAGGGCGAGTAGGCCAGCCGAAGTGACCGGTCTTCACCCGCGGATAGGTCGAAGCCCCGTTCGCTAGAACTCGACATAGGCTGAGTCTTCGCGGAGCGGCAAACGAGCGAGAGCGGCGATGACGGCAAGGGTTGCCCACCCGGCCACGGCGGCCGCCCGCTTCACCTGCCAGCTGCCGCGATCACGGTCGGTCACCAGGTTACTGATGCCCCTGATCTCGAGAAAGGGCACTCCATGGAGCGCGCAGATGTGTGCCGCGGCGGCGCCCTCCATGCTCTCCGCGAGTGCGCCAAAGCGATCCGCCAGCCAGCGGCTGTGGGTGAGCACGCCCGTCGCCTGCGAGCTGGTCACGCAGGGTCCGAGGAGCACCGACGGCTGCCCGCCGCGCCGGGCCGCGACCGCGGGCCAGCTGACTTCGTGCGCATCGGAAGCCCGCGTGTCTTCACTGTCGCCGCTGTCCCCCGCCGCCGTCCGAACGATTTCGGGCCACTCGATGCCTTCGACGATCTCCTGCGCCGCGAGCGTCAGTCCGGCATCGAGCGGGAACACCCCGCCGAGTTCAGTCCCCTCTGGGGCGGCGACCGGCAGCCCGATCTCGGCGGCCGACAGCCATCCCTCGGGGCTCGAGGCGCCGGTGTCGGAGTAGGTCTCCTGGGTCGCGATGACTATGTCGCCCACGCCCGCGCCCGGCCCCGGCCCAGCGCTGGG
This sequence comes from uncultured Actinomycetota bacterium, assembly GCA_963803925.1. Classification (GTDB taxonomy): domain Bacteria; phylum Actinomycetota; class Thermoleophilia; order RBG-16-64-13; family RBG-16-64-13; genus RBG-16-64-13. The sequence continues at coordinate 70,888 of CAWDOM010000008.1, read as the reverse complement.
AAGGGCCCCGGCGACGCCCATCTGTATGACGAGGTGAGGAGGCGGATCCATGCCAACCAGCAGACAGGTCAGCAGGTGGGCAGCGTTGGCCTTGTCGCAACCGGTCAGGGCGAGGGCGATGGGGACAGTGGCGATGGCTCCAGGATGCTCGGCCTCGATGTGGCCCACATAGAAGTGCTTGTTCGCTACCGTGTGGCGCTGAGAATAGAGAAGGGCCACTCGCAGCAGTTCGGTCTCGACCTCGGTGGCGCCGAGAACAACGACCCGGCAGCCTCGTGTCGCCGTACGAAGCTCGTCGCAAGCGGCCCTATCCACTAGGCCCCTTCCAGCAGCATCAAGTCAGGATCTTCCAGGTAGCCGATGACCAGGTTGAGAAAGCGGGTAGCTTCAGCGCCGTCGATCAACTGATGATCGAAGGTCAACGACAGCGGCACCATGAGCCTCGTCGCCACTTTGCCGTCGCGCATCACCGGCATCTCGCGCACCCGGCCCATGCCGAGTATGGCCACCTCGGGATAGTTGATCACCGGCGTGGCGTAGAGACCCCCGATGGCTCCGTAGTTGGATATGGTGAACGTCCCGCCCTTCAGCTCCTGCAGATCGACGCGCCGCTGACCCGCGCGCTCGACCAGATCGACGATCTCGCCCGCGATCTCGAAGATGCTCTTCTCGTCGGCATGCTTGATGTTCGGCACCACCAGGCCGCTCTTCGTGTCGATGGCTATGCCGATGTTGTAGTAGCGCTTCAGCGAGAACTGTTCGCCGCCATCGTCGAGAGTGGCGTTCAGTCGCGGAAAGCGCTGAAGTGACGCGGTACACGCCTTGACCGCGAAAGCCAGATAGGTAAGCCGGACTCCCCGTTCCGCCGCCACCGTGCGCTCTTTCTCGCGTATGCGCTTGATCACCGTGACGTCAGCATCGTCGGTGGTGGTCACCTGAGCCTGCTTGGCCACTGATTCGCGCATGTGCCTCGCCATGGTGCGGCGGATGCCTCGGAAAGGCACCCGCTCGACCGGCCCGAACCCGTCGTCGGCCATGACACCACCCATGGTGGGGGCCGCTGGCCCTGCCACCGTGGGGCCGGGTGCCGCACCGGGCATCGCGGGCGAGGTCGGCGCCGCCGGCGGAGCCGCGGCGCCGGGCCGCTGCGCCGCCTGCGGAGCGGCGGACGCAGCCGCGGGCGCCTCTTGTGGCGCCCCGGCGGCGTCGCCCACCATGCCCACGCCGTAGGCTGCCTGCTCAGCTACGTCTTCGACGTCGTGCTTCAGAATGCGCCCGCCGGGCCCGGTGCCCCTGATGCCGGCGAGGTCGACACCCAGCTCTTTGGCGAGAGCCCGCACAGACGGCATTGCCAGTTCGCCGCCGCCCGTGTCCGCCGCCTTCGGCGCGGCTGGGGCCGAGCTCTCTTCGTCCTCTGGCGCCTCCTCCAAGCGGCCCACAACCGACCCGGTGTAGGGCACTTCGTCGACGGGGGCTTCCGCCGGAACGGCGTACGTGGCTGCGGCCGTGGCCCCGGGCCGCGATGGCGCGGCCGGCTCGGCCGCCGCCGGCGTCACCGCCGCCTCGTCGATGGTCGCGATCACATCGCCGACGTTGATGATGTCGCCCTCGGCGCCTTGCAGCTTGACGATGAGGCCGGCCCGGGGCGACGGCAGCTCCACGACCGCCTTGTCGGTCTCGATCTCGGCCAGAGTCTGATCTTCGGCGACGGTGTCGCCCTCCTTCACCTTCCAGGAGAGGATCTCTCCCTCGGTGATGCCTTCGCCGATGTCTGGGAACCTGAACTCGTAGGCCATGGCCACCCCTCCATCTACTACTCGGCGCCCGCCGCCTCCTGGTGGCGGGCCACGTTGCCCATGCGCAGTTTGCGTATCTGCTTCCGTAGGTCGTCATCGCCGGCGAACTCCCCGTCGGAGGCCACGCCGCGATGCACCATGTCGTCGAGGTGCCGCACGAGCTTCGCGGCCGGCGGGCCCTCGTTGGCGGCGTACCCGATCACCAGCATCTCGTAGAGATACAGGTAGTCGGGCAGGTTCAACAGGCGCTTCAGCGGACCCTGCACCCTGGCGTTCTTGACCGACGACACAGGCTGTGCGCCGAGGCCGAGACTGTGGGCCGCCAGCCACAGGTACATGAAGACGTCTGCCAGCGAGGTCTCGAAGATGGAGTCACCCTTGGGCGTCTCGAAGCGCGCGTTCATCGGCAACCCAGCTTTGCGCCGGGTGTCGCCCGCGATGATGATGTACACCGGCGCGAGAGGACAGGCCACCCGGCCCCGGTTCTCGAGTGTCCAGGGCGGGCCCTGCCAGGCCTCCCTCGTGGCTTCGAGCTGGTAGAAGTCGCTCTCGATCCAATCGTCGACGATCTTCTTCACCCCCGCGCGGAGCTCGAGGTCGGTCAACACCAGCAGCTCGGCGGGCTGCAGGTTGAAGCCCGTCGGAGCCCAGCGGGCCACCTCGAGCACCTGGTCAACCAACTCGGGGGCCACCGCATCGGACTTGAAAGCCCGTGTGGTCCGGCGGCTCTTTGCCAGCGCGAGCAGCTCCTCGTAGCCGGCGCGACCATCGTGCTCTTCCCTCGCGGGCCGGTTGTCGGCCCCCCCGCCGCTCACGGCTCTCCCGCCGCGCTCGAGGCCGCTCCGGGCGCGTCGTGCCCGCCCCCGTCGGCCTGCACGCGATCGCCCTCGACGTGGCGGGCCACATTGCCCGCCCGCAGTTTGACGATCTGCTTGCGCAGCGCCTCGTCGCTCATGAACTCGTCGTCGCCGGCCCTGTCGTAGTGCACCATCTCTTCGAGCGGGCGAGTCAACTTGGCCGACGGCCCGCCTTCCATCGCGCTGTACCCGACCAAGAGCGCATCGTAGACGTAGATGTAGTCGGGTAGATTGAGCAGCTGCTTGACCAACCCCTGCACCTTGGGGTACTTCACCGCGCTCACCGGTTGCGCCGCCAATCCCAGGCTGTGCGCAGCAAGCAACATGTACATGAACGCGTTCGATAGCGACGATTCGAAAATGGAGTCGCCTTTCTGCTTGGCGTACCGCGCCACCATCGGCAGGCCGACCCTTCGCCGGGTGTCGCCCATGACGAAGATGATCACCGGAGCGAGCGGGCACTCCCAGCGACCGTGGGTCTCGTTCGACCAGGATGAGCCCTGCCACGGCTCACGCGTCGCTTCGAGAGCGAAAAAATCACTGTTCTTGTATTCGTCGACTATCTGCTTGAACTTCTTGCGGAGTTCCAGGTCGCTCAGCACCTGGAACTCGACGGGCTGCATGTTGAAGCCTGTCGGCGCCCAGCGGGCCGCCTCGAGCAGCTTCTCCACCAACTCGGCGGGAAGCGCTTCGGGCTTGATAGCCCTCACGGTCCGCCGGGTCTTTATCAGCTCCAGGAATTGCTCGTACTGCACGTTACTCGTCTCCCTCTCCCGGCTTCGGTCTCTCTACGCGCCCACAACAAACCTGCATTCTTAGAAGCTTACGCATTCCCTGATCGCCTGCGCCACTGAATCGACGTCGGGCTGGTAGTAATCCTCCAGTTTGGCCAGCGGGGGCGGCGTGTCGAAACCTGTCAGCCGAACCACCGGCGCCTCCAGGCGCAACACCGCCCGCTCCATGATCTGCGCCGAAATCTCGGCCCCGAAGCCGCACGTGCGCGGCGCCTCGTGCACGATGATCGCCCGGCCGGTCTTGGCCACGCTCGCGATGACGGTCTCGTAGTCGAACGGCGCCAGGCTGCGCACATCGACGATCTCGACGTCGGCGACGCCCTCGGCCTCGAGCTTCTCGGCGGCTTCTTTCAGTGTGCGCACGTGAGCGCCCCAGGCCAGGGCGGTGATGTCGCCGCCCTCACGCACGACCCGCGCCGCGCCCAGAGGCAGCGTGTACGACTCCTCGGGCACCTCGGCCTTGATTGCCCGGTAGATGCGTGCCGGCTCGAAGAAGACCACCGGGTCGGGATCACGCACCGCGGCCGTCAGCAGACCCTTCGCCTCATACGGATCGGCCGGGATGACCACCTTCAGCCCTGGAACATGCGCGAAGAGGGCCTCCATGCTCTCCGAATGGTGCTCGAGCGCCCGTATGCCTCCACCGTAGGGCGTGCGCACTACCAACGGCACCGTGAACTCACCGCGGCTGCGGTTGCGCATGCGCGCCGCGTGCGAGACTAGTTGATCGTAGGCCGGGTAGGCGAAGCCCGAGAACTGGATCTCGGCCACCGGGTGGTAGCCCGCGATCGCCATGCCGATAGCCATGCCCACGATGCCCGATTCGCCCAGCGGAGTGTCGATGACCCGGTCTTCGCCGAAACGTTCCACGAGGCCGTCGGTGACCCTGAAGACCCCCCCATCGCGGCCCACGTCCTCACCCAGGACCACCATCGTGGGGTCGAGTTGCATCTCCTGCCGCAAGGCCAGCTCGATGGCCTCGACCATGTTCAACCGCGCCATCACCGCCTCCTTGCCAGCCGGGCGCTCAGTGCCGCCTGCTGCTCGCGCAGTTGCGGCGTCATCTCGGCGAAGATGTGCTTGAAGATCTCCTCCGGCCCCGGGGGCTCGATGGCTTCGAAGGCCGCCACCGCCGCGGCCACGGCGCGGTCGGCCCCTGCCACCACCTCCGCGGCGCCGGTGTCGTCGAGCAGCCCATTGGCACGCATGTACAGGGCCAGGCGGTCGATCGGATCGCGCTCTCGCCAGGGCGCCACCTCTTCCTCGGTGCGGTAGCGACGGGCATCGTCGGAGGTCGTATGGTCTGTGATCCGGTAGGTATCGGCCTCGATCAGCGTGGGCTCGTTGGCCTCACGAGCCCGCTCGAGGGCTTCGCTCACCACCCGGTAGACCGCGAACACGTCGTTGCCGTCGACCTGCACGCCGAACATGCCGTACGCCAGCGCCTTCTGGGCGACGGTCGGAGCCGCGGTCTGCTTGGTGTAGGGCACCGAGATTGCGTAGTGGTTGTTCTGGCAGAAGAAGACCACCGGGACCTGGAAGACGGCGGCGAGGTTCATGGCCTCGTTGAAATCACCCTCGGAGGTGGCCCCTTCGCCGAACGCGGTCAACACCGCCACCTGCTCGCCCGCCTGCTTCATGGCCCATGCGATGCCCACCGCGTGCAGCATGTGTGTGCCCACGGGAATGGCGACCGGCAGAGTGCGCAGTTCTTTGGGGAGGGCGTTGCCACGTTCGTCGCCGCTCCAGTACTGCAGGACCTTCTCCAGTGGGAAGCCCCGCAACAGCAGGGCGCCCATCTCGCGAAAGGCCGGCACGTACCAGTCGGAGAGCCGCAACGCGAAGGCGGCTCCCACGTGCGCCCCCTCCTGTCCCGCGACCCGGGCAAAGGTGCCCAAACGGCCCTGCCGCTGCATCTTGAACATGCGGTCGTCGAATTGGCGGGTCAGCACCATGTGCTCGTAGAGCCGCCGTATCTCCGCGGAAGACAGCTCGGGCATGAGCTCCTGGTCGACCGCGCCTTGTGGGTCCATCACCTCCACACGTTCGATGGAGTACGAGACCAGCGAACGCACCGGCATGGCGTCATCCTCCTTTCGCGAACGGTACGGCGCCTACCAGCAGCACCGCCGCCCCGTGGGTAGTCCCGCGGCGCCCCGAGGCCGCCGCCGCCGGCCGTCCGCCGCGCGTGCCGGCTACTTTTCCTTAAGCTCTATAGTCTCACCCTTCTTCGGGATGAGCACCGTGAACTGCAACTTCTCCTCCAACAGCTTGGCGAGAGCGCGAGAGGCTTTGAGCTCGCCGTGCGTCAGAATCGCCAATCGGGGCGGCACGAAATGAGACGCCCAGTCGAGCAACTGCTCTTGGTCCGCATGCGCCGATAGCCCGGTCAAGTCATGGATCTGCGCCTTCACGGCGACCTCCTCGCCGAAGAGCCGCACCCGGTCGGCTCCTTCGAGCAGGCGCCGGCCCAGAGTGTCCATGGCCTGGAAGCCGGCGATGACCACGTGCGATTCTGGCCGCCAGAGGTTGTGCTTGAGGTGGTGCCGTATGCGCCCCGCGTCGGCCATGCCGCTCGCCGAGATGATGATCACGCCTCTCTCGGCGTTCAGCGCCTTCGACTCCTCGGCGCTCGTGGTGTAGCGGAGTTGCGGGAAATCGAAGATGCCCCCCGGCTCGTCGACCAGCTTCCAGGCCTCGTCGTCGAAGGACTCGCGGTGGCGCCTGTACACCTCGGTCGCGCGCGTCGCGAGCGGGCTGTCCACGTAGACCGGCATGTCGAGATCGGTCTTCTCGAAAATGTCGCGTAAGAAGTAGAGGAGTTCCTGGGTGCGCCCCACCGCGAACGCCGGGATGATCACGTTGCCGCCGGTGCGCTTCGCCTCCTTGAGGATCTCGGCCAGTTCGTTCTCGGGCTCGCCGTCGCGCTTGTGCAGGCGATCGCCGTACGTCGACTCCATGATCAGGTAGTCGGTATGCTCGACGATCTCGGGATCGCGAATGATCGGCTGATCGGGCTGGCCGATGTCGCCGCTGAAGAGCACCTTCACCTTGGCGCCCGCCTCCTCGAGCCTGAGCTCGAGAAAGGCCGAACCGAGGATGTGCCCGGCGTCGTGGAACTGTATCGTCACACCCGGAGCCACTTGCCTGGGTTCGCCGTAGTTGATGCCGCGGATGAGCGGCAGGGTCTTGCGGGCGTCTTCTTGCGTGTAGAGCGGATCGCTCGCCCCCCGGCCGGCGCGCCTGGCTTTTCGGGTGCGCCACTCAGCCTCCATCTCCTGGATGTACGCTGAGTCGAGCAGCATGAGCTCGATCAGGTCGCCCGTGGCCGGCGTCGCGTAGATGTGCTTGGAGAATCCCTGGCTCACAAGACGGGGCAGCAGCCCCGAGTGGTCGATGTGGGCATGGGTCAAGACGACGAAGTCGAGTGCGTGGGGATCGAAGCAGAACGGCTGCAGGTTCTGCATCCACTGCCTGTCGCCCCCCTGGTGCATGCCACAGTCGACCAAGAAATGGACGTCACCCACCTCCACCAGGTAGCATGACCCGGTGACTTCACCAGCCGCTCCGCAGACCTGAATGAACATGCGTCCTCCTCGTTCAAGACCGGCCGGTGACAGTGCGGCGAGTCGCCCGGCGACCGGTTCGTATCCCGCATACTGTCTCACATGGGCGCGCGGCCCGTGCGCCCGAAGACTAGGGAAGTCCTAGGGTAAGAACACGTGGTCGTATGCTATTCTACGTATGTTTTGCGCTCAATCCCCGATCTCTCGGGGTAAAGCATTGTCGGATAAATCCGAAGCACCGGAGGAAACTGTGGCAAACGAATCCATCGAGAAGATCTTCGACGTCCCAGACGATTTCAAGAAGACTGCATACGTCTCGAGCATGGAGCAGTACCAGGAGATGTACCGCCGCTCCATCGATGACGCCGACGCTTTCTGGGCTGAGCAGGCGGAGCAGAGACTGCACTGGTTCAAGAAGTGGGATCGCGTGCAGAACCATGACTTCGCCAACGCAAAGATCCGTTGGTTCGAAGGCGGCAAGCTGAACGTTGCCTACAACTGCCTCGATCGCCACCTCGAAGGCCCGAACGCCGACAAGGTCGCCTACTACTTCGAGGGCGACTCCCCCGACTCCACCCGCACGATCACCTATCGCCAACTGTGGGAGGAAGTCACCAAGTTCGCCAACGTCCTCAAGAAGAAGGGCATCAAGAAGGGCGACCGGGTCATCATCTACCTTCCGATGATCCCGGAACTTCCCGTTGCCATGCTCGCCTGCGCCCGCATCGGCGCCGTCCACTGCGTGGTGTTCGGCGGCTTCTCGGCTGAAGCCCTGCGCGACCGCGCCATCAACGCCGAGGCGACCCTCATGATCACCGCCGATACGGGTCTCCGCGGCGGCCGTCCCACCCCGCTGAAGACCGCTGCCGACGCGGCGATGGCCGAGAGCCCCTTGGTTACCCAGTGCGTCGTGGTCAAACACACCGGCGCCGACATCCCGTGGGTCGAGGGTCGCGATACCTGGTATCACGAAGAACTCGTCGCCCCCGGCATCACCACCGACTGCCCCTGCGAAGAGATGGATGCCGAAGATCCCGCTCTTCATCCTCTATACGTCCGGTTCGACGGGCAAGCCCAAGGGCGTTATGCACACGACCGGCGGTTACCTGCTGTTCGGCGCCATGACGCACGAGATCGTCTTCGACTACAAGCCCGAGCAGGTCTACTGGTGCACAGCCGACATCGGCTGGGTCACGGGTCACACCTACATCGTCTACGCGCCCCTGGCCAACGCCGCGACAGGTATCCTCTTCGAGGGTATCCCCAGCTACCCGCAGCCCGACCGCTTCTGGGCCGTCGTAGAGAAGTACAAGGTCAACATCTTCTACACCGCCCCGACCGCCCTCCGTTCGATCGCCCGTGAGGGTGACGACTGGGTCACCAAGCACGACCTCTCTTCGCTTCGCGTGCTCGGCACCGTGGGCGAGCCGATCAACCCCGAAGTCTGGATGTGGTACTACGACCTCATCGGCGGCGGTCGCTGCCCGATCGTCGATACCTACTGGCAGACTGAGACCGGCGGCTTCCTGATCACGCCGTGCCCCGGCGCGATGAAGATCAAGCCCGGTTCGGCCACCCTGCCCTTCTTCGGCGTCGAGCCTGTGCTTGTCGACGAGAACGGCGAAGAGATCACCGGCCCCGGCGTGGGCAACCTCTGCATCCGTCGCCCGTGGCCCGGCATGATGCGCGGTGTCTTCGGCGACCAGGAGCGCTTCAAGGACACCTACTTCGTGCAGTACCCCGGCCTCTACTTCACCGGTGACGGCTGCCGCCGCGACGAAGACGGTTACCACTGGATCACCGGCCGCGTGGACGACGTCATCAACGTCTCGGGCCACCGCATGGGCACCGCCGAAGTCGAGTCGGCCCTTGTCAGCCACGACAGCGTGGCCGAGGCCGCTGTGGTCGGCATGCCGCACCCGATCAAGGGCCAGGGCATCTACGCCTACGTGACCCTGAACGTCGGCGTCGAGCCGTCGGACGACCTCAAGAAGGCCCTCGTCAAGCACGTACGCGCCGAGATCGGCCCGATCGCCACCCCGGACGTCATCCAGTGGGCCCCCGGCCTGCCGAAGACCCGTTCGGGCAAGATCATGCGCCGCATCCTCAAGAAGATCGCCGCCAACGAGATCAACGACCTGGGCGATACCTCGACCCTGGCCGATCCGTCGGTGGTCGAGAACCTGGTGGAGCACCGGCAGCAGTAGGGCTTCGCCCGATGATGCACTGAGCTGGGCGCCGCAGGCGCTTGGTAGAAAAGGGGCGGCCGCGAGGCCGCCCCTTTTTTGTTGCGGCGCCGCCGCGTTCTCAGTGGGGCCGAAACGAAGGGGGCGCGCCGGGCAGAAGCCCGGCGCGCCCCCTCACCGCCCTCCTATACCGGCGCAGCGCCGCCGGTGTGGCCAGACTATTCGGCCGCGCCCTCGTCAGGCTGACCGGCGGGCTCCAGTACCAACCCCTCGTCGTCACCGGCCTTGACGGCGAGAATGGTGCCGTCCAGCCGCGCGTCTACATCGGGCGCGACCATGAGTACGACCTGCCCCTCGCAACGAACCACCCGGTCCTTGTCCGCGGGCCGGTCCAGGTGCAGTTTGTATCCTCCCTTGGAGGCATCGAGCCGGTAACCTGTGTCGGGAGGGATGGGGATGCTCGTCAGGCGTTCCATCATGAAGGCGCTTGCCGCCTCGCTCACCGAAACCATCGTGTCTCCTTTCCGTTGACCACGCCACAACGCCGGCGCGGGCTATTCACGGCTGTGAACACGAGTATCCGGCGACGAAGGGCCCCTGCAATCCCCCGGTTGGGTATTTCTGCGAACCCGGTCGGGCTATGCGGTTTCCGCGCCAGGCTAGATCAGGCCCTCCTGGGCCGCGTAGGCCGCGGCCTGCTGACGGTTTCGAAACTCCATCTTAGCGAGGATGCGGCGCACGTGGATCTTGACGGTGTGTGGCGAGATGAGGAGCTCCTCGGCGATCTCCGGATTGGTCGCCCCGCGACCGAGCGACCGGAGTATCTCCAGCTCTCGCGGAGTCAGCGAGTCCTGAGCGCGCTCCGATCCTCCCCCGGGACCGCTCACGGCCGGCACCATCTCGTGCGATACGAGAATGTCGCCGTGCGCCAGCATCCTCAGCGCGGTGAGAAAGTCCCCGGAGGTCATGTTCACCGACAGGCATCCCGCCGCTCCTGCCCCCAGAGCTTCAGACAGGTCGTCGCAGGTGTCTGGGCGGCTGATAGCGACCACCACCGGACGCGAGCTGAGAGCGGCCAGACTCGCGACGAGCGGCGTTCCCACGCCCGGCGCTTCCCACTCGAGAAGAATGACTTGGGGTGAGTAGTCGACGAGCAGACCCTCGATGTCCGTCCCGCTCCCTCCGTGCCAGACCACGGAGAAGCCTCCCTCTTCGAGAATCTGGCAGAGCCCTTCGCGTAACAGGGTGTTGTGATGAACGAGAGCGATGCGGGTCTTGCGAACCGGATTCGACCCGGCCGGTGGACGCATGGCCAACCTCCATGTCTTCCTGCCGCTCTGGCGCGCTACTCAACCGCACGTCCGGCTTTCAGTCTACACGATTGCCGCCAGAGGGGCGCCGGGGGTAGCTCCTTAGAGCTATGGGGCATAGCGCCGGGAGCGATGGACCGCGCGACTCGTCCAGGCATACTCGCCTTCAGACGCTTACAAAGCCCCGCCACGCGGCAAGGGAGATATGAGATGCAGAACATGGCGGTCTCGTTTCAGGACTTCTTCGGCAACAACGTCGAGACGGTCGCCATCAGGGCCGGGCGCATCGTCCTCATTCTCATTGTGGCCTTCATACTGGCGAGGATAGTCAGACGGGCTGTCCGCAAGGTGGCCACACGCGTGGCCGAGCGGCAAGAGCGGCGCCGGGGCGAGCGCGAGCAAGATCCCGACCAGCGCTTCGGACTGTTTCGAGACCGGCTCGCCGAGGCGTTGCCGAGCGCCGAGCGGCGCGAGCGCGCTGCGCAACGCGCCCGCACCTTGGGAGTAACGACGGCGAGCGTGTGCAGTATCGTCATCTACGCTCTGGCGGCGATGCTCTGCCTGGGGGAACTCGAGGTCAATCTCGGCCCGATCCTCGCCGGCGCCGGCATAGCCGGTGTCGCCCTGGGGTTTGGCGCCCAGAGCATCGTCAAGGACTTTCTGAGCGGCATGTTCATCGTCATAGAAGATCAGTACGGCGTCGGCGACATCGTCGACGTGGGCGAAGCTTCGGGTGTCGTCGAGGAGGTCACCTTGAGATCGACGAGACTCCGCGGCCTCGACGGCACCACATGGCACGTGCCGAACGGCGAGATCAGGCGGTCGGGTAACAAATCCCAGTACTGGGCGCGCGTTGTGCTCGACGTGCCGGTGGCGTACGACGCCGACATCCCCGCGGCCTCCGCCCTCATCAAGAGCGTGGCCGACGACGTGTGGCGCACATGCGAAGGCGGAGAGATCATCGAAGAACCCGAGCTCTGGGGAGTGGAGGACTTCGGCGACAACTCGATCGCGATCCGCCTGGTCATGAAGACTATGCCCGGCGCGCAGTGGGCGATGGCGCGTGCCCTCAGAGGCAAACTCAAGGAAGCTTTCGACCGCGAGGGGTTCGAGATCCCGTTCCCGCAGCGCACCGTCTGGCTGAGAGAACGAGTGTCGACCACTGCCCCCACGGACTCGCTGTAGGGATCGCCGCCGGCAGCCCAGGTATTGATTACCGTTCGCGCCGCCTTTACAGTGTCATGGGACACGAGCGAGACGGTCGCCCATGAGGCGAAGTGCGAAGGGGTGTGAGTGGGCGAACAAGCAATGGCCATTTCGGGGTTCTTCACCGAACCCCGGGATAACCTCGAGACCTTGCTCCTTGTCGCCTGCGTCCTCATCTGGCTTGGATACCTCGCTCTCAGGTACTCGCGACGGCTGCAGATACCCGTAGTCACCGCCTTCTTGGTGCTGGGAATCGCTCTCGGCCCATCGGGCTTGAACTTCATCAACGTCACGATGATGGGTTCGCTCCGCATCATCGAACCCATCGCCTTGGGAATGATCGCCTTCGCGGCCGGAGAGCGTCTGAGGATAGCCGATCTCGTCAGCCTTTCATCGCGGCACTACGTGGCCATCGGACTGGAAACCGTCCTACCCGTCGTCTTCGTCACGATCGGGGCCTACCTTCTGACCGGGCGGATCGAGGTGGCGCTTCCTATCGGCGCGATCGCCGGCACGACCGGTATCGCGACCGTCATCAGCACCCTCAAGGAGAGCGGGGCCAAGGGTGCGTTCACCAAGATCCTCGGCGCGGCCGTGGCCACGGACAATGTCTTCGCGGTGCTCTTCTTTTCGCTCACCCTCCCCTTTGTGGTGGCCATGGCAGGCAACGGATCGGCCCACAGTCTCTACCTCGACGGCGCCATAACGATAGTCGCCTCCATCGCGATAGGGTTGGTCGCGGGGGCGTTGGTGTCTCGAGCGGTGCGCAGCGTCCGTTCGTCTCACGAGTTGTCGATGTTCGCCCTCGCCTACGTGCTGCTCGTAACGGGCGTCGTGGAGTACCTCCATCTCTCGGTTCTCCTCGCGGGTCTGTCTATGGGCGCCACCGCGGCCAATCTCACCAAAGACGACCGCGACCGCGACCGGGTCTTCTCCGCTCTCAACCCACTCGAATACCCGGTCTTCTGCATATTCTTCCTCTGGGCGGGCGCGAGCCTGCACATCCGAGCGTTGGGGGGCATCGGCTGGATATTCGCCGTCTACCTGCTCGGACGGGCATTCGGCAAGATGGTGGGGCCGTTCATTGCCACCATACGATTGAAGTGGAGCTCAACGAGCGCGATCCAGTTCCGCGCCCTGGGAGTCGCGCTGCTCCCGCAGGCGGGCGCGGCCGTCGGATTGGCGGTCATCGCCCGCGACACCCTCCCGCAGAACGGCGAAATGATACTCGCCACCGTACTCGCCGCCGTGGTCGTCTTCGAACTGGTGGGACCCCTTGGGGTGCACTGGGCCGCGAGACGGGCGGGTGAAGCTCGGGAGTGGTCGTCTATCCAGCCCCTCACCCTCGCGGAAGCCATCAAAGAGCTCGAAAGCCGCAAGTCGCGGGTGGTCGTGCTAAGAGCCTCGTTCGGCCCGCCGCCGCCCATGGAGGCCCCAAAGAGGATGGCGGCGCGACTGAATGCCGACCTCGTCGAGATCCACGTGTCGCCGGGACCGCCGGTGCCGGTGGAGCTCACAGTCGAGGCCGCGGCGCTCGTCAAGGGCAACAGCCCCGCCACGAGACCCGCCGACGAAGCCCCCTCCGCCGATCCGCTGACGTTCGCTCTCGATCATCGCGGGCCCGACCTGCTTCTGGACTCGGTGAGAGCCCTCAATCCCGACGTTCTGTTCATTTCGCTCCCGAAGAAGATGCGCGAAGTACTGGGCGACACAGAAGCTCTGGGCGAACGTGTAGGGTGCCCCGTCTTCGACGTCGCAGCCGTAGGAACCCAGCCCCGGCGCTGGGTGGACACCGTCTCGGCTCGCCTGGTGGGGGCCGACGAGACCATGGTGAGAGTGTCCACGCGCTTCAAGCAAGAGTGGCAGCCGAAAATATTGCCCCATCTCGCTTCGCGCTCAAGGCAGTCGCGGATGTATTCTGATGCTAGGCATAACGAGGAGCCGGCCCAGAACGAAGAGTCCGGCGGGTCAGGGTAACCAGAGACAAGGAGGCTTCCATGGCACGAGCGATGGGAAAGAAGCGACCGATGTGGCCGTGGCTGGTGGCTGCGTTGATTGTAGTGGTCGTCGTTGTAGTTCTCGTCTTGACACTCGCCTAGCCTTTCCGCCTGCCGGACTTTCGAGACAAACCCAAAGGAGCGCCGACGATGATCAGAGGCAGAGACATTTTGAGACTCCCGGTCTTCACGCGAGACACCGGCGCCAAAGTCGGCCGGGTTGAGGATTTGGTTGTGGACAGGAGAGGTACCCGCGTACTCGGTCTCGTGGTGGGCGAGAGACTGATCGGCAGCACCCGGGTGGTGCCGTGGGCATCGATCCTGGTGGCCGGGCGCGACGCGGTGATCGTCAACGCCGACGATAGCGTCGTCAAGGCTTCCGCGGCCCCAGAGATCAACGAGGTCCTCGAGCGGGGTTTCGTCCTCCAGGGGAGCCCCATCCAGACCACCGATGGCCGGCAACTCGGCAAGATAGAGAACTTCTACTTCGACCGCGCCACCGGCGCCGTGCAGGGATTCGAGCTGCGAGGTGGCACCACCGGCCCGACCTCTCCAAAGAAAGCATTCTTGCCGCTGCACCCCAGCTTCGAATCGGGCAAGGACGTCACGTTCGTCGATCCGGCCGCGGTCGAGACCATCCAAGATCTCAGAGACGCTATCAAGGAACACAAGGAGTAGTCCGGCGCTGGGAGCCTTGCGCCTCTCGCCCGGGGGGGTCGGCGGTGGCAGTGCGGCGGCGACCGCCGACGGTATCCCTCCTCGAACGTGCAACAAGCAAAAACGCCCGCCGCTCGGTGGGCGTTTCTGCTTGTGACCCCGTGCTATGCTCCCCTTGGATCGCAGCGATGGATCGCTCTCGTGGTCGCTCTTATCTATTGACTGACCGGTCTGGAGACCCGAATGCTGCTCTACCTGATCAACCCTTCCAACGCGCTCATCAGCATCTCACTCAACCGGAGCAGCTACTGGAATCGGTTCCGCCTTTGGAAACCCCTCAGCCTTCTAGCGGTCGCGGGTCTCACCCCACCCGGGTGGGATATCAGCATCATCGACGAGAACCTGGCTCCGGTTGACTACGGCGCCATGAAGCTGCCCGACGTTGTCGGGATAACCGCCTTCACATCGCAGGCGCCACGGGCCTATCAGATCGCCGACTACTTTCGATCGCTGGGCGTTCCGGTCGTCATGGGCGGCATCCACGCAACGATGTGCCCAGCTGAAGCCGGCGACCATGTGGACTGCGTCGTGGCCGGCGAAGCCGAGGCGGTATGGGCCACCGTTCTCGAAGACCTGCGCCTGGGCCGGATGCAGGCTCGCTACGACGGCGGGCGCGCGACCATGGACCAGATAGTCCCCGCTCGACACGACCTGCTGCCACGCGCATACGCCTTCGGCTCGGTGCAGACCACCCGGGGCTGCTCGCTGAACTGCCCCTTCTGCAGCGTCACCGAATTCAACGGAGCGCTCTACCGGCAACGGCCGATCCGCGATGTGGTCGAGGAATTCAAGTCGATGCCCGAAGCCCGCGTTCTCATCGTCGACGACAATCTCATCGGCCGCACACCGCAGCACGTCGAGCGCGCCAAGGAGCTCTTCCGCGCGCTGGCGGAGGCGGATACCGGCAAGAGTTGGATCGGCCAGACCACGATCAACGTCGCCGACGACGAGGAACTCCTCGACCTTGCCGAGAGGGCCGGCTGCATCGGCCTCTTCATCGGGTTCGAATCGGTGACTCCCGAGGGTCTTCCCCAGCTCGGCAAGAAATCCGCGATGCTCTCTGGGCGCGATATCCCGGCTTCGGTCGACCGCATCCGCCGCCACGGGATCCTGGTGGTCGGATCATTCATCATCGGTCTTGATTCCGACCGGCCCGGCGTCGGGACCCTGATCGCCGAAGCGGCCGACCGCTACCGAGTCGACAGCATGAACGTCCTCTTCTTGACACCGCTTCCCGGTACCCGCCTGTTCAAGCAGTTGAAAGCCGAGAACAGGATCGCTCTCGACGCGTTTCCGGAGGACTGGAAGTACTACACTCTCAACTATCCGGTCGCCCGTTACAAATACCTCAGCCACGATCAGGTCGTCCGTGAGATGAACGAGTGCAACAGCACCTTCTATTCGCCGATGAACATCCTCATGCGGCTGGGACAGAACCTCATGACCGGACGGAGTTCGCTCTTCAGCGTGGTCAGCAACTTCACCTCTCGGCGCAACTCGCAACTCTTCGCCCAGTTGTACGAGGACCTATGGCCCACTCAGACGCGACTGGACGACCCCGAGCCGGCCGACACTGAGCGCGGCGATCTGGAGGCCTTGTGGAACAGCTCCCTCCGGCTGCTCCGGCATGTGGTAGCCGCCCTCAAGATGCAGCTTGCCTGGTTCTTCCGGCAACCCTAGGCGTCTGGGCGCCCGTGCCTCCGGCGTGACCAGTCAGTTTGCGCCACGCCGCCACTTCGAGTCGAAGGCCCCCGACGATCCGTGGACGGCCTCCCATGCCTTGCGGATCTCTTCGTCCTCTTTGGCGGCCTGAAGCTCGTCGAGAACCTCTTCGACCGCGTCGAGGGTCAGAGAGTAGCTGTACGGGAACTTGCCGGTGACCACGTAGTCGCCCGCGATGTTCTCGATGCGATAGCAGCCGTAGTCCATGCGCGCCGTGTCGCGGGCCCGCGACTTGCGGACCGCTAGACCCATGCCGGCCGCCACCCGGCGCAACCGCGTCTCGCGCCTCTTCTCAGCCGCCGGATCTGTGTGGTCGTCCATCTGGTCCCTCCTCGCCACGGCGCCGCGACGCGCGGCCGCCTGGTCTCCTCCTACTTAGTCTACCTCCGCGCCGGTCGATAGGCTCTCAGTCGCAGGCGCCTCGTTGGTAACGGCGAGCGGCCGCTCCTTGATGAACAAGAAGAGCACGAAGGCCACCACCATCAGAGGCGTGATGTACAGGTAGACCGGGGTCAGCGCTTCGTTGTATGACGTGACGACGGCGTTCTTCACTTCCTCGGGCAGCTGCGCCACGATAGCCGGCGTCAGCGAGTGCGAGTCGACCGGCGGCGACTCTCCGCCGAGTGCTCCGAGCCTCTCTGTAAGTTGGCCGACGAGCCGGCTGGTGAAGAGGGTGCCCACCACCGCCGAGCCGAACGACGCCCCGATCTGCCTGAAGAAGCTGTGCGCGCCCGTGGCCGTACCGACCTCCGAGAGCCGGAATGAGGTCTGCACGATCAGATTGAGTATCTGGAAGCCTATGCCGTTACCGACGCCGTGGATGAAGAGATAGAGGCAGGCGATCCATACCGACGTGCCGGCGTTCAGTGTCGACAGCAGGTACAGACTCACCGCGATGAGCAGGCCGCTCGTGGGCGGCATCCACTTGTAGCGGCCGGTTCTGCTCGCCATGGCCCCGGTGCCCAGCGACGCCAGGAGAATGCCCACGGTAAGCGGCACGAGCAGCAGGCCCGACTTGGTCGCGCTCAGGCCGGTGGCCATCTGTAGGTAGCTCGGCATGTAGATGACCACGCCCATGAAGGCGACGGAGGTGAGCAGCCCCCCCGCCGTCGCAAGGTTGAAGTTGCGATCGCGGAACAGGTGCAACGGAATGATCGGCTCCGCCGCTCGACTCTCGACGAACACAAACAGTCCACCCACCACGACGAACACGCCGGCCAAACCGAGGATCAGCGGCGATGCCCATGCGTGCTCACGGCCACCCCACGAGATGACGAGGATGATCGCGGTCGTCGCCACTGCCATGCTGGCCATTCCGACGACGTCGAGCCGGGGGCGGCCTCTGTCGTGGGCGGGCGCCCTGAAGAAGAGCAGAACAAGGATGACGGCGATGACACCGATCGGCAGATTGAGCCAGAAGGCCCACCGCCACCCGATCGAATCGGCGAACCATCCCCCCAGGACGGGACCGAGAACCGACGAGAACGACCACACCGAACCGAGGATGCCCATGTAGGTGCCGCGCTGGCGCGGTGGCACGACGTCGGCGATTATGGCCAGCGCCATGATCATGAGCCCTCCCCCGCCCAGACCTTGCACGGCGCGGGCGCCGATGAGCACCGGCATGCTGCCGGAAAGACCGCCAAGCACCGATCCGGCCAGGAAGAGCGCCAACGATCCCAGCAGGAGCGGCTTGTGCCCCAGGAGGTCGCCGAGCTTGCCGTAGACCGGCATAGTGATGGTCGCGGCCAGCATGTACGAGGTCGTTACCCACAGCATCTGCTCGACGCCGTTCAGTTCGCCCACGATGGTCGGCAGGGTGGTGCCGAAGATGGTCTGGTCGAGGGCGGCCAGCAACAGAGAGGCGAAGAGCGCCACCATGAGAAAGCCGAGCTCCCGTTTGCCGACGGCGGGTTCGACCACCGTCTCGCGGCCGTGCGGAACGGCCGGATCGTCTACTGTCATGTTTTCACGTACCTCTCGAGCGGAATGCCCGCGAGCGGATCTATCGGCGGGCTACCTTGGTCGCGGCACTATAGCAGCCCGCCGTAGTAGTCGTGCCAGCGCTGGAGGGTCTTCTCGGCGAACCAGGGCTTATCGCCTGTCGGGTACATACCTGGCAACACAATGTCCTCCGCCGCGCGGCGGCGCCGCGCCGGCCGGCTCAGACCCCAGCATCGTGAGACCGTACACCGCCGCGCCCAGCAGCCCGGCATCGGGATTCATTACCACGTGCACAGGCATGTTGGTCAGCGGTTCGCGGAACCGTCCCTTGCTACGCAGCGCCTCGAGAAAGGCAGGCTTCTCCAGCTCGGCAATGATGCGGGGTGACATGCCCCCGCCCAGGTAGATGCCGCCGGTAGCAAGCACCTTGAGCGCCAGGTTGCCGGCCTCAGCCCCCAGAATCTCTACAAACAGGTGGAGAGTCGCGCGGGCCAGCTCGCACGGGCGCTCGGTCTGCTGGGCGGCCGTCATGATGACCGGCGTGGGGTCTGCGACTCCGGCGAGCTGATCGGCCAGCCACGAGGGCTCGTCCAAACCGGTCGCCTTCAGGTAGCCATACAGATTAGGAATTCCGAGTCCTCCCGAACACACCCGCTCGAAACTCACGTGCTCGAAGCCCAGGGCGTTCATGTGGGCAAGCAGACCCACCTGGAGCGGACCAACCGGGGCGAACGCGGCGTGGCTGCCCTCCGAGGGAAAGGCGTGGTAGGCATCACCGCAGAAGGTCAGGAATCCCTCTCCCAAGCCGGTTCCCGGCGCGATCACAGCGATTCCGCCACCGTCGACCCGGTAGCCCGCGCTCAGGGTGTGGATATCGGCGGCCTCGAGCGCGGGGATGGCATAGCCCACCGACTGCATGTCGTTCAGCAACGCAACCCGCGACCAGCCAAAGAGGGCCCGCAGAGCGGCGGCGTCGACCACCCAGGTGAGGTTGGTGAGCCCGGCGCTCCCCTCGACCACCGGACCCGCGACGCCGAAGCAGGCCCGATCGGTGTGAATAGCCACTTCGGCGAGAAAATCGCGGACCATGGCTTCGAGTGTCTCGTACTGTCCGCTCGCGTAGGTGGCGCGGGCCAGCGCGTGCCGCGGGCCGTTCTCGGTGGAGAACACGGCGAGGATGGTCTTTGTGCCCCCGATGTCACCGACGAGAACATTCATCGCGCCCACCACCCAGTGAGACCTTCTCGAGTAAGGACTCCGAGTCTCATGGCCCCTTGCCCCTCCACTTCGCTCTAGCATGCGAACGCTCTGCCGAGACTAGCCTATGTCCTTGGACATTAAAAGGCGGCGTCGCTCGGAACACCGCAGCGCCGCCGCGGAGGGACCGGGCGACCGGCGCAGAATCTGACACATGATGCCGCTGACTGTTTCGCCGGGCGGCCGCAACCCATCGGACCCGGGGGCTACAGAGGTTGAAGCGCCGTCACTACTTGGTCTGCTTGGCCGTCGTCGTGGTGGCCGTGGTCTTCGCCGCGCTGCCTGTCGCCGCGCCCGCCAGCGCCACCCTCGCTGAAGTCGCACCCTCCCACCCGTACTACGAAGCGATCGCGGGAATGGCGGCGCTCGGAGCGCTGACCGGGTACGAACCAGCAAGCTTCCCACTCGACGAAACCCTTACTCGCGCGCAATTCGCCGAGATGCTGGCCGGCACGCTGCGAATCGTCGACGGGGTGACCGGCGCCAACGCGGCCGGCGCCATCCAGCCGGCGATCGAGGTCAGCAATCCCGAGGACGACGTCACTCGAGCGCAGTCGGTCACCTTGCTCGTCAAGGCGGTTCGCGAGTTACTTCCCGGCCTCCTGCTCGACCCGCCTTCTGAGTGGGAGGGCATCCTTCCGTGCAACGATCCCACCCACGGGCTCAACGTCAGAAAGGCCGAGTACAACTTCATTCTCGAACGACTGCCGTTGCGCGCTTCAGACCTCAATGCCTGGGATGCCTCCACGGTAACTCGGGGCGAAGCGGCGCAGCTCCTCTGGAACCTGGCGAGGCTGGCGACTCCCCACGACCCGCCGTCGATCGAGACGGTCTCGCCGTCATTGGGGGACATCTCGGGTGGCACTCCGGTCACGATCACGGGCATAGGCTTCACGCATGTCACCAAGGTCGTGTTCGGTGAGGTGGAGACCTGGTTCCGGGTCGATTCGGAGACCCAGATAACAACCGCTGCCCCTCCCCCTCTGTCGACCGGTCCGGCCAGTACGGTCGACGTCCGCGTGTTCACGCGGTCGGGCGAGAGCGACGTGATCGCGGACGGCCGCTTCTCGTACGGCCCTCTGGGCGGTGACGACCGACCGTCTGTCGAGACATTGGCTCCCGCGAGCGGCAGTTTCGGCACCCGGGTGACCATCACGGGTTCCGGATTCTCCGACGCGACCGCCGTCATGTTCGGCGGACTGAGAGCGGCCTCGTTCACCGTGGACTCCCCCACGCAGATCACCGCCGCCGCGCCGGCTCCCTGGGCGGCCGGCCCCCTCGACGACTGTGCCGTCACGGTCGGTAGCCCGGCCGGTGTCAGCCGGCAGGTCGAAGGCGCCACGTTCAGCTACGAGGACGGCGCGCCGGCCGAGGCGGCGAGCGGTGTGGTGCATGTTCCCATCTTGATGTACCACCACGTCGACGCCCGGCCTTCGAGCGCCGGAGAGAGCGCCGCGAGTCTCACCGTGCGTACAGCGGATTTCCTGCGTCAGATGCAGTACCTCTCAGACAACGGCTACCACGCCGTGACACTGGACGACATCTACCTCGCTTCAGTCGGGGCCACGGAGCTGCCGGATAAGCCGGTGGCCCTCACGTTCGACGACGGCGGGCTCGACAACTACGAGGTCGTGCTCCCCCTCCTCGAAGAGCGTGGGTTCAGAGCGACGTTCTTTGTCATCACCAAGTCGGTCGGCACTCTGGGCCACATGGAATGGGATCAACTCCGGGAGATGGCCGCCGCGGGCATGTCGATCCAGTCGCACAGCGTTAGCCACCGCAAGCTGACCGTCACATCCGATTTCCACCTCCCCAGAGAGCTGGAGAACTCGCGGGCCGCCATCGCCCGCGAGATCGGCAGACCGGCGTTCGCGCTCGCGTACCCCGGCGGCAATTTCGACGACAGGGTGACAGAGGCCGCAAGGGCCGCCGGCTATCTCATCGCGACGACGACCGAGAGTGGCTCGGGTTTCGACGCCCGGTGCGCCTTCGAGACCGGCCGCCTGGCCGTGACTCCGTCGATGACGCTCACCGCCTTCGCCGCGCTCCTCGACCGGCGCTAGGAGACCGCGGAAGCCGGCGTCCGGCTCGGCCGGCCGTATCGCCCGATCGGCAGCACCACCACCGCCGCCGCGCCCAGAGAGATCGCCGCCGCTACGAACACCGCTCCCGGGCTCACCGAGTCGAGCAGCAGTCCGCCCAGCGGGCCGGCGACCAGGGGCGCCAACCCCATGAGGCACATGGTCAGCATGGCTTGGGCCGTCGAGGCCCACTGTTCGACAGTACGCCTTGTGACCGCCCGGACCGTCGCGGTGAGCCACACCCCGTAGCCCAGGCCTTTCACGGCGCACAGCGCGACCAGGAGCACCGGGTCGCGCACCAGCGCATAGCCGAGAAACGCCGCCCCCATGATCACGTACGCCGAGACCAGTGCGCCGGTCTCGGTGATCCTAGCCGCGATACGCTCGCTGAACAGCATGGTGGGCAGCTCCGCCAGTGCGCTTATTGCGAACATGGAGCCGACCAACAGGTTGCCCCCGCCGAGAGAGCGGCGTAGATGCCGCTGAAGGTCGCCGAGAGGCTGTTGGCGATACCCGAAAGAACCGTGGCGACGAGCAACAGGAGCAGACCCCGATGAACGAGGACGCGCAGGGCCGGGCGGCGCGCTTCTCGGGAGGCGACGGGCCCCTCCTCCAGGAACCCCACCAGGATGATGGGCGCCGCGAACAGCAGACCCGAGATGAGGTACATGGTCCGGAATCCGAGTCGGTCCCACACCAGGCCGCACACCATGGCCGTAACGGCAAACCCAAGGGAGCCCCACAGTCGCATCGCTCCGTAGTTGTATCCGTTGCGGTGGGCCATGCGCGCGACGAGCCCCTCACCCACCGACGAGAAGGGGGTCGTGAATACTGCCAGCGACACCATGAGCGCCGCGAGGGCGCCGAACGTCGTCGGGAAGCGGAACATGAACAGTGTGACCGCCGCGCACGCGAGCCCCACCTGGCAGACCCGCACCCGGATGCGGTTACGATCGGCCACCGACGCGATGACCGGCGAGACGACAACGGTGATGATCGGCGCGAGGGTGGCCAGCAGCCCCACTTGCTTGCCGGTGAGTCCCTGGTCGGCCAGGTGCACGAACAAGAACGGCAAGTAGGAGCCGGCGCACGTGAAGAAGAACAGGCAGTACAGTGAGCCGGTCCAGACGGAGGGAGTCCTGTCGGGATGAGGGTGTCGCTGGAGTCTCAACGGGTCTGCCCTACCGTTTCGACCGCAGCAGCATCGACCCGAGTATCAGCGCCCACACCATGACGCCCAGCGCCACGGCGGCGGCGCCCACGAGCGGTACCGAAGCGCGCAGAGCGCCCGCCGTCAGCGCCACGACCACGATGCCCTCGATAGCCCAGCCGAATATCCAGCCGACGAGCATGAAGGCGCTGAAGCCGGTCGTGTCGCCGGCCCCGACGAACAGCAGGTGCTCGGGGAGCCTCCCGCCGCGGCGGGCCGACAGGGCGGCCGATATCACTGCCACGAGCGTCAGGGGGATCGCTAGGATGACGATCGCAGGAACGGCCGCGCCATCGACGAGGCCCGCCGCCCAACCGATCAGGGTAGCGACCAGCCCGGTGCCCAGGACGACCGCGACCGGCGCGACACAGTGCAAGCAGAGGGTCTTGCCGAGACTCCACGGCAGTAGAATCGTCGAGGCGGCGGTCTGGTCGACCTCCAGGCGGAGCGGCTCAGCAAGGGAGGTGGCCGACAGGTAGAGCGCGACCGCCGCCGCCCAAGAGGCGCCGGTGCGGCCCGGTTGCGCGCCAAGCAACAGAGGAGCCGCGGCCGCCAGCGTCACGGCCCAGGCGAGACGCAGAGGCGACCTGAGCAACACCAGAGATCCGTGCCAGGGCACGGCGAGCAGCGGCCGGCGCGGCGGCCTGAATCGCAGACGCGCCCGCCAGCGCTGGCTCCACGGCTGACGGCTCGCGACGATGATCGTCCGCGCGTCGAGCGCATACGCAGCCGCAGTCACCTGCGACCGGGTCTGCGCCCGGGAGAGGAAGCTCTCCAGCGAGGCCTTCCCGGCCGTTCCGCGCACACTGAGCCATCCGACGCCGGCCAGGACACAGAGCAACGCCATCCCGACGACTCCCGAAGCCCAACCCGAAGCGCCGAGCGGCAACAATCCCCAGCCCCACGGCCCCGACCACAGCGCGGCGAGATGCGCCGCGCCGCCGTACCGGTCGGCGACCACCAGCAGCGCAACCAGTCCCAGAGCGGGCAACGTCAGCCGCATCACCCAGGTGGAGAGACGCGGCAGCCGCTGCACATGCCAGCCGGCGGCCACGATGGCCGCCCCGAGCGCCGCTCCCGCGACCGTACCCTCAAGCAACCTGCCGGCTCCGGCAGCCAGGCCTCCCGACGCCACGCCGGCGAGCAGCCCGGCGATCGCCCCAACGATCGCGACCGCGACCGTGATGCGCCGCAGGCGGGGCCTGATCAGATCCTCCCGTGAGACAGGAGCCGAGAGCAAGAAGAGGCAGTCGGCCTCGGAGTACGAGACGAATCCCTGCAGCGTGCAGTACCGGAGCGCGACGAGCATCACCAGCGCGACGGCCGACGCTCCCCAGAACACCTGGTACGGACCGGCCACGTCGACAAAGAACGAAGTCAACCGCTGCCACAGGCCCCAGAAGAGAACCGCCGAGAGCCCCAGAGCGAAGGCGGCGGAGTAGATGGTCTGCGCGAACGCGCCCCACGAGCGGCCTGGGTGCAGGGAGCGCGAGACAGCCAATAGGTGCCGGGCGTCGCCGGCGATCGGGGCCTGATCCACAGGCGCGGCCGCGAGCCCCTGTCCGGCCGGAGAACGGCTACCGGCCAACCAAACGCCCTTCCTCGATGCGCAGCGTGCGCGTGGCCACGGTGGAGGCGAAGGTCTCGGCGTGCGTCATCAGGAGAACAGCCCGTCGGGCCTTGCGGCATTCGAGCAACAGGTCGCGGAATACGTCGATCGAGGCGGCATCGAGCCCAACGATGGGCTCGTCGAGCACCAGGACCCGGAAAGGACGGATGAACGCACAAGCAAGGGCCGTCTTCTGCCTCATGCCCCGAGAGAGCTGGGGCGGAAAGAACGAGGCGCGTTCGGTCAGGTGCAGACGCTCGAGGAGCTTGTCGGCCTCTTCGTCCAGGTTCTTGCCCCCTACCCCGTGCGCGGCCGCTACAAGTCGTAGGTGGTCGCCTACGGTGAGGTCATCGTAGAGCCGGGCGGTGTCGGGCACATAGGCGAGGTCGCGCCGGGCGGCGACCGACTCGGGCTCCAGGTGGATGGAGTGCCGGCAGACCTCGGCCCGCCCGCCGGATGGTTCGAGCAACCCGCTGACCAGTTCGGCAAGCGTGGTCTTGCCGCTCCCGTTGGGTCCCATGAGGGCGACGCACTCCCCCTCGCGCACCTTCAGGTCGATTCTGTCGAGGGCCACCACCGCACCGTACCGGCGGGTGAGGTTCATCGTCTCGAGAAGGACTTCTTTTCGAACCCCGGGCATTCCCCTACCTTCCGTCTCGCATGATCCATGCATGCTACCGCAGACCTCGACGCCGTGTCGTCGAGGCGATAGACCGGCGGCCGGCAGTCGACGGTGTCGCTGCCGAAGGCACTCGTGGATGCGATTGCGGGTAAGATCGGCACAGGATGCCCGGAGGGAAGGGGGACGTTCAATGCCACGTCGAATCCTGCCACGTCTCGTGTTGTGTCTGATCCTGCTTGCAGCCGTGAACACGCTGGTCTCGTGCCGGTCAGACGAAGAGGATTGGCTGGGGTTGAACTCCCTCTCCGTGGCCAGCGCTGACGCTGCCAAGGAACTCGGTGACGCCGTCCTCTCCTACTTCGATGGGCGTGTCCTGCTTGAAGAGGTCCTGGCGCTGGTTAGCGCTTCAGCCCGGGAGGATCTAACAAGGATGCTCTCGTCGCTCACCGACCCCGTTTCGGTGGCGGTGGGAGCCACAACAGGTCGCACCTCAAGTACCAAGCGGAAAACCGAGTTGCGTTTCGTAGAAGCCGAGAGCCCGCAACCATCGAAGTTTATCGTCTTCGTTGACGTCCGGCCGGACGGAACTACGATCGAGGCGATTGAGCCCTACGACTCCGAATGACTTCCGCGCGCTTGACGTGACACGTCGATCGAAGTGAGCCATGAGGGACTATCGAGACAGGTCGGCAAGAACGCGCTCAGGCGAGCGCCAAAGAGCCGGCAGCTTGTCTTCCGCACTCCCGCCCGGGCCGGCGCCTGCGCTGTCTTCGACCGGGCCCTGGGGAGACCGGGCCGCCGACATGAGACTACTCGAGAACAGAGCCTCGGCCTACAGAGCGAGAGCCCTCTGGGCGCGACGGCGAGAGGCTGCCTTCTGCAGTCTTCGAACGATCCGTCGATCTCGGACTTGAATCGCCGGAATACCGCCGGCGCTTCTCTAACAAGCGGCTCCATAGGGTCGGGAAGAAGGTCCATAGCGTAACCATGACCAAAGAAGTGACGAAAGGCGAGGTACGTCTTCAAGTCATTCAGCATGCCGGTCGACAAGACGCCCTTTTCGACTGCCAAGATCAGGAGATCCCTGTGCCAGGATTCTCCCTGTGGGATGGAATATGCCCTGGACTGGAAGATTTGCTTCAGGATGTTCTCGATGCCGTTGTAGAAATTGTGGAGGAGGGCTCCTACGCCGGCAAGCTCGAGCGCCGAAATGGTCGATAACGGACGGGTGGGAAGCGTGGAAAGAGAGCCCTCGATAGCCTCGTACTCGGCCTCAACGCGAAGGCGGTAGTCAGGCATAGATCAGCAAACCTTCCCGCTCCACTATTTCGGCGAATCGGCTCTTGCGAGAGATATCAACGATATCAACAGGTTTTGAGAGCGAAAACAGGAGTTCTGCATAGAATGCAAAAAAATCCTTGTCCTCCAAACCCTCGACACCGAGATCGATGTCGCGGCTCTCTTTGTCAGGAGACAGGCTTGAGCCGAACAACACGACACGCCTGGCGCCATACTTGGCGGCGGTCTTCTCGATTATCCGTCTGTCACTGTCCGCAATCATCCGCCAATTATGCCACTCGTGAGCCGGATGCTCCCAGCGGCCGCCGTGAGAGCGCACTGCTCGTCGCGGGCCGAATGCCTACTTCACCACCAGGCTGACCAGCCGGCCCGGCACCACCACTTCCTTGACCAGGGTCATGCCTTCCAGATACTTGGCCACCCCCGGCAGCGCCTTGGCCGCGGCAAGCACGTCGGCATCGACGGCGTCCTTGGCGACCACTACCCGGTCGCGCACCTTGCCGTTCACCTGCACGGCGAGCTCGATGGTGTCGGCCACGAGGAAGCGCTCGTCGGCGACCGGCCAGGGAGCGTCCCAGATGTCGATCCCCCCCATCATCTGCCACAGCTCGGCGCACATGTGCGGGGCCCAGGGCTCGATGAGACGCACCATCATCTCCATCGCGTAGGCAAGCACGGCCTTGCCCGAGCAAGTCGCCGCGAGGCCGGAGGCCCGCGCGGCGCCGATATCGTTGGAGAGCTCCATGAGGGCGGCGAGGGCCGTGTTGAAGCGGAAGCGCTGGCCCAGGTCGACCGTGGCTTCTTGGACTACCTGGTTGATCTTCACAATGAGGGTGGCTTCGGCGGAAGTCAGGGCCGCTTCGTCAAAGCGGGTGGCGTCGATCACGAGGCTCGTGGGGCCGGAAGGTTGCGAAGCGTCCCCACGGGACGTTTCGCGGGCGTTGGCGCCGGCACGCATCACTTCGCCAACGCCGCCCTGGTCGTTGCTCGGCGTCAGACTCGGCCGGGCCCATGAAGAGCACGTAGCTTCTCACCGAGTCGGCGCCGTATTTGGCCACCATTTCGTCGGGGCTCAGCACGTTGCCCTTGCTCTTGCTCATCTTGGCGGATACCGCCGGGGACCCGGCGCCCTTGTAGTAGATCATGCCCTGGGTGAAGAAACGGGAGTACATGAGATGAAGGATGGCGTGCTCCACCCCACCGATGTACTGGTCGACGGGGAGCCAGTAGTCGACGGCGTCGCGGTCGAAAGCAAAGCCGCTGTGACCTACAAATCGCGGAACAGAAAGGTCATGTACCCCTTCGCGGGCAAGTTGGCTACCGCAGCCCGGCCAAACGGCGCCATCCGGCGGGTGGGGTCCGGTCTCGCTCAGTGATGAGCGCTCACGCTAGTCTTCGATGAGACTCGCTAGCTGCGCCAGCAGGCGCGGGAGGTCGTCTATGAGAGTGCGCCACACCCGCTCCCAGTCCACGCTGTCATACCCGTGGACGAGACGATGCCGCATCCCTGTAATGCTCGCCCAGGGGATGTCAGAGTGGCGACTTTGATAGTCCTTGTCGAGCCGCCCGGCCGCTTCTCCGAGGATGATGATCTGGCTGAAGATCGCCCATTGTACTGTCTCGTTGCCGGAGAACTCCTCCTTGCTCAGGCCGCGGACAAGCCTCTGCGCCCGTTCGATTGCCTGCTGCATGTCGAAAACAGCTGCGCGCGGGTCATGCGGCATAGAGAACCTCACTCGAGTTCAGGATGGCGTCTCGTCGCAGAGTATTCTCGCTACGCTCCAGACTCCTGCGATCGACAAGCTCAACCCGCCGTTTGAGCAGATATCCGAACTCAACCTCGGCCCCTGCCAGATCCATGAGCGACCATCTCTCACCGCTCTCGAAATCAACCAAGAGATCGATGTCGCTCTCCGGTGTCATGCCCGTGCGGGCGGAGCCAAACACGTCCAGGCGGCGTATCTTCCACCTGCGACACAGGGCCACCACGGCCTGGTCAGGAACCTCCGTGTCTCCAATCCTCATCGCTTTCGGCCCCTCCGCTGGTCGCCAGGCAGGAACAGCAGGTCACCGCCAATACGAAGCGCTTATCGCGCTCGGAGTGACCATCGTCTCTACTCTAGCATCGTTGCGGGATGGTGCATCAAGGCGGCAGATAGGGCCTGCCTCCCTACTTCACCACCAGACTGACCAGCCTCCCCGGCACCACGACTTCCTTGACCAGGGTCATGCCTTCTAGGTATTTGGCCACCCCCGGCAACTCCTTGGCGGCGGCGAGTACGTCGGCGTCGGTGGCGTCCTTGGCGACGACCACCCGGTCGCGCACCTTGCCGTTCACCTGCACGGCAAGCTCGATGGTGTCGGCGGTAAGGAAGCGCTCGTCGGCGACCGGCCAGGGAGCGTCCCAGATGTCGGCGCCGCCCATCATCTGCCACAGCTCGGCGCACATGTGCGGAGCGCAAGGCTCGATGAGACGCACCATCATCTCGATCGCGTAGGCAAGGACGGCCTTGCCGGAGGGGGTCGCCGCGAGGCCGGAGGCCCGCGCGGCGCCGATATCGTTGGAGAGTTCCATGAGAGCGGCAATGGCCGTGTTGAAGCGGAAGCGCTGACCCAGGTCGACCGTGGCTTTTTGAACTACCTGGTTGGTCTTCACGAGTAGAGCGCGTTCGGCGGCCGTGAGCGCCGCCTCGTCGAAACCGGCCGGCATACTTCGCGGCGCCCGCCTGGGCGTCCGCGCCATAGAGCTGCGCGACCCCGCTGAGTGACCCATCCTCGAGCGCGTCGGTCACCGTTCTCCACACCCTACCCAGGAAGCGGTACACGCCCTCGACGCCTTGGTCGTTCCACTCGGCGTCGCTCTCGGCCGGGCCCATGAAGAGCACGTAGCTGCGCACCGAGTCGGCGCCGTATTTGGCCACCATCTCGTCGGGGCTCACCACGTTGCCTTTGCTCTTGCTCATCTTGGCGCCCTTGTAATAGATCATGCCCTGGGTGAACAAGTTCTTGAACGGTTCCTCAAAACCGACCAGACCCAGGTCGTAGAGCACCTTGGTGAAGAAGCGGGAGTACATGAGGTGAAGGATGGCGTGCTCCACCCCGCCGATGTATTGGTCGACCGGCAGCCAGTAGTCGACGGCGTCGCGGTCGAAGGCCACGTCGTCGCGGCCGGCGGAGGTGTAACGCAGGTAGTACCAGGAGGAGTCGACAAAGGTGTCCATAGTGTCGGACTCCCGCCGGGCGGGGCCGCCGCAGTTCGGGCAGGTGGTGTTCATCCAGTGTTCGGCGTTGGCCAGCGGCGACTTGCCCTTGGGCGCGTAGTCGGTGATGTCGGGCAGCAGCACGGGCAGCTGGTCGTCGGGCACCGGCAGCTCGCCGCACTTCTCGCAGTACACGATGGGGATCGGCGCGCCCCAGTAGCGCTGACGCGAGAGCAGCCAGTCGCGCAGCTTGTAGTTGACGGCGAAGTCGGCCCGGCCTTGGTCACGCAGCCACTCGGTGACCTTGACGATGGTCTCGGCCTTGGGGAGACCATCGAACTGACCGCTGTTCACCATGAGACCGTCGCCGGTGTAAGCGGCGGTGAGATTGCCGTCGGCATCCTTGAACTCGGCCGGGCTGGCGATGACCTCGATGACCGGCAGGTCGTACTTCTTCGCGAAGGCGAAGTCGCGCTCGTCGTGACCGGGGACGGCCATGATGGCGCCGGTGCCGTAGTCCATGAGCACGTAGTCGGCCACGAAGATGGGGATGCCCGCGCCGGTGACCGGGTTGACCGCGTAGCGGCCGGTGAAGACGCCGGTCTTCTCCTTGTCGAGGCTCGACCGCTCGATGGCCGAGGTGTTCATGGCCTTGGCCACGTAGCGCTTGACCTCTTGCTCTTGGGCGGTGCCGCGCACCAGATCGTCCACCAGCGGATGCTCGGGCGCGAGGATGAAGAAGGTGGCCCCGAACAGCGTGTCGGGCCGGGTGGTGAAGACGGTGATCTTGACGGGAGCTTCGGGCGTCGTGGCGCCGCCGGCGACCGCGCCGCCGGCGGCCGGGCCCTCGGCCGGCGCGATCTCGAACACCACGTCTGCCCCGGTGGACTTGCCTATCCAGTTGCGCTGCATGGTGATGACCCGCTCGGGCCACTCTTCGAGCTTGTCGAAGTCCTGAAGCAGGCGTTCCGCGTAGTCGGTGATGCGGAAGAACCACTGGCTCAGCTTCTTGGCTTCCACCTCGCTGTCGCAGCGCTCGCACGCGCCGTCGATCACCTGCTCGTTGGCGAGCACCGTCGCGCACGACGGGCACCAGTTGACCGGCGCCTCTTTCTTGTAGGCGAGGCCCTTCTTGTAGAACTGCAGGAAGAGCCACTGGGTCCACTTGTAGTACTCGGGGCGCGAGGTGACGACCTCACGGGTCCAATCGATGGAGACGCCGAGGCGGCGGAGCTGGCGGTTGATTGTCGCGATGGCCTCTTCGGTGAACTTGGCCGGCGGCTCCCCCGTCTTGATGGCCATGTTCTCGGAGTTGAGGCCGAAGGCGTCGTATCCCATGGGATGCAGCACGCGCTGCCCCTGGTGGCGGCGGAACCGGGCGATGACGTCGCCCATGGTGTAGTTCTTGACATGCCCCATGTGGGCGCTGCCCGACGGATACGGGAACATCTCGAGCACGTAGGTGGCGTCGGCTCCTTTGCCGCCCGGATGCGTCCCGGCCCGCGGATTCGCGGCCACAAAGGTCTTCTGCTCGTCCCAGACCTTCTGCCACTTCGTTTCGATCTGCTCGGGATCGTACTTCGGAGCCATCTTCGGAACCATGCTCGTCCTTCCCCTGTCGCCCTCGTCATGAGCCCCGCCTTGCTTCGCGCGGAGCGCCGTTCACAGTATGCAGCGGCCTCGATCGTGTACGCCGGTTCGGCAAAGGCAGGCCGCTGTGGTGTGGCAATTATTCCAGCCCTGCCGCCGCCTGCCAATATGGGTCTCTCCCGCGCCGTGGCAGCTAATTCTTCACAGTGAGCTACCTTCTCAAGCGATGGCCAAGTGGTGCCGAAACCAAAGTAGTATGAAGGTCAACGCTATCACTAGGCTCCGCATGCGAATGAACCAGCACTTCGGCTGGGAGGATCGCGGCCTGCGCGAGGCGGAGCAGGCCGAGTTCGGCATCTCCTCGGTGATCATCGGACGCATAGCCGCCATCATCTTCGTCGTATGCGGACTGCTCGGTCTCACCAGCCTCCTCCTCCCCACCCGCGAAGGGGCCAGCGTGCCGGGCGTGATCAGCGCCAGTCTGACCGCGATCGTGGCCGGAACGATCACGTCGTTCCTGCCCTGGCACAAGTGGCCCCGTTCGCGTACCCACGCGCTCGTGCCGGTGGGCTTCGCGCTCATCGCCCTAGGCGTCACCTTCTCAGGTGACTACGCATATGTCTTCGGCGCCATGTTCTGCATCTGTTTCACCGCTGTCGGCCTGTCGCACCGGCCCGGCACGTCGCTCGTGGTGCTACCGCTGTTCGCTGCCGCCTACGCCCTCCCCATAGCTGTCAGCACCGGCGATGTCGTCCTTGCCCTCAGCTTCGCGGCGTTCATCGGGATACTCTGCGTGATGGTGGCCGAGATCGTGTCCTGGGTCACGTCCAAGCTCTACCGCAGCCAGGTTGCGCTCCTCAACGCCCACGCGGCTGTGAACGACATCAGCGCGAACTTGACATCGATGGACGCGCCGGGCCTGGCCGCCGACGCCGCGGCCCGGCTTTCCACGCTGCTCGACGTGTCCGACGTGGCCGTGTACACGCTGGCCGGCGACGGCGCGCTCGTGTGCCTTGCGAGAGTCGCCGACGGCCGGCTCGAGGGTGAGTCGCGGCCGAACGGCGCGTACGTGCACTCGTGGCCGCTCGCGGCGGAGGTCGTGGCGGCGAAACAGCCGCTGCTGCGGGTCGATGGAGGCACAACACTCGCCATACCTCTCGTAGCTCGAGAGCGCGTGGTAGGACTGGTCGAGGTCCGCGAGAAGCGCCCAAGCCACACCATCGCTGCCAACAAGGTGGCCACCGCGAACTCCGTGTGCCGCCTCATTGCCCTCTCTATCCAAGACGCCGAGGCCTTGGCGGCCCAGGAGGCGCAGACGGCCCACCTGGCATCCTTGCTTGAATCGAGCCAAGCGGTAACCGGCGCCGACGACCTCGAAGAAGCGCTGGCCATCGTCGCGCGCAGAGCGGCCGACGTCCTCCGCGTCCACGAGTGCGTGGCCTACGAGTACATGCAGGAGATCGACGCCGTCGTGCCTCGCGCCATGTGGGAGAAGAGCCCCACCGGCTGGGATCGCCTGGGAGAGGTCATGCCGCTGGCCGAGCACCCCGCTGAGAAGATGGTTCTGACGCACGGCATCCCCCTTCTCGAGAACGTTTCGGACCCCGGCCTCGACCAGAAGAGCCGGGGGACTATGCTTGCCTGGGGTGAGAAGAGTTGCCTGACCGTGCCCATGCGTTCGGCCGACGGACCGATGGGCCTATTGGCCTTCTGGGACCCAGAGCGCGAACGACACTACCAGGCCGACGAGATAGCCCTCACGACGGGCCTGGCGGAGCTTGCCGGAGAGGCGGTGAGACGGTCGAAGCTCGTACGAAGACTCCAGCGTCTGAGCGGAACCGACTCGCTCACGGGCCTCGCCAACCACAGGCAGATGCACGAACTGCTGGCGCGCGAACAGGCGCGGGCAGAGCGATATGGACTGACCTTCAACCTCGTGATGCTCGACATCGACGGCTTCAAGCTACTCAACGATACCTACGGCCACCCCTGCGGCGACGCGGCCCTCCGCCACGTTGCCTCCATTCTGCAGGCGAACGCCCGGGCGAGTGATGTGGTCGGCCGCTACGCCGGCGACGAGTTCGTGCTGATCCTCTCCGAGACCGACGCCGCCGAAGCCCACGTGGTCATAGAGAAGATGCGAGCGGCCATCGCCGAGAAGCCCTTCATCACCACGGGCGGAGAGCGGATCCCCATTCTTGCGAGTTTCGGCATTGCGACGTTCCCCACCGACGGGCGGGGCGTGAACGAGTTGGTGGTCGCGGCCGACAGCAACCTCTACGTCTCAAAACGGCGCGGCGGCAACGCCATCACCGGCGCCGGCCATGCCGATCCGGCCGAGAGAGACGAGAAGACCAGCTTCGGCATCCTCGAGTCGATGGTCGCGGCTGTCGACAACAAGGATCGCTACACGAGGCGGCACAGCGAGCAGGTGACCGAACTGGCGCTCGTGCTGGGCAACGCCCTCGGTCTATCGGAGACCAGCCTCCGGATTCTACGCGCCGGCGGCCTACTGCACGATGTCGGCAAGATCGGCATCCCCGACCGCATCCTGCGCAAACCGGGGAGCCTGACACCCGAGGAATGGGCGATCGTCAAGGGCCATCCCTCCATGGGCGAGACCTTGATTCGAACGATGCCCGACCTCTGCGAGATCCAAGCCCTCGTAGCCAACCACCACGAGTGGTTCGACGGCACGGGCTACCCGAGCGGACGTAGCGGACGCGAGATCCCACTGCTCGCGCGCATCCTCACAGTGACCGACAGCTTCTCGGCCATGATCGCAGACCGTCCGTACCGCAAGGCCCTCTCCCGCGCCGACGCCGTCGCCGAGTTGCGCCGAGGCGCCGGCACCCACTTCGATCCCGCCATCGCCTCGACCTTCATCCAGTGTCTCGAAGAACTCGACAGTGCGCGCCAGTCCCGGGAGGTCGAGCACTCGGGCTGAGAGGTCCGGCCGGAGGCGCGGATTCGCGCTCAGTAGTAGCGGCCGCGCGGCCAATGCGGTATGGTGCGCCCTAGGAGGCTACGCAGCGGCTGCGGCTGCTGCCCCAGCAGAGGAGATCCGACCCAGAAAGGCACTGGCGTGGCTGAGTGCAAAGTCGATGTCTGCGGCAAGAACTGCCCGGCGCCCCTGGTCGAGTTCCGCAAGGCGGTGCGGCAGACCTCTCCCGGAGACATCATAGAGATCACGGGGACCCACCCCGAGTCCAAGAAAGAAATCCCGATGGCCGTCAAGTCGTTGAAGCTCGAGCTTCTCGGCGTAGAAGAGGAGGGGGGCACATGGACGATCAGAGTACGGCGCTGACCGGTTACCTCGACAACTCCGCCTCCACCCGGCTCGACGAGCGCGTTCTGGAGGCCATGCGGCCCTATCTCTTCGAGACCTACGCGGTCGCAACCTCAGAGTTCGGCTACTCCATGGGCATCGAGGCCCGTGAAGGTCTCGAGGGCGCGCGCACCGCGTTGGCCGCCAAGCTTGGCGCCTCAGAAGAAGACGAGGTCGTCTTCACTTCGGGCAGCACCGAATCGAGCAACATGGCGGTCAAAGGCGTGGCCATGGCGCTGGCCGAGAAGAAGGGCAGGCATATCGTCACCTCGCGCATCGAGGACTTCCCGGTGCTGAACACGGTGCACGCCCTGGGCAAGGCAGGGTACACGGTGACGATACTCGACGTCGACGCGCAGGGACTACTCGACCCGGCCGCCGTGGAGAAGGCCATCACGCCCGAGACGGCCCTGGTCTCGGTACAGCACGCCAACCAAGAGATCGGCACTGTGCAGGATATCGAAGCCATCGGCGCGATCTGCCGCGATAGAGGCGTCGTCTTTCATACCGACGCCACCCACAGCTTCACCCGCCTGGCTCTCGACACAAGCAAGGTACCGGTCGACCTCGTGACGATATCCGGCCACACCATCCACGGGCCACGAGGCACGGGCGGTCTGTATGTCCGCAAGGGCACGCCGCTCGCCAAGTGGATGGACGGTGGCTTCCAAGAGTTCAACCGCCGTGCCGGTGTCGAAGACATCCCCGGGGCGGTCGGCTTCGCCGCCGCCGCCGGTCTCGTCACCGAGGAGGAGAACAAGCGACTGCGCGAGCTTCGCGACCTGCTCATGGACAAGGTGCTGCACACGATCCCCCACACGACGCTCAACGGGCATCCCAGCCGCCGGCTGCCCCAGAATGCCAACGTCACCTTCCACTACGTCGAGGGGGAGTCGATCACCCTGCACCTCGATATGCGCGGCTTCGCCGTCAGCACCGGATCAGCGTGCTTCAGCCGCTCGCTCGAAGCAAGCCACGTGATAATGGGCATCGGCGGCGACCACGAGCGGGCGCACGGCTCGGTGCGATTCACCTTCGGCCGGTTCAACACACAGGCCGACGTGGATGCGGTCGTGGAGGCTGTAGCGGAAGTGGTAGCCGACCTGCGGGCCATCAGCCCGCTCGCCCCGAAGGACTGACAGAGAGCGGGCCGCGCCCAACGCCGCCCCTGACGCGAGGAGGATAGTCACATGGCATTCCCCTACAACGATAAGGTGCTGGAGCACTTCCGCCACCCGCAGAACGTCGGCAAGATCGACGAGCCCGACGGCAAGTCGACGGAGGGCAGCCCTGCCTGCGGCGACATGGTTTCGGTCTACATCAAGGTCGACCCCGAGACCAAGGTCATCGGCGATATCAAGTTCGAATCGTACGGCTGCGCGTCGAACATCGCCACCGGCTCGATAATCACCGAGATGGCGATGGGCAAGACCCTGGCGGAAGCGAAGAAGATTACCTGGAAACAGGCCTCAGACGAGTTGGGCGGCCTCCCCGCGTTGAAGGCTCACTGCTCGGTGCTCGCTATCGAGGGTCTACGCGCCGCTATCCGCGACTATGAGGAGAAGACCGGCCTCATCGAGGAGCGCGAGGCCACCACCGAGGCGGCGATCAAGCGGCGTCTGCGCCACGTGATGAACCCCCTGCGCGGCCTCGACATAGTGCGCACCGACCTCGTCAAAGACATCCAATTCAGCGACGGGGTCGTCAAGATCGTCGTCGACCTGGCTTCCGACCACCAGTTCGCGGCGGTCATCAGGGCCGACATCGCGGAGAAGATCGAGCCCCTCTGGGACGTCAACCGGGTCGATATCGACTTCGTGGGGTAGTCTCCACCGCCCCACGACCGCCCCGCGCGGGCGATTGACGACCCGGCGCGGGACGCGGCCGTGAGAGTGAACAAGCTCTTGCCCTTACGCGCTCTCCCCATCACGCTCGGCCATGATCTCATCGAGAAACTCGAGCAGATGGTCGCGGATGACTATGAACGACGGCCCACCGCCGAACTCGACGCCAATACCGGCCGCCTCGAGCACTTCCTGCCTGGTAGCGCCGGCCGCCACGGCATTGCTGGCGTGATTGGCAAGACAGGGCACACACCGAGTGGCCACTGAGGCGGCAACCGCCATGAGCTCCTTGTTCTTGAGCGACAGCGCACCCTCCTGGTACACGCGCTTGAGCATCTCGTCGAAGCTGTCGTAGAGAACCGGAGCCTCCTTCTGTAGACGAGAGCGGTTCTTCGCCCTGGTATTCAGCAGATCTCGGACTGCGCCCATGTTCCTTCCCCTTGGTCGATTGCTAGCGTGCCGCAGACCACCGGGTGGTGATCAGGTGTTGCTCTCTCCATCGTACCAGGAGGGCCGAACGGCGGGCAACGGAGAACGGGCCCTCTCAGTAGGTAACGAAGCTCGGCAGCCACGTGGCGATTATCGGAAAGATGAGCAACAACACGGCAAGGATCACCATGCCGACGAGAAACGCCGAAGCTCCCTTGAAGATCCGTCCCATGGGCACGTCAGGCGCCACTCCTTTGATGATGTACACGTTGATGCCGACAGGCGGCGTTATCACCCCCATCTCGACCACCAGCACGATAATCACCCCGAACCAGATGGGGTCAAAACCGAGTCTGACGACTGTCGGATAGAGGATGGGCACGGTCAGGGTGACCATGGCAAGCGAATCCATGAAGCACCCGGCTATTAGGTACATGGCAAGAATCAAGATCATGACCACGGTCGCCGGCACCGGCAACCCGCCGAGAAAGTCCGACACGGCGCCGGGAATGCCGGTCACCGCCATGAAGTGCCCAAACACAGTGGCTCCGGCGACGATCGTCATGATCATGGCCGTGATGAGCAGGGTGTCCTTGATGGCCAGCCAGAACCTCGTCAGGTTGAGCGACCGCCGCGCGACACCGATGACGATGGCCGCCGCGGTTCCGACACCCGCCGCCTGAGTGGGGCTGAACAGGCCCGCGAACAGTCCCCCGAGCACCAGCGCGAAGAGCGCGGCCATCTCGAGTAGTCCGGTCAGCCCCAGCAGCTTCGTCCTCAGACTGGTACTGCCGCCGGCCGGAGCCGAGGTCGGATTGAACCTGGCCCAGACCCACACCGCCACGATGAAGAAGAGGGCCATGATCACCCCCGGCACGACACCAGCCACGAACAGCTTTCCGATCGATTGCTCGGAGAGGATGCCGTAGATGATGAAGATGGTGCTGGGTGGGATCATGATGCCCAAGCTTCCCGCCGCGGCCATGCACCCACACGCGAGGCCCGGGTCGTAACCGTGGCGCCGCATCTCGGGAATGGCGACCTTGCCCATGGCCGCGGCCGTCGCGCTCGTCGAGCCGCATATGGCCGAGAAGCCCGCGGTGGCGACAACGGTGGCCATGGCCAGTCCTCCCCGCCAACGGCCGAACAAGATGTAGGCGGCATCGTACAGCCGGCCGCTCATGCCCGCGTAGAACGCCACCGATCCCATGAAGACGAACATCGGGATGACCGTAAGACTATAGCTCGACCATGTGTCCCAGAAGTCGCTCGCCAGCAATCGCAGCCCGGCGTTCGGGCCCTTCGTCACCATGAACCCCACCACTCCGACAAACGCCATCGTGAAACCCACGGGCATCCCCAGTAGGAAGATGACCACGAGAACGGCGACGCCGATGAGACCGATCGTCACGGGGTCCATTTATCAGCCACCTTCACGATGGATTTCACGAAGTCCATGAGAACGACCATCAGCGTGGCCACGAAGCAGACGGCCATGCCGTACACGAAGGGATAGAAGGGGATCTTCTGAGTCATCGAGACCTCGCCCGATCTCCGCAGACTCCCCGCGTACTTGAAGCTGTAGAACGACAGAAGCGCGAACAGACACACCGCGAAGAGCACCATCAGCGTGTCGATGAGCAGCTTCGCCCGTCTGGGGAACTTCTCGATCACAAAATCCACGGCGACATGGCCGCGCAACACCTGTGTGTGCGACACCGCGAACGCGATGGTGACCACCGCCAAGAATGACACATACTCGATACCCCCGGGCACCGGCTTCGAAAACACCTTGATACCGATGACGTCGGCCACTATGAGCACCAGCATCGCCGCGAGGCCCGCCCCTCCGATCCAGGAAAGGATCCTGCTGAGAAGGGCTATGTACCTATCCAGCGCGGAGATGACTGGGTTGGCCGGCGCGGTCTCGCGCACGGGCAGAGGCTCCTGATCGGGAGGCAGGGCTTCCATAGGCTCTCCTCGGACTCGAGGTGGCTATGCATAGAGGCGAGGCTCACGCCCCGCCTCTATGCCGGTTTGCATGCAGTGATCGCTGAAGTTCCCGGGTCGCTGTGGCCCGTCCTACTGTGCCGACGGCGACTTGATGTTCTCCTTCACCCAGGCGGCGCAATCGGCCTCGGGCACCGCCTTGTCGGTCCAGTATTGGATGCGCTCCATCAGGTACTTCTGGTAGCCGTTCGTCGCGTCGTCGAGAGCGCCGAGCTTCTCGGCGATCATGGGTTGCACGGCTTCCGCCCACCTGGCCGCTTCTTCTGGAGCCAGATCGATCACCTCGCGCCCCGGTTGCTGCATGAAGAATTCTATGGCGTTGTAGTCGTAGGCCGAGGAGACCTTGGCCCAGTATTCTATGTACTCGGTGCTGACATCGGTGAAGACCTGCTGAATATCCGGCGGGAGATCGTCCCACTTGTCCTTGTTCATGACCATATACATGGTTGTGATAGAGCCGATGGAGAAGGCCTGGGTGACGTAGTTGACGACCTCGGCCTGCTTCCAGCCCAGCAGCACCTCCCGCGGCGCGATACTCCCGTCGATGACGCCCTTGGACAAGAGCTCATAGGCTTCGTTCTGCGGAGCGGCGTAGCCCTCCGCACCGAGCGCCTTCGCGATACTTGCGCCCACACCGGTCGACCTAAGCACGAGGCCCTTCACATCTTCAAGGGCCCTGACGGGCTTCTTGGTGGTGAAAACCACCTGCGGGCCGGTGCCATAGAGGGCCAGCAGATGCACTCCGTCGAATTCCTTCGGCTTGAAGTTCTGATAGAAGTCGTTGACCGCATGGGTGGCGGCATAGCCCAGCGGATAGCCGTTGGGCATGTCGAGCAACTCCATGACCGGGAAGATGCCCGGCGTGTACGCGATGCACGAGAAGCCGAGGTCGCAAATGCCGGTGAGCACGCCGTCATACACCTTGTTGGCTGCGGTCAGAGAAGCTCCCGGCAGATACTCGAATTGGACCGCGCCATTCGTGCGCTTCGTGATCTCGGCCTGCCACATCTCACCGACGATCGCGATGTTGTTGGTCGCAGGGAAGAACGTGTTGAACGTGAACTTCCACTGCCCCTCAGCGTAGGTTGGAGCCGTCGTGGTTGCGGGGGCGACGGTCGTCGGCGCGCCGGTGGTCGCCGGTCCTGCAGTTGTGGGCGGTGAGGTCGCCGCCGTGGTGGTCGTTTCGGTCTCTTCGCTCCCGCAGGCCGCCAATCCCGTTGCGAGCGCGAGCACGAGCACCAACCCAAAGATCAACCCTCTCCTCATTACGCACCCTCCTATTGCCGTCCGTGGCGGGCGCCTGGAAGTGCCCGTCGGTTTGCCAAAGAGCACACAATGACTCTACCAGAACATGCATAGAGTTTGGAAAGTATGTATCCACAGAATGTGAATCAGGAGTGAGAAATCAAGCGCTGCGCGCTTCGGAGCGCAGGCTGGTAGCCAGGCTCCAGCAGCGCCGGTAGAGATCCTGCTCGTGGTACTCGATCTGCATGCGCTCGAACCGCTCGGCGAGGTCGGTCTGTTGCTCGTCCGACAACTTCTTGTCCGCGAACGAAAACAGGGCGGTCTCCTCCTTGAGCTTGTGCGGCCGGATGAGCCGGACGTAAGCGAGGGTGTTCCACGCCAAAGTGGCCCGCGAGCCGGCATCGCCGCCAGCCAGCCGCTCGGCGCCGGCGCGTACTTGGAGCGACAGCCGCCGGCATTCGTCGTGCTCGGCGAGTATCTCCCCCATGAGTCCGCCAAGTTGCGGCACGCCCGCGGCCTCCAAGGCCGGAAACAGGAGCCCCTCTTCCTTGCGGTGGTGGCAATCGTCGATGAAGGACTTGATGAACTCGCTCACGTCCAGGAAGAAGCTCACGCGAAGGGCCGGACTGCTCGCCTGCTGGCGCGACTCGAGCCGCCGAGCGGCAGCCTCGAGCGCATCCAGGAAGGGCATGACGAGTTCGTGCTCTTGCTGAAGAATATCGGTCGCCCTCATTGGGTGCCCTCCGAAGATACAGGGCGCTGAGTGCGGCGAGAAGCGCGCCGGTCGCGCCGAACAAGACACATTGACTGTGTTCGCCGTACGGGCCGGAGTCCCTGCTTGCCAGCCACGTCTCCGATGCCTAGTATGAGGGCATGCCCATACTCGAACCATTCTTGCGGGTCCTTATCGCGGCCGTCCTCGGCGGCGCGATCGGGCTCGAGCGCGAGATCAGGGAGCACACGGCCGGCTTCAGGACTCACATCCTGGTTTCGGTTGGGGCGGCCGCTTTCACCCTGGCCTCGTCGTACGGTCTCGAAGGGACAGGCCTTGACCCCAACCGTATCTCCGCCCAGGTAGTCACCGGCATCGGCTTTCTCGGTGCGGGGGCTATCGTCCGCTACGGCGTTTCGGTTCGAGGACTGACCACCGCGGCCAGCCTATGGACCGTCGCGGCCGTCGGCCTCCTCGCCGCCCAGGGCTTCTTCTCGGCGGCTCTGATCACGACCGGGCTGGTGATCGTCAGCCTCTACATACTCCGCCTCATCGAAGAGCGGATCCTCTTTTCTCGCGTATCCCATATCGTGAATCTCCGCATTAGGTTCCGCAACCCTGGATATGGGCCTCTCGCCCAGGTGATCTCGGTGCTCAAGCAGGCCCACGTCGAGGTGCACGAACTGGAGGCCGGGTCGGGCGAGCACGAGAGACAGACCGTGCACCTGTCGCTGAGGGTGCCACGCGGCATGAACGCCGCGGGCGTGACCATGCTGCTAGCGGGCCTCGAAGAGGTGCACTCGCTGCAGATCGAGTAGGGTTCGGTCGCACGCGGCCGCGAGCAAGCGTCGCGGAGCAGGCCGGCACGGCGGCTGCCGGCCGCGAGCCGGCGCATGTCTCAGGTCCGCAGGCGGGCGACCTCGCGTGCGAGGTCGCGTATCTCGTCGCGTAGCTTCGCCGCGTACTCGAAGCGCAGCTCCTCGGCGGCCTGGAACATCTCCTCCTCGAGGGTGGCCATGAGACGCTCGAGTTCCTCGAGTGACATGTCCTCGCCCCGAGCCGTCTTGCGCCTCTCTTTGTAGGGCACGCTGCCGCTGATGCCGAGGAGTTCGGCGATGTCGGACACACCCTTCACTATGGTGCGAGGCTCGATGCCGTGTGCCTCGTTGAAGGCAACCTGAGCCGCGCGGCGGCGGTCGGTCTCGGAGATAGCCTTCTCCATAGCCGCCGTTCGCTTGTCGGCGTACATGATGACCGTGCCGTCGACGTTGCGCGCCGCCCTTCCTATCGTCTGCACGAGAGCTGTCTCGCCCCGCAGGAAGCCTTCTTTGTCGGCGTCGAGGATCGCAACGAGCGTCACCTCGGGCAGATCGAGACCCTCTCGCAGGAGATTGATACCCACCAGCACGTCGACCTCACCCAGCCGCAGCTCGCGGACCACGCGGATGCGCTCGAGCGTGTCGACCTCCGAGTGCAGGTAGCGCACCCTGAAGCCCATCTCGAGCAGGTAGTCGGTCAGATCCTCGGCCATCTTCTTGGTGAGCGTGGTCACGAGTGCGCGCTGACCCTTATCCACGCGGCCACGGATCTCGTTCATCAGATCGTCGATCTGATGGCGTGTGGGCCTGACCTCGACCCTCGGATCGACCAGGCCCGTCGGACGAACCAGTTGCTCGACCACCTGCGACGACACCGAGGTCTCCCACTCGCCCGGCGTGGCCGAGACGAAGACGAGCTGCGGAGCCTTCTGGATGAACTCCTCGAAGCGGAGGGGCCGGTTGTCCAGAGCTGAAGGCAGGCGGAAGCCGTGGTCGACCAACATCGTCTTGCGGCTGCGGTCGCCTTCGTACATGCCGTGTAGCTGGGGCACGGTCATATGCGACTCGTCGAGGAAGACGAGGAAATCGTCGGGGAAGAAGTCGAGCAAGGTGTATGGCGGCTGCCCCGGCGAACGCCCCGAGAGAATGCGAGAGTAGTTCTCGATGCCGTTGCAGTAGCCCAGTTCACGCAGCATCTCCATGTCGTACTGGGTGCGCTGGCGTAGCCGGAAGGCCTCGAGTTGCTTGCCCTGAGCCTCGAGCTCGGCCACCCGCAATTCCAACTCGTCGGCGATCTCCGCGACCGACCGCTCGATGGCGTCGTCGGAGGTCACGAAGTGCGTGGCCGGGTAGATGGCCACCGCCGGCAGGTGAGCGACGACCTCCTGCGTCAGCACGTCGACCTTGACGATCTCCTCCACCTGGTCGCCCCAGAGGCTGACCCGCACCGCGTAGTCGTCGTAGGCCGGCCAGACCTCGAAGCTATCGCCCCGCACCCTGAACTTGCCCCGCGCTGAAGCCCACGTCGTTGCGCTCGTAGTGGATGCGCACCAGTTTGGCGAAGACCTCGTCGCGGCTGATGTCGTCGCCCTCCTTCAGGAGCACCACCTGTCCCAGGTACTCCTGGGGAGAACCGAGGCCATAGATGCACGACACCGAAGCTACGATGACCACGTCGTCGCGCATGAGTAGGTTCGACGTCGCGGCATGCCGCAGCCGATCGATCTCCTGGTTGATGGAGCGAATCCTTCTCGATGTAGGTGTCGGTCGACGGCAGGTAGGCCTCAGGCTGGTAGTAGTCGTAGTAGGAGACGAAATACTCCACCGCGTTGTCTGGGCAGGAACTCG
The DNA here is from genome assembly GCA_963803925.1 of uncultured Actinomycetota bacterium. GTDB lineage: Bacteria > Actinomycetota > Thermoleophilia > RBG-16-64-13 > RBG-16-64-13 > RBG-16-64-13. The sequence goes on along the minus strand of CAWDOM010000008.1, from coordinate 27,691 downwards.
CGGAACTCGTTGCACAGTTGCGCCGCTAGGGTCTTGTTGGGAGCCATGACCAGCGCCGGCTTGCCCACCTGCGTGATGATGTTGGCCATGGTGAAGGTCTTGCCGGAGCCGGTCACCCCGAGAAGGGTCTGGTAGTGGTCGCCGCGCCTGACACCCTCGACCAGTTTCGCGACTGCCTGCGGGTTGGTCTCCCTGCAGGCTGTACTCGGACTGGAGGCGAAAACTCAATCTTCGGTCCCGTCGAGTAGAGCGCGCGCCCGCTCGTAGGCCTCGACCACGAAGCCACGCATGTCATCGACGTCCCGTCGTTGAAGAAGACCACGTCGCTCCGCGCTACCCGCTGCTCGGTCGAGGCCTGCAGGCTCTCGAACTCCGTGAACTGGCCCAGATCGAATCCATGGACCGAGCGCCACCGGCGAGTCTCGCTTCCCGCCTCGATGGTCACGATGAGGTCGAACATGCCCTCATATCCGGCCTCGAAAAGGAGTGGCACCTCGCATACCACGACCGAACCGGTCGGCGCCGACTCGATCTTGCGCCGCATGTCTTTGGCGACCAGGGGATGAGTGAGCTTCTCCAGCCAGCGCAGCTCACTCCGGCGCCGGCGTACGCGCCGCGCCAGCGCGGCCCGGTCCACGGCGCCCGCGCTCATCGAGCACCTGCGACCCGAAGTGATCGGCGATCTTGGCCGCCACCCTCGCCTGGGAGTACAGATCGTGCACCATGCCGTCGGCAGAGAGAGCGACTGCCCCCACCTCGGCGAATAGAGCGAGAGCGGTGGTCTTGCCGGCGCCGATACCTCCGGTCAGGCCCACCGCGACCACGCGGCGCACTACTTGGCTCATGTTGCCTCCGAAAACACGGGGAGCGCCAAAAGGCGCTCCCGATCACCCACTCAATTGTAGGTCAGAAAGACTTCTAGGCTTCAGCCTCTTCAGCGGCAGGCTGATCGTCATCTGCGACTGTCTCTTCGGCCTCTTCAGTTTTCGCGGCCTCTTCAGCCACTTCGGCCTCTTCAGGCACTTCGGCCGGCGCGGCGTCGGCTGCCTCTACGGCCTCTCGGCCTCTACGGCCTCTACGGCAACAGCCTCGACCGTTTCCTCGACGGCCTCGGCCTCGGAGGCCTCGGAGGCCTCGTCAGCGACCATCGGCTCGGCAGTCTCAGACTGCTCCTGCTCCAAGTCGCCTTCTACCTCTTCGTACTCCTCGTTCGCCTTCCTCAGCCATGGCATCCTCGTGGATGCGGTACTCCGGCTCGAGTCGCTTGAGGCTCAGCGAGAGACGGCGGCGCTCGGGATCGATCTCGATGATCTTGACGTTGACTTCCTGGCCCGGACGCACGATCTCCGACGGATCTTCCACGTGATGCTGAGCCAGCTCGGAGATGTGGATAAGGCCTTCGACGCCCTCTTCGATCTCCACAAACGCACCGAACGAGACCAGCTTAGTCACCTGGCCGTGGACGATCTCGTTGACCTGGCGGTTCTCGAACACCTGCTGCCAAGGATCCTTCTGGGTCTGCTTGAGACCCAAGGAGATGCGCTGCCGGTCGCGGTCGATATCGAGCACACGGACTTCGACCTTCTGGCCGATGGTCAGGACCTCCGACGGATGGTTCACGTGGCTCCACGACAGCTCGGAGATGTGGATGAGACCATCGATGCCCTCGAGATCGACGAACGCGCCGAAGTCGACGATGTTGGAGATGGTGCCCGTGACCAGGTCGCCGACGTTCATGCGGTCGAGGATCTGCTCGCGAGCCCCGCGACGCTCCTCTTCGAGCACGGCGCGGCGGCTGAGAACTACATTGTTGCGGAAGCGGTTGAGCTCGATGACACGGCACTCGAGCGTCTGGCCCAAGAACTCGTCGAGTTCGGCCACTCTACGGATGTCGACCAGTGAAGCCGGCAAGAAGCCCCGCACGCCCAGGTCGAGTATGAGACCGCCCTTGACCACTTCGATGACGCTGCCCGAGACCGGGGTGCCTTCTTCAGCGGCCTTCTCGATGCGCTGCCATGCACGTTCGAAGCGGGCGCGCTTGCGGGAAAGGATCAACCGGCCGTCAGCGTCCTCTTTGGTGAGAACGAGCGCGTCGACCACGTCGCCGACAGAGACTTCTTCGGAGGGGTCCACCGACTTTCTGATCGATAGCTCGTTGGCCGGGACGACTCCCTCGCTCTTATAGCCGATGTCGACAAGGACTTCGTCCTTGTCTACGCGGACCACAGTGCCGGTGACGATGTCTCCTTCTTCGAAGGTCATGATCGTGGCGTCGTAGTTGGGAATCATCTTCCCATCGACTTCGATCATGAGTTCATGACCGCCCTGTAGCTTCTCTCCGCTGTCGTCGCTGCTGTTTGCTGCTACGTCGGTGTTTTGGTCTGCCATGTAGTTTCTGTTTCCTTCCCAAGGATGCGTAGTCGCGCCGCCCTATCGCGGCTCATGTGCCGGTAGTATACCCAGGGTATCGAGGAAAAGCAAACCCGCGGATTTAGCGGGCAAATTGGGCCATTCATTTTGCCGAGAGCCAATCGCGGCCCACACCGATGTCGACACCCAGAGGAGGTTCCATGGAGAAGGCGGCCACCATCTCCTCCACAACGGCGTCGCGACATCGTCCGCGGCTCTCTGGGGAACCTCGAACACCAGCTCGTCGTGCACCTGAAGCACCAACGCGTTGGCGTAGTCCCGCTTCAGCCGGTCGTAGCAGCGGATCATGGCCACCTTGATGATGTCGGCGGCGCTGCCCTGGATGACCGAATTGACGGCCAGCCTCTCCCCCAGCGACCGTTCCTGGAAGTTGCCCGAGGCCAGTTCGGGGATGGGACGCCGGCGTCCGAAGACCGTGGCCACGTATCCCTGCCGACGGGCGAGACTCGATGGTCTCTTCGATGAAGGCCTTCACCCGCGGCAGGCGCTCGAAGTAGCGCTCGATGTAGGCGGCGGCCTCTTCGCGCCCGATGCCCAGGTTCTGGCTCAGGCCGAAGGCCGAGATGCCGTACATGATGCCGAAGTTGACCGCCTTCGCGTAGCGCCGGTGGGTCTTGTCGACCTGGTCTTCGGGCAGGCCGAACACCTCGGCCGCCGTGCGCGTGTGGATGTCCTCACCGTGGCGGAAGGCCTCGAGTAAGCGTGGTCTCGCCCGAGAGGTGGGCCATGATGCGCAGCTCGATCTGCGAGTAGTCGGCCACCACCAGCAGTTGCCGGCTTCGGCGGTGAAGCACTGCGCGTGATCTGGGCGCCCAGAGCGGTGCGCACCGGGATGTTCTGCAGGTTGGGGTCGCTCGACGACAGCCGCCCGGTGGCGGCCACCGTCTGATTGAAGGTCGTGTGCAGCCTGCCGGTCTCGGGATCGACCACCTGGGGCAGCGCCAGCAGGTACGTGGACATGAGCTTGGACAGCTCGCGGTGGTTGAGCAGGTGGCCCACGATGGGGTGACTGTCGCGGAGCGACTCCAGCGTCTTGGCGTCGGTGGAGTAGCCCGTCTTGGTCTTCCGCTGCCGGGGAAGGCCCAGACGGTCGAAGAGTATCCGGCCGAGTTGCTGAGGAGAGCCGAGATTGAACTCCTCGCCCGCCAGCTCGTAGATGACCGCCTCCAGCTCCTCCATCTGGTCCTGGATCTTGCCGGTGATCTCGCCCAGCCGGTAGCAGTCCAGGTAGATGCCGGCCCGCTCCATGGCGATGAGCACAGCGGTCAGCGGCAGTTCGATGGTCTGGAAGAGGTCCCACATGCCCTGGTCGCGCAGCGCGCGCTCCTGCTCGGCCGCAACGCCAGGGACGGCCACGGCATCGGCGGCGGCCGCGGCGAGCGGCCGGCCCCCCGGCAGCCGGCGGCTCGCCCGCCAGCACGACGGCCGGCGACCGCGAGCCGGCCTCTCGCGCCAAGTCCTCCAGCCGGTACTCCCTGCTGCCCGGGGCGAGCAGATAGGCGGCCAGATAGGTGTCGTGGGCGGCCTGCCTCGGTCAAGCCCGTGCAGCGCCCGGGCCGACTTGAAATCGTGGCAGACCAGGTGGCCCCTGCCCAGCAGCTCGCGGAGCCTGCTCGCAGCGGCCCCGGTAACCTCGATGCGAGCGATCCGTGCACGAGCCCCGGGCATCCGCACTCTCCGCCTGGTCGACTCCGAGGGAATCCGCCCGACGGCCGTCCCTCGGCGACCCAGAGCCCGTCGGCAGGTCCCCGGGCCGATCGGCCTCGACCGCCAGGCCGACGGTGCCCGACCAGTCGACCAGGCCTTCGAGCGCGCTCGTCGGTCGCCGGCGGCGACGCGCGTCACGGCAGCGAGCGGCGCGCCGGCACGGGCCTGGCGCCTCCGCCTGGCCCGCCCCGGGCCAGCAACGGCTCCACCCGCTCCAGGAGCGCTGGTGAACTCGAAGCGGACGAACAGCTCCTCGAGCTTGTCGCGCTGCGGCTCGTGGGGCAGCACCTCGGCCGCGTCGATGTCGATGGGCGCGTCGTGCTCGAGCGACGCCAGCCTCTTCGAGAGCAGTGCGATCTCGCGATGCTCGTGCAGCAGCTCCCTGCGCTTGGCGCCGCTCACCTCGATCGCATGGTCGCGAGCACCTCCTCCAGCCCGCCGAACTGGAGCCAGAAGTTGGGCCGCGGTCTTCTCCCCGATGCCAGGCACGCCCGGGATGTTGTCGGAGGTATCGCCCTTCAGACCGATGAGGTCGGGGATCAGGCGGGGCGGCACGCCGAACCGCTCCTCCACCGCGGCCGGATCGTAGATCTTGACCTCGGTCATGCCGCGGGTGTTGGACATGATGCTCGACGTGCTCGCCGGCCAGCTGCAGAGCGTCGCGATCGCCGGTGACGATCATCGTCTCGCGGCCGTGCGCCTCTGCCTGGCGCGCCAGCGTGGCGAGGATGTCGTCGGCCTCGTAGCCGGGAACGGCCAGGTTGACGAACCCGAAGGCCGCCGACAGCTCGGTGAAATAGGGCCACTGCTCGCTGAGCGAGGTCGGGCATGGGCTTGCGCTGAGCCTTGTACTCCTCGAACTCCTCGTGCCTGAAGGTCTTCTCCCGCGAGTCCCAGGCCACGATCACCGCCGACGGGCTGGTACTCGGTCAGGATCTTGATGACCATCAGAGCAGAACCCGTAGAGTGCGTTGGTCGGAAAGCCCGCCGAAGTGGCTATGTCCTCAGGTAGGGCGAAGAAGGCCCGGTAGGCGACGTTGCTGCCGTCGAGCAGAAAGAGCGGACCGCTCCGCCGGACTTCGCCCCCGGTGCTGCCGTCGGGACCTGCCATGCCCTTCTACAGGATCTCGAGGTACCGATCGATCTCCCACGAGCTCACGATACGCCCGGTACGCATCCCATTCCGCCCGCTTGTTGCGGATCAAGTACTCGTAGATGTGATCGCCGAGGGTCTCGCGCATGAACTCCGAGTTCTCGAACGCGATGATGGCGCCGTCGATGTCGCCGGGCAGCGACTGGATGCCGGCGGCGATGCCGCTCCTTCGCCGACATCTCGTAGATGTTGTCGGTGGCTCTCCGGCGGGTAGCTCCATGCGTCTTCTCGATGCCCTTCAGCCCGGCGGCCAGCATGACCGCGAAGCGTCAGATAGGGATTGGCCGCCGGGTCGGGATTGCGCATCTCGACCCGCGTCGCCTGCTCCTTGCCCGGCTTGTACATGGGCACCCTGACCAGCGCCGAGCGGTTGCGCCGCGCCCAGCAGCAGTAGATGGGGGCTTCGTAGCCCGGCACCAGGCGCTTGTACGAATTGACCCACTGGTTGGTCACCAGGCACATCTCGCGGGCGTAGTGCAGCAGTCCGGCGACGTACGACTTGCCGACGGCGTCATGTGGTACGTGTCGTTGGCGTCGAAGAAGGCGTTGCGCTCCGCCCTTGAAGAGCGACTGATGGACGTGCATGCCCGAGCCTGCCTCGCCGATACATGGGCTTGGGCATGAAGGTGGCGTGGATGCCGTTGCGCGTCGGCCACTTCTTTGACCAGCAGGCGGTAGGTCATCACCGCGTCGGCCATGGTCAGCGCTTCCTTGTAGCGCAGATCGATCTCGTGCTGAGACGGCCCGCACTCGTGGTGGGCGTACTCGACCTCGATGCCCGACCTCCTCGAGGGCGGTGACGGTGTCGCGACGGATGCTCGTGGAGACGTCGAGAGAGGTCAGGTCGAAGTACCCGCCCCGGTCGAGAGACGTCGAGTGTGCGTGCTGTCCTTGAAGTAGAAGAACTCCAGCTCGGGGCCCACGTACATCGTGTAGCCCAGGTCCGCGGCCTTGGCCAGCATCCGCTTGAGCGCGTAGCGTGGGTCGCCGTCGTATGGCTGGCCGTCGGGCTGGAGGATGTCGCAGAACATGAGGGCGGTCGCCCGTGCTCGGGCATCGACGGCAGGATGGCGAACGTGGAGGGGTCGGGCATGGCCACCATGTCGGATTCCTGGACCCGGGCGAAGCCCTCGATGGACGAGCCGTCGAAGCCCATGCCCTCGTCGAGGCACCGTTCCAGCTCGCGGGGCGTCATGGCGAGGCTCTTGAGAAAGCCGAGCACGTCCGTGAACCAGAGACGGATGAACTTGATGTCGTCCTCCTCGACCTTGCGGATGACGTCGTCTTTCGTATAGGTCGCGCTCACGTCCAGTCCTCCTCGCCGACAGCAGTGCCCCCTAAGACTAACATCCCCGGCGAACGGCCGATATCTATGCCGCACGGTGCGCGGTACCGGCCGAGACTCCGCTCTTCAGCAGACCCCTAGGAGACCGCCTCCACCATGGCTTTGACGTTGTCGTACTTGGCGTCGATCGGCGTATCGCAGCCCGAGGAGAGGATGAAGCCCGCCGGACCTACCTCGGCCACGAGTCGCTCGCAGTACGCGGTCACCTCGTCGGGCGTGCCGAGCGAAAGGAGGCTCGGTGGCACGTCGCCCATGATGCACATGTGGTCGCCGAGCACTTCCTTGGCCCTGAAGATGTCGGTCTTGCCGTCGAGCGAGAGCACGCACTTGCCCTTGGGAAACTCCCGCAGCCGCTCGAGATCGCGGCTCCAGTTCGCATCGAAATGCAGCACGGGGATGCAACCCTCCTCCACGCACGCCTCGACCATGGCGGTGAAGTACGGAAACACGAAGCGATTCCATAGACGCGGCGAGACGAACTCACTGGCCGAACGCCACCCGCCGATCCAGACGCCCATGAATCCCATAGCCCTGATTCCTTCGCGCATACTCGCGACGAGCACGGGCAGAGCCTTGTCCATGGCCGCCTGCGCCTTGTCGGCGTGCCGGTAGAGGTCGAGCAGGAACTCCTTCATCGAACGACCACCGCAGAAGTACTCATACGGAATCGTGAAGACAGCCGGTGTGAAGGGCACGAGGCCCCGCTCCCGGCACATCGCGAGCGCATCGGGTACGGTCGCCATGAAGGCTGCCATATCCTCGAGAGTGCCGGGCAGACGCTGAGTGTAGTAGCGCTCCAGCCAGGGGGCGAAGCCCTCCCGTACGATGGCGTCGTAGTCGTCCAAGTGCATGATCTCGCGCTCGTCCACCTGCCACAGCTCGTCGTCCGGCAGGTCGCGGCCGGGCACCTTCACCCGCGACAACCACTGCATGCTGAGTGTGCACACATGGTACGCGGGGCTTTGGATGCCATCGATCGCTCCCAGCCCCGCGTAAGCGTCGATGATGGTCCGGCGCGACACGGCCGGGTTCGTGGCGATCTCGGAGATCCTCACTCCCATGGCCCGGCCCGGCCAGGCCGGGCCGTTCGGCACCACGGGGATGCGGTCGGGCTCCTTGAGCGCCACAGCATCCCGAATGCGCCGCTCGCGGATAGCATAGAGTTGCTCGACGGTCTCTGCCATTAGCTCACCTCCAGTACGTTTCTCGCCGGCAACGATAGCGTCTTGTGCGGTCGCAAAGATAGGCGGCTGGAGTGCGGAGCGGACAGACTCGGAGAGGGCTCCTCTAGGCCTCTGATATGAAAGCCTGCAGCGCCCCGTGACAGACATCCGGGGTCGGCGATTCGACGACACCGTGCCGGCTGTCGCCGCCTGCGGCGACGAAGAGCGCGACACCGAGCGCGCGGCACGCCGCCGCACCGGGCCGAGGGCGAGCGCTAGCTGCTGGAATCGGTGCTCGAACTGGTCGAACTCGGCGACGCCGGGTCGGTGGCATCAGGCTTGAGTGACATCTCGTCTTTCACGCCCTTGAGATCGACCGCCTCGCGCACCTCGGTGATGCTCGCCTTCACTTCGTCGATGCCGGAGGCCTCTTTGACCTCGGCAACCGTCGCCTTCACCTCGTCCTGCTGTTCTTTCAGCCCCTTGCGGAAGCCCCTGATCGACTTGCCCAAAGAAGAGCCCAGCTCGGGGAGCTTCTTGGGGCCGAAGATGACAAGGACCAGAACCAGAACGATCGCGATTTCCCAACCGCCAAGCCAACTGGGCATAACTACTCCTTACTATTGCCCTGGGGGCGCCGATCGCCTCGACCGCCGCGGGCGCCTGACCGGCACCCCTATTTAAGCACAACGCATACTCACCAACGGGCGAAGCCTCGTGTACCCGCGGCTTCTAGCCGCAATACCCCGAGCTTCGTCGAGAGATCGCGGCCGAGTTGCATGACCCGGCGTATGAGCACCGGTAGCCTCTCCGCCGGGAACTGCTGGACGATTCCCAGGATACTCACCGACGCGATCACGTCACCCCCAGCGCGTTGCACTGGAGCACCGAGTGTGGCGGCGTGCAGAGTGCAGTCCTCCCACCCGATAGAGAAGCCGCGTTCGCGTATCTCGCGCCTGTCGGAGTCGAGTTCGTCACGGGTGGTCAGCGAATACGCGGTCATTCTCGCCGTGTGGCTCGCTACCACGTCTTCCCAGCGTGGCTCGCTCAAGTGAGCCAGGAGAACCCGCTGGGAAGCCCCGCAATTGAACAGCGCCCGCTTGCCGGCCTCCATGACCAGCACCCGCACCTGCTGGTCGCCGTCGAACCTGCGCAGACAGAGCGCCACATTGGTATCGGCAACGAAGAGCAGAGAGGTCTGCCCGGTCTCCTCGGCGATGTCACGCAGCAGCGGCTCCGCCTGCCGCACCAGCTCAAGGCTGCCAGAGGCTACGCTGCCCAGGCGAAAGGTCTTGAGACCGAGACGATACCTACCGGTCTTGCGATCGAGTTCGACCATGCCCGACTCTTCGAGCGTGCTGAGCAGGCGGTGAGTCGTGCTCTTGCTCAGCCCGATAGCTACGCTGATCTCGGTGAGGTTCGGCTCGGGCCGCTCCATCGTGAACTGCTCGAGGATGGAAACGGCCCGAGCCACCGAACGCACATTGAGATCTGTGCTCATTCTCTCCTAGACGACCGCCTCTTTGCTCGGTCCGAGATCGCGTGTTTTCGCCTCGTCGGCGAACTTGACCTTACGCTGAAGCGGGAAGAGACTGAAGCCCGTCCGCCTCAACACCCATCCGTAGATGCCCGCGGGGCTCCAGATGGTGACGATGATCGCGAGAATGCCCAGCGCGATGAAGTACCAGGTGCCGTACTGGCTGGTGGTCTCACGCAGCACGTAGAAGATGATGGTCCCGATGATGGGACCTTCGATCGTCCCGATGCCGCCGATGACGCTGATGAAGATCAGGTACGCGGTCCAGCTCACCGCGAAAGCCGATCCCGGATGAACGCGCAGCGAGTACATGGCCTCGATAGCGCCCACCAAGGCGCAACCCGCACCGGCGATGACGTACGTGTAGAGTTTTGTCCGCCACAGGTTCACACCCGAGCTTTCGGCCGCCAGGTCGTTGTCGCGCATGGCCTTGAGAGCCAGGCCGGTGCGTGAACGGAGCAGAAAATACGTGACGGCGATCGCGATGACCGAAGCAGCCAGCGCCCACCAGTAGACGCGCGGCATCCAGCCGTCGGCGCCAAGAGTCTGGGCCATCTTGCTGGTGGCCTGGATCGTGATACCCGATCCGCCTCCCGTCCGTTTGATGTTTGAGACTATCAACCGCAGGATCTCCGCTATCACCCACGTGCCGATGGCGAGGTAACCGCCCTTCAGCTTGAAGACCAGGGCCGCGGCCGGAAGAGCGATGATGCATCCGCCGATGGCGGCGAAGACCACACTGATCAGTGGGTTGATGCCGATGATGTCGGAGAACAGCCAGAGCGTGTAGGCGCCGATGCCGATGAACCCCTGCTGCCCGACTGAGATGAGACCCGCATAGCCGAGCATGAGGTTCCACATCTCAGCGAGAGCGAGAAAGGTGAAGAACTGCACAAGCCGCCTGGTCCAAGGCCCGGGCCGAAGAACGGGAAGACGATGAGCGCGATCAGGATAGCCAGGCCGACGCCGAGAATGATGTAGTTGGTGCGACCCGCAACCTGTACCGAATACGTGCGGCTGCCGGCGCGTTTCTTGTCCTTGGGCGCGTTCATGCTGTCACCGTTTTCGCTAGGAGGCCCTGGGGTCTGAAAGCTAGGATGATCACAAAGACCACGTGGCCGGCCAGAATCTGCCACGCCGGGCCGAAGATCAGCGCGCCCATGAGTTGCGCGACGCCGAGAATGATACCGCCGAGCAACGTGCCCCAAGCGGAACCCATGCCGCCGATGATGACGGCTTCAAAGGCGAAGATCAGGCGATCGCTACCCAGCAGCGGGTTGAAGGTGGTGCGAATGCCCATCATCATGCCGCCGATGCTCACGATCAGAAGGGCGACGCCCATGGCGACGGCCCAGATATGCTTGGTGTTGATACCCATCAGGCGGGCGGCTTCCTGGTCGTCGGAGACGGCGCGAAACGCCCGGCCCATCTTGGTGCGGCCCATGAACAACTGAAGGACCGTGATAACCGCCAGCGCCAGCAGGAAGATCAAGAGCGGCAGCCAGCCTATGGCCAACTGGTCGTTGATGGTGATGCTCATGTTCTCGATCCTGCCCGCGTCGAGGCCCTGCGAGTTCGCGGTGAAGCCCTCCTGGAGACCGTTCATGACCACGATGGACAGACCGAAGGTCACGATGACGCCTTGAACGTCGCCTTTCGTGACCACGAAGTTGAGAAGTCCCCTCTGCAGCAGATAGCCCACAACGAACATGAGAATCATGACCAGTGGGATGGCGTAGAGCGGGTTGAACCGCGCCATGCCGCTCCCCACGATGATCAGTCCTACGTACGCTGCAAGCACCGAGAGGTCGCCATGCGCCAGGTTGACCAAGCGCATGGTGCCGAACACCAGCGAGAGACCCACAGCGAACAGCGCGTACAAGCCGCCGAGGAGGACGCCTTGGATGATTGCGTTTACCCAGTCCATGACTACACCCCGAAGTAGGCCGCGGTTATTTGATCGCTGGTCAGCTCAGCGGGCTTGCCCTGGAGGGCGATCCTGCCCTCGAGGAAACAGGCCACGTGGCCGGCTACGGTCAGCACGTGCTGAACGTCCTGCTCGACTACGAGGATCGTGCAGCCGCTGTCGAGCAACGCGGGGAACGCCTCGTAGATGCGCTTGATGACAACTGGGGCCAGGCCCAGTGAGACTTCGTCCATGAGGATGAGCCGCGGGTTGGCCATGAGAGCCCGTCCGATAGCCAACGCCTGCTGCTCCCCGCCCGACAGGCCGGAGGCCTGGCGCTTACGCAAGGGCACGAGCAGCGGAAAGAGTTCGTAGACGGCGTCGGTCGTCCAGGAGCCTTTGCGGTTACGGTAGGCCCCGATCAGCAGGTTTTCGTGCACCGTAAGGCTCGGGAACACCCGGCGCCCTTCGGGAACCGAGGAGATGCCCAGCTCCACCCTCTTGTAAGGGGGCAGATGGTCGATCGGCTGCCCGTCGAAAAGGATGCGGCCCTGGCGAGGTCTCAACACCCCGGCCACGGTCCTCAGCATCGTGCTCTTGCCCGCGCCGTTGGCGCCGATACAGGCGAAGATCTCGCCTTCATCGATGCTGATATTGAGATCGTAGAGGGCCTGGAAATCCTCGTAGTAGACACTTGCGTTCTCGATCTCGAGCAGACTCATGCCGGCGTCCCTCCCATGTAGCAGGCCTGGACCTCCGCGCTGTTCATGACTTCGTGCGGATCGCCCTCGCACAGCTTGCTGCCGAACTGGATGACCGCTATGCGATCGACTACCGCGAGAAGCGCGTGCACGATGTGCTCGATCCAAACGATAGTGACGCCGGTCTGCCTGAGCTTCTTGATCTCGTCGATCAACTCCTCCACTTCGGCCTGAGTGAGACCGCCCGCGATCTCATCGAGAAGAAGCAGGGTTGGGTCGGTGGCGAGGGCACGAGCCAACTCGAGCCGCTTGCGGTCGAGAAGGGTGAGCGAACCGGCGAGCGACGTTGACCTTGTTGTGGAGCCCGTGATCTCCAGAACCTCCATGCAGCGGTTGTAAGAGGCCCGCTCGGCCATGCGCCGGCCATGCGTGGCGCCGACCAGGAGATTCTCGAACACGGTCATGCCCGAGAAGGGCTTAGGGATCTGGAAAGTGCGGCCGATGCCTTCTCTGCAGCGGTCGTGCCTCGACAGCGCCGTGATGTCCCTACCCTGGAAGATCACCTTGCCGGCATCGGCGTGTACCGCCCCGCTGATCAGGTTGAACCACGTAGTCTTGCCGGCTCCGTTAGGGCCGACGATACCGAGCGCTTCGCCGGTGTCAACGTCGATACTCAGATCGTCGATGACCAAGACACCCCCGAACGACTTTCGCAGGCCCACGGTCTCGAGAGCTTTTGTCATGTGCATCTACCTCCACGGGTCACCCCACGTCCCCCTTTGCATTGCTCGATCGCGTCGACTCGGAACGCCCGTCCGAGTCGCGCGATCAGGGTTCATGCCGTCCGGCGCCCACTCGCGCGGGCGCCGGACGGCACTTACTACACGTACCTACGCAGCCCTTAGGCGAGCGGCTGCACCTTGTCCTGCACCGGGATCATCGTACCGGCCGCATTGCTGCAGATGGTCAGCTCGAAGGGGTAGTTGGTCCCCTTGCGCCACTGGCCGCCGACCAACGGGGTCTTGTAGACGTTCTCGACCACGTGGCGCGGACCGGTAGCCCACGGCGGGCCGACAGGCTCGACCGGGGCGGTGAAGTCGATCGGACCACCTATGGTCTCGAGGTTGGTGGTCTTGATGGCGTCGAGGATCGCTTGCTTGTCCTCGGGGTTCTTCGCCCGCTTGAGAGCGTCGATCGCCATCTCGAAGATGATGAAGTGCAGCAGCGGCTGCGTCCACTGGCGGCCGTTGCCCGCATCGCTGTACTTCTGAGCGAACTCCGCGCAGGTCTCGCCGTTGAGCGAAGACTTGAACGGGTGAGCCGGTGTCCACCAGACTTCGGTGGTCAGACCCGCGCCGATATCGCCCAACGCCTCGATCGCCTCGGGGAAAAGGAGGGCCTTGGCGTAGGTGCCGAACTTCGGCTTCCAGCCCTGCTGGATGGCCTGCTTCCAGAAGTTGGTGAAGTCCGGCGGGATGAAGACGCCCATGCCGATCTCGCAGCCCTGCTTCTTGAACTCCGTGATCTGAGTGGTGAAGTCTTCGGTGCCGTTCTGGAACTGCTGCGGAATGGTCGGGGTGAGTCCGGAGGGAGTCCAGACAGCGTCCCAACCTGGTTTCCAGGCGTTGCCGTCGGCATCGTTCGGGAACATGGCGCCGACCTTCTTGTTGTTCGGCACCTGGTTCCACATGTCCATGAAGTTGGCCTGCACGTCCTCGAGACCCCAGAACGTGTGATACGTCCAGGTGAAGGTCTTGGTGAGGTCGCCGGCCGCGCGCGTGGCTATGTAGGCCTGCCACGGGCAGTCGTTGGAGATGCACGGGGTCGCCAGAGCCTCAGCCTGGTCGGCCACCGGGCACACGGTGTCGGGAGTAGACGCGGTGACGATGACGTCGACCTTGTCGTTGTTGATCAGGTCGCCGGTCACAGCCGCAGCCCTGGCGCTGTCGGACTGGCTGTCTCTTATCACGACGCTGATGGGGTGCTTCTTGCCGTCGCCCAACACGAGTCCGTCACCGATGGCCTGCGAAGCCCGGTCAGCGCAGTACTGGTCGGGAACGCCGAAGCTGGCGAGACCGCCTGTCAGCGGAGCGACAAAGCCGATCTTGATCTCGCGACCAGTCTCCTGGGCCGAGACCGTAGTGGTGCTCTCGCCCGGGGCGGCGGTCGTGGCCGGGCCGCCGGTGGTGGCGGTGGTGGCCGGAGGCGCGGTCGTGGTTGTCTCTTCGCCGCCACAGGCCGCTAGAACGCCACCCAAGCCGCCGGCGAGGCCGATGCTCGCTCCGGTGACGCCCGCGATCTTCAAAAAGTCACGACGGCTTACTTCTTTGCCGTCCAACAGACCTTTTTCCTCTTGCTTCTTGGTCCTGTCCGTGTCCGCCATGATGCTCCTATCACTCGATGGTACACGTCGATCAAGCCCGTCCTTGGGTTCGATCGGTGGTGTCCGAGCCGCAGTCACCACCGGGCCCCCGCTCGTAACTCCCGGTTGGTGGTGCTCGGCCACCTCGCTCGCCACTTGGTCAAAGTCTCAAAGAACCTCGTAACACCTCCTCCGGCGAGTTGTCCGTTTCCGCTCTCCCACGGCGAGTGGATTGCGCAGTTGGACGCTTTGCATACTAACAGAACGTCGCGTCGCTGGACTCTCGGTACGTCTGTGCATAGCCCATGTGGCGCCGCTCCGCTACTCCACAGGGAGCCCGAAGAACTCCTTGGGGTTCGCGTAGCAAACCCTGTCGATGGCGGCCTTGTCCAACCCGAACAACTTCATGGCCAGAATGACACGTGGGACCATGAAGTAGTCATTGCCTTCGCCACCCAACTCTGAGTTGATGATGATCCTGTCCCGCCTGGCGGGATTGTCAATCACATAGCGGGCGGCCGCCTCGGGCGGCATCTTGTCCCAGCACACCGAAAGACCCGCCATGCCCCCGGTGCTCATGCGATAGTCGAGAGTAGCCTCGCCCGCGTGATCGAAGACGCACCGTTCGAGCGGATAGCCCTCTTCCTCGATGACCTCCACGATGCGGGGAAGCACGGTCGCCCCCTGGGGCGCCAACCGAATCGGGGTATGGAGAATCACCGGCAGGTCGCGCGCCTTGGCGATGCGGAGATGCTCACGAAACAGGTCGACCTCGTAGTCGGTACCCGTGTCGAGACCGATCTCCCCCATGGCGACCACCCGGGCATGGTCGAGATACTCGGGCAGTCTCGCCAGGGCCTTCTCGGTGTCCGCCTGGCCTACGCCCACAAACGGCACCGATATCGACGCGAAACTCTCATACCCGAGAGTCTTTGCCGTGGAGACCTCCAGCGTGACGAAGCGCTCCCAGATTCGAAGTACGCTGTCGAGACTGTGGCTGCCCAGGAACATGTGAGGACTGGGCACGATGGCGGCTTCCATGCCCATCATGACCAGTTTCTGCAACTGGATGTCCTCGATCATGTCTGAATGCAGGTGCGCGTCGATGAACCGCATCATGGCTCCTCACTTCGGACGCCGGTGCTCGCGCTCCAAAGGAGCGCGAGCACCGGACACTCCGCGTTCTTGTCTCGAGATCAGGTCGGGATTCCGCTACGCCTTCCAAATGGCGACGTCGCCGACATTCAGGTCTTTCTTTGTGACGTCCACCGGGCCCAGCTTCTGCGGCAGATAGCCCGCCTTCTCGATCAGCAGCGTGTACAGACCGCCGGCCAGGTTCTTGAACCAGAAGTCGCCGTAGCTGTCGGTGACTGCCGTAGCCTTCTCGCCGGTCGCGTTGTTGGTGGCGGTCACCGTGGCGCCTTCGGCGCAGAGGTCGGCCTCTTGATCGTAGACCGCGCCCGCGATGAACTTCTTGGGTAGGCCGATGTAGTAGACCCTCGGCTTGACGTCGAGCGCCGCTTTGAGCGGCTGGGCCTTGGCGATGAGGGCCTTGATCTTAGGATCGTCCTCGTCGCCGAAGGCAAAGGCTCCGGTCGGGCACGCGTCGACACACCGGGGCTCTTCCCAGCCGTCGTCGAGCAAGTGCGCGCAGAACGTGCACTTCTGAGCGATGTTGAGCGCGTCGTTGAAGTAGATGACGTCCTCGTAGGGGCAGGCCGCCAGGCACATCTGGTTGCCGCGGCACTTGTCGGGATCGATGATGACGATGCCGTCATCGCGCTTGTAGATCGCGTGAGCGTTGCAGGCCGCGATGCACGGCGCGTCGTCGCAGTGCTGGCAGATGCTGTGCTCATAGGTGATCTTCACCTTGGGCACCTGGCCGCGCACGTTGTCGTACACCTTGTTCCAGAACTGGCCTGTGTCGGGCTGCGGCTTGGCGATCGGACTCCAGTCGTTCGCCACATGCTCGTCCTTACAGGCGACCTGGCAGTTGTAGCAGCCGTTGCAGATGTCGTAGTCGATGACGAGTACCTTGCCCATTTAAGCCTCCCCCAAGATGCAGGCCTCTAGACCCGGACCCGCGCAGGGATGGAAGGGCCGTTCGAAGGCTTCAGGATACTTGCGCTTGAGTGCGTCGAGATCGGTCTTCTCGACTTCGGCGAGGAAGCCGCTGACCGCGTGACCAACGGCGTTCTTCGACGTGGTCTTCGCCGGGACGATGGTGTTGATGGCGCCTCCGCGGTCGATGACACCCGGTTCGATCGGATCCCACTTGGCGCCGTGGTCCATGTAGATGACGCCCGGCATGATGCGCTCGGTGACGTACGCGCCGCCGAGCACGGTGCCGCGCTCATTGAAGATAGAGACGACGTCGCCGTGCTTGATGCCGCGCGATTCGCAGTCGGACGGGTTCAGCCAGATCGGATGGTACTGGTACCCGTCGGGTCCGGTGATCTTGCAGGTCTCGATCTCACGCAGCCAGGTGATGTCCTCGTGCTGCGAATGGACACTCCAGCGCGGGTGGTTCGAGCACACCAGCATGGTGTACTTCTCCGCCCGCTTGGTGCCAAGCGTCTCTTCGTGGCTGATGCCCTGCGCAACCCACTTGGGAACGGGCGGGCGCTCCAGGTCGTTGGGGAAATTCTCCTTGAGACCGGTGGACTCGAACTCCAACAGGCCGGTAGGAGTGGTCAGCGGGTTGGCCTTCGGATCTTCGTAGAACCTCTGGAAACCGGCCGGCTCGTTCTCCCAGTTGTCGGCGGTGGGGATGACCAAGTAGCCCTTCTCGTTCAGGTCTTCCCAGCTGATGAGGTCCGTGCAGCGGGAGGTATCGTAGCCGTACTTGATGAGATCGGGGATGCTCTTGCCGCCGGTGTACTCCTCGAGGAGGCCCAGCTTGTCGGCCAGCATGCAGACGATCTCGTAGTCGCTGAACGATTCGCCCAGCGGTTCGATGCACTTGTGCTCGGGGAAGAGCAGGTTGTACTGGCCGCTGAAGATATCGGCGGCGATGTCGTCCTCTTCAAGCTTGGTGTTCACCGGCAGGATGATGTCGGCGAGCAGCGCGTCGTTCTCGAGCCACGGATGCTGGGCCCACATGAACTCGATGTCGGGATGCTGCATGGCGCGGACGTAGTCGTTGCCGGAGTTCCAACAGGTGATCCACGACGGGGAGTCGGTCCAAACCGCGTGGATTCTCGAGCATCCCTCGGCGGGATAGAACCTGTGGACGAACTGGTCTTCACGCGGAGCCGTCTCAGACTCGCAGCCCCACCAGTCGCACTGGCCCTCGAGGATGGCCTTGGGCACGAAGGTCTTGGGCAGTGACGGGTCGTTGAGGTCCGACGGGTGGCCGCCGGTATAGGCCGTGCGCAGGTTGGGCACCCGGAACGGCTTCGGCTGCGCGTACTGATCGGGGAAGTCGAACAGACCCCACTCGATCATCTTCACCTGGTTGATACCCGGCTTGCCGAGACCCTGCATGGCCAAGCAGATGTTCTGCAGGCGGGCGGGCTCGGTCGCGTACGGGCCGCGGATGCCGGGACCGCCGTTGCCGATGACCACGCTCGTGCGCTTCGACGCCCACTCCTCGGCCAAGGACTTGATGACGCGGGCCGAGACGCCGCAAAGCGGAGCGGCCCACTCCGGAGTCTTGGCGACACCGTCTTCGTCGCCCATGACGTAGGCCTCGTAGGCCTCGACACCGACCGCGTGGGACTTCAGGTATTCCTTGTCGTAAGTGCCGTTCTTGAACCACCAGTAGGTGATGGCAAGGTACAGAGCCGCGTCGGTGTTCGGCAGCACCGGGATCCACCGGTCGGCGTGTACGGCGGCCGCGTAGTTGAGGTCGGGGCACACGTAGATCTGCTTGATGCCCAGCTCGGTATACCAGTAGGAGAGGCGGCTCGGGAGCTGACCCTGCCAACCCCACGGGGTGGTCTCCTGGTCGCAGCCCCAGAAGAGCAGCAGTTCACAGTTCTTGGCCACGTCGTAGAGCAGGTTGCTCTGCTTGCCCTGCCCCACCGGTTCGCAGCCCCAGAAGTGCTTGCTGCCCCACCACCAGCCTTCCCAGCTGTCGGGCTGACGAATCTGGAGCGTGTAGCCGCCCCAGAGAGGCAGCAGCTTGCGGCCGGCGCCATGGCAGGCCTGCACGACCTTGTTCTCGCCGTGCTGATCGCACTGGTACAGCAGGCAGGTCGCGCCGTAGAGCGCCTTGAGACGGTTCATCTCGCTGACTATGGTGTCGAGCGCCTCGTCCCACGAGATGCGCACGTACTTGCTCTTGCCACGGTTCTGCGTGTTGCGCCCACCGGGTCCGGTGGAGCCGGGGGCCCCGCTGGGATCCCAATCGACCCTTTTCATCGGGTAGCGGATTCGGGCCGGCGAATAGACCCGCTTCTTGTAGGCGATAGAGTACGGAGGCAGAAGCGTCTTCATGCTCGGTTCGAAGGTGCTGCCCCTGACTACCATCTTCCAGGGATTCATGTCCTTCTCGGGATCGTACTTCCAGTCGTAGTGCATCGGACGTATACGGATGATCTTTCCATCCTTGACGTCGACCGCCGACGCGTTCGAACCATTCTCGGGCACTCCGCAGAAGCTGATGTCGCGCACCAGCGTCTTTTCGCCCGACTTGCCGTTCGGGGCTCGGTCTTCTGCCATCCTACCTCCTTCGAATACTAGGTCATTCCGTCAGGCGGAATATCTATTCCGTTCAAGTGCGATGTCGCAACTATGACATTCGTTGGCGGCTTCGTCAATCGGTGATCGGTTGGCCGCTCAATGATTTGCCCATCTTGGCGGCGACGCTCTTTAGAGCCTCGATGTGCTTGTTCAGGTCTTGTCCTTGGAAGCGTTCGGCGGGAGCCACGATGGTAAGAGCGGCCTTGAGAGTGCCGTCTCGTTCGAGCACGGGCGTAGACACCGCGCTCACCCCCCGGTCGAGTTCCTCGAGGTCGAGCGAAAGACCCTCGGCCCGGTCGACTTCGAGTCTGCGCACCATTTCATCCCGGTCGATGTCGCTACCCAAGAGCGAGTGAAACCGTGGGGGATTGAGGAACTTCTCCCGCTCGGCCGAAGGCATGTGGGCGACGAGTAGCCGCCAGGCCGATTGCGCAAGGTTGTTCGACGTACGGCCCGTGGGCAGGTTCAAACGGAACGGGTATTTGGTGGCGACCTGATCGACCACGATCGATCCGGCTGGTCCCGCCACCGAAAGCTCCACCGTCTCGCCGGTGATCTCGGCGAGTTCTTCGAGAAACGGGCGCGCCGTTCGCACGAACCCCACGTATGAAAGCGAGAGGTACGCCATCGGGATTGTCGCCCTGCCCAGGTGATACTTCTCAGTGACCGCGTCGTAGGCGAGGAAATCCTTGGCCTCGAGCGTGCGCAGCATTCTGTACGCGGTGGTCTTCGAGATGCTGGTCTGCTCGCATATCTCGTTGAGCCCCCACTCCGGGTGCTCGATGTCGAAGAGCGCGAGTACGCTCAGGCCCCTGGCGAGAGCGCGCACGTACAACTCACTCTCCTCCTCGACCCTAGCCGCCCCCGATGACCTCTGCCTACCCCCCGTTCTCGCCATCAACCAACCCTTTCTAGACCTTCTCCGTGGGTCCGGCCCGGGCTGTTTCGAGCACACATAGACCCATCCTCAGACCCTCTCTTCAACTCCACGCGCACTACAAACGATCTATAGCCGGTCGCCTCGATGCACGCACCAGCGTGCCGCCGGGAGGGCTCTAGGGGTCACGATGCAACTCATGCATTCTACCAAACGGAATAGCAATGCCGTCAAACGGAATAGCCGGGCCCCAAGAAGAACAGGCTCACAGGTAAGACCGGGGTGGAAGTGCGCCTCAACGAAGAAAGCCCCCCGCCGGATATCCGGCGGGGGGCTCGATGCAACGTCTTTCAACCCGCGGCCCCGAAGCTCGGGGCGAACGGAGCAGGTGACGTGCTACAGGGGATAGATGTCGTAGCGCGTCTGCTCGGAGGCCGGGCCGTAGCCGGTTCCGCAGTAGGTGTAGGTACGATCCGGAACACCCTTGACGACGTCGTCCTCTTCGATCTCGGCCACGCAACGGACCATGGAGCCGTCGCCCATGTACCAGCGGATCGGGAAGCAGTAGAAGCGGAAGCGCTTGCCGTTGACCTTGTCCAGGTCTCCACCAAGGTTCTCCACGCCAACGATGCCATGACCCAGCATGTACTTGTGGCAGGGCTCCCAGGTGCCTTCCTGGCCGAGAGCCTCGAGCTCGCCGTACCTGGCGTCGTAGGCTTCCTTGCCATGAAGCTGGATGTAGACCTCTTTGTCGAACTCGGCGTAGGCCTCGAGGCCGAACTTATCGATGTACTCTTCTGTGATGGGCTTGCCGGTGGCGCCGCGGAGGTTCATCATCGGCGGGCCGTTCTTGCCCATGGCGGTGTGCAGCGGGTGGTCGAGGGCCTGGGAGTCCATGGCCACGCACTTCGGCTGGTACTTGGCGAACCACTTGCCGGCTTCGAGACCGGTGCCGCAGGCATAGTGATAGTACTCTTTGGAGTCATCGAACAGGCGGTGCATGCCGGTGTTGAGGCACACGACCATGCCCTTGAGCTCTTCGGGCTTGATGTTGGCGCGTTTGCACGCGTCCTCAAGCTCGGCCGGACCGATCAGGCCCCAGGGATGGATCTTGATGTCGAGGCAGACGGCGTCGCCGGTGTAGGCGTCGACCGGCATCTCGTGAGTGTAGCGGGCCCGACGGCCGTCGAATTCGCGCTCCATGACGTGACGAGGAGCGTCAGCGTGGGTGCCGGTGTGCTGGACACAGTCGACACGCTGCGTGAGGACGCCGCCTTTGGCCATCGTGTGCATGGAATCGATGACCGGCTTCACGAAGTACGGCCACCGCGGGATCTCGGCGCTGAACGGATGCGTCAGGTCAACCCAGACTTTCTTCCCCATGATTCCTACTCTTCTCCTTTTGAGAGGTTTCCAACAGACTCACGGGTGCACGACGCACCCGGTTCGTCCACATTGAGCGGTCGCCCGCTTGGAACATTCTACCTTCTTGCTGCTACTTGGCCTCTTTTTCCTTCATGGTCTTGATGGCCTTGGTCAGGTAGTCGAGCAGATTCGCCCGAAGCGCCTTCTGCCCTTCGGGCGTCCAGGTCTGAAAACCGACCCCACCGGCCTTGAAGCCCAGCTCGCCCTTCTCCATCTTCTCCTTGAGAAGCGGAGACGGCTCGTGTGAGTCCTCGAGGTGCTTGAGCACGTAGTTGTGAATCGAGTACGTGAGATCGAGACCGACCATGTCGGCGTTCTCGAGAGGCGCGAGCACCGGCAGGCGCAGGCCCGGTCCGTACTTCAGACTCTCATCGACGGTGTGGGCGTCGGCAATGCCGCGCTCGACGATGGAGATGGCCTCACGCCACAAGGCATGCTGCAGCCGGTTGGCGATGAAGCCGGGGACGTCCTTCTTAGCCCATACGGGCTTCTTGTCGATGGCGCGATGCAGCTCCATGGTCAGTTCGATGACCCAAGGAGCGGTCTCCTCGGTCTGAACGACCTCGACCAGCGGGATGAGGAACGGCGGGTTCCACCAGTGGGTGCCCAGGATCCTCTCCCGGTGCTGGGAAGTGCTGGCGATCTCAGTGGGGCTCATGACCGAGGTGTTGGTCGCGAGAACCACGTCGGGGTCGCACAGCTTGTCCAAGGACTGGAAGGTCTCCTGCTTGAGGGCCATGTCCTCAGCGACACACTCGAGCACGAAGTCCGCGCCCGCGACCGCTTCGGCCATGTCCTGCGTGCAACTGACCCGAGCAACCGTGGGCTCGACGTCCTCGAGCTTGCCAAGCCCGCGTTCGGCCAAGAAGGTCAGGTCGTTGCGCATGCCGACGACGGCCTTTTCGAGCGTCTCGGCCCTGCGGCTATAGAGCCCGACAGGATAGCCAGCACCGGCGAAGACCATGGCGCAACCGTGGCCCATGGCGCCGCCGCCGATGATGGCGATCTTCTTGACGTCTTGCACGTATTTCATCCGGCCACCGCGCCGCCGTCGACTGAGAGGATGACGCCGGTCACGTAGTCGGACGCCGGCGACGACAGGTACACGGCGGCGCCGATGAAGTCATCGAGCTCAGCGGCGCGGCCCATCGGGATTCGGGCCATGAAGATCTTGACCATCTCGGGATCGTTCTTGATCTGCTGCGTGAGCGGGGTCCAGAAGATCGAGGGGGCGATGGCGTTGACGTTGATCCTGTGCTTCGCCCACTCGGTCGCGAGCTGCTTGGTGAGCAGATGGACAGCGCCCTTGGACGTGCCGTACGCCGCATAGCCACCGGGATGGCCGAGGAAGCCGCGCACCGAGCCAATGGTGATGATCTTGCCGCCGTCACCCTGCTTGATGTACTCGGCGCCCGCGTACTTGGAGCACAGCAAGGTGCCGCGCACGTTGATGTTCATGATCTTCTGCCACTCGTCGATGTCGAAGGTCTCGGCGGGCTGGCGAACGCCGGCGCTACCGGCCACGGTGATCATGATGTTGACCTTGCCGAAGTCCTTGATGACGCTTTCCATGGCGGCCTTGACCTTGGCATCGTCGGTGACGTCGACGCCACTGGCGGTCGCCTTCCGGCCGAGGCCTTTGATGTCGGCCACGACGTCGTCCATGATGTCGGTCTTGATGTCCCAGCAGGCGACGTCGGCGCCGAAGACCGCGAGGCCTTTGGCGATAGCGTGCCCGAGAGTGCCGCCCGCGCCGGTGACGACGGCGACCTTACCCTCGAGCGAGAAGATCTGCTTCAGCTCTTCGACTGTCTTCCGTGGTGTGTCTTCTGCCATTTCTTTCCTCCACAACCGGGTTTGTTGATGTCGGCTGGTAGATCCCGCGGTCGGTGCTCGCGTTGCTACGCGATACCTAGAATCACCATCATGCTGGCGGGGAACTGGGTCTTGTTCTTGATGGCGCGACCTTCATTCGGCGGAATGTAGATCGAGTCCCACTTCTTGAGCGTGATCTCTTTTTCGTCTTTGTCGATGATCGTCACTTCGCCCTCGATGACGAAGTAGATGGTGTCGAACGGCCTCTCGGGGCTGAAGTCAGCGCCGCCGCCCGGAAGGAAGTGGGTGCAGCCCAGAGAGAACTGGGTCGTGCCCGTGGCGTCCTTGCCCTGCAACTTGAAGCAGGCGCAATCGTTGTGGGCTGGAGGGAAGTACTGCACTGCTTCGCTGATATTGACCTTCTTCATTCCTTCACTCCCTGTGTCCGGCGATCGGTGTCGCCATTTCGGTTGGACAGCCTGCGCGACGAGGTCAAACGGACTTCCATCATCCCCTTTGCGGCCTGTTGCGCGCGGGCTGAATGGAACGGCCGGGCGGCATCAACATCATTTTCGCCGCCCGGCCGTCAATAACCTACTACTTGGCGGTCAGTCCGAGGATCTGCCGGGCTTCCGCCGAGGTCGCCACCGGCCGCTTGAAGATATCGGCCAGCTTCACGACTTTTTCCACGAGTTGGTAGTTGTGTTCAGCGAGCACGCCCTTGCTCAGGTAGACGTTGTCCTCCATGCCCACGCGAGCGTGACCGCCCATGCAGATCGCCATGGCGGTGATCAGATCGGCCGTAGGACCGCAGCCGAACGCCGACCACGTGGAGCCCTCGGGAAGATGGTTGACGAGGTAGGCGAGGTTCTCAGCCGTGCCCTCCATGCCTCCGTGAACGTGCATGCAGCACTGGAAGTGGATCGGAGCGCGCAGATGGCCGGTCTTGAGAAGGCGCTTCGCGTTCCAGACCATGCCGGCGTCGAAGACTTCGACCTCCGGCTTGATGCCGTTTTCGTTGTAAGCGGTGCCGAGTTTCTCGAGGAAGGTCGGGGAGTTGAGGAAGACGCCCTGGTAGAAGTTCATGGAGCCGGCGTCGAAAGTGCCCATGTCGGGCTTGATCTCGACGTGCGGAAGGATGCGCTCCTCATCGCTGAAACCAAGGCCGCCCGAGGAGGTCATGTTGATGATGATGTCGGGGCACCTCTCGCGGATCAGGCTGACGGTCTTCTCGAACCGGTCGAGAGCCATGGTCGCCTTGCCCTCTTCGGTGCGGACGTGCACGTGGCAGATAGCCGCTCCGGCCTGGTGCGCGTCGTACACTTCCTGCGCGATCTCTTCCGGCTGGGTCGGCAAATACGGGGTGTTTTCCTTAGTGGTCATAGCCCCGGTCGTTGCCACGGTTATGATCAGCTTCTCCATTCGTCAACCTCCACGTTTGCTTTCCATTTCAATCGTCCCCCAACCGAGATGCGTACAGCCGCAGGGACCTGGATTGGCGGAACAAGGTGACCCGGCAGGCGGGTCTTGACTCCACTCAAAGATGTTCAAAGTCACTATTTACTCTACACCATCGATACGTGGAAAATCAGCCCGGCACTGAGCTGCCGAGAGCCACCTGGTGCCACTATACAGAATCGCCCGCCGTTCTTCGGGATGCACTATGCAGATTGTGCATGCTAGGGCCGACGCATATGCGTGAGGCTCACATTCCCCATCAGCCGACGAAAACGATGCCCATGAGCGCCGCCGCGGGCACCTCGTCGGCCGTAGCCGAACTGCCCACCGGGTACATCTCCCAACCTAGGGCGTCGGCGAGCGCGAAGCAATCGATGCCGACCGCCTCCATCGAGGGCCGGGCCTTCAGATTCTGGCGGCACTTCTGCCCCGCGAGCACGGCGCATTCCACGTCGTGGCAGTAGGTGCTCTTGCAGCTGCCCGATCCGAACCCGACGGAGAGGTAGTGCCCATCGTAGAAGGCGGCGCTCTCCAGCGCGCCGACCATCTCGCCGCTCTTCTTATAGGCGGCGACCCGCTCATCTATGGTCGCACGGTCGCGGACGATCACCCCAGGCGCGACGTCGAGACGAAATACCACGGCCGTCTCGTACCGAGCGACAACCTTACGCGTGTCGTCAGTCGAAGGCGAGTGGGGCGGACAGTTGGCGCAGACCCCGTAGCCGAAGCACTTGGGCACCTGGCACTTGAACGTCACCCGCTCGTCGACCACCACGTCGCGGGCGTTCACGAAGGAAGCCGCGCCGGCTCCGAGCCTGAGTGCGAGCATGACGTACTTCCTGGTGTCGGCGACCAGCGCCGACGCGGCCGCCGCGCGATCTACCCGGGCTATGCGTCTGCTCAATCTACGTTCCCTTTCCTTTGTTTAACGGGCCGATGCGGCCGATTGCCATCGACTATAATAGCCCGCGTCCGTGATCGGGCCGAAGTGGCGGAATTGGCAGACGCGCTGGACTCAAACTCCAGTGAGGCTCACACCTCGTGCGGGTTCGACCCCCGCCTTCGGCACCATCGCCCCGCGACAGGCAGCCTGCGGGCTCCCCTCTCGCAGGGCGCGAAAGGAGTTGGGTATGCCCGTCGCACCGCGCCGGCTCGTGGCTACGAGTGCGCTGCTGCTGGTCATCTCGTTTGCCGCGCTCGGCTGTGGTGGCGGGTCTGGGCCCGACATCGCCCTCGTCTATACCTTCAATGCCGGTGACACATGGGCGCATGAGATCAGCACCACCGTCGACGGCGCCACCCAAGGACTCGGCGACGCGGAGCCCGAGGAGACGCACGAGACCACCAAGACCCGGGTCACCTCGAGGGTGGAATCGGTCTCGCCCGAAGGCATAGCCACGATAGCGGTTACCACCGAGACCCTGGAGATGGTCCAGAACGGCGAGATCCAGGACCTCAGCCTGCTCATGCCCCAAACCGCCACAGTCACCATGGACAGCACCGGCAGGATCCTCTCCACCCAGGGCGCCGGCGATGCCGCGGCGGGCCTCGTGGACTCGGGGAGCTTCCTCAATCCGACCGACCTCGGCGGCCAGTTGAGCACCCTGATGTTTCCCACCGACGGCACGGTCAAGGCCGGCGAAGAGTGGACCGGCACCTCCGCGATCCCCCTGGCGGGGCTGGGCAAGGAACTCACGGTGACAACCAAGGCGAAGCTCTTGGGCGTCTCGACCGACAACGGCGCGCAGGTCGCCACTGTCGAGTACGTGACCACCCTGCCCATGGACCTGGAACTCGACCTCGGAACCTACTTCTCGGCCATGTTCGGCAGCAGCGACGATGGCTCGAGCCTCGACCTCGTCTTCAAGATGGCGACCAAGGGCGTCATCCAATTCGGCGGAACAGCCACGATAGACCTCGCCACAGGGCAGGCCGTCGTGAGCGACGCCGACGGCACCATTGGACGTCTCGATCGAAGTCACCGAAGCGCCCGAGCTGTTCGTTCCCAAGGATCAACGCGGTCCGTACGACTCGGTGATGACGCTGAGCATGCGGATCAAGAGGGTCGAGATGCACAAATCCGCCGGTGGAGAAGGAATCCCGGCCGCCCCTGCGAAATACGTGTCTAGCGCGTCGGTGTCAGATGTGCTGTCTCTGTAGATTTGGCTATCTCCTGGTGCTAGACTTTTGATATGGAAGAGACTCGAGAAGACAAAGACAAACGGTACGCGGAACTGGTCGGCGAGAAGCTGCGCCGCATGCGGCAAGACCGTGCGATGAGCCTGCAGGACGTCTGCGAGCGGTCGGGCGGTTCGTTCGTCGTCTCGACTCTGAGCGCGTACGAGCGGGGCAAGCGCAGCCTGAGTCTCGAGCGCCTGTGTGAGCTGGCCGAGATATACGGGCAGTCGCCCATGTCGCTGCTCGATATCGAGAGCGATTCCGCGTTCCCGCGGTCGGCGACCAGCAACGCCCCTCTACGCATCCGCCTCGATTACCTCGACCGGCTCTCGCCCGAAGAGCGCAAGCCGCTGGAGAGCTACCTGGCCTTTCTGCGCGATCTGCGCAACGACCCCTCGCGCGAGATGCTAACCATCCGCAAAGAGAATCTTGCCTACCTATCGGCTCTCTACGGCGTGCGGCCGCAGGCGCTCAAGGACTACCTCGAAAAAGAGGGCATACTCCTCACGCGCTGAAGCAGCGTCCGTATCTCCGCTAGTCCGTCGTCCAGCTTCTCATTGCGCCCGGCCATATCGACCAGCGCGCTCCCTATGATGACTCCGTCGGCGTAACCGGCGACCTCGTCCGCCTGCTCCGCACTGCTCACCCCGAAACCGACTGCCAGAGGCAAATCGGTGTGCGCGCGGATTCGGCCGACGAACTCGGGCAGGTCGCTGCGCAGCGAGGCCCTCGCCCCGGTGACTCCGGTCGTAGAGACACAGTAGTGAAGCCCGAGGCGGCCGCTGCGATGCGGGCAAGCCGGGCGTCTGTGCTTGTCGGAGCCGCGAGTAGAATGACGTCGATGCCGCGGGCCCGGGCCGTGGCCTGTAGGTCGCCGGCCTCTTCGACCGGCACGTCGGGCACGACCACTCCGAGCACCCCGCTGTCGCGGCAACGATCGAAGAACCG
>CAWDOM010000007.1:0-239450 GCA_963803925.1 uncultured Actinomycetota bacterium | reverse complement strand
CGCCCGTGCGCCTCGGCGAGCGCTGCACCGTCTTCATGGAGCGCGACGTCAACTCGTACCTCCAGAGGGGCGCGCACAAGAAGGATCTCGTCGCCGGCCTCGCGTACTCCATAGCCTACAACTACCTGAATCGCCTGGTGGGCCGTAGGCACATCGGCGACACCATCTACTTCCAGGGCGGCACCGCCTACAACGACTCGGTGGCGGCCGCGTTCAGCATGATCCTCGGCAAGGACATCGTCGTCCCGCCGCACAATGGTGTCGTCGGAGCTATCGGCGTAGCCCTGCTTGCCCGCGAGAAGATGGCGGCGACGGGCGCGCCCTCCCGCTTCCGCGGCTGGGATCTCAACAAGGTCGAATACACCATTCGCGAATTCACCTGCAAAGGCTGCAGTAACGAGTGCGACATCAGACAGTTCACCATCGGCGAAGAGAAGACCTACTGGGGCGACAAGTGCTCCGACCGGTACCGCAAACGCGCCAAGGTCGACAAAGAGCCCATCATCCGCGACCTCGTCGAGTTCCGTGACGCTCTCTTGTTCTCGTACGTCACCGAAGCCGAAGACACCTCCGTCCTGCTGCGCAGCGGCACGGGTGCGCCTCGCGGCACCATCGGCATCCCGCGGGCCATGTACACCTACGAGCGGCTGCCGTTCTGGGCGACCCTCTTCAAGGGCTGCGGCTTCGACGTCATGGTGTCGCGACAGACCGACAAGAAGATACGCGAGTTGGGCATCGATGGCTCGGTAGCCGAACCCTGCTTCCCCATCCGCGTGGCTCACGGCCATGTGGCCGAGTTGCTGCAAGAAGGCGCCGACCACATCTTCATACCCAACCTCCTGAACGAGGAGACCGACCACCCCGACATCGAGTCGCACGCCTGCCCTCGGGGCCAGACTCTGCCGCATGTCATCCGCTTCGCACCGCAATTCGAGGCGTTCGGCAACCGCTTCGTGCTGCCGACGCTCCACTTCCGGCGCGGTCCCGAGCACATCGGCGAGGCCTTCCGCGCGGCGCTCAAGCCTTTGGGCGTGCCGGCGGCGACAGTCAATGCCGCACTCAAGGAGGCCTACGAAGCTCAGACCGATTTCCGGTCGCGGCTGGCCATGGCCGGCAGCGATGCCCTGGCCACGCTCGAGGAGCACGACGAGTTGGGCATAGTCCTCGTCGGCCGGCCGTACAACATCTACGACGCCGGCGTGAACATGGACATCCCGGCCAAGCTCCGCCGCTACGACGGAGTGAACCTCATCCCCCTCGACTTCCTGCCTCTGTGGGGACGCGATACCCGAGCCGTCACCGAGAACATGTTCTGGAGCTACGGCCGCAAGATCCTCCAGTCGGCTCAGATCGTGGCCGAACATCCCAACCTGCACATCATCTACGTGACCAACTTCAAGTGCGGTCCCGATTCCTATATCAAGCACTACATGGGAGCGGCCTCCCCCGAGCCGTACCTGGTGCTGCAGTTCGACGAGCACACCAACGACGCCGGAGCCATGACGCGCTGCGAGGCATACCTCGACAGCAAGGGCTTCCTGCGCTGGTGGGCCCGAGAGGACAAGGCCAAGTCACCCGCTAGGAAGAGCTGATGGGCACCGAGACCGACACCGACATCGCCCGCAAGGCGCGCGGCAACGGCAAGGCGAACGCCGGAGCCGTGGACGAGGCGCTCGGCGCCTCGGGCCCCGCGGTAGCTCGACCTTCGGCGCTCCACGGAGCCGAGGCCAGCCCGCAGAAGACCGACGTCAACATCCAGGGCCGCACGCTGTGGCTCACCCGCATGCCTTACGGCGGCGCGCGCATGCTGGCCGCGGCCTTCAGGTCCATCGGACTCGACGCGCGAGTCGTTCCCGACGAGGATTCGCGTACGCTCGAACTGGGCGGCAAGTACACGTCGGGCGACGAGTGCTATCCGCAGAGGATCGTCTTGGGCGACTACATGAGGCTTCTCGAAGACGACCACTGCGATCCGAGCACCACGGCCTTCCTGCTCCCCACGGCGAACGGTCCTTGCCGCTTCGGCCAGTACGTGTCGCTGCTGCGGCGCGTGCTCGACGAGCAGGGCCACTCCGAGGTGCCCATCGTCTCGTTCACGTCGGCCAACGGCTATGCCGGACTCGGCGATCAGGCGAGCGCCCTCATCCGCACGGCATGGCGGGCGGTCTTGGTGCAGGACATCCTGCTCAAGCTGCTCCTCATGATCAGACCGTACGAGGTCGACCCAGGCCAGACCGACCAGGTGTACCTTGACGCGCTCGACATCATGGGCGAGATCACCGCGCGCCAAGGCGTGAGCAACAAGCAGCGCTTGGTGGAACTCAAGAAGGGGCTGCGTACGGTCAAGCAGAGTTTCTTGGCCATCCCGGTCAGGCAGGAGGAGAGGCCGCTCATCGGCGTCGTCGGTGAGATCTTCTGCCGCCTCAACACCTTCTCGAACAATGAGTTGCTCCGCCACATCGAGGCGCAGGGCGGCGAATGCTGGCTTACCGGCATAGGCGAGTGGGTGTGGTACACCAACAAGGAGGCCTTCCGGCGCCACCGCGAAGAGAAGACCCGCTTCACCAAGCCCTGGCTGCGCACCTACATCACCGGGCGCCTCATGCGCGGCGACGAGAAGGCCCTCATGCGCGACTTCGAGCACTACTTCTCGCGGCGGCCCGAGCCACACGTCGACGAGGTGCTCGAACTGGCGCATCCCTATCTGCCTCAGGCAGGAGCTCTCGGCGAGATGGTGCTCTCCACTGGTGGCGCTATCGCCTACTACAAGCGGGGCGCCGATGGCATCGTCGATATCAGCCCCTTCACCTGCATGAACGGCATCATCACCGAAGCCGTCTACCCTCGGGTGAGCAAAGACCACGACAACATCCCCATCCGCGTCTTCTACTTCGACGGCACCAACAGCGACCTCGACCGCGACGTGGGCATCTTCCTCGAGCTGGCCAAGACCTACAAGCGGCGCAAGAAGATAGACCGGACGTAGACGTGACGCCGGCGGGCGGAACAGGTCGCACGCGAGCTAGGACGCTGGGAGCGCAGATGGCGGAGCTGTCCGCGTGATGGAGCGCGCACCATCGTGCCGGCCGGTGTGGTCTCGTGGCCGTGGCTTCGTTGTTCGGCGGCCTTCTGGCCGGCGGGTCTGAGGCGGCCGTGTTCGCGCGTATGGGCAGATTCGCAGTGCGGTTCCGCTGGGCGATCGTCGCGGCTTGGGTCATCGCCGCCGCAGCGCTCACCCTGCTGGCCCCCAGTATCGACGAGGTCGCAGAAAGCGACCAGGTCAGCTTCCTCCCCTCTGGAGCCCCGAGCCTCGTCGCACACGACATGGTCGCGAAGTACTTCCCCGACCGGGTCGTGCCCCTCAGCGCGGTCATCGTGGTCGACGCAGGCCCCGGCGCAAGCGTCGAACGGGGTGAGGCCGCGGCATACGTGGCAGATCTGACTACGTGGCTGAGCGGCGGCACGGCGTCTGACCCCACCTTCTCGGTGATCGACCAGGTGGTGTCGCCGGTCGTGGGCGACGAGCAGACCCGGTCGGTTCTCACCAGCGACGACAAACAGGTGGCGCTCGTCGTGGCGCGCTTCGATGAAGCCACCACCGAGGCCGAGACCCAAGAAGCCATCGCGGCCATCGAGCGCCGGCTCGCCGGCGCACCGGCGGCCGTCGCCACATACGCCACCGGCGACGGGCCCATCATCGCCGCCTACAATACCGAGACGCAGAGCAGTGTCGACTCGACCACCTGGATCACCATCGTTCTCGTGATCGTGATCTTGCTCTTGATATACCGGTCGCCGGTGAGCCCGCTCGTGCCGCTCACCACCATCGCGCTCGCGTACCTCATCTCCCGCGGCGTGGTCGCCTACCTGGGCGCGCACGTGATGACCATTTCCGCCTACACCAACATCTTCATCATCGTCATCCTGTTCGGGGCGGGCACCGACTACTGCCTCTTCCTGATCAGCCGCTTTCGCGAGGAGATGACCGGAGCGACCGCGGCGGCCTCTGCCGTCAGGACGACGGTGAGGGCGGTCGGCGAGACCATCGCTTCCAGTGCCGGCACGGTGATCGTCGGCGTGGCCATGATGGCCACCGCCGAACTCGGGCTCTTCAACACCAGCGGCCCCAGCCTGGCCATCGCGGTGGCGATCACGCTGCTCGCGGGACTGACACTCACGCCCGCCATGCTCACCCTGCTCGGGCACCACGCCTTCTGGCCGCGCAAGGCTCACCGCATCAAGGAGGCGGGCATCTGGGCCGCCTGGGCCGGCAAGGTGGTCAAGCGTCCCCTGCTGGCTTTCTTGGTGCCTGTGATTGTGCTCGTTCCGCTCGCCGTCTACGGATCGGGGCTGGGCCGTGACTTCGACCTTCTCGCCGACCTGCCCGCCGACAACGAGCAGCGGCTCGGATTCGACGTGCTCGCCGAGCACTTCGGCGCCGGGCAGATGCAGCCGCTCAACCTGGTGGTTCTCGACTCCACGGGGGCGGACACACCGAGCGGACTGGCCCGGGCCGAGGAGCTACAGGCGCGACTGCTGGCCCTCCCCCACGTCGCTCAGATACGCAGCTTCCTTGGCTCGCTACCCGACAGGAGCACTCTCAGTGTCACCGACCAGCTCCGCGCCCTCCGACAGGGAGTAGACGACGGGGTCGTGGCGATCGAGGCCGCCCTGGCCGCCGGCGACACCGCAAACGGCGCCTCCGGCGCGGGCGGCGCGACCCTGCTGCAATCGGCCGCCTCCCAGCTGACCGGCGTGGCCACCTACCTGGCGCAGCTCGCCCAGGCCTACCCCGAGGCGTCTCAAGACGGCGGCTACCTCCAGGCCATCGGTGCCTTGTCGGCACTCGCTGATCTCGGGCAGCGATTGCCGGCCGGCTCGAACGGCGCCATCGACCCGGCCGTGGTCGAGCAGGCGCTCGCCGGCCTCGCCCACCTGTCCCAGGGGCTCGGCACGCTTCGGGAGTACTTCGGCGCCCGGGAGCCAGACGCGATACTTCTTCCCGACCTCTACCTCCAGAGCAACGCCGGCTTGAAGGCGCTCCGCGACGCCTATATCTCGGCCGACGGCGAGGCCGTGCGCCTGCAGGTTCTCCTCGACACGAGTCCCTACAGCGCTGAGGCCCTCGGCGCTGTCGAGAGTATCGGGCAGGTGTTGGACAAGGCGGGCGTCACCGGCTACGTCGCGGGCAACTCAGCGGTGCTCCTCGACCTGCGCGAGGCATCGAGCCGCGACATGACCAAGGCCTTCATCTTCGTACTCGGCGGCATCTTCGTGGTGCTGCTCCTGCTGCTGCGGGCCCTCGTCGCGCCTATCTACCTGATACTGACGATCCTGCTGTCGTACGCGGCCACGCTCGGCATGATGCGCGTGGTCTTCGTCGACATCATGGGCACGAGCGGGGTAACGTGGTGGGTGCCGATGTTCATGTTCACCATGCTCGTGGCGCTCGGCATGGACTACAACATCTTCCTTATCGGGCGAGTCAAGGAGGAGGTCGCCACGAGCGGCACCCGCGCCGGCACCCGGCACGCCCTCGCCCGCACGGGAGGCATAATCACCTCGGCCGGAATCATCATGGCCGGCACGTTCGCGAGCATGATGAGCGGGAGCATCCTCGGTCTGCTGCAGATCGGCTTCGCGGTGGCCTTCGGAGTGCTACTCGACACGTTCGTCGTGCGCACCACTCTGGTGCCCGCCATCATCGTGCTTCTCAGGCGGTGGAGTTGGTGGCCGCGCCGCGGGCCGGCGGCGCGCAAGCCCGCCGACTCCGATCACTACGTGTAGATGCGGGCCTTCGAGCGGCCGGCCTCTCAACCCTGAGCGCGGCCTCGCTGCGTCACCAAACGCTCGCATATGCGCACGCCCTCCATGGCGTCGGTGCTCCACGAGTCGGCGCCCGCGTAGAGACACACCTCACTGTCGATCGGGTTCGACCAACGCGTACACGCCACGAAACACCTCCCCGGCAAGGATCAGGGCCGCCAGGGCGTACTCGCCGCGTTCGTAGCGCTCACCAACGAGTCGCATAGCCTGCTGGCAGGTCTTCAGGATGACCAACGGGGTCGTCGTGCCCTGGGCCTCGCCCCCGCTACCGTCGACCGGCTCTACGAGACCCTCACCGCCATCCGCGACCAGGGCACGACCATGCTCATCATCGAGCAGAACGTAGAGCGAGGACTTGCTCTGGCGAACCGCGTGTTCGTCATGGAGAAGGGCACCGTCGCCCTCAGCGGGACGCCCGAGGAGCTACGTGGCAATCCCCCCGCCTCGAGTCGCTCTACATGGGCGAGGCCTGCTAGAGGGCTAGACGTAGAGAGGCGTGATCTCGCGCACCCAGTCGTCGGTCGGCCGTTCGAGGATGAATATGCTGGCGAAATCCACGCCGGGCTCCAAGAACGGGTACGCAGCGCGGGTGCTCCACGGGGGCCTGGTGTACGTCGGTGGCGCATGCACAACCGACTCGGCCCAGCCGGCGCCGTTCTCGTACCAAAGCTCCGACACTCGGTGCCAGTTGGACGACACCTCCGAACGCGCATGCAAGAATTTTGACGCGCCCTTGCGCACGGGGACCTGTGACGGCAGCACGCGGTAACTGAAGAACCGGGTCAGCCGGGGCTGCCGCATAACCTCGGGCGCGTGCACGTTCACGAACCAGTCGTCGCCCTCCTCGGCGCTCACTCCCTCGGGATAGCGGTGAACCGTGACCCAGCGGAGGATCGTCTTGTTCTCGAAGGACAGGCCGGCGCCCAGAAAGTCCTCGGTGGCGGCGACCGGCACGTTGACCATGATCACCTTGAGCGGCACCACCTCCGGCGTCATGGAGAGGAGGGCCATCTTGGTCTCGCCTTCGGGGGCGTGCACGTTCTCGTGCATCTTGTAGTTGTAGAGACCGTAGGCCTCCGCCCCAGCGGGAGCCGGAACCGCGCGGTAGCTCAGGTAGCTGAGGGGCCGGCTACGCAGCACCTCGGGAATGTGGTAGCGGTAGAACCAGCGCTCCGCCGCCGGAAGGTCGTTCATATCGTGCAGGTGGTGAAAAATGATCGTTCGTATCATCGGTCGGGGTCCGTTCTGGGTAGTCGGCCGTTGTTGGCGCGACCATACCACAGCCCGGTGGCCGGCGGCACCCGGCGGACGGCCGGCGGACGGTCATCGGGCGGGCGCCCATCGGACGGGCGCCCGGCCCCGGCGCGGGCGAAAAGCGACCGGGCGTTCCCGGGCGGTGCGGGGTAGCTCGGGACCGGGCCGCTCGTCGAGCGGGTCGGCGGTCGCTCAGCCGGTGGCCGGCCGGTCTTCGAGCAAACGGCTCTCGATGACCTGCTTCACCGAGAAACCGGGCACTTGCAGGTAGTGGCGTATGGTGTCCTCGAACACCGCCGCCGGCACCAAGCCGATCAGTTCGCAATCGGCGACCGGCACTCCGCAGCCCGCGCCGCGCCGAAGGCGCGGCGCCGCGGCCACCTAGACTTCGTTGGCGAACCCGCGCTTGACGACCAACTGGCCTTCCTTGAACACCCGCCAGACGGGGTTCATGCCGTACCGATACGGCACCTCGGCCGCGCGCGTCTCTTCGAGGATCAGGATGTCGGCCTTCTTGCCCACTTCCAGGCTCCCCACCTCGTGGTCGAGGGCCAGGGCGGCCGCCGCTTCGATGGTGATCGCCCTGATCACCTCGTCGGCGGTCATGCGCAGGGCCGAGCAGCCCATGGTGGCCATGAGCCAGAGGTTCTGGGTCGGACTCGAGCCGGGGTTGAGATCGGTACCGAGCGCGACACGGGCGCCGGCGTCGAGCAGGCGACGGGCGGGTGCGTAGCCGCCCTCGCCCAAGAAGAAGGTAGCCCCTGGCAGCAGGACCGCCACCGGCACCCGGTGCGGGCCGTCGGGCGCCGCCAGCGCCGCGATGCCCGCGTCGCTGACGTGATCCAGATGGTCGACCGAGACCGCGCCCACCTGAGCGGCCAACTCCGTGCCCCCGCCGTAGCTGAGTTGATCGGCGTGTAGCTTCGGCAGTAGTCCGTGCTCCAGCCCGGCCTCGAGCAAACGCCGGCACTGGTCGACGTTGAATGCTCCCTTTTCGAGAAAAGCATCGCAGAATGTGGCGAGATGGTGCTTCGCCGCCGCTGGGATCATCCGCTTCGAGACCATCTTGATGTAGTCGTCGGGGCGGTCGGCGTACTCCACCGGCACCGCATGGCCTGCCAGCAGCGTCGGTACGACGTCGACGGCATGAGCCGCCGAGACGTCGCGGTAGACCTCGAGCATGCGGATCTCCTGCTCTTGCGACAGGCCGTACCCGCTCTTGGCCTCGACCGTGGTCACGCCGTAGCGCAGGAAGTGGTCGAGCCTGCGCCGGGTCAGCGCCCGCAGCATCTCGTCGGAGGCCGACCGGGTCGCGTGAACGGTGCTCATGATGCCGCCGCCGGCGGCGGCTATCTGCTGATAGGTATTGCCGCTCACGCGCAACTGGAACTCATCGGCCCTGTCGCCCGCGAATGCGAGGTGAGCGTGGCACTCCACCAGACCCGGCATGACGACGCGACCGTCGGCGTCGATCTCCTGTCCGCCGCGCGCGAGGCGGACTTCCTCACGGAGCGCGCTGCCCGGCCCTACCCAGACGATGCGGCCTTCGCGCGCCGCGACGGCGCCCCCCGCGATCACGCCAAGTGTTGAACGCGGCCCTGAAGCGGCGCCCGTGCGAGCGCAGGTCAAGAGCTCGCCCGCACCCGAGACCACCAGGTCGGCCTCTACCCAAGTCCTTCCGGACTCGCTCACGTCATTCCTCCCGTTTCACGCGCCGGTCCGAACCTCGCCACGGCGTCCTCGACCCTACTGATATGCGCCTCGCGCCCGCGAGCGGCTCGTTGCCGTTCCATACTACTCTCAGGAGACGGTCCTCGCGCGAGCGCCGGCGGCTGACAACCCGCCATCGAGAAAGACGATCAGCGCCTCCAGAACGCGCGTGTGAGAGGAACCAAGATGGCGAAGATCTCTAGGCGTCCGACCACCATCATGATGATGAGCACCACTTTAGCGAAGCCGTCCATAAGAGAGTAGTTCATGATCGCGCCCACGGCTTCGAGCCCAGGCCCGATGTTGTTGAGAGTCGCCGCCACCGATGTTCCCGCGGTCACCAGATCGACGTTGGTAGCGGCCACGGCCAGTGTGCCGGCCATGAAGATGACCATATAGAGCACGAAGTAGCCGAGAACGTTCATGCGCACCGATTCTGGCACGATCCGGCCGCCGATCTTGAGCGGCAGAATGGCCTGCGGATGCATCTGCCGCGTCAATTCGTGCCTGATGCTTTTGGCGAGAACGACAACCCGCGCGACCTTGAGGCCCCCGGCGGTCGAACCCGCTGAGGCGCCGATGATCATGAGCAGGACCAGCATGGTCTTCGCGAAGGAATTCCAGACATTGAAGTCGGCCGTGACATATCCGGTGGTGGTCTGGATGGAGGCCACCTGAAACAGCGACTCACGGAACGCGTGACCCGGCGCTGAAGTGGCTCCCCGCGATAATGAGGCTTATGGCGATAACCACCACGCTGGTTGCCATGATGCCGGCGTATGCCAGGAATTCGGGATTGCGGTAGAGGCGCGAGGGCCGTCCGCGGATCACCGCGTAGTAGAGGGCGAAGTTGCCACCCGCGATGAACATGAAGATCACGGTCACGATCTCGAGGGGCAGACTGTGATAGGCGGCGATGCTCGTCTCCTTCGTGGAGAAGCCGCCGGTCGCCAGGGTGCCGAACGCGTGGCAGATCGCGTCGAACAGGCCCATTCCGAAAGCCCACAGAAGCACCACGTTGAGCACGGTGATGCCCGCGTATATGAGCCACAGGTTGCGGGCTGTGTCGCGGATGCGCGGCGTAAGTCTCTCAGACACCGGACCCGGGCTCTCCGCTGAGAAGAGGCGCATCGCGCCCGCGCCGAGAGGTCTGAGAACCGCGATGAAGAGGACGATAATGCCCATGCCCCCGTACCAGTGGGTGAGAGAGCGCCAGAACATGACGCCGTGTGGCTGATCGTAGTCGGTGAGAACGCTGGCGCCGGTCGTGGTGAAGCCCGACATGCTCTCGAAGAGCGCGTCGAGCGGCCCGATCATGCCGTAGACGATGTAGGGGATCGCCCCGAAGACCATGGCGGCTATCCAGCCGAGACCGACCGAGAGAAAGCCTTCGCGGTAGCCGATGCTCGTGCGCGACCCCAGGCGGGTAACGAGATAGAGAGGAGCCCCGACGGCCAAAGCGATGCCTGCCGATATCAAGAGCGCCGCCATGTCCTGATCGCCGTAGATAGCCGACACGCCTGCCGAGACCAAGATGCCGGCCCCCACCACCAGGATCACGACACCGGTCAGGTGACCGACGAAGCGGAAGTTGATGCGCATCTAGTGCAGACGCCGAAAGCGGCGCGCGGTGAACAGTTTCTCGACGGCGGGCACCGCGTCGGTAGCGGCGAAAACGACTGCGACGTCGCCCGCTGCCGGCACGGTATCGCCACGCGCGACCTCGACTCCGGCCGAGTTCTTCAGAATCCCGAGGATGCTGCCCGCCGGAAACTGGGTCTCCCGCAGGGGAACGCCCACAAGCGGGCTGCCTTCGGGTATGAGGTACTCGAGCACCTCACCGGCCGACTTATCGAGAAGGGCCGCGCTCATCACCTTTCCGACTCGAAGCAGCCTCACCACCGCCGACGCCGTCAAGCGGCGCGGGCTGATAGCCACGTCGACACCGGTAGCCTCGAGGATATCGGAGAACTCACCCCGTTCGAGGATGGATATCGTGCGCCCGACACCCAGCCGCTTCGCCTGGAGTGACGCGAGAATATTGAGGCGGTCGTCGCCGGTCGCCGCGATGAACAGATCCACATCCTTGATGCCCTCGGCGATGAGCACGTGCTCCGAGAGCCCCTCGTCATGCAGAACCAAGGCCTTGTCGAGCTCCGTGGCGGCGGCCACCGATCGCTCGTAGTCCTTCTCGAACACCGTCAGACGTATGCCGCGCGATTCAAGGACCCTGGCGATGGGAAGCCCCATGTCGCCGCACCCCAGTAGGATGCAGTTCCTCGGCGTCTTGGTCTGCAGCGACAGCACACCCGCCGCGTCTTCTGACCGCCGCCGGCTGGCCGGCGAGGAACACCCGCTCGCCGGCGTCGAGAACGGTGCCGCCCCGGGGGATGACCATGGTTCGTCCCTTGAGGACGCCGGTGACGAGCGCCTGCCGGGGCAGATCCATGTCGAGCGATCGCCCTGCCCGCGCAACGGCTGCCGGCGGCGATCTTCACCTCGACCATCATCGCCTGTCCGCCGGCGAAGAACTCCACCTCGAGCGCCCCGGCGAAGTCGGCCAGCCGGCCGATCTCCTCGGCCACGGCCGCTTCGGGTTGGATCACGTAGTCGATGCCCGTGAACTCCGAAGAGACCGCGTCGGTGGAATCGAGGTAGTCGGCGTTGCGGATCCTCGCCATGGTCAGCGGCACCCCCACCCTCTTGGCCGCCATGCAGGCGATCATGTTGACCTCGTCGGAGTCGGTCACCGCGATGAGGATGTCGGCCTGCTTGACATTGGCCTCGGAGAGCACGCGCTTGCTGGCGCCGTTGCCGACCACCGTGAGAGCGTCGATGCTCCTCGTCCGACCTCGCCGAGGCGATCGGCGTCGCGGTCGATGAGCGCGACCTTCTGGCCCTCCTGAGCTGAGGAACCCCGCGATATGGAGGCCGACTTCACCGGCGCCTACGATGACTACATACATGATTGCGTAGCATAGCAGCGATTCAGGCGCCGCCACTCCCGTCTGAGCGCCTTCGGGTGCGCCTCGCCTGAGGTACCATGGAGCCCGCAATGGACTTCTTGTCGCACGCTCTCCGAAAGATCTCCCGCCAAGGCGCGGTCGTGCTCCGGCTACCCCAGATCGTCCCGATCGCGGGCTTCTTGGTCGTCATCCTCGTCGGGTCGCTCCTGCTGTGGCTGCCGTGGTCGCACGACCCCCACGCCGTGAGCTACCTCAACGCGCTCTTCACGTCGACCTCCGCCGTATGCGTGACGGGGCTCACTACGGTCAACACCGCCGCCGACTACACCGTCGCCGGGCAAGTGGTGATCCTCATCCTCATCCAGATCGGTGGCCTCGGAGTGATGACATACGCGGCCATGGCCGTCACCTTGCTGCGCCGCCGCCTGTCGCTCCGTGCGCGCGCGGCGCTGCACGACTCCCTGTTTCAGAACGACGCGGCTCGCGACTTCAAGCGGCGCTTCTGGCAGATAATCAGCGTCACCCTGGCCCTCGAGGCTCTTGGAACGCTCGCCCTGTTCCTGGCGCTGCTACCGAGCAGCGAGAGCGGAGCAGCCGCGTGGTCGGCCGTCTTTCACGCCATCTCGGCGTTCTGCAACGCCGGGTTCTCCATCCTCCCGAACAACCTCGTCGACGTACGCGGCAATCACATGTTCATGGCAATCATCGCCCTCCTCGTCGTCTTCGGCGGACTCGGCTTCACGGTGCTGCACGAGCTGTTCGGCGACCTGGCGCGAATCGATCCGGCGACGTGAGCGCGGCGGTCCCTGGAGGTATCAGCCTTCACACGAATCTGGTGCTGCGAACGAGCCGGTGCTGGTCTTCGGCGGCGCCGCGCGTGATACTCCTCTTTGGCCTCACCTCAGGCGAGGCTACCTGGGGCGACCGTATCTCGGCCGCCCTCTTTCAGTCGGTCTCGGCCCGCACCGCCGGCTTCAATTCGGTCGACGTCGGGGCGCTGCCGCTCGCTTCGCTCCTCATCATCGTCGGCCTCATGTTCGTAGGCGGCTCCCCCGCATCGTGCGCGGGCGGCATCAAGACCACCTCGCTCGCGGTGCTCGCCGCCCGCATGCGCAGCTACGTCACCGGACGCGACGATGCGCACTGACTCGGTCGCAGGCTGAGTCGCGACCTCGTGAAGAGCGCCGAGATGCTGTTCGCGCTCGCCATAGTCTGGAACCTCGTCGGCGTGCTGGTTCTCGCCGCCACCGAGATGGGCAGGGAGGGCATCGGGCTGCAGAACCTCTTGTTCGAGCAGATCTCCGCGTTCGGCACGGTCGGCCTCTCCACCACCACCACCACGGCCGGGCTCAGCGTCGCCGGCAAGATCTGGATCATCGCGACCATGTACGTCGGGCGGCTCGGACCGCTCACCCTGGTCAGCCTCGCTATCTACCGCAGGCCGTCCCGCGTCGGCCTGCCCGAAGGAAAGGTAATGATCGGATGAGCAAGCGCAAGAAACAGATATGCGTCATCGGTCTGGGGCACTTCGGCCGGGAACTCGCCCTCAGCCTCAGCCGCAACTGCGAGGTGCTCGCGATCGACCGCGACCAGGAACTCGTGAACGAGATCAGCGATCACGTGCACCACGCCCGGGCCCTCGACATCCGCGACGAGTCGGCGCTCGCGTCGGTCATCTCCGACGACATCGACGAAGCTATCATCAGCATGGGCGAAAGCCTGGAGGCGAGCATCCTCTGCACGCTCTACCTCAAGCGTCTCGGCGTGCCGGTGATCCGAGTGAAGGCGCTCACCGACGACCACGCGGTCGTGCTGCAGCAGGTGGGCGCGAGCGAAATCATCTTTCCCGAGCGCGAGACGGCTCGCAGGGTGGCCGCGCACATCAACAATCCCAATCTGCTCGACTTCGTGCCCCTCGGACGCGACTACCAGGTAACCGAGACCAAACTACCGGCTCCCTTCCAGGGCCACACCCTGGCCGAGCTGGGTCTGCGTTCGCGCTTCAACGTCTTCGTTATCGCCGTCCATCGGGTCGACCCTGACGATCTCGAGTTCCTGCCCGGACCGGATTTCCGCCTAGCGGCCGGCGACGTGCTCGTGCTCATAGGGCGCGAGAGCGACCTGGCGAGGCTCCAGGAGGCTCGAGAGCCCGAGACACCACAGTCTTAGGAGGACGGCCCGACCGGTCCATCCGCGGCGCTCGCCGCGGCGCCGCCGGCTCCGATGTGAAAGGGAATGCTGATGACGACCACCCAGGGCACCCCGAGCAAGACGGCTTTGAGACGAAGGGCGTTCTGGTTGTGGAGGAAGTTCTCCCACCAGTGCTCGACGACGAACTCCGGCACCATCACCGTTATGGTGTGCCGCCCGCTGGGTTTGAGCGACCTCACGTATTCGACCGCCGGACGCGTGAATTCCCGGTAGGGCGAGTCCACGACCACAAGAGGCACGTCGATCTCCATCTCGGCCCAGGTGCGCTGCAGGGCCAGCACGCGCTCCGAATCGCTCGCGATGGTCACCGCGTGGAAGTCGTCGGGCGCGAGGCTCCGGCCGAGGGCGAGCGACCGGGCGCTCAGTTCGTTGACCTGCGACACGAAGAGCACCACCGTGGTCCGCGGGTGCGACACCGCCACGCGTCCCAGCCGTTCGAGTTCCTGCTCGTTCTGCGGCTCTAGAAAGCGGGCCACCCGCTTGTAGTGACGCTGGACGACGTAGAAGGCCGCGATGAGCACGCCTACCGCGATGATGACGATGTAGGCGCCGTGCACGAACTTGGTGACCAGCACGACGATGGTGACCACCCCGGTCAAGAACGCGCCGATGCCGTTCATGGCCGCCCGCCTCCGCCACCCAGGAGTCTTCAAGCG
This sequence comes from uncultured Actinomycetota bacterium, assembly GCA_963803925.1. Lineage (GTDB taxonomy): Bacteria > Actinomycetota > Thermoleophilia > RBG-16-64-13 > RBG-16-64-13 > RBG-16-64-13. The sequence continues at coordinate 224,827 of CAWDOM010000007.1, read as the reverse complement.
CAGCCAGCGGACGACCATTCCCGTCTGCGACAGCGTGAAGCTGGTGAACACCCCCACCGCGTAGAGCGGGATGAGGCTGTGGGTCTTCGCCCTGAAGATGACCAAGATGACTATGGAGGCGAGCATCAGTCCCAGGATGCCGTTGGAGAAGACGAGCTTGTCGCCACGGTTCATGAACTGGCGCGGCATGAGACCGTCGCGCGCGAGCACCGAAGCCAGGCGGGGAAACCCGGTGAAACTGGTGTTCGCGGCCAGCACGAGAATGAACATGGTCGCGACCTGCAGAGCGTAGAAGAAGAAGCCACCGCCGTAGACCGCGTGGCCGATCTCGCCGATGACCGTCGTGCCCTCCTGGGGAGCCAGTTTCAAGCCCTGGGCGAGAGCGGTGACTCCGAGAAGCAGGAAGGCCAGAATGGCAGCCATGAAGCCAAGCGTGATGGAGGCGTTCTTGCTTTCGGGCGGCTTGAATGCCGGGACGGCGTTGGAGATGGCCTCGGTCCCGGTCATGGCGGAGCACCCGCCCGAGAACGCTCGCAGCACGATCCACAGCATGGCCATGCCCTGCACGGTACTGCCCGTCTGTGAGACCGGCTGCGCATGAAGGTCGCCCGACAGCCAGCGGATGAAGCCGACGACCACGAGGCCGCCGCACAATAGAATGAACGCGTACGTGGGTATGGTGAAGAGTCGTCCCGACTCGCGCAGACCACGGAGGTTCGCGAGCGTTACGAGGACTATCAGGCCGATGCAGATGAGCACCCGGTTACGGTCGGGATGTGCGCTGATATCACCCGCCACCGACGGAAACGCGGCGAGAATAGCCGCGACACCCGAGGCGACGCTCACCGCGACGGTCATGACGTAGTCCACGAGCAGCGACGCGGCCGCCACCATGCCCGGCGCGAGGCCCAGGTTCTCTCGAGTCACCACGTACGACCCGCCGCCGTTCGGATAGGCCCGGACAGTCTGCTGGTACGAGAGCGCCACGAAGACCAGAAGAACGACCACCGCGACGGCGATGTAGATCGAAAGGCTCAGCGCCACGGCGCCGGCGAGCACCAGCGCGAGCAGGATCTCCTCGGTCGCGTAGGCTGTGGACGAGATGGCGTCGGAGGCGAAGACCGGTAGCGCGAACTTCTTTGCCAGCCGCTCCTGGGCCTCCTCGGCCGTTGCGACGGGGCGCCCCAAGAGAACCCGCTTCAGAGTTGAACCCGGTCTCACCTATCCTCCTATGCAGACAGCGAATAGACCCACTTTCCCCCTGCCCACCGGTCACGTCAAGACACAAAGACGCCGCCCGCCGCACCTGAGTGCGGCGGGCGGCGAACAAACACCTATCGCTTCCGCGGCCGGCTGACCGGTCGCGTAGCTGCGCGACGCTGCGGCTGCCTACGCGCTCTTCTTGATGCGCATGCCGTAGAACGAACGCCAGACGAAGTAGACCGAGATCAGGAAGAACACCGCGGCGAGGATCTAGGTGAGCGACGTGATCGCCCTGGCCGTCGGCGATGCTCACCGCCAACTCGACCGCCAGCAGACCGAACAGGGTGGTGAACTTGATGATGGGGTTCATGGCCACCGAAGAGGTGTCCTTGAACGGGTCGCCCACCGTGTCGCCGATGACCGTCGCCGCGTGCAGCTCGGTGCCCTTCTCCTTCATGTCGGTTTCCACGATCTTCTTGGCGTTGTCCCAGGCGCCGCCGGCGTTGGCCATGAAGATGGCCTGATACAGACCGAACACGGCGATGGAGATCAGGTAGCCGATGAAGAAGAACGGCTCGAGGAAGGCGAAGGCCAGCGTACCGAAGAACACGGCCAGGAAGATGTTGATCATGCCCTTCTGCGCGTACTGCGTGCAGATGCCGACCACCTTCTTGCTGTCTTCGACGTTGGCGCTGCCCTCTTCGGTATCGAGCTTGATGTGTTTCTTGATGAACTCGACCGCCCGATAGGCGCCGGTGGTCACGGCCTGCGTGGCCGCACCGGTGAACCAGTAGATCATGGCGCCGCCCATGATGAGCCCAGCAGGAACGGCGGATAGAGCAGCGACAGCTTGTCCACGTTCTCTTCAAGTCCACTCGTCAGGTTCATGATGATGGAGAAGATCATCGTGGTGGCGCCGACCACGGCCGTGCCGATGAGCACCGGCTTGGCGGTCGCCTTGAAGGTGTTGCCCGCGCCGTCGTTCTCTTCGAGGTTGTCCTTGGCCACGTCCCACTGGGGCTTGAAGCCGAAGTCCTTCTCGATCTCAGCGTCGACGTTCGTCGATCTGCTCGATGGTCGACAGCTCATAGACAGACTGAGCGTTGTCGGTGACCGGTCCGTAGGAGTCCACGGCGATGGTCACCGGGCCCATGCCCAGGAAGCCGAAGGCCACCAGACCGAAGGCGAACACGGCCGGGGCAAGCATGATGTCGCTCGAGCCCCTGAGTGCTGACGACGTAGCCCACGCCCATCAGCACCATGATGGCGAAGCCGATGTAGTAGGCGCTGAAGTTACCGGCCACGAATCCGGAGAGGATGTCGAGCGAAGGTCCTCCCTCCTTGGCCGACGACGACGACTTCTTTGACGTGCTTCGACTTGGTGGAGGTGAAGACCTTGACGAGCTCGGGAATGAGCGCGCCGGCCAAGCGTGCCCATGCTGATGATGATGGAGAGCATCCACCAGTAGTCGCCGTGCGCCTGGCCTACGTCGGTGCTGCCGCCGATGAGGAAGTAGGACACCATGAACGTCAGGACGATGGAAACGATCGAGGTGAGCCAGACCAGAGAGGTCAGCGGGCCCTCGTAGTTCATCTTCTTGGCGTTCTTGTAGCGGGCCTTCGTCACGGCCGAGTTGAGGAAGTACGACCCACCGCTCGAGACGATCATCATCACGCGCATGGCGAAGATCCAGACCAGGAGCGAGACCTGGACGAGAGGATCGGTCACCGCCAGGATGATGAAGGTGATGAGAGCCACGCCGGTGACGCCGTAGGTCTCGAAACCGTCGGCGCTGGGGCCGACCGAGTCGCCCGCGTTGTCGCCGGTGCAGTCGGCGATGACACCCGGGTTACGGGCATCGTCTTCTTTGATGTTGAAGACGATCTTCATGAGGTCGGAGCCGATGTCGGCGATCTTGGTGAAGATACCGCCGGCGATCCTCAGAGCGGCCGCGCCCAGCGACTCGCCGATGGCGAAGCCGATGAAGCAGGCGCCGGCGTTGTCACGCGGGATCCAGATGAGGATGATGAGCATGATGATGAGCTCGACGCTGATGAGCATCATGCCCACGCTCATGCCCGACTTCATCGGGATGGCATGGATGTCGTACGGCTTGCCCCTCAGGCTGGCGAAAGCCGTGCGCGAGTTGGCGTAGGTGTTCACCCTGATGCCGAACCAGGCCACGCCGTAGCTACCGAGGATACCGAGGATGCTGAAGAGAAGGATGATGATAACCTTCCCCGCCGAGAAATCGCTCAGGGCGCCGAAGTAGACTCCGATGACGATGGCGATGAACACCCACAGGAGGATCAGGAACTGGCCCTGCTTGAGCAGGTAGGTCTTGCAGGTCTGCCAGATGAGCTCCGAGATCTCCATCATCGAACGGTGCGCGGGCAGCTTGCGCAGCGGCATAGAAGATCACGATGCCGAAGACCAGACCGAGCCCGCAGATGATGAGACCGAGAGCAAGAAGGAGGCTACCGGAAATCCCGTGGAAGCTCGACCAGGCCGAGGTCGGGCAAGACCAGGCTGGCCTCTCCCCCACCGCCTTCCGAGGCCAGCGCCGCCGGCGCGAAGGCCAGCAACGAGGCGATCACCGCCACGAAGAAGAGGAGTGTCCTCTTCCAACTGCGGGTCGCTGTATTAGGTCGTTTAGATTCCATGCAGCATTGCCTCCTTGTCGGCGCACGCGGCGGTTGTACTTTGACTCGATTCGAGACGAGACCGCGGCTCCCGGACACACGCTGAATGGCACGATGAATCGTCCTCAGTCGCGTCGCAGCGCTGCTGCGACCACCCTGGATCGTTACCTCGCACCGGTTAGTCGAGTTCCGTCGGCAAAGCTACGTATCGCACCGAGTCCTTACGAGGAGTTCAACCCCAAGAAAGGCCCCAACCGGCCAAATCCAGAACTTTATGCTACAGAACAGCCCAGTACCGCGTCAAGGAATATGAAGCCGTGATATCGCCTGGCAGCTCACCGCTTTCCTATAGAGTGAATACCACCGATGCTGACATGCACAATACGAATGCGAAGCCACGCGGAGCCGCTCGAGACAGGGGTTGATTCCGCCACCGAATGGATTCAAACTGCCTTGTAGAGAGCGGGCCTGACGGGCCCCTCGATCGACCTACCGGAAAGGATCGACCGATGGACAAGTGGCAGTGCCTGTTATGCGGATACATCTACGACCCCGCTGAGGGCGACAGCACGCAGGACATCCCCCCGGGAACTCCCTTCGAGAAGCTTCCTGACGACTGGACCTGCCCGGACTGCGGGGCTAGCAAGGACGAATTCGAGAAGATGGGCTGACGGCCGGGCGGCGCCAAGGCGCCGCGTCGTCGTTCAGCAACCTTCGTGGGGCCGAGGCGGCCTGAGGCCGCCTCGGCCCCACGCGTTTCGCCCCCACCGTTCTAGGCGGGCGTGACCGTCATCCACAGCCAGGCGTCGATGAAAGCGTAGATCACGGTGGTGAGCGCCACGCCCGGCCAATCGCGCCGCACGGCGAGCGCGGCCGTCAACCCCAGCCAGGCGGCGCCGCCGAGCGATCTCGCGATCCAGTAACCGACCTCGTTGCCCTGCCTACCGAGATAGAAGGCTCCAAGCCCATAGCAGAAGACCATGGGCACGATGACCCCCAGAAGACGCAGGATCAGATTGACTCGCCGCTTCGGATCGGCCGGCTCGTGCGCGCGGGCCTGCGACGCGCGTGCGCGCCGGTGCAGATACTCCTCGAACCAATCGCGGCGCTTCACGGCTCTGGCGATGCGCCCGCCCGCGGCGCGGCGCATGCCGCCGGCCGGCCTTCGATGAAGCCCGGCATGAGCAGGTGGCCCGGCGTCACTGCGAAGCCCGTGGCCCGGGCCTCGGCCTCGCTGTAGGCCGTGGCTCCGTTGGCCTCGAAGCCGGGCCCCCACATCACGAAGGGCACGGGTTCGGACACGTGGCTCCTCAGTTCGAGTGGCGTCGGATGGTCGGGCGTCACCAGGAGCCGCAGGTCGCCGTCCGTTTCGGCGCGGGCGATAACCTGCGGCACCATGAGCTCGTCGGTACGCTCGATGGCCCGCACCTTGCCCTCGACGTCGCCCGCGTGGCCCGCTTCGTCGGGCGCCTCGACGTGAACGAATACCATGTCGTGACTCTCGAGCGAGGCCAAGCCCGCGGCCATCTGCCCGGAGAAATCGTTGTCACCGGCGTCGGTGACACCCGCTACCCTGAGAATGTCGACCCCGGTCTGCATAGCCAGGCCGCGCAGAAGATCGACTCCGGTGGTGAGGGAGGCGCGAATGCCGCCGAACTTCTCGGCGAACGTGGGCATGCCACCGGGACGCATGCCCGGCCAGAACAACCACATCTGGGTCGCCGCGGGCGCACCCCGCTCGCGCCGGGCCTTGTTGACGGGATGGGTGGCGAGAATCTCTTTCGACCGCTCCATCAACTCCGTCACGAGAGCCGCTCCCGGGCCGCGTGGCGCGCTTGCCGCCACCGGCCGCCCGGCGATGTCGTGAGGCGCCGTGAAAGCCGTGTCGAGCAGGTCGGCCCCGTCGTGGATCGTGAGTATGTGCCTGAAGCTGACGCCCGGGTAGAGCCGCATGCGCGACGCCGCCGCCTCTCCGCCGGCGGCGCTATCGCCGGCGAGGAAGTCGTTCAGCCCCTCGCGGAGCGCGGCTATCAGCTCCGCCGATTCGGCCGAAGAGATGTTGCCGGCCGAGTAGCTGGCCATGAGCCCGTCGGCGACGGTCACGAGGTTGCAGCGCATGGCGACCTGGCCTGGTTCGAGCTCGATCCCCATCGCCATCGCTTCAATGGGCCCCCGGCCGCCGTAGTAGAGAACAGGGTCGAACCCCATGAGGCTCATGCAGGCGACCGCGCTCGACGGTTCCATTCCCTCGGGGACGTTGTAGGAGACGCCGAGCGTGCCCTCACGAGCCAGGCGGTCGAGGTTCGGAGTACGCGCCGCCTCGAGCGAGGTCAGCCCGCCGAGCGCCTTGGCCGGCCAGCCCGAAGCGCCGTCGATGATCAGGATCACGTACTTCATGGGTTCATTGAACCATATGCGCTATCGTTCGTTCCGAAAGCGCGAGCACGGAAGGCGGGGAAAAATGGCGGACGAGACCCCCTTGGCGATACCTCAGGATGCGGGCGCGGGCGAGCGCGCAAAGGCGCTCGAACTGCTGCGACGCGCGCCCTTCGCCTCGTTCGCCATGGTCGACGGCCGCCTGCCCTACGTCGTGCCGCTCAACTTCGCCTACGTCGACTCCCCCCCTCCTCACGGGCGCCTGCTGTTCCACACCGGAGAGGGCCGGAAGTCGGCGGCTCTCTGCGCCAACGGGCGGATATGCGTGACCGCTTCGGCGGGCGAGCGCTTCAAGCAGGGCGATAAGCCGTGCTCCGATGGATTCGCCTTCGGCTCGATCGTGGCCGAAGGCTCTGCGAGGCTCCTGGAGGATCTCGCCGAACGGACGGACGCGCTCGACGCTCTCGTCGCCAAGTACGACCCCAGCATGGCCGGACAGCCGTTCGACGAGCGAGTTCTATCCATGACCCTGGTCTATGAGATCACGATCGAGACACTCAGCTACCGCGAACTGCCGTAGCCGGCCGCGAAGCGCCTCTATCTGACGGCCCGGCGGCTGCTCTCTAGTCGCGCTCTCGCCCGAGCGCTACCATGCCGGCGCCCGCGAGCGACACGACCAGCGTGGCGACCAGCCAGCGCGGGCGCCGGCAGGTAGCGCCGGCTACTTGGAGTACTTCTCACCCACCGCGGCGAAAGCGGGGAGCGACCTCTCCGCGACCTCGGGCGCGACGCAGTAGGCCATGCGGAAGTGACCGGGCAGGCCGAAGCCCCTCCCCGGCACCACCAGAACGAGATGCTCCTGCATCTCGCGGCAGAAGGCCACGTCGTCGTCGATCGGCGACTCGGGAAACAGGTAGAACGCTCCTTCAGGCTTGACCACCTTGAAACCGGCCTCGGTCAATCCGTCGACGAGGGTGTCGCGATTGAGCTTGTAGGGGGTGATGTCGACGCAGCAGTTCTGCATACGGGCCACCACGCGCTGCATCAGGGCCGGCGCGTTGACGAACCCGAGGATACGGTTCGCGAGGATGAGCCCATCCATGAGCACTCCGACATCCTCGATGGCGGGGTTGGCGGCGACGAAACCTATGCGCTCGCCGGCGAGCGACAGTGCCTTCGAGTAGCTCGAAGCGATGATGGTGTTCCGATAGGCCGGCATGAGCGCCGCCACGTGCACCCCGTCGTAGACGATCTGACGGTAGGGCTCGTCCGACACCAAGAAGATGATTCGGCTGCTCTCGGCCGATCTGCGGTCGAGGAGCCTGCCCAACTCCAGGAGCGACGCTTCGGGATAGACTCGCCCGGTGGGGTTGTTGGGCGAGTTGACAAGCACCGCCCGTGTGGCGGGGCCTATGGCCGCCTCGATCGCCTCGAGGTCGAGGAGGAAGTCGGACGTAGCGGCCACCGGCCGCAAAACGCCGCCGTGGTTGTCGACATACGAGGCGTACTCCATGAAGTATGGCCGGGGCACGATGACCTCGTCGCCCGGATCGAGGATGGCCTTGAGAATCACGTTGAGCGATCCACCCGCCCCGACGGTCATCAGCACATGCTCCGGCCCAACCGGCGCGCACTGCTCCTTCGCCACCGACACGGCGACAGCCTGGCGCGACTCCCAATAGCCCGCATTGGACATGTAGCCGTGGGTACCCGCCTTGGGCTCGCGCAGCAGGTCCTCGACGATCTGGCAGAAATCGGCGGGTGGCTCCAGGCTCGGATTGCCTATCGTAAAGTCGAAGACGTTCTCGCGGCCGTGCTTGGCGGCCAGGCGGGCGCCCTCTTCGAACATCTGCCTGATCCACGACGAATTCTGCGCTGCTTGGGCGATCTTCTTGGCTACGGGCATGGATGCCTCCGTCGGGCGATGGGACACGTCATCCGCCTGAAACGGCGGGAAACAGGGCCAGTCGATCACCGTCGGCGAGAGGCGCGTCGAGATCGGTCCGGGTGTTGTTGACCATGATGATGACGACTGCCTCGGGTGCGATGCCCGCGCCGGCGACCACGTCTCTCACCGTGAGGCCCTCACGAGCCTCCACCTGGAATTCGGCCGAGCCAGAGCTCGAGGCCGCCGGAAGATGGGCATAGAGTCGAACGTCGATCACCCTGGGTCGCCTTGCTGAGAGCTGCACCACAAACGGCGGCGCGCCGGCGCAAAGCGCCTGCGCGCCCCGCGCAACGCGAAAGTCTAGCATGCAACCCGGTGGCGGCACCTAGGAGCGTCATCCCCCGTGGCGCCGTCACTCCGGGTCGGCCGACGGCACGGCCTCCGCCGGCCGTAGTTCGAGCCGGCAGCTGCGGAGCAACACCTCGACCACCTCATCGGCGATACGCCTCGCGCCGTCCATGGTGAAGTGGATGCCGTCCTTCGCCCTCATGAGGCGCACCTCGCCCGAAGCGTCTGGGAGCTTGGAGGCATAGGCGCCGTCCTCGCCGGCGAAGAGCGCGTAGCCGTCGATGTAGACCGCCCCCGGGCGCGCCGCGCAGCCGGCCGCATAGAACTCGTTGAGACGGTGCTCGACCTTGGAGAACTTTGGATCGCGCATGATAGGCAGCCCCACCCATATCACGCTCGCTCCCGACCCCGTGACTATCTGGATGAACTGATCGATCCGCTTCGCGTACTCCGCATCCCAGTTCTCGGTGAAGAGCGCCGCCGGACGCCCGGCGCGCAGAACGGGCTGCATGTCGTTAGCCCCCAGGAGGACGACGACGACATGCGGACGCAACTCCCTCACGGTGCTGCCGAGCACCTCAGGCCAATCGTAGTAGTCGGGCCTGACCAAGCCGGAACTCTGCTTGGTGACCGACTCGACGATAAGACCGGCGTAGATCTCCATCTGGTCGACCAGGGCGTAGCCGGGAAAGGTCATTAGCGAGTCGCCGACGGCAAGCACGCGGAGAGGACGTTGCCCGGTGAAGAGAGGCAGGGTGGTGGAGGTCGTGCTGGTCGTAGTGGAGCTTGTGCTCGTCGCGGTCGAACTCGTCGCGGGGGGCACGGTGGTGGTAGTAGTGACCGGCGAGGGGAGCGACGCATCCGCCGCCGCGGAGCCGCCAAGCCCGGTCGATGATCGCGGCGCACCTCGATCGCCGGCTCCGGTTTCGGCCGGCCCCAGAACGATCAGCAGCGCGCCAACGGCTCCCAGCACGAACAGCACCCGCCATCCTCTATGGAGCGCACGCACGACTCTCACTCCAACCGGTACCGCGTGAGCAGCACCTCGACGATCGCCTCGGCCACCCGGTCGCCGCCGTGATCGGTGAAGTGGATGCCGTCGCCCGACCGCATCAACTGGTTCTCGCCCGCCGAGTTCGTGAGGTAAGCGGAGTACGTGCCCGCGGCGTCGCTGAACAGAGCGTATCCGTCTATGTAGTCGGCGCCTGGGTGTTCGGCGCACGCGACGCTGTAGAAGGCGTTCAGGGTCCGCACAGTCTCGGAGAACTTGCCGCTCCGCATTATCGGCAGCCCGATCCAGACCACGCTGGCTCCAGCCGCCGTGGATATCTCGATGGCCCGCGCGACGCGCTTCGCGTACTCGGCGTTCCAAGCGTCGGAGAACGGATCGAAGGACTGGCCCTGGTAGCGCATGACCTGCTTCTCGTTGCCTCCAAAGAGCATGACCGTGACGTGGGGATGAAAGTCGGCCACGTTCTGACCGAGCACCTGCGGCCAGTTGTAGAAGTCGGGGCGCACGAATCCCGAACTGGCCTTGGTGATGGCCTTCACCTCGAGAGCCGGGTAGGTCTCCCTCTGACGCATGACCGCGTAGCCGATGGGATTCATGAGCGAATCGCCCACGACGAGTATCCGTAACGGCTTCTGCGCGGTGAACAGCGGGAGCGTCGTCGTGGTGGTCGCTCTGAGAGTTGTCGTGGTCGACGACGAAGACGGGCTCACCACTCCCGCGGTCGCCGGCGGGGTCGATGTGGTAACGACAGGCGCGGTGGTAACGGGGATGGTGGCTGCGGTCTCCCCTCCCGGGCCGTCGACCTCTCCCCCGCTGCCCGACTCATTCCCCATGGTGGCTACCTGCCGCCACGGCCAATCGGTGTGGAGCGCCCGGCTCGCTTCGGCGACGACGCCCGTGACGGCGAGCGCCGCCGTCCGCGCGACCGACGGCGGCATGCGGTCGCAGCGCTGGTGCAGGGGCTCCGAGCCGAGGAGCGCCATGACCACCGCGGCGGTCGCCAACACCACAGCCACACCCCACACAGGAAGCCGGCGCGGGCCCTTGAGGCCTTTCTCGCCGCGATGCCGGAAGATCCGCAGCCCTCTCATCTAGAACCCGATGTAGATGAAGTTGCTCACGCCCTCGGCCCCGAACACCCCGATGATGGCGAACAGCACCAGACCGAAGACGAGGCCCTGTACAACCGGGCTGCGTCGCGACACGAAGTCCTGCGCGCCCTCGGTCACCGAGCGGGCAGATACTGCAGGCCAAGCCCGGCGACGAGGGCGACGACCACCGCCCAGCCCACTTCGGGCGTCCGAGTCCACGCGGTGAACGTGGCGGCGATCGACCCGACCGGCGGCCTCGAGGCTGTCGGCCCGGAAGAAGATCCAGGCGAAGACCACGAACTCGAGCGTCGCCACCCGGCGGACGGCCCGCCCGAGGAAGCCCGGCGCCGGCGGCCCCAGGCCCCGGCGCTTCCTCCGGTCGGCGAGAAAGTGCTCCACGGCGAGCGCGGCGCCGTGGAGCGCGCCCCAAACCAGAAAGGTCCACCCCGCGCCATGCCAGAGACCGGCGAGCACCATGGTGACGACGACGTTGCGATAGGTCACCAGACTCGACTTCCGGCTCCCGCCCAGGGGAATGTAGAGGTAGTCGCGCAACCAGTTCGAGAGTGTGATGTGCCAGCGCCGCCAGAAGTCACGCGGCGAGGTCGCCGTGTAGGGCCGGTTGAAGTTCACCGGCAACTCGAAGCCGAGGAGCATCGCCACCCCGATGGCCATGTCGGAGTATCCGCTGAAATCGCAGTAGATCTGCACCGCATATGCATGGATTCCCACGACCACGTCGAGCGACGAGTGCTGCCCGGGCGCCGAGAAGACGCCGTCGACCAAGCCGCGCGCGAGGAAATCGCCGATGACCACCTTCTTTGCAAGTCCCAGGGCGATAAGGTAGAGAGCCCTCGTCACATCGACCTGCCGCGTCGCACCGTGGGTCTTGATCTGCGGCAGCAGCTCGGTCGTCCGCGTTATGGGCCCGGCCGCGAGGTAGGGGAAGAACGACATGAACAGACTGAAGTCGAGCAACGAGGCCTGCTCCGCCTTGCCCCGGTAGATGTCGACCAGATAGGCGACCCCTCGGAACGTGGTGAACGAGATGCCGACCGGAATGGCGACCTGCATCAGCGAGGCCGAACCGCCCAGGCCGAACCAGTGAAACAGCTCGGCCAGGTTGAAGGCGATGAAGCCGTAGTACTTGAAGAAGGCCAGGGGCAGCAGATCGAGCACGACGGCCAGCGCGAGTAGCCGGCCCCGCCCCCGGGCCGCGGTCGCGAGCCAGCGACCGAGCCCCCAGGTTGCGAGCGTGTAGCCCGCCAGCAGCAGCGCGTACTTCCACCCCCAGAAGGCGTAGAAGAAGTAGCCCGCCACCAACATGAACGGTTTCCACGCCCGTGGACAACGGGCGAGCGCCCAGCTCGCGGCAAAGACCACCGCGAAGAAGACTACAAACGTCCCTGTAGGAAAAAGCATGTTGGATCGATCCCCCGCAGGGACTGATTTGGCCGCTCCATGGGCTGGCTGCCCGCACCGAATCTTACAAGAGAAGGGGCCCGGCCGCGACGCCGCGCGCATCTCGGGCAACGCAGGTCCCTGCTGCTATACTGAAGGCCGCCAGCAAGCGAAACATATGTCATCGCCGGTCGCCGGGGCGAACCGGCCAGGAGGCGCACACATGGCATTTGCTGATGAGTTCTCCCCCCAATCCGCTACGTGTGACATTTGCGGAGCTATGTTGGGAGATGAGGTCGTTGTCCAGGAGTTCGCCGACGGCAGCCTGGCTCGTCTGTGCGCCGAGTGCGCCTCCGGTGTTGACCTCGGTGAATCGCCCCCAGGTGGAGCACAGTCGCGCCCGAGCGTCTGGCCCGACCTCCCCGCCGAGACCGAGGCCGCTCCGTCTGGAGAGACCGACCCATTGGAGAAGACCCGCGAGCTGCTTCTGCCCGTAACCGACCTCATCACGCTCCAAGGCGAGATGCAGGCCGCGCTCGAGAGGCTGGCCGCGTCGCTCGAGCGATTCGCCCTCGAGATGATCACCGAATCGCAGGGCCGCTCGGCTGTGCAGACCCGGGTGCGGGAGCTCGAGCACGAGCTCCAGAAGACGCGCACCCAACTCACCGAGGCGGAGTTCTTGCTGACCGCAGCCACTCGCCCCGGACAATCCGTCGCCGCCCTGCCTGTCGCCGCTATGCCGGCCCAACCGGCCCCGAGCGTGCCAGAGATAACCGTCGCGCCGCCGCCGGTAGCCCCACCGTTCGAATCCGAGACCCCCGTCGCGCGGGAGACTCCCGAGAAGCCCGAGAGCGTCGAGGAACGCCGGTCGGGCCGCGACCGCCGCGAGATACGTGCGCTGCCCGCCAGTCCTGACGACGAGCGGCGGACTGGCCGCGATCGCCGCCAGGCGGCCCAGACAACCGAGGCCGGGCAGGCGCCCGCCGAGCCGTCGCCGGCGTTCGTCCCGGTGCCGCCGCCGCTCGAAGAATCTCGCCGGTCGCGGATGACCTTTCGCCCTCGGGCCGGGCCGCCGCTCCGGCTCCGAGCCCGCCGGCCGAGCATCCTCAGAGCCAGATCACGGCACAGATCACGGGCCAATTCATTCCCCCTGCCCAGGCCCTGGCCTCAGCGGCCGAAGATCTCCGCTCGAGCACATGCCCACTTTCCAGATCGGTGAGGTACAGGCGGCCCAGCGGTTCTACAACGAGTGCCCGTTCGTCACGCGCGTCCGCGACGTGCGCCGCAGTCTGGGCAAGCCGAAAGCCAACGTGACCCGCTCCCCGGGGCCGAATCCACTCGCCTTCATCACCATATGCTGGGACATCGTCTGGTACCAATATCTCGTCGATCTGCGCCGCGACCTGCCGAGCAACGCAGAGCGCGTCGTGCTCTACCGCGAAGGCATGGACCTCGACGAGCTGGCGTTCCAGCTTCGCGAGAAGAACGCGGTCGTGAACGACGACGGCAAGCTCGACGCCTCCGAGCTCGAGGTGCGGCTGCTCAGCGACCCGTCGACTCTCATCACCGACGATCGACGCGCGAAGAGACACGCCTGATGGAAGATCTCACCGAAGAGACGTGGGGCCAGCCGGATGGCTCCCGAGTTCAAGTGGGACGACTAGGCGCTCGACCCCAGGAGGCGGCATGTTCGACGTTCAGGCATCCATAGGCCAGGCCCACATCCTCAGGCCCGATTTCGGCAGCGACCTCCTCAAGGAGCTGCAGGAGTACGTGGTGGCGAAGAACATCAACCTGGCGTGGCTCTCGGGCGTGGGCGCCGTTTCGCGGGCAGTGATCCGCTACTACGAGCAGCCGAAGCAGGAGTGGGTCGACCTCGAGTTCGACCAACGCCTCGAGGTGGCCGGCATGTGGGGCAACGTGTCGCTGCTCAACGGGCAGCCCATCGTCCACGTGCACATCGTGCTCGCCGACGAGACGGGCCGCTGCCACGGCGGCCATCTGGCCGACGGCACCGTGGTCTTCAATCTCGAGATCATGATGACCACACTGCAAGGACCCAACGTGGTCCGCAAGATGGACTCACAGACGGGGCTGACCATCTGGCACTAGTCAGGGGGCGGTTGCCGTTTTCGCACCGGCGGGAGACCACCCGGGCGCGTCGCGGCTGCTTTACATGGGGCTTAGGACGAACCATCTATGCTTACGCCCCATGATCGACCCCCACTTGGAGGCACACATGCCTGCATCCTTGACCACCCGTTGGCCCCGCCGCCTGGCATGCGGCGCGGCCGTCGCACTCACTGTTCTGCTTGCTCTCACAGCCACCGGATGCGGTGAGGTTGCCAACGCCGAGACCACGGTGAGCACCGCGTCGTCCACCACCGCGGCCACGGTCGAGACGAGCCAGACCACCCCGGCAACGGCCGCCTCGACGACCGAGACCTCCGCTTTGGGCGGCAACGAGAGCGAAACCTTGTTCGACAGCTCGCACGTGCACGAGATCAGCGTCACGTTCAGCGAGCAAGACTACGAGGCCATGGTCCAAACGTATACAGAGAGTGGCGACAAGGACTGGATCGAAGCCACCGTCACGATCGACGGCGCGACCTACCAGCGCGTGGGAGTGCGCTTGAAGGGCAACTCGTCGATCATGGGCCTCCGCGAACAGGGAGGCAGTGGCCGCGGTCCGGGAGGCGCTGTCTCCGCCGACAGCCCGCAGAGCCTCCCCTGGCTCATCCGCCTCGACAAGTACGTAGACGGTCAGAACTACGAAGGGACGACCGATCTGGTGGTCCGCTCGAACACCACGTCCACGTCGCTGAACGAGGCGGTCGCACTCGAACTGCTCGACATTGCCGGGCTCGCCTCAGTCGAGAGCGTGGCCTGTCGATTCAGCGTCAACGGCAGCGCCGAGGTGATCCGTCTGGCCACGCAGCTGCCCAGCGACGAGTGGATGGAGGAGGCGTTCGGCTCAACGGGGGCGCTCTACAAGGCCGAGAGCACCGGCGACTACAGCTACCGCGGAGACGATCCCGAGTCGTACGAGGAAGTCTTCGATCAGGAGGCCGGCGACGACAACGCCGACCTCAGCCCCACTCATCGAGTTTCTGGACTTCATCAACAACTCCGAGGACGAGACCTTCGCCGCCGAATTGCCGGAGCGACTCGACATCGACGCCTTCGCCACCTACCTGGCCATGGAAGAGTTGCTCGGCAACTTCGACGACATCGACGGACCCGGCAACAACTCCTACCTCTACTACGATCCCGACTCCCGCATGTTCACTATCGTGCCGTGGGATCACAACCTGGCCTTCGGTGTCATGAACCGCGGCGGCGGAGCTACGGCCATCGAGACCCGTCCGAACGGCCAGGCAGGCGTCGGCGGCGCGGCGGCCGGCGACAGTCCGGCGGCCGGCGACGGCGCGGCAGCCGGCGACGGCATGCCGCCCGGGGGCGGCGCCGCGGGCGATGGCGCGCTGCCACGACAGGACGCCGGCGTCCGCCAACCCGGTCAGGGAATGGATGCGCACGGCAAGGAAAACATCCTCGTCACCCGCTTCCACGCGAACACCGAATTCGAGGCGCTCTACGACCAGAAGCTCACCGAGCTGAAGAGCCTGCTCTACCTGAGCGGCGAAGCCCAGTTGGTGCTCGACCGCTGGGTGCAGGTGCTCAAGACCGAGGCGTCCGGCCTTCTCGACGACGCGACGATCGACACCGAGGCGACCAAGATCAGCACCTACTTCGCGCGGTCGTAGCCCTAGCTCCGCGCCGGGGCCGGTCTGGGCGCCGCCACTGCTTCGGCCCTCAGACCGGCCCCGGCGGCGCAGGAGCGCTGCCGGCTCGTTGACACGCGCCGTGCAAGCCGGCGACAGCACTACTATTGTGGACGCGTACTCCCCCGGTAACAGGCACGTCGAATCGCAAGGAGACACACCATGGAGTTGCGCGACACCATCGCCCGGCGCTACGCGGCCAAACACTTCGACGGCAGGCCGATCTCCGAGGCCCAGCTGCGCGAACTGCTCGAACTCGTCCGCCTCTCTCCCTCAGGCCTCAACATCCAACCCTGGCGGGTGAAGGTCGTCTCCGACCCGGCCGTCAAGCAGCAACTCTTGGAAGCCACCTACAACGCGCCACAGACCGCGTCGTGCTCGCATCTCTTGGTCTTCTGCGCCGACCGGGATTTCGGCGGCCTGTCGGCCCGGCTGGCGGCACGCATGCAACAGGAAGGCGTGCCCGAGCCGATCCGCGACATCGTGAACGGCATCGCGGCCGAGATGGGCCACATGCCCGCCGAAGCCTGGGCGGGCTACGCCCTCGCCAACACCTACCTGCCCGCGTTCTTGACGCAACTGGTGGCCTTCGACATGGGCTTCGCCTCGTGCATCATGAGCCACTTCTCGCCCGAGGAGGTCGCCCGCGTCCTGGAGCTGCCGGACAACCTGCGGCCCGCGCTGCTCTGCCCTCTGGGCTACGCCGACGACCAGCCGCTGCCCAAATGGCGGTACGCCGTCGACGAACTCCTTATCGACTAGTCAGAAGGATCAGAGGGCTGCTGGGCCGGGGGCCCCGCGCTACTCCTGGCTCATCTGAAACAGGTTCCAGAGGATCTGGGCCACATCGCCCCTGGTCGCGGGCGCCGTGAGCCACGCCGCCGGCGAGCCGGGCACCTGTAGGTCCTCGAGGAGTCCGTTGTATTCGGCCAGCTTCACGTTGGCGCCGTGTGTCGCGTCGGCATACTTCTTGAAGATGCCGGAGTAGTCGGCGCCGACCGCCCTCAGCGGGATCTCCGAGCGTTGTGCCGCCCGCACCACCATGGTGATCACCTGCGCTCGGGTTATCTGCGCGTCGGGCGCGAAGTGGGTCGGGGTCTTGCCTTCGGTCAGCCCGCCGGCCTTGGCCACCGCGATGTAGTCGTGCGGGTAGAGGCTGTTGGCATCGTCGGGACCGCAGTCGACGAAGGGACGCGTGGCGTCGTTCCATGAGGCTTCGCTCACGTCGAGGTCCATGACTCCCACGATCATCTTGGCGAACTGCATGCGCAGCACCGGGTTGTCGGGCCTGAAGGTGCGGTCGCTGTAGCCGCCGATGATAGCCCGGGCGCCGAGGCCGATGATCGCGTCGTAGTAGGGGTGTGAAACCGGGACGTCGGTGAATTGCGGCGTCGCGAGAGTTGTCGATGTGGTCGTGCTCGATGTGGTGGTCGTGCTCGAGCCGGTGGTCGACGTGGTACTGGTAGTGGTCGACGTGGTCGTGGTGACCGAAGGCACCTTGACCGCCGAGAGAACGAGCACCGGCGTGTACCGGTCGGTTAGGGTGTTGTCGCCCACCTGGCCGTCGAAATTGCGGCCCCAGGCCCACATGTCGCCCGTACTGGTCAGGGCCAGCGAATGGTAACGACCAGCTGAGACAGCCGTCCAATTGGTCTTGGTGCCCAGCTGGTTCATCGTGGTGCGCGACGTGGTGGTGCCGTCGCCCAGTTCTCCGTACTTGTTCTCGCCCCAAGCCCAGAGGCTGCCGTCGGCCATGAGAGCGAGCGAGTGGTTGCCGCCCGCGGCGACCGCCACCCAGTTGGGAGCAGCGCCCACGAGCTCGGGAACCCACTGGTCGGCGTTGGTGCCGTCGCCGAGTTGGCCCCGGTGGTTCCTACCCCAGGCCCACAGGGAACCGTTGGACTTGACGGCCAGCGAGTGATATTCGCCCGCCGCGATGCTGACCCAATCGGTGTCGGCGCCTACGCGCACGGGAGACCAACGGTCGACCGGTTCGCCGCCCGGGCCGGCGCCGTCGCCGACCTCACCGAAGTCGTTCAGGCCCCAGCCCCAGAGCGAGCCGTCGGACCTGAGCGCGAGCGAGTGGTAGTCGCCGGCGGCGACAGCCACCCAGCCGGTGTCGTTGCTCAGTCGAGTAGGACTGTAGACGTCGCCGTTGGTGCCGTTGCCGGCCTGCCCGTTGTAGTTGTAGCCCCAGCCCCAGAGCGAGCCGTCTTCGCGGATAGCGAGCGAATGCCCGTAGCCTGCCGAGACCGTCGTCCACTTGTAGCTGGGTTCGAGCTGCACCGGCATCTTGGTCTCGCCGCCCGTTCCGGGGATATTCTCCTGCACCTGCCCCCACGAGTTCCAACCCCACCCCCAGAGCGACCCGTCGGTGGCGATGGCCAGGGTGTGTCTCTCACCCGCCGACACGGTCATCCAGTTGTGATTGCTCACTACCAGGGTCGGCTTGCGCCGGTCTTCGGTGGATCCGTCGCCCAGACCGCCGTTCTCATTGTCGCCCCACGATCGGAACTTGCCGTCGGCGCCGATGGCCAAGTTCTGGTCGCCGCCCGCGTCGAACGTGGGGAGAGCGCGCGCCGAGAGAGTCGGGACGGTCAACGCCGGAGCCACCGAGGTCAACACGACCGTGATCGCTACCGCCGTCACCACGAAAACGCCGAGATAGGCCCAGCCCCGGCCTGAGGGCGACCAGCGGCGGCTGGCGCCATGTTTCGGACTGTACTTGGTCTTGTCGGTCAGTCGGGGCATGTATCGGTTCATGGGATGTCTCCCCTTTCGCTACTCTCCGCTGCCGGCGCTCGAGCGCAGCGCCGCACTTCATGAAGTCTATTTCGCCGCCGGCGGCCCTATCCCTCACTCGTGGGGCGGCGTAAGAGGGCGGGCTTGACCGCGGCATATCGAATCACGACCGACCGGCGCCGCCCAGCCCGGCGGCCGCCTCCTGAATGAGCTCCCAAGCGCGTACGACGTGCCGCCGCTCTGTATGCTCCTGGCCCACGCACATGCGCAGGGTCAACCGGCCGGCGAGTCTCGTATGGCTGATGAAAGCCAGGCCGGACGCGTTGACCCGGTCCATGATGGCCTGGTTGGCGGCATCACCGGCCTCATCGGGCTGCAGCCCCTTGTACCTGAAGCAGACTAGGTTTATCGGCGCCGGGGCCGCGACTTCGAACCGGTGGTCGGCCTGCACCCAGGTGAGGAACTCCTGGGCGAGCGCCACGTGCGTCCGTATGGCGGTGCGAAGCCCCTCCACCCCGTAGTAGCGCAGCATCATCCAGAGTTTGAGCGAGCGAAAGCGATGCCCCAGGGGAATCTGCCAGTCGCGGTAGTCGATCACCTCGCCGGAAGCCGTGGCGGCGTTGCGCAGGTACTCGGGCAGGATGGTGAGCGCGCGTATGAGCGCGTCGCGGTCGGCCACGAAGAAGCAGCTGGACTCGATGCCCCCGAACAGCCATTTGTGCGGATCGAAGACGTAGCTGTCGACCAGGTCGATGCCGTCGTTAATGTGGCGGAACTCGGGACAGACCGCGGCGGCGCCCGCGTAGGCCGCGTCGACGTGCAGCCAGAGGCCGTGGCGCTTGCAGATCTCGCCGATGGCGGGCAGCGGGTCGATGGCCGTCGACGAGGTGGTGCCGACGGTGGCGATCGCGAGGAAGGGGTGCAGGCCGGCGGCCTTGTCGGCGACGATGGCCGCCTCGAGCAGGTCGGGACGCAGGGCGAAGGCGTCGTCGACCTCGATCTGCCGCAGCCGGTCGCTGCCGATGCCGGCGATGCGGATGCCCTTCTCGACCGACGAGTGGGTCTGCGTGGAGCAGTAGGCCACGAGCGACTCGTGGAAGCCGGGGCGCTCTGGCGGCGAAGCGTCGCTTTTCAGCAACCCGCGGGCCTTCTCGCGCGCGGCCACGATGGCGCAGAGGCTGCTCTCGGAGGCCGACCCCTCGATGACGCCGCCGCCGGCGCCGGTCGGAGCGGAACGCTGCCGGTAGGTCGAGCATCTCGGCCAGCCAGTCCATGACGTGGGTCTCGAGCTCTGTCGCGGCCGGGCTCGTGGTCCAGAGCATGCCCTGCACGTTGAGACCCGCGGACAGCAGCTCGCCGAGGATCGCCGGCCCCGAGGTGTTGGCCGGGAAGTAGGCGAAGAAGTTCGGCGACTGCCAGTGCGTGATGCCCGGCAGGATGATCTCGTCGAGGTCGTGGAGGATCGCCTCGATGGAGTCGCCGCCCGCCGGCAGCTCGCGCGGGAGCTTGCGCGCGGATGTCGCCGGGTTTCACGGCGGCGACCACCGGCAGGTCGTCGAGCCGCTCCAGGTACGAGGCGACCCACTCCACGGCGGCGTGGCCCTGGCGGCGGAACTCGTCGGGGGTCATGTGGGGGTCCGTTGTCAACGGGGGCTCGACATGGGTGCTTCACCTCGCCCGGTCACGGTGCTCGGGCGCAAACCTTACCGCGCCGGGCGGGTTGTGCCAAGGCAGGAGCGACGGGTTGCGCCGGCCGGCGGCCGTTGGTGCGTCCGCTGGTTCCTATGCGAGGTCGCACTGTCTCCGGCCGACGACCAGTGGTGATAGCCGGCCGCTGGGCTCGCCCATGTTCGCCTCCGTCAGGCGACCCGGCCGATCACGCGAGCAACGTCTTCCCGCGTGGCGCCAAGCAGCAGTAACGCCCTGACCAAAAGATCTACCCAGACCGATGGGTCCGCGCGTTTGTCTGGCGTATCTCCCGTAGATAGCGCGCGAGGTCCAGTCGCAATTCCACAAAGCCGCCTCGCCAGGGGTGAGTCCGACGAACTCGCCGCTGACGACGCGCCAGCCGACGGACTCCAGCCTGATCCTCAGAGCTTCTCGCATTGCTTCACCCACCTCCTTCCCGCAGACCGTCGTATGCCCGCAGACGCCGCCTGCACGCGTCCACGACCGAAGCGGGCGTAGCCCGAGTCGTCTTGCGGAACACCTCCACGATCACGATGGCGTCGGGATCGGTCCGGTATATCAGTCGCCAACTCGAACCCTGATCGGGAACCACGTCGCGCGACGCGACCCACCTCATCTGCATGTCGCCGGCAAGGACAGCCTCCTCGACGGCATGGAAGACGCCTTTATCAGCGAGATCGACTTGCCCGAGGAGAGCGCCGACTGGACGGCCGCCATGCGGCAGCCGGCCGTATCGGTGCGGGAGATGCTATCCCGGCATCCGTGGGCGGCGGCCCTCATAGGCACTCGCGCCCACCCAGGCCCCGAAGCCCTGCGCTACGCGAACTGGATGCTCGGCTGTCTGCGAACGGCCGACTTCACCCCAGATCTCGCCCAACGGGCCTTCTGGGTCGTCGACGCCTACATCTCCGCACCTTGTCGAAGCTTCCACGCACTACGCCGAGGGCCTCGGCTGGGATTTCACATTCGGCCTCGAGCTGATCCTCGAGGGTCTCGAGCGACACCGAGCCGGCGGGTAGCGGCGGGCGCAGTTGCGCGAAGGCGCCGCGCCGTGCGGCGCGGCCCGGTTGTCGCTGCCGCCCGCTCCGTCGCGCGGCCGCGGCCCGCCTGTGCCGCGCGATCATTCCACCGTGATGACGATCTTGCCCCTGTGTTTGCCTTCGCCGAAGCGCCGCATGGCCGCCGCCGTGTCGCTCAGGCTGTAGCGGCTGTCGATGACGGGTCTGAGACTGCCCGCCTCCACCAAGCCGGTCAGGTAGTCGAGATCCTTGTTCGGCTTCAGGGCGACGATGCGCATGCGCTTCTTGCCAACCAGCGGGAGCACCAGCCCGAGTACCAAGACCTGAATGAGCCGGGCCGTGGAGCCGCCGACCGTCACGTAGACGCCCTGGGCGGTCAAGGTGTGCAGGTAGGCGAACGGCGACCGGTTCGTCTTCACGTCGAGAATCAGGTCGTACCGTTGCCCACCCTTGGTGAAGTCTTCGCGCGTGTAGTCGAGTACGTGGTCGTAGCCGATCGACCGAAGGAGATCGAGCTTCTCGGTGGAGTCGACGCCCGTCGTCTCCGCCCCGTGCAGCCGGGCGAGCTGGATGGCGAACGTGCCCACACCCCCTCCCGCTCCGTTCACGAGCAGGGTCTGGCCTTGTCGAAGCCGCCCTTTGTCGCGGAGACCCTGCACGGCGAGCATCGCCGCCTGAGGCATCGCGGCGGCCTCCTCGAACGTCAGGCCGCCCGGCTTCGGAGCCAAAGCCTCTTCTCGGGCGCAGACGTACTCAGCGAAACCGCCCCACCGGCCGCTCAGATCGCCGAAGACCTCGTCGCCAGGACGAAAACGCGCCGCATTCTTGCCCACCGCTTCGATGTGCCCGGCTATGTCGGAGCCCAGGATCTGCTTCTTCGGCCTGCGCAGTCCGAACGTAAGGCGGTTCACGAAGGAAGCGCCCTGAAGGGCCTGCCAGTCCCAGTCGTTGACCGATGCGGCGTGCACCCGCACCAGAACCTCCCCCTCACCGGGAGTAGGCTGAGCCACTTCTCGCAGCTCGAGGACCTCCGGTCCTCCGTATCGGGTGAAGACGACGGCTTTCAGAACCACATCTCCATGCGTAGTGCCCGCGAGTCTACGTCGGTGTCACGACCCAGCCGCTCCGCCTGGTCCCGGGCGACGCGGGCCGCGGTCCAGCAGACAGCGTGCGCGTCGAGCACGTCGATGCGGCCGACTCCCGCCCTCGCCATCTTCTTCACGCTGGGGCTCGAGATCTCGAAACCGGCGTCACGGAGCAGCTCGATACGGGCGTCCTGCCCCTCCCGTTGCCTCTTGCTGACCTCCAGGGGCCGGCCGCCGCTCATGCGGGCGAAACTCACCTCGGGATGCGCTTCGCGCACCTGGCGCTGACGCTCGGGGGTCATCGAGTCGTCCACCTCGCGGAGTTTCGGAAAGAGTCCGAAGGATTGCCTCGTGAGCGACCGGCCGGTGGCGGAAAGGGCCCTCGTCACGGCAGCGGCCTCTTCGTAGGTCTGGCAGACGAGCGCCGGCCGGCACGGCGGCGAGAAGACGCTGCTCGACCGATGAGGCTTGAGAAACTCGCGCGCCTCCCGGTCGACCAGACGGCCACCCTTCTCGACACGATCTGGGAGGCCGATGGGCATGTCGACGGCGATCACGCCGGCCCCGGAGCACAGCTCGAGCACGCCGGCGAAACTGGGAGCCACCAGGTGATCGGTCTTTCCGGACTCGATATCCTGGACGACCACGAACCACCCCGCCCGGCACCCATCTGCACCCGCCACGAAGCGTCCGGACATGCGGTTCACGCCGCTACTCTTCCGTCTGGTCTACCGGAGCCGGCTCTGGCGCGCGTTGGCGCACCAGAGCCGTCGCGGCGACCGGGTCCTTGAGGAGCCGCTCGGCAACCAGAAGGCCGCCACCATAGTCCGCGTCGTTGCACGCGCCCTTGGCGCCGGCCAGACGCCGCCTGTTGTCCACTTCGATTCCCACGGTGGGAAGACTACGACCCACAGTGGGAATGTTCAAGCGCTATCCGGTGATGGAGGCCGGTCTTCCCGTCAGGGTCACCTGCAAGGTCAGGCCGCTGCCATTGCGGTCGACGGTTACTGAGACGGAGTCCCCTGCCTTCTTCTTCGCAACAAGGTTGACGACGTCCGCTTGCTGGGTCACCGACGCTCCGTCGATGCTCGTGATGATGTCGCCTTGCTGAATGCCGGCTAGGACCGCCGGTCCGTTGGCATCAACGGAAGCCACCAGTGCCCCATCGGAGCGAGAAAGGCCGAATTGCCTCTGCAGCTCGGGGGTCACGGTCTTCACCCCCACCCCCAGGTAGCCCTGCAGGCTAGACTGGCTGTCGGGTTCAGATGGCGCGGCGGGAACAGTCTGATTGGGACTCTGTCCTTGCCGCGGTTCGGTCATCGCCCCACGGCGGCCTGAATCGGGCTGCCGCTGATCGGTGCCTCGCTGGTCGGCTCCGCCACGCGAGCCGCTCCACTCGCGCATGTTCTCCTGCTGATTGATGCCGCCCATCATGCTGGAGCGTTCATCCTCTCCACGCGTGGAGGTGAACCACCCGATCGTGAAGAAGGCGCCGGCCACCACGACTACGATAGCCGCGATGATGCCACTGCGCACAGCTCTCTTGAACCAGCCGTTACCGTGCGCACTACTACTCCCGGTCTGTGGCACAGAAACCGGCTCAGACACCTGCTCAGGCGCTTCCGCCTCGGCGACAGGGGTCAAATCATCACTATCGCTCAACACTGCCTCCTACGTCTGCCCGACTCGGGCGTGCGTCGCAAATGCCTCGAGGCGGGTCTTCACCTATGTTCGCGCAGCATAGCTCGGGGTCGGTAAGGTCGCCGTAAGCTCCCGCTGCCTAGTAGGCTGCTGAAGAAGGACGTTTCGCCGCCGGGGCGCGATGGGCACGCGCAAGGCAAGGACGCAAAGAGCGTGAATAGCAGCGCTATTTGCGCGACTGAGGACGAAGCATCGCGCTGCCAAGTGTGTTCTGGCGGCCGGGACTTGGTTCTTCAGCGACCTTCTAGAAGCCGAGTCCGGCCTGCCCGGCGGGAACGCACTGCCCGAAATAGGCCGCGGTCACCGTGAGCCTGTCGACATGGACGCCGCCGATGGAGTAGCTGGTCACGTCCTGACGCATGCGGGCCTTGGGATGCCAGCCCTGGGGTTGCGGCCAGGCGTTCGACTGGCAGAAGTAGGTGGCGAGACCGTGTTGGTAGAGCCAGTCGATGGTCGTGTAGTTGCCGTAGGCGCCCACTTGCGAGACGGGCACCACGGAGTTGACGCCCCTGAAGTAGGCGTCGATCTCGCTGCCACTGGCGGCTGGGAAGTCGACCGTGTAGTAGACGGGAGTGGTGGTCGGAACGCCGAGTCTCGCGAGGGCGCGCAGAGCCTCCTGGGCATCCGCCGCCCCGGCCGCGAAGCCGTTGCGGGCCGCGAAGTGGTTATCGGAGTCCTCAAACCAGAAGAAGTAATCGACGCCCGCGGCGGTCGCCGCCGCGAGTTCGGCGATGGTGACCTGCCGCCACGTGGCCCCCCTCCACGGCAGGTAACGCCCGATGAAGTCGCGGCCGGAGGCTTTGAGCTGGCGGAAGAACGCGGGCCAGTCGACGTTGGTCATGGAGTAGTCCACGCCATACCGCGGAATGCGCGCGAGTACCTCCGCCACCTCCCCTCTCGTGGCGAAGGCGAGGAACTTGTAGCCCGGGCCCATGCCCTGCAGGCCGTCGAGCAGTCCGGCATAGGCCGCCTTCCTCGCCCAGGGGTAGTGGGTGGCGTCAAACGTGCCGAAGGCCGGGCTGTAGCTCGAGGGAGCCGCGGCCAGGCCGGTGGCGCGGACCACCATGGTGACGAGCTGGGCCCGCGTCAGGCTGCCACCGGGGTCGAAGGTCGATGCCGTCGTGCCCGTCGTGATGCCCTTCGCGGCGCACACGGCGATGTACTTGTCTGGATAGAGGGCATCGTCGGCATCCAGGCCGCGGGTCACGTCGCCGAACGGGCAGGATTCGCTTCCGGTGACAGTCAGTCCCAGGGCTTTCACGATCATCTTGGCGAACTGCTGCCGGGTCACTCGGCTATTCGGCCTGAAGGTGCCGTCGGCGAACCCGTTGACTATTCCACGCCCCGCGAGGTCGTCGATGGCCGGCGCGTAGGGATGGGTGCTGGTGACATCAGAGAACGAAGAAGCTCCCAAGGCCCGCGGAGCGAAGAGCGCGAGAAGCAGCAGAACCATGATGCACGACATGACGAGGCGTAGACCAACCCTAGAAGATAGCCGCATAGCCGGCCTCCGAGGAGTCTGGGCTCTGTTCGACGCGACAAACCTACTCGCCGCGGCAAGGCTTGTCAAAGCGACCGGCGGAAGGACGGCGTCTTCGACGGCCGAGTTCAGTGTTCCACGCCGCCTCGAGGCCGGCGAGCGACGCCCTCCGAGAGTCGCCCCTCGGTAGTAGACTGGGGGCAGGTGCTCTGTCACCAGATCTCTGAACCGGCTTCATGTGCGGCGATGCCGTCGAGGCGAGGGAGGTGCGGGCGAGCGATGGGCGGCGAGGGTGAGTCGGTTCGGTGGCTCGACCAGTTCCTGTGGTCAAGCCAGACCCTGGCCATTGCGCGCTTCTCGCCCGATGGAGCGCAGAAGCGGGCCAACGACCGCTTCGCGCGCTTGTTCCGAGGAACCTCCGCGGAGCCGAGGCTCCAAGAACTCGTCATCCAGGGACAGCGCGCCCAGATAGTGGCACTCCTTCGAGACAGGGAACCCTGCGACTCGCCCCGCCTGTTCAGCTTCTCCGAAAACGACCAGATTCCGACGACGCTGCTGGTCAGCTGGCTCTGGGACGGCGACGAACTGCTGCTGTTCGGAGAAGCGCCGGTAGCCGACCTCGAAGCCTCGCAGGAAGTGCTGGTCAAGCTCAACAACCGCGTGTCGGAACTGATGCGCGAGAACACCAAGAAGAGCGCCCAATTGGAGAAGGCGCTCGGCGACCTTCGCGACGCCCAAGCCATGCTCGTGCACCGGGAGAAGATGGCGGCCTTGGGCCAGATGACCGCCGGCGTGGCACATGAGCTCAACAACCCCCTGGCCTACATCAAGAACAACCAGTACCTCCTGCGCCGTGGCGTCGACGATCTTCTGGGGCTCGTGAACCTGTTCGGCGAGAGCCTGGAGATTCTGGAGCGGGATACGCCCGAGCTGCTCGACACCATTCTCGACCGCATGGAGAGCATCGATCTGCCCCACCTGACGGAGAGCATGCCCAAGCTCCTTACGTCGCTCGACGGCGGAGTCGACAGAGCCGCGGGATTGATCAAGCAACTGAGAACCTTCTCCAGGCTGGACGAGGGCGACGTCAAGGCAGTCGACTTGAACGAATCGCTGCGCTCGGTGGTTGAGTTCGCCGGCCTGCTGATGAAAGAGAACGACACCGAGTTCGTCGCCGACTACGGCGACATCCCCCCGATGATGTGCGCGGCGGGGCAGGTGAACCAAGCTGTGCTCAATATCTTGACGAACGCCGTCCAAGCCGCCGGAAGAGGCGGAAGAGTGACACTCGCCACGGAGCCCGACGGGGGTTTCGCGGTGATCACTATCTCCGACAGCGGCCCGGGAGTACCGGATGATCTGTCCGCGCGCATCTTCGACCCGTTCTTCACCACCAAGCCGGTAGGAGCCGGAACAGGCTTGGGGTTGAGCATCGCCCACTCGGTGATCGCCGGCCACGGCGGCGCCATTGAGCTGCTCAGTTCTCCGGGCGAAGGAGCCACCTTCGTCGTCCGGCTACCTCTGCATAGGGATGGAGGAGAATGAAACTCAGCGCGACCCTCGAAGCCAGGCTCAAGGAGCGAGCGGCGGCAAGACAGACCGAGAGCGGCGCTCCGGCGGAATCAGCGGGGACCCTCGACCGCGAGTTGGTTCTTGTCGTAGACGACGAATCCGAGATCACTCGGTCGGTGGAAGAGCTGCTGAATCGCGACTACGGGGTGCTGACGGCCAGCTCGTGCGACGAGGCGGTCGCGCTGCTCGAGCAGAACGAGGTCTCTATGATTCTCGCCGACCAGCGCATGCCGAACGGCTCGGGCACAGAGCTCCTCGCCAAGTCGGTGGGCATCGCGCCCGACGCGACCCGCATCCTCTTCACCGGTTACTCCGACATCGCGGCCGTCATCGAGGCCATCAACGAGGGGCGCGTCTTCTACTACCTCACGAAGCCCTGGAGCCCCGACGAGCTGCAGGCCTTGGTCAGCCGGGGCCTGGAGCGACACCGGTTGATACTCGAGAACCGCACCCTACTCGCCGAGCTCACTTCGGTCAACCGCAAGCTCGAGGAGCGAGTCAAGGAGAGGACCAAACGCCTCCAAGCTCAGAACAAGACGCTGAAGGAAGCCCATAAACGCATCGAGGCCCTCTCGAGAAGGGACGCTCTCACGGGCTTGGCCAACCGCGGCTGGCTCGATGCCACGCTCTTCAGCGAGGTCGAGAGGTCGCGCCGCTACGGTTCGCTGCTGTCGGTGGTCATGATCGACATCGACCGCTTCAAGTCGGTGAACGACTCGTTCGGCCACCTGGTCGGAGACAGGGTGCTCCAGTCCACAGCGGATGCTTTGCGAATGACCCTGCGGGCGACCGACCTGGCGGGGCGCTTCGGGGGCGAGGAATTCCTTGTTATCCTGCCGAACACGGGTTCCAAAGACGCCTGCACCATGGCCGAGAGACTCCGCCGGAAGGTCGAGGATATGCCGATCGATTTTCGAGACGAGCCCATAACGGTTAGCCTCGGTGTAGCCGATTGGCGCGTCGGTGACGACATGGCCGGATTGATCGAACGAGCCGACGAGGCTCTCTACGAGGCCAAGCTCGCCGGGCGAAACAGAGTCGTATGCCACCCACCAACGGAGATCGACCCATGACAGAGAGTGTCAAGGAGCACCGAAAGACCGGCGACCGGCCACGCATACTGGTGGTCGATGACGACGGCGACGTACTCGACAGCCTCGTCGAGCTGCTTCGCCGCGACTACGAGGTGATCGCCGCGTCGAGTCCCGACGAGGCCGCCTCCATTCTGCAGAGCGACCACGAGCTGGCGCTGATACTCACCGACCAGCGGATGCCCGGCAGGACGGGGGTCGAGCTGCTGGCTGAGGCGGCCAAGCGCAATCCCGACGCCGTCCGCATGCTCTTCACCGGATATTCCGACATCTCGGCGGTCATCGCCGCCATCAACGACGGCTCCGTGTTCAAGTACATCACCAAGCCGTGGGAACCCGAGGAGCTCCTCGCCAACGTGGCGGCGGCTGTTCGCACCTACGCGGTGGCTAGGGAGAACGTGCGCCTAACCGCCGAGCTCGAGGCGGCTATCGAGTTGGTCCAGAGACAGACCGACCGAGTCCGATACCTCGAACGCGACGAGTCGAACCTCGAAAGGAGAAACGAGATCCTCGCCCGCGCCGTCGACGATCTTCGCGACTCCCACTGGCTCCTGCGACGCATCCAAGAGGTGCTGCCCATGTGCGCCTACTGCGGCAAGGTGCGGGTAGCCGACGATCACTGGGAGACAGTGGCGGACTATCTGCGAAACAACTCCGACTTCTTGACCCACGGCGTTTGCCCCGAGTGTCTGAAAACGGTCGACGTTTGACAGGAGGCGAGCCATGAGCACACCGAGTCTCGATGAGTTCATGAGGGACAACCACGATGCCATCCTGGCAGCGGTGGCGTCGCGCATGCGTGACGACGCCCAGATGCTTGCCGTAGCCAGCAAGCGGCAGCTGAGTGAGAACGATCTCACCAGCCAGGTTCTCGGGTTCTGGCTACAGGGTATCCGCAGCGACCTGACCCTGGGCTCCACGGCCGCGATGGAGCAAAACATGAAGTGGCTCACCGGTTTTCGCGCGGGCCACGAGTTGCCCTTCGACGGCGAAGCGGTGCGGCGGTGCTTCGCGGAGATCTCGGCGGAGATCGACTCCCGCCTCGAATCGGACGCCTTGCGGGGCGAGTACGCCGCGTACCAAGCGCGGGTGGACACGCTCGTGGCCGACTCTTTTCCACACTGAAGGAGGGCGATCATGCGACTGGAGCAATACGTGGAGCATCTCGTCGCCGGAGAAGACGAGCTCTGCATGATCGAAGGAAAGGCTCTTGCCAAGGACCTGCCGGGCCTGCACAGGCTGTACGTCGAGGTCATCCAGCCGTCTCAACGCACCGTAGGTGAGCTATGGGAGGGCGGCAGGATCTCGGTGGCCAAGGAGCACCTGGCGACGGCCACCAACAGCTACGTGGCCACCAACTGCTACGCGCCCCTCGCCCGCAGCTCAGCGGGAGGACCCAAGGCCCTGATCGCCTGCACTCCCGAGGAGATGCACGAACTCGGCGCCCGCCTGCTCGCCGATCTGCTCGAATGCGACGGCTGGGACGTCGATTTCTATGGAACCTCGATGCCGCTGCGCGATCTCATAGAGGCCATACGCGAGAGCAATCCCCGCTTCGTCGGACTCTCGGCCGCTCTGGTCATGCACCTGGGCAGCGTCAAGCGGACCATCGCCGCGATCCGCGAACAACTCGGGCCCGAAACGCCACCCATCGTGGTTGGGGGCAACGCCTTCGCGGGCAGCGACGAGCTATGGAAGAATGTGGGCGCCGACCTCTATGCGAGAGACGCGTCGGAGGCGGTCGAGGTGTTGCGAAGCCTGCGCGAGTAGAAAGATCTGTCAGCGTCGGCCCGGAGGAGGAATCTTGGGCCCCTGACGGCGCTTGTGCGGTAGTTTCTGAGGCGTGATGACAAGCGTAGTGTGCTGAGGAGGCCGCAGTGGCGACGGAAAGGAAGCGGCGAACGGCTCAGGCGACCGGCGCGTCTGTTGATGCCGGCGCGATCGAGAGCCCCGAGGCCGACCCAACCGGTGACGTAACACCGGAGAAAGCCGAAAGCGACCCCGGCGGCTTCGCCATCGTCGGCATCGGCGCGTCGGCCGGAGGCTTGGCGGCCTTCGAGGCCTTCTTCTCGGGCATGCCCGCCGATACAGATCCGGGCATGGCCTTCGTTCTGGTGCAGCACTTGGCCCCAGACCACAAGAGCATCCTCACCGAACTCATCCAACGCTATACACGCATGCAGGTCTTCGAGGTTGAAGACGGCTTGGCGGTGCGCCCAAACTGCGCCTACATCATCCCCCCGGGCCGCGACATGGCCTTTCTGGGCGGCGCCCTCCACCTGCTGGAGCCGCAGTCTCCCCGCGGGCAGCGGATGCCGATCGACTTCTTCTTCAGGTCTCTGGCGCAGGACCAGCGCGAGCGGGCCATCTGCGTCGTGTTGTCGGGCACGGGCAGCGACGGCACACTGGGAGTGCGGGCCATCAAGGGCGAGGGCGGCATGGTCATGGCCCAAAGCCCGGCAACAACTGAGTATGACGGCATGCCCAAGAGCGCCATCGCCACCGGCCTCGTGGACTACGAGCTGCCACCGGCCGACATGCCCGCCCAGCTCATGGCCTATGTTTCCCACGCCTTCGGCAAGCCGTTCGGCCGCGCCGCGGCCCCGCCCCTCAAGACCGAGAGCGCACTGATGAAGATCTGCGTCATCCTGCGCGCTCAGACCGGACACGATTTCTCCCACTACAAGCCCAGCACCGTCCACCGCCGCATCGAGCGACGCATGGCCGTTCACCAGATCGAAGGCCTCGACGAGTACGTACGGTACCTCCAGCAGAACCAGGGAGAGGTGGAAGCGCTCTTCAGAGACCTGTTGATCGGGGTCACCAGCTTCTTTCGCGACCCGGAGGCCTTCCAGGCCCTCGACGAGCAGGTCATCGGCAGACTGCTGGCCGGGAGACCTTCTGGAGAAGTCATCCGCGTCTGGTCGCCGGGCTGTTCCAGCGGCGAGGAAGCCTATTCGCTGGCCATCTTGCTGGCCGAGCATCAGGAGGCGCTCAGACGAAGCTTCACGGTGCAGGTGTTCGCAACTGACATCGACTCTCTGGCCGTTGCCGCGGCCCGGGCGGGGTTGTATCCGGCCAGCATCGCCGCCGACGTTACCCCCGAGCGGCTGGAACGCTTCTTCACCATGGAGCCCGGAGGAGACGCCTACCGCATTCACAAGAGCATTCGCGACATGCTGATCTTCTCCGAGCAGGACCTGATCAGAGACCCACCCTTCTCGAAGCTCGACCTGATCAGTTGCCGCAACCTGCTGATCTACATGGGCGGGCAACTGCAGAAGAGGCTCATCCCCCTCTTTCACTACGCACTCAATCCGGGCGGCTTCTTGTTCTTGGGCACGTCCGAGACTGTGGGTGACTGTGTCAACCTATTCGCACCCCTCGACCGCAAGGCGAAGGTGTACCAGCGCAAGGATGAGATCCTCGGCGCGTATCGCGCGCCGTTGGGCAAGCTCCTGCCCGCGGTGATCGACACCGACGCACCATCGCCCCGCGTCAAGGGCAAACCGGCCCGCCTCACCAAGCCGCCGCTGCGCGAGCTCACCGAACAGGCCCTCCTGCGCGAGACGGTTCCAGCCGCGGCGCTCGTCAACCCAAGCGGCGATATCCTCTACCTGCATGGCCGCACCGGGTTCTTTCTCGAGCCGGCCCCGGGAGAGGCCACCCTCAACATCCTCAAGATGGCGCGCGAGGGACTCAAGCGCGACCTGGCCGCGGCGCTGAAGGCCGCGACGGCCGGCGGCGCGCTCGTGCATCGTCCAGGCCTACGCGTCAAGACCAACGGCGGTTTCACTTTCTTGAACCTCACGG
Source organism: uncultured Actinomycetota bacterium (assembly GCA_963803925.1). Classification (GTDB taxonomy): domain Bacteria; phylum Actinomycetota; class Thermoleophilia; order RBG-16-64-13; family RBG-16-64-13; genus RBG-16-64-13. The sequence continues at coordinate 192,891 of CAWDOM010000007.1, read as the reverse complement.
TCCGGCCTGTCTCCTACGGTCCCGCCGACAGTCACGAAGCGGCTCTGTACTTGGTCGTCCTGGAACAGGCGGCGGGCGGGCACACACCCGCCCCGCGGAGCGGCGCGCCGGCGGACAGCGGCGACTCGACCGGCGCCACCACCGGCGCCGAAGCCCGAATCGCCTCTCTTCAGGAGCAACTGCGGGCCAAGCAGGAGCACCTCGAGACCACCAGCGAGGAGCTGGAAACAGCGAACGAAGAGCTCAAATCAGCTAACGAGGAGATGCAGTCGGTCAACGAGGAACTGCAGTCTACGAACGAAGAGCTGGAGACCTCCAAGGAGGAGTTGCAGTCGGTCAACGAAGAGCTAAGCACCGTCAACGCCGAATTGCAGACCAAAGTGGTCGACCTCTCGCGCGCCAACAACGACATGAACAACCTCCTGGCCGGCACCGGCATCGCGACCATCTTCGTAGACCACAAACTGCGCATCCTGCGCTTCACCCCGCCCGCCACCAGGATCATCAACCTGATCCAAGGCGACATCGGACGGCCCGTGGGTCACGTCGTCTCGAACCTGAAGGGCTACGACACACTCTCGTCTGATGTCCAGACAGTGTTGAGTACTCTGATACCCATGGAGAGGGAGGCGCAGGTCGCCACAGGGGCGTGGTTCACAATGCGCATCCTCCCCTACCGCACGCTCGACAACGTCATCGAGGGCGCCGTGATCACCTTTGCCGACATCAGCGAGACGAAGAGGGCCCAGGAGGCGCTGGGCAAAGACCACCGCGAATTCGTCCATTTGATCGTCGCCACGGTGCACGAGCCGCTGCTGACCTTGGACGCCGACTTGCGGGTGATCTCGGCCAGCCGAGGCTTCTATCGGACTTTTCAGGTCGAGGCCAGAACCACCATAGGCCGGTTGCTGTACGCGTTGGGCAACGGCCAGTGGCAGATCCCGGCGCTCCGGGAATTGCTCGAGGATATCTTGCCCAAGAACACCGTGATCGAGGGTTTTGAGATAACACACGACTTCGAGAAGATCGGGGTGCGCACCATGAGTGTCAACGCCCGGCGCATCCATGACTACGCCAGCGATTCATCGATGATTCTCCTGGCGATCATGGACATCACGAACCGAGATCCCGAAGAAGTGGAGGGCGGCGCGCCATGACCACCGAAGACGAGCAGTCAGGCGGGAGCGCGGAACTCCGCAGGCAGGCCGAGGAGATAGTACGGGAGCGGGCCGCCCGGTCAGAAGACGACCCTTCTGCCCTCCCACCCCGAGAAATCCGCCGGATGGTCCACGAACTGCACGTGCACCAGATCGAGCTGAACATGCAGAATGAGGAGCTGCGTCGCGCCCAGGACGAACTGGAGGCATCCCGGGCCCGCTACTTCGACCTATACGACCTGGCGCCGTTGGGCTACCTCACCGTGGACGAAAAGGGGCTGATCGTAGAAGCCAACCTGACCGCCACCGCCCTGCTGGGCGTGAGCCGCAGCGGGCTGGTCGCGCAGCCTCTGACCCGTTTCATCCTCCAGAAGGATCAGGACACCTACTACCGGCACCGCAAGAGACTGTTAGAAACAGGTGAACCGCAGGCCTGCGAACTGCGATTGCTGAAGACCGGCGAAACGGCATTCTGGGGGGAGCTGAGCGCCACCCTCGCCCAAGACGCCGATGGGTCTCCCCTGTGCCGAGTCGCGCTGAACGACATCACCGAACGTAGGCGGGCGGCGGAGACACTGCAGGCGAATGAGGAACGGCTCGAGGCCACCGCACGCATTGCCAAGGTCGGCGGATGGGAGATCGACCTGCAGGGCAACACGCTGGCGTGGACGGAGGAGACCTTCAGGATTCACGAGTTGGCCGGTGACCGTGCGCCCAGCGTGGCAGAAGCTATCCAGTTCTATCACCCGGACGACCAACCGATCGTGGCGGCCGCCGTGCAACACGCGATCGAGCACGCTGAGGATTTCGATTTCGAAGCCCGGCTCATTACCGCTAGGCAGAATCCGCGCTGGGTTCGGGCGACTGGAGTGGTCATATCGGGCGATGGTGGTCCGATCGAAGTGCGAGGCATGGTGCAAGACATCACCGAGCGCAAGCTGGCTGAGGCGGAGCGCATGGAGTTGGAGGCGCAGCTGAACCAGGCCCAGAAGATGGAGTCGGTGGGAAGGCTGGCGGGCGGGGTGGCGCACGATTTCAACAACATGCTTGGGGTCATCCTGGGCCACACCGAGATGGCGCTGGACCGACTGGACCCGGAACAGCCGCTGTACGGCCAACTCGTGGAGATCCGCAAGGCGGCCGAGCGGTCCGCCGACCTCACCCGGCAACTGTTGGCTTTCGCCCGTAAACAGACGGTTTCGCCCAAAGTCCTCGATCTGAACGAGGCGGTGGAGAGGGCGCTCAAGATGCTACGCCGCCTGATCGGTGAGGACATCGACCTGACCTGGCTGCCGGGTCGCGACCTCATGCCGGTCAAGGTCGATCCCTCGCAGATCGACCAGATCCTCGCCAACCTTTGCGTCAATGCCCGGCACGCCATAACGGACACGGGAAAGATCACAATCGAAACGGGAGGCGCCGCCTTCGACGAAGCCTACTGCGCGCGGCACGCGGGATTCTTGCCCGGCGTCTTCGTGACGCTGGCCGTGCGCGATGACGGCTGCGGCATAGACCACGAGACTCTCACCCACGTGTTTGAACCCTTCTTCACGACCAAGAAGGTGGACGAGGGCACCGGCCTGGGACTCTCCACGGTGTACGGCATCGTCAGGCAGAACGACGGCTTCATCGACGTCAGCACTGAGCCAGAACAGGGAACCACGTTCACGATCTACCTTCCCCGGCATGCGGGCGGGCCGGAGCGGGTTCGGGAGCAAGGCACGGCTGGGCCTGCCGCTCAGGGTCGCGAGACCGTCCTGCTGGTAGAGGATGAACCGGCCATACTGAGAATGACCTCGATGATGCTCGAAGGCCTAGGCTACACGGTGCTGCCGACCGCCACCCCAGGTGAGGCCATCCGCCTGGCCCGAGAACACGCCGGCCGAATCGATCTGCTCATGACCGACGTGGTCATGCCCGAGATGAACGGCCGCGACCTGGCGAAGAACGTTCTCTCCCTCCGCCCCGACATTCGGCGCCTGTTCATGTCGGGCTACACCGCCAACGTCATAGCCCATCGCGGGGTGCTGGACGAGGGAGTGCATTTCATCCAGAAACCGTTTTCGCAGAAGGGCCTCGGCGCTAAGCTGCGGGAGGCGCTGGGAGATGACTGAGCGTCCCCGTGGGCGTGGCCGTTTGCTGCCGGCCGGGCGACGCACCTGGGCTGCGCCGGGCGGACCGTCGCTCAGATCCTGGGAACCTGGTGCTGTCGCTCCAGACCGGCGGTCTCCTGAGACAAGCCAAGGGAATGGCGGAGCGCGTCTTCGACCCTCGCCATCACCTCCTCCGGCAACTCCGCGATGGCTCGCGGCTCCACCCGCTCGAGGCTGACGGTCCTGATCTGCTCGCACATGACTATTCCCGGCTTCCGCAGAACGCCGTCGAGCCGCACGTGCATCGGATAGGGCTTCGACGGAATCCGAGAGGAGATGGCTACCACAATCGTGGTATCTGCCGTCAGATTTCCAACGTTGTTCTGTACGACCAAAGCAGGCCGTCTCTTGCCCTGTTCGGATCCTCGAACCGGGTCGAAGTCAACCCAGTAGATGCAGCCCCGATGAACCCCCGACGGCGTTACCATTCGGGCAGCGACTCGCAGCCAGCGGCCATATCCTCTTCGGCCATCTGGCTATTGGCCTTCCGCATCTCCTCGTATCCTTCGCTCATGAGCGCCTGCACGTGCGCCGCACGCAGACACGCAATCGCGTCGACCACGACCTGGGTCTTCGTTTCACCCGTTTCGTTCGACCGGCGCTCGACGAAGTCGACGGCCCACATGGGCAGTCGCACGTTGAAAGGCTTGGCCGTTTGCGCGTGACCGGCCATCGGCAATCCTCCCGGTTCCGTGGGTCTCCTGGGCTCGCCCGCTGTACCCCGCACGATGCGCTAACTGTACACCAGGCCCGACACTCCGTACAACATACACCGCGTATTGTTGCGATGTATCGCTGATCACGGAGCCGATATGCCGGCTTTCGCGCATTCCTCCCTGAGAACCGGCGTATTCCGCTATGCAACGGATTATACTTTGGCCGTAGGAGGCATCGCCTTCCCCGCATCAGTCGAGTAGGGCTGCGGAAGAGCGACTCTTCGCCACCGGACCGCGATGGGGCCGCGCCGCCCGACGCGGTTTGACGGACGAGGCTTCGCTGTTCGACAGCCCACAAGGAGAGAACATGTCGAGCAACCAGCGGGTCACCCCTGCCGACGTCGACGCCATGATGCGCCGCTATGGCTACCCTGCCGAGACGCGCCAGATCATCGCCGAAGAGAAGCTGCTTCCCACCGGGCTGCTGAGCCGTCTCCACGCCACCTATCCGCAACACTCCGGCCTTCTCGAAGAGCAGCAGCGCTGGTTCGCCGAGCGCGGCCACTACGAGGGGCTCGACGGCTTCCGGCAGGTAGTGGCCATCCTGGAGCGGCACGGCATCCACCTCTGGGGCCTCACCGAGCGTGAGCTGTTCATCGAGGTCTACCGGTTCCGCGCCACGCACCATGTGCTGAACGCCATCAACTGGGACAAGTGCGAGGGGGACTCGCTGTACCAGCTCATGATGCCGCAGCCGGGCATGGTGAGCCCGAATTGTTCGAGCGCTACCTGGCGGCCACTTCCCCCGAGAGCGCTCCCGCATCGTGGAAGAGTACATGGACCAGACCAACCCTCACGACGGCCACCAGCTGCTCAACAAGCCGTGGATGGAGCGGGAGAACGGCGGCGCTCGACATCGTCGAGGGCAGCCAGCACAAGTACCCGCAGTGCCAGCTGATTTTCGACCAGTCGACGCAGAAATGCTTCGCGTTCTGCACCTACTGCTTCCGCCACGCCCAGGTGCGCGGCGACGACGACATGTTCATCCAGCGCGACATCGAGCAGGTCCACGACTACCTGCGCGTGCACCCCGAGGTGACGGACCTGCTGATCACCGGCGGCGACGCCGGCTACCTGCCGGTCGAGCGGCTGCGCGAGTACGTGCTTCCCATCGTCGAGGACCCCCGCCTGCTGCATGTGCGCACGCTCCGCCTGGGTTCGCGCATGCTCACCTACGAGCCCGAACGCATCCTCACGCGCAAGTACGACGCGATGCTCGAGCTTTTCGACATCCTGCACGACAACGGCGTGCAGCTGACCTGGATGGCGCACTTCTCCACGCCGCGCGAGGTGCTCAACCCCAGCACGATCGCCGCGATACGCCGTCTGCAGGCCCATGGCGTCGTGGTGCGCAGCCAGAGCCCGATCATGAACCACATCAGCCTGTTCACCGACGCGAGGGCACGAGGCTGCTGGAGAACGACGTTGCGCCGCGAGAATGCGATGGACACGCGCAAGGCAAGGACGCAGGGAGCGTGAATAGCAGCGCTATTTGCGCGACTGAGGACGTGGCATTGTGCAGTCCAGTGCGTTCTCGTGGCCGTGGCTTCGTTCTTCAGCAGCCTCCAAAGGTGGACATCGAGCGCTCCGCCCAGAACTGGATCGACCTGGGCAACATCCTCGCCACGCTGCCGGTCCGCTTCCACTCGATGTACTGCGCGCGCGCGACCGGCGAGCACCACTACTTCACCGTGCCGCTCGCCGACGTCGCGAATATCACCAATTTGGTGTACCGCTCGCTGTCGTCACTCAACCGGCCGTCGCGCTACATCACAATGACGACCTCGGCGGGCAAGCTGTCGATCCTGGGTGAGGCGACGTCGGAGGGCGCAGGGCGCTTCGCTCTCAAGTTCAACGAGAGCCGCAACATGGCGTGGATGGACGAGGTGTTCCTTGCCGAATACGACGGGGACGACAACCGGGTGGACCGGCTGAAACCGTTCGACACCGAGGAATTCTTCTTCGAGGACGAGCTGCGCGGACATAGAGGAGACGCTCGTCGAGTTGCACAAGCGCGCGGCCGCGAGCGACGCCACGAACGACTCCAGGCGCGCCGCGACCGCGACCGCGACCGGCGACCACGGGGGCGCCGGAGCGGCGGGAGCCGGCACATGATCGACAAACGCTGCGATTCGGCGGCCGGGCGGTGGCCGGCATCACCGACGGCGCGACCGTCATGATCGGCGGGTTCGGCGAAGCCGGCAGTCCGATCGAACTGATCCACGCACTCATCGACGCGGGGCCGCGGAGGCTCACGGTCATCAGCAACAACACGGGCAGCGGGCGCGTCGGCCTTGCGGCGCTCATCGCCAACGGGCAGGTGCGAAAATGATCTGTTCGTATCCGCGCAGTGCCAACTCGATGGTGTTTCCCGAGCTCTACCGCCGCGGTGAGATCGAGCTGGAGCTGGTGCCGCAGGGCACGCTGGTCGAGCGCATCCGCGCGGGGGCGCCGGCATCCCGGCGTTCTACACCGCGACGGCCGTGGGCACTGTGCTCGCGGAGGGCAAGGAATCGCGCGAGTTCGACGGCAGGGAATATCTCATGGAGACTGGGCCTGCGGGCGGACTTCGCGCTGGTGAGGGCCGAGAGGGCCGACCGCTACGGCAACCTCGTCTACAACCACACGGCGCGCAATTTCGGGCCAATCATGTGCACCGCCTCCGACACGACCATCGTGCAGGTGCGCGAAATGGTCGAGTTGGGTGAGATCGACCCCGAGTGCGTGGTCACACCGGGCAGTCTTCGTCGACCGGGTCGTGGTAGTGCCCACGCCGCACAGGAATCGGCGCTGGTGAGAGAAGGACGGTGCTACCCGTGAGCGACACTCCGTCGAGCGGCGCCGGGCGGCCCGGCGCGGACGGCCGGCGCCCGCGGGCGCCCGCCGCGGCGCGCAGCCCGGCCGCGCCCGGACGCGACCCGCCGCCCGCGGCTGGACCCGCGAGCAGATGGCCCGGTCGCGGCCGACATCCCGGACGGCGCGTACGTGAACCTCGGCATCGGCATGCCGGAACTGGTGGCGCAATGCATCCCCGAGACCGCGAGGTCATCTTCCAGACCGAGAACGGCCTGCTCGGCATGGGTCCGGCGCCGCCCCCGGGTCAGAGGATCCCGAGCTGATCAACGCCGGCAAGAAGCCGGTCACCGCCATCCCCGGCGCGGCGTTCTTCCACCACGGCGATAGCTTCACCATGATCCGCGGCGGCCACATCGACGTGTGCGTGCTCGGCGCGATGCAGGTGTCGGCCAAGGGCGACCTCGCCAACTGGTCCACCGGTGAGCCGGGCGCCGTACCGGCTGTCGGCGGCGCCATGGACCTCGTCACCGGGGTGAAACGCATCGTGGTAATCACCGAGCACACCACCAAGAGCGGCGAACCCAAGATCGTCGGCCGATGCACCTACCCGCTGACCGGGCGCGCGGTCGTCGACACCATCTTCACCAACCTGGCGGTCATCGACGTGACCGGCGCCGGACTCGCCGTGCGCGAGGTCGCGCCGGGCGTTGACCTTCGAGGAGGTCCAGGCTGTGACCGGCACCCCCCTGCTCCGGCCCAATGAGGAGGTAGCGCAATGAGTCCCGACTCGACCGGCGCACGTGACCGCGCCGACGATAGCCGCGCGGCCGAGGCCGGCGCGGCCGCCCCGCCGACCGCGGCGCGCAGACACATGACGGGCCGGCCGCCGGAAGCGGCGGCACGCGGACGCCAGACGCCGGCGCGATGCCGGGCAAGGGCCTATCGCTCAGTGGCTCCCTTTACGAGCGCGCCTTGCGCGTGCTTCCCGGCGGCGTCAGCCGCAACGCGGTGCTCCGCCGACCCCACCCTTTCTACGCCGCCTAGGGCGACGGCTGCTCGGTGACCGATATCGAGGGCGTGCGCCGGATCGACTTCGCCAACAACATGTGCTCGCTGATCCACGGGCACGCCCATCCGGCGATCGTGCGGCGGTCGCCGCCAGCTCGCCGAGGCACGGCCTTCTCCCTCGCCACCGAGGTCGAGTGCTCTACGCCGAGCACATGTGCACCCGGTCGCCGGGCTTCGACAAGATCCGCTTCGTCAACTCGGGCACCGAGGCCGTGATGTGCTGCATCAAGGCCGCCCGCGCCTTCACGGGCCGCCCGAAGATCGCCAAGGTCGAGGGCGCCTACCACGGCATCTACGACTACGCCGAGGTCAGCCAGACCGCCAACCCGTCGAACTGGGGAGACGCGCGCCATCCGGACAGCGTGCCGGTGACGCGCGGAACGCCCGTGCCCTGTGCCCCGACGTGGTCGTCATCCCGTTCAACGACCCGGAGACCGCGGTGGCGATCTTGGACGATCACCGTGGCGAACTGGCCTGCGTGCTGGTCGACCCTCTGCCGCACCGCGTGGGGATCATCCCCGCTGCCGCGCGGTACGTCGAGGCGCTCCGCCGCTGGACGGTCGACGACGGCTCGCTGCTGGTCTTCGACGAGGTCATCACCTTTCGCAGCGCCTACGAGGGGGCGCAGAGTTGGTATGGCGGGCCGCCGCCCGACCTCACCGCGCTCGGCAAGATGATTGGCGGTGGGCTGCCGGTGGGCGCCATCGCCGGCCGCGCCGACGTCATGGAAGTGCTCAACCCACTCGCCGAGAAGGTCCTCTTTCCGCACTCGGGCACCTTCTCGGCCAACCCGTTGGTCATGACCGCCGGCCTCGCGACGATGACACTCTTTGACCGCCGGGGCCGTGGACCGGCTCAACGCCCTGGGCGACCGGGCGCGCCGCCAGATCGCCGCCGGCATCGCCGCCTCCGGCCTGCCCGCCAGCGTGACCGGGGCCGGCTCGCTGTTCCGCATCCACATGACCCCGGTCGCACCGACCACCTACCGCGAGGCCTACGCCGACCCCGAGCGGGCACGCAAGACCAAGGCATTGCTCGACTACGCCTTCGACCATGGGGTTATGCTCGTCAACACGGGCTCAGCGGCGCTCTCAACGGTGATGACCGAGCGCGAGGTCGACACCCTCTGCGAGGTGGTGCTGGCCGGCATAGCCCACCTTTCCGGCACAGGCTAGGAGGCCATCGGGGCGCCACGAAGAACAGGATAGTGTGCCGCCCGGTGAGTCCCGGCGGCCAAGACCTGGTTCTCGAGCAGCCTCCCTGGTCGGCGGCCCGCCTGCCGCGCCGACGCATTGGACCAAAGTCCAATGCGGAGCCCCGCCCACACGTCGATAGCCGTATCAAGGGGGATCGATCGACATAGGTACGGGAAAGGAGTGACGATGGGTGCTACCGCCGGAGTACCCTCAGCCGTTCGTCAGTGGCCAACCACAGCTGCGCCGCAACCGTCCGCGGGTCCGGGCTCCGGCATCCGCGTAGGCCAATCCAGCGCGAGCGACGCAACGGTCGCGGTACGCGAACTACACCGGCTCCTCTACCAGCCCCGCACCGAACTGGTCATCTTCTTCTGCTCCAGCGACTACGACCTTGACACCATCGCCAACGAGGTCAACAGCTGCTTCGCCGGCGTTCAGGTCATCGGGTGCACGTGCGCGGGTGGCATCGGCCCCTCGGGCTACATCGACCAGTGTGTGACCGGCATCAGCTTCTGTTCGAGCATGCTCACGGCAGTGTCGGGACGCATCGATTGCCTGGGTGACTTCGACCCCGACGAGGCCGAGGCTCTCGTCGCGGTGCTACGCGAGCGGCTCGACGCGGCCAGGCCCGGCGCCCCCGGCAAGGGCCTCTTCGCGTTTCAGATGATCGACGGCATGTCGGCGAGCGAAGAGGCGGTCACTCGCGCGTTTCAAAGCGCGCTCGCGAGCATCCCGCTCGTGGGCGGGTCGGCGGGAGACACCGGGCCCTTCGGCCCGACGTACGTCTTCGAGCGCGGCCATTTCCGCGAGGACGGCGCGGTCTTACTGCTGGCCGCGAGCTCGCTCCCCTTTACGACCTTCTGCACCCACCACCTGAGCGGAACCGACCGGCGTGGCGTGGTGACGGCGGTGGCGCCGGATGGACGCAGAGTGCTCGAGATCGACGGCCTGCTCGCCGCCGACGGCTACGCTCGTCTGTTCGATGCCCAAACGATCGACCTGGGCCCAAAGTTCTTCTCAACACACCCTGTTGTGGTGCGTGTCAACGACGTCGACTACGCCCGCGCTGTGGGAAGCGTGAACATCGATGGGAGCCTCACGTTCCAGTGCGCCATTGAAGAGGGCGTGGTGCTCAGGTGTGCGGTGGAGAACGATCTGGTGACGGACTTCATGAGCTCTTTCGGGCAGCTCAACCGCGAGGTCGGCCGGCCGCACGCGGTTCTCATCTGCGACAGTGTCGAACGGAGCTCCGACATCTCCCAGCTCGGTCTCGGCGAACGTGTCGCCGGGATCCTTCGCAGCCAGAACGCTGTCGGGTTCTCGACCCACGGCGCCCAGGTGGGCGGCATCCACGTGAATCAGGCCACTCTCGGCATAGCGTTCGGCGGGGGAGGTGCGCGGTGAGCGTGCACGACACCATTCCCCCCGACGATGCGGTGGAGGTCACGCGCCTGCGCGCTGAGGTCAGACGCCTCAACAAGATAGTCGAAGTCCTCATGGACCGATCTGAGAGGGTAACGAGCGAGGCTGCGTCGGAGTATGGTTTCTTCCAGCGCCGCATTGTGCTCGGGGAGGTCATCCGGCAACGCACCGAACAGCTGCACCTGGCCCTGAGCGAGAACGAGGGCATCACCCGCAGACTGCGCCTGTCGGAAGCCAGGTTCCGCGGACTCGCCGAGCAGACCTTGGTCGGCATCGCGGTAGTCGAGCCCGCGGGCTTCATCTACGCGAATGCCCGCTTCGCCGAGACTTTCGGCTACAGCCAGACTGAGATCACAAGCCAGTCGCTCCTCGCCACCGTGGCCGACGAGAGCGCTCAGATCTTCTCCGACCATCTGCGCAAGTGCCAGACGGGAGAACCGCACGACACGCTCCTCGCGTACCAGGGGCGCAGGAGGGACGGCTCGACCGTCGACCTCGAGCTGTCGATCTCGCGCATGGCCGACGGCGACAGCGAAGACGCGCTCATCTTGGTCGTCACCGACGTGACCGCGCGTAGGGAGGCCGAGCGCAAAGTGCACGCCCTCAACGAGAGGCTTGCCGAGTTGGCGGTCAGAGACCCCCTAACCGGTCTCTACAACCGCCGGTTCATGGAGGCCTCGCTGGAGCGGGAGGCGACCGCCGCCGCCAGAAGCGGCTCCCCGCTCAGCGTAGTCATCTGCGACCTCGATCATTTCAAGGGGGTCAACGACACCTACGGGCACCAGGCCGGAGACGAAGTATTGAGAGCGTTCGGCGCCCTGCTGAGAGAGCGCTGCCGCAAGAGCGACATCGCCTGCCGTTTCGGCGGCGAGGAGTTCCTCTTGGTGCTCCCGGGAATGCCGGCCGGCGTGGCGGCAGACTGGGCCGAGAAGGCCCGCGAAGCCACGGCGGACGCGGAGATAGAAGCGGGCTCGAGCACTCTGCGCGTCACCGCCTCCTTCGGCGTCGCCAGCTTCCCGACGCACGGAGAGACGTGGCAGCAGCTCATAGCGGCGGCCGACGCAGCCCTGTACTCAGCCAAAGAAGGTGGCAGAAACCAGGTCAAGCGTGCCCCATTCGCCGTCAGCGTCACCGAGAATGCCCCCGGCGGCGAGACCTCGCCGGGTTCCAGACCTATCACCGTCGATCTCGCGACGCTGAAGAGCGCGCGCATGTAGCCGGGAGACACCATGAACATCCAACCCCACTGCCCCGTTCAAAGCTCCCCAGCGGCAGACCTCGCCGGAGCGTTCGGAGCCGAGATCGCTCAGTGCGTCTCACAGCAATCACTGGTCGGCGCCGCCATTCTCGAGAACGAGCGCTTCATCTACGTGAATGCCCGCTTCGCTGCCATGTTCGGGTACCAGCCCGAGGCCATGCTGACGATTCCGGCCATCGAGACGGTGGCGTACTCCAGCCGCCTGCGCGCGAATCAGTACCTCCGCGAGTGTCTCGAAGGACAGAACGGCTCGGAGACGTTCGAGTGCGAAGGAGTCAAGAGAGACGGTTCGCCGATCTACCTGGAGATCTGCGGCTCGCGTGCGGAGGTCGCCGGCAGGGAGTGCGTCGCGTGCCTGGTCAGCGACGTCACGGCGAAAACGCTCGCTGAGCGCAAGGTCCAGGCTCTCAACCGCCGGCTCGCCGAGTTGGCGGTGCGCGACCCCCTCACCGGGCTCTACAACCGCCGGTTCATGGAGGCCTCTCTGGAGCGGGAGTTGCTCGAAGCCGAGAGAAACGGCGTGCCCCTCAGCCTGGTCTTGTGCGACATCGACCATTTCAAAGCGATCAACGACGCCTTCGGCCATGAGGCCGGAGACGAAGTACTCAAGGCGCTCGGCTCGCTCCTCAAACGGCGCTGCCGCCGAAGCGATCTCGCCTGCCGCTACGGCGGCGAGGAGTTCCTCGTCGTCTTTCCGGGCATGCCGGGTGAGATCGCGAAGAGATGGGCCGAAAGTATTCGGGAGACCGTGGCCGGAGGCCGAGTCGCCACCAGCGCGAAGACCCTGCAAATCACGGCCTCGTTTGGTGTGGCTACCTATCCCGAGAACGGCCAGACCTGGACGGATCTCATCGCCGCGGCCGACTCGGCCCAGTACGCTGCCAAGACCACCGGCAGAGACCAGGTCGTCACCGCTCCGCCGGTCGCCGAGCCGGCGCCGGCCGACCCGGCCCACATAGCGGCGCGGGCGGGGTAACAGAGGCGGCCGGGACCGGCCCCCGCCCCGTCGAAAACCGGCTCTGCTAGCCCACCACCACGATGGGCCTATGGCAGCGCAGGCAGCGGTCGGCCTCAGCGGTTTCCTGCTGCAGGCTGTAACCCAGTTCGGTCGCCTCGAAGTTGTGCTTGCGTATCTCGGGCTCGACCATGGGCATGGGCTCGCGCCGGCGGTAGTCGACGCAATCGGCCAGGGGCTCCTTGCTCTCTTGTGCACCGAGGTAGACGGCGACCCGCCGGGTCTTGTCTTCGAGGTCTTCGACCACGGGCTCGCCGCGCAGGAACTTGTCCATGTACTTGGCAGCCACCTTGCCGGCGTTGATGGCCTCGATGATAGTGCCGCCCCCGCTCACCGCGTCGCCACCGACGAACACGCCGGGCTTGGTGGTCATGAGCGTATAGGGATCGGCGTCGAGGTAGCCGTACTTGTTGAGCGTGATCTCGGCATCGGCTCTGAACGGGTCAAAATCGGGCTTCTGCCCAACGGCGGCGAAGATGCTGTCGGCCGAGAGAACGAAGGGGGCCATGTCGGTCGGCACCGGCCTGCGCCGGCCGCTCTCGTCGGGCTCGCCCAATTCCATCTGCTGGCAGACCAAGCCGTTGACGTCGGCGTCGCCCTTGCACTCCAGGGGAACCGCGAGGTACTGAAAGTGGACACCTTCCTCCTCAGCCTCTTCGATCTCCCACACGTTGGCAGGCATCTCGTTGCGCGTGCGGCGGTAGACCACCTGGACGTTCTTGGCGCCGAGCCTGACGGCGGTACGGGCCGCGTCCATGGCGGAGTTGCCGCCGCCGAGCACCAAGACGTCGTCGCCGATCTCGATGGGCTCGTGTAGGGCCACTCTGCGCAAGAAGGCGATGGCGTCCATGGAACCAGGCAGGTCCTCTCCCGGAATGCCGAGCGGGCGCCCGAGGTGAGCGCCGATGGCGACGAAGGTGGCCTCGAACTCCTCGTCGATCTGCTCCCAGGAGATGTCGCGGCCGACCTTGGTGTTGTAGCGGATCTCGACACCCTCTTGCTGGATGAGCTCGGTCTCGCGCATGATCACGTGGCGGGGCAGGCGGTACTCGGGAATGCCCACGTGCACCATGCCTCCGGGAACCGGCAGGTCTTCGAAGATGGTCGGTTTGTAGCCGCGGCGGGCCAAGAAGTAGGCCGCCGACAGGCCGGCCGGACCGGCGCCGATGATGGCCACCTTGCGGCCGCACGCGGCTTGTTTGTCGTCGAGCCTGCAGGTGACTTCGACCGGACGCTGGCTGAGCTGCGCGCTCATCAGTTCGGCCACCTCGTGCGCGCCGCCCGCCACGAGAGCGGCCCCTCCGGCGGCCTCGACGGCCTCGGCGCTGGCCCCGGCCAGCGGGTCGGCCAGACAGCCCGAGGCGCACTGGTCGTCGGCCAGGTCTTCGGCCAGGTCGGCGCACCAGCGCTTGATGTTGTTGATGGCGATAGGCTGGCCGGTGGGCGCCAGGCTGCAGTTCTTCTCGCAAGGATGCGGGCACGTGCGCCCGATGATGGCCGGCAGCGGGTTGTCGCGCTTGACGATGGTGGTCGCCAGGTGCGGATGCTCCTCGAGGCCCTGGAAGATATAGGCCGGGATGTCGACGGTCGAGGGGCACGTGGAGCGGCACGGCGCGGTGATCCACCCGTGGCTGGTCTGCGGCTCGCACGTCTGCCCTGAAGCGTGCGCGGCGAAGTGCTCCTCGCCCAGGTCGAGCAGCTGAAGTATAGGTTCCTTGATCGTGTTGGCGATGCCACACCAGGCCGATTCGCCGATGGATTCAGCGAGACGCCGGATCTTGGCGACGGTGGACTCGGCGTCGTTCTCACCGGTGTGGCCGGCGGCCAGATTCTCGAGGAGTTCACGAAGGATATCCACGCCGATGCGGCACGGTCCGCAACGCCCGCACGATTCTTCCTGAAGGAGCTTGATATAGGAGAGCCCAAGGCCGACCAGACAGACGTCGCCTTTGACGACTACTCCCCGCCACGACATGACGGCTTTGACGTCGGACAAGTCGGGCTGGTCGAGGCGGGCGAGCACCTGCTCGGGCGCGGGACCTCCGTACGTGTCGGTGAGAGCCGCGACGGGCTCGGTGGCGGTCGCTTCCGGCGCCTGGGGCATTGCCTTGAAACCTCCTACGGGTTACATGAAACGGAGCAGCGGTCTCCGCTGCCCCGCGCTGCTGACTCAGTGGTGATGATAACCCATTGACGCGCCCGGCGGCGGCACAAACGGCCGTCCAGACCTGTGTAGCCGGCCCAGCCACCAGGCAGCCAGCTCGGCGAACTCCCGGCCGCGCTCGGCGTAGTCGCGGTGCTGGTCCCAACTCGTGCAGCCCGGCGACAGCAGGAGGAAATCGCCGGGAGAACAGCTCTTCGCGGCGACTTCTACCGCGTCGGCGAAGCGGTAGGTGTAGTGCGAGTGCTCGACGTCCACGGTCTGCCGTATCTCCTGCCCCGATTCGCCGTAGCACACGAGTCGCTTGATGGCGGCCCGGTGTTCGCGAAGCGGAGAGAAATCCAGGCCTTTCCCCCTGCCCCCGGCGATCAGCACGACGTTGCCACCCAGACTCTCCACGGCGCGCTCGACCGCGTGGACCGTCGTCGCCTTGGAGTCGTTGTAGACTTCCACGGCACCCCAGCGCCCCAGTGGTTCGAAGCGGTGGGGCACGGGAGGGAACTCTCGCACAGCCGCGGCCGCCTGCCTGGGGTCGACGCCGGACTCGCAGCCGATGGCGAGCGCCATGAGGATGTTCTCTATATTGTGCACGCCTCTCAGACGGCAGTCGGAGTAGCTGAGCGTCTCACCCCCAAAGTGGAACCGCCCGGCGTGGAACGCGTAGCCGGCCGCCATCCGCTCCGCGCCGTCGAGCCGCGAGACGGTCCGCACCTTCATGCGCCCGGCATACACATCGCGCAGAACCCGGTCGTCGAGGTTGCGAACGAAGACATCGTCGGGGCCGCAGTAGCGGAGCAGATTGAGCTTCGCGGCCACGTATTCTCCGAAGTCCGCGTAGCGATCGACGTGGTCTTCGGCCACGTTGGTGATGCACGCGATGTGCGGCCGCAGCCACTGCAGGTCCTCGAGCATGAAGCTCGACAGCTCCAGCACGACGAAGCGCGAATCGCGTATCTGGCGAACCTTGAGTGACCAACTATAGCGCGTGCGGCCCCGCGGGCGGGACCCCATCTGAGTGGCTGCTAAGCCTACCGATCGAGCCCGTAGTAGCGAGTGAGTTCGCGCTCCTCTTCACTCGTGAGCAACTCGACATGCGACACGTGGGGAGCATGCATCACCCGGTCTTTGGTGAGCGGCACCGCCAATTCGCTGCCCTCGTCATGCGCCTCGAGAGCCGGAACCACCAGCCTCTTGGCGCCGAACAGGCCCGTTCTGACGATCAGCCACTTCGGATCAGACATGATGCTGCTGTCGTCGTATCGCACATCTTCGATCTTGCCGATCTTCTCGCCACCGATGTCGAGAAGCGCACGGTTGGTCCACGCGAAGATCTTATGCTGTTCCATGTCTCCTCCCCAAAGACGAGATAGGGCGGCTGAGCTCACCACGAGGTGACCCTGCCGCCCACTTTTCGGTCGCTATGCGCACGCCGGTTCCTCCAAAACTACGACAGAAACCGCTTACTAGTAGCTTACACCCGTCCAACACCCGGCGCTACAATCGCTATACGATCGACCGAGCGTCCAGACCCGGGCGGCTCGACCCGAAAGGAGCGCGCATGGAACGGCTGTGGGCCCCGTGGCGGTTGCAGTACGTCACTCAGGAGAAACCGGGCGGCTGCATCTTCTGCGACAAGCCCAAGGCCGGAGACGACCGCGGCAACTACATCGTCAGGCGCGGCCAGGCCGCGTTCGTGATCTTGAACGCTTTTCCGTACAACAATGGCCACCTGATGGTGGCGCCGTTCGCCCACGTCGCGGGACTCGAAGAACTGCCTCCCGCGACGCTCCACGAGATGATGGATCTCGCCCAGGACTGCGTGCGCGCTCTCAAGTCGGAGTTCGGGGCCGAAGGCATCAACCTTGGGTTCAACCTGGGCGCCTGCGCCGGCGCCGGCATCAAAGACCACCTACACATGCACCTCGTGCCCCGTTGGGCCGGCGACACCAACTTCATGCCGGTGGTAGCCGACGTGCGTGTAATCCCCCAGTCGCTCGACCAGACCTACGAACTGCTGAGCGAGTTCTACAAGACCAAGCGGCAGGAGTCGGAGGCCCGGACGCGGGCCGAGAGAAGCCGCGACTAGCGGACAGTCCGCGCGCCCGCTCCTCCACCGCCAACGCGACCGCCCGCCGGCGGGCGCCCCGCCTCCGGGCCGTTCGAGACGCGGCGCCCTTGCGCGCCGCCGGCCGGAGCCGCTCCCTTCAGCGCTCCCATAAGCTGAAACCGAACGCCTATTCTTTTTTCTACCCTCCCGGGGTTATACTCGGTACATGGAAGAGGCCCGCACGCCCTATAACGTCCCGAGGCAGAACCGTAGCCGCAAGTCGCTCGAGCGGCTGCTCGACGCCGCCGAGCAGCGCATCAGCGCCGTGGGCATCGAGAACTTCACGATCGCCGACGTGGTGAGCCACGCCGATCTCTCCGTGGGCGCCTTCTACGCCCGCTTTCGCGACAAGACGGCGCTCCTGCACGCTGTGCAAGACCGATTTCACGACCGCATCGAGCCCCTCCTGCACGCCGAAATGAGCCGATGCGGCTCGAGGGCGGAGAGCCTTGCCGAGGCCGTCGAATGCATGATCGATATCCTGGTCGAGCACATGACGAGCACGCGCGAGCTGTCGAGGGCGTTCATGATGAGCTCAGTCTTCGACCCGGTCATGCGCGCCCGCGGCGAGCAGGTCAACCGACGGCGCCGCGAGGTCTTCGCCTCGGTGCTCCTTTCGCATCGTGACGAGATCGGCCACGACGACCCCCACGTCGCCATCGAGATGGCGTACGGCATGTACGCGGCGGTCGTCCGGGGCACGCTGGTGTTCGGATCGCAGCACGAACTGCACTACGACGTATCCGACCAGACGATAATTCGCGAGATCAAGAGCGCTATCACGCTCTACCTTCACGGCGAGACCCAGGCGGCACTCCCGCCGATTGCATTCTCCACAACTACACGCTAAGGTGAGGCGACGTAACAGAATCGCCATTCTGTTCTAGAGGGCAAAGGGGAAAAGCGCGAACACCAGATCCGGGCGTCGCGCGGTCGAGAAAGGGGTGCGGATGGGGTGAGTCTCTAGCGCGAGTCTTCAGGTTTGTTCCTCGGTGTGACTTCCATCGTTCGTGTTCATGGGGGTTCAGTTATGATCAGGAGACCGGGCATGCCCGCTCGATCGAAAACACTGTGGATTCTCAATGTGCTCTTTGTTGTAGCGCTGATCGCAGCTCTCGGCCTGGTCGCCGCCGGCTGCGGTGAAGAAGAACCGGCGACCACCACGGCGGGGCCCGCCACGACCTCCGGCCCCGCTACCACTTCCGGTCCGGGCACCACCTCGGCGCCCGTCACCACCGCTCCAGCCGAGCCTCTTCCGACCAGCATCAAGGTCGGGGCCGTGATCCCGATAACCGGTAAGTACGCCGGCCTCGGCGACCAGGTCAAGAAGGGCTACGAACTGGCGGTCGAAGACATCAATGCCGCCGGCGGTGTGGATATGGGCGGCACCAAGGTGCCGATCGAGCTGGTTATCCTCGACGACGAGTCTGACCCGACCAAGACGGTCCAGCAGCTCGAGACCCAGAACTCCAACGGCGTGGTGGCATACCTCGGCGGCGCGGGCAGCGACCTGCACGCCGCGGCGGCCGGCATCGCCGAGAAGAACAAGATCGCGTACCTCGGCATCGCGTTCGCGTTGCAGAAGGTACACGAGCAAGGCTTCAAATACCTCTTCTCGCCGTTCCCCAAATCGAGGGACCATGCGAGAATCACCTTCGATCTGCTCGATTCTCTGAACCCCAAACCGGCGAAGATCCAGATCCTCGCTGAGAAGACCGACTGGGGCGCAGAGATGGTCAAGCTGTGGAAGGCCGAGGCCGACGCGCGCGGTGGCTATGAGATCACCGTGGCCGAGTATGCGCCCGGCACCACCGACTACTCCTCGCTGATACTTCCGGCCAAGCAGTCGGGCCAGGAAGCTCTGCTGGCGCTGCCCAGCTCGCCTGACGGCCTGGCTATGATGAAGCAGGTCAAGGAGCTCGACTGGAACGCCCAGGTGTACTTCCTCATCCGCGCTCCGGACCCGCCAACCTTCGGTGAGAACCTTGGCGTCGACAGCGACGGAGTCTTCTTGCTTCCCGGCTGGAACTCGGGGCCTCACCTATCCCGGTGTGAAGGAGATGACCGAGCGCTATCAGGCCAAGAACGGCGGCCCCGCGCTCGCTCTCACCGGACCGTCGTACGCGTGCGTGCAGATCCTTGCCGACGCCCTCAGCCGGGCGAAGAGCGTCGATCGCACCGCCATCCGCGACGCCATCTCGGCGACCGACCTGGATACCATGGTGGGTCACGTGAAGTTCGACGACATGGGCATGTGGCCCGACGCGCTCGACCCGATCAACCAGTGGCAGAGCGGCAAGCAGGCTCTCGTCTTCCCGAAAGACGTGGCGCTCGCTGAGCTGATCTTCCCCGCGCTTCCCTGGAAGAGCCGCTAGTAGCGCCGAACCAAGCCTCGTGAACCTCAAGCCCCGGAGACCACCGCTCGCGGTGGTCTCCGGGGGTCCAGACCTCCGCCGAAGGGAACGAGCGTGCTGCTGAATCTCGAAAATGTGACCAAGGCCTTCAAAGGCCTCATCGCGGTCAACTCGGTGACAGCCGAGGTGAACGAGGGCGAGATACTTGGTCTGATCGGACCGAACGGCGCCGGCAAGACCACGCTGTTCAACCTCATCACCGGCGTCTACCCGCCCACCAAGGGCACTATCTGGTTCGACGGCAAAGACATCACGTCCACTCCCCCCCACGCCCGTTGCTGGCTCGGCATCGCCCGCACCTTCCAGCTGGTCAGGCCTTTTCCGGAACTGACCGTGCTCGACAACGCGGCCATGGGCAGAGTGTACGGACGCGAAGCCATCCGCAACCGGTCGCGCGCCGAAAAGGCCAGCTTCGAGACCCTCGAGATCGTCGGTCTGGCCTCGCGGGCTTCCGAAAAGGCCAAGAGCCTGACCCTCGTCGACCGCAAGCGCCTCGAACTGGCGCGCGCACTAGCCACCAGACCCAAGCTGCTCCTGCTCGACGAGCTGCTGGCCGGTCTCAACCCGTCCGAAGTCATCAACTCGATGGCGCTCATCCGCAGCATCCGCGACATGGGCATCACAATCATCATGGTCGAGCACCTGGTCAAGGCGGTCTTCGGCATGGCCGACCGCATCATCGTGCTGAACGCGGGCGAGTTGATCTCGCAAGGAACGCCCGCCGTAGTCTCCTGCGACCAGCAAGTCATCGACGCCTATCTAGGAAAGTCTCTTCATGCCTGATTTCCTGAAAGTAGACAACGTCAGCGTCGCCTACGGGGACATCCAGGCCTTGTGGGACGTCTCGCTCGAGGTCGACGAAGGCGAGATCGTCGCGCTCATCGGCCCCAACGGGGCCGGAAAGACGACGCTGATGCGGGTCATCGCCGGGCTCCACCCGGTCAAGGGGGGAACCATCCACCTTGGCGACAAAGCCCTTCACGCCTCACGAGCCCACCGCATCGTCGACTACGGCGTGATACTCGTCCCCGAGGGACGCCGGCTCTTCGGCGGGCTCACAGTCATGGACAACCTCGACCTCGGCGCGTACTCCAAGCGCGCGAGACAAACGCGGGCAAAGACCTTGGAACTTGTCTTCGAACTCTTCCCCCTGCTCGCCGAGCGGCGCACACAACGCGCCAACACCATGAGCGGCGGCCAGCAGCAGATGCTCGCCATCGGCCGAGCGCTCATGGGCATGCCGACTCTGCTCATGCTCGATGAACCATCGCTGGGGCTCGGTCCGCTGATCGTCGAGAACATCTTCGACACCATCAAGCGGATGAACGGGCAAGGGATGACCACTTTTCTCGTTGAGCAGAACGCCAAGCAGGCGCTCGAACTGGCCGACCGCGCGTACATCCTCGAACAGGGACGCATCGCCGGAACCGGTGTCGCTCGAGACATGCTGAACGATAATCGTGTGCAAGAAGCCTACCTGGGCATCTGCCCCGTCGCGGAGGAGTGACCATGAGTTCATTCTTCCAGACACTCGTATTCGGCATCTTCGCGGGCGCCATCTACGGCATAGCCGCAATGGGACTGGCGCTCGTGTTCGGCGTGCTCAAGATCCTCAACATCGCCCACGGCGAGCTCGTCATGCTGGGCGGCTACGCGGGTTTCTGGGCGTTCAGCTTTCTTGGGATCGATCCCTTCCTGGCTCTCCTCATCGTCATCCCGGCGATCTTCATCGTGGGAATCGTCCTCGACCGCGTGGTCTACCGCAACATCGTGCGCCTCATGGGCGAGGAGAAGCTCAAGAACTCGCTTCTCGTGAGCTTCGGCCTCGGCCTCGTGCTACAGAACCTGGCCCAGTGGCTCTTCACCGGCGACGAACGCTCGGTGCAGGCCTCCTACTCCGGACAAGGCTTCGATGTGGGTGGAGTGCTCTTCCCCTACACCCGGCTCGGCACGCTGGCCGTCGTGCTTGTCATCACGATCGGGCTCCACCTCTTCTTGCGCAAGACCTACCCGGGCAAGGCCATACTCGCCACCGCCGAAGACTATGAGTCGGCGGAACTGGCCGGCATCAACATCAGCCGCGTCTACATGCTCACGTTCGCGCTCGGTGCGGCCCTCGCCGCGGTGGCCGGGCAGTTCGTGACCATCACGTACTCCCTGGCGCCCAGCATCGGCATGATGTGGACCCTCAAGGCGATGATCGTCATCGTGCTGGCGGGCACGGGCAGCATCCTGGGCGCGTTACCGGCCGGCATCCTCCTCGGTGTCGTCGAGGCGCTGGCCGGCGGCTACCTCGCCCAGACCTACAAAGAAGTGGCCGGGCTGGTCATCTTCCTCCTGGTCCTGATCCTACGGCCGCAAGGTCTGTTCGTGAGGAAATGATGAAGACGAAAACCACCATATCCCAAGGCTTCTCATCCGGCGCCCTCTGGCGGCGGTGGGCCATGCCTGCGAGCATCGTCGCCGTCCTGGTCTTCGCCGTAGTCTTTCCGCAGCAGATCGCCAAAGACAACATCTGGAACCTGTTCTTCAACATCGCCCTCGGCGTCACCATCGGTCAGAGCTGGAACATGCTGGGCGGCTTCGCCGGCCAGACCAGCCTCGGTCACGCGGCCTTCTTCGGCATCGGAGCCGTGCTGACCCGCGTCCTCTGGTTCAACGGCACGCCGTTCATCCTCGCGTTCATCGTCGGCGGAGTCGCGGCGGTGACCTTCGCCATGATCATCGGCGCGCCCACCTTCCGTCTCCGTGGCGCCTACTTCGCCATCGGCACGCTGGCCGTGGCCGAGGTCATGCGCATCACCATCGGGCAGAACCTGCCCTTGATCTCGACCATGTCGGGCAAGCAGATCGCCGAGTACAACCTGCCGCTCACCTACTACGTGGCGCTGGCCCTCGCTATCGTCACCACCGCCGCCGCCTTCGCGCTGCTGCGGTCACGGTGGAGCCTCGGCATCCTCGGCGTTCGCGAAGACCAAGAGGCGGCCCAGGCCACGGGTGTGCACGTGTTGCGCCACAAGCTGATCACGCTCGCCATAAGCGCGCTCTTCATGGGCTTCGCCGGCGGCGTCTTCGCCTTCCAGCAGATCAGCTACTACCCCGAAGCGCCGTTCGGCCCCACCTGGACCTTCACTGCGCTCATGATCGCCTACATCGGCGGTCTCGGCACGGTGGCGGGCCCGGTCATCGGCGCCGCGTTCTTCGTGGTGGTGCGCGAGCGCCTGGCGGCCAACCTCACCGACGTACACCAGGTCATCTTCGGAGTTCTCTTCATCCTCGTGGTGCTGGTCTTCCCGGGCGGATTGCTCGAGATCTACGACCGCGTGAGCAAGTGGGTGAGGGGCAGGTGGAAGCGTCCACCGGCGGAGGACCTCGGAGGCACGTAGCAGACAAGGAGAGAAACGCACCCCGCCGCGGCCCATCCGAAGCCGCCGGCGGCAGTCACACGAAGCAAAAGGCCCCGCTGCTGTGTAGCGGGGCCTTTGTGCTCTTGAGGGGGGCATCTCAAAGAGGAGGGTAGCGGCAGTATAGCCCGGGGCGTGTATGGCCTACATAAAGTGAAGCGCGGAGCGCGACCGAAACGAAGCGGGACGCCTGCGCGTGCTCTCAGTGGCATGCGGGGCACTCAGTGGAAAGCCCGCGCGGCCCCGGTCGCCGAGCGGCGAGACTCAAGACCGCCGGCCGGTCCGGCAGGTACCCCTAAGCGCAAGGGCTCCAAGGGGCCGCGCGGGCCGATCTACGAAGACCACGGAAAGCATGCGCAGGAGTTCCGCGGAGTGGTTGAGCGCGGAGCGCGACCGAAACGAAGCGGGACGCCTGCGCGTGCTCTCAGTGGCATGCGGGGCACTCAGCGTCTTGCCCGCGCGGCCCCTTGGCTCACTGCGAGTACTTGTGACGCGCCACCCCTATCGGCGCCTCGCCCTTGACCCTCTCGCAGATCTCCCAGGCCTCTTCGACATCCTTGGGCTCGCCCTCGATGAGGAGCACCACGGCTCCCTCAGAACCGGCGATGCCGCCGCTCGCCACGTGCCGCGCCGCGACCCCCGCGAGGATCCCCAAAGCTTCGATCTCGGTGACCACGAGGCCGCAGGTCACCGGATAGAGCCAGACGTTGAGCCCCGACGTGCGCGACTGGGTCAACTGGCCCCAGCCGGTCGACGCATCGATGACCGAGGCGACCGACTTCTCCAAGCCCACGGGCATGATGAGCGGAATACCGCGTACCGCCAGGAAGCTCAAGATGCCGCCGATGGTGCCGCCCTGGTTGTTCGAAGCGAGCACGCCGACGTTGCCCTCGGGGTCGACCGCGTTGCCGCCCTTGATGACCACGTCGCCCTTCTCGAAGGTGTCGAAGAACTTGAGGGCCTCCATCGGTTGCACCTCGCCCTTGAGAAAGAAACGGGCGTTCTCGCGGTCCTCGGGCATGCTGCTGGTGAGGTAACCGTCGGCCACCATGCCGATGCAGTAGCGGTAGGGGTCGATCTTCTCGCCGGTGAGCGCTTCGAGCACGAAGTCGCACGTGGTGCCGGTCGACACCGACAGCCGCGCGCTCTTGTAGGCGCGCTTGACCTCGGGCAACTCGGCCACCGCTTTCGCGATCAGCCGCTTCGACGCCGCCGGGTTGAGCACCACCGTTGCCCGGTCGATGCGGTTGTCGTCGAATTCGAGATCCACCGGATAGAACATACTCACCACCGCCTTGGTCGACGTGCTTACAGACTCCGAGAGGGCGCTCCGTGCCGTCGCGAGCGAGCGCGCAGGTACGCGCGATACTTCACCGCCAGGGCACGATTGCCGGGATTCAGGATACCGCGAAGCGCCGCCCTAGAGACAGCGGGTGGCGCGACCTCCCCGCGGCGCCGCCCCCGGCGGGCGGCGGGGCGACGGCGCGGGCCGCGGCGCGCGCGCAGCTACGCGGCGCGCCCCCGCGGACACTCGTAGCCGCGAGGCGGCATCACTCGGCCTTGCCTTCGACGTAACGGCTGGCGATCTCGTAGAGCTTGTCGCCCAGATCGGGGTAGCGCTGCATCATGCGCGCGGCCCACATCTGCCGGTATTCGACGAAGTAGTGTGGCGACACGTCGAGGACCTTCGCCATGCCCTCGATGGCCTCCATCTTGAGCGTCCGCTGTCCTTTCAACATGAGGCGGAGCGCCTCGTAGGAGTAGCCTTCCACCTGGCTGAGGAGCGGCCGCAGGTCGACCTTTCCCGAGTCTCTCGCGAAACGCTCGCGCGCCAACTCGAGAAACGCAGATGCAAAATCTTCCTTGGTGTACTTCTTGCTGGTTCCGGCCACGAGCCGCTTCCTATCCTATCGATGGACGACACACGACGTTGCTTCCCCAGCAGCGGGTGTCCCAAATAAGGGACGGACGAAATCGTAACTAACGATGACGGGATTCGCTACGCGGATACCACTTTTTGCTGCAAACAATGAGTTGCTCGTTTGCGGCCCACGGGGTAGACGCCGTGTTTGTGAGAGTGCATGATACGCCTCCGGCACCCTCCACGCCACCCCGTGGGCGGCCGCCGGGAGTCCGGGCATGACCCGCCGCGTACTACGAACCTAGGCGTCGAACACCTTCACGTACTCCGGGTCGTTGGCGGCCTCGAACATGACGATGGGCGTGTCGATGCGCTTGAGGGTTATGGGGCAGTGGTCGACGCCCTTGGGCACGAAGATGAGGCAGGTCTTGGTGACCGTGTGCCGCTCTCCCCCCATGAGCACCTCGATCTCGCCGCCCAGCTCGCGCGGATGGTTGCGGTTGGTGCCCACGAAACCGATGACCTCGTCGAACTCGTGCGTGTGGGGTATCTCGATGTCGACCGGCTTGCCGCCCGGCAGCCCCCACAGTATCTCGCACCCCGCGAACAGCGAGCAGCCCGGCACGATGGAGTCCATGATGCCCAGCAGCATGGTGCGGTCGAGAATGGCGCCTTCGCGCTCCTGGCGCTCCATAGCCTCTACCATCGCGGGCGGAAACGGGGGCATGCGGTCTTCGGTGAGAATGTACTTGCCGTACTGCGATTCAGCCATGGGTCACTCCCGCTATCGACAGGTGGTCTTCGGGCGGGAGCCCCCGGTGGCGCCGCGCCTCACGGCATAAGGGTACCGCTCAGAGGCCGCTTGCGGCAGTCGGAGCCGCGGGCCGCGCCGCGGGCGCCGGCAGAGGCCGGCCCGCGCGCGGACACTTCGAGCACGACCGGCCCGGCCCCGAAGGGCGGGCCGGCGCGTACGCGAACCACCGCCGAGCGACGACGCCAAGGCGGTAGTAGTATGGGCGCGTAGGGTGCGTTGGCGTTGGTGTTAGGAGGCAGCGATGACTGCGTCTGGCAGAGCGCTGAGCAACGCGTGTGGCGGCGCGCGCCGGGCCTCTCCCGGCCGCGCGATGGCGGTGGCGCTCGCCCTCGCGCTCGTACTGGCCGTAGCGGCGGGCTGCGGGTCTGGCGACTCACCGACCACGGCCACCCGGGCCCCGGCCACGGCCGCGCCGCCCCTGACGGGGACGACCCTGTCTCCCAACAGCGACACCGCGGTGACTCATGTCGCTCCCGACGCCGACTACCGGTGGTCTCCGGCCGAGGCGCTACCCGCCGAGGACGCCGACGCCATATCCGCGTTGCTGGCCGGCCGGGGACTCCACCTGCTCTTTCCCTCGCGGGCGCCGGTGGCCCAACCGGGCTCGGTGACGGCCGTCTTCAACGCCATGCATACAATCCCCACCAACCGCATGTGGATGAGCCTCATCGTGTTCACCAAAGACCAGGAGAAGCTCCTCGAACTCGAACCCGTGCTCACCGAGTCGAGCGCCCCGGCTCGGGACGACACGACGGTGCGCGGGCAGACCGGCCGGGTGTACGCCGGCTCTGAGGCGCGCCAATGGACGCTCACGTGGGTGGAAGAGGGCCAAGCCTACAGCGCCTCGTCGCAGGTTCTGACCGTCGACGAAGCCGTCGCCTGGCTCGAGACCTGGTACGTGCTGCCCGATTCGCAAGCGAGTGGGAACGTGGCTTGGGCCGACATCGCCCTCTATGGCCGCGACAATGACTACCCAAGGTATTCCGAGGGACTCGTCGCTCTGCAGGTCGACTTCAAGATGGGCTACCTCGACACCACAGGCTCCTGGGCGATCGAGCCGCGGTTCGCGGAAGTTCGCCGGTTCTCGGAGGGCTTGGCGGCTGTCGCGCCCGGCTGGGGCGGCCCCTGGGGCTTCGTAGACAGGAGCGGCGTCATCGTCGTCGAGCCGGCGTTTCACGCCTGCGGAGATTTCCACGACGGGCTCGCGTGGGCCCAGGTCGAGGAGGGCGGCGCCTACGGCTTCGTCGATCGCACCGGGGCCTGGGTGGTGCGGCCCACGTTCGACTGGGCCGCCGACTTCTCAGAAGGCATGGCCGCCGTGAGATCGGCGGGCGACTGCGGCTACATCGACCCGACGGGCGGCTGGCTGATCGAGCCGCGCTTCTCCGATGCCGGCGACTTCTCGGGCGGGCTGGCCCCCGTGCAACTCGAGGCGAGAGGCCCCTATGGCTACATCGGCCGCACCGGGGCGATAGTCATCGAGCCCCAGTTCGCGAGGGCCCGCGTGTTCTCGCAGGGTCTGGCCGCGGTGGGGCACGAGGGGCTGTGGGGCTTCATCGACGCCAAGGGCGATTGGGTGGCGGAGCCGAGGTTCGCGGCCGCGGGCGACTTCTCCGAAGGCCTGGCGGTCGTGTACTCCGACGGAGGCAGCCGCTGCGGCTACATCGACAAGACCGGCGCCTATGCCATCGAGCCGAAGGCCGTACACGGCGAGCTGTTCTCCGGCGGCCTCGCCCCCGTGACTTCCGACGGGGGCCGGCGCTACATCGACACTACCGGCGCGTACGCCTTCGAGGGCGCGTACGACGTGGCCTTGCCGTTCTCAGAGGGTCTGGCGGTGGTGAATCTCGATATCGGCAGCGCGCAGGCCAAGTGGGCCGTCATCGACACCACCGGCGCCTTCGTCTGGAAGCTGGAGTAGCGACCGGCCGGGTGCGGGCCGGCGGGAACGTGGGGGGGCGACTTCGCGGGCGCGCCCGCGAAGTCGCCCCCCCAAGGTTTCGCTAGTTCTGCTTCACCGCTATGTCGAGCAACTCGACCGGCTTCGACGACAGCAGGCCGACGATCTCCTGGTCGCCCAGCTCGAGGTTGTAGTACTTCAGGGCTTCGGTCAGCGTGACGTCTTTCGCCGCGACGCGCTTGCCCCGCTCGCTGCCGAGGTACGTGTTGCACGTGCCGAACTCGGCTATGTCGGCCTCGCGCAGGGCGAGATACTTGCCGTTCAGCTCGGTCATGGCCGGAACGTACGAGGCGTACAGCTCGTCGAGCTGCGGCTTGAGGGCCGCGGGCTCGGGCTTGGCGTTGGCGAGACCGGCGACCTTGCCCACCAGCTCGTCGAACTTCGCGAGAATCTCCTTGGCTACCGCCTCGCCCTGGCCGCCGCCGGCCTGGGCGGCCGCCGTTGTCGCCGCGCCTCCGGCGGTCGTCGGCGTCGCTTCGGAGTCGCCTCCCCCGCAGCCGCTCAGCGCCACAGCGCCCAGCGTGATCACCACCAGCACCAGCACAGCCACCAACCAGTTCGACCTACCAAGGCCTCTACGCATGAGTATCCCCCGAATCGAGTGTGTTTGCCCCGGGACGACCCCGGGCCGCTCACCACGCTACCATAGCCGGGCGCCCGGCGGGGAGGGCACGTTTCAACTACGTGGCGCGGGCGGGCGCGCCGCGTCGTGACCTGTGGGGTTCGGTGCTATGGTGGGCTCGAGAGGCGCAGTGTGACGCTCCAGGGGGACGCCATGCCCGGCAAAGCACTCTGTATCGCCATGGTCGTGTGCGTCTTGATGGGCGCCGCGGCCTGCGGCGCCGGCACATCCGACACCGGCCCCGACGCCTACGAGCCCAACGACGACGTCTCGAGAGGAAGCACTCCGCTGACGCCGGGGGTCGCCCTGCGGGCCACCATCCACAAGACGGGCGCCAACGGCGACCGCGACTCGTACTCGTGCCCGCTGCCGGCGGCCGAGGGCGCGACCGGGTTCCGCGTGCGGGTGACGAGCTTTCAGGCAGACTATCTCGAGGTCGAGGTAGGCATCAGCCTGCCCGACGCCTTCGAGGCCATCACCTGGCCCGGGTGGAAGCCGCGGCGCGACGGCAACGCCGTCGTGGTCGAGGCACAGGCGCTCGGAGGCACCCTGCTCGTCTTCGTGTCGGCCTCCCGGCGACTGGCGTATTCCATCGAGATCGAACCCACGTAGACCGCGTGCGCGGAAACGAGTCGGGGGGTTGCCGGTGACTCTCCGGCAACCCCCCGCCAGGCCCCGGGGCGCGAACGCGCCCCGGTAACGTAGCCTAGTGAACCATGATGCCCATCACCTGGCGCGCCCACAGGTTGCTCGTGGTGGCCTGCTCGGCGGTCGGGGTGACGAAGACGATGCGCAGCGGGCCGTCGGAAGAGCCGATCGAATCGTTGTCGGCCGCGTAGGCCACGATCATGGTCATGGGGCCGGTGATGGTGGTGATCTCTTCGCCCGTGGCCGGGTCGAACGTCGTCACGACGCCGTTCACCTGTTCGGCTGTGTAGGTGACCTTGTAGCCATCGATGGCGATGACGTCGACGGTGGCGCCGCCGCCAACCAGGGCCATGAGGTCTTTGATGGCGACGCCCCTGTAGAGCTTGGCGGGCGAGATGATGCCGGCCTTGTTCTTGGTGGCTCCGTAACCCCGGGTCTCGGTCATGGCCTTGAGATCGGCCATGCTCAGGGTAAGGCCCTCTCCGGAGTCGCTGGTGATCTTGAGAACGTCGCCCACACGGTAGAACACCTGCGCCAAGATCTCGCAGGCCTCACCGCGGGTGGCGTTGGCTTTGAGGTCCCAGGTGGCGAGGTCTTTGATGCCCGAGAGCAGGCCGACATACTCGGCCATCTTGACATTGGTGCCGTGGTTGGCGTCGGAGTAGTCGCAGACGCCGGTCCAGTCGTCGGCGATGGAGACGCCGTCGAGGTAGTCGCGCAGCGAGCGCACGGCGACGCTGATGACCTGCTGGCGGGTGACGTTGTCGGTGAAGCCGAAGTTGCCGTTGCCGTAGCCGTTGAGAATGTGGTTGGCGGCGGCCACGGCCACGTAGCTACCCGGATAGAGCGGGTTGTTGACCGCGTCGTACGCGGCGGGCGTGTCGGGGAAGGTCGATACGTCGGCGGCGGTCACAGTGTAGTCGAGCGTCAACACCGCCATCTTGGCGAACTGCTGGCGCTGCAACGGGTTGTCGGGTCTGAAGGTGTCGTCGGCGTAGCCGCCCGCGAAGTGGTGCGCGGTCATGGCCTGAATGCCCGACTCGTAGTCGTGGCCGTCGATGTCGGTCAGCTGGACGGCCATCGCGTAGCCCACGATGCCCAAGACCAGCACGGCGGCCAGTAACAGCGCTAGAACGACCCGCGTCTTCTTCATGTGATCTCCTCTTCTCTCGTTTCTTGGTGCCCCCGCGCCGAGCACTATTTCACCCTGAGTTCGACTACCATGCGCGCCCATTCGCTGCCATCGGTCACCTGGTTCTGCTCGGGGCTGACGAAGGCGACGCGCAACGGTCCCTCGTCGCCGCCCATGGCTCCCCCGTTCTTCGAGTAGGCGAGAATGGCCGTCACCGCGATGCCGCTGATGGATTCGCCGGTGGCCGGATCGTACGTGGCCTTGGAGGCTCCCGGCACGATGCTCGAGGAGTAGCCGTCGGAGGCCACGACCGTCACCGAACCGCCTCCGCCTACCAGCTTCACAAGCGAGCTCATCGAGGGGCCTTTCCACGACATGGGGGCCGTGATGTTGCCCAGTTGGTTCTTCCACCCTCCGTAGCCCGACACGGCCGGCAAGGCCTTGAGCTGGGCCATGGTGAAGGTCTTGGTACCCGAGGGCCCTACGAGGGTCAGCACGACCGGTCCCTGCGCCGCTGTGGTGGTAGTCGGCTTGACCGTCGTGGTGGTCGCCTTGGCGGTCGTGGTGGTCGCCTTGGCCGTGGTGGCCGTGGTCGACGATCCGGCGGTCGTCTGAGTCGCGCCGGTGGTGGTCGACGAAGCCGCCGGAGCGGTGGTGGTCGCCCCCTCGGTGGATGCGGGCGTCGCCGGCGCCGTGGTGGTGGCCCGCGCCGCGCTGGTGGTGGTCTGGCCGGCGACGGTCGTCGCCCCGCCCGTGGTCGCGGCCGTAGACGTGGTTTCGTCGTCCGCGCCGCCGCCGCAGGCGGCCGGCGCCAGGGCCAGTACGGCGAGAAGCAGAAGAACGGCGACGAGACCGTGCGCAACCGGTGGACGGCGCTTCAGAAAGAACATCGTATACCCTCCACGAACCCCAGAAAGCGTTATGCACGTGCTAGACCACGAGGGCCAAAGAAAAGGGCGTTATGCAAGCCCTAGATAACGAAGGTCTCATACTCAGGCGCCGGAGTCAAGAGACCAACCGGCGGGGAATCGGCGTACGGACTACGAAGCGTTCTCCACGCGCAGCAGCTCGGCCAGGGCGCGCTCGCCCACCTCGAGCTGCTCGGGTGTGGGTTCGGCGGTGGTCAGGGCCTTCTGGATGGCCCGCCCGGGCGAAAGCATGAGGCGGGCGAGAACGTGGTCGCCGTGGCGGCTGGCCCAGCGCAGGGCTTCGAGGGCCAGCCCGAGACTGGCGGCGCCGGCCGCCGCCGACGCCACCGGCGACTTGACGCCCGAGCGGCCCCGGGCGAGCAGGTTGGTGGCGATGGTGGCGAGCAGGTAGGGCCCGACGAGGTTCGAGCCGCAGCGATCGTGCTCCTTGGAGGCCGCGGCCGAATCGCCCGCGACCACAGAGCGCTCGGCTTCGTCGCGGGTCGCGCCGTCGTTCGTGGCGGCACGGAGCGCGGCCTCGCGCCCGCCGATGACCTTGTGCTCGGCGCCGTGGTAGCCCGAGATGGCCGAGCCCTTGAGGGCAAGAACGGCGGGCACGAACCCCGCCAGAGCCGTGCCCACCTCTTCGGCCACGGCCGACTTGGTGGTGGCCCTACGCACCGCCTGGGTGGCGACCAACGACCCGGCCAGAGCCAGGGCCACCCGGCCGCCTTCGAGAGGCAGTTGAGCGTGCGGCAGGCGCTTCTTGACCAGGCCGAGAACGACGAGGGTCTCGGCGAAGCGCTCGAGCCCTCTCAGAACCGGAATGCCGCCCCGGCGGGCGCCGGCCGGGCTGTGAGCGCGGGCGACGCGGCCCCGGGCGGCGTCGCCCCCCGCCTCCCCACCCCCGGGCAGCCGCACCTTGTCGCCCGAAGCCGTGTCGATGCTGCCGTCGGCCTGCCGTATGGCCGCGGCCCAGTGCTGTTCGGTGACCAAGATGAGCCCGTTCTTGAGAGCGATGCCGCCCATGCGGGGCGCGTCGGTGTCGGTGGGTGGCGCGGTGCGCCGCGATGAGGTGTTCAACTATCGTCCTCCACAAATATGTCGGCGCTCGACGGCCATACTCCATAGCGGCCGCCCATCCGGGCTTCGACGGCGGCCCTGCGCGCCACGGCGCGTCTCTCGCCCGTGGCGATGGCCGCCTTCCAGGCCGCCTCGGCCCGCCGGTTGCCCGTGACCCGATAGGGAATGTAGATCAGCAAGGTAAGGATAGCGGCCGAGAGCCCCGCGACAAAGAAGGTCAGCTGGATGCCGATCGTCTGGCCGAGGATGCCGCCGAGGAGGAAGGCCGTGGCTGCGCTCAACTGACCGAAGCCTCCCCGTATCGATATCATTCGTCCCTTGTCTTCCTCGCTCGGTAGCTCTTGCATCATTGTAATCGAGGGAATGCTCATGCCCACGCCGGCAAACCCAGCGAGACCCAGTAGAGCGATAGACTGCCAAAGGGTGCCAGCGAAGAAGACCCCCATGATGCAGAACGCAACCACGACACTGGACGCGGCTACATAGAGGTTCCTATCCCCTACCAGAGAGACCCTGCTCACCACGATTGCCCCGACGATCAAACCCGTGCCAACGGCCCACTCAAGCATGCCCAGCTCGAAGCCTCCGCCGCGATACACGTCAAGCACCAATGCGTAGGCGTTGGGAACGTACAGACTTATGGCGCACAGCGGAAGAAGAGCCATCAGTAGGTTCACGCGCAAGCTGGGCGTGGCCCAGAGACGTCTGAAGACTCTGGGTGTGTCGACGACGAGGGGCCACAGTCCTGGCACAACCCGGGCGGAAGGGCCCGGCGACGGCAGTCCCAGGAGGAGAACCGCTGAGAGCAAGTAGCTCCCTGCGTCCGCGATGAACGCGGGCATGTACCCGAAGGTGGCAACAACCGCTCCGCCTGCCAGGTAGCCCACAAGCTCAGCACCGTCTCTCGACATACCCATGTACGAGTTGACCCTGACAAGGCGTTCTCTCCTCGAGCATTCTGCGACCAGCTTGATTTGACTGGGGTTGAAGAGCGCCGAGAACACCCCAATAGAGGCTGCGACGACGTACACGAGGACTACTGATCGTCCGGCGACGAAGGGCATACAGAGAGCCAGCGCAGCCCGCGCCCCGTCGGCCAGGATCATGAGTCTCTTGGCTGCGTATCGGTCGAGGAATCCCCCGACGATCCAGCTGGCAGCAGCCATAGGAAGAATGGAGACCGCCAGAACCGCACCCATGTGCATGACGGATCCAGTGATCTCGTTAACCATGAAGGCCAGAGCCACACTCGACATCGATGTACCGAGGCTGGAAAGGCCCTGGGAAGCAACTAGCTGCCACAGCGCAGATATGGGCACAGGTTCACCTGTTGTCGGCCGCCCCCGGCATGAATCCTACTCACTGAAGGTTCGCATCCGCGCCCACGTTCCCTGCCAGCGTCGCTTTCAGGAGACGGGCGCCTCGCCCTCCAAGACTTCAGGCGACAGATCCCGTAGAAACTTGACGGCCTGAACCTCAACCTGGAAGTCCGCTTCCGTGCCGCGACGGTAGCAGTCGTCAAGGGACTCCAGAATCGTGAGGAAACAGTCGACCACATCGGGATCAAACTGCGTGCCCTTGTGCAACTCGAGCTCGGCCATGCCAATCTCGGGCGATAGGGCAGGACCGTAGGGACGATCACTGACCATGGCAGAATAGCTGTCCGCGACGCAAATGATGCGACTTGCGAGAGGTATCCTCCTGCCAGCCAATCCTCTGGGATAGCCCGTGCCATCGAACCGCTCGTGATGATGGAGGACCACCGTGGCCAACTCGTCAAACTCATCGATGTTCTTCAGGATCTTGTAGCCGTTGTAGCAGTGCCCCTCGATGAGGGACCAATTGACCCGATCCAGCTTGACGGGGGACTTCAAGACCTCATCTGGTATTCCGATCTTCCCGACATCATGCAGAAGGCTCGCCAAATGCGTCAGGTTACGCTCCCGGTCACTCAGTTCCATCGCCTCGGCAATGTCGCTGGCCCACTGCGCGACCGCGGCAGAGTGACGAGCGGTGTAGTCATCCTTCAGGTCTAGAGCCGTTATCTGACTCGCGACCGCCTGCAGTGCAAGCCGTTCGTTCCTCACAGCCAAGCGAGCATTGACCTCGGCCAATTCCCGTTGCTGGGCATAGGCTCGGAATGCATATATTAGCCCGAGGACCGGAAGGAGGGAGAGCATGACGATCAGCGTCGCGTATAGACCGTTGTAAGCCTCGTTCCCGAAGTGCTGCAGATACAGCTGA
The DNA here is from genome assembly GCA_963803925.1 of uncultured Actinomycetota bacterium. Lineage (GTDB taxonomy): Bacteria > Actinomycetota > Thermoleophilia > RBG-16-64-13 > RBG-16-64-13 > RBG-16-64-13. The sequence goes on along the minus strand of CAWDOM010000007.1, from coordinate 158,752 downwards.
TAGACAGCAACGAGTCCAATACTTATTGCAAGGAAGAAGAAGATAAACGGCAAGAACGGCCGCTCGAAAAGACGCCAGGCCCGCCCTAGACCTATCCCCCCCCGCAACCACATCACCGGAACAACTAGCGCGAAGTTCAGCACTTGATAGAGGATCCCCGTGCCAAATCCAACGGCCGCGACAAGAGCTGCCGACGAGTGCTCTAGGCCACCGATTCGTCTCAAGACAACCCAGTAGAGTAACGAAGTCCCGCCCATCACGATGCCCATCGTGGCAGCGTAGCAGAGCGTCCTCTCCCAACTCCTCTGACGGACCCCGAGCATCTGGCTTCCTACAGCGATCCCGAACCCCGCCAACGGACCAACGATGGCGGTGCTCAAGAAACACACGAGAAACCCTGCGGATATTTCTGTTCGAGGGCCAACCCGAATGGTGTACGCTTCTGCGAAGACCGCGATACCGAGCAGCACTACGAAGCTCGCAGTGGGGAAGCGCCCTTCGGGGTGAAGCCCAACAGCCGTGAGCTGCGCCCATACCAGAACGCACAGAATCAAGACGGAGAGAACCGCTAGAGCCCTAATGTAGACTGCAGCCCACCAGTGCCGCGACCTACGCGACGCCGATAGGGCTGGACGCAAGAGTCCGTCAGTCTCAGCTTGCCCCATTCCTGCTCGCTCTCACAACTTCGACAAGGGAGATATCATCCCCTTGTATCGGCCGATTAGGGCTCTAGCGTTAGCGGCCAGACTCTAGTAATACCTAAGGAACATGACCTTTCTCCTCTCAACTCGTCGTGCGAACGGGCGTTGCGACTCAAAACGCACGTCGAACGACTACTCCGCGATACCAGTCCCTGCGCCCAGAACAACGAGGCCCCATTCGCCTTCGCTGTCCTCCCTGTTCCGCGGCTGAAGCTCCCCATTCGAGCTTTGCCACGGCGTAGAGGTTCATTGCTGAACCAAGGGTCTATAGACTATGCCGATGAGTTGTAGAATGTCAAACGTTTTGGGGGGACTCTCCTATGGCGCATAAGAATCCTTATTCCGACATACACATATCCGTCAACTTTGAAGAATAGTCTACCCATCGTGTAATTGGGTCGGCCTTCCAAGCCAAGCCGAGATTACAGACGAAACCGTATCTTGAGGCATGAACGCCTCGCTAACAGCAGTATGGCGTCCTTGGTTGACCCGCGCGAGGAGGGCACTGGAGAAAACGTCGCTCGACGGTGAGTCTAGTACGCCGGTTCTGACCGCGAACTACCAGGGATGTCCTTGTCATCCATCTTCTCGGCACAACCGTCGGGCGCAACACGGTGGCGCATGAGGTCAAGTGCTTCCGAGTCTTGGTACCATTGTCGCGCGGGGTTCCCTTGTAGAAACTGGTGACGATCTCTGTGGGAAAGGTCTGTCATCGAACAGTCAGCACTCAACGAGCAACGCGGTAGACAAGAGGCGGCTAGATCCGATTCGCCCGGGCGCGCGTCTATCATGCCGCGCACCCGCTTGCATGGGCTTGTGAAACCGGTACTTCGTGGCGGGGTTGTCTCTGTAGTAGCCGGCCCAGGACACGGAAAGACCAGCTTCATCACGGATTTGCTCTCGTCTTTCCCGGGATTCACCGCCTACCACGCTCTTGACCAGACCGACCAGCAGCCAATGCGCTTCCTTTCTCGCTTCATGATCGCTTTGGGTATGGATTTCCCGGAGCAGTTCGAGCCCGGCCTTGCCGAACGCCTATCAAGGGCAGGGAATGAGGCCGTCCTGTTCGGCCTGCTGAGCGAGATCGTCCGGTTCATGGCAAGCAGAGCCGAACAGAGCAATCTCATCGCCATTGATGACTTCCACGCGGTCCAGGCCGACGCCAGGCTATCCGAACTCCTAGGGTGGATCATCCCTGGGCTGCCGCCGGGCTGGACTATTGTGGTTTCTTCCCGCAGACCGGTGCCGTTCAATAGACTTAGCCTGGGGGGTCGCCTCGTAGAGATCGGTAGCCGACAGCTGTGCTTCACGCCCCAAGAAGTGAAGGCCTGGGCCTTGCTGAATTGGGGTGTTGACTTGCCGCGGTCGGAGGCACATGCGCTGTGGCGGGCCACACACGGCTGGCCCATGGCTCTCGCCCTGTTGGGCCAACGACCTGGTTCGCCAACAAGTATTGCAGCCGCTATCGCGGCATCAGTATCCAGTGGCAGCGATTTGTGCGCGTATCTGGAGCGCGACGTTCTGGCGGATATTGATCACGGCTCGCGCGAGGTCATGATGACCGCAGGTTTGCTGCCGCGCGTGGTCCTACCGCGCGATGAGCACTTCCTGCCGGGTGCGCCGGGCGAGGCAGAGACCGTGCTTGGCGACCTGGTGTCCAGCGGCTTCTTCGTCGCTCGAACGGGGCACCGGATCTACACCATCCATCCACTGTTGCGCGAGTTCGCCAAGCAGCGCGCCTTGAGCGACCGAGCTAGGCCGGGTGTGCTGGCGCGCGCGGCGGAGCATCTGGAGAGAACGGGTGACCTAGGAAACGCCATCTCCTTGTCTCTCAGTGCCAACAGGCTCGAAGACGCCTCGCGATCCGTGCGCCGTCTGACGATAGCCTCACTTCAGCCAGGTTCACCGGAGGCTCGTGAGGATTGGCTCTCGGTGCTCGACCGCGAGAACCTCTACCACCCCTCCGCCTGTCCCTGGCTTGCCGTCGCCAAGGCCACAGTACTGCACAATCGGGGCGCCTACCGGGAGGCCGGGGAACTATACCAAAGCGCCGGCTCTCGCCTGCTGATAGCCGGTGACTGCCCGGGGGCGCTAGCGGTACTCGCCAAGTGGGCGTTCTGTCTTGCTAGTCAGAGCAGGCACGAAGAGGCCTTGTCGGCAATCGCACAATGCCGAGGTCTTGCTGATTCCAACCAGCGGCGCGTCGAGTTGCTCAGCACGGAGGCAGCCCAATTGGTGCAATTGTGCCAGTGGAACACCGCGATGGCCAAGTACGATGAGGCGCTCGCCCTTGCCGCAGCAAATGCTCCGTGGTCATCTCCTGCTCGCTTGCGCATTCACGCAAACCGGAGCGTGATACTGCATCGACTGGGATGCTACGCGCGAGGACGTGTCGAGATCGAGAAGGCAATTGCTTGTTGTGGCTCGCGAACCGGTTTTGTTTTCGCCCTCGCCCTGAATAACGCGGCCACGATGAACGCGGTCACCGGCCGCCACGCACGAGCCCGGCTTCAAGTGGAGGAGGCGGAGCGGCTCATGCTGCAGCATGGATACCCTTACATTCGGTGTCCCGTCCTGCTCAACAAGGCACTCCTCGCCGAAGCAGAGGGAAAGTACCGTGAGGCCTTGAAGACCTTGAAGGATGCCCAGAAGGCCGCCGCCGCCTCGGGGCACAAGGGCGATGAGTTCTGGACGCTCCAACTGCTTGGTGACCTGTGCCGACGATCAAGGAACCTGTCGCGTGCCCTCGTTTACCACCAGGCGGCGTTGGGCGTCGCAGAAGACGGCGCCATGGGTGATCTTGGTCGTCTGCAAGCGAACACTCACATGGGTATGGATCTCGTCCTGCTCGGGCGCGAGGTGGAGGCAAGGGAGTTGTTGCGGAAAGCTGCACGCGTCGCGCGCGCTAGTGACCTGAATGGCATTCTCGTGCCTGCGCTCCTGTATCTGGGGTGGCTGCACGCCCGAGATGGAGAGGAACTGGCTGCTCGCCAATGCCTCAGAAGAGCTCTGAAGCTTGGAGAGGAACACGAGCACGTCCACTTCCTCTGCCAGGAAGCAAGGGTGATCATGCCCATCTTTGCCCTGTGCGACAGGCTCGGCGCTGGTTCCTTCCTGCGAGAGGCCATCTTGCCGCGCTTACCTGCGCGCCTCCAAACCTACTTTCAGAGCCCGACAGCGGCGCTCGACTCGTTGGCTGAGGTTGGCTTGGACGCGCCTTTGCGGGTGGGCATAGCCTATGGCAGATCTGGCGAGTGCGACCCACGCAGTAGACCAGTCCGGCCCCGTACCCAAGGCAAGATCGCGTCTTCTGAGATCGCCCACCCACCGCGTCTTCTAGCAGAGTCGCTCACCGCCCGTGAATTGGAGATTCTCGGCTTGTTGGCGGAGGGGCTAGCGAACAAGACGATCGGTAGCAGACTACACATCACCGAGGGAACCGTCAAAGTCCATACGAACAGCCTGTATCGAAAGCTTGGGGTCGCGAATAGACTCCAGGCGATTCTGGTTCTTCAGGCTGAGCGCCCGACGGGGCCCCGCAGTTGATCCGCTGGTGCGTGCACAAGAGCCAGAGAACCTGTCCGACTCCCCCCTCACCCGCCATGATCACCGCCATGTGATCCCTTCGGTGAGCAGTCGTACCGCTGCTCTTCCCCATCTGGATCACAACTGATAACCGATGGCGCGCATTCGCACCGCCGCAGTGAATCAACCCGCCCACCTGTGGCAACATGACCCCATCATACAAGTAGTCCCAAGAGGCCCCGTCCCCCAGTGACCCCCACCCCCCTCACAACCATTCTCATCTACGCGGCCACCGCCCACCGTGCCAACGCCGAGGCCGAGATCTCGGGGGCCGAGTTGCGGCACGAGCTGGGTCTCGACGCTGAGACGGTCAGGGCCTGCGTAGCCGAGTTGGCCCGGCAGGGGTTGGTGGAGTGGGATCCACACCTCAGCAACATCTGGCTCCGTCTCACCGACAAGGGGCTCAAGGCCGCGGGCTAGGCGGCGGACGCACGAGCGAAGGCGCCGGGTCGATCGTCACACTGCCGGGGCAAAGAACTGGAGGCGCACAGTCTTCAACCGGCGGCAACTGCCTGGGATAACCGCCGCGTTCGGTTCCGCTGTCAGAATCCCAGCACCAGTGTGCCCCATTCGATAGTGCCATAGTCCAAAGGAAGCGCACGCAGGATGCTCTGAGCCTGACCAGCGCTCACCTCCTCTGTAAATCTGATTACCCCCCTGTCCACTATGTGTTCTGATGCAGCGGAGTAGCCGAGACTGAACTCCAACTCTCCGCTTACGCTGCTCGTGAAGTCACATTTGAACAATCCCTCATCATCGACAGACGCGCTCTTCACACTCACCCCCGGGGGCGCTTCAACCGTGAGTTCGGTTGCCCCACAGCCCGAGAGCGAACCTACAACTGCTCCCATGACCAACAGGCCGATCGCGATAACCGGTGCCGCCGTCACTCGTCTCTTGCGTGACCAGAACGTGCTCACAGTCTTGCCTCCTCGGGTCTTGCTCGCGAGTACCCCCGGCAACCTCGTAGCCTACAGCTGCAATAGGTTGTAGAGAATCACGCACACCTGCGCTCGGGTGGCCGGTTCGTAGAAGCTGTATCGGGGATCGATGAATGAGAGGTCGTTGAGCAGCCCCGCGTAGGCCGCTCTCCGCGCGTTGACGTAGTGCTCCCGCGGGGAGAACTGATCGGGGTTGAAGTAGGGCAAGTAGTCGGCTGGTGGTTCGGGCAGATTGGCGGCACGAGTCACCATGCTGATCAACTGCTGCCGAGTGATGTCGTCGTAGGGAGCAAAGGTGAACGAGGTTTTGCCCTGAGTGATGCCGCGAGCGGCGCAAATGGCCACGTACTTAGAAGGGTAGAACGGATCGGTGCCGGTCTGGGTGGCCACGTCGAAGAAGGAGCAGGTCTCGGAACCGGTCACGGCGAGGCCGAGCGCCTTCACGATCATCTTGGCGAACTGCTGGCGGGTGACCTTGACGGCCGGGCGAAAAGTGCCGTCTGTGAAGCCGGTGATGATGCCTCGGCCGGCCAGATCGGTGATCTGCGTGTACGCGTATTGGCCCGGAGACACATCGGTGAACCGCGGACTCTCAGGACTGGGCGGGGGCGGTGTGTCGGCCGTGACCAGCCGGATCTCGTCTACGTACGCACCCTCGTGGTTGGTGCTGCCGTCGCTGTCGAATTTGAAGGCTATCCATACTTTCGGTTGCCCAACAAACCCAGCCAGGTCGAGGGTCTTGTGTTGCCAGCCGTCAGTATCGCCGGTCCACTCGGTTCCGCTGTAGTTGTTGCCGTCGGTTGAGGCCCCCGCAAAGAACCCGTCGGCATCCAACTCGGTGTCAAACCAGGTGTCGAACTCAAGCGAGGCACTGTCGATATTGGAGAGATCGAACGGCCCGGCCTCCAACCAGGCGACCATGTTCGAAGCATAAGGACCGGGTGGCGAGATCGTGCTGCCGGCGCAGTAGACCGACTTTGATCCGGCACCGGCGCGGTACGAGGTGATAGCCCAGGTCGGGCTACCAGTGATAGTCCAACCGGATCCACCGGATTCCCAACCCTCATAGAAATCGAGGGGCAGCGGTTCTTCGGGGGGCGGTGAGGGCTGTGCGACGGTGGCGACCAGCCGGACCTCGTCTACGTATGCGCCTTCGTAGCTGGTGCTGCCGTCGCTGTCGAAGCCAAAGAATATCCACACCGCCGGTTGCGCAACATACTCCGCAAGGTCGATGGTCTTGTGCAGCCATCCCCCGCTAGTGCCACCCCAGCCTCCCGCTTCATGGAAGAGGACACCGTCGGTAGAGATGCCCACGATGACCCAGTCGGCGTTCGCCTCTGTCTTGAACCAGGTGTCAAACTCGAGCGAGGCACCGGTCGCATCGGAGAGATTGAACGGCCCGGCCCTCATCCCGGCGCTGATGTTTGGAGGATAGGGACCGGGCGGCGATACCATACTACCCACGCAGTAGGCCGACTTTGACCCGGTGCCGGCCCGATACGAGGTAATGGCCCAGCGCCCAGTCGGATGCCAGCTCGACATGCCGGATTCAAAGCCGTCGTAGAACAACGTCACCTGGGTCTGCGCTTGAGCCCGCAGCGCCGTGCCGGGCAGTTCGCCGGAGGAGACGAAGCCACGTAGAGCACCATCAGCGTCGCCGCCGGCAGTGGGGGGCAGCGTCATCTCGCTGGCTTGCGCGTCAGCGGCCGGCCCCAGCAGACTCCCGCCTAGTAGGAGAAGGGCGAGCATCACTCCTACCGCCGCGGCCCTTGGTACGTACATCATCGCGCGGCCCATGCCCTACCTCCCACTCTTCAATGGCCCGGCCTCATTGCAGCCGTTAGCTCCGGCTTGACACCTCAATCCAGTGGATAGTTGGCTGCCGTTGACGCGAGAACGTCTTCTGGCATCTCGCGTGCTTGGTGGTGGCTCTCTTTGGCAGCAATGCCAACTCGACGGACACCTCTCGGCTCGTGAACGGCTCACTGATAACGACCCGTATGCCAGACAGCTCACCCCGGAGCTGCCGGCATGGTTGGTCACGTCATCGCGTCCTTCGTCGATACCTTGTGGTCGCTGGCGCTACCTCTAGCATAGGCTTGCGATCGAGAAGGTCAAGCGTCTTCACAGAAGCATCCGCCGCAGCTCCCCGTCGCCCGCGACCGTGCCTTGCGGGCGGTAGGGGCGGTGGCAAGGGCGACCTCGTCTGCGGGCGCCGTGGTTGTTGGGGCGACCCCGGTCGTCGTTGTCGTCGAGCCGGAGGAGGTCGTGGTTGACCTCGAGGTGGTCGAGGTGTGATGCAGGGTGGTCGCCGTCGTATAGGGGGTAGACGTGAGCTTGTCGCGGAGGTTGTGCAGCACCAGTGCCACCTCGCCCCGGCTCATGTTGCCATACGGGTCGAGAGCCGCCAGGCCAAGCCCGGCCAGGAGCCCGTTGTATTCGGCCCGACCGGCGTTGGCCCCGTGAGTCGGGTTGCTCTCCCAACCGACGCTGCCTGCCCAACCCGCCGGAGCAACGATCAGCAATCCCGGTACGAGGCCATCGGCGCCCCGCACCACCATGCTTATCACCTGGTAACGGCTGATGTTGCTGTAGGGGTCGAAGGTGGTCGCGGTCTTGCCGGTGGTGATGCCGTGGGCCGCGCACACGGCTATGTAGTGGTCGGGATAGAGAGGGTCCTCAGAGGGCAGATCGGTCATCACATCGGTGAACGGCCACCAGTTGTCCCATTCAGAGACCGGGAGACTCAAGGTCTTCACGATCATCTTCGCGAACTGCTGGCGGGTCACCGGGTCACTGGGACCGAAGGTGCCGTTGGCATACCCGCCGATGATGCCACGGGAGGCAAGATCATTGATGGCGTCATAGTAGGGATGACTGCTTGGAACGTCGGGGAAGCTGGGAGCGGCCAGAGCCAGGGAGGCGACCGACACGACCAAGGCCAGCGCGATGATGGCGCCGACGCCAAGATTCGCTGCTCGCCGTCGGCTCCCTCGGGTCGAGGCGCGAATAGCAGATCTCAAGTCCATGACTCTTACTCTCCTAGGGGGCTCATGACCGCGGGCCAGGCAAGGCGATCAGAGGCGTCAAATCGATTGTCACGTTGTCGGGGCAGAGAAACACAAAAGCATTTGACGAAGGGCTCACACCATAGACAAAGATGTAAGCCTTGCCGTCGACTTCGTTCATTATCACCAGCGGACTTCTGCTCGAAGCTCCTTCGAGTAGCCGCAGATCGGCGTTGAGAAAGCTCTGGCCGTCGCCGGTTTCGAGGGTGACGAAGATCAGCAGCAGCCGATCGCCCGGGGTGAGGTCGGTGGGCACCAGGCCCGCCGAAGTCATCGTCAATGAACCCTTGTAGTTCGACCAGGGGCCACCTGGGAAGTCGGCCATTTCGTCGGCGATTCGCACCTCGGCCATCTTGAACGTGAAGTCTCCCGCCGTCACGGGGTCGTGGCTTCCGGCGATCGCCGGGGGCATGGTAGTCGTGGTCGCCGCGAGAGTCGTCGTAGTGGCGATCGTGCCGGTTGTGGGAGGCATCGTCGATGCCGTGGTGGCGGGGGCCGTGGCGGCCCCGGTGGTGTCGCTCACCACCGCGGTGGCCGTGCTGCCGGCCGGTCCGCCGTCGCCCTCGCCCCGCAAAAAGCCGAAGTAGGCTCCCAGACCGGCCCCGGCCAGTATCAGCACGACGAGCGGCACGGCCCAATAGAGCCACGAGCGACGGTGGCCGCCGGAGGGCACGCCTGTGACGTGGGGCGCCTGCGCGAATGGAGCGGCCGCCGCCGCGAAGAGTCCGGGAACTTGGGCGGCCGGCACCCAATCGGCGAACTGCGGATGCCATACCAAATCGTCGGGGGCGAGTGTCCCGGCCTGGGCCGACAGGTAGAACTGCTCCCAGGTGAGGGGCCCGATCTGTCGCCCGGCAGAATCGCCCCGGTTGGAGTAGTACCAGTTTGAGGCCGTGGGGACGGTGGTCATCGCACGCCTCCGCGGCCGCACATGGAGCCACACCTGGCGGCGCCCGGAACCAGGGCGCAGGGTGGTATCGGTAGGAGAGCACGGCCCGATTTCTTCATGGCGCCCTCTCTCGGTGGATCTGACCCGAATCGTTGGTCTATTCACACTATAGCGCTGCGAACGCTTCTCGTGGCGAGGTCATGCATTGACACGGGGCGCGGTCGACCTATACTCGAGCTATGCGGGGAGTAGAGAAGGTCTCCCCACAACTGCTCGGGCAGCCGGCGGAATGAGGCTTTGCACGAGTGTCACGCCCGCGCGTGGCCCCTGTCGTCCGTGAGCCTGCCCGGCGAGGGGTGCATCATGAGGGCAATCGGCAGAAGATGCGGTCGATTCCGTCGGTTCAACCTGCCGCCGCCGCTCGTGAGCGTTCTGCCGGTCTTCGCCGTTATCCTGGTGGCGATAGTCTTCGCCGGCTGCGCGGCCACCGCTCCGGCAACCGTACCGGCCGGGCCCGGCACGTCGACTTCTTCGGCGGCGACCGCTCCGGAGGAGCCCCCCACCTACATTCCCGCCGGCGCCGAGTCGCTCTGCGAGCCGGCGTTCTCCTCCGCCGTGACCGGCGGCGCGGTCTCGGCGCCCATTCGCACTCTCATCAGCAAAGACTACGAAGGCGGGCAGTGGTACTTCGACCCCAACGCGATGATGGCGCCCCACGTCGAGCCCCAGGAGCCGGTGTCTCGGATAGCCACCCTGCTCTGCATCAAGGAGAGTAGGGTGCAGGAAGTCACCTACCCCGACGGAGAAGTGGGCTACCGGGTGATGTGGGACGCTCGGCTGGTGCAGTACCCCGGCGGGGCCGTGGTGGGCGCGCAACAGTTCCAGGGTGGCCCGCCGCCCGACGCCGAGCTGTGGGCCATGCGGAAACCATTCTTTCCACCGCCCGCCTATGGAGATCGTCCGAAGGGGAGTCTGTTGGAGTGGCTCTTCTCTCTGCTCGACGACCCGACGGTTCTGTGTCAAAGGTTGTCCGTTTTCGCCATCGGGTTTTCACCCGATGGAGCGTCTTTGGCCGCGGGAGGGTCGGGCAACGTCGCCGGAGTGTGGAATGTCGCCACCGGCGAGCGCACGCACTCTCTCACTCTCGGCGAAGACCTGGTGTACGTGGGGGCTCTGGCCTTCTCACCCGACGGCACGATGCTGGCCTTGCCGGAGGACATCCCGCCGGTGATCCAGGTGCCCCTGGTGATCGAGTCGATGCGTCTCTGGAACATCGCCACCGAGAAGGCTCTGCTCAGCTTCAGCGCCGACGTCCTTGTCGATATCCACGGCCTGGCCTTCTCGCGCGACGGCACACTGCTGGTTTCGGCGAACGGCGACGGGGCCGTGCACGTGTGGAATGTAGCCACGGGGCAGATGGTGAACTCCCTGAACGCGCACACCGACCTCGTTAGCGGCGTGGTCTTCTCGCCCGACGGATCGGTCCTGGCTTCGGCGAGCTACGACGGCACTGTGGTTCTGTGGGACATGGCCACGGGCGGGGCGCTGCGCACTCTCAGCGCCCACACCGACTTCGTCAACAGCGTGGCCTTCTCGCCCGACGGCACGACGTTGGCCTCGGCGAGCAACGACCGCACGGTGATCGTGTGGCATGTGGCCACGGGCCAACCGTTGCGGACCTTCAGCGTCGAAGACTCGGTCACAAGCGTGGCCATCTCGGCCGACGGCACGACGCTCGCCCTCGCGGGAGGTCTCAACCAGGTGCAACTCTGGGATCTGGCCGGCGGCGAACTGCTGCGCGTTCTCGAGGGACACACCGACTCGGTGTCGTGCCTGGCCTTCTCGCCCGACGGCAAGACCTTGGCTTCGGGGAGCATCGACACGACGATCAGACTGTGGCCTGTGGCTACGGGAGAGTAACCCATGCCCCGGCGCGCGGCGGGCGCCGGGGTCGCCGAGGGCTCCGTCTGCTACTGGCGAGTGACCATGAGCTCGTACGTGCCGAGACGGAAGCCATACCACCCGTCGAAGGCCAGCACTGTGTAGCTGCCGGTGCTCGGTAGTTCGACTGTTGCCGTTTCGGCCACGTGAGGGCTTCGCTGCTCGGCGAGCATGATGCCGTCGGGCCCGTAGATTCTGACTCCCGGCCACATGATGCCGGTGAGTTGCGTCATTCTCACGTCGACCTTCTCGCCCGCCGTGCCCTGGAACGTATAGGTGTCCATCTGGGCCTCCGACTCGATAGACCCGTTGACCCTTTCGCCGTAGACGACGGGTGTCGCGTTGGCCGGGTTGTTCAGCCGCTGCAGGTAGAGACAGTAGTCGCCGGTGTCTTGGCCGTCGTATCCTTCGTTGACCGAGACCACGTAGAACCCCGTATAGGGCAGCGTGTAGCCTGGTATCTCGGCCGTGGGGACGTCGTACAGGCCCTCGAGCGGCTCTCCGCCGGGGAGGTAGAGACCGAGACCCATCCAGATGGTGCCGCTTGCCCGCACCAACCTGATCAGCACCCTGTCGCCCGCGTTGCCGGCGAAGCTGTAGAGGTCGAGTTGGTCGAACACCGCCAGCGTACCCGAGATCGTCTCACCAAACCAGATGGGCCACGTACCTTCGATCTCGGCCGGTATCGTAATGTCTATGGCCCCAGTCGTTCCCGAGGGGTCGGTAGTGGTGGTGATGGCTGGTTGCGTCGTGACCGTGGCCGGCAGGCTGGGTCCGACGAGGTTGTAGAGAACCTGCGCCACCTCAGCCCGGCTCATGTCGCCGGTGGGATCGAGCGTGTCCAGGTCGAGTCCGGCGAGAAGACCGTTGCATTCAGCGAGGGCCGCGTTGGCCCCGTGGATCGGGCTGGCGGCCCAGGTGGCGTTGCCCGCCCAGCCGGTCGGGGGAGCCACGAGAAAACCGGGCTGGAGAGTGTGAGCCATCCGCACAACCATGGTCGTTACCTGATAGCGAGTGATGTTCTTGCCTGGGGCGAACTTCGTCGCGGGCACATACCCTGCGCGGCCGGGAATGCCGCGACCGTCGACTCCCTGCGTGATCCCCAGGGCGGCGGCGGCCGCCACGTAGTTGTCGGGATAGAGACTCCCCGGTCCGCTTATCTGCACGTCGACGAAGGGGCACACGTCGGTTTCGTCGACCGGATACCCGATGGCGATCACGATCATCTTGGCGAACTGCTGGCGGGTCACCGGCTTGTCCGGACCGAAGGTGCCGTCGGCGAAGCCACCGATGATGCCCTGCGAGGCGAGATCGGTGATGGCGGCGAAATAGGGATGCGACGTGGCGACGTCGGGAAAGCCGGCGGTCGCGGCTAGGGCCAGCGACGCGATCGACACCACCAGGGCTGAGAGCACGGCCGCGCTGACGACGAACTTCAAGGCCACTCGCCGCCCACGGCTCTGTCTGAGCCACCCGAGAACGATTGCTCGTAGATTCACGGCGCTTCCCCCTGCTGTCGGTCGAATCGCCACTTGTCGATTCACTGCCACTATAGCGCGGCAGACGGTCGTCTCCCGCCCCTACTGCGAGGGGCTCTCCGCCGTGGTCCAGACGACCACCGCGCCGGTCTTGTCGATGTATCCCCAGCCTTGGTTGTCGCCCGAGAAGATCTCCACGCGGGCGAGGCCGCCCATGAACGCCGAGGGCGCGTCGTAGGCCGGCTGCACCACCACGGCGCCCGCCGCGTCGACGTAGCCGAAGACGTCGGCCTGCTTGTCGAGCATGACTCCGGCAAGGCCTTCGGAGAACTGAAACGCTCCCGGATACTTCGGCTCGATGACCCACTCGCCCGTGGTGTCGATGAAGCCCCATTTGCGCTCGTCGTCCGGACCGGTCAGCACCAGCCCCAGCCCCCCGGCTATGGGGAAGGCGTAGCCGTAGGTGGGCTCCACCACCCACGCGCCCTCAGTGTCGATGTAGCCCCAGAGGTTCTCGTCGTCGCAGACGGGCGCGAGCCCGTCGACCATGGCTCCGGCGAAGGCGTAGGCGGGCTCGATGACCCACTCGCCCTTGGTGTCGATGAAGCCCCAGGCGCCCTGCGGGGTCATAGCGGCGGCCAAGCCGTCGCTGAAGTTGTCGATTGTGGCGAAAGTGGCTGCGATGACCAACTCGCCCTTCTTGTCGATGCATCCCCAGTAGCCCCCCGAGTGGTCGGCTACGGGCGCCAGGCCCTCGACGAACTTCTGAGCCATGCCGTAGACCGGCTGGATGACCCACTCGCCCTTGGAGTCGATGAAGCCGTAGCGAATGCTGCGCGTGTTCTCGTTGAGGGCCGACACCGCGGCGAGACCCTCGGAGAACGGTCCGGCCGCCCAGAACGTGGGCTCGATGACCAGGGCCCCGGTCGCGCCGATGTAGCCCCAGAGGCCGTCGGCGGTCTGCACGGCGGCGAACCCTCCTGAGAACGGCTGGGCGTCGGCGAACTGGGCGGCGATGACGAAGGCGCCGGAGGAATCCACATAGCCGAAGAGGCCGTCGTCGGTCGCCATGCGATAGAGTGCGGGTTCTCCGTCGACGGTGGCCGCGGCGCCGCCGCCCGGCGCGGAGGCCCGGCCGCCCGGGCCGTCGTCACCACAACCGGCGGCGAAGGCGACCACGAGCGAGACGACGGCGAAAAACACGAACACCCGGCGGGCGCGTGCCCGCGGAGAGACGACCGTGTGCGACATCATGACGAGCGAGATCCTTTCGACAGAAGCGGCCGCGTGCCGGCCGCGATTCGCACACCGGTGCGCATGCCGGCGGTATTGTACTCCGTTAGCGGGCGGTCTCCCCCAGGGCGCTCACGAACTCGGAGCAGGCTCCGCCCACCGAGAAGTAGCGCTCGTCGTAGCCGGTCACCCTGAGCGGCGCACTCACGAGCACCGTGGCCACCACCGCGGCGATGAAGAGCACCACCATGGCGACGAGCGCGGGCGTCGCCCCTGTGTACACGCCGACAGCCACCGCCGCCAAGAACAGCACCCAGGCCGCGACGGCGATGCCCTTCTTGAGTCCCATACGGCTCGTGCACTTCTCGCAGACGCAGTAGCTCACTTCGATCGGCTTGCGGAGCACGTAGTAGAGCACCAGCAGCGGAACAACGCCGATGAGCAGCGTGACCCAGATCCACGCCGGGGTATAGAACAGCTTCTTGCGCGTGCGCGCGCCTCCCGGAGTCGGCACTCCGCACTTCACGCACCCGTCGGGTAACACCATGGGCGACGTGCCCACGAGTTTCTTGCCGGAGACGCTGAGCACACCGTAGGGCGAGTAGCCGCACGGGCAGAACTGAGCCCCCGGAGGATGCGGCGCGCCGCAGTTGGGACAGTACACGGGAGTCTCGCCGGCCTCGGGGCGGCGGCTTCGCCCGGCGCGGCGAGCGCCGCCTCGGGCGCGGGCGCGTAGCCGTGAGCCGGCGCGCCGGCGGGCGCGGGCTGGGGCGCCGCCTCGGGCGCGGCTTCGAGCGCGGGCGCCGTCTCGGGCCGCGGCGCCACTTCGGCGTCCACTTCGGCCGCGAGCGCCCGCGTGGACACGCCCTCGAGTGTAGACTCGGCCGCCACGACGGTCGCCACCGCGGCCGCGGGCATCTGGGCGGCCAACACCATGGTCGGCGCGACGAGTGAAGTCTCGGGCGTCAACGCGGGCTGGGTAGGTACGGGCGGTTCCGCGAGCGCCTCCTCGGGCGCGGGGGCGGGCGCGGGGGCCGCCGCCGGTTGTGGCGCCTCCACCGCGGGCACGGGCGCCGCCACGGGCACGGGCGCCGCCACGGACGCCGCCGGCGGCTCGGGCCGCTGCAGCGCCTCAGGCGTCTCGGCCAGGTCGACCAGCACTCGAGGCCGTGCCCCAGCTTCGGCCGGAGCCTTGACGAGACCCTTAGCCTGCGCCAACACGCCTTGCGCCTCACAGGAGGCGAGTGCCGGCAAGAGGCCGGGTGTCACAGTCTGCGACAAGAAACCGACATGCTTGTTCCCTATGATCACCGCCACGAAGGGCCGATCTTCGGCGTTCTTGACGACGCGCAGCGTAGTCATGCCCGACCTGGCGGGCGTGCCGCCCAGCAGTGTGTTCAGATACTCATCGGCGCTCGACACCAGCCCGACTTCGAGCTCGCGCCCACCGTTCAGCGTCACTGTTTTCTGCCCCTCGCCCACGACACCACCCCGAAGAAACGACAGATATATGCGATAGATACACGGGATGATTCTTGATAGACCCCGATTTACCTGCACTCAAGGGGTAATTGCGCGAACGCGGCAGGGTGGCGCTACTCGCTCCGCCAGACGATCGCGCCGGTGGCGTCGATGTAGGCCTGGGTCTGTCGCCCGCCTTCGCCCTCGGCCGGCAGGAGCACCCACGCCAGACCGTCGACGAAACGCATGGCCTGGTAGAACCGGGGCTCGATGACCATGGCGCCGGTCTTGTCGATGTAGCCGTAGGTCTCGACTCCGTCGATCTTGACCGAGACCACGGCGAGTCCCTCGGAGAACCGGTAGGCCCACGCATACTGTGGCTCGATGGCGATTGCGCCGGTCTTGTCGAGGTAGCCGTGGCGGCCTCCGAGACTAGCCGGGATGAGACCCTCGTGCACCGAGTCGACCCCGTCGTGCACGATCTCTATGACTACCGCGCCCGTAGCGTCGACGAAGCCCCATTTGTCGCCCAGCCTCGCCGCTGCCAGGCCCTCGGAGAAGGAGAGGAGCGTGTCGTACTGAGGCTGCACCACCCAGGCGCCTTTCGTGTCGATCGCCCCGTACTTTCGCACGCCCTCCGTCGCCACACCCACCACGGCGTGGCCCTCGGAGAAGGCTTGAGCGTCGTCGAACTGAGCCGCTATGACGGTCGTGCCGCCGCTGTCCATGTAGCCCATCTTGCCCGAGGCTTCGTCGTAGAGCGGAGCGAGACCCTCGGCGAACGACTCGCTGTAGACGATGCCGGGGCCTATGACCATCTCGCCCTCTGTGTCGATGAAGCCCGAGGTGCCGTCGGCCAGCACGACGAGGGCCAGCCCGTCGCTGAAGGGATAGGCCACCGAGTAGGTGGGGTCGACGGCCCACTCGCCCTCGAGATCGAGGTAGCCCCAGGCCGACATCACCGCGACCGCCGAGAGACCTTCGGAGAAGTCCGTGGCGTAGTTGAACCTGGGCTCTATGACGAAACCGCCCGACGAGTCGATGAAGCCGTAAGCCCCCGTCGCCATCATGGCGGGGTGTAGAGCCGCGCCTTTGGCCTTCAGGGTCTCGGCGTCGTCACCGCCGCAGCCGGCCATGGCCGAAGCGCCCGCCACGAACACGAGCGCCAGCACGAGCGCGACGAGAGTACGCGGCGCCGGGCGCCGGAATCGAGCGGACACTAGAGCCACCTTTCTCGAGAACACTGCCTCTGCCGACGCTGCCGCACCCGGCCGCTACTCCGCGGCGGTGGTGACCGTGGTGTCGTCGGCGGCCCACTGGGGCGCGCCGGCGCCGCTCCAGAAGACGGTCGCGCCGGTCGTGTCGACGTAGCCGAACTCCACCTTCTCGCCGCCGGTTGCCGCCACCCGCGCCAGGCCGCCCTTGAAGGGCTCGGCGTGGTCGTAGAGCAGGGGCAGCACCAGTGTGCCCGTCTTGTCGATGAAGCCATACTTCTCACCCGCCGTCACGAGGGCGAAGCCCTCCGAGAAGCTGGCGGCCGGCGTCCAATCGGCGGAACTCAGCACCTTCGCGCCGGTGGTGTCGAGAAAGGCGCCCGAGGTCGTGCCGTCGTCGTTGGTGATGGCCACCCGCACCAATCCCTCAGACACCGAGAAGACCATGGCGTAAGCCGGCTCGATCGCCCAGGCCCCGGTCGTGTCGATGAGCCCGTAGGCGAGGCCGCCCGGCTTGGTTATGTCCTTGCCCGGAACCGCCTGCCCCGCTATGGCGAAGCCTTCGCTGAAGTCGGCCAACGCGTCGAAACCGGGCTGTATGACGAACTGGCCCGTCTTGTCGATGAAGCCCCACTTGCTCGCCCGGTCGGTGGAGGCGGCGGCGAACCCCTCCTTGAACGGGCCGGCTCCCGCGAACGTGGGCTCTATGACAAAGGCGCCGGTCTTGTCGATGTAACCATAGGCGCTGGTGCCCGCATTGGCGGCCACGGCCAGGCCTTCAGAGAAGTCGTCGGCCCGCACGAGCTCGGCGGCGATGACGAGCGCTCCCGAGGCGTCGATGTAGCCCCAGGGGCCGTCGGCCTCGGCGCGCACCTTGGCCAACCCCTCGTGAAACGCGCCCGCCTCGGCGTACTGCGCCGGGGTGATCGCGTTGCCGGCCGCGTCGATGTAGCCCCAGAGAGCGCTCTTGGAGCTGCCGGTGGCCACGCGGGCGATGCCCTCGGAGAAGTACTCGGTGTAGTCCCACTGAGGCTCGATGACCCATTCGCCCGCCGCGTCGACGTAGCCCCACTTCGATTGGTCGTCGGCCGCCGGGAACAGTTGGCTGTCGGCTTCGGCCGCCGTGGTGACGGTGGTTTCGGCGCCGCCTCCGGGCGCCGTGGTGTCGGCGCCGCCGGCGCTCGACGAGGTCGTGGCCGGGTCGCCGTCACCGCCGCAGCCGGCGAGCGCGCTCCCGGCCAGAGCGGCGAGCAGCAGCACCACAAACAACAGGCGCCATGCCGAGGACGCCCCGGTTCCAAGAGACGCCCCGGTTTGAACGTGACCGCGCCGGGCGCGGGTGTAAGGCAGTGCCATCGGATCCCCTCCGTCATGTTGCGCACATGCGGGTCGCCGCTTCGTACGGCGCCGCGTTGCACATTGTAGCGTGAGAGGGTCGGCGTTGGTCCGGACGACGCGTTAAGCTTTACACGGAGCTAACAGGCCGCGTAACCAACACACCACGGAGGTGTTCGAATGAGTGCTGATTTCAGCCAACTGGTCAAGGAGCGGCGCGCCTGCCGCCTCTACAAGCCCGACATGGTGCCCGACGAGGTAGTGCGCGAGATCCTCGCCGAGGCCCGCTGGGCGCCGTCGGCGACCAACACCCAGTCGACCAACGTCTACGTGCTCTCGGGCGAGCCGCTCGCCAAGTTCAAGGCCGAGTTGAAGACCTACGCCGAGTCGGAGGTCGAGCCCAGCCCCGACATCCCCAGCAAGCCGCATCCGCCCTTCCTGGCCGAGAGGCAGCAGGCCCTCTTCAAGACCCGCGCCGAGTTCGTCGCCGCCGAAGACGCCAAGCTGGGCGTCGACCCGGCCACCTCGCCGTCGAATCCCATGGTGGCGGGCGCCACCATCTTCAGCGCGCCCATCGTGCTCATGCTGGGCTTCACCAAAGACATGGGCATGGGCTACGGCCTCTTCGACGCCGGCCTCTTCGCCATGAACATCACCCTCGGAGCCCAGTCGCGGGGCCTGGGCACCTGCATCGCCGGCTCGACCACGCGCTACCCCGACCTCATCCGCAAGTACGTGCCGGGCACCGACGGCATCAACTTCGTGGTGGCCATCGCCCTCGGCTACCCCGATTGGGACGCTCCCATCAACCGTTTTCCGCGCACCCGGTTGACGGTGGACGAGTTCACCCAGTTCGTGAGGTAGCACAGGTGGTTTGGGGCCGCTGAGCGGAGCGGCCTGTGGCCGGCCGGCCCGTGGGGACGGCCGGCCGCGGCGTCACCGCCCGGCGGAGCGTGGCGGGTGGCGCGCCGCGAAGCTGCGCGCCACGCCGGCACACTGCCGCGCCGCCTGTGGGGCGGCGAAGCCTACCGCTTCGCCGCCCCCTCTCGTTCCCGGGTCGACCGCCTGGCGCGGGTCTCGCTACCAACTCAACAGGTCCGGCGGCGCGAACGTCTCCCAGATGACCGTACCCGCCCTGTCGATATAGGCCATGTCGAACGGCCGGGTGTCGACGTGGCTGCTGAGATACAGCTGCATCTCGCGCCAGGCTACGGGGTAGGTCTCCCACACCATGCCCGCCGGCTGCCTGCCCGCCCGCACCACGAGCGCCACTCCGTCTTCTGAGAAGCGACCCGCGTCCTCGTACTGAGGCCGCACCACCCACTCCCCGGTCGCGTCTATGTAGCCCCACGCTTGCCGAGCTTCCGAATAGACGGCCGCGAGCCCCTGCGAGAAGGCGGAGGCCATGCCGAACGCGGGCTCGATCACCAGCGCGCCCGACCTGTCTACGTAGCCAACGGGCGACGAGCGGCCCGACATCATGCCGGTCTGCACTGGAGCCAGTCCTTCGGAGAACTCCCCGGCCGACTCGAAGCTCGGCTCGATCGCCCACGCGCCGCTCGTGTCGATGTAGCCCCATAGCGACGTACCCCCGTCGGCGGCCACCGCAACCGGCGCGAGGCCCTCGGCGAAATCGCCCGCCGCGACGAACTGTGGCTCGATGACCCAGGTGCCCGCCGTGTCGATGTAGCCCCACGCCGACCGGCCGTCACCGGTCTCTTGCGCGGCGGCTGCAAGACCTCCGGAGAAGTCGTGGACCGCGGCGAACCGGGGCGCGATCGCCCGCTCCCCGGTACGGTCGATGAAGCCGTACCGCAAGGCGTCGACGCCCGGCGCCGGGATGGAGGCGAGCCCCTCGTGAAAGTCGCCGCACTCACTGCCGCCGTCGACCCAAGCGACGAACGTGCCTGTCGTGTCGATGTAGCCATGCTCGCCGTCCAGGCTCACGAACGCCAGCCCCTCGTGAAAGTCGCCGGCGCTCGCAAAGACGGGCGGTACGGCGAAGCCGCCCGTGACGTCGATGAAGCCGGTCTTGCCGAGCACCACAGACCGCGCCAATCCTTCGCAGAACACCGCCCATTGAACCGACGGTCCTGGCTCGATGACCATGGCCCCGCTCGCGTCGATATAGCCGGTCATGCCGTCCACCTGCACCGGGTAGAGCCGGCCGGTCGTGCCCGCGCGCGTGGAAGTCCGAGATGGCGGCGGGCTCTCCCAGACCACCGCGCCGGTCGTGTCGATGTAGGTCGTGGTGGCCGGCGGGTGCGACGACCCGCTCGACAACACTGAGGCCGGGAACGGCACGACAGAGGCGACTTCCGCACGCTCGACCCTGGCGAGACCACCGGGTTCGAATGGCCATGCACGCGTGTACCGCGGCTCGATGACCCACGCGCCGCTCGTGTCGATGTAGCCCCAGAGTAGCTCTCCGCCGTCTTCGCGCGTGCCGACAGCGGCCAGCCCCTCGGAGAACATGCCGGGAGCGTTGAAGACGGGCTCGACGACCATCTCGCCCGACGTGTTGATGAAACCGAACACGAGGTCCCCGTCGGACCCCTCACCGCGTACGCCGGCGCAGGCCAGCCCTTCGCGAAAGTCACCCGCATACGTGAATCCCGACGGCGCCGGATGGATGGCCCATTCGCCCGTCGTGTCGATGTAGCCGTAGTCGTCCGCGCCGCTCTGGCTGACCGCGGCCAGACCGCCGGAGAAGCTGCCCGCATAGCCGTATCCGGGCCGCACGACCCAGCCGCCCGAGCGGTCGATGTAGCCCCAGCGCATCCACCCCTCTTCGTCCTCCTCGGCCACCGGGGCGAGTCCCTCGGAGAATTCGCCCGCAATCACGAACCGCGGGGCTATAGCCACGACTCCCCGGTGGTCGAGGTAGCCGTAGAGCCCGTTCGCGCCGTCGCGGGCAAAGCACGCGAGGCCCTCGGAGAACGCTCCACAATCCACAATGCCTTCGAGCTCGATCACGCGCTCGCCGGTCTTATCGATGTAGGCCGCGTAACCCTCCCGCCAGACGGCCGCGAGGCCTTCTCTGAAATCCGCAGCGGCGTCGAACTGGGGCTCCACCGCGTAGTCGCCCCGGGTGTCGATGAAACCCCACGTGCCGCCGACAGCCACCCGGGCGAGACCTTCGGAGAAGGGACCGTGATAGTCGATCTCGAGCGGTTCGATGACCATGGCGCCCGAGCGGTCGATGAAGCCGGTCTTGCCGTCGACCTCCACCGGGTAGAGTTGATCGGCGCCTCCCCGCTCGACGAGCGCGTAGGCGCCCGCACCCGCGCCGGCGAGCGCCACGAGGCACCCTGTCACCACCGCCGCGAGGAGTCGCGGGCGGGCCCTGAGCCGCCCCGCGCGCGCCCGGCAGGCAGCGGCGAGGCGGGTCCACACGGGCGGCGCTTTCGTCTCGATCTCCGCCAGCGGCGGGACGCCCGCGGCCGGCAGGGCAGTCGTAAGGTCCCACTCTCCCGAGTCGGCCGACGAGAGGCGCCGCACACGGGGCACCACGCTTCGACCCCGGCCGGCAGCGTGACCCCGCACGCGGTACAGGCCGTGCAGTCGACACAGGCGGCGACGATGTCCCTATCCACGAAGTGTGCGCCGATCCCCAAGCAGGCCTCCAGGTCTCCCCGCTTGCCGCGATTCTATCGCGCCGGGCCCGGCCTATGAAAGACCGCCTCCAGGAGAGGAGGCGGCCCGCCGCGCCGGGACTCGGGTCGTGACGGCGCCGCGGGTGACGTGCCGGGCCGTGCCGAACCGCGCCGGTGACGCGCCGAGCCCTACCGGCGGCGGCGCCCGGCGCCCCGGCGCCCCGGCGTCCGCTCGCGCCGGGCCTGCCGCCCTCCTATACTGGTCGCACGTGCAGCCGACGACAGCGAGGTGGGCATGAACACCGTGAGCGCCGATATCGAGGCCCGCGCGCGTGAGCTGGCCGCCGCGCTCACCACCGCCGAGAAGCTCCGCATGCTGGCTGGCTACCAGGACCTCTACCGCGACATGCTCGACATGGGCGGCGACCACGAGCGCAGGCCCCAGCCGGCCGCCGCGGCGCCGCGCCTCGGTCTCGGCGGCCTGCACTTCACCGACGGCCCACGGGGCGCGGCGGTGGGCAGGTCGACCTGCTTCCCTGTGGCGATCGCCCGCGCGGCCGCCTTCGACTACGACCTCGAGGAGAGGGTCGGTGAGGCCATCGGGCGGGAAGCCCGGTCGCAGGGCGCCAACTGGTGCGGAGCCCCCTGCGTCAATCTGCTACGCCACCCCGGTTGGGGCCGCGCTCAGGAGACCTACGGCGAGAACTCCGGCCACACCGGTGAGATGGGCGCCGCGTTCGTCCGTGGTTTGCAGCGGCACGTGATGGGCTGCGCCAAGCACTTCGCCTGCAACAGCATCGAGAACCGGCGTTTCGAGGTCGACGTGCGGGCGACGCCCGAGGTGCTCGAGAAGACATATCTGCCGCACTTCAAGCGAGTGGTCGATGAGGGGGTCGCCAGCATCATGTCGGCCTACAACTCCCTGAACGGAGAGTGGTGCGGGCAGAACCACTGGCTGCTGACGACGGTGCTCAAAGAACGGTGGGGCTTCGACGGCTTCGTCTGCAGCGACTGGATCTTCGGCATCCGCGACGGCATCAAGGCGGTCAACGCGGGCCTCGACCTCGAGATGCCGGCCCCCATCTTCGTCGACGGGCGGGTCGGCGAGGCCCTCGAGAGCGGCGCGGTGAGCGCCGCGCGCGTCGACGACGCGGTGCTGCGCATGATCAGACAGCAGCTACGATTCGAGGCCGTGGGAGACGGCGACTATGGCCCAGAGGTAGTCGCGTGCGAGGCGCACCGCGCGCTCGCCCGCGAGGCCGCCGTCAAGAGCATCGTGCTCGTGCGCAACGAACCGGTCGACGGCAGGCCGGTGCTGCCGCTGGCGGCGCCCGGCGCCGGCGGCGCGGCGCGGTCTGAGGCCGGCGGCGCGGCGCGCGAAGCCGGCGTCCGCCCGGCGGGCGCCGCCGGCGCCACTCTCATCCGGCGGCTCGCCGTCATCGGCCGCCTGGCCGGCGTCCCGAACACAGGCGACCGCGGATCGAGCCACGTAGCCGCCCCCTCCGTGGTCACTCCGCTGGAGGGGTTGCGCGCCGCGCTCGAGCCGCTCGGCGTGGAGGTGCTCCACGACGATGGCTCCGACCCGCTGCGCGCCGCCTCACTGGCCGCTACGACCGATGCCGCCATCGTCGTCGCCGGCTACGACCACCACGACGAGGGCGAGTACGTGGGCGAATTCCCCCCGCCCGGCTTCAAGGGCCTCCTCCCCCGTCCGCCCCTGCGGCTACTGCCCAAGATCCTCCTCACCGCCTACAAGATGCGCCGCACGAGCGACGGCCTCTTCGGGGGTGGTGGTGACCGCACCTCGCTCACGCTCCACTCCGACGAGGAGCAGCTCATCCTCGCGGTGGCCGGGTCGAACCCGCGCACCGTGGTCGCGCTCGTGTGCGGGTCGGCCGTCATCATGGAGAAATGGCGCCAGGCGGTGCCCGCCATACTCGTCCTGTGGTACGCGGGCATGGAGGGCGGCCACGCGCTCGCCGACGTCGTACTCGGCAGGGCCCGCCCCACCGCACGCCTGCCCTTCGCCATACCCACCAGCGCCGAGCACCTGCCACCATTCGATCCCTGGGCGACAGTCGCGGAGTACGGGGAGTTGCACGGCCAGGCGTTGCTCGACCACCTGGGAGTCGCGGCCGCCTATCCCTACGGATTCGGCCTCAGCTACGACCTATGACTCGTCTTCTTCCCAGACTATGAGCGGCATCTCGTTGGGCACGAGCATGTCTTCGCGGTGAGGGACGACCCGCACCGAATAGCCGTGCATGCCTGAAGTCCGTCCCGAGAGCGTGCCCCGGTAGATGTGCTCGCCGTTGTCGTAGGCCACCCACTCGAGCGCCGTACCCCGGCCGTTGCGAAGGGTGCCATCGGGCCTGACGGTGCCCGTGTACGCTTCGACCACGACGTCGGCGGGCTCGAGGCCGCCCAGCCGCACCCTGGCCTTCACCTCCACGGCGTCGCCGACTGTGACCTCGGCCGCCTCGCGGGGACTCTCGGCCACCACCGTGACGTGAGGCCACTCGGCCCGCAGCTTGGCGCGCCACACGGCGAGATCCTTCGCCTTGGCGAAGCCGTTGGCCACCATGCGCTCGTAGCGCTCACCTATGGGCACGTAGAACTCCGAGGCGTACTGCTTGGCCATGCGCTCGCCCGAAAATGCCGGCGCGAGCACGCGGATGGAGTTCTTCATCATCTGTATCCAACCCCGCGGTAGGCCGTCGGCGTCGCGCGTGTAGAAGAGCGGGGTGATCTCCTGCTCGAGCAGGCTGTAGAGAGCCTCGGAGTCGACTTCGTCCTGGTAATCGGTATGTACGAATTCTTGCCCGTCGCCTATGGCCCAGCCGACACCCGGGCGGTAGCCTTCGGCCCACCAGCCGTCGAGCACCGACAGGTTGAGACCTCCGTTCGGCACCACCTTCATGCCGCTCGTGCCGCAGGCCTCGAACGGCCTACGCGGAGTGTTGAGCCACACGTCGCACCCCTGTACGAGCATGGCGGCTTTGTCCAGATCGTAGTCTTCGAAGAACACCACGTGGTCGCTCAAACATTCCCGTTTGACGATGTCGAGCAACTGCCTTATGTAGTCTTTGCCTGCCCCGTCGCGCGGATGCGCCTTGCCGGCGACGAGCAACTGCACCGGCCGGGTCTCGTGCTGGAGGATAGCCTTGAGCCGCTCCACGTCTTTGAAGAGAAGCGTGGCCCTCTTGTAGGTGGCGAAGCGCCGGGCGAACCCGATGGTGAGCACGTTCGGCTTCAAGGGACGGTGCCCCAGCGCTGAGCTAAGGTCGCCGGCTTGATGCCTGCCTCGCGTCTGCACGCCGGCGGCCTCGCGGGCGTAGGCGACCAAGCGCTCGCGTAGGCGCGAGTGCGCCTGCCACAGCTCCACGTCGGGAATGCGCTCGATGCGTTGCCACCCCTCCTTGGACGACGTCTCCTCGCGCCAGCGCGGACCGAGGTAGTGGTCGAAGAGTTGCGCCATCTCCGACGAGACCCACGTCTTTGTGTGGATGCCGTTGGTCACCGACTCGATAGGCATCTCGAGTCTGGGATAGCCCGCCCAGCCCGGCTCCATCATGACAGCGGTCACCCGGCGATGCAGACGGCTGACGGCGTTGCGACGGGCCGCCTGCCGCAGGGCCAGCACAGCCAGGTTGAAATCCTCGTCGGGATTATCGCGATTGACCCGCCCCATGGGCATGAACTGTTCCATGTCGAGGTCGAGTTGCTTCAAGTAGGGGCCCAGGTAGGTCTCGATGAGCGACTTCGGAAACACGTCGAACCCGGCCGAGACCGGCGTGTGCGTGGTGAAGAGCGTGCCCGCCCCCGTGGCCTGGCGGGCCTCGTAGAACGAAAGCCCGTGATCGTGCATGAGCTCGCGCATGCGTTCGAGGGCGCCGAAGACCGAGTGGCCCTCGTTGAGATGACATACCGCGGGCCGCACCCCCAGGGCCCGCAGCAAGCGAAAGCCGCCGACACCCAGCAGGATCTCCTGCGCGAGCCGCTCCTCTGAGCCTCCCCCGTAGAGCTCGGCGGTGATGCGCTGCCCGGCCAGATCGTTCTCGGGTAGGGCGCTATCGAGCAGGTAGAGCGAGATCCGGCCCACCTGCACCCTCCAGACCCTGGCCCAGACGGTACGGCCGGCGATGTCGACCGATATCTTGAGCGGCGCGGCCCGGCCGGCGCCGCCCGCCTCGCCGCTGCCGGAGGCGCTCAGTCCGACGCGACCGGCAGCCGATCCGGCAGCCGGAGCCGCTCCGGGCTCGACGCCCGCGGCGCCGCGCCATGTCTCTCCGGCCGCCACCGGCGTGACGGGCAGGCTACTGAGGTCGTGCGTCACGTATTCCTCGTACTGCCAGCCTTCTTCGTCGAGCCTTTGGGTGAAGTAGCCTCTGTGGTAGAGCATGCCGACCGCCACCAACGGCAGATCGAGCCCGCTGGCGGACTTGAGGTGGTCGCCGGCCAGCACGCCGAGACCGCCCGAGTACATGGGCAGACATGCGGCGAGCCCATACTCCATGCAGAAGTAGCCGATGACGAGGTCGCGATGGGCGGGGTATTCGAGCCTGAACCAGCCCGGTTCGGCCATGTAGCGTCGCAGGTCTTCGATGGCCTCGTCGAGGTGAGTGAGAAACGCCGAGTCACAGGCCGCGTGCTCCAGTCGTTCGACCGAGATGCGGCGCAGAAGCAGCACCGGGTTGCCACCGCACTTCTCCAGCATCTCGGCGTCGAGGTGCTGGAAGAGCTTCGCCGCCCTCACATCCCACGTCCAACGAAGATTCAAGGCGAGATCTTCGAGCCCGGCCAGTCTCTCTGGAATCCTGGGATGGACGCTGAACTGATGGACTTTCTGCATCGCCGGCTCCCTGGATCGCCCGGACTCCATTCTCCGCCCGGTCGTCGACTGCACTACCGCATAGTACCGCTCGAAAGGCTGCTAAGAGAGCCCCATTATCCCATAGGAGGCGGCCGCCCTGTCTACACGCGATGCTCCCCAAATACGCCGAAGCCCCGCACAAGTGCGGGGCTTCGCTTTGGTAGGTGAAGCCGGGTGAGGCCTAGAACGGTCCGAAGCACCATCCCCTCGTGGCCAGATGCTGAGCCCGTCTGAGGCCGACGTGGGTAAGCGCCACGTGACCGAAAGCGGTCCATTCGACGATGCCCCTATCGGCCCAGAAATCACACGCTCGCTCGGTCTCCTCTTCGGAGAACCCCGCCTCCAGGCGTACCTCGCCGTAGTTGACAGCGGACTTAGCCTTTTTGCCGGCGAGTTCGTAGAGCGTCCGGAGGTATTCGTGCTCGAGTACATGCATGGACTGCGATAGCCGCATGGAATCTCTCCTCTCGTCACGGACGCAGGCACACGTCCAGAAGTGATTATCATGCCAACCGCCTGAACGGCGCCTGAACGCGTGCGACGCACCGGGCGGCGCCGCGCCTCGTCCTCCGCCGGGCAGGCGACCGCGCTCTGCGACGGCTCCAACCACGCCCGCGACGCCGGCGTGACCGAGTTCTTCGATTGACCGCGCCCGCGACGCCACGTAAGCTGAGGTGAGGCCGTCGCGCAACCGACTTTGGGGGAGTTCTCATGGATCCGACCGCACCGCATGGAGCACCGGACGGGCCGCCGGCCCAGCACGTCGCGCCGATCAACTTGCACGCCGCCGAGCACGCCGCCCAGGCCGTCCAGGCCGACGCGCGGGGCGCCCACGTCGCCCAACTCGAGCAGGCCCTCCGCCGGGAGCTCGATCCCTGGCAAGAGGCCTTCGGCGAGCCCGGGGCCGCTCAGGACGCGGTGCTCCGCCGCATACTCGGCGACTTCGCCAAGACCCGCTACGGCGCCGGACGCCAAGCTGAGGCCGTAGCCGCCTCCCCCGCGGCCAGCGCCGGTTCCTCCGAGGCGCCCCGCGCCCACGCCGGCCTCATCGCCGAGTACCGCCGCCACTTTCCCATCATGACTTACGCCGAGTACAAGCCGCTCATCGACCAGGTCATGGGCGGCGACACCGAGATCCTCCTTTGGGAGCCGCCCATCGGCTGGGCGATCACCCGCGGCACCACCGAGGACCAGCCGAAGGGGCGGCTGAGGAACGGCGTTTCGCCGGCAGGGCGCGCCGGGCACGCGCAAGACGAGGACGCAGGGAGCGTCAATAGCAGCGCTATTGGCGCGACTGAGGACGAAGTATTGAGCCGCTCGGGGCGTCCTGACGGCCGGGACTCCGTTCCTCAGCTGCCCGTAAAATTCATACCCATGACGCCCACCGACCTGCGCCTGCGCGTGAGCGCCGGCCGCGCCATGATGGCCTACGTGGCCGCCACCCAGCGCATCGACCTCTTCGCCGGGGTCAACCTCAACTTGAACTTCCCCAGCGTGGTCGGACATGTTCGCGTCGCAGACCGCGACATCGAGTACGGTTACAGCTCTGGCATCTACACCAAACACGTGTCGAAGCTGACACCCATCCGCTCAGTGCCCTCCCAGGAGGAGATCGACCAGCTCAGCCCCGGCACCACCCGCGCCGAGTGGGACGCCCGCTTCGAGCTCGCCATCGAGAAGTGCCGCGGCGAGAATGTCACGCTGGTCGGGGTGTGTGCCAGACCGCGCTCGAGTTCGGCAAGTACCTGCACCGCAAACACGGCGTCTATCCCAAGGAGTGGTGGAAGACCCAGATCATGACTCTGGGCAGCACTCCGGGAATCAACACCAAGCACGCCGCCCAGCTCAAGGCGATGTATGGCTCGCCCGCCATCCGCGAGATCTACGGGGCCACCGAGGGCATGTTCGGCCAGCAGCTCGACGAACGGAGGGCCTGGGTCCCGAACTATGATCTCTTCTTCTTCGAGGTGCTGACCGGCCGGGGCATCAAGATGCTGCACGAGATGAGACCTGGAGAGTCGGGCAGCCTGGTGGTCTCGACGCCCATCCTCGCGCGCTACCGCATCGGCGACGTGATCCACTGCGTGAAGCCGCCCTACTTCCGCTGCATCGGGCGCGAGAAAGACTGGTGGACCCGGCCCTACTACTGGTGGCACGAGGTGGCCAGCTTCAATTTCGGGAGGGTGTAGGGGCGCCCTCGTGGCTCACGGCGACGTTGTCGAAGCGGCCACGAAGGTCCTTATGCCGGGGCGCGCCACGCGACCGCTCTTCAGCCGCCCAGAGCCTCGCGCACCTTGACGGCTAGTTGCTCGACCGAGAAGGGCTTCTGGAGAAAGTGCACACCCTCGTCCAGCACTCCGTGGTTCTCGATGACGTCGGCGGTGTAGCCCGACATGTAGAGACACGCGAGACCGGGCCTCAGCGATTGCATCCTACCCACCAATTCACGGCCGCTTGTCTCAGGCATGACCACATCGGTAACAAGCAGGCTTATCCCGGGCGCGTATTCTTCGGCGACCGCGAGAGCCTCGGTAGGGCCGGGCGCGGTCAACACCCTGTAGCCCAGACTGCCCAGCATCCTCTCCGCCAGATTCAGCAGCGACGGTTCATCTTCTACCACCAGCACGGTCTCGCCCTCTCGCGCTCTCGGCATGTCCGCTGAGCTTGCGGCCGGAGCATCCTCCATCGCGCCTTCGTGCCGCGGGAGGTAGATCGTGAACACTGATCCCTTGCCGAGTTCGCTTCGCACTTCGATGAAACCGTTGTTCTGGGCGACGATGCCGTAGACCGTGGCCAGCCCCAACCCTGTTCCCCGACCCAGTTCTTTCGTGGTGAAGAACGGCTCGAAGATCTTCTCCCTTGTCTCTTCGTCCATGCCGCGACCGTCGTCGCTCACGGTCAGAAACACGTAGTCGCGCGTAGCGAGCCCAGCCCGGTCGAGGCGGTCTGACTCATCGAGCGAGACATTTCCCGTCTGGATGGTGATCTCGCCCGCGCCGGAGATGGCGTCGCGGGCGTTCAGACATAGGTTGGCCAGAACCTGGTCGACCTGCGCCGGATCGACCTTGACCGGCCACAGATCGCGGCCGGGAACCCAAGCCAGACTGATGTCCTCGCCGATGAGCCGGGCCAGCATGTTGAGCATGCCCTCGACGGTTGGATTCAGGTTGAGCACCTTCGGGGCTATGGTCTGCTTGTGCGCGAAGGCGAGTAGCTGCCGGGTGAGATCGGACGAGCGTTGCGCCGCCTTATGGACCTGCTCGAGATCCGTGTGAAGTGGTTCGGAAGGGTCCACCTTCTCCAGCGCGAGCTCCGTGTAGCCAAGGATCACGTTCAGCATGTTGTTGTAGTCGTGAGCCACTCCGCCGGCCAGCCGCCCCACAGACTCCATCTTCTGGGCTTGCCTGAGCTGAGACGATAGCCGGAGTTGCTCGGTGAGGTCGAGAAACACCCCCTCGATACGGAGCGGGCGTTCTTCTTCGTCTTTGATCAAGTGCGTGCTGGCCAGAAGCGTGATCGCCTCACCCGTGCGCTTCTTCGCGTCGATGCGGTAGTTGGAGACCGACCCTTTGGCGATCAGCAACGCAAGATAGGCGCCACGCTCCTCGGGCCTCTGCAAGAAGTCGGGCAGCAGGCTTCCCGTCAGGTCCTCGGGACTATCGAACCCCAGTATGCGGCAGAAGGATTGATTGTGTTCGAGCACGACCCCGTCCAAGTCGGCGCTGTACCACCCCTCGTCCAAGTTGACGACGGTCTCACGGAATCGCTGCTCGCTCTGGCGCAACGCCTCCACGGCGCGCCGGCGCTCGGTGATATCGAAGAAGGTGGCAAGGTAGTCGTCGCCGATGAGCGAGCCCGAAATGATCACGGAGCGCACCGCGCCGTCTTTGCATGTCACCTGGTATTCGATCGGCTCGATATCGGCGTCCTCGCGAGCCGCCCGGTCTACGGCGTTGTCCCAGGTTTGCTTCACCCAGCGCCTGTAGCCGGCATCCGGATAGGCCCGTTCCCACCATTCGGCCAGCGTCGAAATATCGTCTTGGTCGTAGCCGAACATCCGGACGAAGCAATCGTTGCGGTCGGTCAGCACCCCGTCTCTACTGACGAAGCACAAGGGCACGGCGGCGCCCTCGAAGAGCTTGCGGAAGCGCTCCTCGCTCGCCTCTGTGGCGGTCTCGGCGCTCCTTCGCCGCTTGACCTCCTTGGACAACGCCCATATCCAGGTGAAGAGTCCTCCCGCGATCGCTATGAACGCCCCGAGCGCCCACCAGAGTGCGGTGTAGTTGAAACCCTTCTCATATCGAACGGGCACCCATTTTGAATAGATCGCCGCACGGTCGGTCGCGGAGATCGAGTCCAACCCCTTCTGGAGGATCCCGGCGAGGGGCGCCCAGTCTTTTCGAACGGCCATGCACTGGGCGTTGGTGTACCGAGTCTGGCCCGCCACTTTCAGGTCGGACATGCTGAGTGCGGTCATGTAGTAGCCGGCGACGAACAGGTTATCGACGAAGGCCGAGACCTCATGGGTGCGCAGCAGATCCAACCCGTCCTCGACCGTCGCGACCTTGACCAGCTGGATCGCCGGGAAATCGCGCGCGATCCATCCGCCGGCCACGTAGCCGTCGACAACCGCGACTTTCTCACCCGCGAGCTCCGCCAAACTCCCGATGTAGGCGACATCCAACCGAGTGAAGATACCGATGGGTATCTCGAGGTAGGGCTTGGTGAAAGCCCAGAACCCGAGGCGCTCCGCCGTCGCGGCGACGGAGGTGGTCATGTCGATCTCCCACCTCTTCAGGCGCTCGTACGCCTCCTGCCAACTCAGGCCGGTGACCCTCTCGAACCTGATGCCCAACCGCTGTTCGAGAAGGAGCAGGTAGTCCTCCGACATGCCCGAAGGCCGGCCCTGCGAATCGGCGAATTCGACTGGAGCCCACGCCGGATCCTGCGCCACCCGAATGACAGGGTGGTCTTGCAGCCAGGCGCGCTCATCGGCGGTCAGGGTCGCAACCGGACCGTCAACCACCGACGCGGGTACTGTCGAAGCGGCCAGCGCTCGAGCGGAGTGCTCGGTTCGGCCCAGTCCGAGCCACAGAAACGACATGGCCAGGCCAAGCACGATCGCCGCCGACACGAACGCCACGCGGAAGGAGGTGCGCGCCGGCACGCAGGCTCTCACCGCGAATACCGCAGCCTTGAACGCTGCGCTCCGGAACTCGGCTGATCTGTCGTTCTTACCAAGCCTCGCTTCGTTTCCCGCTCGCCATTCGGATTGCGCTTAGTCGGGACCGGCTACCCTCGAGCATCGCTTGTACAGTCTATCCCATCTCGTGTAAACTCCCCCGGTACCTCGCAGCACAAATCCCCGCAAGGAAGTCGCTTCTATTCATGAACCAGTCCCTGGGGCTTTGCACGCCCTTCGGTCGCGCGGCCGTTAGTTGAGCTGCTCACAGCCGCGAAGGGAGCCGGCAGGCCCCGATCGTCACCATCGGTTCGCGCACTCACGCATGTTGAAGTGGCTGATGTACGCCATCACCGCCGGGGCTCTCGCCTACGTTCTGTGGAAGCTCAATCCCTCCGATCTGTGGCAGGGCATCACGCAGATGATCTGGTGGCCTATCGTCGTGGCGGTCGTGCTCCAAGCCGCGCCTCGCGTGTTGCAGGCCTGGCGCTGGGGTGTGCTGCTGCGCCCGGTCAAGACTCGTTTGTCGGTGCTACTGCACGCGATCTACGTCAGCACCCTCATGAGCGGTATCCTCCCGCTGTGCCCGAGCGACCTGGTGCGCGGGGCCGTGGTCGCGAGGCGTACGGAGACCGGCATGGCGCGGGTCTTGTCGTCACAAGCCGTGGAGCGGGCCGCCGACGGACTGGCCCTTATCCTCGTAGCCCAGCTTGCCATTCGCGGTCTCGACGTGCCCGCGGCCGTCAGCCAAGCCATGTGGGCCTTCGTCGGATTGGTGGCGGCGTTGACCCTGGCCGGCCTTGCCGTGATTCTTCAGCACCGCCGCTTGCATGGCTACGTCGACGCGCGGGTGCCGGCCGGGCGCACCGGGAGGGCGCTCAAGGCGACCTCGCTCGATCTGCTCGCGGGAGCCAAGGCCGTCAAGGCATGGACGATGCCGGTGTCGATCTCCAGCGGTCTGGCTATGGTCGCCATGCAGGTGACCGTGATGTGGCTCATGCTCCGAGCGTACCGCCTCGATCTCTCCATGCTCGAAGCCGCGGCCCTGTTCGGCATCATCACCATCGGCACCCTCGTGCCGAACGCTCCAGGCAAGATCGGCACCTGGCAGTTCTTCTGTATCCTCGGACTGGGACTGTTCGGCGTATCTCCCGCTCACGCGGCGGGCTTCAGTCTGGTCGCCTTCGCCATCTGGACCGTGCCCTCGCTGCTGCTGGGCGCGATCGCCCTGCTGCTTTCGCCCGTCTCGTGGGCCGAGCTCAGGGGCCGGCCGCGGCCGCCGAAGGTCGAGATCCAGCCGGCGGCGTAGCCGCCCACACGCGGAGCTTCTCCAAGCCGTCCGGCGGGCACCGGCGGAGGGCCAAAGCGCGGCCCTGAAGAAAGAGGCTGGGCGCCGCGCCTATGCCTAAACCAGAACGTCCGTCGCGAATCTCAAGTGGCGGTATCGCCGCGCCGATACTACAGTGAAAATCACCGCGCGAGAGGTGCGTGAACCCATGACTCTGGTCGGGCGGCGTTTCGTGCTCGGGGCTAGTGCCTTGTTGCTCTACGTAGCCGTGTTCTCGGTCCTCGTGGCTTCCAGCGAGATACCTTTCCACGTGCTGCTGCTGGACCTCATGAGCGTGGCGAACGCCTCGGTGGCCTCGTTCCTCTGCCTCTTGGCATCGCGGGCCGCCCGGGACGACTTCGTACGCGTGTACTGGCGCCTGCTCGCGCTCGCGAGTCTCTTCTCGGCGCTCGCGGAGGCCGTGTGGGCTGTCTACGAGCTCATCCTCGGCGTCGAGACTCCATACCCCTCGATCGCCGACGTAGCCTGGCTGCTGTACTATCCGTTGGCCTTTGCCGCGCTCATGCGGCTCCTGGGAGCACGTGACGACAGACGGGTCTCGGGGTCGATCTCCTCCCTGGACGCCATACTGGTCTCGATGGCGGGCGCGGGACTCAGTTGGGAATTCCTGATATCCCCGGTAATCGATCCGGCGGCCCCGTGGCTTGCCAACGCCACCAGTGTCGCCTACCCGGTCGCCGACCTGCTGCTTCTCGGCGCGATAGTCTCCATGGCCCTCACGGCGGTCCGACGCAGTCTCCCCAGAGGCACGATATGGGTGGTCGCCTCGTTCGTCACCATGCTGTTCGCCGACGCGGTCTACACTCGCATGACGATATCGGGCACGTACGCGACAGGCAGCTGGGTAGATCCCCTCTGGCAGTTGAGCTACGCGCTCTTCAGCATCGGGGCGCTTGTCTATCTCGATGCTCGGCGACAAGGCGTGACTGTGCCGAGACTCCCGAGTCGTTTCGCAACCAGCGTCCGGCTGGGAGTCATGGGTTTCGTCGCCCGGAACTGCCCCTATCTCGCGGTAGCGGTGGCCGTCTTTCTGTCGGCCTACCACTTCCTCGGCCACGATGGAGCCGACCCGGTCCATGACACGGTGGTGGTGACGATCGCCAGCGTCATCCCCATCCTCGTGCTGGTGCGACAGCACCTTGTCAGCCTCGAGAACCGCTTACTGCACAGATCGCTCGAGAAGGCGTCTGAGGATCTCGAACGCAAGGTCGTTGAGCGTACGGAGGAACTCGCCGCCGAAAAGGAGCGCCTCGGCGTACTGAACGAAGCGGCCCGGGAGTTCGGCCGCTGCGCGTCGGCGCACGAAGTGCTGTCTGTGGGAGTAAGACTCCTCGGACGGGCCAAGCACTGTGCGGCGGTCGCGGCGGCCGCTCCCGGTCCGGCAGGGACCTTCACATTCACCTCCGCCGACGACCTATCCGACGGCGGGCGCCGCTGGCTGCGCGGCACTCTCACCGACTTCATCCTCTCGAGCGCGGAAAGCTGCGACGACTCCCCCATCTTCCTCGAGCACCCGCATGGGCGGTCGACGGCACGATGTGCTCACCCGGGCGAGCAGTTCCGCCAGATCATGATCTTCCCCCTGGTAGCCCGGCGCAGACTCCTGGGAGTCGCCTGCCTGGCATCCGACGACCCCGAGTGCGCCCTCTCGGTAGAAGAATCGGAGCTGATCGCCAGTCTGGTCTCGCATCTCGCTCTGACCCTCGAGGGAGCGCTCCGCTACGACGATGTCCGCTTCCTCGCCGATTTTGACATGCTCACGGGCCTCCCCAGCCGCCGCAACGTGGCGGAACGGTTGGAGGAGGGGCTCGCGGAAAGCGCGCGGACCGGTAGCCCCTACTCGATCGCGCTCATGGATATCGACAGGTTCAAACAGATCAACGACGTGTACGGCCACGCCAGCGGCGATCGGGTCTTGTCCGCTGTCGCCCACACGCTTCACGAGGCCATCAGGGGCGGCGACATCGTCGGACGCATGGGTGGTGACGAGTTCTTGGCCCTCCTCCCGGCGACCGACCCCGCCGGTGCGACGCATCTCGTCCGAAGAATCGCGGAGCATCTGGCCGGCACGTCGGTAGCCATCAACGATGGCGTCGACCTGACGCCACGCCTGAGCTGCGGCATCGCCACGTACCCTTCCGACGGTGTCACGTCGGAAGCCCTGCTCAAAGTCGCCGACGTGCGCATGTATGAATCAAAGCGACGGCACACCGAGGAAGTGGCCCTGCTCGAAGAAGCCGATTAGTCGGGCCGAGCCACCGGCGCTCCTCTCCGAACATGGCCGATTCGCGGAAATGGCGTCGGCTAGACCTCGACTCGCTACAGGTTTGGCCTTGGCCGGCCGAAGACTAGTCTCGGACCATGTCGCGCCTTTGCCGAAAGGACGCCCGCGATCGCACGCCACGCCACGACCAAGGCCACTCCGGCCGACGCTGAAAGGCTCGGCATCGCGCCGCACATCTTTGCGCGCCGATGGCTGACCCTCGCCACCCTGTGTGTGAGTCTGCTCGCGGTGATGATCGCCAACGGGAGCCTCAATCTGGCCCTGCCCGCCATCGCCACCGAGCTCGGCATGGGCTCGCTGGCGCTCACCTGGGTGGTCGAGATCTACTCCCTGCTCTTCGCGGCTCTGCTCTTCACGTTCGCCTCGGTCAGCGACCGGTACGGGCGCAAGATGGTCATGCAGTTGGGCTTGGGTCTGTTCTTCGCCAGCTCGCTCTACGCGGGATTGGTCGCCTCCAGCAGCATCGAGCTGATCTTGTCGCGCGCGATCATGGGAATCGGCGGCGCTATGGTCATGCCGACCACGCTCTCGGTGATCAACGTGGTCTTCCCTCCCCAGGAGCGGCCGCGGGCGGTCTCCATCTGGACTGCCATAGCGGGCGTCGGCATGATGCTCGGCTTCGTTGTCGGCGGCGTGCTCCTCGACCACGTCGGCTGGGAATCTACCTTCTTCCTCAGCGCCGGGCTGGCGGCCGCCACGTTGGTAGCCAACCAATTCGTCGTCGCCGAGTCGGTCGACGATAAGCGCACGCCGGTCGACTGGCTGAGCGGTGTCCTCTCGACGGCGGGGCTGCTCGGCCTCGTGTACGGCATCATGGAGGCGCCTTCTCGCGGGCTGGGCGATCGGTGGGTCATCGCCGGGCTGGCCGTGGCTGTGGTGTCGCTCGGTGGGTTCGTGCTCTGGCAGCGCCGCAGCGATCATCCCATGCTCGACGTGCGGCTGTTCAAGCGCAAGGCCTTCGGCGTTTCGGCTCTGGTGGTCACCATGGCGTTCTTCGCACTTGGCGGCGTGTTCTTCGGGGTGAGCCAGCTGTTCATGTT
Source organism: uncultured Actinomycetota bacterium (assembly GCA_963803925.1). Taxonomy (GTDB): domain Bacteria; phylum Actinomycetota; class Thermoleophilia; order RBG-16-64-13; family RBG-16-64-13; genus RBG-16-64-13. The sequence goes on along the minus strand of CAWDOM010000007.1, from coordinate 122,583 downwards.
GGTTCTGGGATACGGCGCGTTCAAAACCTCGCTCGCTATCTTTCCGCTGATGCTGCCCATGCTGTTCATCGCACCGCTGGCGCCGATAATCGCGGCCAAGATCGGCAGCCGATGGACCGTCACCTCGGGCCTGGTGTTGGTGGTGCTTGGCTTCTGCATCTCGTCGCGGTGGCCGACGATTCCGTCGCTCGGCCAGATCTACCTGGGCATGCTCATCATCAGCGGTGGACTGGCCCTCGCGATGACTCCGGCGACGAGCCTCATGATGTCGGCGGTGCCCCGCTCGCGCTCGGGAATGGGCTCGGCCATGAACGACACCACCCGGGAGTTGGGCGCGGCCCTTGGCATAGCCGTGCTCGGCGCCCTGCTCAGCTCGGGATACTCCAGCAAGATCTCAGCGGTGCTTGGCGCGGCGATCCCCGAAGACATCCGCATGATCGCCGAGAAGTCGCTCGCGGGGGCGCTCGCCCTTTCGCAGCAGTTCGGCGAGGCGGGCGAGCAACTCGCCTACGTGGCCAAGCAGGCCTGGATGGACAGCCTCATGTTCTCGATGGTCGTCGCTTCGGTAATCTGTGCCTTCGCCGCCGTCGTGGCGTCGATCTGGCTGCCGCACCGCGAGCGGTGGGCCGTGCCCGACGCCGAGGTCGACCTGATGGTGACGGCCGGCGACGAAGCGGCGCCGGCCGCGACGGCCAAGACCGGGCGGACACGCGCCTCGAGCATGCCGCAGGCCGCCGAGCCGCGGCCGCTCGGTGTTGCGCTGCCCGACGAGATCTAGGGTCGAAGGCACAAGGACAGGAGACACGAGGGCCGGGGCACGCCAGAGGCGCGGCACGTCCCCGTCGCAGACGCCGGAGGCGTGTCATAGAGGCGCCTGAGGCGCGTCGGTTGCTCTTCGGGTCCGCCGCGCCGCGCTATCGGTGAAGGCCCGCGATCAGCGTCGCGGCAACACCCGCGACAGCAGAATGCCCACTCCGACCGCGATGACCACGATGGGGCCGATGATCTGCCAGTTGCCGAACCACAGGCCGAAGCCCACGCCGATGGCGATCGCTCCCCACACGAGCGAGCCGGTGATTCCATGGCGCCACCGCGGCATGGTAAGCCTGAGCAGAGCTTCAGCGATGATGATCACCCCCACGCCCCAGGCGAAGATGCCCCACCAGTTCTCGTCGTCGGTAAGAGCGAAGGCATCGATGTTCTGCAACAGCAGAGTCACGCCCAGCCAGATGATGATGAGCGCCCACGAGACGAAGCCGAGAGGGTTGCGGCGGTACTTCTCATCCATGCCCGCGCCCTTCTCCTGCTGCTTCTCCTGCTCCTTCTCGCTCTGCTTCTCGTCCTGCTTCTCAGGACGGCGCGGGCCCTGGCCGTAGGGGCCGCGCCCATAGGGGCCCTGGGGACCCTGCCCGCCGCCCTGGTACCGGTCTTGGCTGTACTGCCCGCCCTGCTGCGCGGGATCGCCATAGTAGGGCTGCTGGCCGTATGGTTCGCCCGGCTGAGGTGGCCGGTTGGGATCGCGATTGGGATCCAGCCTCGGGTCGTAGTCGTCGGCGGCCATGACACCCTCCCCATAACAGCAGCGGTTCACCTTTTCTACGATTCTACACTCATACAAGGCCGGTGCGAGACATGGTGAGCGACAGGGGCCATGCCGCCGCGCGGGCATGGCGGAGGCTCGGGCGCGGCGCGGCAGCCCGGAACGGCGCGCGGCGCGGCGGCGCCCCTGCACGGGCGCGGCCGCGCGCCGCGGTGGCCGTCGCTACTTGATGCCGAGGAACGCGTGGGTCTGGAGCGACAGGCGCCACTCCGGGTGATTCATAACCAACTCGACGGCCCGGGTGACAGAATCGGCGGCCGCCCGGGCGCCGGCGCTTTGGCCGGCGCGGCCCTTGCTCGAGGTGCCCCCCGCCGTGCCGGCGTCCACCGCCGGCGTCGCCGTGACCGGCTGGATGCATACGAAGGCCCCTGGGTGTGCCGCGGCCAGCCGCTCCGCGGCGGCCGTGTCGAGGCACGCGTCGGCCACCAGCTTGAGCTCGTCGATCAGACCATCCCAGCCCGGCGCGACGGCGTAGCCGGGCGGTTTGGGGCTCACCACAACCCAGTCGAAGTCGAGACAGTCGGCGGCGCCGGCGGCGCGGTGACCCGTCTCCGGCGGCACGCCGCGCGCACCCCCCAGGGCAGCCGCGGCGCGGGCCATCTGCGGGCCGATCGTCCCATTGGTCTCGAGGTGCACGCGGATATCGGCCGCGTGTGCCGCGTCGAGCAGGGCCGCGACGCCGTCGAGTTGCAGCAGGGGCTCTCCCCCAGTCAGACAGAGACGCGGCATCGGTGTCCGCGCGACGATCGTCGAGACCTCCACATCTTCACCGGCCAGCGCCGGCCAGGATTCGCGCGTGTCGCACCACTCGACACAGCCGAGACCCAGAACCGGAGCATTGCAGCCGGCCAGTCTCACGAAGGTCATCGGAACACCGCTCCAGTAGCCCTCGCCCTGCAGCGAGTCGAAGATCTCGAGCACCCGGAGCGTCGCGGGCGCGCCGCTCATCGGAGGGGACCGCTCATCGCCGAAGGCCGCTCAGCGGTCGCTCACTTCCACCCAAGAGTTCGGCCCCTCGGCCAGACGCACCTTCACCACGGGGAGGCCGGCCGCCCGGAGCCGCTCGAAGGCCCACGCCGCCACCGCCTCGGTGGTGGGCACGAACTCGAACTTCTCGTTCAGCAACTGGTGGTCCAGTTTCTCAACTACCAACTCGGCCACCCGCTTGCGGAGCTCGGCGAAATCCATCACCATGCCCGCGGCCGGCCCTGACTCCTGGGGCGTGCCTTCAACGGTGACTTCGAGACCATACGTGTGGCCGTGCAGCCGCTGGCACTTGCCCTCGTGCTCGGGCAGCCAGTGCGCGGCGGCGAACGTAGAAGCGGCGGTAATGGTGGTCCTCATGGGCGGGCCCCTAGCGGTCCGTGCGCGCGGCCGGGGTCGCCCCCGCCGCGTACTCGATGGGATCGGTGGCGCCGGCGGCCGCGAACGCCTGTAGGCGACCCTGGCACGTGTCGCAGACTCCACACGCGGGCCGCAGCCCCTGGTAACAGGAATGGGTGAGCTCGTAGGGCACCCCGTGGTCAAGTCCCCAGCCGACGATCTCGGCCTTGCTCCACTCAACGAATGGCGCCTCCACCCGCAGTCCGTACTGTGTTCCCAGCCGCACGGCCTGGTCGGCTGCCGCCACGAACTCCGGCCTGCAGTCGGGGTAGCCCGTGTAGTCGTCGTGATGCACACCCAGCCACAGCACGCCGGGGCCGAACGCGTCTTGCAGCGACGCCATGTGCGCCAAGAACAGCAAGTTGCGCGCCGGCACGTACGACGGCGCCACGCCGTCGAGCGTACTCAGGTCGCGGCCTTCGGGCAGCGCCACATCGGCATCGGTGAGGGCCGATCCGTGGATGGGCGGCAACTCGATCGCCCGGTGCTCCAGGCCCAACGCCGCGGCCACGGTACGAGCGGCCTCGAGTTCCACCGCGTGCTTCTGCCCATAGAGAAAGGTGAAGGCCTTCGCCGGCTCGCCCGGATGGTGTTGTAAGACCCACGACGCGAGCGTGGTCGAATCGAGCCCGCCGCTCAACAGCAGGCAGTGGGTCACGGCGCCACCGACGCTCTGCACGTGCCTACTCCCTCACCCCGTGCTCGGCCCTGACCACCGTCTTGATGTTGCCCCGCACGCTGAAGTCGGCGGTCACCCGCATCCAGCGCGGGTCGAGCAGCGCAACAAGGTCGTCGAGGATGAGGTTGGCGGTCGCCTCGTGCGAGATCGGCTTGTCGCGGTAGCCGTTGATGTAGAGCTTGAGTGACCTCAGCTCCACGATCCACTCGCGAGGCTGATAGCGCACCTTGATGAGCGCGAAATCGGGGAAGCCTGAGCGCGGGCACAGACAGGTGAACTCGGGAATATCGAACGAGATGTAGTACGGCCGCCCGGGGTAAGGATCGGGCCATCGTTCGAGTTGGTTCTCCCGGATGGCTTTGGTGCCGTAGAGCTCGTCCGGCTGCTGAATGTCGCCTATTCTGTCCATGTTCGGAGTATACCCTGCTATAGTGAAGCAAATGGACGATAGGGCTTTTCATAGAATCCTGGTCGGCTACGACGGCTCCGACGGTTCAGAGAAAGCAGTCGCCCTAGCCGTGAAATTGGCCAAGAAACACGAGGCCACCGTCGTCGTCTGCCACGCCTTCGGCAACATGCCTATGACCTCCAAGCCGGGTGAGGTGCGACGGCTCGTCGACCCGGTCGTCGAACGCCTTTCGAAGTTGGGTATCGCCACCGTCGTCGCGATTCCCGACAACGTGCCCGCCCAGGGCATCCTCGATTCAGCCGACCAGCACAAGGTCGATCTCATCATCCTGGGTAGCCGCGGCCGCGGCACGTTCGCCAACCTGCCCCTCGGCTCCACCGCCGAGCGGGTCATCCGCTACGCCAAGGTCTCGGTGCTGATCGCCCGCTGAGCCCGGCCGCCGGTCACAGCCGGCCGTAGGGCATCGAGTACGTGTCGCCCTCGGCTATGTCGCCGGTCTGATAGCCCAGCTTGAACCACCTGACTCGCTGCGCCGAAGTGCCGTGAGTGAACGAGTCGGGCACCACGTGGCCCTGCGACTGCTTCTGTATGCGGTCGTCGCCGATGGCGTTGGCGGCGTTGAGGGCCTCCTCGATGTCGCCCGTCTCGAGGAACCCCACCGAGTTCTCGTAGTGCGCCCATAGACCGGCGAAGAAGTCGGCCTGCAGTTCGCAGCGTACCGACATCTCGTTGGTGTCGATGGCGTTGACCTGGGCGAGGATGCCCAGTTGGTCTTGAACGGCATGGCCCACCTCGTGGGCGATCACGTACGCCTCGGCGAAGTCGCCCGCCGCGCCGAAGCGCGTCTTCAACTCCTCGTAGAAGCTGAGGTCTATATAGATCTTCTTGTCGGCCGGCGAGTAGAACGGGCCGGTGGCCGAACTCGCGGAGCCCGACCCCGTCTGCACGTAGTCGGTGAAGAGCACGAGCACCGGCGGCCTGTAGGTCTTGCCCATGGCTTCAAACTCTTGCGTCCAGTAGTCTTCTGTGTCGGCCAGCACCACCTTGATGAACTGGCTGGCTTCATCGTTGAGGGCGGCGCCGCTCGCTATAGTCGTGGCGGCCGGCAGCACGCCGCCGCTGCCGAGGATGTCGCCGAACTGCCCTCCGAGCAGGAGGCCGATCAGTACGATCACTATCGTGCCGATGCCGCCGCCCAGGGCGACTCCGCCCCGTCGCGCGCCACGGCGGTCGTCGACATTGGTGCTTTGCCGTCTACCCTTCCACTGCATGCTACGCCTCCCACCGCGCCGGCCGGCCGCCCCGGGCGCGCCCGCCGGCGCCGTTCAACCACGCCATCGCCGTCATCATACCCCAGCCCTCTGGGCCGGTGCCGCCGGCGCCGCGCCGGCCCACGCCCACGCGTCTTGTTGCCCCACGCATGCCACGGCTGTTATTGTGGGCTCGGACCCTGGCCGCCCGCTGTCGGCCGCAGTCCATCTCAACAAGCCCTTAAACCACTGAGAGGGAGCCGATGGCTGCGAGAATCGTCCCAGGAGGCCGCCCGAGACTCGTACTCGCCACACTCACGGCCATCCTCTTCTTGACCTTCCTCGACACCACCATCATGAGCGTGGCCCTCGAAGACCTTCAGGCCACACTCCACACCAGCATCAGCGAACTCCAGTGGATCATCAACGCCTACGCCCTGCTCTTCGCCAGCCTCATGCTGGCCTTCGGCACCCTTGGCGACCGGCACGGCCGCAAGAAGGTCATGCTGGCGGGCGCGGTGGTCTTCATCGCGGGGTCTGTGTTCGGCGCCCTCGCTCCGAACGTGCCCTCTCTCATCGCCGCCCGGGGCATCATGGGCATCGGCGCCGCGGCCTGCGAACCGGGCACGCTCTCGATCATCCGCCAGCTCTATCCCGACCGCAAGACGCGGGCCCGCGCCCTTGGCCTCTGGGCCGCGGTGGCGGGTCTCGCTCTGGCTATGGGACCTGTCATCGGCGGCGTACTCGTGGGTCTGGGCGGATGGCCCGCCATCTTCTGGTTCAACTTGGCGGCCGGCATCCTTGTCTTGGCGGCGGCCTGGACTCTTGTGCCCGAGAGTTCCGACCCCGAGCAGGGTGGCCGGCCCGACATCTTCGGCTACATCATGGGCCCCTTGGCGCTCGGTCTCATAGTGTTCGCGATCATCGTCGGCGAGACCAACGGGTACACCTCCCCCGAGGTGCTGACCCTCTTCGGAGTGGGCGCTGCCGCCACGATCGTCTTCATCCTCATCGAGGCGCTGGTGCGAGCACCAATGCTCGAGATCGGCTACTTCAGGCGCCTGCCCTTCTCCGGATCGCTGATAGTGGCCTTCGCCACCTACTTCGGCGTGTTCTCGATCTTCTTCCTGACGGCGCTCTACCTGCAGATCGTGCTGGGATACACGGCCTTCCGCACCGCGGCGCTGTTCGTACCCATGGCGGTAGGCATGATCGTCGCCTCATCGTTCGCCGGCAGATGGGTGGCCGCGCGAGGACCGCGCATCCCCGTAGGCTTTGGCTGCCTGGCCGCGGGAGCCGGTGTGATCTTGACCGACGTCGCCTTGCTGGGCGAAGTCACGTACGTTCCCCTGATGCTCGCCATGGCCTTGTCGGGCGTCGGCTTCGGCATCGCCGTGGTGCCCATCACGTCGGTGGCGCTGTCGAGCCTGCCGGCGCGGCATTCGGGCATGGCCGCTTCCGCGACAACCACGGCGCGCGAGGTCGGCACTGTGCTGGGCGTGGCGACCCTCGGCTCGCTGTTCAGCAGCCAGCTCTCGGTCTACCTCACGGCCCGGTTGACCGAACAGGGCGTGCCCATGGAGTTCCAGGGCCTCATCAAAGACTACATCCTCACGGGAGAGGTGCCCCCCGGCATGGAGGTGTTCATCCAGGCCGCGGAACAGGCCTACGGGCCACAGGTCGAGGCAGCCAAGCAGGCGGCCTTCGACGCTGTGCACCACGGTGTCAGCATCTCGCTGCTGGTCGCCGGCTGCGTCATCCTCGTCTCGGGCGTCATCGCCTACGCGACCTTCTCGCCCAAGAAGATGACCGCCGAGGAGGACTGAGAGGCCTGAACCTGGATAGCGCGCCTAGGTGCGGTATGCCTATGTGCCGTCTGCTTGTGGCGCCGCTTCCCTAGTCCCTGTCCTGCCGCGTTGCGAACCGCGCGACTACACCGTAACCCCCTGGACACAGAGACCGGGGGGCCGCGGCGCTCTCGCGCCGCGGCCCCCCGGCTCAGGCTTCGCTCGTAGTGCGAAGGACTACTGCACCCGCAGCTCGATGCTGCCTGTGTACACGACACCCGGGACGATCGGAGTGATGACCCCATCGTCGTACATGGTGAGCGAGTACCCGCGCGCCGGGGTGATCGACGAGGTGGCGTCGACAACCAGGCTGGTCAGGAAGCAGGTAGAGGCGACGGTCCACTTCGACCTGTCGGCAAGACTGACGATGACTCCGTTGTTGAGAGCCTCTTCAGCCGTGTTGGTGACGGTTCCCAGGAACTTGTAGTCGCCCGGGACCGCGTACGCGTAGAAGTACGGAGGCTGGATGGTGGTATGGGGAGCGTGGGTCGCCGTCGAGGCGCTCACAACGCCGGCCAACTTCGCGTTCGCCAGGTTGACGACCAGGTTCTTCGAAAGGCTCACGAGAGCCGGCGGCCCCGGCGGCATCCACGGCGGCGGCGACTGCATCGCCTCGCCCCCGCGGAGGGCGTTGTACAGGTCGCCCTTCAGGGTGATGTTCTTCAGGGTGACGAAGGCGTCGGTTCCGGGTTCCGCGACCGTCGCATCCTTCAGGGTGTCGTCCACCGGAGCTGTGGTCGGCTCGATGTAGGGCAGGCTGAAGACGAAGGCAGGCATGACCGCGCCCGGATCGTCATCGTCCATCAACTGGAAGAGTATGCCGTTCTTGGCGCTCAGCCTCGCGCCCTGGGCCCCATCGACGGTGATGTCGCACTGCTGGCCCTTGTCGAGGAACAGGGCTTCGGCGGTGTTGAACGTGGTGCCACCGTCGATCTGTACGACGTTGGGACCGCCATGGAACATGATGCCGAAGCGATCGGACGATATCGTGCTCCGGCGAGGCTTGATCGCCGCCAGTTCGCAGGGGGTGAGACCGAGGTCGCAGTCGGCGTTGAGCTGGGCAACTGCCGCCCTGGTGCTGTCGCCGAAGAACAAGTTGCCGCCGCGGGCGACCGTCACGTACGTCGCGACGTCAAAAGAAGCACCCAGGAACCGCTCGGTCGCGTTGCCGATGGCGTAGGTGCCATATCCGTCTTCACCGGTGATCTCGACCCGGGAGTTGACGACGTTCAGCTGCGGATCGCGGCAGTCGTCGGTGGAGAGCACGCCCCAGGCCTCTGCCTTGATGGTCGAGTTGATGTAGCTGGCGATCGTGTCGGTGCCGCACAGATTGGTCGCCCGCGCGTTGCCGCTCAAGCCGAGGACCCAGGGCACCGCACGCATCTGAAGCTGGTCGGCCGTAGGCTCGTACTCGTCGGAGAGGACACCCTCTTTGACTTCGATGTAGGAGTTCTTGACAACGAGGTTGGCGCCCTCATCGGCCACTATGCCGGTGCGCACGACACCCTCGGTCTTGATACGGGCCTTGTCGAGCACGAGCGTGGTCTCCGCACCGGTGGCGAGCACCGCGGCCCCGTAGCCGACGAAGTCGCTGCGGCCGTTGCCAACGAAGTCCAGGTCGAGCCTGTTCATGGTGTAGGTGCCGTCGGTGGCAAGCACGCCGTTGAAGCACTCGCCGGTGGACCTAATCTTGACATTCGCAGACCAGCTGAGAGTCTGCGACCACTGACCGCTGGCGATGGCCGAGACCACTGAGCGGTTCACATCGGGATAACCGCCGGCGCCGATATAGAGGGCCTGACGGGTGTAGTAGTCGTGCGATGGTCCGGGAGGGCCGGGAGGCGTGAACATGAGCACGCCGGGCAGTCTCGACGAGACAACCACCTTGCCGACATACACGCCAGGCAGGAACGACGTCGTCTCGCCCTGCCAGGTAGTCAGAGCCTGGCCCGTCTCCACGCCGCGTACGGTCATGGACACGAGGTAGTCCGGCGGATCGACGCCGGGAGGCGGCACCGTCACAACGTCGTCGGTGTAGAAACCCCCGGTAGGCGTGATGACGACACCCCACGGATAGACGACCGTCGCCCCTCCCGGAATGTAAGTCGGAGCCGAGATGACCGTCGGCGGCGCGGCCAGGGCGCTCGCCGGCAACATGATGGCTAGCAGCGCCGCTGCCACCAGTACCGCGATAACGATCAACGAACGTGTTCTCTTGGTCATGCGTAACCCCCTTCTGGCGAAGTGAACCCTCAGGTGTCCTCGCTGCAGCATAAGGCAGAAGACGGCGTTAATGCAATAGGAACTACCAATTATCCGATAAAGGTTCTGCCAATTATCCGCTCGGTGCCGACACTCCTCCTCGGTTCATGACGAGAACGACGAGCAACGAGTCTCCACATGACGTAACGGGAGTAGCGGGGGCCGCGAGCGCGTGATAGTCGAGCGGCGCTCGCACGTAGACGGCGCCGAACGGCCGAACCGCCGGGACGAAAGCTAGAGCGTCAGCGGGCCCTCCACAGCAGCCGGGCCAGTTGGCCCCGTGTGATCGTCTCGTCCCAGCGATCTTCGTTCCAGGCTACGGCCAGGGTGTTCCTCACCTCCGACCGGGTGGCCGGAGAGTAATCGAATAGCCACCACGACGGGTAGGCGTTGCCGCCCCGGTCACACACCAGAGCCAGCTGCCTCCGCAGAACCGGATCGTAGGCGTGAAACTGGGAGTCGGCGAATCCGGAGATCAATCCCCTCTCGACCACGTATCCCGCGGCCGCGGCCAGTTCGTCCTGCGACGAGGTGGTCTGCATCACCGTCGGCTCCAGATCGGCGAACGGGCACTTGTTCGCGTAGCGGGCGATCGTCACCCAGTCTTTGATCTCGGCGGAGGAGGTGACACGCAACTCGGTGACCGCATAGGGCCGCGAGAGCAGGCTGTTGGGGAAGAAGGCGACTTTGGCGCACTCCGCGAAGTTCTCGTAGAAGTCCCGCGTCCAGATGTTCGACCGGGCGCCGTTGCAGATATCGGCCCACTTGGCCCACCACTTCGGACCCAGCGTATACCAGATCTGGTGGCACCACTCGTGGGCGACGACTTCATTGAAGCTCTCGCCGGTGAGGTTCGAGTTCACATACACGTGGCCCCACTCGGAGTAGCCGCTGACGCCATCCATGGGAACCAGCTTCAACTTGACGGGTCCAAGGCCGCGCAATTCCTGGTCGGTCAGCGACGATGGGAGCCAACACGAGGAGATGACCTGCTGGGCCTGGGCACGTTGTGCCGCGGTGCCGCCGGTGATGGTCAGAGCGAGAGCGCTACAGACGAGTGCTGCGAGCGCTAGAAGCCCGACCCCTAGTAGAGTCGGCATGTGTCTCCGAACCCTGCGTCGACCAGTCATGCCCCACCCACGCTGCCCGTTTCTGCGACCGACAGTAGAACACTATCACCCAGCGCATACCAAAGCAACGGCAGCGTGCAAGCCGGCGCGAGAGCCCCGTCTCCCGGGCGGCGCTGGTTTGGCGCTCGTCAACCGTTGACCGAGCGAGGCTCCCGGCCTGCCGCGGCCTGCGACCGAGCGTTTGCCCGCCGTTCCCTGCGGCCATCGGCCCTCATGAACGACTTCTCCAGGCCATAGATGATGGCGATCCAGACGATCAGTAGACCGATGACAAGAGCTACTTGAGCGAACGGCCCCATAGTCGCACCTTTCCTCGTACTACGCGAGTGTGACGAGTATAGGTACCGATAGTGCGTTTTTGCAAGGTTTTCACGTATCTTTCGTATTACGTTGCTGCCAATCGTCGGTGTCGCGCGGCCCGTAGCCGCCGGCACATCCCGGTCTGCTACACTCGTCGTGCCGAATGTGGCAAACGGGTCTGACAATTCGGGTTTGGAGAGAGCCGTGCCCCGACGCGAAAACGAGGTGGACCGCCTGTCGATCAGCCTTCCACGTGAAGACGTGGAGACGCTGCGCGAACTGGCCGAACTCACCGGGCGACCCATCTCTCACATCGTCGGCCAGTTCTGCAAGCCAGAACTCGAGGTCACGCGCCAGATCCTCTCGCTGGGTCGAGCCCACGACCCACTGCTGTGGGACACGGTCGGGCGGCTCATGGCCGAACCGCGCATAGCCGACCCGGTAGAAGCCCCCGCGCCGCCGGGCGCCCCACCGCCCGCGGCGAGCCAGACAAGCAGCGAATAGCGCCCGACCGCCGCGCCCGACGACGAAACGGGTGGTGGAACTTACGACGCTGCTGCGGATGCAGGGCTTCGAGGTGCAGCCGGCACGGACTACGTCGTAGTCGGGTAGCTTAGGCCTGGCGCTAGAGACCGCCGAAGGCGCTATGCTCATGGAGCCAACGCAAATCTCACACGGTGAAAGGGGCTCGGGCCATGCCATACCTGCTCATCCACCACAAGGTCGCCGACTACAGGCGCTTCAAGTCCGTCTTCGATGATGACGCCGAACGTCGACGCCGAGCCGGCTCCCAGGGCGGGCAGTTGTTCCGCTCGAGCGAGAACCCCAATGAGGTAGTGGCTCTCTTCGTGTGGGACACTGCGGAAAGGGCCCGCGGCTTCGCCAAGTCATACGAGCTACGCGAAGCCTCCGAGTGGGCTACCGCGGTAGGGGAATGGACGGCTACCGTCTTTGAAGAGATAGCCAAGGTGGAAGCATAGGTATCAGCGCGACCCGACACTCCCCCGGCCCAGCCGGCCTGGGTCGCCGCGTGGGGCCACCTCCATCTACGCTTTCAATACAGGCCGCCTAGTGGCCCAGGCGAGCCCGGCCTCCTCCGCAAATACTCCTCTGGCAGTACGCAAGTGTATTCCTCGGGCCGATGCGCACCCGGGAGCGGTGGCCTTGGGCCGGGGACTGCATCGTACGACCGGTCACACCGACCCAGGACTGAGCACCACGTTGAGGCTGTAGCCGGCGGCCTCGGCTAGACCGAGTACCATGCGGCGCACCACCGCATAATCCCAGATGAAGTCGAAATCCTTGCCGAAGAGATTGGACGCCTCTTCGATTCTCCCGGAGAGTTCCTTGCCCCCAGTGCGGTAGGTCTCCTTCTTGAAGCCGAAGCCCGGGGCCATGTCGTCGCCGCCAGATACGCCTGAGCCTTTTTCCACGAGCATCTCCCAGAACGTCACGCTGCGCGCGGCATCGTTCACGCGGAGCTTGCACTTGTAGGTAAGCCGGCGCTTGCTCAAGAACGCCTTGCGCTCGGCGACCAGCATCTCCATGGCAAGGCTGCCGTCTTTCTGCGGCTGTAGCGCCGCGGGGAATACCGAACCCGCGGCCATGAGATCGTCCTGTAGCGCCATGCCGTTCCTTTCGCAGTTCTTGTCTGTGGCGCAAGCAGGGTATCACCCACGTCCCGTTCGGCGGGATGCGCGGGGGCATCGCGCAGATAGTCTGGAACCTGAGGGCGAAGTAGCCGCCGCGGCGGCTACTTCGCCCTCGCAGGTCACGGCGCCTATCCCGCGGCGATGCCGGGCAAGAACGTCACAATCACAGGAAACGCGATGATCAATGCGACAAAGGCGACCTCGACGAGCAGAAACGGCACGACTCCTCGAAAAATGGTGCCAATGGGAATATCGGGGGCGATGCCCTTGATGACATATATGGTCATTCCGACGGGCGGGCTAATCATTCCCATCTCCACCACCATGACGATCATGATTCCGAACCAGATCGGGTCGAAGCCGAGCGCAACGATGAGCGGGAAGAACACCGGGATTGTGAGCAGCACCATCGACACTTCGTCGATGAAGGTTCCCAGGGCCAGATAGAGGATGATGATGAGAATCATCACCACAACTGGGGGGAGTCCGAGCCCGCTAACCCAGCCGGCCAACTCCATGGGTATCGTCGACACGGCCAAGAACGAGTTGAAGACCATGGCCCCGATCAGGATGATGAAGATCATGCCCGAGGTGCGCAACGTCTCCACCAGGGCCTTCTTGAACCCTTGCCAGGTAAGACGCCGTCGTATGAGCGACAAGACCAGCGCACCGAGAGCGCCCGCCGCGCCGGCCTCGGTCGGCGTGAACCACCCGATGATCAGTCCCACGATGACGATAACTAGCAGAGCGACCATCTCGAGCGAATCGCTGGTAGTCGCCAGCTTCTCTCTCATGCTCGTCTTCTCTCCCGCGGGCGCGAGTTTCGGGTTGAACCGCGCGCGGATGTAGATCATCAACATGAACATCAGGGTGAGCATGATTCCGGGCACCAACCCAGCTATGAAGAGCTTGCTGATCGATTGCTGGGTCATGATTCCGTACATGATGAGAACGCCGCTCGGCGGAATGAGGATTCCCAACCCGCCGCCCGCGGCCAGGCAGCCGGTAGCAAGTCCGGTGTCGTAGTTGTACTTTCTCATCTCGGGCACGGCGACGAGTCCGACGGTAGCCGCGGTGGCGATGCTCGAGGAGCTCGCCGCCGCGAACGAAGCGCAGGCGCCGAGAGTGGCGATCGCGAGTCCGCCCCTCATGCGGCCTATCCAGACATACACCAGCCGGTAGAGACTCTGTCCCATGCCTGCCGCCATGCAGATTTCGGCCATTAGGAGGAATAGTGGGAGGACGGCGTAGTCGTAGTTGGTGACGAGGGTGTACGGCACCGTCGTCACCACCTGGAGCGCGCCGTTGATGCTGACCACGTAGGCGAAGCCCGCGAAGCCGGTCAGAAGCATGGCAAACCCGATGGGCATGCCCATGAACATGAGCACGAGAAGCACCAAGACCCCGGCGATTCCTGTGACGATCGGGCTCATCGTTTCAGCCCCTGACGGAAGGCGATCAAGATATCCCGCACGAGTACCCCGAAGAGCAGAAGAAGTCCTATCGCCCAGATGAACTTGACCGGCGATGTCGGGGCCGAAACCACCAGCGTCGCCTCTCCGAAACTCGCGGCGTAGAACGCCTCCTTGAACGCCGCGTATACGATGATTCCCACGGCTACCAGACTCAGAAGAAAGGTGAACGTATCGAAGAACCCTTTCACACGCGTTGACAGGCGGCTCGCGATCACATCGACGACCACGTTGCGTCTCTCTCTCGCCGCGTACGGTAGGGCGATCGCCGCGGCCACCCCCCCGCAGAGTCCGGCGACCTCGATGGCGCCCAAGATCGGCCGGTTCAGCCACCGCCCGAAGATGTTGAAAGAGACGACTACCATCATCGCGAGCACCGCAAGGGAGCCGACAATTAGCAAGAACTTGACCACGTGTCCTTCGAACTCAGCGCGGCGCATGGCACCCCATTTCACTCGATACGGCCGCCCGGGTCATGAGTGGCTTCACTCGGCGTGACCCGGGCGGCATTTCTGACTGACTTTGGGTGGCGGTTGCGGTGCTAGTTCGCCTGGTAGTACTCGGCGCGTTCGAGGCAGAAGTTGATCAACTCAGTTCCCGGGAAGCCCTTCGCGTCGAGATCAGCGGCGATCTTGTCGAAGACGGGGCGAACGGCCACATTCCACTTCTCATATTCCTCGGCGGCCAGAGTGATGACTTCGGTGCCGGTGGTCTCCAGGTACTCGAAGGCCGCCTTCTCCGCGTCCTTCTTGCTCTGGATCATGTCCTGCTTGCCGAAGTCCATGTTGTCGTCGAGGATCTTCTGGAGATCGGCCGGCAGGCTGTCGTACTTCTGCTTGTTCATGATCAAGAAGGTGACGCCCGGTCCGGTCGAATACAGGGTGACGTACTTCAGCTTCTCGCCGATCTTGTGATCGAGCACGCTACCGGCTGAAGTGACCGCGCCGTCGGTAGTTCCCTTGTCAAGAGAAACGACCCAGTCGGCCGTGGACATCTCAACGGGCGCGGCGCCCAGCGACTTCAGCATCTCGCCTGCCGACTTGCTGGGCATGCGGATCTGCAGGCCCTTGATGTCGTCCATGGTGCGCACGGGCTTCTTCGTGGTGAAGAGAAGGTTGGGGTCGATGACCGTGACCCACATGACCTTGAACTTGTCCCACTGACCGTTCCACAGCTCGGGGAACTCGCTCCACATGTCGTCGAAGATCTTCAGGCAGTCCTCGTAGTTGAGGCCCAGAATCAGCTGCGACATCACGAGGCTGGGGTCGAAGCCCGGCTCCGGCTTGTAGATGAACGAGCAGCCCAGGTCGGCGGTGCCCGCCTCGACTCCGGTGCGCATGTCGGGAGCGGCCACCAGAGTGTTGTCGGTGTAGTGACGGACCTTCAGCCTGCCACCACTGTCCTCTGCGATCTTCTCGCACCAGCGATCGAGACTCTGAGCGGGCGGCGAGCCGGCCGGATAGAGGCTGGCAAGTGACAGTTCGATCACTTCGCCCGAGGCCGGCTGAGTCGTATCTGTTGCGCCGCCGGCCGTTGTCGTGGCGGGCTCTTCGCCGCCGCACGCGACGACGAGAACCGATGCTAGGAGCAACACGAGCACGAGGAGAACTACTGACAGGTTGGACCTCTTCAACACGCACCTCCGTCTTGTGATTCCGCATGACATGACTGGAACCCTCAATGCTGCGCCCGTTTGCCCGCATTCCATATATCATGCACCGCGCCGGGATGTCTAGGCGCAACTCGAAGAAGAACGCTGCAAATCGACCTATTCCGGAAATGCAATCTCCTGACTAGTGTGGCACAACACGCATAGGAGGAGTCTGGGAGCCGACTGGAGAGACCCAGTTTTGCGGGCGTTTCTTATGAAGGGTTGGGGAGGTGTTCAGCCTGGCTCGACGCACGCCCCGTTCTCGCGGCCGCGAGCATACGTCACAGCGCCTTCGTTCTCCGCGGTCCAACGAGTGAGGCCGCTACGCCAAGCACCGAGAGAATGGCAAACAGCAAGAAACTGAGCCTGACGCTGGTCAGCACCCGGGGGTAGTCCGATGGTTCGATAGCGTGCCGTCCGACTTCCACGGCCAGCACGAGGGTGGCCAGGCCCATGCTGATGCTCTGGCCCGCCCGGCGCATGGTGGCGACGACCGCCGAGGCGACTCCCACTGAATGTGGGTCGACGCTCCCGGTGATCGCGTGCATGTTTGGCGTCGAGAAGAGGCCCATCCCCAGTCCCAAAAGAGACAGCATGACGATGACATACCAATAGGCGGTAGCCTCCCCCAAGAAGCTGAGGCCCAGCAGCCCGAACACGCAGCACAGCATACCCGTCGACGCGACGTGGCGGGCCTCCATTCGATCGGCCAGCCGGCCGGCGAGTGGAGACACGGCCGCTTGGACGAGACTCCCCGTCACGAGGACGAGACCGGCGGTCTGTGCGTTCAGTCCGCGGCTGTACTGCAGGTAGAGGCTCATGAGAAAGATCATGGCCGCGTTGGCGCTGTAGTTGACCAGGGTGGCGAGGTTCGAGAAAGCGAAGACCCGGTTGCGACGCAGCAGACGCACCTGGAGAAGCGGATCCGGCGTACGGCTCTCCCACCAGAAGAAGACGCCCAGGCCGATGGCGCCGCCGACGATGAGCGCCGCGCCGAACACGCTGGGCAGCAGCGAGAAGCCGAGCAACACTCCGGTCAGCGATAGCGCGTACGAGACTGAACCGGCGAAGTCGAACCGGGTCTTGCGCGGTTCGCGCCACTCGACTCCGCGTAGCTTCCAGAACGCCAACGCCAAGTCGGCAAAACCGAACGCGCCGACGAAGATGAACAGACTGCGCCAACCGAGATTGTGGACGATCAGGCCTCCAAGCACGGGGCCGAGGGTGAGACCCAGGTAGACGCCCGAAACGTTCAGCCCCAGGGCCCGGCCGCGTGACTCCGGCGGATACGCGAGTATCACGAGGGCCGCCGACGTCGACGAGCCGATGCCCAGCGCGATGCCGTGCACGGCGCGCAGCACGAGCAGAGCTGTGGCTGAAGGGGCGAATGCGCTCGCCAGCGACAGGACGGTGAAGAGGCCCATGCCCACCATGTAGAGGCGCATTCGCCCGTACATGTCGGCTACCCGCCCCGCGGGAAGAAGGGTCGCGCCCGCGACGAGAATGTACGAAAGCGAGATCCACCCAAGCGTGACGGCAGACACATGGAATTCCGCCTCGATGAGGGGCAGGGCCACGTTCACCGCCGAAGACAGGAAGTTGACGAGGAACCCACCGAGACTCGCCACCGCCAGCACCATACCTGGGCTGGGACCGGGCCGCCGGGGGTCGATCTGAGGGACTCTCATGGACACAGCCTATCAGGCGCCATGCCAGCGTGTGGCGTGCGCACGTAACCACGGGAGGAAAAGACGCCCGCTAGAGCCATGAAGTCCCCGCCGCCGGGGAGAGCGGTCCCCGACAGCTTGCTGAAACCCAACGCGGCCCGCCCGCCTCCGGCAACCGGCGACCGTCGGCGCGGCCAACTGCCGTCGGCCGTTCCCGACGTCAATTGTGTACAACCTGTGTGCCTATTGACAGCGAACAGAACTGCCCTAGAGTGTGGGTTATGGGAGCAAGCAACTCCCCCCGCCCAAAGCGCTGTCCGGCGGCGAGACCGGGGCTTCGGCTATCAATCTGGGCCTCTGCCCGCTCGTCTCTTTGTCATCGTGCTCGTCAAGGAGGTACCTGCCGATGAGTCCTACGAGACATCTGTCGTCCTCCGTGGTCGCCCTTGTCGTGGTCGCCCTTGTCGTGGTCGCGCTTGCCTTGGTCACGGCCGGGTGCGCGGCAGGATCCACAACGACCACCACGACCCAAGCAGTGACCACTGCGCGGGCGGCCACCACCATCCAGACAGCAACTGTCACGACTCAAGCGGTCACCACCACCAGCGAGGCCGCGACCACCTCGACCATGACCCCGCCCACGACTGCCGGCGGCCCCTCGGGTCCCGTCGCCATGTTCAGGTCTGATCCTGCCCATACCGGGGTGTATGAGAGTGGCGGGCCGAGCCCGGCGGGCAGCCTCGCGTGGAAGTTCCAGATCAGTGGCACGATCGATTCCTCCCCGACAATCCAGAACGGGGTGGTCTATTTCGGCAGCAAAGACAAGGGTGTTGGCTATCTGTTTGCGGTCGACAGCCATAGCGGAGAACAGCGATGGAGGTCCGAGAAATACGGTCCAATTGTGTCTTCCCCCGCCATCGCAGACGGTGTGATCTACTTCGGCAGCGATGAGGGCTACGTCCACGCGCTGGACAGCCGGACCGGGAAGGAAATATGGAGCTTCAATTCTGCTGCGTCCGCGATATGGTCTTCCCCGGCCATCTCTAACGGACTGGTATGCGTCGGTACCGAGTACGATGGCCTCTGCGCGCTGGACAGCCAGACAGGCGAGCAGAGGTGGAAGTTCGACACCGGCGTCATGATCGGTTCTTCACCAGCTATATCGGACGGAGCGGTCTACATATACGATGGGAATCTGCATGCGTTGGACGGCGGTAGCGGGAAGGAGAAATGGGCGTTCAAGACCGCCGGCTTCGTGGGGCTCTTGACTTCCTCGCCGGCCGTTTGTGGCGGGATAGTCTACTTCGGCAGCGGCGACTCCCATCTCTACGCGGTGGATGCCCAAACCGGCGAGGAGATGTGGAGACTCAAGACGGGTGGGGCGGTCGATTCCTCTCCGGCCATCGCGGAGGGAGGAGTGTTCGTCGGGAGCAGAGACGGCTGTCTCTACGCGGTGGATGCCCAAACCGGCAAGGAGATGTGGAGCTTCCAGACCGGGAGCGCGATCCTGTCCTCGCCCGCCATCTCAGGCGGGGTCGTCTACGTCGGCGGCTTGGACGGCTATCTCTACGCTGTGGATAGGAAGACCGGCAAGGAGAAATGGAAGTTCCAGACGGGTTCCGAGATTTCCTCCTCCCCGGCGATCGCCGACGGAATGGTGTACTTCGGCGGCAGTGATGGTTGTCTGTATGCGTTGAAGTAGTTGCGGCTCTGCGCCGATTTGCAGGAGTTCCAGTCCGACACTCGCGGCGTTCCCATCAACGGGCCTCGGCTCGGGTGTGCGAGTGCTGCGGCCCGCTTCACCCAAGTGGCTTCCACGGCGGCAGGCACGTCGGCTCGGAGCGTTCGAAGACGATCCGGTACGCCCCCGCTCTGAACCCGTGCGATCTGGCGTGGAAATCCCCGTGACTTATGGATGTCCCCGGCGCTAAACGGGGTTGGAGAGGGCCGAAAACGCCTATCTGCAGGGCTAGGTCGGCCGATAGGTGGACCTAAGTGGACAGCTTTTGAACCCGCGTCCTGAACTGTCGACTCTGTTCGGCACGGCTCCATCCGGGTGACGCAACAATCCGAAGATGACTCCGACTGGCCGCCGTCAGTCATTGGTCTGGCCGCGTCACCTGCTAGTCCTGCGAATCGGTGCTACCCAGACTCAGCACTCGTTGTCGCACGATCGTGGTCGCGGCCAGCATGTCCTGTAACAAGCGCTCGTTGACCTGGAAGTTGCCACCGTAGTCCGCCGCATTACGAGCCCCGTGAGCCTTGTCAAGCACACGCCAGATATCCCGAGACACGCCCACCGTGTGTTCCAGAGACTGGAACACGATGTACCGAAGGTCCGATCGGTAGCCGTGCCGGCGAAGGGCGGCTAGGGCGAAAGCGTGCGAGGCCCCATAGGCAAGCTCGAACCGACTTTCCAGGGAGAGCGAGGCGACTTGGGCGTCCTTGAACTTGGCTTCTCCGAGCTTCACCAACCCATCAAACTCATCCTGGTTCGGAGGCTCCTTCTTGAGCTTTCCAGCCCTCACGAGGTTTTCAAGCTCAAACAAGGTCATCTTCCGACCCTAGGACGAGGAGTTTCGGGTGCGTCGCCACGTTTTCCAAAAAATGATTGTGGTCTTCTCGCCGCCGTTGCCATTCAGCAAATGAGACTATGGTTGGATTGATGGGCCTGGCCAGCATCTGCTCCGCTTTGGTGAGCGCCGCGTAAGCCTCAGCATGCAGGAGGTCCTCGCTCACGATCATCAGGTCCACGTCGCTGGACGCGCTATCCACTCCCTTGGCCTGCGAGCCGTACACAAAGGCCACTCGAATCCTGCCCGCGAGCGGATCCAACGCCTCCTGTATGGGCTCAACCAGTCCCACCGTCTTCCTCACCAGACCCCGCAACTCCTCGAACACGGGCGACTGTGGGTTCGCCTGATAGTGCTTTTCCCAGCCGGCACTGCGAACGGTAACGAGACCACTTGCGGTCAGGCGTCTCAGTTCACGGTGAACGGCCCCTGTGCCTGAGCCCGCAAGCGCGATGACCTCCTTTGAGAGGAAGCTTCTGTCCGGCTGGCCAAACAAGATGCCGAGCACCCTCTGCTGCACCTTCGTGAACAAGGCGTCGGCAAGTCGAACGTGTTCTGGTTCTTCGATTCCCATATTGGGAATAGTAATACCCAAATTGGGAATTCTCAATAGCGAGGTCTGCGGCGATCAGGCAGAAAAAAGCAGCAATCTGCAGCAAGAACGTTGTCGTTTCGACAACAAGAGGTGGCGGGACCCGGACTTGAACCGGGGACACCATGATTTTCAGTCATGTGCTCTACCAACTGAGCTATCCCGCCACGGGGACAGCCGCGGCACGCTACCGCGGCGCCTCGGTGGCCTCGCGAGGCTTCGGTGCCCCAGCAAAGCTGAGGCGGGAACGACGGGACTCGAACCCGCGACCTCCGACGTGACAGGCCGGCGTTCTAACCAACTGAACTACGTCCCCGCGATGCAAGCTGCGAGATTATCGCACGTCTGGCGGCCCAGGCAAGTACTTTCTCGCCAGAGGAAGTGGGCGCAGCAGGATTTGAACCTGCGACCCCCTGCTTGTAAGGCAGGTGCTCTCCCGCTGAGCTATGCGCCCAGGCCCGCGATTACGAGAACCGCGTCTTCCGACGTGCAGGTGCCCCCAGGGGAATTCGAATCCCCGCCGTCGCCTTGAAAGGGCGATGTCCTAGGCCGCTAGACGATGGGGGCAGGCACAGCGTGGGTGATGCTAACACAGAACGATTCCTTGTGTTAGCCTTTTAGCCCAATGAAAACCTCTCCGCGCAGCAGCGTACTCATCGACCTGGCCGCTATCCGCCACAATGTGGCGCACCTGCTTTCTCTCCTCGCTCCTGGCACTCGAATGCTCGTCGCCGTCAAGGCCGACGGGTACGGTCACGGCACCCTGCCGGTCGCCCGTGCGGTCGTCGCGGCGGGGGCGTTCGGCGTGGCCGTGGCCACGGCCGAGGAGGCGGTCGCGCTACGGGATGCCGGCTTCAACGACAGCATCCTCGTCATGGGTCCGCTCTACAGTTTCGATCAGTACGAGGAGATGGCGCGTCAGAACGTCGAGTTCGCGGTGGTCAGCGACTACATGGCGGAAGCCGTGACCCAACTGGCCGGCACCGGGCTGCGAGCGCGCGTGCACGTCAAGGTCGACAGCGGCATGAACCGGCAGGGCCTCTTCCCCAGCCAGGTCGACGGTTTTCTCGAGGCCATCAGCCACATCCGCGAGATCGAGCTGGCCGGAGTCATGACCCACTTCGCCAATGCGGGAGAGCATCCGTCGAGCGTGCCGTTCCAACTCGCGCGGTTCCTCCCGGTCATCGAAAGAGTGAGAGCTGAGTGGCCGCACGCGATCGCCCACGCGGCCAACAGCGCGGCCACTATGTGCTCGCCCGAGTCGCACCTCGACATGGTTCGGTGCGGTTGCGCGGTCTACGGACTCGACCCCCTGCAGGAGGATCCCCTCGCCCAGCGGCTTGCACCGGCTC
Organism: uncultured Actinomycetota bacterium; assembly: GCA_963803925.1. Classification (GTDB taxonomy): domain Bacteria; phylum Actinomycetota; class Thermoleophilia; order RBG-16-64-13; family RBG-16-64-13; genus RBG-16-64-13. Next base: position 100,764 of record CAWDOM010000007.1, on the reverse strand, counting down.
TCAGTTGGACATCGCAGGTAGCACTGGTGAAGCGGGTGGATGCCGGAGAAGGCGTCGGCTATGGCCTCACGTTCCGTCCGGAGCAAGCCACCGATGTGGCCCTCGTGCCCATCGGCTACGGCGACGGCGTGTTCCGGGCCCTCGGCAACCGGGGCGAGGTATTGATCAACGGCTGCCGTTACCCGATGGCGGGCCGGGTGTCCATGGACTCCTTCGGTGTGGACGTCGGCACGAGCGACGCCGTCAGGGTGGGCGACCGCGTCACCCTCATCGGCGCCGACGGCGACAGCCGTATCACGGTCGAGGATGTCGCCAAGAGACTCGACACCATCAACTACGAGGTGACCTGCGACATCGCTCTCGACCGCAGCGAGCGCCTATTCCTAAACGAATAGACCTAGACCGCCGATACAAGCGACCAAGGGGGTCCATCGGAGAGCGAGGGACCATGGGCGGCAATGACGACTTCTACAGGACGATTCTCGACAACGTCGCTGACGGCGTGTACTTCTGTGATCGCGACCGCCGCGTGACCTTCTGGAACAGAAGCGCCGAGCGTATCAGCGGATACACCGCCGAGGATGTCGTGGGTTCTTCGTGCTCCCAGAACATCCTTGTGCACGTGGACGAGCGAGGCACTTCACTCTGTCAGAACGGCTGCCCGACGGCCGCCACCATCGTCGACGGCCAATCGAGAGAGGCTCAGGCGTTCTTGCACCACAAATCGGGCTATCGGGTGCCGGTGGCGATCAAAGTCAACGCGATGTTCGGCCCGGCGGGAGAGATCGAAGGCGCCGTGGAGACGTTCAGCGACAACTCGACATTGGTCAACGCCCTGGATCGACTCGACATGCTCAGTGTCGAGAACGAAACCGACGCGCTCACGGGCGTGACCAATCGCAAGGGGATGACCTCCCGGTTGCAGACCTGTCTCGCCGAACCACGCGCCGCCAAGGGCTGCGCCGTGCTGTTCGCCGACATCGACCACTTCAAGGCCGTCAACGATACCTACGGCCACGAGACCGGCGACCGCGTGCTCACGATGGTCGCGGCGACGCTGGCGCGCAACATGAGGGCGTCAGACCTCCTTGCCCGTTGGGGCGGCGAGGAGTTCCTGGGCCTGCTCTACCGCATGACCCCGCAGACGTTGGCGGCCATAGCGGAAAAGCTCCGCGTGCTCGTCCAGGCATCCTTCATCGAAGTGGACGGCGCACCCGTGCACGTTACCGTGTCGCTGGGAGCTACCTTCATGAAGCCAGGTGACACTGTGAAGTCGGTCGTCGCCAGAGCCGACCAGATGCTCTACGAAAGCAAGGCCGGCGGACGCAACCGAGTCACACTGGCCCCGTAGCAACCTGCCGGCGTAACGGCGGCCGCTCGTTATGGCAGCGGCAATCCGCAGCCCCGGCAGAACCGGTCTCCGGCCGCCACGGTGGTGTCGCAAACCGCGCACTGTTTCGTCGCCCGCTTGTCGGGCGTCACCCCGGCGGACCCGGCGGATTCGCCGGCAGGGGACTGGTCGGCGGCAGGGCCGGCGGCGGACGCCGCGGGAATTGGCTGCTCGGCCACAGGTTGCAGGTCCGACCGGGGCCGGACCACGGGCGGTTGCTGCCCCGGCTCGCCCGGTGAAGTGGCCTGAGTGGCCTCAGCCCGCGCCTGCGGACGCGGCTGGTGAGAGGCGGCCTCAGACGACGGGGAGTACGGAGGGTAGCCCCCCGGGCCCGGCGTGGGCGGCCGGCCGTGCGGAGACCGGTAGTCGGCGTACGGCGGCGGAGCGCCCGCGCCACCCCATTGGTCGTCGAACGACAGCCGATGCTTGAGGTCGGCCGTTCTCAGCCAGTAGATGATCCAGCAAATAAGCGCGCCGACACCCACTGCCCACCCTATGACCGGCAGCCGGCCGAGTATCGCGGTGCAGATGCCAAGGATGCCGGCCGCAAGCCCAATGTTGTAGCCCGAGTCGGCCTCGACCGCCCATCCGCGGCTGTAGTACTCCGCCTTGACCGAGTCGCGCACCTTGGCGACAGTGTAGATGAACCACCCCAGATTGAAGACAGGGATGAAGTTGAGCCACACCTGTTCGGGCGGCATAGCCCTGTTCGACGGACTCACCTTCTCGAGGAGACCCCGCAGATTGATAAGAAAGAAGAGCCACGGCACGATAAGGATGGCGGCGATGACCACCAGCCAGAGGAGCGACCAGAATCCTCCCCACCCCCAGTTCCAGCCCCAAAACATCATGCTGCACCTCCGCGTGCGGATCGAGTCGGGCCGCCGGCCGCCGGGCGGCGACGAGACTCGCGCGAAAACAGGTTGGCCACGGGCGACAGCCCTTAGGTTACGCTACCGGGCGGACGGATGCGATAGACCAGGCTACCGGTCCCAGGGCAGGCGCGATCCGCAGACGTAACAGAAGCGGTCGTATCGCTTGACGTGGGTCCCGCAGCCGGGGCAGAGTGGGCCGGTCCGCCGCTCGCCGTCATGACCGCCTTCGCCCTGACCGTCGCCGCCGTCGGCGTCCTCGTCGTCGTAGTAGCCATCGTCGTCATCGTACCCATCGCCCTCGTCCGCGAGGGCGCCTCCGGCCTCACCCTCGGCGCCCGGCGTGGCGGGCCCCCCGGCGTACGGCGGCGGATAGGGCGCTCGATCATGGTAGGCGCCGGGCACGAACCACTGCGGCGGCCCCATACGGTGCTTCAAAGCCGCCACCCGTGCCCAGTAGATGACCCAACACACGATTCCGCCACCATAGAGAACCATTTGCATGGCGATGAAGCGGCTCGGCGTCCAACCCACACCCCAGGCGATCACCTGCAGGACCCCCGTGGCGAAACCGATGTTGACTCCAAAATCGCCCGCCGTCGACCACCCACGTGCGCTGAACTCCTCACGCACCGAGTCGCGGACCTTGATCACCACATAGAAGAACCAGAAGAACCCGAACAGCGGAATGATCTGCAACCAGACCAGGCCAGGGGCCATCTTCCGGCGCTCGGGGCTCACTCGCTCGAGCGTGCGTTGCAGATTGACGAGGAACAGGATCTGGAACAGGAGGAAGAGCCCCGCCAGCAACATGATGCCCTCGAGTAGCCCCAAGCCGATCATTCCTCGCACACCCCTATCCAGCGAGAGGGACGGCCGCGCGGGGGCCGGGCGGCGCTTCGCGCCGCGCCTGCCCCCGCGCCGGCCCTCACCGCCTTATTTGACCGCGGCTATCGCCGCGTCGCGAGCCGCTTCGAGCAGCTTGACGTCGGGCGCCTTGATGTAGTCGTTCTTCTGCAGCATATCGATGATCGAGCGCGCCTCGTTGATGTCGGCCAGCGTGGTGTTGTAGACCTGGTCCCAGGTCAGCTCGACCCGGGCGACACCGTCCTTGATGGCCTGCATGGCCACGTCGGCGGCCTCCACGGCGAAGACCTCGGTCTCCTGCATGGTGGGCATGATGCGGTCGGGCGAAAGACCCGTCTTCTCAGCGAAGTCGGCCACCGAGTGAGCTGCCGCGATGGCCATCTCGTCGGTGATCTTGCGGGCCCGCACCAGCAGGGCTCCCTTGAGGATGCCCGGAAAGCCCATGGAGTTGTTCACCTGGTTGGGGAAGTCGCCCCGGCCGGTGGCCACGACATAGGCGCCCGCTTCCTTGGCCGCGTACGGGTAGATCTCGGGCACCGGGTTCGCGCACGCGAACACGACCGACTTCGGCGCCATGGTCTGGATCCACTCGGGCTTGATGGTGCCCGGACCCGGCTTCGAGGCGGCGATGATGACGTCGGCGCCCTTGAACGCCTCGACCTCGGTGTCGATGCGCTTCGGGTTGGTGGCCTCGCAGATCTCCCACTTGCGGTAGTAGGCGGTGTCGGCCTTCACGTCGTCACGGCCCTTGTGCAGGCCACCCTTGCTGTCGAACACGATCATGCGTTCGGGATCGGCCCCGTCGGCCAGAAGCAGCCGCGCGGCCGTGCTGTTCGCCGCGCCGGCGCCCAGGAGCACGATGTTGGCGCTCTTGAGTTCGCGGCCGGTCACCCGCAAGGCGTTGATAAGACCCGCCAGGGTCACGCTCGCCGTCCCTTGGGCGTCATCGTGCCACACCGGGATGTCGCACTCTTCGCGCAGGGTGTCGAGCACCTTGAAGCAGTTGGGCTGGCTGATGTCTTCGAGGTTGACCGCGCCGACCGAAGGCTCGAGCATTTTTACAAAATCGATTATCTTGTCGGCGTCGTGCTTGCCCTGCTTGTTGTAGCTGTTGACGCACAGCGCGATGCCGTCGACGCCACCGAGGTACTTCATGAGAAAGGCCTTGCCCTCCATGACTCCCAGACCACCGGGAGGAGTCACGTCGCCGTCGCCCAGCACGCGAGTCGAGTCGGAGACCACCGCCACCAGGTTGCCGCGGTTGCTGAGATCGAACGAGGCGTCGTTGTTGTCTCTGATGCTCGTCGAGACCATCGAAACGCCCGGAGTGTAGTAGACGTTGAACCAGTTGAAGCCGTAGATGCCGGCCTTGGGCATGGTCACCGTCTTGCCGCGATAGAAGCGATGCACCGAGGCCGCTAGTTCCTTGAGGAACACGGTCTGGGCCTTTGCCCTCTGCTCAGGTGTGAAATCGTCTGGAAAGTACGAACCCAGGTCGGAGAGGCTGAGGTCAGGCGTCTTCATTCTTGTCACTCCCGGGAATTCGAGTGGTCGATCATGCGGAACATCGTATACGAATATACCGGTCACCGCGAGCACCATGACATCCGCGCATCGCTGCGATTCGCCATGGTCAACAAAGGGTACCGCTTTTTTGGCGCATGCGTCTCGCATGAGCGCCGCCGGGCCTGTACGATGCCTCCATGGCTCAGGCATCCGGATATCAGCGCCTCACCGACCGCATTCTCGCGAGACTGTTCTTGTGGGCGATCCCCTACGCGGTGAGGCCCAATCAGGTCACTATTCTCCGCCTCATCCTCATCCCGGTGATACTGGTGCTCCTGCGCTTCGACCTGCACTGGTGGGCGTTCGGCACCTTTCTCTTGGCCATGTGCACCGACTTCGTCGATGGCGCGATGGCGCGGTTGCGCGACCAGATAACGCTGTTCGGCACCTACGCCGACCCCATCGCCGACAAGATGCTCATCGCCGCGGTGCTTGCCTGGGTGGGATACCGTTACCTGGTGGTGCAGATCATGCTGGCGCTGATCGTCATCGAACTCGTGGTGTCGGCCGTCGGCGCCCGCATCCTCGTACGCTCTCGCACGATGCGGCCCTCGAACACGTTCGGCAAAGCCAAGATGATCGCGCAGAGCGTCGCCCTGATCTTGTTCCTGATCGCCGGCATGCTCGAGCTCTCCACGTTGCTCACCGTGTCGCTCTACTTGCTGTGGCTGGCGCTGGCCCTGCTCTTCGTGTCGGGGGCGCTTCAGATCCGGGGCGTCGCTTCTAGGCGGACGAAGGCCGACTAGAAGCTATGCACCGAGTGGCCCGCACGGACTACCCCGCCACGAGCCGGGCCCATTCGACCAGGGCCGCTACGTAGGCCCGCAGGCGGGCGCGCTGTTCTTCGTCGACAAGTACGCCGTTCTCGTCGCACTTCTCCCCAGCTCTCGGCAGCCGGAACTCAGGCTGAGCCATGACATACGCATCCAAGAAGACGAACACCTGGCGGATAGCCAACTGGCCGCGCATGGTGCCGCTCTCGCCGCTCGAGGCGCCGATGATACCCAGCGGCTTCTTGCGCATGCCGCAGTCTTTCGGAGGCCGGGAAACCCAGTCGATGGCGTTCTTGAGCACCCCGGGGATCGAGTAGTTGTACTCGGGTGAAGCGATGAGCAGCGCATCCGCTTCAGCGACCTTGCGCTTCAGCCCGGCCACCGCCGGCGGGTCGCCCTCGGCCGCCTGCACGTCGGCGTTGTAGGGGGGAATGTCGTGAAGGGTCGCGATCTCCATGGTCGCGCCGGGCGGCAGGAGTTGCGCCGCGGCGCGGAGCAATCCCAGGTTATACGACGCCCGGCGCAGGCTTCCGGCGATGCCAAGTATGTGAAACGGCGCGTCGCTCATCGTTGCCTCCCGTCAGGCCTCGGCGTGTTTCTCGGCGAGGGGCGCTATCGGCTCACTCTTGGAATTGTCCCGGTTGGCCCATTCACGCTCCGTCCAGGCGCCGTAGCGCGGCGGCACCTCGGGGTCGTCGCGGGGATAGATCTTGTCCAGCGCATACTCCCAGTTCGGCCCGATGGGAGGTTCGTCCGGACGGAGTTCTTCGGGCAGAGGCGGTCCCCCGGCGCGCTCGTCGCTCTGGTCCGCGCGGCGCGGTCCACGGCGTCTCGTACGGTGTCATGAGAATGCCCGGTGTGCGCATGTGCCAAAGCTTCCACTCGCCGTCTTCCACGATGAAGTCGCAGTCGTACTTCATCCAGCACCAGGCCGCGTGGGGCGTGGACGTCTCGGGAGATCCCGTCTCGTGACCGGGAGCCACCCAGATGCCTCTGGCCGTCTTGCAGTCGGCTGCCACTTCGATCAGGGGCTGGCAGGGTGCGTGCACGTGCATCTTGCCCGTGGGGTCGCCGTCGACCCACGTGTGGAACTCGGGGTAGAGCTTCTTCAGACCCTCCCGGCCGCAGTAGCGGCCCCACGTCATCTCCGACCACGTGTCGTCGGTGTCGAGCGCGAAGAGCTCCATGCACTCCTGATGCCGGTTGGCCGTATGGTAGAAGGCGTACTTCGACATGAGGTTCTGGATATCGATGTACGCCTCGATGCGGACCAGTCTTTGCTCGAGAGTCATGCCTTCGGTGTACTTGCTCATGCCCTCACCCGTTCATGTCGAGGATTATGGCACTCCGCCCCAGCCGGGCGCGAAAAAGACTGTGGCCTACAAGTCTAGCTTGTAGGCCACAGTCTGTGCACGGCGCGTAAGCGCCGCCTGGCATCGAGCGGGTGCTACTTGGCCGGAGGCGCCCAGTCCACGTTGGTGAACTCGGCGGCGGCCTTGAGAACAGTGATCATGTTGTCGACGATGCCCAGCTTCTCAGCGCGGGTCATGCAGTCGGCCGAGCTGGCTTCGAACAGGTTCTTCCACCACAGAGCCTGGTCTTCCGGCGACAGAGTGCCGACCGTGACACCGGCGTCGGCAAGGATCTTCAGGTTGGCTTCGGTGTCGTTCTTGTCGAGCTCGAGGCTGAAGGCCTCGGAATCCTTGGCCGCTTCGTAGAAGATGGCCTGGGTATCGGGGGTCAGCTTCGCCCACGTGTCGAGGTTGACGCTGAAGGCGTTGCCGGCCGCGTAGGTGCCGTCCCACATGTAGTTCTTGGCGACTTCGTACCACTTCAGGTTGACGGTCGGCACAAAGCCCATCTGGGTGGCGTCGATCACGCCACGCGACAGGTTCTCGTAGACATCGGGCGGGAAGACCTGGACGATGGTGTAGCCCAGAGCCTCGAAGGCGGGGATGCCGCCGCCGGCGCCGAACTTCTTGCCGACCAGGTCGGAAAGCTTGGTGAACGGCTCTTTGCTGATGAACGCGTTGCCGCCGCCGGAGGTGAAGCCGAGGTAGATGATGTTGTTCGCCGCGGCCTCAGCCTGGATCAGGGGCGACGTATCGGGGTTCTCGAACGCAAGGTAGTTGAAGTAGTCGACGGCGGTCTGAGCATCCGGCGGAGCCCACATGGGGAAGTTGAGCAGCGGCACCTGATCGCCATAGGGCGGGTGGCCGAAGCTGATCATGTCGACCGCGCCCGAGCTGACAAGGCCGAGTTCTTCCATGGGATTGCCCAGCGTGCCGCCGAAGAAGACGTCGAAGGTGACGGCGCCGGCGGTCTTGTCCTCGATGTAGTCGCAGAAGTGCTGGATGACCTTGCCACCCGACTCAGTCGGCTGGTAGATCGAGGCGTACTTGATGACGATAGGTTCCTGCGCCGCGACACTCGACGTCGTGGTGTCGGGAGCGCCTGTGGTGGTTGTCTGCTGAGCCGCGGTGGTGGCCGTGGTGACCGGCGCGGCTGTGGTGGTGGTCGCTTCCTCTCCACCGCAGGCGGCCAGCGCCACGGCGAGAGCAAGCACCAGCACCATGCCCAAGATCAGAGTCCTCTTCATTCAACGCCCTCCTTGTTTCTGTTTTCGGTAAGCCCCAACCGGCCTCCGAATTGCCCGAATTCTCCGCGATGCCGGCCCTTCGCAGCGCCTCACCCTATCCCCCGCCGAAATTGAGCAGACTGGGGATACCGTTCACGATCCACGGTGCCAGCGGCAAGATGAGCGCCACTGCGAATTCCACTATGAAGAAGGGCCAGATGCCCTTGAATATCACCCCCGGATCGACGCGCAGCGCACTTGCGACGGCAAAGACGTTCATGCCGATGGGAGGCGTGAGACCGGCCATCTCGCCGATGAACACGAGGATGATGACCATGACGTAGGGGTCGTAGCCCACATGCACGAGAAGCGGGACGACCACCGGGATCGTGATGATGATGATGGAAGCGATGTCCATGATCATGCCGCAGAACACGTAGAAGACCAGGATGATCAAGAAGACGACGTACGGCGGCATACTGACCGTGGTTATCCAGTCGGCCAAGTGGTCGGGCAGGCGGCTGAGTGAGATGAACCGGCTGAACATGGTGCCCGCGATGATGATCGGAAAGAAGCCGGCGTTCATGACGCATGCTTCCCAGGTGGCCTTGATCATGTACTTGAGGCTTACGCCCCTGACGAGCCCGTAGATCAACAGGATCATCGACCCGATGGCCCCGCCGACTGTGGCGGAGAACCATCCCCAGAACGTGCCGCCGATCACCAGCACGAAGAAGATCAGCACCGGGAGGAGCAGCTTCAGCGACCGCAGCCTATCCATCCAGCTGACCGCGTAGGTGACCGCTCCCGGCACCTTGTGTGGCCAGACCTTGTGAAGTATGAAGATCACAATCCACAGCAGGATCATGAGCAGAATGGCCGGACCGATGCCGCCCATGAGCGAGCGACCGATGGAGATATTGGTGAGCACGCAGAAGATGATGATCGGCATGCTCGGTGGTATCAGCGAATCGAGAGCTCCTGAGGCCGTGATGCAGCCCATCGACAGGCTCTTGTCGTAGCCATGTTTGACCAGTTCGGGCATAGCGATCTTGCAGAAGACCATGTTCGCGGCCACCGACATGCCGCTGACCGCTCCGAAGAGCGCGTTGCCCGCCACGGTGGCCATCATGAGACCGCCCGGCATCTTGGCGGTCCACTTCTCCATAGCGTTGTAGGCGCCCTCCCCCACCCCGGTCTCGCCGGCCAGCACCCCCAAGAGCATGAAGAGCGGCAGCACCGCGAAAGAGTACGAGGCGGCCAGTTCGAACGGCGCCTGCGTGAACTGCACGATAGTGAACTGCCATCCGCCAAGCAGCATGAAGCCAACGAAACAGACCGAGAGCATCGATACGAAGATGGGTATGCCCGACAGGATCATGATCAGCATGACCGCGAAGCCGGCGAAGCCTACTATTGTTTGTGTTGCCATCGCTATGTGGTCCTTTGCTACGGCCGAGAGGACGCCGGCGGAGCGGCGGCTTTTCTCTTGGTTTTCGTCGAGCGGGGAGCGTACCGGCCTGTCCGGTTCTTGAAGTGGATCAGGTCGCGGATGCCGGTCACCACGAACCCCCAGGCCAGAAAGAACATGCCCACCAACAAGCAGACTTCAAAGGGCCACAGAGGGAATTTCCATACGTCCTGGGCGGTCTCATGAGTGTCGAGCATCTTGTCGAGCCGAAAAAGGCCCCGGTAGACCACCCACATGCAGGCCGCGAAGCCCAGCAGGTAGGCAAAGGTCCGCACCGATACCTTGATCCAGCGCGGAAAGTGGTTCTGAACGAGCTCGATGCCCACGCTCCCGCGGTCGGTCTGCACATAGGCCACCGCGAGGAACACGAGCGCGACGTTCATGTACTTGATGAAGTCGACGGCGCTTGGAAACGGCTTGCCGAACAGCTTCCACCCAAGAACGTCGATAACGCAGACGATCACGACACTGAGCAGCGCAAGCCCGGCCGCATACGACAACCACTTGGTCCACGTCGTGTACCAGCGGTCGAACCTGCCGAACTTCGTATCGGGAAAGACGAGCGGTGGTATCTTGCCCGCGTCGGGGGGCAGCGCATCGTTCGCATCCGGTATGTCGCCGTCGAGCGAGCGCTCGACCTTTTCGGGTGGCGACCCAGACTCAGTGCCTGCCATCAGCTGCCAGCTCCTCGTATCCCGTTGCCCCTGCCGCGCATAGTGGAGCTGAGAACCAGCCGGTATTCCCCTAGCACGAACTACCCGACCACTTTGACAGAACCACCGGGGTCAAGTCAATAGACAATAGATAAACCTCTTATCCAATGGCAAGAAGTTTGCCTCAGAACCCGCTTTCGTACTAAGCTGGACCCCGTAAAGCACGTCCCCCGCCCGAAGGAGACCGAGTGAGTCCCAGCACCGAAATCGGCGGCGAGATCGGCCTGTGGGCCTTGGCCCCGTTCGCGCTCATGCTGCTCTGCATCGCCATCCTCCCCTTAGCCGCCCCTCATTGGTTCGAGCCGAACCGCAACAAGGGCATCGTCGCTTTCGTGCTCGGCGTGCCCACCGTGGCGTACTTGATAGGGCGCTTCGGCGAGGTGGGACTCGAGGCGTCGGCCCACACCGCTGAGGAGTATGTCTCGTTCTTGATCCTGCTCTTCGCCCTCTACACGATCTCGGGCGGCATATACATCACGGGTAACCTGGTCGCCACGCCCAAGACCAACCTGGGCTTTCTAGCCGTGGGAGCGTTGCTGGCGAGCTTCATCGGCACCATGGGGGCCTCGATGGTGCTCATCAGGCCGCTGCTGCGGGCCAACAGCGAACGCAAATTCGGCAAGCACACCGTGGTGTTCTTCATCTTCGCGGTGAGCAACATGGGTGGCCTGTTGACGCCGCTCGGAGACCCGCCCCTCTTTCTCGGGTTCTTGCGCGGCGTACCCTTCACCTGGACGCTGCATCTCTGGGCCGAGTGGCTCCTGTCGGTCGCGCTCGTGCTCATCGCTTACACGCTGGTCGAACTCTACTACTACCGAAAGGAACCCAGTCCCGCGAGAAGAATGGACCTGGCCGACTACGTTCCGATGCGCCTCAAGGGCGGCGTCAACATCGTCCCCTTGGCGCTCGTCATCGTCACGGTGCTCTTCTCCAAGCCCCTGGGCCACGCCGGCGAGGCCATCCACTTTCCGTTCGTGCGTGAAGTGATTCTCGTCGTGCTGGCAATCGGCTCGCTCAAGCTCGCTCCGCACGGCCCCCGCGCGGCGAATCACTTCACCTGGGCCCCCATCGTCGAGGTGGCCGTGCTGTTCGCCGGCATCTTCGCCACCATGATCCCGGCGCTCGCTATCTTGCAGGCGCGCGGCGCCGACATCGGTCTCGCGGAGCCTTGGCACTATTTCTGGGCCACCGGCGGCCTCTCGTCGTTCCTCGACAACGCCCCGACCTATCTCGCGTTCACCTCGGTCGCCCAGGGACAGGTGGGAGTCGACACGGTCGGAGCGCTCACGGGCACCGGCCTCATACCCGGCCTTGGGTACGCGCCGGCCAAGTTCCTCGCGGCTATCTCGTGCGGAGCGGTGATGATGGGAGCGATGACCTACATCGGCAACGCGCCCAACTTCGCGGTGAAGTGCGTCGCCGAGCACGGAGGCCTCAAGATGCCGTCGTTCTTCGGCTTCATGGGGTACTCCGCCGCGGTGCTCATACCCATCTTCGTGATCGTCACCGCCGTCTTCTTCATATAGGGAGCTTACGAGACAGACGGCGCCGCGGGGGCGGTCCGTGAGCCAGGCTACCGCGACCGCCCGCCCCGCAGACCTCGCACGGCCACTATCACCAGGGCGCCCACGATGGCGATCATGCCGAGGCCTTCGACGAGCCCCGGTCGCTCACCCAGTTGTATCCAAGCTGACGAGATGCCGATGACCGGGGTGAGCAGCGTCGCCAGCCCCGCCGTGCCCGCGCTGAACGAGTTGAGCACATAGAGCCACAAGATCCAGGCGAGGGCGTTGCCCAGGATCGCCACGTAGATGAGCGCGGCGATGAACACGCTGGGCCACTGCGGCGCACTCGTCCACGTGACAAGTGCGATGGCGATGAGCGGCACCGCTCCGAACACCATCTGCCAGGCGGTCAGCGAGAGCAGGTCGACCGTGTGCTTGCCACGCAGAACCTTGGCGTAGACGGCGCTCGCCGCCCAGAGCAGCGCCCCTCCGACCGCGATGAGCGAGCTGAAGCCCCCCCGCAGATGCCACGGCGAGAGAACCAAGAGCAGGCCGGCCAGCGCCACGGCCACCGCGATCCACTGGGACCCTCTCAGCCTCTCCCTCAAGAACCACCGGGCCATGAGCAGCAACCAGAACGGCATGGTGTAGGTGAGAATCGAGGTCCTGCCGGCGCCGCCGCCCTCGAGCGCCCAGGTCAGAAAGCCCACGAAACCGGTGGTCTGCAACACACCCAGCACCGCGGTGGGACCGACCACCCTGGGCTTCAGCGGCCTTCCGAGCAGAGGCAGCAGGGCGAGAAGCGCCACGCCCCCTATCACGGTGCGCAGCGCGGCGAATGTCCAGGGTTGCACGTAGTCGAGGGCGATCTTCATGACCACCCAGCTGTATCCCCAGACCAGAGCCAGCAGTATGAGAGCCGCGACCGGCAACTTGTAGCTCCGCGCGCCGGCGCGCCCGCCCTCCGGGGGTAGCGCCGTCCCGGAGCTCCCCGCGCCCGTCGCTATCCCCCCCTCTCCGTGTGCTTCGTGCATGCCCGTCCCTTCGGTCGACCCCTCTCAGTGTACGCCGAGCCCTTTGACTCGGGGCGAATAACACTCTACGATGAGAAGTCGCCGGGGGGCTCACCAGGCGACACATTCCCTCGAGAAGGAGGAGTCTCCGTGCCAACGATCGCAATCGTCATCATCGTGGTAGTCGTGCTTGCTTTTCTGCTCGCGGGCATCCGGGTCGTCCGGCCGACACACAGGGGATTGATCGAACGGCTCGGCAAGTACAGCCGCTATGCGAGTCCGGGATTCCACTGGATCATCCCCGTGGTCGAGCGCATGTTCAGGGTCGATGTCCGCGAGACCCTTGTCGAAGCTCAGCCCCAGATGATCATCACAAACGACAATCTGAACGCGCGGGTCGATGCCCAGGTCTACCTGAAGGTGCGGTCTGACGAGGACAACGTCAAGGCTTCGCAGTACAACGTGGCCGACTACAAGCTGCAGATCGTCAACCTGGCCCGCACCACCCTCCGTAACATCATCGGCACCCTCACGCTCAAGTCGGCCAACAGCGAACGCGGCAAGATCAACGAGGAACTTCGCAGCACACTCCTCTCGGAGACCCGCAACTGGGGCATAGAGATCCTGCGTACCGAACTCAAGGAGATCGATCCTCCCGAGGACGTCCAGATCACGATGAACAAGGTGGTCAAAGCCGAGAACGAGAAGGTGGCGGCCGTTGACTTCGCCACCGCTACCGAGACGCAGGCCGACGGCCAGCGGCGCGCCGAGATCAAGAAGGCTGAGGGCACCAAGCAGGCCCGCATCCTCGAGGCCGAGGGCCAGGCCCTGGCGATCCAGTTGGTGAACGAGGCGGCCGATCGCTACTTCATCGGCAACGCCCAACTCCTCCGCAAGTTGGAGGCGGTCGAACGGTCGCTCGCGCAGAACTCGAAGGTCGTCGTACCCACCGACACCCAGTTGATCAACGTCATCGGCCAGCTCGGAGGAGTCACTCCCGTGCCCGTCGCTCCCAAGCCGGCAGAGCCCTCGACCGGACGAAAGTAGTATGATAGTCCGCTGAGAGGAGTGCATTGTCCGCTATGGGAGGCCGGCGATGCTTGACGGGATGGTACTGGCCGTGCTGGTCGGTCTCGTTTGGGGGTGCGAGTTCTGCGTGAGGCGGCTGGCCCGCAACGCGCGCTCGTCACGACGCCCAGTCAGGAGATAGAGAGACAAGTGCCCCACAAAAGCGCTCCGCCCTTCCCGTGGGGAAGGGCGGAGGTTTCGGGAGTAGCGTGTTGCCGGTCGGCAAAGATTTCTTGCTCGCGCTCCCTAATCCTTCTTCGGCGCTTCCGCCAATCTCAGGCGACCGCATGACCGGGGCGCTCACGCCTCCCCGCCCGGGCGCTTGGGCTCTTGTCACCGGGGCCTGCTCAGGAATCGGGTTGGAATTGGCTCTCGAACTGGCGGCGCGAGGCTATTCCCTCTTTGTTCTCAGTAACCGGTGCACCGAGATCGAGGCGGTCGCGGAGCGCATCCGTGCCGAGCACGGGGTCGAGTCGCAGTCGCTCCACCTCGATCTCGCGCGGCCCGAGGCCGCTCGAGAGCTCTACGAAGCCGCGACCCAGCGCGGTCTCGACATCGAGGTGCTCGTCAACAATGCCGGCATGTTCTTCTTCGGCGAGATGGCCGACACCGATCCGGCGCGCGCCAACGCCCTGCTGCAGTTGCACGTCGTCACTCCCTCCCTGCTCTCACACTACTTCGGGCACGACATGAGGGCACGCCGGAGTGGTCACATCATGTTCGTGTCGAGCGCCTCGGCCTGGAGAGACTTTCCGGGAATGGCCCTCTACGGCGGCTCCAAGCGCTACCTGCGCAGCTTCGCCACCTCGCTCCGTGACGAATTGCAGCCGTGGGGCGTGAACGTGACCTGCCTCGCTCCGGGAGCCGTCGCTACCGGCCTCTACGACGGCGACGTGCGCGCCGCCCGGGTCGCGGCGCGACTGGGCCTGTTGAAAGACCCGCACAGCGTCGCACGCGCGGCGGTGGCAGGCATGCTGCGCGGCCGGGCGCTCGTCTTGCCAGGGTTCGGCGCGAAAGCCATGGCGGTGGGCATGGCGCTCCTGCCGCGGTGGGCCGTGAGTCTCGCCCGGCGCCACACGAAGTACCTGTCGAGACCCGACGGGTAGCCACGGCCGACCAGGGTGGCCGAACGGCGCCGGGTCGATCAATCCTCGTGGGACTCGCCAAGCACCATCATCACCGCATTGTGAAGAAGTTGCGCGCCTTCGCCGCGGCTGCAGGGCCGCGGGGCGTCCCAGGGCTGCATCCAATCGACGAGACTAGACAGAAGGTCGCCCGCGTACGCGCGCTCGAGATCGGCTCCGTGTGGGTCGTCCCAGGCGACAGCTCCCGGGGGTCTGGCTGAGCCGGCGCCGGCCAGAAGCGCAGCCGCCAGGCAGGCGGCCGCGGCCAGGCAGGTGCAGACCAGATGTCGAGACACGAGCGTTCGCATCATACTATATATCGGGAAGTGCAAGGTAAACCCTTACCAGGCCTTCCGTCGAGCGTAGCTACAAAAGGAAGAAGCCCCGCAGCTGCGGGGCTTCTTCCCGTCAATCCCGTATGGGAATGAAACTACTTCTTGCGCTGGATGGTCTGGAAGGTCGGGTTCGAGAAGACCGAATCCAGGCACTGGCCGCTCTCCTGCATCTTGGCCTTGCCCACGGAGTAGCACACGCAGAACGCCACTTCCATGATCTCTTCGTCGGACGCGCCGGCAGCCTTGGCGTTGCAAGCCTGCGGAAGAACGCCTTCCCAGTGGTTGGTCATCATGTAGAGACCGACCAGGAGCAGATAACGGGTCTTGGGATCCAAGATGCCGCGATCGAGCAACTGGGTGAGCTGATTCTGCGCGAACGTGTGCATCATCTCGACCTTGTTCTTGACCCAAAAGTCGAGGCTCGGGTCGCCGCCCTTGCCCGGCACGTAGCCCGGACGCTGCATGGCCCACGAAGCGAGGATTTCCTCACCGGTCTTCGCTGCCTTCATTGCTGCTACTACGTCTACCTCTTCTGGCCTTGGCATCGTTGCCGCTCCTTTCGGTTGTTCCCGTTCATTGACGCGCTTGCCCCTCAAACAGTGGCTCGCGCGAGTGGACCCTACTACTACGCCCGCGCGCTCAGACCACCGTGTACTTCGGACCGCCCCCGCCTTCCGGCGGCACCCACTGGATGTTCTCGAACGGATCTTTCACATCGCAGGTCTTGCAGTGCACGCAGTTGGAGAAGTTGAGCTTCAGCACCTTCTTGCCCGTCGCCTCGTCGACTTCCATCTCGTACACGCTCGCCGGACAGAACCTCACGCAGGGGTTCTGGTATTGCTCGGAACACTTGCCGATGCAGACCTCCAAGTCCAAGACCCGCAGGTGGCAGGGCTGGTTCTCCTCGTGCGTAGCGCCCGAGTAGTACACGTCGGTCTCTTTGTCGAAGGTCAGCTTGCCGTCGTACTTCATGTCGCCGATGGCCTCAGCCGACGGCTTCGACGTGCCGTACTTGTCGGCCACCTTCTTCATATAGGCGTGATCGGGATGGGCGCCGAGCCGGTCGGCAAGCACCCTGCCGCCAAGCACAAACTGGGCCGCCGCGGTGAGCATGCCCCGGTAGAGACCCCGAGTCATGGCCTGGTGGAAATTGCGGACCTTCTTGACCCCGTCGATCTCGTCGGTGTTCATGAGGGCCCGGCCGTAGTTCGCCAGCACGGTCTCCGACAGATCGCCTTTGACGAGCCCGTCGAAGATCGTCTTCGCGGCCAGCATGCCCGACTTCATGGCTAGGTCGATACCCTTGATCTTCTGGGCATTGAACAGATTCGCACCGTCTCCGATGAGCACTCCGCCCGCGAAGTACAGTTTCGGAATCGAGAAGTAGCCGCTCACCGGCACCGTCTTCGCTCCGTACTGCACCAGCTTGCCGCCCTCGATGATGCCGCTGATGAGAGGGTGCTGCTTGTACTTCTGGAACTCGCGATGCGGATCGATGAAGGGGTCGGTGTAGTCGAGACTCACCAACTGGCCGATGGACACTAGTTGTCCTTCATGCCATAGACGAATCCGCCGCCGAACGTGTCGGTGTCGAGCGGGTAGCCCATGGTCTCGATGACCTCGCCCGGTTGCACACGGCCCGCGGGGACTTCCCAGACTTCTTTGACGCCCACTTCGAAACCTGCCGGATTCTTGCCCTCATCGAGGCCGAAGTGCGACACGAGTTGCTTGGTCAGGCTGCCCCGCGACCCTTCGCCGAACACGGTGACCTTCGCCTGCACGTTGGCGCCGGGCTCGTAGTTGGATTTCTTCTCACCCTTGGCGTCGACACCGGCATCGCCGGTCTGCACCCCGGAGACCGCTCCATTCTCGTCGTAGAGGATCTCGACACCCGCGAATCCGGCGAAGAGCATGACGCCCTTCTCCTCGACCAGTTCCGCCATCCACTGGTTGAGTTTCGCCATGGAAACCACGTAGTTGCCGTGGTTGTTCAAAGGCGGAGGAACGATGGGCGACTTGATCTTGCCCTTCTTGGTAAGGAAGTAGACCGACTCTTTGGTGACTTCGGCTTCGAGGGGAGCGCCCTTCTCCGCGAAATCGGGCATGAGTTCCTTGAGCGGACCCGGGGCCATGACGGCGCCCGAGATGCCATGCGCACCAAAGGTCGCCCCCTTCTCGAGCACGGCCATCTCGATCTCGAGCTTCTTCTCGGCCTTTTCGTTGTAGGCCTCGATGAGGTTCGCTAGATGGAGCGCGCCGCTCAGAGAGGCAATGCCGCCGCCAACAAAAAGTACATCGACTTCGATAACGTCTCTTTGTTCCGCCATTGTCCCTGCTCCTATCGTCGGTTCCTTGAGACACCACGGACCGGCCCAGGAAGAAGGCCGGCACACTTAAGCCGCATCCCCCTCGGGTCGGTCCGCGTTCGTGACTCTACCTCAGCCGCAATCCTACGACGCTGCTTTGCGACGGCGGATCTCGTCGGTCAACGCGGGCAAGATCGTGAACAGGTCGCCCACGATGCCGAAGTCGGCGAACGAGAAAATCGGAGCATCGGCGTCTTTGTTGATGGCGACGATGCATTTGGAAGTCTGCATGCCCGCTCGGTGCTGGATAGCGCCCGAGATGCCGGCGGCGATGTACAGCTGCGGAGAGACCGTCTTGCCCGTCTGCCCCACCTGCGCCTGATGGTGCATCCAGCCGGCGTCGACGACGGCGCGAGTGGCCGCCACGGCGGCGCCCAGCTCATCGGCCAAAGCCTGGACGAGGGCGAAGTTCTCGGCGTTGCCCACGCCCCGGCCGCCGGCCACGATGACCGAGGCTTCTTCGAGGCTGATAACGCCGGCGTTCTCGGTCACGACTTCTGCGACCTTGGCCAGCAGGCCGTACGGCGCGAAGTCGACCTGCAAGGGCACGATCTCACCGGCGCCCGCGGATTCCGCACGCTCGAACACATTGGGCCGCACGGTGGCGACGGCGACACCTGTGGTCGCCTTCTTCTCGACGATGACATTACCGCCGAAGCAGGGATGAGTCGCGACAAACCCGTCGGAGCCCGCTTCGAGGCCGGTCACGTCGACGAGGAGACCCGCGTTCAAACGGGCCGCGAGAGCGGCGGCCACATCGCGACCGTCGGGTGAACCCGCGCACAGCACGAGACCCGGGTCGGCGGCCTTGATCGCCGCCATGGCGGCGTCGGCGAACGGCGCCGGACGGAACACGCTCAGTTCGGGGCTGTCGACGACGTAGATCTTGTCGGCGCCGTACTTGGCCGCGAGCGGAGCGAGAGCCGCGGCGTCGGCGGCGGTCACTACGACGCTGACCGGCCCGCTGGCGAGGGCCTTGGCCTTGGAGATGCTCTCCAGGGTGACGTTGGCCAGCTTGCCCGCTTTGGGCTCGGCTACTACGAGGATGCCTTTCTTATCCACTGGTATGTCCCCAGACCTAGATCAGCTTCGCGGCGGCCAAGAATTCAGCGATGCGCTGAGCGCCGCCGCCATCGTCCTCGAACTTCTCCCCCGCCTTGCGCGGCTCGGGCGAACGGCCGGAGACAACACGGGTCTTGGCGGCTTCGAGGCCCACCTGGCCCGCGTCGAGCGAGAGAGCTCCACAATCCTTCTTGTCGAGGGGCTTCTTCTTCGCGCCCATGATGCCCTTCATCGAGGGATAGCGCGGCTCGTTGATGCCCTTGATCACGGAGAGAACCGCGGGCGTCGGGCAATCGTAGGCGACGTAGCCGTGTTCGGTCTCACGCCGCACCTTGAGCGACGCTACCGTCGACCTCCACCTTCGCGAGCGACGAGAGCAGGGGCAGACCCAAGCGGTCGGCCACGGCGCCCGGCACGACGCCGGTCTCGCCGTCGGTGGACCGCACGCCGAAGATCACCAGGTCGCACTGGACGGTCTTGAGGGCTTCGGCCAGGACGTAGGCCGTGCCCTGGGCGTCGGTGCCGGCCAGGGCCGCGTCGCTGACCAGAACGGCGGTGTCGGCGCCCATGGCCAATGCCTTGCGGACGGCATCTTCAGCCTTGTCGGGACCCATGCAGACCACCGTCACTTCGCCGCCATGAGCTTCCTTGATGCGGAGAGCTTCCTCGACCGCGTATTCGTCGTAGGGGTTGAGGACGGAGGTCACGCTGCGGTCGAGCCGCCACGAGGACGGATCGAGCTTCGCAGGCGCCTCTGTATCGATCACCTGTTTGACGCACACCGCAATATTCATCAGCATCCATTCCTTTTGTGAGGCAAACCCGGCCCCGCGCAACCCGGGCCGGAAGCCATAATATGATAGTGCGCAATCGCGCCTAATGGAGCCTTTGTCTAGAACTTTTCATCAGCGCCTTCAAGTATTACAATACTGCATAGATGGAACTCGATCGCTTCAAATCCTTCGTCGCAGTCGCCGACGCTCGCAGCTTCAGCCGGGCCGCTCGGGCGATGCATTCGACCCAGCCCACGCTCAGCCGCCAGATCGCGCGCCTCGAGACCGAACTGGGCGCCCGGCTCTTCGAGCGCTACGGCCGTCACGTGGAGTGTACCGTCACCGGGCAGCTGCTCCTGCCTCTCGCGCGGGCCATCATCAGCCGCACCGAAGAGGCGATCAGCCTCATCCGCGAACAGGCCGGGGCCGGTTCGAGCAGCGGTGCGGTTCGGCGCTGTGGGCAACGTCATGGCCCTGCTCCTGACCCCCATCTTGGTGTCGTTCCTCACGGCCTATCCGCACGTCAGCGTCGACCTCGTCGAGAAGGACGACGCCCAACTCGAGGAAGCCGTCATCAGCGGCGAACTCGACTGCGCCGTCATGACGCCCTGGGGATCGACCCGCACGGCCACGCAGCACCTGCTGACCGAAGAGATGCTGCTGGTGCAGTGCCCCAGAACCACCAGCTCGCCTAGCTGATCGACGGTGCCGCTCTCGTGCTCTGGCCGGCGAGTCCATCCTGCTGCCCCGGGCGACCATGAACGCCGGCAACGTGTTCGGCCGACGCCCTGCGCACGAGCCGGCTTCGAGCCGCGGTTCTCGCTACCGGGCCAACTACCCCGAGCTGATCAAGGCCCTGGTCAAGAGCAGGCCTGGGCGTCGCGCCCATGCCGAAGATGCTCGTCTCCGCCATCACGCTCGAGGGCTGGTCGTCATCCCGTTCGAGAAACCGCTCTACCGGGATCTCAACATCATCTACCCCGAGACCGGCCCCTGCCCGCAGGGGCCCGAGCGCTCATGGTCCACATCCGCTCGGCCGTGGCCAGCCGGCGGGCTGTACGAGTCAGCCCTAGAGCTCCGCCGAAACGAGCCGGAAGCGCATGCGGCCCGGCGCCTACGCAGCCGCGTGCTTCGCTCTCCGGCCCTTGCTGTTCTGCAGGCATACTATACGCGGCCGTAATAGCTTGGCTCCACTCATGAAAAGTTCAGGTCGAAGTGCGCGACCGCGCCACGCGCTGCGTACTATCATAGAGCCGCTTATCGGGCCCATGCCCGGCTGGCGGAGCGACCGCTGGACGGTGCTCGTGAGAGGGAATCAGCGGCAGTCCCCTGGGTGCGAGAAGGAGAATGATTGCATGGACTTCAGATTGACCGAAGAGCAGGAAATGATCCGCGACATGGTGCGGGACTTCGCCGAGAACGAGAGTCAAGCCCGTGGCCCTGGAGTACGATCACAAGCAGGATCCCAAGGAATGCGTCCCCTGGGACCTCCTCAAGAAGGCGTCGGAGCTGGGTCTCCGCACCGCGGCCATCCCTGAGAAGTTCGGCGGCGTGGGCGCCGACTATCCGACCCTCGCGCTCATCCTCGAAGAGCTCGGCGCGGCCGATCAGGGCTTCGCCACCATCCTCAGGGGCTGCTACACCGAATCGCCCCGGCTGGTCGGAGAACTGACCCCGGAGCTGCGCGACGAGTGGCTGACCAAGTTCATGGAGGACGACACCTTCCTCCTCGGCCTGGCCCGTTCGGAGCCCGACGCCGGCACCGACTCCCACTTCCTGTATGACGAGCCCGGCGCCTCCATCCAGACCTACGCGGTCAAGGACGGCGACGAGTACGTCATCAACGGCACCAAGCACTACATCTCGTGCGGCGGCGTCGCGAAGCTCTACTTCGTCTACGCCCGCACCGACCGTAAGGGCCCCATCTCCACCAGCCTGAGCTGCTTCCTGGTTCCCGCCGACGCCCCCGGCTTCAAGGTCGGCCGGTTCCACAACAAGCTGGGCCGCAGACTGCTCGCCAACGCCTCGCTCATCTTCGAAGATTGCCGCATCCCGGCCAGATACCTGCTTGGCAACGAGGGAGAGGCCTGGGGCACCGAGGGCGAGTGGGGCGGCCCGCAGTTCGACTGGTCGAAGACCCCGCAGGGCGTACCGCCGCCATTCGGCCTCCTCGGCGCAGCCGCCAACCTGGGCACCGTGCGCTCGGTCTACGAAGAAGCTCTTGCAGTACGCCAAGGAGCGCGTCCAGGGCGGCAAAGCCGATCATCGAGCATCAGCACGTGGCCATGAAGCTGGCCGAGATGAAGATGCAGTACGAGGCGGCGCACGCCTACCTCATGCAGTCCGCCTGGTCGTACAAAGAGAAGTACGAGTACAACCCCAAGTGCGGCATGCTGGTGAAGGCGTTCGTCGACCATATCGGCGTGAACTTCGTGAACATCACCTGCGGCATCATGGGCGGCTACGGCACGACCGACGACGACGTGCCGTTCGGCAAGCACCTGCGCGACATCTACTGCATGCTCCACGGCTTCGCGACCACGGAGATGGCCCTGCTCAACGGAGCGCCGACCCTCGACGAATGACGGCGGTCGTTCAGAGCCCGACAGGCTCCTAGGAAGGACAAGGCATGGCAGAAGAGACATTTGTAAACTGCACAGGCGGCGGCGCGATCAGGGTCCACGTCGAGGACGGCAAGATCACCAAGGTGCGTCCGCTCGTCTTCGACGAGACCGACGCGCCCTCGTGGACCATCGACGTCGACGGCGACAAGTACACGCCCTTCCGCAAGGCCTGCGTGGCGCCGTTCTCCCTGGTGGAGAGGGCGCGGGTCTACTCCGACGAGCGCATCCTCCACCCCATGAAGCGGGTGGATTTCGATCCCAATGGGGATCGAAATCCCCAGAACCGCGGCAAATCCGGCTACGAGCGGATCAGCTGGGACGAGGCTCTCGACCTCGTGGCCGGCGAGATGAAGCGCATCCGCGAGGAGTATGGCCCCGAGGCCATCATGTCGCGCGCCTCGTCGCACCACAACTGGGGCAACCTCGGTTACCGCTCGTGCGTCGTGGGCCCGCTTCTTCAACATGATCGGGTTCACCGACATCCTCGACAACCCCGACAGCTGGGAAGGCTGGCACTGGGGAGCGACTCACGCCTACGGTTACTACTGGCGGCTGGGCAACCCGGAGCACTACGACCTGCTCGAGGACGCGCTCCGCAACACCGAGCTCCTCATCTCGTGGAGCAACGACCCCGACACCACCCACGGCATCTACGGCGGCACCGACTCGGCCGTCTGGCGCCTGTGGCTGCGTGAGCGGGGCATCAAGACCATCTTCATCGACCCGTTCCACAACTACACCGCCGCGCACATCGACGGCAAGTGGATCGCCTACCGTCCCGGCACCACGTCGGCCCTGGCGCTCGCCATCGCCTACGTGTGGCTCGATGAAGGCACCTACAACAAGGAATACGTCGAGACCCGCACCCACGGGTTCGACGAGTTCAAGGACTACGTGCTCGGCACGAGCGACGGCGTTCCCAAGACTCCCGCGCTGGGCCGCTGAGATCTGCGGCATCGAGCGCCGCGCCATCGTCGCCCTGGCCCGCGAGTGGGCCTCCCACCGGACCTCGCTCGCCGGCGGCACCAAGGGTGGCGAAGGCGGCGCCTGCCGTCAGGCCTACGCCACCGAGTCGGCGCAGGCACCTCGTCTTCCTGCAGGCCATGCAGGGACTGGGCCTGCCGGGTGTCAGCATCTGGGGCACGGCCAACGGGCCGCCGTTCAACCACACGCTGGAGTTCCCGGGCTACGCGCAGGGCGGCTTCAACCTGATCGCCGAGAAGCCGGCCATCAACCCCATCAAGCAGCGGCTCTACCGGCTGACGGTGCCCGACGCCATCCTCAACGGTGAGATCGCCTGGATGGGCGAAGGTTTCTGCGGCAACTCCATCGAGCAGCACTTCACCAAGTTCACCTACCCGCTGCCCGGTCACTCCAAGGTGAAGATGTTCTACCGCTACGGCGGCTCGTTCCTCTCCACCATGACCGACACCACCAAGTGGGTGCGGATGTACCAGAGCGACAAGCTCGACTTCGTCGTCAACCAGGACTGCTGGTGGTGCAACGAGACCAGCTTCGCCGACGTCATCCTGCCGGCCTGCACCAACCTGGAGCGCACCGACATCGCCGAGTGGGCCAGCTCGGGCGGCTACTCCCTGCACGCCTCGGGCAGCGCCAACCACCGGGTCATCGTGTACCAGCAGAAGTGCGTCGAGCCGGTGGGCGAGTCCAAGCCGGACTACGACATCTTCGTCGAGCTCGCCAAGCAGGCTGGGCTACGAAGAGCAGTTCACCGAGGGCAACACCTGGGAGGACTGGATCAAGAAGATGTACGACTGGTCGGACATGCCCAAGTACATGGACTACGAGGACTTCAAGAAGAAGGGCTACTTCATAGTCCCGCAGATCGAGAACTACAAGCCGACCTACGCCCTCCGTTGGTTCGCCGAGGGCAGGCCGTGCGACACCCCCGACACCAGCAACCCCAAGCGCGGCACCGACAAGGCCCACGAGCTGGCGACCGACACCGGCAAGATCGAGTTCGTCTCGCAGAGCCTCATGCGGCACACGCCCGACGACGACGAGCGCGCTCCCATGCCCAAGTACATCCCCAGCTGGGAAGGCCACGAGTCGGAGCTCTTCAAGAAGTACCCGCTCCAGTTCATCTCGCCGCATCCCCGGTTCTCGTTCCACACGCATCACGACACCCGGGTGCCATGGCTCTCTGAGATCCCCGAGCACCGCATGTGGATCGACGGCTACAACTATCAGATCTGCCGCATCCATCCCCAGGACGCCGAGGCGAGAGGCATCAAGCACGGCGACGTGATCAAGCTCTACAACGACCGGGCCGCGGTGTTGTTCGCCGCGTACGTCACCGAGAGGATCAGGCCGGGCGTGGTCCACTCCTATGAGGGCGCGTCCAGGTACGACCCGGTCGAGAAGGGCAACGCCGACAGCCCCGACAGTGGCGGCTGCACCAACCTGCTCACCCCCGGCCGCATGATGTCGAAGAACGTCCCGGGCATGGCGCCGAACTCCTGTCTGGTCGAGATGGCGAAGTGGGAGGGATGACACATGCCTAGATACGGAATGGTCATCGACGTCACCAAGTGCGACGGCTGCTACAACTGCTTCATCGCGTGCAAGGACGAGTACTGCGAGCAGGCCAAGCCGGGCTACTCGGCCGCCCAGCCGATGACCGGCCAGGACTGGATGAAGATCATCGGCAAAGAACGCGGCCAGTTCCCCAAGGTCAAGCAGGACTACATCGCGGTGCCCTGCATGCAGTGCGAGAACGCCAGCTGCATGAGCGGCACCGACGGCGCCGTGTACAAGCGCGACGACGGCATCGTCATGCATCGACCCGGAGAAGGCCGCGGGCCAGAAGGACCTCGTCACCAAGTGCCCGTACCGCAGGATCTACTGGAACGACGAGGAGAACGTCGCGTCAAAAATGCACGTTCTGCGCCCACCTCTTGGACGCCGGCTGGAAAGAGCCCCGCTGCGTGGAGGCCTGCCCGACCGGCACTCTCCTCTTCGGTGATCTAGACGATCCGAACAGCGCCGTGTCCAAGGCCGTGGAAGACGGCCGTACCCATGCATCCCGAGTACAAGCTCGGCGAGAAGGTGCGCTACATCGGCCTGCCCAAGAACTTCGTCGCCGGCACAGTGGTCTTCGGCGACACCGACGAGTGCGCAAAGGGCGCCACCGTCACCCTCACGGGCGAAGATGGCACCCAGACCGTACAGGCCGACGCGTTCGGCGACTTCGAGTTCGAAGGCCTGCCCGACAACAAGGTGTACAAGGTCACGGTCGCGGCCGCGGGTTACCCCGCCAAGGAGTGCGAGGTGCGCACCTACAAGAGCACCTACCTGGGAGACATCCTTCTGTAGGAGTCCACAAGTCAGAGTCACGCCAGAGCCGCCCCCTCGAGGGGCGCGAGACGCAAAACAAAGAGCCCCGCGCAAGCGGGGCTCTTTGTTTTGCTAGAGGCCGGGCGCTGGATCGCCGGCGCCACCGGGCCGGTAGCGCCGTGCGTACCAAGTCACGAGATCACTCTGTTCGTGCGTTTCGGCCCCGGAGCCGGCGGCTCTGACCGTTTGCCTCGCCGCATCGAGATCCACCCCCAGCGCAAGGAGCACGCACTCGGCCAGCATCCCCGTGCGCCCGATACCCGCAAGGCAGTGGATGAGAAGGCGCTGTCCCCGTCGAAGCCCGGCGGCGACCTCGTGGGCAAGATTCCAGAACGCCTCGGCATCGTCGGGCACGTCGAACTCGCGAATCGCGAACTCGACCCGTGCGCAGGGCAGACGTCCATCTTCGATGGCCTGCATGTACGCGGGCGACTTCCGCCCCACCTCGTCGAGACCCGTGAGCGAGACGATAGTGTCTACGCGCGCGGCCCGGATCAGCTCGACGGCCATCTCCAGCGGCTCGGCCCAGCCCGGCATGCTGTGAAGCAGCAACACACCGTCGCAGTCGTCGGGCAGCTTGACCGAGCGGAGCATGCGGCTGCCCTAGCTACCCGCGGGAAAGAATCTGCTCACGTCGACGTCGACGAACGGCGAGCGCTGGAACTTGTCCTTGAGATCCCAGGGCACAGTGCAGTCGAAGATGGTCTTGCAGCTGATGCTCGAGTAGCGCAACAGCGGGTTGAACTCGGGAGTAGCCGACGGATCGAGCGTATGACACTTCACAGCCGGGATGAAGACCGTGCTGACATCGCCCTGGTACCTGGTCGTCATGGCCCACATGACGTCGGTCGAGTCGTAGATGTCGACGTCTTCGTCGACCAAGATGACGTGTTTGAGTTCCGAGAAGGCGGCGAAGGCAAGGAGCGCAGCCTGCCGCTGCCGGCCTTCGTCGGTCCAGGCCCGCTTCTTGATCTGCATGACCGCCAGGTACTTCCCTCCCCCGGCCGGATGCGAGTAGACGTTCTGCAGGAACCCGGGTATAGCGTCATCGACCATACGGAAGATGCTGGCCTCGGTCGGAAGCCCCGATAGAGTGACGTGCTCTTCCCCGGGGCCGATCAGCACCTGGAGGACCGGCCTGCGCCGGTGTGTGATGGCGGTCACCCGAAACACAGCCAGATCGCGTTGAGCCAATCCGAGATAGCCCGGAAACTCGGGCATGGCCCACCCCGCGCCTCCGGTCAGCTCGTCTTCGTCGACGCGCTCGTGCGGACGAAACTCCCCCTCGAGCACTATCTCGGCGCGGGCCAAAGCCTTGGTGGGCTGCGACACGCAGTCCACCAACTCGACAGGACGGTTGCGCAGCCCGCCGCCGATAGTCAACTCGTCGAAGCCGAGCGGCGTCGTCGGAGCCTCGAAGGAGGTAGCCACGTAGATCGCCGGGTCGGCGCCGATGCAGACCGCCGCCGGCAGCGGCTTGCCGGCGGCCTCGGCCTTCCGCCTGAAGACATCTATGTGCCGGCCCGGAGTGAAGCTCACGCTGAACCGATCGGGGCCGAGCGCGCACATGCGGTGGATCGTGACGTCGCTGACTCCGGTCTCAGGATCGGCGGCCATCATCAGTCCCATGTTGACGAACGCCCCAGCATCCATGGGGGTGCTCACGACCTGCGGAAACACCGTGGCCATATCGAACGGCGGCCTGATGACCACTTCTTGGCAAGGCGCCTGCTCGTGCGAAACCACGATCGGGCGGACCGGATTGTTGAGCGCCTCGATGAGATCGAAAGCCAACCTCTCGGGAGTCGAGCCGAGAAGCAGAGCCGTGCGCTTGCGACTGGCGAGCACTCCCGCCACCACCCGCATGCTGGAGTCCTTCACGTTCTCGAAGAGCATCGCGGGCCCGATCTTGGTGGGCGGAGCTACGGGAGTACCCGCCCCCACCTGCTTATACACCCCGGCCAGTTCGAGATGCGGATCGACCTCGACCGCGGTCGAGACCAGCTGGTCTGGTATCTGCGCCAGAAAGTCGAGTGCGCTCTGCAGGTCGTTGATATCCGTGGCTTCGAGACGCCGGGGCTCGTCCATAAGTTCTCCTGTATTACATCATTGACTAGACAGCACCAATTCTCGCGTACCCCGGCCGCACGCGCCTACCAGTGGCTCGACGAGGGGTAGAACAGCCGCGCGGCCTCCCACAGAAACGGACAGTACTCCGCGGCCCTGTAGATATGGTCAGGCGTACCCGTCGACCTGGCCCACAGATGATACCCCCCGACGCACTCGAACGCAGCGCTCTGGGCCGTCATCAGAGGCAGCGCCTCCAGATCTTTCGTGAAGCTCTCCACCATCCCCCAGGGCGGCATGAGCCCGTGCGCCTGCATAGCCGACACGGTGTCGTACACGCCGGCCGGCCGGGGGTCGATGGAGCCCGACAAGAGCACGTAGTGCGGGTGGATCACCTCGGCCTTTCCGGGACCCGACGTGCCGTTCGCGACCTGGCTGAAGCCGTCCGATCCCACCCCTGCCGACAGGCCGTAGAAGCCGAGCTTCGCGGCGGGCGATTTCGGCCACTTCTCGGCGAAATACGCCTTCTGCTCGGCAAGCAGCCCGCGCCGCGCCGCCAACCAATTGATGCCGGTGATGGCATCGATCTCGGCAAGCGAAAAGTCTGGGTAGAAGAGGCTCTGCAGCTCGGCGTTATAGCCCACGCCGTCGGGCACTCTGCCGGCGCCCTCCAGTCTGACTGAAACGACCTCCCCGGTCGCGATGCCCTCCAGCAGCATGGCGAGGATCGCCTCGCCGCCCCAATCGCGGAACGCGGCCCCACCCACGGCCTCTCCTGTGTCGTCGAGCGTCGCGAGCAGATAGCCCGAGGCGTCGCGCAGCCCGTCGAACTCGACCTCCCTCACCGCCTTAGCGAGTGATGCCAGAGTTCGAGCGTCCCACAGTAACTGGGCCGCGAGGAGCATGCTGTGGTAGTAGAGACTGGTGCCGAGCAGGCTGTACGTGGTTCCATGGTGGATGCGGTACTTGTTGCCATACCGGCGCACATACGCCGGAAGAAGGCCCTTCGCCCTCTCCAGAGCCGATACGGTACCGTTCAGCTTCTGAAGCATCTGCTCGGCGGCCACCCTTTTGACAACGCCCATAGTCGCGGCCACGCACGTCGCCAGGCAGAACAGGCCGCTGGCGGGAATCGAGTCGCGCTCGCCGGCGTGGAGGTGGGCATTGTCACGCACAGTCCCATGCTTCGACGAGTACAGGCGCGCTAGCTTCGCGTAGCTCTCGAGAAAGACGCGCTCACCGATCGACACGTCGGGCATATCGATAAGCAGGCGAAGCGGGCCCACTTCGAGCCGGGAGCCCGGATCGACGGTCCATTCGAGGAACTTGACCCTGCGCAGATCGTCGGGCGACCAGGTGAACCCGAGGTCGCACCAGTCATCGGTGCAGAGATCCCGGGTCGCCCACCAGAGCACCCGCTCGTCGGGAGATTTCAGCTCCAACTTGAGGTGGCCGTCGCCCCGCACGCGGATGGTCATGCCGCTGCACCGCGGTTGATACTCATCGCGGACCTGGGGGAAGCACCGTGCGAAGTCCAGGTGCGTGTCGCGCTCGTCGGAAAGCCCCGCCAGACTATGCCACATGCTCGCTCCGCCGGCCCCGATGAGGTCTACGGAGACGTAGCCCGAGGTGCGGTCCTGTTTCCAGACAAGCCGCGAGGCGCCCGGACCGCGGCGGCCGTAGTCGGTACCCAGGTGAGTGTGGCCTGCAAGCGGTGACTCCGAGTCATCGAAGGAGATGGAGTATTCGTGGATAGGCTGGGAGACGATCGCCGCGCCTCACTCGTCGTTCATGGATCCTCGCGCGACGATATCACGCGAGACCGCTTCACAGGGAGGGTCCGCGCCGCTCACGGGGCCTCCGGCTCCACCCGGCCCGCCGTGCCCTCACTCGCGTCGCCACCTCGAGCGCCGACGGGAGCGGGATCGATCCACGGACCGTCGACGCCGATGAGACTATCCGCCGCCGGCGGCCCCCACGTGCCCGCCGCGTACGGGTGCAGGGGCGTCTCGACGGCGAGAATGGAATCGACAATCCGCCAGGACGCCTGCACCCCGGCCTCAGAAGCGAAGAGGTCGTGCTGCCCCTCCATGGCGTCGCTCAGCAGTCGCTGGTACGGGCTCGTATGATTGCCGGCGTGCGAAGTCAGCAGGAGTTCCACGTCGTTACCGACCATGCGGTCGCCCGGCACCTTGACCCGCAGTCCCATGGCGATGACGATGTCGGGACTGATGCGGATGCGGAGGTGACTGGAACCGCGGGGCACCACCTCGGCGAAGGTCTGGCGCGGCGGCGCCTTGAACTCGACGAAAACCTCCGTGCTGGTGACTGCCAGGTTCTTGCCCGCCCGAATGTAGATGGGCACTCCGGCCCAGCGCCAGGTGTCGATGGATAGCTTGAGCGCGGCGTAGGTCTCGACCACTGAGTCCGCGGCCACTCCTGGAGCGGAGCGATAGCCGTCGTACTGGCCCCTCACAACATCGGCGGGTGTGAGAGGGGGAATAGCCTCGAGCAGTCTCACCTTCTCCGCGCGATACCCGTCGGGGACCCCGCCGCCGGGCGGGTCCATGGTCACCACGGCCAGAATCTGCAGCAGGTGGTTCTGGATGACGTCGCGGATAGCCCCCGCCTCTTCGTAGAAGCGTCCGCGGTTGAAGACTCCGTAGTCCTCGGCCATGGTGATCTGGATGGCGCGGATGTGGTCGCGATTCCACAGCGGTTCGAGCATGGTGGTAGCGAAGCGGGTGTAGGTGATGTTCTGCACCGGCTCCTTGCCGAGAAAGTGGTCGATACGAAAGATGCTGCCCTCAGGAAAGTGAGCGTGCAGGATGCGATTGAGATCTCGCGCGGAGGCCAGGTCACGCCCAAACGGCTTCTCGACCACGATCCGGGCGCCCTCGCGGCACACCGACAACGCGATGGCCTCAGTGACCGCGGGGAACACGCTCGGGGGAATGGCCATATAGAAGAGCGGTTGCTGAGCGCCCCGCAGGGCGTCGCAGATCTTGCTGAAGGTCTCGGGCGCGTGGTAGTCGCCCTGCA
The DNA here is from genome assembly GCA_963803925.1 of uncultured Actinomycetota bacterium. GTDB lineage: Bacteria > Actinomycetota > Thermoleophilia > RBG-16-64-13 > RBG-16-64-13 > RBG-16-64-13. The sequence goes on along the minus strand of CAWDOM010000007.1, from coordinate 70,198 downwards.
CGAAGCGCAGCATGCCGGCCAGCCTGGAGAACGCGGCGGCGTCGTAGACGCCGCGCCGTTCGAGGCTGTTCTTGGCCCGCGCGATGAGCTGCTCTTCGCTCCACGGCGAGCGCGCGACTCCCACGATGGGCACAGAGATGCCCTCGTCGCGCACCAGACCGAGCAGCGCGGGAAAGATCTCCTTGAAGACCAAATCTCCGGTGACCCCGAAGACCACTATCGCATCGCAACGTGGCACGTCGATCATGATCGTCCCTCCTGGGTCGCCGCCCCCGCGGCCGGCTCCCCCGCCACGACGCCTCCCCCTCGAAGGCCCGGCGTCAGTAGAGCGGCGGCCTTTCTGTCGAGCAACCAGAGGAGCCTGCCGCACGCCGGGCGAATACGACGGGCGGGGAGGGCCGCGTCGTCGTCGCCCGAGCCCTCCAGTACCCTGCTGACGGCCTCTGCTTTGTCGTCGCCCGCGACGATGAAGACCACCAGCTCGGCGAGATTGATGAAGGACGCGGTAAGGGTTACTCGGGGTAGTCCTCCCCCCCACGCGACCGCCACCCAGTTCTCTCGTTCGTCGAGCGCGTCCGAGCCGGCGAATAGCGACGCGGTATGCCCGTCGTCACCCAGGCCGAGCAAGACCAGGTCGAGGCCGGCGCGCCCTCCGCCCGCGCCCCGCGGCGCCGCTGTCGGCGGCGCGGGCGCGCCCCGACGAACGCCGCTGCCGGCGAGCACGCCTCTCAGCAACCGCTCATACGACGCGGCCGCCTCGGCGGGCGCGGTCGCCGCTCCACAGCCAACAGGATGCACCTGCTTGCGCGACACCGGCACGCGGTCGAGCAACACGTCGCGGGCCATTGTCTCGTTTCGGCGCGGGTCCCCGGCGTCCACGCAGCGCTCGTCTCCCCAGAAGACCACAACCTTGTCCCATGGCACCTCACCCGCGAAGGGAGCCGCCGCGAGCGCGCGGTACGTACGACGCGGCGTCGAGCCGCCCGCGAGCGCGACCATGAAGCGTCCGCGCTTCCGCACGGCACGCTCAGCCTCGTCCGCGAAGAGGCGCGCGGCGGCCGCGGCGAGACTGTGCTCATCGGGGTGGACCACCACCTCGGTCCGCCATCCAGGGTCAACCGCACGGTCGCGGCCGTTCACCGGCCCTCTTCGGCGTGTTCCCAATCGCTGTGAAAGAGGCCTTCGCGGTCGATGCGCCGGTACCGGTGAGAGCCGAAATAGTCTCTCTGCGCCTGCACCAGGTTGAACGGCAACCACTCGGCCCGGTAGGCATCGAGGTAGGCGAGAGCGTTGGCGAAGCCGGGCACGGGTATGCCCGCTTCGACCGCCCCCCCTATCACGCTCGCGAGATGCGACCGTTGGGTCACGACATCCTCGGCCAGCGTGCGATCGAGCAGCGGGTTCGCGAGGTCGGGGCTCTGCTCGTAGATCTCCATGAGACGAGGTAGCAGCGCCGACCTGATGATGCAGCCCGCCCTCCAAACAGCCGCCACGTCGCGCAGATTGGTTTCGTAGCCCAAAGCGAGCGACGCGGCCCGCAGCAGCGCGAAGCCCTGCGCGTAGGTGAGAACGGTCGCGGCATCGAGTGCCCCGCGCACGTTCTCGAGCCGCACCTTCTGGCTCCCGGCGCCCGCCGCCCGCGCGGTCGCGCCCAGCCACCGCCTCGCGGCGTCGCGCTCCCCCTTGAGGGCCGACAGATTGCGCATGCCCACCGCGATGTCGATGTTCGGCACAGGCACGTGCAGCTCCAATGCGCTCTGCGATGCCCACATGCCCGTTCCCAGTTGTTCCGCCTCGGCCACGATCATGTCGATCAGGCGCCCACCGGTCTCGGGGTCGCGCACGCCGAAGATATGAGCGGTGATCTCCAGGAGGTACGAAGCCGGTCCGTGATCGTGCCACTCCTGGTAGATCCCGGCCAACCGCTCGTTCGGCAGACCCAGCATCTCTTTCATCACGGCGTAGGTCTCGGAGATCAACTGCATGACACCGTATTCAATACCGTTGTGCACCATCTTGACGAAGTGCCCGACCGCGCCCGCACCCAGGTAGGCGACACACGGCGTCCCGCCGGCGCGGGCGGCGATAGCTTCGAGAACCGGCGCGATCGTGGGATAGGCCCGGCTGGGCCCTCCCGGCATCAGGCTTGGTCCATGGCGCGCTCCCGACTCTCCACCCGAAATACCGACACCAAAGAACTCGATGCCCCGTTCGGCTAGGGCCTTTCCCCGGCGGTCGGTATCGCTGAAGTGCGAGTTGCCGCCGTCGATGACGATGTCACCCGGCTCGAGCAAGGGCTCGAGTTCGCCGATGACAGCGTCCACGGGCGCGCCGGCCTTGACCATGACGAGGACCCGGCGCGGTCGCTGAAGCGACTGCACCAACTCCGGGACGGTATAGAAGGGCGCCACGAGTTGCGATGGCCGCAGCTGGTCGACAAGATCAGTCGTCGCCGCGTCGGTTCGATTGTAGACGGCTACAGCGAAGCCCCGGTCCGCAAGGTTCAGGGCTAGGTTTCGGCCCATCACGGCCAGGCCGATGACGCCGATTGTATTGCCGTGCACGCCGGCACCTCCCTTGGTCGTACGGGCGAAACCCGCTCCAACGGCCGCCGCGTTCCCGCCGGGTCGATCTAGACTGCCTCGATTCTACCAAGGCCGCGGAGACCTGTTTCGAGCCCGCGGGTGCGGCCGCGATCTCTCCGGGTAGGGCGCGCCCCGCGGGCGTGCCCGCATCCACGCAATCCACCGGCAGAAAGGCATCCCCGAGAGGGCCATCTCGTGCTACCTTTCCATGACGCGGGATTGATCCCTGGGGAGGGTTGATAGAGTTCATGGCTTCGCAAGATCGCATTGTGTGTACGAAATGCCGCGGTGACAACGACCGCGGGGCGCGGTTCTGCTGGTATTGTGGAGCGCCCCTTGGGGGCGGCGCCCGGCGTTCGGGCATCCAACAACTGGCCATCGAAGTAGCCACCCGGGCGTCCAAATGGCTGCTCTTCCTAGGTTTGCTGGCCGGTCTGGTCGTCGGGGCCTACTACGCGCTCGAGCGCTACGTCTGGCCAGCGGTCAACACCGAGACGACCACTCTCGTGCAGACGGCGACCACTTCGACCGCTTCAACGACCACGACCACCACCCTGCCGCCCCGCACCGACCGCTCCGTGGCCGCCGGCGCCGACCGCTACGCCACGGCCATAGCGATCTCGGAGTTGGCCTTCCCCGATGGCGCGCCGGCGCTGGTGCTGGTTCCCGGCGACGATCACGCGCAGGCCCTGGCTATCGCCCCTCTCGCCGCGGCGTACGACGGGGCGGTGCTCCTTCTACCCCCCGACGGCATCCGCGAGGATCTGGCCAACGAGATCCAGCGCCTAGCCCCGGCCGAGGTATTCCTGGTGGCGACCCCGCGACCCAGCTCGATCACCCAACAGCTCGGTGCGATCCTTCGGGAGCCGGCCGTCACCCGCCTCATCGGCGGAGACGCGTATGAGACCGCCGCCCTCGTGGCCGACGCCGTCAAGGCCAAAGTCGGCGCTGTATCCAAGGTCGTAGTAGTGCCGGTGGAGAGCTTCATCGAAGGTCTCACAGTGGCTCCGCTCGCGGCGGCCAACGGCTGGCCGATCTTGCTCTGTCCCAAGGACGGCCCGCTGCCGCGTGCTACCAAGAACGCCATCAAGAACCTCGAGGCGACGTCCGCGTTGCTGGTCGGCCTCGACACCGAGGTCGCGCTCGAGCAGGTCGAGACCCAACTGGGGGCCGACGGCTACGAGACCGCCTCGTTGGTCATCCGTTACGCGGCGGCTCACGGCTCGACCTTCACCCATACGGCCATCGCCACGGGGACCAACTTCCCCGACGGGCTCGTTGTGGGCGCATACCTGGCTCTCGACCGGGGCATCCTCATACTGGCCGCCGACGACGAGCAACTGCCCGCGCCGGTTCTCTCATTGTTGAATGCCAATCTCGACGACGTGCGCATGCTCGATTTCATCGCGCTCCCGGCGCTGGCCCGGCAGTTGGCGGCCAAGCGCCCGGCCGGCTCCTCGACGACCGTCGGATCCGGCGCGACCACCACCGCAACTGGTTCCGGGGCCACGGCGACTTCCGAGCCGGCCGGAGAGAGTCAAGCTCAAACCACGTCCCGTCCGAGCGCCGGTGGCTGGTAGAAAGGGATATGTAGTCGTCCTCACGGGCGACGGCAAGGGCAAGACCACCTCGGCCCTCGGCATGGCGGTGCGGGCCATCGGTCAGGGTCTCAAAGTCGTCATGCTTCAGTTCCTCAAGGGCTCCTGGAAGTACGGCGAATTGGAGACCGCCAAGAGGCTGGCCCCCGATCTCACACTCCGCCAGTTGGGGGGCGAGTTCATCCGCATCGATCCGGAGCATCCCGATCAGCACGACGTGGAGACCGCCCGCAAGGCCTGGGATATAGCCAGAGAGACCCTTCTGTCGGGCGAATACGACATGGTGATACTCGACGAGATCAACGGCACGATAGCCTACGGCCTGCTCCCCGTCGACGAGGTCGTCGCGGCGTTGAAAGCACGCCCCCCGGCGCTCCACGTGGTGCTCACCGGCAGACTGGCCGACCCCAAGATCGTCGAGATGGCCGACCTTGTCACCGAGATGACAGAGATCAAGCATCCATGGCGCAGCGGGCTCAACGCCCGCAAGGGCATCGAGTTCTGAAAGCGACCCCCCTTCGTAGGCACATGCCGGAAGAGTCGCGGTCGCCGAGCAGCGATCGTGGGCCGCGACAGCGGCCCGGGCGCGTCGCTTCCTTGGCGCGCCCTGCTAGATCAGGCGGCCGACCCTAGCCCCGTCCTCCACCGCGTCGACGATATAGGCGGGCTCGCGCGCATCGCCGAGAGCAAAGACCTCTGCGGCCGCGCCTTGGAACTCGGTGAAGAGCCCGGTGTCGGCCAGCATCGGCGTCGCGGTGATCACCTTGTCGGCCTTGAGAGTCCGCCGCAAGCCGTCTTTCGTGGTGATAGTGACTCCGTCCTTGTCGATCTTCTCGAAAGCCGCGTCGGATATGACCTCGACTCCCTTCTCCTCGAGCCACGTGAGCAAGAAGGGCTTGACAAGCGTCTCGAGCAGACCGTCACCGATCTCCTCGGCCGGGCAGGAGTCGACTATCGTGACGTTGCGCCTGCGTTTCACCAAGAACTCGGCCGTCTGACAGCCGTGCAGCCTACCGCCGATGATGACTACGTTCTTGCCAAGCATCAGCGGAAGAGCGAACCTCGTGCCCCATCTCAGGAACTCGGGCCCGGCCACCCTCAAGAACAACTTGAGCCTGTGATGGAGAGCCTCACTGGTCATGACCGCACGGCTGTCGATACCGGGAATCTTGGGGATGTTGTGCCGCGCCCCGGAGGCCAAGAGAATGACGTCGGGCTTCAGTTGCCTGGCCCTGTCGGGAGTCATCTCGGTGCCAAGGTGAACATCGACGCGCAACTTCTTCATCTGGGTCTCGAAGTAGCGGGCGAGAGCCGGGAAGGTCTTCATGTTCGGCGCCTTTGACCACGGCTGCGACCAGCATAGAGCCGCCAAGCCTGCTCATCGTCGTATAGAGCGAGACCTGGTGACCTCGCAGCGCCGCCACGCGGGCCGCCTCGAGCGCGGCAGGTCCGCCGCCGACGACCACGACCTTCTTCCGCACGGCGGCCGGTGTGATCTCGTACTCCTTCTCGCGACCCAGTGCGGCGTTGATGCGACAGCGAGGACCCTGTCCGTGCTCCACGTTTCGGTAGCAGGTCATGCAGGCAGTACAGGGCGCGATTTCGTCCTCGAGACCTTGGGCGATCTTGTTGGGCAGTTCGTGATCGGCCATGAGGCGCCGGTTGTGGCTGATGAAATCGGCCTTGCCCTCACTCAGTATCGCTTCTCCCAGGTCGGGGCTCAGCCTACCCACAGCGATGACGGGGATGTTGACGACCTTCTTGATCTCCGCGGAAGCCGGCACCCAGCCCCCCTGGCCGTGGCGGCTCGTGTCGACGATCTCAGGCAGCCATGCCGGCGGCTCCGGGTAGCAGACCATGTCGGGGAAATGTGTGCTGTCACGCTTCATTGGGTCCCTGGGCTTGTTGTAGTACTCCACCCTGGGGTGTAGGCAGTCGGCGCCGGCCGTCTCGACCAGCTTGGCGATGCTCTTGGCCTCATCGAGGGTGATGCCCTCGTCGAGCCCAAGCTCCATGCTGTTGATGATCACGATCAGCGCGAACTCCTTGCCGCACGCCGCCTTGGTCTCCTGGATTATCTCCGTCAGGAAGCGGCAGCGGTTCTCCATGCTGTCGCAGCCATACTCGTCGTGCCGCTTGTTCCAGCGCCGAGAGAGAAACGAGTTGATGAGGTGGTTGCACCCTGCGTTTAGCTCGAGCCCGTCGAAGCCGGCCTTCTGGACGTTCTTGGCCGCGTTGACGAACCTCTCCTTGACCCGCAGAACCTCGTCGTGATCCATCTCCTTCGGAATCGAGAAGTCGGCCCGCGGCAGTTGCTCCCGGGTGAGGGCCGAGGCGGCGATGCTCTGCAGACCGGTGAAGGCGCTCGGGTGCATCGGACCGAGGTGGAGGACCTGGATGAACGCTGGGCAATCATGCTTGTGGATGGCGTCGGCCAGCTTCTTCAGACTGGCGATGTACTCCTCTCCATCGAGGCGATAACCGTGATTCGGCACCGTGCCGATCGGATAGTCGATCTCGCCCGACCCTACGGTGACGATACCGGCGCCGCCGGCCGCCAGAGCCTCGTAGTAGTCGATGATGGGCTGCTGCACCACGCCGTTGTCGTATGGATAGAAGCCCGGATTGGCCCCCGTCTTGATCAACCGGCTGCGGGTCTTCACCGAACCTATATAGCCGGGCTCCAACAACCTGGTGTACTTGCCGCCGCTCACTCCATACTCCCTTGTCGAGACCACCGCGAGACCGGACGCCCACCGCGCCGCGGTGCCGAATCTCGGACGTCGCCCTCGGGCGCGGTGGCTGAATCAGCTGTAGCAACAGTGTCCCACGCCAAGGCCGAAAGATGAAGTGATTGGACCTGCCAATTACCCAATTTCGGGGCTTCGTGGGCCGGTGGCGCCGCCCATGCGCGTGATTCGGTCCGCGCTCCACCGGCTCTGCGCATACGGAAAGGGCCCCCGGCTTTCGCCGGGGGCCCTCTGTGCGTGCCGCTAGGGCAGCGAGTGTGAGGGTCAAGCCCTCACGGAGCTCACTTGGGAGCCGGGATGATATTGCGGATCGGGTAGGCGCCGAGTTCGACGATCTTGCCGTCCTGCACCTGCTGGATACGGACCATGTCGAGACCCTGAGGATCGCCTTCGCCGAAGGTGAGCGGAGTCACGGTGAGCTCACCAACGTTGAAGTCCTTGATCATCCAGAAGCCCTTCTTCAGCACGTCCTCGGTCGTCATATCCTTGCCGACGGCCGCGTAGGCCAGACGGAGCGCCTCGACCTGCAGCATGCCCTCGATGATGCCGTCGAGATACATGACGTTGCCGTTCTTCTTGTTCGGGCGATAGGTGTCCTGAAGCATGTTCGCGAAATCGATGCCCGGGACCGGGGCGTCCTGAGCGCACACGTCGCCGGTGACGACCAGGCCGCTACCGGTAGTGCCCATTCCCTTCACATAGATCTGAAGGTGGGCCGGGTTCGCGAAGGCGAAGGTGATCTTGTAGGCAAGATCCGGGCCCATGCCGAGACGCTCGGCCTCCTTGATCGTCGGCTGGCTGCCGGGGTTGATCATACAACCGATGGCGAGGTCGACCTTGTTGTCCTTGAGCCACGCCAACTGGGTCGTCGGGGGGGCGGTGGGGACCATCGGAACGAACTGCGCGCCGGCATACTCAAAGCCGAGCGACAAGAGGTAGTCCTGCAGCTCGGGAACGTCGATGTTGCGGCCAAGAGTACTGTCGGCGGTCAACAGCGCCACGCGCGGCTTGCGGGTGGTGTCTGTCCAGTTCTCCATGAACCACTCGCCGACGGCCGCCATCTGGTCGGTGTAGATGGGAGCGGTGGTGAAGATGTTGCCCGGCGGCACCAGGTACGCCGGCGACATCGACTGGCTGGTCGCGCCGATGTTGTCGGCGATCAGCAGGTCTTTCATGGCCATGCCTTCAGGCGAGCCGGTTATCCGGTTCACGAGCATGCCGGAAGACTTCTGCTCCTCATAGATGGTGAGGGCCTTATCGGGCGCCAACGCGTCGTCGCCCCACTTCAACTCGAAGGTGAGGTTGGCCGGGAGTGGCCGATCCTCATACCAGGGGGCGATGATCTTGTTGTCGTTGACGTACTTGACGTAGTCTTCCATGCCGGCAAGAACAGCCGCGCAGTCCTCTGCGTACGCGCCGGTGAGGGCGAACGTGCCGCCGATGTAGAGAGTCATCGGCTCACCGACAGTCGTCGGAGGAGTGGTAGCAGCGGTCGTGTCGCTAGAGCCGCCGGGGGCAGTAGTCGGAGGCGCGGTGGTGACCGGCGGAGCAGTGGTGGTGGGTTCGTCTTCGCCGCCGCACGCCGCCACCATGGGCAGCGCCAGGACGATTATTATGAGTAGACTCAGTAACCAGAACTTCTTCATGTTCAACCCCTCTCACGTGTTATCCCTGGTTCAGGTGCCGAGAACCTTGCCCTTTGCCGAATTCCCCTCCTATCGTCTGCAGTTGATACCTGTGATAGTGGTTCGCCCACTAGCGGGGGCGCTGTCTGACCGCCTCGAGCTAGAAAGGCCAGAGTTGGTAGTAGTTCCTGATCCGCTCCCAGATGTGGCTGATGCCCCGCGGAGCGAAGATCAGGAAGAGAATGATCGCGATGCTAGGCAGGATGAGGCTGAGCCCGACCGCCGCCTGCGGGTTGACGATCGCGGCCAGCGAAGGTCCGAGCTTGATTGCAAGCTGCTGCAGCAGCTTGATGGCGATCACACCGTAGATGACCCCCGATACGCTCCCCATGCCACCGACGATGAGCATGCCGAGCAGCCACACCGAGTCGAAGAACGGGAACTGCTCGACGTTGCAGAACATGTAGTACTGCGCCGACAAGGCGCCCGCCACGCCTGCGAACACGTTGCCGATGAAGAACGCCTGCAACTTGTACGAGAATAGGTTGACGCCCATGACTTCGGCAGCCAAGTCGTTGTCGCGAATAGCCACGAAGGCGCGGCCGGCGCGAGTACGCAAGATGTTCTTGGCAACCACCGTCGCGAGTATGGCCAGCACCAGGACGAAGTAGTAGTAGTTGGCCTTGGGTCTGAGCGACCAGCCGAAGAGATCGGGAATCGGCAGGGAGATGCCCTCGGTGGCCCCGGTTATGCCGCGGAACTGCAGCACCAACCAGTGGATGATGAAGTAGGCGGCCACGGTCGCCATGATCAGGTAGAAGCCCTTGATGCGGAGTGAGGGCAGACCGAAGATGATGCCTACGACACCGGCAGCCAGACCGGACAGGATAATGCCTGGCAGGAAGGGGATCCCCCACCGCGAGCACATGATGGCCATGGCGTAGCCACCCACCATCATGAAGCCGGAGTGGCCCATGGACACCAGGCCGCAGTTACCGGTGAGGATGTTCAAACCGTGAGCCGAGATGATAGTCATGCACATGACCGTCACCAGAGTAAGGAACGAGTTCGACGCCCACTGAGGAATGGTGAACAGGAAGACCGCCATCACCGCGAGTGCGATCCAGTTCGACCTGGTGCGCACCAAGCCCATGTCTTGGCCGTATGTCTGCGCGAAGGTGCCGCTCGGAAGCCTCATCGCCTACACCCTCTCAATCCGCTTAAGGCCGAACAGTCCGTGGGGCATGAAGATAAGCACCACGAGCATGATGATGAACGGGAACACACTGGCCAATCCTCCGCCCGAAGGCATCAGCTGATCCAGATACCCTTGGGCCAGGTTCTCGAGGATGCCCAGGATGATGCCACCGACGATGGCGCCGCCGATCGAGTCGAGACCACCCAGGATGACGACCGCGAGGGCCTTGAGTCCGATCTCGCTCAGTGGCGGCGAAACGCCCGACACACCTCCCAGTAGGACTCCGCCGAGAACGCCCACGACGCAGGCGATGACCCAGACGAGCGCGTAGACCATGGTCGCCCGAATGCCCAAGCTGCGCGTTACCTGCTCGTCTTCGGCAGTCGCGCGCATAGCCAGGCCGATCTTCGTGAAGCGGAACACAGACACAAGGACGACCACGAAGAAGAGAGACACGATGAGACCCAGCATCGACGACGGAGGTATGGATACCGAGCCGAGCTCCAGGCTGATCTCAGGCAGAGAGCTGTGATACGTCTGATACTCCCCGCCCCAGCCCATGATCGCGATGCCGTCCATAACGCCGGCCAGGGCGATGGTCATCATGACGATGGCCAGCGCGGGTTGGCCGAGCAGCGGACGCAAGGCCAGAGCGCTCGATAAGGAGGCCCATGAGGGCCGCGACGACGATCGCGCAGATCACGGCGGCCCACACCGGCAGGTTCAGTGGTATGAGGAACGTGTAGCCGAGATAGGCGCCAAGCATGACGATCTGACCCGAAGCGATGTTGAACGCCTGCGAGCACTTGAAGATGATCACGAACCCTATCGCTATGAGGGCATACATCATGCCCAACGACAACCCGGTGATGACCATCTGGAAGAAGTAGCTCATACCTCACCTTGCCCAATGGTCGCGATCTTCACAGTAGTCTTCAGAGTGCCGACCCGCCCGTCTTGGTAGGTGATCTCGGTCTCGACATCGACCTCCGACTGCCCCCCGGCCAGAGCCTTGACCAGATCTTGGTACCTGTCGGCGAGCAGGTTTCTGCGCAACTTACGGTTACGCGTAAGCTCGGACTCGTCTGGGTCGAACTCCTTGTGCAGGTTGACGTAGCGCGTGACGCGCTGCGCTTCAGGTAGCCTCTCGTTGACCGAGGCGATCTCCTGCTCGACGAGGGAGTAGACCTCAGCTTGCTGCGATAGGTCGCCAAAGGTCGTATAGCTGACCCGGCGGGCGTCGGCCCAGTGACCCGTGTTGGCCGCGTCGACCACGATGACCGCGAGGAGCGTATCGCAGCCCGGACCGGCGAAGACCCAGGCATCCTTGATGTAGGAGCTGTACTTCAGGCGGCTCTCGACCTCCTGCGGGGGAACGATGTCGCCACAAGGCAGACTGATCAGATCGCTCAGGCGGTCGACGAAGATCAACTCGTCGCCCTCGAGCCGGCAGCGGTCGCCGGTGCTGACCCAGCCGTCGGACAGAACCCGAGCCGTAGCCTGCGGATCGTTGTAGTAGCCGAGGAAGGTACCCGGGTGCCGCACCAGGATCTCTCCCGAATCCTCGCACTTGACCTCCACGCCGGGGTTGACCGAGCCCACCGTGCCCCGAGTCTGCACCTTCTTCACTACCCCGGTGACCGCACCCGCCTCAGTGGACCCATACACGTTCTTGAGCGGGACTTTCAGAGCATGGAAGAACGTCATCGCCTCGGGCGACAGCGAAGAGCCCGACGAGTAGCAGACACGCGCCCGGGATAGCCCCAGACTGTCCCTGACTCTCCCATAGATCAGCAAGTCGCCTATCAGACCGAGAGCCTGGAGGCCGAAGCCGGGCCTCTTGCCCGTCTCGCGCAGTTCGGCGATCTTGAAAGCTATGGGCATGAACGCGCTGCTCGCGAGTCTCTTGAGCCAGCCGGCTGAGCGCAGCTTCGCACGCACCTGGCCCGCGAGACCCTCCCAGAGTTTCGAGTTGTAGACGATCAGCGTCGGCGCCGTCTCGCGAACGTCGGCCTGCTGAGTCTCGGAGTTCTCCGCAAAGTCGACCGTGCCCCCCGAGAGTAGGTGGCACCCGAAGACCAGCCACTGCTCGTTGATCCAGGCCGGAGGCAAGAACGAGGCCATATTGTCACGGTGGCCGAGTCGGTCTTGCTTCACAAAGGCGGCCGCGGCCGACATCAGCGACTTGTAGCTGTGCAACGCGCCTTTCGGTGGCCCCGTGGTGCCCGAAGTGTAGACGATCGCGCACGTGTCGTCGCCCTTGCCGGCCTTGATGTTCTGCTCGAACACGTTCGGATGCTGGGCCTCGTAGGCCCGTCCCATCTCGAGCACCTGGCGAAGGCCCAAGAACTCACACGACTCGTCGTTGCTGAGGCCCTTGTACCGCCAGTAGATGACCGCCTTCATTCTGGGACAGGCGGCCATGATGCTCGTGAGCTTGTCGGCCTGCTCCTGATCCTCGACGATGGCGAACTCCGCCTCGCTGTTCTCGGCGACATACTGAATCTCGCGCGCCGACAGTTCGGAGTAGAGCCCGACACTGACGCCCCTGTTGCACTGGGCCGCCATCTCGGCGAAGAACCACTCGGGTGAGTTGTCGCCCACTATGAGGAGCTTGCTTCCGGGCTCGAACCCCAGCGAAAGCATGCCCAGCGCGAGGTACTTCACATTCTCAAGGTAGTCGGACCAGCTGTGAACCTGCCATATGCCGTAGTGCTTGTACCGCATAGCCGGATGCTTGGCATCATGCGAACGGCTATTGTGCTCGAGCACTTTCGGCCAAGTGTCGAGCGTGGCGGTGTCGAGTTCTCTCACAGCCATCTCTTCCTTCGCCGGTAGTGCTTTATCTCACGATAGTTCTTGCGCGCACCAGTGGATGAGATACCCATATAGAATTCCCTGACGTCCTCGTTGTCCCGCAGCTTGTCGGCGGGACCGCTGAGCACGATGCGCCCGTTCTCCATGACATACCCGTGGTTGGCTATACCCAAGGCCGCCTTGACGTTCTGTTCGACGATGAGCATAGAGAGACCGCGGTCCTTGTTGATCTGGTTGATGATCTCGTAGATGGACTGCACCGCGAGCGGCGCGAGGCCCAACGACGGCTCATCGAGCAGCATGAGCTGAGGGTCGGCCATAAGCGCCCGGCCGATCACCATCATCTGCTGCTCGCCGCCCGAGAGGTACCCGCTGACCCGCTTGCGGTAGTCGCGAATACGCGGAAAGTAGTCGAAGACCGTCTCGAGATCGCGCTTCACTCCGGCTCGGTCTCTACGCCTGTAGGCCCCGACCATGAGATTCTCTTCGACCGTCAGATGCTCGAGAGTCCGCCTGCCCTCCATCACCTGGCTGATGCCAAGGTGAGCGATCTGCTCGGGGCTGAAGCGGTCGATGCGCTTGCCGTCGAAGGTGATGTCGCCGCTGGTCAGGGTACCTTGCTCGGTCTTCAGCAGACACGTGATGGCCTTCAGCGTTGTGGTCTTGCCGCCTCCGTTGGCTCCGATCAGCGCGACGATCTGGCCATCGCCCACTTCGAGCGAGATGCCATGCAAGACGCGTATGACGCCCAGGTATGATGCCTCGATGTTGTTGACCTTCAGCATGTTATTCCTGGGCCCCCTCGCCTAAGTATGCCTTCACCACTTCGGGGTCTCGCTGGACCTCCTCCGGTGTGCCGTCGGCGATCTTGCGCCCGAAGTTGAGCACGGCGATGCGGTCGGCCAAGTCCATGACTACGCCCATGTCGTGCTCCACCATGATGATGGTGCGGATGCCGTCACGAAGCACCGGGCTGTCGGGATAGGTGTCGCCTTGACCTTCGTACACATCGATGATGAAGCGGGCGATGTCCTCTTTTTCCTCGAGGTTCATGCCCGCCATAGGCTCATCGAGAAGCAGGATCTTGGGCTCCAGCGCCAACGCCCGGCCGAGCTCGACCCGCTTGCGCAGACCGTAGGGCAGCGAGCCCACGTGCTGCTTTCTGATCGACTGCATCTCGAGGAAATCGATGATCTCCTCCACGGTCTGGCGATGCTTGATCTCTTCGCGGCGCGACCACCCGAAGTAGACGCCGCCCGCCAAGAAGTTCTGCTTCATGAACACGTGACGCGCGGCCATGATGTTGTCTTGAGTGGTAAGCCCTGTATAGAGCTCGATGTTCTGAAACGTACGGGCGATGCCGAGCTTGGCGAGTTTGTCGGGCCTCGTGCGGGCGATCTGCTTGCCCTGGAAGACGATGCTGCCCTTCTGCGGCTTGTAGAAACCGCTGATGCAGTTCAGAAGGGCGGTCTTGCCCGCCCCGTTCGGGCCGATGATCGCCCGTATCTCATCACGGTTGATATCGACACTCACGCTCGAGAGTGCGTTGACGCCTCCGAAGCTGAGAGAGACATCGTCGATGCGCATGATGGGTTCTGTGTCTACAACAACCTGACCGGTCCGAGCCCCCTGCGCCATAAAGGTCTCCTAGAGAGATAGTTGAAGCCTGCCAGTGTTGACTCGCCCTCGTCTTGATGCGCCTGACTATACAAAGGCCCAACTCCATGCGCAAGCACCTCCAGAGGGAATCTCTGAGGACAAACTGAATAGAGTACTCATCCTATTCGCACATTGCATAGCGCTTCCGCCGACCGGATTGAGCCGGCGGGGCGCCCCGCACGCAAGGGGATGCCCGGTCTGAGAATCAGTGAACGACGACCCGGAGGCCCATTTCCGCGAGGCGAGAGACCCTCTCCGCGATCGCTTCGGAGTCGGGTGGGTCGGTCGGCGGCATGGGATCGTCGCGCTGCAGACGTTTGTACTTAGCCGAACCCAAGCGATGGTAGGGCAGAACCTGTACAACGGTGACCGCGTCCCCGAGCTCGGTACAGAACCGGCCCGCCGCCTCAACGTTCTCGATCGAATCGTTCATGCCCGGAATGAGCGGGATGCGCACCTGCAGCTTGCCGCCCTGAGCGGCGATACGCCGCGCGTTATCGAGGATCCGCTCGTTGGGAACGCCCGTCAGCTGCTTGTGGGCGGCGGAGTCCATGTGCTTCAGATCGTAGAGAAAGAGGTCGGTGAACGGCAGCACCTGCTCGAGCACCTCCCAGCGGACGTGCCCGGTGGTATCGACCGCCGTGTGGAGACCCGCCTCCCCACACTCGCGCAGAAAGGCAAGGGCGAAAGCGGGTTGGCTGAGCGGCTCGCCGCCCGACAGGGTCACGCCCCCGCCCGATCTCGTGTAGAAGGCGACATCCTTGAGCACCCGCCTCACCACCTCGCCGACCTCGTAGTCGGTGCCGCACAGGTAGACGGCCTTCGAGGTGCAGACCTCCCCGCAACTGCCACAGTTGTCGCACATGGTCCGGTCGAAGGCCGCCAGGCGCAGTCCGGTCTCGCGGCCCGGCGCGGTCACCGCCTCACCCGCCGAGATGCCGCCCTTGGCGCACGCGTCGATGCATAGGCCGCAGTCGTCGACGCCTATGCACCGCATCTCCACCCACGACAGCTCGCGGTGGAAGGCCTGCGACTCTGGGCTGTGACACCACAGGCAGCGGAGCGGACAGCCCTTGAGAAACACCGTTGTCCGGATGCCCGGACCGTCGTGCACCGAAAAGCCCTGGATGTCGTAGACGCGACCGGTCAGGCTTGGCGGCGCGTCGCCGGCCTCGGCCCCCGCGCTTCCGGCCCGCGCGCCGGCGGCGGCTTCGGCGCTCGCGGCGCCCGGCGTACCGGCCGGCTCAGACACAGATCTCGGTCCGCGCGATGAGGTCGTTCTGCAGGTCCTCGTAGAGCTCGACGAAGAACGCGGAGAATCCGGCCACGCGCACCACGAGGTCGCGGTAATCCTCGGGTTTCGCCTTGGCCGCGCGCAGGACGTTCGAGTCGATGATGTTGTACTGCACCTGCTGCCCGCCCTGAGCGAAGAAGGCCGAGACCAACTGGCGCAGCTTCTCGTTGCCCTCGCTGCCGGCCATGCTCGTCGGGTGGAACTTCATGTTGAACTGCAGACCGTTGCCGAATTGGCTGGGATCGAGCGACAGGATCGACCGCATGACTCCGGTCGGCCCGTTCTTCTCGGTGTCGTGCGAGGGCGAGGCGGCGTCGGAAAGGGGCTCGCCGTCGCGCCGGCCGTTGGGAGTAGCCCAGGTCATGTACCCATAGGGGACGTTGGCGGCGGCCGAGTAGAGCCCGGCCTGGTGCTGGCCTCGCGGCCCCACGAGCGAGTTGGCCTTGCTCGAGAAGACGCCCAAGGCCCAGCTCGCGAGCTCGTCGGCATAGGGATCGCCGTTGCCGTAGTGAGGCACCTCGTTCAGGATGCGCTGACGCAGCAGCTCGTGGCCTTTCCAGTCGGCCATCACCGCGTCGTAGAGCTGCCTGCCGCCGCACAGCTTCTTGTCATAGACCATGTACTTGATCGCCGACAGGCTGTCGACGAGAGTGCCGACGCCCATGGTCGCCACGCCCGTGGAGTTGTACTTGGCCCCGCCCCACATCATGTCGCGCCCGCTCTCCATGCAGCCGTCGATGGTGGCGGACGCCACAGGCACGGGCATCTCGCGAATTCCCACGT
This sequence comes from uncultured Actinomycetota bacterium, assembly GCA_963803925.1. GTDB lineage: Bacteria > Actinomycetota > Thermoleophilia > RBG-16-64-13 > RBG-16-64-13 > RBG-16-64-13. Next base: position 53,889 of record CAWDOM010000007.1, on the reverse strand, counting down.
ACTCGCTGATGGTATTGAGGGTCAGGTACCAGTCGAGAAAATACTCCAGCTGATTCTTGAATGCTTCTTTGACCTTTTCGAAGGAGTCCATCTCATAGAGGTAGCCGGTCTCGAGCCCGCCGGCCTTCCCGGTCTGTGGATTGACGCCGTTGTTGATCGCGACGAGGAGCGTGTTGTTGAGGTTGACGAAGCTCTTGGAAAAGGGACCGCTCGCGTTCGCGTATTCGCAGCCCGATCCGGAGTACTCGACGCATCCCACCACGCAGAAGTTGCGCGCATCCTCCCAGGAGAGGCCGCGGTCGTGCAGCAGACTCGCCACCAGGTCGGCGTTATCGAGCGTGGGCACGCCGCCCACCCGCTTGGCCGTCTCGATGCCGGCCTCCCAGAGATCGGCGGGCGAGTCGTCGTGCAGAGCCAGACGACAGGTTGGGGTCGTGCAATTGGAGCCGCGCCGCCGACTGCAGGCAGAGGTAGGTGGCCTCGTTGGTGGCGTCGCTGCCATCGGGCTTGCGCCCGGCGATGGTGATGCGGTGGTTGTTGGAGTACGCGCCGACGACACGCAGGAAGAACATCGGTCCCGACATGAACAGGTCGGCCATCTTGAGGAAGAAGCAGTCCATCAGCTCCTGGGCTTCGACCAGGGTGATGCGGCCCGCTTCGAGGTCGCGGTGCAGGTAGTCGCCCACGTGCGCGTCGACCCGGCCGATGGTCAGTCCCAGGTAGCTGCCTTCTATACTGAGTATCAGGTGGTAGAAGAAGCACACCTGGAGGGCCTCGCGGTAGGAGCGTGCCGGGTTCTCCATGATCCAGTCGAGCGACTCGGCCATGGCCAGCAGCTCGTCGCGACGCGCTTCGCTCGGCGCTTCCGCGGCCTGCGCCAGGCATTGAGCAGCGTAGCGCTTGGTGAAGGCCACGACCGCGTCGCACGAGATGACGACCGCCTCGTAGAAGAAGTACTTCTCGGCGTCGTTGCCCCGCAACTTGCCGCGAAGCGTTTCGAGCTTCTCCTGAGCTTCACGCTTGATCGCAGCGAAGCCCTTCTCCACCACCTTGCGGTAGTTGGCGTTGAAGTGCCCGCTGGGTACGAAGGCGTTGCCCCAGGGCCCGTAGCTGAGGACGCTCGCGTTGGCGAGAGTGTGAACCTCCGGCGGCATGGCCGCGTCGACCTTGGCGCCAATGCAGTTCTCGCGCCAGAACGAGTCGACTGAGTGGAGGTACTCGCGGTCGGCGTCGTCGAGGGTCATCCGGCTTTCGGCGGGAGTCTTCTTGTCGTAGTCGCCGCTGTCGAGCTCGGCGATGAGCCAGCCGAGACCGCCCCACTCCGGCCACAGGTTGCAGCCACGGAAATTCTTGCCCACGTTGCCCACGATCAGCTCGTCGGGCTCCACCCGGATGGTCATCTTGGTGAGGATCTCGTAGAGGGCGTGCGCCCGTTTAAGCACCTGTTGCTCGTGGGGATTCGCCTTGTAGTAGTCGGTGAGTATGCGCACCCTCTCCGCGTCGAGCGCAGGCTCCGCGTCCCTGTAGCGCCCGCGGAGCAGCTGGACCCGGGGGGTGACATCTCTCAGCTCGTACATCAGGAGAATCCTCCGTTCAGACAGGACGCGAACGCTTGCTTCAGAAACGCGGCCAGGTCGCCGGTGGCCTCCGGCCCCTGCACCATGTGGATCATGCCTTCGTAGCATCTGTACGACACGGGTACGCCGGCCGCCTCCAACCTCTCGGCGTAGGCTCGGCCTTCGTCGCGTAGCGGGTCGAACTCAGCCGTATGCACTCGGGCCGGCGGCAGTCCCGAGAGGTCGGGAGCGCGCAACGGGCACGCGTACGGGTGATCACGGTCCTCGGGCGTGGCCAGGTAGTGCCGCCAGAACCACTCCATCTCGCCGCGAGTGAGGATGTAGTCGTCGCCGTTCTCAGCATACGAAGCGGTGTCGCAACCGCAGTCGGTCGCCGGCACCACCAGCAGTTGGCAGGCGAGCGCCGGGCCACCGCGGTCACGAGCCATGAGGGCCACGGCCGCGGCCAGGTTGCCGCCGGCGCTCATGCCACCGACGGCGACCGCTTCACCCCTACCTCCAAGATGTATGGCGTTCTCCGCCACCCACCGGGTGGCCTCGTATGCGTCCTCGGCCGGCGCCGGGAACGTATGCTCGGGCGCGAGACGGTAGTCCACCGACACGACGACGCACCCGGCGGCATTGGCGATGGCCCTACAGTCGAAGTCGGCGCTTTCGAGATCGCCTAGCACCCAGCCGCCGCCGTGGAAGAAGACCAGCAGGGGGAAGGGTCCCTCCCCCTCCGGCGTGTAGACGCGCGCGGGAATCTCCCCCTCCGCGCCGGGGATAGCGACGTCCTCGACCCTGGCCACAGGATCGCCCGGTGGAGCGAAGGCGAACATCTCGGCAGACACCCGGCGAGCCTCGTCAACCGACAGCCCGCACACCGGCTGCGCGCCGGATGCTCGCGCGGTGGCGAGGAACTCCTCGGCTATCGGATGGAGCGGCATGCGCGGTTGCCCGTCAGAGCGCGGGGCCATGCGCGTCAGCCCAGTATCTGTTTCACCGATTGCTTGAGCGGCGTAGTAGACCGGCCGATCAACTTCGTCAGATCAGGCGAGGCGTCGCCCAGGCAACCCTCGGCGATGTTGCCGTCGACGGCCGCGAAGAAGCCGGCCAGTCCTTCGTCCATGCCGGCCTTGACCATACCGGCCGCGACGTCCTTGACCTCCACAGGTTTGTAGACACAGGACGTCCCCGACGTCTCGGCTATCGCGGCCGCGAATTCGTTGAAGTCCCAGGCGTGGTCGCCGCTGAACTCATAGACCTTGCCCTCATGGCCCTGGCCGCACAGCACCGCCGCGGCTCCCTCGGCGTAGTCGGCCCGCGTGGCGCTCGCCACGCGGCCGGCGCCGGCCGCCGCGACCACCGCACCCGTGTCACGAGCGGTCTGCATGGCCTGGGCGTAGTTCTCGGTGTACCAGTTGTTGCGAAGCACGGTGTACGGCAGACCCGAAGCCGCCAGGTACTCCTCGGTGGCCTTGTGCTCGGGCGCGAGCACGAGGGAAGAGGTAGTAGCCTTGGGAGCGCTCGTATAGACCACGTGCTTGACACCCGCGGCCTTGGCGGCGTCGATCACGTTGATGTGCTGCGGCACACGCCTGCCGACCTCGTTCGACGAGATGAGCAGCACCTTGTCGAGCCCAGCCAGCGCGGCTTCGAGCGAGGCGCGGTCGTCGTAGGTCGCTTCCCTGATCTCCACCCCTTTGCCGGCCAGGTCGGCGGCCTTGGCGGAATCTCGGACTATGGCGACGACGTCCGAGGCCGAGCATTTTTCGAGCAGACTGCTCACGACAAGACGGCCCAGTTGGCCGGTGGCTCCGGTCACTCCGATCTTCATCTCGCTCGGCTCGCTTTCTGAGGATGAGTCCTCTCCGGCTCTCGTAAGGCTTTAGAAATAATAGCCGGAATCGAGCGCGAGGTACACCACTTAACGAACGCAGTTCACTTGTGATAGGGCCCGTGCCTAAGCGAGTCGTGTAGCGGGGCACCGTGAACGTACCGGCCATCCAGGTGACCAGGTCCCGGAAAGAGGCGGGGAGGGCTTTGCCGTGCAAAGCCCTCCCCGCTCGAGTCGCCGCGGATAGACCGCCGGACGATGAACGCTAGAGTTTGATGAATCCCAGATTGAGCGACTCACCCTCGATGGTGAACTGCGCGGAGTACTTCTTGCCCGCGGCGTCGACGTCGAGGCTGTACTCCCCGTCGTTCAGACCGTCGAACTTGAACTCGCCGAAGAAGTTGGTGGTCCGCCGCCCCAGCACCGAGGTGTCGTTGCAGTTGGCCACACCGGCGCCCGTGAGAGTGCAGGCGATGCCGCCCTCCTTGGAGTGCAGGGTGACGTCGGCGCCCTCGAAGCAGTCGCCGTCGACCAGCACACCGGCGGTGACGAAGTTCTTGGTGTACCTGTGAAGGTTCTTGTAGAGGGTGGTCGGCTTGGCGCCCAGCTCGGGCAGATACTCCTCGAGACCCTCGGCCGCGACCATCTTCGCCATCTCAGCCGGCTCTACGAAGTAGGTCTTCATCGCGTCGGTGGGGCAGATGTGCGCGCAACGGGTGGTGTGAGGCGTCCACGTGGGGTCGTCGAGCAGGTGCGCGCAGAAGATGCACTTCTGGGGAAGGCTGGCTTCTTCGTTCCACCAGATGGCGCCGTACGGGCAGGCGTCGACCAGGTCTTTGCGGCCCTTGGCCTTCTCCATGTCGATCATGACGATGCCGTCGTCGCGCCGGCTGATGGCGCCCTTGGCGGCCTCGATGCACGGGGCGTTCTGGCAGTGCTGGCAGGGCACCGGCAGATACGACACGTCGTTGCGGGCATACTGGCCGCGCTCACGCCGCAGGATGTCGACCCAACGGTGGCCGTGACGAGGCTGGGCGGCCGTATAGCCGGGCCAGTCGTTGTCGACGAACTCGTCTTTGTCGGCCATAAAGCAGTTATTGCAGTCGTGGCACAGAGCCACGTCGATCACCTTATACCATTGCTTCACTTCGCTAGCTCCTTATGGTCATGCACGTAAGGCTTCATTTCCCAACAAGCTTTCACTCGGTCTCGTAGATGCCGCCGTCCCATTTCTCGACTTCGACCTGGGCGGTGTTCGGAGCCATACCTGAAGCGTACTTGGACATGAACCGGTCGGGCGAGAGAAGGTTCATGCAACCACCCACGTCGGCCGACTTGCCCGGCTTGCCCAGCGGCTTGTACACGGCGCACGACTCGTAGGTGTGCACGGTGCCCGGCTGGGTGCGCTCGCCGACTTGGGCGGCGCAGATGACCGAACCGCGGTCGTTGAAGACGCGCACCAGATCGCCGGCTTTGATGCCGCGAGCGTCGGCGTCGACCTTGTTGACGCGGATGATCCAGTAGTAGTAGCCGTCGATGAGAACGCGATGGTCTTTGATGTCGTTCATGAAGCTGTCCTTGCCGTCACCCATGGTGTGGAAGGAGAAGCGGGGGTGCGGAGCCAGCATTCCCAACGGGTACTTCTTGGCGAGCTCGCAACGCGGGCCCTCCCAGGCGGGAACGTAGGAGTGCATGGCCGGACGGTACTCGTCGACGTAGCCCTGCTCTTCGAAGTTCTTGATGCTGGTGGCGATGAACTCCACCTTGCCTGTGCTGGTCTGCAGGCCCTTGCGGCCCACCGAGTTGTTGAGACGCGGGCCCCAGTCGGGCGTGTCCTTCTCGCGGTTCTCGGCGAACCAGCGCAGAGCCGGGGTCTTCTTGCGGTTCGGGTTGTCGGGCACCACGAAGTAGCCCCGCTTGAAGAACTCCTGGAAGGTCATGTGCTTGGGCATGTCGGTGGCGTTGTAGTACTGCTCGATCCAGTCGAGGTCGGTCTTGCCCTCGCTGAACATGGGGCCGATGCCCATCTTGTCGGCGATGAGGCAGTAGATATCGTAGTCGGACTTGCTCTCGCCCACCGGCTCGACACACTTGGCCTGCAGCGAGATCACGCGATGGTTGGTCTGCTGATAGTTGTCGGGGATATAGCCCGAGCAGTTGGCGAACTCGGAGATGTCCCAGCGCTCGAAGTTGGTGCACGCCGGTAGGATGAGGTCGGCGAAGGCCACCTCGCCCTCGAACCAGATGGACTGGCTGACGACGAACTCGAGGCTCGGAGTCGTATACATCTGAGCATAGCGGTTCGTGTTGGTCATGGTGCCGATCCACGGGCCGCCGTACTTCCACAGCATCTTGATCTTGGGATAGCCCGGGGCCGGATACTCGTACTGGTGCATCTGATGCTGGATGTCGCCGCCGCAGAAGCCCTTGCCCGACCACTGGAACTTGCCGTCCATGATGCACTCGGGCACCTTGAGGCGCGGGATGTGCTGGCCGGCGGTGGTGTTGATGTTGGAGGGCGACGGGAAGGTGGTCTTGCCGTCGAACATGCGGAAGGCGAACTTGAAGCCGGCCGCCGAGTTCTCGCAGTCGCCCGAGATGCCGCCTTCGGCGTAGCCCGGGAAGTAGAACTCGTAGTCGGTGGGCACGCCCTGCGTGGTCGAGTAGATGTTTGAGCCCGGCTTGCCCATGCCCTGCATGGTGGCGAGGGCGATCATGCCGCGGGCCCACTCGATGCCGTGGGAGGCGCGGCAGGCGCCGCCCCAGCCGCCAAGACCGCCGGCGGCAAGCATGGTCTTCTTCTTGCCCCACTCGCGGGCCAGCGCCCGGATCTCGCAGGCGGGTACGCCCGACTCTTCTTCAGCCCACTCACAGGTCTTGGGCACGCCGTCGGTCTTGCCCAGCACGTAGTCGGCCCATTCCTCGAAGCCGTGGGCGTGAGTGGCCACGTACTCCTTGTCGTAGGTGCCTTCCTTCAGCCACGTGTAGGCGATGGCGAAGGAGAGAGCGTGGTCGGTGCCGATCTTCGGCGAGAGCCACTTGTCGCCGATGAGGCCGGCGGTGTGGTTGTAGAACGGGTCGATGAAGACCATCTTGATGCCAAGGTCTTTCATCCAGAAGCGGCGCGGCGTCGACTCGTGGGCCGAGTAGATGCCGGTGTTCACTTCGGGGTCGGATGACCAGAAGACGATCATCTCGGTGTTCTGCAGAGTGTCCTCGAGCAGGTCGTATTGCTCGGGGTTGCCGAGGCGCCAGCTGAAACCCCACATGTGCATGCCGCCCCAGTGCCAGCCTTCCCAGCTGTCGGGGTTATGGTCGGCATAGGTGAAGCCCATCATGTTCATGAAACGGAAGTAGGTGCTGTGGCGGTAGCCAACGTTGCCCCACATGTGGTGCGAGCTGGGACTCGAGAGGATAGCCGCCGGACCGGCTTCACGCTTCACGCGGGCGACCTCGCTCACGAGGAGGTCGGTGGCCTCGTCCCAACTGATGCGCTTGTAGCCCGATACGCCGCGGTTCTGGATGTTGCGCTCGCCCTTGGGGTCGAAGTCTTCGCGGATCATCGGGTACGGGACGCGCTTGTCTGAATAGATCATGGACTTGAAGCCCGCGGTGTACACCGACACCGAGGTCTTGCGCGGGGGAGTGAACGTCTTGCCCCGGGCCTCGATCTTCCACGGCGCCGCGTCGACCGCGTCGTCGAGATCCATCGGGGTCATTCTGATTATCTTCCCGTCTTTGACGTAAACGAAGACGGGGCCTCCCGTCGATGAGTTAGTCAGTTTGACTACTTCGCCCATCCTCTAAGTCTCCTTGTGAATCGATTGCCGAACCCGCCGTTTGGTCGTCGTCACCGGCCGGAGCACTGCGCCACGCCACATTCGAGAGACGCTGCGTCGGGCTCCTTCGTTGTGTGTCGAACCGGCCGCGCGGGACCGGTCCCTTCTGGGTGGACAGACTCCTGCCACTACATATCTTCGCTGACTGGATGATAGCGTCAAGTGGCCCGATGTGGGCGCTCAGAGGGGATACTCGCCACCACTCCGCAGTGGAACCCACATCCGTGCTGTGGGATGGCGGCCCCGCCCCCTTCTGCGCCACGACGCGCGCTTCTATGATGATGAGTGGCCGGCACGCCCAACAAGGAGACGAGTCGATGTACTACGTACTGCTGCATCACGTCGTGGCGAACTACGACGAGTTCAAGTCGGTCTACGACGGCGACATACCCCACCGGCACCGGCGCGGGTCGCACAGCGCCCGTCTGCTGCGCAAGGTGGGCGACCAGAATGACCTCACCATGCTCTTCGAGTTCGACGACCTCGGGAAGGCCCGCACGTTCGCGACCTCGGTCGAGCTGGAGGACGCCATGAAGTGGGCCAGCGCCTACAAGTGGCAGATCGACGTGCTCGAGGAGATCGAGCAAGACGAGGCTTGAGTGACACCGCACAGCGATGTCGCGCCAGCGAAACCCGCGGGTCGTCGAACGACGGTCATGCTCGTGGGCCCTGCTTCGCGACACTCGCCCCGCCCATACTGCTCCGTCCCCTGGCGCGTCGAACTGATATCGTGGCGTTAGTTAAGACTCACTAAGGAGTGAACGCCATGATCGTCTTCACGGTGATGTATCCGAATACGCCCGGCAAGCACTTCGACATGGACTACTACGTCAACAAGCACATCGCCCTCGTCAACGAGAAGGCCGGCCACGTGCTCAAGGGCGTCTCGGTGGAGAAGGGCCTCTCGGGCGGCGCCCCGGACTCGCCGCCCACCTACGCGGTCGTCTGCCGCCTGATGCTCGAGGGCCCCGACGACTTGGCGGTCATGGCCGAAAACAGTCCCGCATTCGACGCCGACGTGCCGAAGTTCACCGACATCCAGCCGATCTTCGACATTCGGGAGATCGTGGTCTGAGGTAGGTGCCACGTCGCGTCAACGTGCATCGACCGGCGGGCACTCCCACTCGGGCGGCAGCGGACCAGACCATACCACCTCGCCGCTAGTGTCGATGTAGGCCATCTTCCCGTCAGTTGTCTTCACGGCCGCGAGGCCGCCTACGAAGGGATGAGCGTCCGCGTATTGCGGTCCCAGCACGTACTCGCCTGTGGCATCAATGTATCCCCACCTGCCCCGTGAAGTCGTTTGATCCGCTCCTGCCAGAACCGGAGCGAGACCGTCACTGAAACAATCAGCCTCTTGGAAACGGGGTTCGATTACCCACTTCCCGCTCCTATCTCCTCGAACGAGAGGGCGTACTCGTACTGCAGCGGCAGGACATACTGGCCGGTCCGATCGATGTAGCCATACTTGCCCTCCTGAGAAACTGGGGCTCGATGACGACATCGCCCGATCTGTCGATGAATCCACAGGAGCCGCCGACTCGGATGGGGTAGAGCTGTGGCCAACGCTGTTCAGCGACCGCGCTTGCATATGTCTGCAGACTAGAGACAGCTTCGTGCCAGACGGGAGCGAGGCCCTACCCCCAACGATTCTTCACTTCCATCAAGAAGAGCGGTGGCTCAGACGAGCTCCGCTGGAGAGCCGTGATCGGAGTGAAGGCCTCAGTTGCCCCGCCGCAGCCCGAGACTATCCCCGGACAGAGCGCCAGCACTGTCAGCAACAGGGCCGCAACGGCAATCCTGCGGGTGTTAGCCGATGAGAACCGAACGAATCTTGGCATCTGTGGTAACCGTCGTACCCTGCGGCAATATCAATGAGGGTCTGGAGCACAATCGGATCGCTGAGATCGCACATGCGGCGCCAGCTTCTTGAGCGGCACCTGGCAGACCACCGACAGCACCGGCACGGCAATCGCCACGAGCATCGCCATCCGCAGGCCATATTTGGCCGGGTCTCCTCCCACTGGGGCCCGCGCCGAGAAGACATCGGAGAGCCATCCCACCAACTGGCCCGCGAGGGCGATGCCGAGGTCGCCGCCCCCCGCCAGCAGAGCGAACACCAGCGTCCCCGTGTAGGGCAACCGGTCGGCGGCCACGATGAGCGTCCCCGTCCACAGCATCGACGAGCAGAACCCGATGAGGGCGAAGGCCAGCAGCACGAGCCAGGCAGCCGGTGCGACGGCGACGACGACGTACAGCACAACGCACGCGACCGATCCCCAGATCATGAGGTCGTTCATATTCAGGCTGCCGCCCTTCTTCGCGTAGAGAAGACGAGCCATGGCGAGCATGGCGGCGAAGAGACACAGTCCGACCACGTCGCCCAGCGTCTTCGACAGACCCAGTCCTTGCTCCAGGTAGGTCGACCCCCATTGGACGATGAGAAGCTCGGTGGCCGCGCCGAAGAAGATCGCGAAGAACGCGACGATGAAGACCGGGCTCTTCAGCAGCGTAGCGGTCTTCATCCTCTGGTGCTGGGGCGTGATCTCGGGCATGGGCGACCGTATGAACTGTACGGTGTTGAAGACCGGCAGCAGCGCCCATAGCAGCACGACGAACTGCCACATCTCGTTGCCGAAGGCCCGCAGAAGGAGTGTGGTCACGAGGGCGGCCGCGAAGATACCGCCCGCGAACGCGCTGTGCATGATCATGAAGTTCGCTTCGCTGTTCTCGGCGGGAATGGACTTCGTAACGGGCGAGAGCACCACCTCGAGTAGACCCGCGGCGGCGGAGAAGATCACCGTGGCGATGGCGAGCACCACCACCTCGTGCCCCGGCGCGATCCACGGGGCACAGGCGAAGAGCGCGAGTCCCACGACGATCGCCACCTGCGAGGCGATGCAGAACGGCTTGTATCCGTACTTGTTGACCGGCCAGCCGAAGATAGAGATCGGCGCCGAACTGGGCCACGAAGTTGATGAGCACCAGGGTGCCGAGTTGCGTGTAGCTCAAGCCCGTACAGAAGCATGAGCGGCACGAACAGAAATGGTGACAGGTTCATGGTCGCACTCTGGATGAATCCGGCGAAGTTGCTCGCCGTCAGAGTACGTCTATAGTCCTGTTCGGTCGTGTTCATGCGCGCCTCACGGTACCACCGGAACCGGCTCGCGTCGCGGTCATCGAGGGCGCCCTACTTCAGTAGGCGGACTGGTGTCCCGGCTACCACCGGGTTCCAGGGCGGCCCGAAGCTCGTACATCGTGGGCACTCCGCAAACAGTGCTCTCCGCGACACGGTGCGTGCAAATTGATAGTTAGTTAGAAACACCGAACTTCTTGACCGCCGCGACCTCCGCCGAGTATGGTGAACCAAGGCAGAGGGCCGGCCACAGGCGATCCCCACAGCCGCTCTCCATCTGAGAGACTGCAACCCGGTCGGTCACAGCCGGTGCGAAAGACAGAAAGGACAGAACCATGACAGATAGGCGCTACGCCAAGTACGTTCAGCCGCTGCGGCTCGGAACTGAGGCGATCAACCCCTGTTTCCGCGGCAAGATCTCCGATTTCGCCCTGATCCACGACCAGAAGACGACCCCGGAGACCCCGATTCGCACCGAGACCTACTACGCGTACGCTCCCGGGACGGGGATGTTCGCCCCCAGTAGGCTCGCGCCCGTCATAGACGGCAGGCCGGCCGAGCACTTGAAGGACGTCGGCTCACACTCCCACGACGATTTCGACGAGGTCTACTTCTTCTTCGGAACCGACCCACAGGACAACACCCGCCTGGGCGGGCAGGTCGAGATGTGGCTGGGTGAAGGCACGGACGCCGAGAAGTTCGTCATGACCGACCCCACAGCCGTCTACGTGCCCAAAGGCCTCGCGCACAACCCCTGGATCGTGACCAAGGTCACCTGCGCCCAGCACCCCGTCATGATCACGACGGTCTCGCTGACCAAGAACTACGCGTCGGCGCCGGTCACTACCTATCCCTACCCGCCGGCATTCGACGCACGTCTGATCGGCGCGGCTCAGCCCGGCAAAGGCAAGTACTCGCGGTATGTCAACCGGCTCACCCTTTCTCAGGACATCTACATCTCGTTCTTGCTCGGGCGGGTCTGCACTCCCAACTTGATGTTCGACTCGAACGTCTGCCAGGCGCCGCTCTGGGCTGAGTTCTTTTTCGTGTACGCGGGCGGCACCGGGGTCGGCGTACCCACACTGGCCGACATCGCAAAGAACGACGCTATGTCGTACTGGGACTGGACCAAGGGCATGCAGCACCATCAGAGCTACGACGAGGTCTTTCTCTACGTGCCCACTCATCCGCACGACACACTCAACCTGGGCGGGGAAATCGTCGCGTACCTGGCCGATGAGGACTACAGCTTCACCGAGCCGACGGCCATCTACGTTCCCGGCGGGGTGCTCCACAACCCGAACTACTTCAAGCGCGTGGACCATCCGTACTTCATGATCGTCTTGGCCATCACCGACAACGACAAGTTCCACGAGGGCGAGTTCACGCCGGTGCCGGCGCCGAAGACCTTCAGATTCTAGTAGAGGCGAGCTCACCCCGTCGTCGTCGCCCCGTCGGTGCGCGGGGTGGCGCGGCGATGTGAAAGAGGCCAGGGAGTGCTACGGCTCTCTGGCCTCACCCCTTTCGGTGGCGATCGTGGCCACCCGGTCTTCGCCCCGCCGCTCGCGCCGGGCCCGTCCGAAGGTGTCACCTCGATCTCATCGAGAATGAGGTCGAGCATCCTGTTCGACCGCTCCTCGTCCCACTCCCCGCTCAGTCCCATGAGGTGAGTGATGTCCTCGGTCCACGCGCGGCTCACAAGCATCCAGGCCGTCTGCAGGGGGTCGGCCTCCTCGCGGATGCTGCCCTCCCGCTGGCCCTGGCGCACGATCGTCCGCAAGATCTTCGACCAGGAGCAGGTGCTTCTCGCCCAGGGTCTCTCGCAGCCCTTCCTCAGGGGGAGCGGCGATGAACTCAAAGAGGGCGAACATGGAGCGGTCGTTGTGGGGTTCGATGAGCAGCCTATGCCGGCGGCGCGATGCCACGCAGCCGCTCGATCGCGTTCTCCTCGGCCGGGAAACGGTGGGGAAGCATCGCGTTGCTCGACCAGGGCGTCGAGTGCCGCGAGAAGGATCTCCCTGCGATTGCTGAAGTGGGCGTAGAGAGCGGCGTCGTGAGGCCAACGCCGGCGGCGATGCGCGACAGGGTGGTACCTCTGACGCCGTGCTCGGCGATAGAGTCAAGCGTCACGCTGATGATCTGTTCTCGTCTCTCCCGCGCTTCAGCCGCCGCGAGCGCACCATGTGGCCCGGTCCTCTCTCAGTGGGTGGGTTGGTCCTCAGTCCAACATATCAGATTGCAGCACGCCGGTCTCATAAGCTTAATTAACATTCATTAACGCTGTTGGGGAACATGCTCTCTGTGTCGCGCAAGAACGAGGCCTGTGATAGTATATTGTACGAACTAATCATTTTGCTATCTAAACTATCTGGTTAGTTCCGGCGGGTTTGTAGGAGCGCTACGCGCGCGGTGTATCATTCGCCGGGTCGTAGAACCGCGCTCTTCGACGGTTGAGCGCACGTCGAATTGAATGAGGACGCCAGTGGAGACCAGCGACATCACGCCTCTCGCAGCCGACGCCGGCGATTCGCCGTGGTCCGCCTCCGAGCCGGACTTGGAGCAGGTGTGTGATTCGATCTGGAAGTTGACCGAGGACGTGCTCGAACTCCTCCGCTCTCACGCCACCAGCCGGATCCAGGCCCAGAAGCGACCCGACGTGCTCTGGGTCGACGACGTCACACGCGCTCAGGGCAACACTGTCATCGCCATCAAGCAACTGACCGACGAACAGCCTGAGGGAGTCACGCTCAAGAAGCTCGCCGAGACGATAGGCGTGACCCCGGCGGCGGCCTCGGTCATGGTCGACCTCTTGGTCTCCAAGAAGATGATCAAGCGAACCCGTTCGAAGAACGACCGCCGAGCCATCCTGGTGCGCCTCACTCCTCAGACGGCCCGTCTCTTCGATATCAGCACCCAGAGTCTCAGCCAGGCCGTGATGAGCGTGGCCGGCACGGTAGGCACAGACACGCTGCGCGAATGGCATAGGATACTGGTGACTGTCGACGCGGCCCTTCGCGACGTGTTGATCGTAGAAGCGCCTGCCGATTCGGAAGAGCTGGAATCCGAGGTGAGTTGACCATGAAGCTTGCGGGCAAGACCGCGCTGGTCACCGGGGGCGGAACGGGCATTGGCGCCGCCATCACCGAACGGTTCATCGCCGAGGGGGCGAAAGTCTGCATCACCGGCCGGCGCGAGGAGAGGCTGGCGGAGACCGCTGCCCGGTTTCCGTCGGGTTCGGTACTGGGGTGCGCCGGCGACGTGTCGGTCTATGCCGATGTGAAGCGCATGGTCGCCGCCACGGTCGACTTCGGAGGGCAAATCGATATCCTCGTCAACAATGCGGCCTCCGACGTCTACGGCTTCATCAAAGACCTCGACCCCGCCGACTGGCAGCGCGTGCTCGACGTCAATCTCACCGGCCCGTTCATGCTCATCAAGGAGAGCCTACCCCACATGATCGAGAACGGGGGCGGCTCGATCATCAACGTTGCGTCGATCGGGGGCATCCGCTGCATGCCCGGCAGCCCGGCCTACGGCACGTCGAAGGCCGGCCTGATCCACCTGACCAAGGCTGTCGCCCTCGACTACGGCCCGTACAAGGTCAGGTGCAACGTGGTCTGCCCGGGAGCGACACGAACCGAGATGTTCGAAGCGACCCTCACCGAGATCGCGACCGCCCAGGGAACGACCGTCGATGCCCTGCTCGAGCACTTCTCCTCGCCCGTGCCTCTTCGCCGGGTGTCTACGCCCGCCGAGATGGCCGGGGTCTGCGTCTTTCTCGCCGGCGAAGACTCGTCGTTCATGACAGGCGCCGTACTTGTCATCGACGGCGGCGCGGTCGTGGTCGACGTAGCCGGCGCGGTCTGACCCAGCGGGTCACCCGAACAGCGGCAGCAACTCCCTGACGTCCTCGAGCGTCTCGAGGCGGCCGATCGAATCGACGAGTTCGGTTGCCGTTTCCGCGGCCGGCGAGACCGTCGCGAACTCCATGCAGTCCTGGAATCGCCGGAGATGGTCCTCCCTTGAGAGAGGCCTCTGGGGAAATCCCGGGCCCGCGTCTGTCTGGCGCAAGAACTCCCTTGAATCATGGGTCCACAAGCGCAGGTCGGCGGAGGAGTGGCCGCGCACGTCGAGGGCGGGGTCGGGCACCACCTCGATCTTGTCCACGAGCGCGCAGCACGTCCTCGTTTCTGATGGCTCCTTCCTCGAAGTGGGCCAGCACGGAGGCCCCGCGGACGAGAGCGTTCGCCACGCAGTAGCGGATGCTGAACTGAGCGTTGACCCTGGGATTGCTGCCGATCTCGAAAGGATGGCCCACCAGCCGGTAGACATACGGAGGCACGGTCACCTGGACGCGGGCCACGTCGTCGGCCCGGATGCCCTCCCCGGCGACCAGGTCGAGCGCCAGCTGCGTGCTCGCCTGCGTGACCCCGCAACTCGGGAACTTCTTGAACACCAGGCTCTTTGCGTGGTAGTCGGTCCCCAGTCCCGAGACGATCGAGGCGGCCGGTCACCCTGTCTCTGCCGAACAGGTGCGGATAGCCATAGTGGCCTTCGAGGAAGTCCGTCGGGCCCGTGATGCCCCGTCCCGCCAACCTGGCGCAGCTCACGCCCGTCTCCGCGACCCATCCCTGGGTCACCCGCGCCGCGAGGGCCCCGTCGACCATCGCCTGGAAGGTGCCCCCGCAGCGGCAGAATGCGAGTGCGAGCGCGTTCCACGTCTCTATCTCGGAAAGACTGAGGATCCTCGCGACCGCCGCCGCCGCGCCGAAGGGGACGCAGACGCCCGTGGGATCGAAGCCGTCGTACTCGGCTTCGCCCAGGTTGAAGCGCAGCGCCACCTCGGTGCCGACGCAGACCGCGGCGAGGTAGTCGGCCCCGCTCACGCCGCCCACGAGTTCGGCCGCGGCCAGGGCCGCCGGGATGATCGCCGAGCCGGGTGCGGCCCGGGCGCCGCCGAATCGCAGATGTCGAGCGCGCGGGCCATCGCGCCATTGACGAACGCGGCCCGCTGCGCCGGGACCTTGCCGCCATGGACGAGGATCGTCGCTTCCGCGGCGCCGCCCGTCCTCCTTGGCCATGGCCACCAGGGTCTCGCAGCCCTCCGCGTACGCCCCGGCGATCAGCCCCCGAGGGCGGCGAGCATCTGATCCTTGGCGATACTCACAACCTCTGCCGGCAGATCGCCGAACGACGTGCCACGGATGAAGCGCGCAAGCTGCTGTTCTGTCTTCACGACCCACCTCCCGCGCCGCGGCTGCGCAGCGGCCTCTTAGACTGGACTCTGTTTCAGGTACTTCTTGGCGATCCTGAGGGCCGGCGCCGGGAAGTGCTCGGCCAGCAGACCGATGCCGTACAGCATGTAGTCGCGATCGATGAACGTCTTGGGAGCCTTGGGCTTCAGACTCCACGGCTTGTCGGGGCTGAACAACGCGGCCCGCAGGACCCTCTCCGGATGCAGCCCGTACCTGAAGATGCCGCCGGTCCCTATGAGATTCTCCACGTCGAGCAGGTTCTTGCCGTGCTGCACCAGTGATCTCGCCCACCACCGAGAACTCCTGCCGCACCGTGCCGGCATGACGCTCGACGGCGATGGAGGCCGCCGATTCGGCGAGCACGATGTCGGCGTTCAGTCCGAGGTCGGTGGAGGGCGCGTGGCCCACGTTCTTGGAGAGGTAGTCGATGTGCGCGGTCGGGGTCGAAGCCCGACGTCGTCGTCCACCGACGGATAGAGGTCGCGCAGCTTGGCCATGAAGGCGTCGCGGCCGATGAAATCGTAGATGGTGGGCGCGTTGTACCTGATGCCGAGGTCGCCCTCGACGGTCCGCTTGACCCGCGACTCCGGCAGGCCCCTGATGACCGTCTGCGGCGTCACCGGCGACTGGTCGACGACGGAGTGGATGTTGGTCGTGGCTCCACCCACCTCGACCACCAGAAGACTGCCGATGCCCGGCTCGCCCTCGGCCCCGTCGGCCAGCAGAGCGGCCGCCTGCAAGCGTCGCCCTCGGCGTGGGGATGATCGGTCCGCCGATGAATTCGGCCGCCTTGTCGAGGCCCTTCGCGTGGGTGATATGGGCTATGAAGATCTCTCGGATCAGCGCCTGCGCGGGCTCCACCTCGACCGTGTCGAGGCGTCGGGCAGCACGTTGCTGGCCCTGTAGACCCTCTTGCCCTGCCCTTTCGAGGGTCTCTCTGACCGTGTCGGCGACCACCCGGTTGCCGGCCACCAGGATCGGGCAGTCGACACCCGAATGGGCCAGCATGCGGGCGTTGTGCGTGATCACCCTCTTGTCGCCCCCGTCGGTGCCGCCGCACAGAAGGATGATGTCGCACCGGGCCGCCTCGATCTCGCGGACCACCTCTTTGTCGATCTCGAAGCCGTACGAGCAGACGAGCTTTGGCGCCGGCGCCCAGACAGGCCCTGCGGGCCGCTTCCAGGGTCAGCTCGGGCACCAGGCCGATGGCCGCCATCTTCAGGCCGCCGGCCGCGCTGCTGCTGGCGTACTTGCCCTCGACCTGCCCCAGATCGAGCCCGCACGAGTCGACGAGCTCGGCGAGCGCGCTGTTCAGGCCGATGGTGACGTCGGTGTCGATGGTGGTCGGCGACTGGGCCCTGCCCAGAATGACTTCGTCGGCGAGATCGACGGCCAGGACCTTGGTGTAGGTGCTCCCGAAGTCGACCAGCAAGTAGACGCTCATCGCGCGGTCCGTCAGTCGATGCCGAGGTCGGTCTTCAAGGCCTGCACCGCCTCGTCCGCGGTGCAGGTGTTGGGGAACGCTCGGTTGAAGCCGATCTCCGTGAAACGCCGCTCGATCTCCGGCCAGTTCTTCTCCAGCTCGATGGGAGCCGCCACGGTGCCGCCCACGTAGAGGATGATGTCGTCGAGGCCGGCCTCGATGCACTTGTCGCGGAGGCCCTCGCAGTCCAAGATGCCCATCCCGTACATCGACGAGACCAGGATCGCGTCGGCGTCGATCTCGATGGCGGCGTTGATGAAGTCCTGCTGGGGAACGACGGCGCCCAGGAAGGCGACGGTGAAACCGGCCTCCTTGAAGGCCTTCTCGAGCACCCAGCCGCCGATCATGTGGGCGTCGGCGCCGATGGTGCCGATGACGACGCTCTTGTTGACGTGTCTCTTGCCACGTGCTCTCCCCTACGGGCTCGACGCCTTGGCCGCGTCAGTCTTCTTCGGCAGTATCGAGGCGAACTGCAGGTCGTGCACGACCATGTCGAAGTCGAGCTCGCGACCTTCCTTCTTCTCCCTGCCCGCCAGCTTCTCCCGGTGGTAGTCGACGCACCTCTTTCGGCAGAGGGATGTCGCCGGGGTCGAAGTAGCGCACGGCGTTCTGGGCGTCGCGCATGACCATGACCTTGCCCTTGTTGTACTTCCAGGGGGTCAGCATGGTGTCCACCCAGCCCGGCCTCGACGCCCTTGCACATGCCCACGGCCATGTCGCCGTCGCCCGCCTCCAGGCACTTCTCCATGAGAGTCCTGACTTCCAGCTCGATCATGGCCTCTTCCAGCCTCAGCTCGTCCGACTCGGGCATCTTCTGGCTGCCCATCAGCGTGAGCAGATGCCTCGCCAACCTGACCGAGCTGGCCATGCCCTCCTTGGTGGGGGTGGCGAAGGCCTCGTCCTCGCTCTTGAGGATGGCGGTGGTGAAGCCTCCCAAGATCGCGATGATGGCGTTCCAGGCGATCATGGCGCTGGCCTCCTCCACCCGGGGCGGCCAGGCTCCCAGGAAGGGGTAGCCTCCGGTGAAGAAGTTGACGTCGCGTAGCCGAAGCGCCGCGCAGTACTCCTGGCACAGCCGCTTGGTCACCCTGACCATGGCGATGTCCTGGATGAGGTTCATGTTGAGGCCGTTCTCCAGGAACTGGTACTTGATGCCCTGCTCGGCGCCCAGCAACGACTGCGAGACGCACCACGAACGACCGGTACCCGGGACTGTCGTAGCCGGTGAGGTTGCAGGCGTTGTGCGTGCAGATGGGGACGCCGTTCTCGGTGTAGATGGCCGCCAGCCGGCTCTCGTACTGGTTGATGCGGATCTCTTCTTCCAGGGGTATGTCCTTGCAGTGGGAGATGCACTCCTGGAGAGACCTGGTGTTGGCCCCGTTCCAGCCCGGCCGCCAGCGCGATCTCGGAGGCCAGGCGCCCGTCTTCGTCGGTGGAGTTGAGCGTCAGGGGCACCTGCGATGCTCGCCGGATCTTGCGGGCCTCTTCGACCCCGAAGTTGACGATGGGCCAGCCGTTCAGCATCGACATGCCCTCTTGCCTGCTCCGCTCGATGCCCTGCCGCCGCCCTCTCGAAGTCGAGCTTGCGGGTGTACGAATCGGAGAAGATGATCCACACGCCGTCGGGCGCGAGACCGCCCTCCGTCTCCACGTGCTGCAGATCCCTCGATCGTGTACTCGGTGAGAGCCCGGCCGAACTGCGGCATGAGCAGCTGGATGCCTCGCTCCTCGGCCTCCTTGTGCTTGAGCGCGTAGCTCTTGCCCTCGAGACAGTTCCTTGGCGGCGGCGATGCACTCGTCGAGATCTTCGATCTGCCTTGCCCGTCTCCCACTGGGGCAGCACCTCTTCTTTGCGGATCCTGAAGAACTCGGTCGTCGGACAGCCGTACGTTGCGCACCTGCTTCGTGTCCATGTCTCCCTCATCTGCCAAGGGTGTGCCGGTAGGAAGCGTTTCAGCCGGCCTGGCTGCTTATTTAACGAGCGTTCATTTAATAGACACCGTCCGGCTTGTCAAGCGGCGGAGCGCCTTGGGTACGGCGACCCAACCGCGGGCCGGCCACATCGAGAATGCCACTAGCGCAGCGACAAGCCCCCATCTATACCGAGGGACTGACCGGTGATGAAGTTGGCCTTGTCGGAGCAGAGCCACAGCACCGCCTCGGCCACATCCTCGGGAAAGCCTATGCGCCCCAGAGGGAGCTTTCTCACCAGGTCATCGGAGACGTCGGCGCTCGTGCCGCTGAGATACTCCCACAGCAGGGTGTTCTGAATCGGTCCGGGCAGGACGGCGTTCACGCGGATGCCGTGCGAAGCGCCCTCGAGCGCCGCGGTGCGTGTGAGCCCCGTAAGGCCCGCCTTGCTCGAGTTGTAGGCGCAGAAATCGACGTCGGGCTTCACAGCGGCGGCCGACGAAGTGTTGACGATGGCCCCGCCCGTCGCCTGCTTCATCATCTGCTTCAACTCGTATTTGAGGCAGAGAAACACGCCCTTGAGATTGGTGTCGACCGTCATGTCCCAGAGCTCTTCGGGCATGTCGGCTATCGCCGCCATGGGAACCCGCTTGCCGTCGGGACCGACGCCGGCGTTGTTGAAGGCCACGTCGAGGCGACCGTAGAGCTTGACGGTCTCGTCGATCATGGCTCTGACGTCGTCTTCGTTCGCCACGTCGCAGCGGACGTAGCTCGCTTCGCCTCCGGCATCGGTTATGAGCTTCACCGTCTCCTGCAACCCGGCGATGTTCCTGCCGGTCGCCACCACGACCTTGGCGCCCTCGTGCGCGAGCATCTGGGCCGTCACGCGTCCGATTCCGGATGCCCCGCCGGTGACCACGGCCACTTTGCCGACGAACGTCCCAGTCATCTGATCCTCCAAGCACAATCCGTTTAGCGTTCCAGCCGCCCCCACTCTTGGAACTATAGCGAGCCGGGCATGGTGCAGTCAAGAATTTCATTAACTTAGTTTAATTAAGTGCGCTCGTGCACTACACTTTGACTGCCACGTGGATTGAGATAGCCGATCGAACACCTCGAGGAGGTCCATGTGAAACCCAAGACTCTTGACTACGAGATCCTGGACGGGCTCGAGCTCACCAGAAAGCCGGTAGGGGTCAAGTTCCTTCCTTACCGCCCCGAAGGCGTCGAGCGCATACAGAAGAGCCTCAACCTGTGCCAGATGTTCGTCGAGGCCCAGTCGAGCACGCCCTTCTACGCGCAGGAGGACGACTTCCACTGCGTCGAGCCGATGATCCTCGGCATGAGACCGCTCGATCCGGTCCCGCTGAGCGGCTTGGTGGGCGAGATCGACGACCTCTTCGAGGAACTGCGGGCCAATCAGAAGGTCTACCACGCAGTGCCGAGGATGCTGCCGGGCAGCGTCAAGTGCGTGGTCTTCTCGTCCATAGACCACGTCAACTTCGATCCCGACGTCTTGATCGTGACGACCGACAACATGGATCAGGCGCGCCTCATCATGAGGGCCTCGGTCTACTCCACCGGAGAAGCCTGGTCGTCCAAGGGTACTCCCGTGTTGGCCTGCTCCTGGATGTACCTCTACCCCTACCTGAGCGGTGAGGTGAACTACCTGGTCACCGGCATGAGCATGGGAATGCAGACCCTCAAGGTGCTACCTCAAGGGCTGATGATCATCTGCATCCCCTGGCAGAAGCTCCCCATGATCCTCACCAACCTGAAGAAGATGAGCTGGCATCCCGTCTCCGAGACGATCACCGGCGACGAGCACAAGAAGCGTTTCGCGGCGATCCTCGCCGAGATCGAAGAGAAGATGCGTGACTAGAAAACCACCGCACGGCGGAGGTCTTGCTGAGCCATCGACCAAGCAAACGGAATCCCGGGAGGAGGCCACGGTGCGCGACTATTCTATCTTCGAGAGGTTCGAGTTCGAGAGAAAGCCGGTGGGCGTCAGTTTCGCCCTCAAGCAGCCGGAGGGAATGAGGCAACTGGACAAGAGCCTTGGTGTTTGCGAGATGTTCAAGGAGGCCCAGACCAGTACGCCCTTCTACGCCGCGCTCGACAACGTGCAGTGCGGCACGCAGGTCATGGGGATGACGGGCTTTCCGCCGGTCATGCTGAGCGGACAACTGGGCTCGGAGTTCTCGATGTTCAAGACTCCGTCGGCCAACCGCAGAGTCTACGACTACGTGCCCGTGCTCCCCAGGGATTCGGTTCGGTACATCGTCCACGCGTCGCTCGACCAGATGACCTTCGACCCCGACATCCTGATGTTCACGGCCAACCCCCGCCAAGCGGAGATCCTCCTCAGGGCGAGCAGCTACTCCGATGGGCACATGTGGAACGCCAAAGGATCGACCTGCCTCGCCTGCGCGTGGTTCTACGCCCACCCCTACCTGAGCGGCGAGATCAACTACGGCATAAGCGGCCTCGGCTTCAGCATGAAGGCCAGGCAGGTGCTGCCCGAGGGCCTCATCATCATCTCGGTACCCTCGGAGCGGTTGTCGATGCTGATCGAGAACCTGCACGACATGGAATGGGAGCCCCACTGGTTCACGCTCGGCCGGGACGGATTCGTCGATGCGGTCAAAGACATGGAGGCGAGGATATCCACCGAGTACCCGCCGGAGTTGGTCTGGGGAGAATAGGCGGTCGCGGCGCTCGGCCGCCGGCCCGCCGCGGCTGGTCGACCGAGCGCCGGTCCGGGTCTCCCCGGCGCCGAGATCGACGTCGCGGGAGGCCCGGGTTGGTTGAATCGAGGTTCCGCCAGGGGCGGGCGCGACTCACTTGCCTATCATCAGGCCCGGCAGCCACAGGGTCAGCTGCGGCAGAGCGGCCAAGAGCGCGAGAAAGGCCAGCTCGAACAGCAGAAACGGCGTCACGCCCTTGATGATCTTCATGGTAGGAATGTTGAATATGGTCCTCACCGCGAAGAGGTCGGTGCCCATCGGCGGCGTGATCAGGCCGATCTGTGTGTTGACGCAGAACAGCACGGTGAACCATATGGGATCGAATCCCAGGCTCTCGATCAGCGGTATCCAGATGGGGATGGTGAGCAGCGTGATGGTGATCGGGTCGAGGATGCATCCCAGAACCAGCAAGATGACCATGATGATGGCGATCACGCCGTAGGGAGGGATGCTGGAAGAGGCCACCAACTCCTGCAGGTTCGAGGTCACGTTCGTGCTGCCGAGGACGTAGGTGAAGAAGTTGGCGGCGAAGATGATGAAGAGGATCATCCCGTTGATCATCGCCGCTTCTCTCAGAGCTTCCCGCAGCTCCTTCCAGCGCATCCTGAAGAAGACGATCGCGATTATGAGGGTGACGACCACACCGACGCCCGCGGTCTCGGTGGCCGTGGCCACACCGCCGTAGATGCAGCCGAGGATGCTTCCCATGACCACGATGATCGGCCACACCTTGAGGAGCGACTTCCACCGTTCACTCCACGCGACCTTGTAGCCCTTCGGAGCCAGGCCGGGCCTGAGGTAGGCCATGCCTATGGCGGGTATCGAAAGGAACGTCATCAAGAGGACGCCGGGGATGATCCCCGCGATGAAGAGCTTACCGATAGACAGGCCGGCGATGACCCCGACGATGATGAAGGTCGCGCTGGGAGGTATCAACGGGCCCAACGCACCCCCGGCGAGGAGCGCCCCCAGGCCGTAGCCGCGGTCGTAGCCGTGGCGGTCGAATTGCGGCACAGCCACCTTGCCGACAACGATGATTGTCGCCGCGCTCGTGCCCAAGGTCGACGCGAGCACTCCCTCGCCTATGATGCCCGCCGCCACCAGCCCTCCTCTCACCCTCGAGAGCCAGTTGCCGGCCGCCTGGAACACCCCAGCCCCCATGCCCGAGGAGGCGATGATCGTCCCCAATAAGACGAACAGGGGCAACGCTGTCCATGACAGGTTGAAGGCCGTGCTGAAGGGCGACGCGCCCGCTTTCTGAAGCGAAGGCACGCCGTAGCCGAGGAGCGCCCCCGCGATCCCCGCAACTCCCAGTGAATAGACGATCGGCACCCCGATCATCATGAGTACGAACAGTGCCGCAACAACGACGCTGCCGGTGATTGCTGGGTCGAGCCCCATAACACCTCCTGACTTCCAGGGGTCGAAAGAGCGTCACTTGCCGACCATCAGACTCGGCAGCCATAACGACAACTGCGGAAACGCAGCGAGGACCGCCAAGAAGACCAGTTCGAACAGCAGAAACGGCGTAACGCCCTTTATGATCTGCATCGTCGGTATGTTGAATATCGTTCTCACCGCGAAAAGGTCGGTGCCCATCGGCGGCGTGATCAAGCCGATCTGCGTGTTGACGCAGAACAGCACGGTGAACCATATGGGATCGAATCCCAGGCTCTCGATCAGCGGTATCCAGATGGGGATGGTGAGTAGCGTGATGGTGATCGGGTCGAGGATGCATCCCAGAACCAGCAAGATGACCATGATGATGGCGATCACGCCGTAGGGAGGGATGCTCGAAGAGGCGACCAACTCCTGCAGGTTGGACGTGATATTCGTGCTGCCGAGGACATAGGTGAAGAAGTTGGCGGCGAAGATGATGAAGAGGATCATCCCGTTGATCAGCGCCGCTTCCTTCAGCGCTTCCCTCAGTTGCTTCCAGCGCATCTTGAAGAAGACGATCGCGATTATGAGGGTGACGACCACACCGACGCCCGCGGTCTCGGTGGCCGTGCCGACGCCGCCGTAGATGCAGCCGAGGATGCTTCCCATGACCACGATGATCGGCCACACCTTGAGGAGCGACTTCCACCGTTCACTCCACGCGACCTTGTAGCCCTTCGGAGCCAGTCCGGGCCTGAGATAAGCCATGGCTACAGCGGGTATGGACAGGAAGGCCATCATGATGATGCCGGGGATGATGCCGGCTATGAAGAGCTTGCCGATCGACAGCCCGGCGATACACCCGACGATGATGAAGGTCGCGCTGGGCGGGATGAGCGGTCCCAACCCGCCGCCGGCGAGGAGAGCCCCTAGGCTGAAACCTCGATCGTAGCCCTGGCGGTCGAACTCGGGCACCGCCACCTTGCCGACCACGATGATGGTCGCCGCGCTCGTGCCCAGAGTCGCGGCGAGAACGCCCTCGCCGATGACGCCGGCCGCGACCAAGCCGCCTCGAATCCTGGAAAGCCAGTTGGCGGCGGCCTTGAACACGCCTTCGCCCATGCCCGAGGACGCGATGATCGTCCCCAGTAACACGAACATGGGCAGCGCCGTCCAAGAGAGGTTGAAGGCCGTGCTGAAGGGCGAGGCGCCCGCCTTCAAGAGCGAAGGCGTGCCGTAGCCGAGCAGAGCCCCCATGATCCCGGCGACGCCCAGCGAGTAGACGATGGGCACGCCGATCATCATCAAGACGAACAGAGCCGCGACAACGATGCTGCCGGTTACTACTGCGTCCAGCCCCATAGAACACCCTTCTTCGGCGTCAGGTCGGTACTAGAGTTGGATTCTCGTGTCTTCCCTGACCGTCCCGGTGGCCAGGTGTATCACCGCGTGCACGAGTTGAGAGACAAGGGTGAGAAACAACCAGGCCATGCATACCGGGATGAGGAGCTTCATGGGCCAGAGAGGCTCTTGCCACGCGGACTGGCTCGTCTCACCCACCTGGATAGAGCGGAGGAAGATGCTCCAGCTCTTCCAGATGACCACGCCGACAAACGTCAGCGCGAGAAGCGTGGTGAATACCTCGCCGACTATGTTCTGCCATCTCTGGGAGAAGTGGGAAAGAATCCAATCGACCCGGAGATTCCTTCTTGCCACTGGATTCCCGGTAGCGCCAGCAATATGCAGGCCACCAGGAATATGATGCTCATCTCGTACGTGTATGGGTCAGGATTGTTGAAGATATACCGTTTACCGACCCCGTAGGTCGTCAGGAGGCCGATGATCAGGATCAGGATGCCACTGACGATCATTCCCCAATCGCCGACGACTTCGACTACGCGGTCTACCTTGATCAAGAATCTCTTCACGATGTACTCCTCCACCCCGCGGCCCGCTGGGTACAGCGGGCCGCGGGGTGGTGCATGTCCTATTTGTCCATGTACGGGTACTTCTCGTCGAGTTGCTGGGTGACTTTGCGCACCTCGTCTGCGGTGGCCTGGTCGACGCCGGCGAGCAGTTCGTCGGCGTAGGGCTTCAACTTATCGGCCCACGAGACACGCTCGGCGCCCGGCAGCGGGTAGACGGTCATACCCAAGCCGGCCATCTTGTCGTAGTTCTCGTGATACAGCTTGATCATGTTGGCGTTGATGGCCGCCTGCGCATCCTTGCCGCACTGGTCGAAGGCCGCCTTCACGTCATCGGGCATGGCGTTGTAGACATCGAGGTTGATCCACGCGCCGATGCTGGCCGGCGTTAGGTAGGCCCTCGTGATGTTCTTCGCCACTTCGTTCAGCTTGAACATGATGACCATCGAGCCAGACTGGAGAGTGGCTACGATGACCTTCTTCTGCAGGGCCTGGTAGCCCTCGGAGAAGTCCATGGCGACACCGGCGCCGCCGAGCAGTTCGACGACCTTAGCTGTAACCGGCGAGATG
The DNA here is from genome assembly GCA_963803925.1 of uncultured Actinomycetota bacterium. Lineage (GTDB taxonomy): Bacteria > Actinomycetota > Thermoleophilia > RBG-16-64-13 > RBG-16-64-13 > RBG-16-64-13. The sequence goes on along the minus strand of CAWDOM010000007.1, from coordinate 28,247 downwards.
GTCTGGCAGAGGAGGCCCTTCCAGTTGGCCAGGGACTGCACCGGGTCGACGCTGATGATGTCGAGGCCCTGGCAGGTGAAGTTGACGACGGTCTTCATGTTGTGTTTCGCCATCAGGGCCTTGTCGTAGATCGGCGTCATCATGGCGTTGAACTCGGCGTCGGCCTCGATGCTGTTCACCGAGAAGGGCAGTTCGGCCAGCATGAATTCGGGCACGATGCTCCCGAACACGGCCGTAGGCCAGCCGGCTATCTCAACGCCCCCGGTGCGCACCGCTTCGAAGCTGTCGGGCATGGCGAGTAGCTGTCCGGCCGGATGAAGCTCGATCTTGTACTTGGTCTGGGCCGCGTTGAACTTGTCAACGAAGTTCAGCTGGAAGTTGTCGGTGACCGGGTCGCCCACCGGCCAGGGCACCGCCATTCTCAGAACCTTGACGTCGCCGGTCGGGGCCGCCGTGGTGCCGGTGGCCTGAGAAGCCGTCGTGGTCGTGTCGTCTTCACCGCCACACGCGGCCATGATCAGAACGAGAGATACGAGGAGCAATGCCGCAACAAGAATGACTGATCGCTTTTTCATTACCTCTCCACTCCTTCATAGATATGCCGTTCACGAGGTACAAGCCGTTTTCTCGCTCGTGCGCACCACCCTCCTTTGCCGAGATGTCTCATAGAGCCACACAACCCCCCGGTTGATTCCTATTCACTCTCCCGTCACCGGATGCGCGAACGAGTAGGGCAGCCGGTAACCCGAGGGATATGGATGGAAGTGGGGCGCCGGCGCGTCGGCGTCGGGCCTGTCGAGCATCCCGAGCAGGGGCACCCTCAACCAGCCCCGTTCGAACGACGTGAAGAACGTCACGTTCCAGTGGAGCTTCTTGAAAAGCCACCTGCCGTTCTCCTTCACGTACTCGTTCTCGTAGTAGCCCTGGACCCACTGCTGTCTGGGAATGCCGCCCACGTTCATGGCCTCGGCCAGCCACGTGGTCCATCTGCCCGCCGCCGTGGTGCCCGACGGGTCGATCGTGATAACGGGTTGGTCCATGGTGATGAGGATGTTTATCCAGCCCGGCGTCTCGGTCTGGCCCGGCTCGAGCAGGTCGTTGTCGAGAAAGAACTTGCCTACGCCCTTCTTGCCGAGAAAGAGACCGGTGCTCTCGATCTCGACCGACTCGGTATCGTCAGAGAAGCAGTCGTACACCTCCTGACGATGGTGCGAATCCATGTAGAAGCCGTACTTGCACTGCAGGTCTTTGATCGCCTGGATGTCTTCCAAGCGAGTGACTTCGCGTTCGAGCTCTTCGAGAGTCATGATCTACCGCCCGTCATTCGCCGGAGACGGGGTGCTTGAACGAGAGCGGAACGTGATAGCCCGATGGATATGGACGGTAGGCGGTCGGACCGGAGTCGGGCGGCACGTTCTTGTCGGGCCCATGCTGGCCAACGACAGGCACCTTCAGCCAGCCGTCTTCGTACGGTGTCCGCCACACCAGGTTGAAGTAGAGCTTCTTGAACTTCCAGACGCCGTCTTCCTTGACGTAGGTGTTCTCGTATATGCCGTGGATCCAGGTCTGCCGCAACTCGCCTTCGTGCAAGGAGACGACCGGCTTGGCCTCCATGCCCAGGCCGTACCACCGCCCGGCGGCGTTCGTGCTGCCGGGTTCGACTGTGATGACTCCCTGGAGCTGGAACATGATGTTGAGCCAACCCGCTCGCTGCGGCTTGCCACCCGCGCCAAGGAGATCGACGAAGTAGCGCCGCACGCTCTCTTTGCCCCGGTAGACTCCACGATCGGCCTCTTCCACGCTCGGATCGTCATCGGTGAAGAGATCGACGATGTTCTGCCACTCGCCATAATCCTGATAGTAGCCGTAGACCCTCTGGAGATCCTCGATCCTCCGGATGTCGTCCAAACGGGTCAGTCGTGCTTGGAGCTCATCGAGCGTCGCCACCAAAGCCTCCCTCTGCGGTAGGGTGGGTGCTGAACGGGTGTTCGTAGGGTCGGATGCCACGGTCGGCTGCGTCGGTGCGGGTCAATAAGGCCTCCCTCCTCTGTCCCTGAAGCGGAACACGCACTGAGGAACACGTACCACGGCCGTTGACTCGTCCCCGCCGAGGACAGTCCAGATCAGATGGCCGCGCGCCTACAACATAACGCGCCATGAGGCGTGCGGTCAAGAATTTACTTAACCTTCATTTAGCTATCTTCTGACCGCCATATAGCGTCTTTTTGCAGGGTTTTCAAGTGCAGATAGGGCACGTTTCGCCGCCAAGGGCGTGATGATCTCGCCGAAATAGTCCGACAATTAGTTTAGTTTGACGAATATTTCGGTATCTCACACCGCTTCCTGCGAAGACGAGGCCGGGGAGTGGCTGCTCCCCGGCCTCGTCGTGCACGTCCGTTCTGCGGTCCGCCAGACCCGCGCCAATGCGCTACCTGCCGATGACCACCGCTTGCTTGCCAGGCGCCGCCAGCCTTGTGAGGGCCTCCTCGTCGAGTTCGACACCCAGCCCCGGACCGTCGGGCGGGTACAAGAACCCCTTCTCGTAGCGCACCGGCTGCTTCGCCAGGTCGTTCTCGATGGGGCCGCTCACCGTGTCGTAGATGTTGTGGAGGTTGAGAGGGCCGATCGACTCCTGCTCTATCTTGCCCATCCAGGCCGTCGCACCCAGGAAGGCCGCTTCGACGGCGGCGCCCAGGCCGGTGTTGATCATGCACCCGCACATCACCGGCAGGTTGGCGGCCTGCGCAACCGATACCCAACGCCTCGACTTGAGGATACCGCCGGCCTTCGGGCACCTTGAGGAACAAGCCATCGGCGGCCTCCCTCTCGATCACTTGGAGCACGTGGCCGAGTTCCGCGGCCGATTCATCTGGAAAGATGGGCACGTCGACTTTGCGGCGCAGCCTCGTCAAACCGTCGATGTCCCACCAGGGCACGGGCTGCTCGGCCACGAAGATGTCGTACTTGGCCACCCGCTGCAACACGTACAGAGCCTGGTGGTACATCCAGCCGCCGTTGGCGTCTATCATCACCTTGACTTTGCCGCCCACGGCCGCCCGCAAGGCCCCCACCATCTCGATGTCCTCGTCGGGAGTCCGCGCGCCCACCTTCAGCTTGAGGGCCTCGAAACCCGCCGCCACGAGCGCCCGGCCCTCGGCCTCGACGGCCTCGGCCGTGCCCGAGGACATCACGAACGCCAGAGCGATCTTCGGATTCGACAAGCCGCCAAGGAGTTTGTAGACCGGCACGCCGAGCGCCTTGCCCATGAGGTCGTGCAGGGCGTAGTCCACCACCGCCTTGGAGTGGTTGTTCGCGCGGGTGGCCTTGTCCATCTTGGCCACGATGGTCTCGATGTTGAACGGGTCTTCGCCGACGAGAATGTGAGGCGCGAAGATGGTGGTGAGGTTGTACATGATCGAGTCCTGGCTCTCCCCCATGTACCAGAGAGAGGTATCGCCCGTCTCGGCGACGCCGGTGAAACCCTCGTCGGTATGGATCTTGAGCACGACGGCGTCGGACTTGGTGACCGCCCCGCCCGACATGATCATCGGCTTGGCGAAGGGGATCGAGACCGGGATGCACTCCACCTTGGTTATCTTCATCTGAACACCTCTGCGACTGATTTACATTGAGGCTCTTAACTAAATAGCACCGCGAGCTGCGACACGTCAAACCGGCGAGGCTCCGGGCGAGCGGCCACGCCTGATGATGTCCACCTCGTCGTTGAACGCCTCGAGGACTCGCCGGTAGTCGCCGACGACCCCGATGTGGGAGAACGCGAAGATGGGGGCCGATTCGTCGCAGTTGACCGCGACGATCGTACGCGAGCGCATGCAACCCGCCATGTGGTGCAGCGACCCCGAGATGCCGACCGCCATGTACAGGCGGGGATTCACCCTCCGCCCGGTCAGCCCGACGAGCACCGACCGCGGCAGCCACCCGCTTTCTACGGCGGCGCGCGTTCCCGCTATTGCTCCTCCGAGCAGATCCGCGGTCTTGGCGATGAGATCGACGCCGTCCTTGCCGCGGAGACCTCTCCCACCGCTCACCACTGCCGAGGCCGAGACCAGGCTCACTGCAAGCGAGAGGGTGTCGTCCTGGATCTTCTCCACCAATCGTGTTCGCGAGCGAGCGGGGTCGAGCGTGAGGACGATCGTGCCGACCGTCTTCGCGGCCGACTCGACGTAGGGCGCCGCTTCGAACGACCCTTGCCGCACCGAGACGATCTGAGGGAGCGCGGTGCAGCGGAAGGTCGCGTGCGCCTTGCCCCCGAAGACGGGCTTCACCTGCAGCAGAAGCCCGGTGTCGCCGTCTATCGCCAGGTCGACACAGTCGAGGGTCGCTCCGGTCCGCAGCCTGAAGGCGAGACGCGGAGCGAGATCGCAGCCCCTGTCGGTCTGCCCGAACAACACGATGCGCGGCTTCAGCTGACTCACGACTTGCTCCAGGGCCTGGAGGAACAGGTCGGGGCCGTAGCCGCCGAGCAGCGGGTCGCCGGTCGCGTAGACCGCCGTGGCTCCGTAGCCGAAGGCCTGAGCCAACGCAGGCGGGGTCTCGGCTCCGAGATGGACGAGGCACAGAGGCTGGTGGATATCGCCGGCGAGGTGCGCGCCGACTGCCAGGAGCTCGACCGTCAGCGGCGAGAGGCGGTCACCGTCGATCTCGCCGACCACCAGAACGCCTTCGCGACCCCCTACGTCGTCGCGCATGTCAATCGGCCCTCTCGATGATGCCTTCTTCCGCCAGCCTGCGGGCCAGTCCGCGGCCCTTCTCCGCCGCGTCGCCGCCCTCGATCATGTACCGGCCGACGATCTCCAGTGGTGGCAGAGTAAGTGCCGCCAGGTCCACGACGCACTCCCGGGTGAATCCCATTTCGGCGGCCGGCCACGCCAGGATCTCCTGCCGCTTCGCCTTCATCAACGCGGCCATCGCGACGGCGCGCAGTTCGCCCGCCTCGTTGCTCACGGTCACGAGAGCGGGCAACTCCGCCTCGACTATCTCGATGCCGTCAGACACGCAGCGCTCCACGATGGCCTTTCGGTCACGCACCTCCACCTTCTGAGCGACCGTGACGCACGGAAGATCCAAGTGCTCGGCGATGCCCGCCCACACAAGGCCCGCATCCCAGTCGGCGGCCTGGCGACCGGTGAAGACGAGGTCGAAGACCCCGGCTCTCCGAATCGCGGCGGCCAGGACGGCCGCGGTGGTGAACGGGTCGAGGTTGTCGAACCGCGTGTCCTCGACGGCGATGGCGCGGTCGGCGCCGGCGGCCAGGGCGGTCTGCAGCAGGCTCCGTGGGACAGACTTGCCCACGCTGACGACCGTCACCCTGCACTCGCGCTCGTCCTTGATCTTCAGCGCGCACTCGAGGGCGTTCTCGTCAAAGGGGCTGAGAACGGGAGGCAACCCCTTGGGCGGCACTGCCCTCTTGCCCGCCTCGTCGATGGCGAAGGTGTGGTGGGGCGCCTCGGGGTCGATCACGGCCTTCATGCAGACGACGATCTCGAGCACGTTGTCCATGGGAGCGTCAGGGCTGTCCATCGTCACCATACTCCGCCGGCACATAGGCCGACCAATCGGCCACGTTGTTGGGATCGAGCATCGCCTTGACCTTGCGAAGCCAGTAGTCGCAGCCGTCGTAGACCGGTCCCCACCTCTCGTGGATATGGTGAATGGACTCGATCTGCATCATGGCCCCCCGGTTGGTGTAGCCGAACCTCGTGAACGGGCCCCCCGGATCGTAGACCCGGTCTTGATACTCCCTGGCCGCCTCGAGCGAAACGGGGTCCCACGGGTCGAAGGAGGTGCCGACTCCACCCGAGCAGCCCAGGGAATAGTGCTCCTGGGGACGGTAGACGACTCCCGCGGTGTTCTGCAGAATCGCCCCGCTTTCCGCGAAGGGCTTGAAAGCCTCGATCTCTACCGGCCGGTGGTGCATCTGCATCTCGGGCGAGCCGTCGGCCCCCTGGATGGAGACCATGAAGTCGCCGGTCGCCCTCACCGCCGGGACGCCCGTCGACCAGAACTGGTACTGGAACCGCCGCGCCACGATCTCCGCATCGTTCAACCCTGGGTCGAGGTAGCCGCCCCACTTCTCCACGATGGCGAGCGTGGCCCTCTCCCGATACTCCAACTCACGGGCGGAGTGGCCGTTGATGGTCACCGGCACCGAGTTGCGGGCCTTTTCTGTCGCCTCGGGGGTGGCCTTCTGCATGAGCGCCCACTCCTCGTCGTTGCCCTCTCCGTTGAAACCGGTGGCTATGTAGCCGGGAGCCAGCACGCAGGCCAGCTCGGCGTGGCCGATCTCGGCCGAGGCCGCGAGCATGCTGTCGAGCGTGGAAAAGGTGAAGACGAAGGCTCGGTAGTGGTCGGGGACCCCCTCGAGCTGCGCCAGGCTCGGAGCTTCACCGGGCCGGCGCCTCAGCCCCGGAACCTCGCCGTAGTAGGGGTAGAGCTTTACGCACGCCTTCGTGAGGACCCCGTGACCGCCGTTGGCCCCTGAGCGACCCCGCAGGATTCCGCGCAGGCTGAATCCCGGTCCGTCGGCCGAGAACCAGCCGCCGTCCCTCCCGCTGGTGCCGAGATTGAGGATGTCGCCCGTGGGCAAGATCCACTCGCAGCCGAGTACGTTGCGGCCGTAGCCACTCGTGTAGATCTGGGAGATGGTCATCTCTTGGTGGCAACAGGCTACCGCGATCACGTTGCCGCTGTATCCCACGCCGGGTTTGCCGATGTAGAGACCGCGCTTGTTGACCTCGAGCTGCAGCTTGTGACACGACACGAAGGGTTCGACCACGGCGAACATGTTCTTCTCGTCGATCTCGAGGATCCGGTCCATGCGCCTCAAATCGAGGAGGATGCCCTTCTCGCGGGCAAGCACCGTGGCCACCCACTCGAAGCCCGAGCTCAGGGCCTTGAACAGGATGCCGTGCTCGTTGCACAGTCTGACTATGGCCACGATCTCTTCGACGCTCGCGGGGCAGACCACCGCCGAGGGTGGGTCGGTGTGCTTCTGCCCGAACACCAGCTTGTTGCCCCACACCTGGTTGTAGCACTCGCCGATCACCGGGTCGTCGCTGATGTAGTCGGGCCCGACGATCTCCTCAAGGGCCTGGTATTCCTCGTCCGTCAATCTCATGTTCAGACTCCCTGACCGCTCGTGGTCCCGGCGCCGCTACACGGCCTGGCGAACCAGTTCGATGATGTCGAGCACCTGGATGTCGTCGCCCGTCTCGGCCGCCGCGTCGAGTAGGTTCCTCTTGCACCAGGGGCACGCGCTGACGATGGCTTCGGCGCCCACGCTGCGGGCCTCCCTGAGCCGCTCGGCCCCCGTCCAGATGGCGAAGTCGGGATACGAATCGCTGACCCCGCCGCCGGCGCCGCAGCACCACGCGTACTCACGGATGCGATGCATCTCCACGAAGTCAACACCCGGGATGCCGCGGATGATGGCGCGCGGGGTGTCGTAGACCCCGCCCGCTCCCCGGCGGTACTTCTTGGGCGGGTCGTGCAGCCACATCTGCACACCGGGGGCCTTCACCTCTGTGCCGTCCCAGTGGACCCACGGTTCGGCCAGCCGCCCCAAGTGGCAGGGGTCGTGGTAGGTGATCTTCATCGCCGGGGCTCCGCGAGGCTTCAAGGCTCCCCCGGCGATCGCCGTCTCGAGGTACTCGGTGATGTGGTACACGGGCATCGGGAGCTTCATGCCGATCTTGTCGTAGAGCACCTTGAAGCACGCGTAGCAGTCGGCGCAGGGCGTGACGATGGCTTTCGCGCCGCACGACCGGAGGGCCTCCGCCTGCGACTGGGCGAACTTGACCATCTCTTGAACGTAGCCCAACTCGTACGCCCGGCCGGCGCAACAGCTCTCGTCCTTGCCCATGATGCCGACGTCGACCCCCGCCAGCTGGAGAAGCTCCACCCCCGCCCGCGCCACCGGCCAGAGATCGTTGTCGTACGAGTAGCGACAGCCGGCGTGGTAGACGACTTCGGCCGGGGTCTCGGTCGCCCGCTTGACATCCAACCCTTCTGCCCAGTCGCCTCGTTCGGCCCTGGGAGCCAGCATCATGTTGTCTTCTTTGCGGAGGCTCCTGATCAACGGCACGTGCTGGAGCAGCAGTTGCCCTTCTTCGACGCATTTGGTGCGTAGCTCCTGCATGTGCTGCAACGGTTCCAGGTCCTGCTGCATCTTGCAGGCTATGTCGCACGATCCGTCCATGAGGCACTTGTAGACGATGTCGAGAAAGCTGTCGTCGATCTCGAGCCGGTTCTGCAAGAGTGAGTACGAGATGTTGTACTTCCCGCCCGCCGAGAAGGCATGAAAGTGGTACCGCGCCACAGACGGGCACCCTTGCATGAACTCGGTGTCGTCCATGAAGCGCCAGGGTATCCACTTGCAGTACGAACAGCGCGTGCACCGCTGCATGTCGTGTTCATAGTCTTCCCAAGCCACGAGGCTACCTCCGCTGCGGGGCGGTCAGAAGCAGAGTTTTCCGGGGTTCAAGATGCCGTTGGGATCGAAAATCTGTCGTGTCTTCTTCTGCATGGCCGCGGTGTCGCCGCTGCGCCGGTAGGCCACGTCGCGCCAGAGTCCGTAGGGCCGCGAGAAGAAGGCCCCCTGTGCCTCGAGTTCGTCGACAGCGGCCGCGACGAGGGCTTTGGTCGTGTCCGCCGCGACCCGGTCGGCCGGGTCGTGGAAGAGGTCGAACTCGCAGTGGCAACTGGTACCCTGCACCACCGGCTGTATGTACACCCCCAGGTCGCCGCCCGGGAACCCGTGCCCCGCGGCCATGTGCGACATGACCTCGGCGAACTGGGGCGTCTTCTCCTGGGTGGTCACAAAGAAGATGTCGCTGCAGCCGCCTCTGAATGCGTGTTTCCAGTAGGGCTCGGTCGACGGCCGGGTCAGAAGCTCCGAGAGCTCGCCGGCCTGGGCGCCGCCGAGCGCCGCGGCCGGGCGCAGGCCGTGCCGCTGCGCCATTTCCGCCAGGTCGGCCTGGAGATACTCCACCTTGGCCTCGGGCAGAGGTCCGTAACCTTCGCAACTGACGAAGAGGACCCAGGCAGGGAGGTCGTCGCGCAAGGAAGCGATCTCTTCGGGCGTGCGGCGCAGCAGACCGGCTAGGTTGAGTCCATTGACGATGAAGATAGTGCCGCTGAAGCGGACGCGCGTGAGCTCGTAGCTCAGGTCGATGAGGGGCTCCAGGGTGCGGCTGGGGACGAAAAAGGCGCGCGTCAGCGCGGATGAGTACCTGCACTTGACCGACATCCAGCTCACGATGCCGATCGTCCCCTGGGCACCCGACACCAGCCGTTGCATGTCCATCTGGGTCGGGCCGAAGGGACTCACCTGAGCTTTGCCGATCTCCCACTGCTGCTCCAGTGAGTCAGGCCCGGCGGCCTCTCCCGTCCGCATCCTGTCCCCGGTGCCGAGGACGATCTCGGTGCACAGCATCGGATCGGTGCTGTCGAAGTGGGCGCCCGGCATCACGACGGGTTCTCTGTCGAGCACGCTTGCGAGGACCGACTTGCCGCTGCGAGGGAGCAACGGCATGTACGCCGACAGACCGTGGCCGGCCAACTCCCGCTGCAGTTCGCCGAACGTGACTCCCGGCTCGACGATGACCACCCTGTTGGGGGCGTCGACCCTGACGATGCGGTCCATTCTCCGCAGGTCGACGATGACCGCGCCCGCCACGTCCGGCGCCGCGCCGCCGTGGCAGTGCGGCGGCCCGGAGCTTGCCGGCACGAGGGGCGCCCCCTCCTCATTGGCCCACCTCACCACCGCCTGCAATTCCACCGTGCTGCCCGGCCTGACCAGGCAACGCGCGCTTCCCGATGCGTCGAAGCCGGACTGAGGCGAGTATTCGGCCAGTACCTCCGCGGCCGTCACCACGTTCTCGCCGCCGACGATCTCTTCCAGCGCCGTCTTCACACGCCGTCGCCGCCCTTCGCCAGCAGCCGAGTGAGGTCTCCCACGGCGCTCACGTTCTCGAGGTTCTCGACCATCGCCACGGCACGCTCCGCGCTCTCCCTGTCGATCGACCGCGCGAACTCGACGTTCGCCAAGAACTTGGATCGTATCTCCGCCGCGCCAACCCTGCCATCGCGCAGATCGCCCGTAGCCCGGGCGCATCGCGCGGAGAGGGTCCGGCCGTCGCTCATGAGCAACTGCACCTCGGCCTGGCTGTCGTCCGGCGCCGACGGGCGCATATCGGCGACGAGGCGCATGCGACCGATCAACTCGCCGATCCTTGGGTCGTGGAGGCTCTCCGGCGTGAATTGCCGCGGCCCGACCGCTCGCCAGATCAGGGCCGCGGCGACGCAGTACCTGATGCTGAACGCCCCGTCGGGCTGCTGCGGACTGGAATGTGAGAACGGCTGTCCGACGAACGAGTCGACCACCGATTGGGTCGCGTGGATGGTGATCTCAGCCACGTCGCCGCTCGACATCGGGCCCGGCGTGACGAGGGCCAGCGCGCACTCGATGAAGGGGTGGGTCATCCGGCACGACGAATAGGGCTTGATGACGCAATCGGAGTAGAAGCGTCTGCCCAGGTCTTTGGTGACCTGCGTGGCGTCGTAGTCGCGGCAGTACATCGCGAAGTAGCCACGTGGTCCTAGAAACGGGTCGTCGACGCCCGGGAAGCCCCGCTCCGCCAGCTCGGCGGCCACGATGCCCTCTCTGGCGGCGAAGGCGATCGGCAGTTTGAAGGCGAGCGTCTTGTCGAACACTCCTGACATGGTGCCCGAGAGCCTGCCCAGCGCGATGCCCAGAGCGTGGAAGACCTGTTGCTCATTCAACCCGAGCACCTTGCAGGCGGTCACGGTCGCGCCGAAGACATTGACGGTGCCGGTGTTGTCCCAGCCCAGGCTGAAGTCGAAACCTGAGTTCACGGCCAGCCTCGCCGCGATGTCGTCGCCTACCAGCAGAGCGGTGAGCAGACGCTCTCCGCCGGCCGCCTGTCTCTCGGCCATCGCCAGAGCCACCGACACCGTGGTGCCGCTGATGTGGGCCGGGCCGCCGCGATCGTCGAACTCGGCTTCGACCGGCTCGTGGTCGTAGGAGCGGGCCATGAGGCTGTTCACCAATGCCGCGTTCTGGGCGAGAACGCGCTGCCCATGCCCCAGGATGGTGCTCTCGGCCGACCCTCCCCACCCGGTGACCAGGTCTCGCACCAGGTCGCAACCGGGGGCGGTCGCTCCCGCCAGCGCGCAACCGCAGACGTCCAACACCCGCCACTTCGCACGCTCGACGCACGCCGCGTCGAGAGACCCGAAACCGGTCTCTACGATATGCCCGACCAGATCTTGTGTGAGCCCCATACACCGGCCTCCCATGCACAGGCCCGCAGTCGCGGCGCCGACTCCGCCAAGAGTGTATCGAAGGCGAACAATCTTCGCCACAAAATCGTTAAGGCGCGTTATTCTTTTATATTGGTTAGGTTATTTTCGGCGGACCGATCGGGGCCTTGAATCGCGCAATCGTCAGCACACGACACTGGATGCGAGCGAAAGGGGACGGCGATGTTGCTAGAAGGTCGAGTGGCCATCGTGACCGGTGGAGCCAGCGGCATAGGCAGGGGAATCGCGCAGCGCTTCGCGAGGGAGGGCGCGAAGGTGACAATCGCTGATGTCGCCATGCCCAAGGCGGAGGAGACCTTGCGGTCGATCGAGGCGGCGGGCGGCCAAGCCCTCGTGGTCGCGTGCGATGTTACAGACGCCGGCCAGATCAGGGCCATGGCGGACGCGACCGTCGCCGCCTTTGGCAAGATCGACATCTTGGTCAACAACGCGGGCGCGCTCCTCGGAGGGGTGCACACGCCCTCCAACCTTGCCGCTATCACCGACGAGGCCTGGGACCGCATGGTGAATCTGAATCTCAAGGGCGCCTTCTTGTGCAGCAGGGAGATGGCGCCGCGCATGCAGCCCAACCGGTACGGCAAGATAGTCAACATCTCGTCGATCGGCGCCGTCCACCCCCCGAAGCCCACCGCGCACTACAACTCGGCGAAGGCCGGGCTGCTCGGCCTCACGTACGACATGGCCACCGAGTTCGCGCGCGACAACATCACCGTCAACGCCATCATGCCCGGACCGGTACGCACGTCGTTCTACGACGAGACCATAGGGTCGCTGAGCGGCGAAGAGAAAGACGGCTTCTTCGGCATGCTCGGTACGGAGGTGCCCCTGCAGCGCATCGGCACACCCGAGGACATCGCCGGAGCCGCGCTCTTCTTGGCCTCCGACCTCTCCTCGTACGTCACAGGCGTGGCGCTGCCTGTCGCTGGTGGATTGAGCTGACCTGTCAAGGAGGAACACATGGGTTACGGAGCTATGGAGAAGATCCTCTGGGCGGACCTATCCACCGGGAACATGCGTGATGAGGCGGTCGACGAAACGATCCACCGAAAGTACCTGGGCGGATACGGGCTCGGCGCGCGCATCCTCTTCGACCGTCAGAAGCCGGGCGTGGATCCGCTGGGTCCCGAGGCCATCCTGGGGTTCGTCACCGGCCTCCTGACCGGCACCGAGGCGGTCGGAGGATCGCGGTACATGGTGGTGGGCAAGTCGCCCCTCACCGGGGGATGGGGCGACGCGAACTCGGGCGGGGAGTTCGGCCCATACCTGAAGTTCGCGGGCTACGACGCGGTGTTCGTCACCGGCGCTTCGGATAGCCCGGTCTACCTGTACATCAGCAACGGACTCGCGGAACTGAAGGACGCGACGCGGATCTGGGGGCTCGATACCTTCGAGACCGAAGAGGCGTTGCGGGCCGAGCATGGCGCCGACGTGCAGGTGGCCTGCATCGGGCCGGCTGGAGAGAAGCTCGCCCTCATCGCGAGTGTCATGAACAACAAGGGCCGCGCGGCCGCGCGGTCGGGGCTCGGAGCCGTCATGGGCTCGAAGAGACTCAAGGCGGTCGCGGTCCAGGGCAGCCAGCGGCCTTCGGCCGCGGCCCCGCCCACGGTTCTGCGCGAGATGCGCAAGAGGCACGTGGACGCGTTGTCGGGACCGTATCCCCTGCTCCACAAGACGGGTACCCCCGGTATCTACGACATCATGTGCAAGATCGACGAAGCGCCCGCCAAGAACTGGTCAGGCGTCGCCGAGATCGACTCGCCCAACTTCACCGACTGCCAAGCGGAGAACGTCATCGCGAAGCAGAAGCGCCGCTATGCCTGCTGGCGCTGCCCCATCGCGTGCGGTGGCATCATGCGGGCCGGCACTGGGGAGTATGAGTACGCAGAAGGAGCGCACAAGCCCGAATACGAGACGATGGCCATGTTCGGGAGCAACTGCTGCAACGACAACCTCGACTCGCTCATCGTCGCGAGTGACATCTGCAACCGGCTCGGCATAGATACGATCTCGGCCGGGGCGTGCGTGGCCTTCACGATCGAATGCATGGAGAACGGTGTTCTCACCTCCGGGGAGACCGGCATCGACATGAAGTGGGGTGATCACCGTGCCATCGTCACACTCACCGAGATGATCGCCAAACGCGAAGGCTTCGGTGACGTGCTCGCCGATGGCCTGAAGCGGGCGACTGAGAAGATCGGCAAGGGATGCGAGCGGTACGCCATGCAGATCGGAGGCCAGGAGATCGCGGCCCACGACCCGCGGGGCGGCTGGGGTTTCGCCATCGGCTACGGCGCGGACCCCACGCCAGGCAGGCACAACCAAGGAGGCGGGCAACACCCGCCCGGTCTCGACATCCCTCAGGTCAACGACGACAGTCCCATCGGCCGGGGCCTGTACCACAAGACAAGTACCAACTTCACGCACGCGATCAGCGCTCTTGGCCTGTGCCACTTCGTCATGGGCGCGTACGCGGATGCGGGCCAGATCACCGAAGCGGTCAAGGCGATCACGGGTTGGGACGACTTCAGCACCGCCGAGCTGATCGAGACGGGAGAACGCGTCACGAACGTGAGACAGGCTTTCAACCTCCGCGAAGGTCTGGCGGGCCCGTTCACATATCCGGACAGGATGCGGGGCGTGCCCCCCAAGGAGGTCGGCCCACGAGCGGGCATCACGTTCACCCACGACCAGATCTACAACGAATACCTCGAGTTGATGGAATGGGACCGGGCGAGCGCCATGCCCGGCGAGGCCAAGCTTCGGAGTCTGGGGCTCGACGATATCGCCGATGTGCTCTGGCCGTAGTGCGCCTCGATCATCAGCTTGCTCTGAGAGTGCGAGTGGAGGACGGCCGCCGTGAGGCGTCGTAGCTCAGTCTAGCGCCAAGACGGATCCCGCCCGCGGGACTGCGCTAACCCGCCTACGGCCGAAGAGCCCGCGCGAGGATCTCCACCGGGTGGAGCACACGCCTTCCGGTGCCCATCTCGATCTGCGACCGGCAGGAAATGCCACAGGCCACGACCTCGCCGGCGTGCTGGGCGAGCTGGTCGACTTCGTGCACCGTGATTCCCGGGATCAGGCGCAACAGCGCGGCGGGACACGAGCCGATGCCCAGACTCTTCTGGTGACAATGGCCGTGCACCACGTACGTCCCGGTCAAGGGCTGAAGATCGAGTCTGAAGCGCCGCGTCTCGTTGAGCATCACCAGGTACTCGGTGACGTCGAAGGTGTGCTCCTGAACAAGCCGCGGCGCCACATTCTCCGCCGCCCATTGTCTGGGCTCGGCTAGTCAGAAGGCCCTGGCTACACCGGCAGCGGCTTCGCTCAATTGGTGAAAACGATCAAGCTACAGCACGCGGCGAAGCTGCTCGAAGACAGCGTCATGCCCGTCTCGGAGGTGGTCGCCGACTCAGGCTACGAGGACAAGACCTATTTCTACAGAGAGTTCAGAAAGAAGTACGGCAACACCCCTGCCGAATACCGGCGTGACGCGAGAACGCGCGCCGGGCGCTAGAGGCCGCTGCTAGGCCCCACGGACCGAACCGCGGCGCCTCGTTGAGGACGACCCCAAGCCGCCCGCCTTGTGTGCGGCCATCCGCTCTTGTGAAGCGCCCGCGAACCACCGATAGTATGATTGACAGGCCCCGACCACGCACCGGCTCGAGTCCACGACCGATCTGGGGTGAACCGTGCGAATAACGAGGAAGGTCTTTCACGACCTGGCGATCTGGATGATCGGCTTCGGGCTCGCCATAGGCCTGCTCTTTCCCTTCTTCATGCTGGCCCTTGGTGTGCGAAGCAGCGTTGCGTTGACGCCCACCTTCTTTGGCGCCTGTTTGGGCGCGGGGGCTGCGGTCGGAGCCATCAATTACGGCCTCGCGAAGCAGATCGTCGGCTCGCGGCTGCGCGCCCTCGCCGCGGCGACGCACCGGACGGAGGAAAGTCTCCGCACCGTGATCCAGGGCGGAGATCCAGGACTATGCGACGCCGGCAACTGCATGGTGCCCGCTGACTCCGACGACGAGATAGGCGAGAGCGCCCGCGCCTTCAACCACCTAGTGGAGACGCTGGTTCACTCCCTCGACACGCAGAGCGCCGTCCGCTCCTTCTTCGAGATGCTGACCAGCACACTCGAGCTGGAGACTCTGGCTGAGAACACCATCGGGCAATTCATCGAGCATACCGGCGCCAGTGGCGGGCTCATCTTCTACGAAGAAGACGGCAAGATGAGCGTCGCCGCCTGTCGAGGGCTCAAGGAGCCGGGTGAGATCGCATCCAGCGACATTGTTCTTCTTGCCTTTCGCAGAGACGAAAGCCAGGTAGTCAAGCTTCCGCCGGACCTCCGGGTGGACGGCGTGCTGGCCGACTTTCAGCCCCAAGAGGCCCTCCTACTCCCCGTGTCCTACCGGGGCGTCCCCCTGGGTGTGGTCGTGCTGGGCACGGCCGGCCATTTCGATGCTGACCAGCGGACGCGCGCGGAGCTGTTCCGGCAGGGGTTCGGGTTGGCGCTCAACAACGCTCTGGTGCATGAGCGTCTGCAACGCCTCGCCGCCCTGGACCCGCTGACCGGCGTCTACAACAGGCGCTTCGGACTGGGTAGGCTCCACGAGGAGTTCGAGCGGGCGGTGCGGGCGGCCACCCCCCTCGGCGTGCTGATGATGGACATCGACCACTTCAAGGCCGTGAACGACACGTACGGGCATCCGGTGGGAGACAGGGTTCTGCAGACGATCGCACGCTCGGTGCGCACCGCTCTCCGAGAAGGAGACATCCTTGTGCGCTACGGTGGCGAGGAGTTCCTCGCCGTGTTGCCGGCGGCCTCTCGCGACGACCTCGCGCTCATCGGCGAACGGATGCGAAGATCGGTTGAAGACTGTTCAGTGGCCGACGGCCAGCAGACGATCCGCGTGACCCTGAGCCTGGGAGGCGCGGCGCTTCTGGGCCAGAACGTAGCGAACGAAAGCTCCCTGGTGGAACTGGCGGATAGCGCCCTCTATCGAGCGAAACAGACGGGTAGAAACAAGGTGGAGATCGTCAAGTAAGACTGCGACCTTCGACCTGCGCCTCCGCGCTCGCCTCACGCTTCAGACGCTTCCACCTCCTCGACGCCAAGGCGCGGACGCGCCCCGAGTCTCGCCGGCCTCTTGCGCCGCGCCAGCGCCATGTAAGCGCCGACGAGCACCAGCCCGGCTGCGCTCATGATCGCGGCGATGATGAACGCCCAGCCGTAGTCGCCGCCGTTGGCCTCGAAGACGGCCGCCGCCAGGCGCGGGCCGACGTAGGCCGCCAACGCGACGGTGAGGAACATGATGCCGAAGTTGATGCCCAGATTCTTGTTGCCGAAAGCCTCGGCGGTGATCGGGGCCATCAGAGCCAGGAACCCGCCGTAGCACAGGCCCACCGCGCAGATGCCGAGCACGAGAGGCGCGTAGGTGTCGGCCCCCCACATCACCATCAGGGCGACAGCGGCCAAGATGAGCATCATGACGAACACCGGAAAGCGCCCGATACGATCGGACAGGGCTCCCCAGCCGATCTTGCCCACGACCATGCCGACGGCCAGGTAGCTGACCACGGCGCCCGCCGCCGCCGGCGACATGCCGAGAACATCTTGGGCGATGGGCGAGGCGTGCCCGATGACCATGAGCCCCGACGTGGTGCCGATGGTGAAGAGAATCGCGAGCACCCAGAAGACCGGGGTCGTGAGCATACGCTTCCAGTCTTTGTCGGCGGCGCCCTGGGCCCGCGAGACCCTCTCCGCCTTGGGAGACCATCCCGCGGGCGCATACCCGTGCGGGGCCGTGCTCACCAGGCGCGAGCAGATGGCGACGAGCACGAAGAAGAGCGCTCCCATGATCCTGAAAGACCACATCAAACCGACATGGCTGATCAGACCCACGGTTATCGGCGCCCACACGACGGGACCAAGCCCGTAGCCGGCGGCCAACAACCCCGAGGCCAGCCCGCGTCTGTCGGGAAAGTAGCGCACCAGATTGGTCATGGTGGCGCCCGGATAGATGATGCCGAGCCCGATACCCGAGACACAGGAGAGACCGTAGAGCATGCCAAGGGAGTTCGTGAAGCCGAGGCACACGATGCCCGCCCCGAAGACCACGGCGCCGGCCAGAAGGCAGGTGCGCGGCTGCAGGTACTGCAGGGCCTTGCCTACGAAGATCGACGTACTCGCCGCGAACACGATCAGCACGGTGAACGAAAGGGAGACATCGGAGGCGCTCCAGTCGAACTGTTCGGCCATCGGTTTGAGGAGCACGCTCCAGGTGTAGCCGAAGCCGGCGCAGAGGCTGGCGATCAGGCAGGTGACCAGCGTCACCCAGCGTTGCGTATCGTGCGATCTGCTCATGCTCATTCGCCCCCGATCACTCCGTCGGTCACAGTCAGCGGCTCAGCGCTATCTCACCCAAGTTCACATCGTCGGTCGTGTCGACCGGAGCGAACGTCACGGGGACGAAGCCCTCGGCCTCGATGGTGAGAGCGAACGAGCCCTCTTTGAGATCTTTGAACCAGAAGTCGCCGAAGCCGTCGGTCTCGACCACCGTCTTCTCACCGGTCTCGGCGTCGACCAGGGTGCACTTCGCGCCCTCGACGATCTCCTTCTCCGCCGGGTCGTACACCAAGCCGCCGACGAAACGCTTGGGCATGTTGAGGTAGTAGACCTTCGGCTTGTTCTCGTCGACGGGGCCGAGCTGCGTCAGTTGGCCCGTCTTGGCCGCCTCGGCGATCTCAGCCGCGAATTCCGATTCGTCGCCGAACTTGATGGCCTGGGTGGGGCAGATGTCCACGCAGCGCGGCACGGTCCAGCCGCTGTCGAGCAGGTGGGCGCACCCGGTGCACTTCTGCACGATGTTGAGGTCTTCGTTGAAGAAGATGGCGTCGTACGGGCAGGAGAGCAGGCACTCGCGGCATCCGGTGCACTTCTGCGGGTCGACGACGACAAGCCCGTCCTCGCGCCGGTAGATGGCGCCCTCGACGGGGCACGCCGCCAGGCAGGTAGCATTGTCGCAGTGCTGGCAGGGCACCGGCACGTAGTGCAGCTTGACCTTGGGCACGGTGCCGCGGATGTATTCGTTCAGCCGGCACCAGAACTGGCCGGTGTCGGGCTGCGGCTTGGCGTATGGCGGCCAGTCGTTGCCCACGTGCTCGTCTTTGCAGGCGATCTGGCAGCAGTAGCAGCCGTTGCAGCGGGCGATGTCGACCACGAAGACTTTCTTGTTGCTCGTCTGCGCCACGACTACTCCTCTCCTCTGATCCACGTCATGTAGCGAAGACCGGCAGCCGGCGCGTAGTCGCGCTCGAACGCCTGCGGGTACTTCTCCCGCCACTCCTCCATCTCGGCGGCCGTCACCTTCTGCACGTCGACCAGGTAGCCGCTCGTGGCCATGCCCCAGCAGTTCTGCGAGGTGCCGTTGGCCGGCGAGATGAGGTTGTTCGCGCCACCGCGGTCTATGGAGTTGCCGGCCTCGGTCGAGATCATGTCGGCGCGGGCGCCGTGATCCTGGTAGGTAACGCCCGGCATGATGCGCTCCCACACGATGGCGCCGCCGAGAACGGTGCCGCGCTCGTTGATGAGCTTGACGATGTCGCCGTCCTTGATGCCCCGGGCCGCCGCGTCGTCGGGATGGATCCACACCGGCTCGTACATGTAGCCGTCGTGGCCCTTCACCTTGCAGGTGCGGATCTCGCGGGTCCAGGTGATGTCGTCGTTCTCAGCGTGGGTCCGCCAGCGCGGGTGGTTGCTCACGAAGAGCAGCGGATACTTCTTCGCCCGCTCGCTGGAGATGCGCTCGTCGTGTGAGGGGCCCTTCTCGATCCACTTGGGATAGGGCGGCCGCTCCTTGTCGTCGGGGAAGTGGTCGGCCAGGCGCTGGGAGAAGAACTCCAGCTTGCCGGTGGGAGTCTTCAGCGGATTCTTCTCGGGATCGTCGTAGAACAGGCGCATGCCGGCCGGGTACTTCTCCCAGTCGTCCTCGGTGCGGATGTAGTAGTAGCCCTTCTCGTTCAGCTCCTCCCAGCGTGATGGCTTCGGCGCAACCCGACACCTCGTAGCCCCACTTGATCTTCTCGTCGATGGTCAGCTTGTCGGTGTACTCGTCGTAGAGGCCCAGCTTCTTGGCCACTTCGCCGGCGGCTTCGTAATCGGACAGGGATTCGCCCAAGGGTTCGATCGCCTTCTCCTCGATGGCGATGCCGTTCATGGGCGAGGCGCTCGAGATCTGCGCGAAGTCGCGCTCTTCGAGCTTGGTGTTGATCGGCAGGATGATGTCGGCGTAGATGGTGTCGTTCTCCAGCCAGGGATGCTGCACCACGATGGTCTCGAGCTTGGGGCTGCGGAAGGCCTGGATGGACTCCATGCTGTTGTTCCAGCAGGTGCTGCGGCAGGGATTGTCCATCCACATCATGTGGACTTCGCTGCCGCCCTCTTCTTTGGGGATGGGATAGGTGTACTTCTTGAACTGGTCGTCGACGTGGGCGTAGAGCGAGGTGTTGCCCCACGACCAGCAACTGCCCTCGAGGATGGCCTGGTGGAGCTGGGTCTTGGGGATGAGCTGCTTGGTGACGTTGAGCAGAGGCCGGCCGCTCCACACCTGGCTGCGGATGACGTCGAGCTTGAGCAGGATCTCGGGCCGGGGCATGTCGAGCTGGGTGAGGCCGTCGGCCATCTTGTTGTAGACGTGCACGCCCGGCTTGCCCATGCCCTGCATGCCCACGAGGCAGACCTCGAGTCGAGCGGGCTCGTGGCTGTACGGGCCGCGGATGTACGAACCGCCGTAGTAGTGCAGCGTGGAGGTCGCCTGCTTGGCCCACTGGCGGGCGAGCGCCTTGATGGTCCACTCGCTGACGCCGGTCTTCTCGGCCGCCCAGGCCGGACTCTTGGGCTCGCCGTCTTCTTCGCCCATTACATAGGCGCGGAACGGCTCGAAGCCGACGACGTGGGTGTCGACGTACTCCTTGTCGTAGGTGCCTTCTTTGATCCAGGTGTAGGCGATGGCCAGGTGGAGCGCGGCGTCGGTGTTGGGCAAGATGGGGATCCACTTGTCGGCATGCACACCGGCGTAGTAGTTCAGGTCGGGGGCGATGGAGATCTGCTTGATGCCGAGATCGTTCCAGAAGTAGCACACGTTGGTCGGGAACTGGCCGCCGAAGCCCCACGGCGTGGTCTCGAGGTCGCAGCCGATGGCGATGAGCATCTTGGAGTGCTGGGTGATGTCGTAGAGCACGTTGTCGGCGTCGGTCGAGTGACCCTGCGCTCCCTCGCCCCACACGTGCTCGGCGCCCCAGTACCAGCCCTCCCAGCTATCGGCGTTGCGGATGGCCTGCGTGTAGCCGCCGACCTTCTCCATGAGGAGCATCTGGCAGGAGTGCGGGCCGTGCACCATCTTGGTCTCGCCGTGGCCGTCGCCGTGGCAGAGTACAGCGTAGGGGCCGTAGGTGGAACGCACCCGCTTGATCTCGGCGGCGATGAGATCGGTCGCCTCATCCCACGTGATGCGCTTGTACTTGCTCTTGCCGCGGTTCTGCTCGTTGCGGCCGCCCGGGCCGGTGGAGCCGGGAGCTCCGGTGGGATCCCAGTCCTCGCGGATGAGCGGGTAGAGGATGCGGTTGGGCGAGTAGACCCGCTTCTTGTAGGCGAGCATGTAGGGGGCGAGATGGCTCTTGAGGTTGGGCTCGAGAACCTTGCCGTCTTTCTCGATGCGCCACGGCTTGATCTCGTCTTTGGTGTACTTGTCTTCGAAGTGGAGCGGCCTGATGCGGAGAATCTTGCCGTCTTTGACGTCGATAGCCGCCGGGTCGCCGTTGCGCGTGAACGAGCACTGGCCGAGACCCTTCAGAACCGTCTTGCTCCCCTGCGTTGGCACCTGTGCGTCCGCCATCCTGGTCCCTCCTGTCGGAGACATACCGCCCGCGAGCCGGGCGATGGTTGATCGCTATTCACGGTACTGCAATTCTTGAGACGGAGATACCCCTCGGCCCAAGCGTTTCATGCAGCGAAAAAGGTATTCCCAAGGTTCATAGTTATCAGCACATCTGGGAATGGGTCGGGTCTCAGACGCGCGCGCCGCCAAACCGAGAGCCTGGTTACGACCTTGGTCCAATGCAGACCTGCGACGCGGCGTCCGACACATGAATCAGAGAGCAGTATCGAGAGGAGAGTGCCATGAGAGTCATCAGTTGTCAGAGGTGCGGACGGCCCCGCGCCCTCGGCCATCCGTGTCCAAGCTGCGGCGACCGGTCGATCGTCTTCGCGGCGCCGGCCGCGGCCCAGCCCCCTATACCGCCACTGCCGGTCTCATCGAAGCCGGAGGAGACTCGTCGCAACCTGTTTGCCCACCGCCTCAAGACGGCCGTGACCGTGGTCTCGAGCCTGTAGAAGCCGGCGGCGAATCGACCGGCACGGGCGCCAGGGCGGGCGCCGGGGCGTGATCTGCCCGCACGCCAACGAAGCCTGGCGAATGCGCGTCAGGTCGTCTGGTGAGCGACCGCCGCCCTCACGTAGTTCATGAGGGCCCGCGTGCCGGCCGACAACGAACGGCCCCGGGCGTAGACCAGGCAGAGATTGCGGTAGAGAGGCTGGGCGAACGGAATGGCGACCAGTCCCTCGAGACCGTCTCCAGTCGCCAGCATCTTCGGCAACGGGGCCACCCCCACCCCTTTTCTGACCAGAGCCTTGGTCAGTTCGGGATAGTTGGCCCGGTAAGGATCACGGGGTTCGATGCCGGCCTTGCGCATGGCGGCCGCGACCGTGTTGTAGAAGTTGTGAGTCGCCGGAGGGAGAAGTATCGATTCTTCGGCGAGCATCTCGAACGAGACCGCCGGTAGACTCGCCAGAGAATGGCCTTCGGGGACCACCAGCAGGATCTCTTCGGTGAGCAGGTGCCGGGTGACCACGCGGCTCGATCCCCAGGGCGTGATCACGGCGCAATCGAGCTCCCCGTTGACCACCGCCTCTTCTATGGGGGCGTCTTCCATGGCAATGAGATCGACGCTCATGTCGGGAGACTCGGCCAGAAAGTTGACCAAGATGGGAGCCAGCAGATTGGCAAGGACGTTGGGCACAGCGCCGAATCGCACCTTGCGGGTGGCCGTGCCGACCTGTTCTCGCGCGACGCTGATCACCTTCTCGGTGCCCGCCACCACGCCTTCGACAAGCGGGAGCAGGAGCTGTCCGGTGGGCGTGAGGTCGACATGCCGGCCGTATCTGGCGAAGAGCTGCACCCCGAGTTCTCTCTCGAGCTTGGCGATCTGGCGGCTGAGCGCCGACTGGGTAGAGTGGGTCACACGCGCGGCGCCGCTGAAACTACGGGCGTCGGCGACGGCTAGGAACGCTCGGAGTAGGTACAGTTCCATCAGATCTCATCCGCCGTGCCGGCGCCGCCGGCCGGCTCCGCCGGCACGCTGTCGGCGAGGGCGCCTGGATCATCCTGCTCGCGAGCGGCATCGCACCCGCTCGCGAGCGCCGGCCCAGCAGCCGGCTGCACGAGCTCCATCCTGACATCGTCCCAGTATTTCTCCGACCAACCCATGCGCACGGTCTCCTTCGCACTGCATCTGGTCAGGAGTGTATCGCGTCTTCGAGTCTGAATACGGGCTCGTGCCGCGCTTCTTGCTCCACCACCCGTGGTGTTGTGGATTGGAGCGGTGCGTGGTCTGCTGCGGTGCTACGTTGGGGCCATGGGTTCGTTCTTCGGCAGCCGCACACATGAACATCTCAACGGGAGGGGGGCCGGTCCGTGCACTCTGTTCATACAGCTGACTCTTCGCAGCGCTCTACATGCTCACATCCTCTGGTCCGTCGCGCCGTCGTCCTCGTGGCGCTGGCGCTGCTGCTCCTTTGGCCAGCGGTAGCCTCGGCGGCATCTCTGGCGAGTGACGTTCACGCTAGTTCCACCTTCGGGGCGGGCGGCTTTCTCTCCCTCGCGGTCAAGGACGACGGCTCGCTGTGGGCTTGGGGCTACGACCTGAGGGGTGAGCTCCCGAGCGAGCATATCGAGGGCATGCTCACGCCGACGCGCGTCGGCGCCGACTCCGATTGGGTGCTCGCCTCGGCAAGCATGGCCGGCTCGTTGGCCCTCAAGAGCGACGGCTCGCTGTGGTCGATCGAGGCGCTTGTCGGCGACGAGACGACCGTGCTGCAGGCCGCGCGGGTCGGTGGTGACAACGACTGGGTCGCGGTCTCGGCCGGGTTGCTGGCGTCGCTCGCCCTGAAATCGAACGGCACGTTGTGGTCTGTGGGCTACGATTTCTCGGCGCTGTTCTCTGATGAGCCACTGGTCGATGCCGTTCCCTCGATGACCGCGACCCGGCTCGGCGCCGACAACGATTGGTCGGCGGTTTCATGCGGCTTCTTGAGCAGTCTCGCGCTCAAGACCGACGGCTCGATGTGGGCGCTCGAATACGACGTCAAGATCGATCTCAGTGCCGATCTGGAGACGTTGCAGGGTCTGAGCATAGAGACGATGATCGATCGGATAGGAACCGAGACCGACTGGGTGGTCGCGTCGATGGGCGGCGCCCATGCCCTGGCCATCAAAGACGACGGCTCGCTGTGGACGATGGGCGACAACGAGGTCGGGCAGTTGGGCGACGGCACTACCGAGACGCGTGCGGAGTTCGCCCGCATAGGGTCAGGCACCGACTGGATTGATGTCTCGGCGGGTCTCACCCATTCGATGGCGATCAAGGCCGACGGCTCCTTGTGGACATGGGGCAACAACGAAGACGGGCAACTAGGCGACGGAACGCTCACCACTCGAAACGCCCCCGTGCGGATAGGCGCCCAGACCGCCTGGCTCTCTGTCTCGGCCGGGTACGGCCACTCCCTCGCCCTAGACGCTGACGAGTCACTCTGGGCCTGGGGCGACAACTACTTCGGGCAACTGGGTGACGGTACGACTGTCGGCCGGCAGACACCTGTGAAGGTACTGGCAGAGGTCATGCCGCCTCCGCCGAGCCAGATGGTTCCGTTTTCCGACGTCGTAGACTCTCCGTACCGCCGCGCGATCGCCGCTCTGTCGAAACGAGGCGTCATCTCAGGCTACGACGACGGCACCTTTCGACCCGCCCAACCAGTAAGCAGGCAGCAGTTCGCCAAGATGATAGTGCTCGGGCTGGGTCTGCCGGTTACCGAGGGAGGCGTTCCGCTTGCGTTTGCCGACGTCGGCCGCCCGCTGGACAACCTCTATCCCGACGACTACGTGGCGGTCGCTTCGACGAACAAGCTCATACAGGGCTATCCCGACGGCCTGTTCAAGCCGTTCCTCGACATCACCCGGGCCCAGCTGCTCACGATCGTCACGCGGAGCGCGCAGAGCTTCAAGCCGGCCCTCCTGCGCACGCCCCCGCCCAACTGGGTCGGCGGCCTTACGACCACCAACCCGGCTCATGGCGCCAACATCAGGGTCGCCGAGTACAGCGGCCTCGTGGCCGGCCTCGATCTGGCCACGTTCGACGTCGATGGCAAGGCCACCCGTGGAGAGATCGCGCAGATCATCTGGAATCTGACGAGCCGTTAGGCCGCGCGAGGGCCGCGCGATCTCCGGGGCGGCTCAGGCCACCTTGCCCTCCGTCTCCGCGTACAACTGAGGAAGGATGGAGGCCAGGTTGGCGAACTCCTGAACGTCGTGCAAGAACAATCCCCGCGCGGCCTCCTCCGGGATGCGCATGCCCGGGGGCAGCATGAGCACGGGCTTCTTGTCGACGATCTGGTAGCCCACCCAGAAGCGGTTGCGCACCTCGATGCCGTCGTCGGTCTTGCGCACCAGGTGGACGAAGGCGACCGGCAGGCCGGGACCGTCCTTGGGGTCATCCACACCGCGCGCGATCACGTTGGCGGCCGCCAAAGCTTCCGCGTGCGGGGGCCCATAGCGCGCCATGTCGAAGCCGAAATCCTCGGGCGTGAGGAAGCTGATATCCACGGCATTGAGGACTCCCCCGCCGATATCTTCGACCACGTGGTGGGTGAGTCCCTGGAACCTCTGCGGCAGGGTGCGCGCCGGGTCGAGCACTTTGGCCCGCTCCTCGGGGTCGAGGCGGGCCGACACGTGCATCTCCGGATACCACAGCTTGTACCTCAGATCTTCGAGGCCGTGCCAGGCGAACCACCAGTCGATCATCTCGGGAGTGGCGCCCTTCATGGGGTGGCGGAGGGCGATGCAGGCGCTCCCATCGGGCATCACACAGTAGCCGTTCTCACCTTCGGTATAGCCCGGGTCCAACAGCCCGTTGGCGTCTTGAATGGCGTCGGCCTTGGCCGGGTCGAGCGGCTTGAGGTCTTTGAGCATCTCGGCGTGGTGCGCCGCCGGCGGGGCCGGCGGCAGGTAGTAGTACTTGGCGTACGGCCTGGCCTTCTCCTCGGCCGTGAGTTCTTTGCGGTCGCTCATAGCGATGCCTCCCTACGCGCGTCGGGGCGGCGGGCGCATCGGCGCATCGCCGCCATGTTTGCCGGGCTACGTGGTCAGACGATGTAGTCGGTCGAAGGGTCGTACGTATCGTGCGGCGCGGGCGGCGCGGGCACCAGTTCCATGACCGCCGCCGGCGAGTACATCCACGAGTAGGTGCTCGGCCGGTCGGGCTTCCATTCGTCGGGCAGGCCGGGCGGAAAGATGTCGCCGATGTCGCCGGGGTCGCCCGCCGGCGACGCCGTCCACGGCACCTCGTACGGCGTGATGATGTTCAGGTAGACGTGGTGGTTGCGGATCTTCCACGCTCCGTCTTCTTTGACGAAGTCCTCGCCGTACGTGCCCCATACCCACAGAGCGGTCAGCCTGCCGCCAAGCACCCGGGCTTCATGGCCGGGCGACATCCACACGCCCTTGGCGGTCTCGCCGTCGCGAGCCACTTCGATCACGGGGGTGGCGAGCGTGTGCTGCATCATCTGCCCCTCGATGGCGACGCCGATCTTCGAGGTCCAGTTGTGGAAGCCGTGGAAGCAACGATGGGCCGCGTCCATGCCGTCCCATACGCCCAGCGGGCCGATCTCGATCTTCTGCGGCACCGCTTTCGCGAAGAGTTCCACGGTCTCGGTGAACATGTTCGCTGTGGTCAAGAATTCGTATCTGCCCATGAGGTTCGTGATCTCATGGATATCGTTCAGGCGGCGGACCATCGCCTCCAGGTCTTCTGCCATGTGGGTCTCCTCTTCCTTCGCCAGATTCGCGCGTCGCTAGGAGGCTCGTTCGAGCGCCACGGCCGGCAGCGTCAGGCTGGCGGCCGTCGGAACGGCCGCGCCCTCGACCGGTTTGTATCCGGCCGCCTTGATGACCACCGTGTACTCGACGCCCGGGTCCAGCTTGTCCACCAGGAAGTCGCCGAAGTTGTTGGTGACGGCCGTGGCGATCACCGCTCCGTCTTTGAACACTGTCACCGCGCAGCCCTCGGCGCAGTCGCCACTGTCGGCGTAGTACGCGCTGCCGGCCACGAACACCCGAGTCCAGCGGTAGAGGTTCTTGTAGTAGACCCGGGGAGCCGTGCCCAGTTCGGGCCGGTGGGCCTCCAGGCCGTCCTTCTTCGCGAGTTCGGCCATCTCGGCGTCGTCGGCGAGAACCAGGTTCATGCTGCCGGTGGGACAAGCCTGCGAGCAGCGCACCTTCGTCCACCCCTCGTCTATCAGGTGCGCGCAGCCGGTACACTTCTGGGCGACACCGGCTTCGTCGTTCCAGTAGATAGCGCCATAGGGGCAGGAGTCGACGAGAGCCTTGTTCCCCTTGGCCTTGACCGGGTCGATGATGACGAGTCCGTCGGGACGCCGGTAGACGGCGCCGTCGGGAGCCGCGGCCATGCACGGAGCGTCGCCGCAGTGCATGCACAGACCGGGACGGTGCACCACCTCGATCTGCGGAAACTGGCCGCGCTCCTTACGCTCGATGTCGAGCCAGCGGGCCCCCTCCCAGGGCTGGGCCACGGAGTACGGCGGCCAGTCGTTGCCGGTGAACTCGTCCTTGTCGGCCATGAAGCAGCAATTGCAGTCGTTGCAGAGGGCCACGTCGATGACCAGGTTCCACTTCTTCACGTCTGTAGGCCGCGCCGCACCGGTCATCACGCCACCTCCTTGTCCGCCGGGCCGTGCCACTTCTCGATCTCGATGAGGCACGAGTTGTTGGCCATGCCCGACGACATCGGCGTGATGAACCGTGAGGGCGAAAGCACGTTCACGCAACCACCCCGGTCGGGAGACTCACCCGGCACCC
Organism: uncultured Actinomycetota bacterium; assembly: GCA_963803925.1. GTDB lineage: Bacteria > Actinomycetota > Thermoleophilia > RBG-16-64-13 > RBG-16-64-13 > RBG-16-64-13. Next base: position 681 of record CAWDOM010000007.1, on the reverse strand, counting down.
CGATAGGGTCGTACTCGGCGCACGACTCGTAGGAGTGAGCCACGCCGGGCGCCATGCGCTCGGTCACCTGCGCCGAGAGGATCACCGAGCCGCGGTCGTTGAACGCGCGAACCAGGTCGCCTTCTTCGATGCCGCGCGCGGCGGCGTCCTTGCCGCTGATGCGCATGATCCAGTAGTAGCGGCCGTCGGAGTGAAGGACTCGGTGGTCTTTGATCTCGTTGGTCCAGCTGTCCTTGTGGTCGTTGTGAGTATGGAACGTGTAGCGCGGGTGCGGCATGATCAGTTGCAGCGGGTACTTCGTAAGCAACTCGGTCGTGTGGTGGCCCTCCCAGCTCGGGATGTACTGCGGCCCCATGATCGGCCGCTCGGGATCGACGAGACCGGTGGCCGCCGCGCGCTTGAGGCTGTTGCTGACGAACTCGATCTTGCCCGACTGCGTCTGCAGGCCCTTGCCCTGCACGACTTCCCAGGGGGCCGGGCCCCAGTCGGGGGTGTCTCGCTCGCGGTCTTCGGCGAACCAGCGCATACCCGGTGTGGGCTTGCGGTCGGCCGGGCGTGGCGGCACCACGTAGTAGCCCTTCTTGACGAAATCTTCCCAGGTGGTCACCGTCGGCAGGTCGGTAGCGTCGAACGTGGCCTTGACCCAGTCGAGCTCGTCGCGGCCCATGGTGTACATGCCTT